>CAWCZZ010000005.1:0-90701 GCA_963800195.1 uncultured Acidobacteriota bacterium
CATCGAGGCGCATTCGCGTGAGCTCCGCAGCGAGCGCCTGGGCCTGCTCCGCATTTCAATCCCTTGACCGAAGCAGAACAAAGCAAAACACCCCACCGGCAGAGCAATGCGCAGCAACCACAAAAACACACAAGGGCACTTCCATGAAACTTCACCGAAACCAATATTGTCCCATCCACCACTCCCGTTTCTGCTGCGGCCGCGAGGAAGCGTCCAAGGCCGGACGCCTGACAATGGGCGTCGAGCGCATCGACGACCCGAATCATCCCAGAGGATACCGGGAACTTCGCTCACCCGCGGAATTGCGGAAAGTGCTCACCCAGAAAATCTCTGCGCAACAAGGAAACTGCGGAATCTGTCACCTGCCGTTTACCGACTGCAAGGACATCGTCCCCGACCACATCGAGCCCAAGGGTATGGGAGCGGCATGGCGCGATGACCACCCAGACAACATTCAGGCGGCGCATCGGCTCTGCAACCTCCTCAAGGGTTCAAGACGCCTGTCCCATCACCAATCCAGTGAATAGTGCAACTCCTATTCCTGCGGAGAGTCGCATGAACTTCTTACTCTTGATCCTCTTGGACATTTCTGCCTCCGACGACGACTCCCCCTGCTTATCGGTTGCCCGAAGCCGCTTGAGGCCCTGATCGCGGATTGGGTGAGGCAGGGAGAAGAGATCAACTTGCTGCGGGATCTTGTCGCCGGGCAGACTCCGCCCAGTCCTCAGAGGAGCCAATCCGTTCCGTCCGATGGGAATCACTGAAAACGGCACAGCCGCACTCACGCCCGTCCATCTTCGCCTCTTGAACACACCCGCGTAAGCCGAATCCACTCACGCTCGTCCCGACGCCTTCACTGGCCGTCTTTCATTTCAAAGGACAATACTCATGAAACCTTCTCACCTCGTTGAGGCGCTGATTACCGCTGTTCCTCAAAATGTTGCTCTCCATATCTGGGGCGCCTGTGGCGTCGGGAAATCCCAACTCGTTAAGCAGGTCGCGCAGCACTTGAAGCGCGAATTTATTGACGTACGCGCCGTCCAGCTCGATCCCGTCGACTTCCGTGGTTTGCCACGCATCAAGGATGACCGCACGGAATGGATCACGCCGAATTTCCTCCCCACAAGCGGGGAAGGCATTCTCTTCCTCGATGAATTGACCTCCGCGCCCCCGATGACGCAGGCCGCCTGCTATCAGCTCGTTCTGGATCGCGCGCTTGGCGACTATCGGCTCCCCGATGGATGGTCGGTGCTTGCCGCAGGCAATCCCGCCTCCGAGCGTGGCGTCAGCTACTCCATGCCGCGCCCTTTGCTCAACCGCTTCCTGCATCTCACGCTGGAACCGGATCTTGGCGAGTGGTGCGTCTGGGCTGGCAAGGCCGGGATCAGGCCGGAAATCATCGCATTCCTTCGCTTCCGGACGGAGTTGTTGCACGACTCGGCCGTGCGGTCGGGTGTCAACGCCTGGCCGACGCCGCGCTCCTGGGAGATGGTATCCAGGGCGATGGACGGAATCGACGCCCGGAAGGCCACCATCACCGCGGACGTCTACGAGATGCTGCTCATGCACCTCATTCAAGGTGCCGTGGGCGACGGCGTCGCCGCGGAGTTCATCGGCTTTCTCAACCTGTTTCATTCGCTGCCTTCCATAGACGAGATTCTCCTGAACCCCACCGGCGCGCCCTCTGCCCAGCGATCCATCGGCCCAGATTGCAATTGCCACGGCACTCGGCCGCCGCATCACCGATAGCTCGATTGCGAAGGCGAAGCTCTACCTTGAGCGCCTTCCTGATGAACTGCAGGTCCTGTCCATGCGCGATGCTCTGCTTCGTGACCGGGCCATCGCAACCACCCCCGAATTCACCCAATTCGCTGTCACTCACAGCGATTTACTCGCGTAGCCCTGGCCGATCCGGGGCTACGCCTGGAGGCTTGAAACGAAATGATTTCCGACAAAGCAATGTTGATCTGTCTCCATATCACGATGTGGACCGCACGCAAGCACGACAAGCGCGTGTCCGAGGAAGTAGCACAGTCCCACGAAGCAAACACGAATGCCGGCCGCTACAACAAGCATCTGCTCGACCAGGCCGAAAAGCTGGAGGAACTGCGCACCCTTGCAGGCCAGATCCGCCAGTACTTCTACAAGGTGACGCTGCCCTGGTCGGACGAGGGCTACCGCTTGCTCCCGTCCCACCTCTATTTCGAGTTCACCAACCAGATGAGCGAATTCAAGACCGGGTACGAACAGCTGGTGCGAGAGTTTCTCGACGCGTATCCAACCTATCGCGAACAGGCCCGCAGCAGCCTTGGCCTTCTGTACCGCGATAGCGATTACCCGGACTGGTCGAAGCTCACTGAGAAGTTTGATCTGACGACCGACATTCTCCCCATACCCTGTGGCGAGGATTTCCGCGTCACGCTTGGCGAGGAGGAGAAAGCTCGCGTCGCCCGCGAGATCGATCAGCAGGTGAAGCAGTCCCTCACGCGCGCCACATCCGAGCTGTGGTCGCGTCTCATGCAGTCGGTCGCCCACCTCGCTGCGCAATTGGAGCGGCCGAAAGCCCGTTTGCATACGTCTACTCTGCGCAATGTGACGGAGATTGCCGATCTCGTTCCGCGGTTGAACGTAACGAACGACGAAGAACTGACGGCGCTCGCGCAGGAGACAAACTCGCGGCTCGCCAGCTTTACCCGCCAGGACCTCGCTGAGCATCCAGCGGCGCGCGCTCGGGCGGCGGGAATTGCAAACGATCTCGCAGCCAAGATCAAGCACGCGATGAAAGATCGCGGCTATGACACCACGGATGAGTCTGCCGCCATCGGCCATGATTCCGGAACAGCGGAAGCAGTGGCCGCCGTGGTGGTCCAAATGCCCGATCCGAAGCCAACCGATCCGGCACCCCAACCCGCGCCAGCACCCGAGGCTGACCAAATTGTTGCGCGGATGCAGGATTACATGGAGCTAATGGCATCATGACAAACCTCTCCCCGGCCGTCCGGCTCAAGCAGGGCCGGACGAAATTGCTGCTCGATTTCCCATTCTTCGGGGTCCTGATCCTGCGGCTCAAGGACGTTGAGACTCCATCGATCGACACCATGGCGACCGATGGAGTCTCCCTGTTCTATAACCCCGAATTTGTTGCGAAGCTGACGCCGCCTGAACTGCTTGGCTGCCTGGCGCACGAAGTCATGCATCCGGCACTGCAACATCACACTCGGCGGGGGACGCGCTCGCCGAAACGCTGGAATGTCGCGTGCGACTTCGCCATCAACCCGCTCATTCGGGATGCGAACCTCGCTCTCCCTGCCGGGGCACTCTATGATCCACGGTTTCGAAACCTGAGCGCGGAGCGGATATACAACTTGATCGCCGAGGACAGAGACGGCGAATCTGCCGGCGGCCAAGGCGACGGCACCACGAATTCCGGGAGCGGAGATCCTTCGGCCCAGGGAGACGAGAAAGGAACTGCCGCGCCCAAGGTTCCTGTGACAGACGGTGGATTTGGCCAGGTCATTGATGCTCCCAACCCCGACAAGGAAGGCGCGCCGGCGACCAGCGACCAGATCGAGAAGCAGCAGATGAGCTGGACTGGGGCTGTTGAACAGGCCGAAGTTGTCGCTCGCATGGCTGGCAAAGCTCCGGGCGGAGTGCGCCGCGCCATGGAAGCGGCGGATCGGGCGACCGTGGATTGGAGGGCAGCGCTCCGGAATTCATTCGCCGCTGCGATTCCCGAGGACTACTCCTGGTCGTCTCCCAACCGGCGCCACATCGACTCAGGCCTATACCTGCCAAGCATTCGCAAGGATGGCGTGGGGGAAATTGTGGTCGGTGTGGACTGCTCCGGCTCGATCAACCGACGGCAGCTTGGACTTTTCCAGGATGAACTGAACTCCATCATCTCGGAGCGGAGGCCCCAGCGGGTGCATGTACTCTATTTCGACACCCAGGTCCATAACGCCGCCGTCTTTGAACAAGGCGAGTCGATTACGCTCGAACCAGTGGGCGGCGGCGGGACCAGCTTCTGCCCCTGCTTTGAATACATCGAGGAGCATTGCATCCAGCCGCAGGCGCTCGTGGTCTTCACCGACCTTGAGGGCTCCTTCCCAGACGCCGCACCGAACCATCCAGTCCTGTGGGCAGCCACCAAGGATCACCCGGCACCATTCGGTGAGGTGATTCCCATGGCTGCCGCATAGCCGCCTTCCTTTGAGTTTGGCGCGCGTCCGATCGGGCGCGCCGCCTCAAATGCGGCGATGAACCCGAATCATGTGCGATGTAGTGCTCCGGTTGTCCCTGCCAATCATTGCGTGCCTCTCTTGCGAATAACAATAGTAGACATAGTAAATATATGTCTGTTATTGTTCTGAGCGAGCGAGAGGAGCTACATGTTCAAGATGGCGTTTCGGGTTGTGTATCGCATCAAGGGCCGATGTTCACGGCATCCCGCCTACAACCCTGTGAAGGACGAGCAAGAGGGCATCAAGGGTGGATGTAAAGAGTGTTACGCGCTTCTCATCGCTTATCGAGCGTATCTCGCATTTCGTGAAGCGATTAAGGAGTTCGAGACCGCGGTTCAACCTCTCATCACCAATAAGAAGGCGCGAGAAAACAGCGTATATGGCGATCACGCATCTGCACCGGAATCGTCTTCGCCTGTTGCGCGGTGGCGCACTTCCGAAAATGGCAATTTATTCGCTCCGGAGGTGCGTTCTGAATCACGCAAGTGAAAAAGATGAGCACTTTGTCGAACAAATACCGGGGAGAGGTATTGCAATCGCCCTTTTGCTTTCTCTTGTCTTCTGGACGTGCTTTGGGGCTGTCCTGTGGCGTTGCGGGGTAATCCGGTGGTAGCGCTGGCAATTCGGCCGGAGTAGGTCATAGTGTGCGCCCAATCATCCCGTCACACTCCTTGCATTCATTGAACATTTTTCTGCGAGAGGATCTTTTGGAATGGAATCAAAACAGTTTCTTGGAGTGAACAGCTGGAAGAGATGGACGGCCGTGTGGGTCGTGGTTCTGGTAATGTCGGTAACACTGGTTTCTCAGACCACGCAGCGCGCCAATCGGATTACGCATGAGCCGAGCTCGGGGCCAGTGGTGACAGTCGCGGGAACTGTACATCCGCTAACACGGCAGGCGAGTGACCTAGGCGAGGCAAACCGCAATATGCGGCTAGAGTCCATGACGCTGAGCATTGCGCCGAGCGTAGCCGAGAAGGCGGAGCTGGATGCTCTGGTGGAGGCGCAGCAGAATCCGAAGTCGGCTCAGTATCACCAGTGGCTGACGCAGGAGGAGTACGGAGCGCGCTTTGGACTGACGGAGGCAGACCTCAGCCAAGTGACGGGTTGGCTTGAGACGCAGGGCTTCACGGTGAAGAGCGTGGCGCCGTCGCGCAACCTGATTACGTTTTCCGGAACGGTAGCACAAGCGGAGTTGGCCTTCCGCACGCAGATTCATCAGTACAGGATTGGCGCCGACACGCGAATCAGCAACGCCACGGAGATCGCGCTTCCTCTAGGGCTGGCCAACGTGGTGGCAGGGGTTGGCGGACTGAGCGGCTTCCGTCCGAAGCCGCAGGCGGTCGTGAAACGTCTCGGATCCTCAATTCACCTCGCAGTTCTCGGGAAATCACTTCCTGGCGCCGGGTGACTGGGCGACCATCTACAACGTCACATCGATCTACAACGCGGGCTACACCGGTACCGGAATGCATGTGGGGATAGCCGGGCAGACCTACTTTCCGCAGGAGGACATCGATGATTTCCGCGCGGCAGCCGGCCTAAGCGCTACGAAGCTGAACATGGTCTGCATCAGCACGGCGGACTGCACCGACGTAGCAGGCGAGAGCGTTGGCGATGTCGGCGAAGCGGACCTGGACGTGGAATGGTCGGGCGGCATCGCCCAAAACGCAACGGTGGACTTCGTCTATGCAGCCGCCGATGATCCGGGGCAGGACGTGTTCAGTGCCGCGGTCTACCTGGTGACGACCTACAAGGTGGATGGCGCGGTGGTACCCGTCATCAGCATCAGCTACGCGAGTTGCGAGACGCAATTCTCGGCGAACATGAGAACTGTGTTCGATGGGTTTCTGGAGGAAGCCGCAGCGCAGGGACAGTCGGTGCTGAACTCCTCGGGCGATGCGGGAGCGGCCGGCTGCGACCAGGGAAGTAGCATTGCCACGCAAGGAGCGGTTGCGGACTACCCGGCCTCCAGTCCATACGTGACCGGCGTTGGCGGGACGACGTTCAGCGCCGACGGAAGCGCCGGCAGCCCCGAGCCTGGCGCGAATGAGTACTGGAGCTACAGCAGTACAGCCGACATCATCAGCTCGGCGCTGCAATACATTCCGGAGACGAGTTGGAACGACACGGCCTACGATCAGTCGCAAGATCCAACCAATACGCTGACCTCCGGTGGCGGTGGAGTGAGTCTGTACTATGCCATGCCGAGCTGGCAGTGGGCTCCGGGCAACTTCAGCGGGGCGCCGATGCGCTTCGTGCCCGACGTTGCCTTCTCCGCATCGGCCGATCACGACCCCTACCTGTTGTGCTCGCAAGAGTTCACTTCAGCCACCGACCCGTCACAGACGGATGGTCCAAGCTGCGTGGACGGATTCCGCGACTCGAACTCTGACCTGATGACGGCGGGCGGCACTTCTGCTTCCTCGCCCTCGTTTGCCGGAATGCTGACCCTGCTGGTGGAGAAGTACGGCAAGCAGGGAAACTTCAATCAGACGCTCTACAGCTTGGCGGCGGACTCGACGAACTATGCGGCGGTCTTCCACGACATCACGACGGGCAGCAACGCGCAGCCCTGTACCGCGGGATCGAAGGGTTGCTCGGGCGGACTGGTGGGCTATGAGGCCACGGCCGGCTACGACCTAGTGACGGGATTGGGCTCGATTAACGGCGGCGCGCTGTACGCGGCGCTGGCTCCGCCGACATACACATTGGGCGCATCCTCGAATTCGATCACGATCCAGGCTGGGAGCAACGCGCAGCTGAACCTCAGCCTGACAGCAACCAACTACCCGGGGACGGTTTCGTTTGCGACCAGCATCAGCTCGATCGATGGCACGCCTTCGGCTGTCTCGGCGAGCGCGCCTTCGGTCAGCTTCGCCTCCAGCACGACAGGAAACTCCACACTGACCATCACGGCCACGAAAAGTGCGGCCAACCGATCGCCGCGCCTTCCGTGGAAGAGCGGCGGGCCGGTGATGTTCTGTGCGGTGCTGCTGGGTGCTCCGTTTGCGCGGCGCAGAAGTCAGTTGCTGGCCGTGCTACTGACGGCGCTGGCGATCTCGGCGGCGGGCTTGCTTGTAGCCTGCAGCGGGAGCGGCGGCAACTCGACGCCATCGCCACAGACGTACACGGTGACTGTGACTCCGACGGGATCGGGCACGGTGATGAATCCGGCGGCGATTACCGTAACTGTGACCGTTCAGTAAGATGTGCATTGAACGAACAGCTGTGCCCTCGCAGGCTGTTACGAACTAAAGGCGGGCACGCTTCTCGTCGCCGCGCAGATGCGTGACGCGATCTCCCAATTACGTGCTGCCGGGTGACCGACCACCATCCAGTCGAAGAGCATGCGCAGCGTCGCGGCAGGCCTCTATCAGCCTTTCGCCGTATCGCTTGGACATGAAGCTTTTTTGCACAGCACTTTGTCTTTTTCCACATCCATCGTGTGTGAAATACTGACATATCAATACTATGCCATCTATATATTCTCATAACACGAATCTGATCGTGGTCACAGCTGATCTTTTGAAGCGAATGGCCTGGGGCACGCATTTTCGGGGACCACAGCGGCTAATCGTGCGCTACGATCTCTACCTGCATGGGCTGCGCAAATGCAAAGGGGAACTGCTTGAGTGCGGACATATCGTGATTCCGAGCGACGGATCTCGGCACAAGCACCGTCGCTGTCCTCTATGCCACCGGCTCAGCGCTACAAGCGCGCCGTGAACGGTAGCGTTTAACTTCTCCGGAGCTCACTGCGATATTGGGGTGGATAGATTTCAGAATTGCTATGGCGGGAGCGAATTCAACAAGGGCTGTTCGATTCGCAGAGCAGCCCCCGTTCCATCCTTAGGCAGGAATGATTGTGGATTTCTTGATTTGCCCAACGACGGCGAACTTCTTCTGAACTGCGTAGTAGGTGATCAATACCCGCACGGCCTCGCTTCGATTGTTTGAGCTAAAGAGATGCTTTGCGAAGATGAGTAGCAAAGTATTCTCCTCGGGAGTCCAGTCGAGGCGCAGCTGCGAGAAGCGCTGTCCGTTCTCGAAGGAAAGATTGCTCCAGACCTCTTGGTAGAATTTGGTGATTTCGGCCAGTTTGATCTTCTTTTCGATGGCGAGCCCCACAATCATTCTTGCTGCGTTTGCTTTGGTCAAGTGGTCTTTGTGCCTGATCTTCTCCAGTAGCGTGAGCGTCAGGTCGTCCAGAGAGGTACAGGCCTTGATGAGCGTTGGGGCGTTCGGGTTCTTGATTCGAGGCATAATAGCGCTTCCTTACGTTATTTCTACTATAAGTATAACAAGTATATGACGACTAGTACATAATATTTTTCATGCTGGCCGCTCATGTGGGGGAGGCATGAGCTTCTATTCGCTCGAATGTGCAGTGCCGGTCTATGAATCCCAAGGCTCGTTGGGCGGCATGATTTCGTTTGCAATGTGCAGCGATTGAAGCACGTCCAGATCCGAAAGCCGGACCAGTGTGCTCATCAGCTGCAGTAGGTGGATTTCATCAGACGTGAACGGGAGGGTGGTTTTTGACCAAAGGGCCTGAAGTCCGGCTGTGAGTGGTTCAATCAATGCCTCACGCTCCTTGCGATGTTTGTCGGCTCTCGGTTGTTGCGCAGACGTCCGAGTCGGTTCAATCCTGCTCATTACAGCATCTCTCCCTTTTGCGAATTTGCCTGCAACAGTTGATGGATTTACGTGCGCAATTGTAAACAGGAGATGAACGCTTTGTAAGTTACCCGCGTAACGGGAAGCAAGAAAAAAGAAAATATATTTCATAGTTGCGCTATGCTACATGTGTAAATCACAGCGTGCTTGCCCAGGAAACGTTCATATGAGCACTCAGGTCCTTTCTTCTTCGCATATTCCGCCGGTCACCACAAATTGCGAGTCCTCCGGCATCACCCACCACTTCATCATCAGCGGGCATGAAGGCTATATCACGGTTGTTTTGGGGGCCGACGGCCAGCCGATTGAGATCTTCATAACCATGTCGAAAATAGGCTCTATGCTGACTGGCATGATGACCGCCTATGCGGGGGTCGTCTCAATCGCGCTGCGGTATGGGGCTCCGCTGAAGGATATCTGCTCGGCTGGATTTCTCATGAGATTTGAGCCGGATGGTCCCACGGGAGACGAGGATATCCCTCACGCGTTCTCGATTGTCGATTACATCTGCCGATGGCTGAAACTCCGGTTTGTGGACGAACAGCCGACGCTAAATATTTCAGCGTCAACCTTGGGAAAGAGGTAGGCCGCCTGCCGTGCATCCTCAGCGAGTGAAAGAAGAGCAGCGGTCCAGGGATTTCTTAACACAAGAAATTCTGCGGATTCAGAAGTGGATGGTCAGCCGTTCCAAAGAATGGCTCAATCCCTGCGAACTGAAGAATGACGACGACGTTTTGTCCGTCGCGAGCTACCTCAGTGAGAAATGGGAGATCGATTGTGCGGTTTTGGAGGCTCTGGAGGCCGCCGATGAATCGGTCTCGCTTCTGTCCGAGCTAAAGCAACTGGACGAAGAACTCGAGAATGCAAAACCCGATGAGGAGAAGCGATTCGAGAAGGAGCACACCGCGTTAGCGGAGAAAATTCGAGCCAATGAGCACGCGATCATTCGGCGTCAGAGGAAGATCGAGAAATGCCGGTCCAACCTGAGACAAAAGGTTGAGTCCTGCAGCCGAGCCATGGATCTCGCCGGAATCGCTCCCGACGATCCGATTCGATCAGACGTGCCAGCCTCGATCGTATGCTGGCTCGATTCCGAGCTCGACGGTGTGGATGGACGGGTTCGTCTATGGTCCTACAAACTCAAATCGCGTCCCTGTGCTCCTGCGGATCAGGCCAATGTATCCCTTCTGCTGACCTACTTCGATCAAATTTCAGAAGAGGTTCAATACGCACGATTGGTGCAAAGATTAACCGATGATATCGACAAAGCGGTTATTTGGGTCCGGGATGCAGGAGCCTACGAGTTCTTCAATATTCCGGAATTCCAGAGCCTCCCATTCTTTCGCAAATTGAAGGAAGAGAAAGAGGCGGAGCAGGCGGCAGCCAAGCTTCCGAGTGCGGTATTCGACTCCTCGGTGAATCAGATGCTGTCTGAACGCCACCTTCTCTCACAGAAAATCGCTGGTATCCGTCAATGGATAGGCCTTCACTCGTCTTCCATTCTGGGGGCCATGGACTGTCTGGGAGTGCCGACCACCGACATTCTCAGGAGAAATCTTCATCCGGGCCGGAGCATTGCCGAAAAGGCCTTGGATACCGTGCGGGACGAAAGACCACTGCGGGCTACCGTTAAGAGTGAACGCGCGCAGGCGGAGGAGCGATTCAAATCGTTTGCTGGCCATTGGTGGAGCAAGACCATGGCCGCCCATGGACCGTGCGGAAAGAAAATCTGCAGTGATGACGACTTGATACGCATGGGACGGGAATTCGACGCCCAAGGCTTCGCTCCATCTGACCACTACTTCAAGAAATTCAAAACATGGAAACAGATCAGATACCACAACCAGTCGCATCAGAGAAGCACAATTCAAACCTACCCTGAGCTGGCTGCGTTCCTGACCAGGAAAGGAAGCCCTGGCGACCGGAAGACAGATCGGGGCGAAATGCGGCGCGAGTTCGGCAAACTCCTGTCCAGACTCGCAAATCCCCGCCCAAAAACAAGAACGTAAAATGCTGATTTCGGTGATTCCGACCATCAAAAGGTTAGGAAGCCGGGCATTCCAATCGGAATCCTGCCACTGATTCAGCGGATTGCTTGCGCTCAGGCGCCGTTGTCGCGTAGGACGCGGCAGATATTCGTTCCGTACTTCGCCACGGTGCTGGACCCGATTCCCGGGACGGCGAGCAACGCCTCGGTTGTTGCCGGGTGGCTGGTGGCCAGAGCCTTCAGGGTGCGGTCGGTTAAGATTCGGAACGCGGGCACGCCATGCCGCCGCGCCTCGGCCAGACGCCAGTCGCGCAGCGCTGCTTCGATGCGAGTATTCATCTCGGTTGTAGGCCCCTTCGCCTTTGACGATGGCCCCGGTCCCGCTGCGGTTTCATTCCTCGATGGCCGCTTCCGCCCCGCAGAAACAGTAGGCTTCTTCTTCCTTTTGCGCTTGCCAGACGGGGGCGCCGTGTCCTTCATGACGAACTTGATCGGCGTCCTTTCGTCCACGGTATAGCCGGTGCGCGTGAGACTGGCTTTGCGGTACGGGATCTGTTTGCCGTCTTTCTGGAAGGCCGCGTCCGAGAGTTGCAAGAGTCCCGCACGCGCCGTGGCGCCGAGCACTTCTTCGAATGCGTCGCGGCTCATCTCGTTGTTGGGACACAGTTCAGCGCATAGCTTGCCGGTTGATTTCGTGCCACCCGAGCGCAACGTGGCTACCACTCGTAGGAGCATCTTGTGCTCCGCCTCCGTGGCGGTACGGAACCGTTGCGCGGCGCATTGCCCCGGAGCGCAGAAATCGCAAATCCCGCACGGCTTCTCTCCGTCGGCAAGATCGCCAAAGTGGCGCACCAAGGTGGCCATGCGGCACTGATTGCTCTCCGCGTAACGCATCATCTGATCGATCTGCGCCCGCTTTTGCTCACCCTGCGCGACATAGGATTCGCGCCAGTGGTCCTGGCCCCGACTCACGTTTTCGGCGAAGTCCACCACGGCTCCGCCATGGATCCAGAGCTTCTCGAGGGCCTTGTCGAACACCTCTTCATCCATCCGGAGCTTCGGCATCAGGAACGCCTTGTCATGTGGCTCGGCCTGGAGCTTGGTATAGATCGACTGCAGCACAGCCACGTCCGGATAATCACGCTCGAAGAAGAATTCGTGGGTGTAGCGGTCGGCGTAGGAGTGCATCAGGATCGCGCGACTGGGAGCACCGTCTCGCCCGGCGCGCCCGATCTCCTGGTAGTAGGCTTCCAGGCTGCCCGGCAGGGCGGTGTGGATCACGGTGCGGACGTCAGCCTTGTCGATCCCCATGCCGAAGGCAATCGTCGCAACCATCACCTGGATCCGGCCCTCTTGGAACTGCTCCTGGACTTGCTGGCGGCGCCCGGCATCAATTCCAGCGTGATATGCAGCCGCAGGAAAGTGGGCGGCAAGTTCGGCTGCCAGGCTTTCGGCTTGCTTGCGCGTGGGTGTGTAGACGATTGCCGGTCTGCGTTCGGCCTCTTGCAATAGTTGGCTGGTGAGATCGGCCCGTTGAGAAGGCGCGATCTCAACAACCTCAATTGCGAGGTTGTTGCGGCGAAAACCGTGAACGAAGCGGCTCGACTGCGCCAGCCCCAACTGCTCGACGATGTCATTTTGAACGACTGGTGTCGCAGTAGCGGTCAGCGCTATGACCGGCGCCGGACGAAAGCGGGGCAGGTATTGGCCCAGCATGCGGTAATCTGGCCGGAAATCGTGTCCCCATTGCGAGATGCAGTGCGCCTCGTCAATGGCGATCAGGGAGAGCGGTCGTTTGGCCAGCATCTCCGGGAAGCCGGCCACCCGCAGCCGCTCCGGCGCGATGAAAAGGAACTGCGTCTTCCCGCTGAGGTAATCCACACAAGCCTGCCGCGACTCGGTACGCGGACGGCCAGAGTGAATGCGGTCGACGGCAAGGCCTTGCGCCTTAAGCTTGGCAACCTGATCCTCCATTAAGGCAATCAGCGGGCTGATCACCAGCGTCGTGCCGCCGCGGGCGATACCAGGCAGTTGATAGCATAGCGACTTGCCGGCTCCGGTCGGCATGACCAGCAACACGTCCTCACCTTCGATGACCGCCCGGCAGACGGCTTCCTGGTTCGATCGGAAAGAGGAGAAACCAAACGCGCTATGCAGGAGAGCGTTCAGGTCGTCCGTTGGCAACGGCCTGCGAATGGGCGCCTCCAGAGAGCCGTGAAGGCTTGGTGGATTTCGGGCTACAACTTCCACCGGTGGCGTGGCGGCGGGCGGTGCCTGTTCGACCTTGCCCACCACTCCCGTTACGTAATCCTCAATGCCTTTCAGGAATGGCCCCAGTTGAGCCTCCCCGCGTTGGATCCGCTTGAGATACGCTTCCCACTGACCGGTCATGGCGGGGCTCTTCACCTCAGGGTGGACCACCTCAATCAACCGGATGCCTTTGTCCGTGGCTTCGAGGGTCTTCCCCTGCCGCACAATATAGCCGCGCTTGAGTAGAACCTCGATCATGGCCGCCCGAGTCGCAGGCGTTCCCAGACCGGTTTCCTTCATGGCCTTTGCCAGTTCCTCTTCATCGAGGGTCTTGCCCGCCGTCTCCATGGCCGTGAGCAGGGTGCCATCCGTGTACCGCTTGGGCGCTCGGGTCTTTTTCTTCAAGGCTTCGACGCCGATCACCTCCTGCGGCTGGCTCTTGGCCAAACCCGGCGGCAGAACCTGCTCCCCGCGCTCTTCGTCTCCGCCTGTCTGGCCCCGCTTCGCCTTCTTCTCGACGACGATATCCAGTACCTTCCAACCCGCCTGTTGCACAGCGGTTCCGGACGCATGATAGCGGTCGATGATGTTGCCGTTCGTAATCGCGGTGATCACGGTTGTAACCGACCAGATGTGATCGTCCTGCCAGGCGCTGAGCAGGCGCCGGCAGATCAGGTCGTAGATCTTCCGCTCGTCGTCCGACAGGCGGGACTTCCCAAGAGATATTGCGGTGGGAATGATGGCGTGGTGATCTGTCACCTTGGAATCGTCAATGAACCGTCGCCCCAAGGCGCGCTCGCCCGTGCCGGGCGCCAGATGGTCACGATAAGGACCTTCGATGTTCTTGACGATTCCCGGAAGCGTCGACACCACATCCTGTGAGAGGTGCCGGCTGTCCGTGCGTGGATAGCTAATGAGCTTGTAGGTTTCATACAGCGCCTGCGCGACATCCAGCGTTTTCTGCGCGCTGAAGCCATATAGGCGGTTGGCGTGCCGCTGCAGTTCTGTAAGATCGTAAAACAGCGGGGGAACCATGCGCTGGGTTTCCGATTGGATCGATTCGATGGAGGCCAGACCGGCGTGCGCGCGCTCGATGATGAGCTTCGCTTCTTTTCCATCGCTGGGCAGCCGCATCGCCTTCTGCAGCGATTCCTTGTCGGTCCCCTCTCCCGACCGCGCACGGAACCACGTACCCCGATAGATATTCTGCTGAGCCCCGCCCGTGGGATACTCGCCACTTGGCCGAAAATCGGCAACGATTTCGAGGTAATCTTCGGGCACGAAGCTGCGTATGGCAAGTTCGCGCTCGACCACCATAGCCAGCGTGGGTGTCTGGACGCGCCCGACGGAAAGCTCTTCGTCGTAGCCAAGGGAATAGGCGCGCGATAGGTTCATGCCTACCAGCCAATCTGCCCGGCTGCGGCCACGCGCAGCATCCGCCAGCGAGTCGTAGTCGGCACCCGGCCGCAGGGCCGCAAACCCTTTGCGGATGGCCTCCGGCGTGAGTGAAGAGATCCAAAGTCGGCTGAACGGTTTTCGGCACTGCGCCGACTCGTAGATATAGCGAAAGATCAATTCCCCTTCGCGGCCGGCATCAGTCGCACAAACGACGCGCGAAACCTTCGGCGAGTTCAGAATTCGCTTTACGATCTCAAATTGGTTCTGTGTTTTTTCGTAGACGACAAGCGGCCATTGCTTCGGCAGCATGGGGAGTAGGGCGCGCCGCCAGGTGCGCCATTCAGGGTTGATTTCGTGTGGCTGGGCAAGGCTTACGAGATGCCCCACCGCCCACGTCACAACGTAGCGGTTGCCGTGCAGGTATCCGTCGCCTCGGCTGGTCGCGCCCAACTCGCGGGCGATATCACGCGCTACCGAAGGTTTCTCCGCCAGCACCGCGATGGTCCCGGACTCCAGATCCGCCATAACCCATAATAATGCTTCTCCTGAAATCTACTGAGGCGAATCCGCACCTGCTTGAATGCGCTCGCGGAACGCAGGAGTGGTGTCAATCTCGGTGAACTCTTTGCCCGTGCCAATGATCGTCTGCGTCTAAAGCAAGCGTTGTGCTACCTGATCTCCGCCCTGGTTCCGGTAACGCAATCGCAGGCCACACACAACCCCGCGCCGGAGCCCGCAGTCGACAGATTACTTGAGCCTGCGGCGTTTGAAGCGGTGAAAAACCAACGGCAATGGAAGTGTGTGTGTCTTCCAGAGCCCTATCGGACAACCTGGTCCAGGAGTTTTTCGTGTCCGGAGAGCAATTGCGAAGATCGTACAATCCCCGACTCCAAGCCGAATACTTCGCAAATCTTGGCCACACTGCTGGGAAAAGGCTCTCCGGCATAAGGAGATATGTGAATGGCCTTCACCAGGGCTCCTACATCGATTGGCAACCTTATCGATGCCGGTTTCCAGAAGGCGATATCGGCGCCCGCGCGGGGATTCGGCGCAACTTTTCCTATGAATGCACGGACCTCATGCTCGTGTTGATATGAGATTCGTTTCAGGAGGGGAGCAAGGTGGCCCTCTACGACGCAATCTCGTGGCTGAAGAGCGGGGTCGAAGAAGTCCAGATACTTCACAGGATAAATGTGCACCACGCTTGAAGACTCGCGCTTCTGAATGGATTCCTTCAGGGCGTCAAGCGTAGTTTCAACCGCCACCGCCTTCCCGTTTTCGGCATAGAGGCGCCACATTGCTTCGGACTCGCTCTCGCTGGCATGCCAACAGTTGACCACCGTTGTCTTTGCTATCGCAGGTAACAAGCGGCGAGGTGTAGACCGGAGATCTTTCAGGCTAGCCTGAAGTGCCTCGCGTTCCGCATTTGTTAGTGGACATCCCTGCTTGTCCCGGTGTTCTGCCACCTGTTGATGCGCTAGCTCAAGATCATTCGCATGCTTTCGAAATATGGAGGCATGCGCATCAAGTGCTACCGACGGGAGGTAACCCTCAAACGGATCGGTCTTAGCGAAAGTCGCGAGAGGAGCAAAGAACAGCTCGCTCGTCGAAAGCAGGTCAACCAGCTTATCGAGCGAAAGATATCGCCATAGTCTGCTGGCTCCTGCTAGCTGCGTGGAGGCTTGCACTTCTGTCATGGTCATTTCCTTCCGACCCTATCTTCCCTGCGAAGGGCTCGATCACCAATGCAGATCAATCCTCATAAGTCGGCAAGGGTCTAGGATTCACGGTCCGAGCGGCCGCCTCGGGATTTCCTGTCCAATCGGCGTTTATCGGGATCGATAGAAACCGCCTCCCAATCAGAACGTTGCTTGGGATCCGCCGGGACAACCTCCGATGCAACTCCCCTCGCCCGAACCCGACGATCTTGAGCTGGAACGGGAAGCGACTGGAACCTTCAAGACCCCGGGCGACCTGCAGTCTGGGATGCATTTCGCACTCTTAATAGCTGGATTCAACCCCTTGCTGCCTCAATGGTGAGTCGAACGGTGCATTCAGTTTCTGAGGCCATACACTACGGCGATCATCTTCGGATAATGAACCAATACGGAGCGGGATTGTCTAGCGTTCCACTGGCGTTCTTTGCCCTCCCCCTCGATTCCAAACGTTCCAAACTGTCGGCTATGGTCTCCGTGTCCAAAGAAAGGAGTTGTGCAATTTCCGAGGAACGCACTGCAGGTTCTCCTGCGCCTGTCATCGGCCGCGCCCCATTCCACAGGGCTCGATTTCCAAGTGCCTCAAGTACCCGCCTGTCAATGTCGGCCGACGATGCTCTGCCCTGAAGTGCCGAGTGCTCGTCAGACACCTCAACAATGTTCGACAGGCGAGGTAGTTCGAGGCCACCCCCTCGCTGCGGACTGGACAAGTTCAGATTTCTGCGAGCCTCGCTGACGACATTGGGCAGTTGTCTCGTAAGGTCATTGCGGAGACCAGAAGCATCCTCAAATTCAGAGTAGAGCGTGTCTTTTTGACATTCCGCTTTATACGATGCAAGCGCCTCAAGTTGGGTGCGGTCGGCACTTCTCGGAACCTTCGCCGTCGAGAAGTACAATGCAACGTATTTCCCGGCCTTGCGAAACTCCTCGATTTCCTCGATTGTCCCTGATTGCGCTGCCCCCGTCGCGGTGCCTAGCTTGTACCCGAAGATAGCGATGAGGATATCCCCCGATTCGACAATCTGTCTGTTGATGATTGCCTGCGGGCGGTCACCTGAAGTTGGATATGAATGAGATTCCCACCTAATTGGATTCAACATGATTCCCGTTGCCGAGAAATGTGACGCGTTCCAGTCATGGATGACTTTTTCGACGACATCGCGTTCCTTGCAATTGCTTTGTCCGGCGCCATTTTGGGGATCACCCGTCCGTTCAGCATTCGGTACCCTTTCTTGTAGTGGTGCGCTTCGACTCTCGGCCGAGTCCGGCCGCGGGCAGTCTCGCCTCTCTGTTCTTTGCAACTGCGTTCTCGATTTATACTCTAACGCGAAAGCGGCCAGATCACTCCTGATAAGTCGGCCAGCATACGGCTTTCAAACTGCCCTCGTGCGCTCCCGATTCCAGCTGGATCAGCGTTTATCAGGAGACTATTCTGAATTTGGCAGCATACACTTGCATTTGGCGAACCTGATTAACGGTTGGAGGAAGCTGCATGCCAGAAAGCATTAGCGAGATCGCCAGGAGTTTGAATCTCAATTGTGCAAGCTATGAAGTGGGACGGCTGCAGGAGTTGCGGTCCCGCTTCACAGGCAAGCGACAAGAGATGCGTAGTGTCATTTTCGATGTGCCCAGCAAGAGGTGTTATGATGAAGGGGGTTGGGCATATCACTATGGGGGCCGCTCTGAAATGCAGTTCAACATAGGCTTTGAGCGCGAACTCGAACGCTTTCGCTTTGGATTGGCATTTTCTCTAGAGCCGAGTCAGTTTGTGAGCGATGTGGTCTCTCAGCTTGTCCCCAAAATCGAGCGTTTCAACGAACTCGTCCGCTCGGAACCGGAACTGTTCGATGAGTATCGAATATGGGTTTGGTGCGGCAATCAAATCGTAAGCCAGAAACCGCCGTACGGTCCATTACTTCTGATGAGATAAGGCCCCGTTTTTTCATATTCGTGGGCCGCCATGTCCCGGCCAATCTGATTGATATCTCTGATGTCCTACAAACGTTCGATGAACTCATGCCTATCTACAGGTTCGTGGAAGGCCACCCCGATACTTTCATCAGTCTTCGGAATGACCTTTCGGAACTTGGATTTGTCGAAAGGTTCGATGTGCCGCAAGGGGATAAGACTAATCGATCAATCCAAGGGGCGACGAGCGTAAACCTCAGGTCGAGGCGTCTCACTGTGGCCCTCAGAGACATCCTGAAGAACGAGGACCCAAACGCGCGGTTCGGAACTGAGATTCCCAGTGGTAGCGGTGGCAGCATAGACCTTGTGGTCAAAACTGTCGAGGGATTCTTCGATTTGTACGAAGTCAAACCCGCGGATGCAGCCCGCCACGCCATTCGGCAGGCGCTTCCACAGCTCCTTGAGTACGCTTTCCGGTCCGAAAATCCAAAAATACGGAACCTCTATATCGTTTCCAATGCTGATTTGGATATCGTTTCTGAGAAGTTCTTGCGCAAACTGCAGGCTCGGAATCTCCCCGTCTACTATCGGCACGTGCCTTGTGTTCTGACTGAAATATCTGACAAATAAGACAAGGCGGCTTGCAATTTTGGTGGTTCCTGCCAGTGTCGGTACCGACAAGTCGGCATCGCAACTGGAATCTCGCGACCACGTCCCGGACTGACCATCGGCGTCGTGGTCGGCGTTTCACAGTACCTATTCTGGGATCGATCCGCCTACCTGGTCTTCGGCAGCTTGGCGTCGAACGAACAGTTACATATAGAAACTGTATCGAGGCTCTATTCGTTGACCTTCTGTACAGTGCTTCAAAACTTTTCCTACACCCGCTGCCGCCGTAATAGTCAAAGGCATGCTGCCATCGAATTGTGTGCTGTTCCAGTTCATTTTCGTTAGCGCGAGGATTTCCTTTGCAAGCGCAAGCGGCGTTTCCTCCCCGCCAGCGATGGTAACCTCAATCGGTCGAGGGACATATAAACCTGGATAGGTCTCGAAAAATGGGACACTGCCTTTGGTATAGAGACAGAAGCTTCTCGAACTCGCTTGCAAGAAGGTCCCGCGAAGCGGAGGATATACGCCATCGCGGTAAAGTCGGATATTCGAATCGGTAACGTGCAGAAAATCGAAAATATCAACGCCTGCCTGATGCATCGCGGATTTTGCACCCGCTAATTCGTCCGCTGAAAACGCAGAACTCTTATGAACTACAACCCTCGCCGGAAGTGTTTATGCATTTCGCGGTATCGCGCTAGAGAGTTCTTGAGTAGTCCCTCACAATCTTTTCTTCTCAGATGTGGCTGCCGATCTTCTTTCGACAGCGCGGCGGCCCCGCCACGCACAACGATGCCTTCACCTAATTCGTTGAAGACCTGGGCCATACTCGTAGTCAGGCGCGACTGATCGAGGGTCTCGAAGAAACTGATGCCGACGAAGCAAGAGGCAAGCTGATATGGGTCTCGTTGAAGTCTCCAGGGGTACCACCCGCCTTGTAGTAGAGAGCCGAGAAAAAGTTCCACGCTCTGGTCGCCTCATCCTGAAGTGGCCGTGGTGTTCCTGCACGCTTCTGTTCTTGGCTTTCGATTCGTCGTACGTACCCGGAAGAACTAGCTGAATAGGTATACGCAATTGCATCGAGCGAGCCTTCAAGAGATGGTGCAAGTCCATTCTTCCAGGTGACCGCCGTTCTTCCGAGAGGAGCTCAAGTAATTCAAGGGGAATGGCGCACACTATGACATCCGGCTTTGCGTTCTCGCAGAGAACTTCCATCTCGCTGAGAAAAAGCTGCGTAGCCGATTCAATTCGAAGGTTCATATCGGCAACCGCGCTCAGTTTCGAGATTGAGCCTCCAGCGATGTTTCTTATCAACGCTCGATCTGTCTCAAAGAGGCAACAAAACGAACTTGAAGAGGAGATTGGAGGAAATGCCGGAAATAGATTAGGCTGTTTGCTCTCTTTCCGTCCAATGCCAAGTTTGCATTTCTCGATCCAAAGCGAGGCTGCCTCGGTTGTTTCAGCAGTGCCAATTAGTCCAATCTGAATTCGCTTGGGCGCCCGTGGCGATTGCATATCGAAAGGGCCGTAATCACGAATGCCAAAACGAATATCGATATGTCGGGCATTCCCGCCGAACTCCAATTCCGGTTCTTCCAATATCGACAGATTCATAACCCAAGCTCTCCCTGTTCCAGATCTTCTGCTTGCTCTTGCTCCGGATCCATCTGCTTTTCAGCATCTTCCCGCTTGAGCCAGTCAGAATCATTGAATCCGCTATCCACCTTGAATTGCAGGAGAGGGAAAAACTTCAGCTGGTTACTTTGATTGAACAAGTTCTCTGTCTGGACGACTGCGCCCCACATCACGACTTGCCCGTGAACCGCCTGGTTGTTTTCAAGGCGTTTGATTCCACTTAGCGCATCAGAACTGAATCGGCTGTCATTCCACCCGTCCCGCGTGAACCGATAGGTTGGCGTAATCTGCAAAAACCAGTTTCCGTCCAGTTGCAAGAAGTGACCAGTGAACGCCGAATGGCGGTAATAGGAGGTCTTGCTCGGATCTAGCTTCGATTGATACCGCTTGAAGACATCACGGCTTGCCTCCTTTCGCCGACTCATGTACTTCCGGCTAACGTCCGAAAGATCATCACTCGCCCGATGATAAAAACATCCGAGCAGCTTTGAGTAATAGATGTCGTCTTCGCGAAGCTGTTCCTGAAGCGTGACGTTCAAAAGCTCGACGAAAAGGTTTCGACGAACAGGATCCGTATTCAATGACCATTCGAAAGTGAGATCACTTTCAACTGTGCCAGTTTCCGCGACAGGTTCCCATCGATTCTCCGAAAGGTCAAAAAAAGAGTAGATCGTCTGATCGTGGACGATAAAGGCGCGTGCCACTTTTCCGTTGGGGTGAGCCGCATAGAGCTCATTCAACGCATCCTTACGTGACGACTGAATGGCGCGTGCTCGGAAATAGCGATTAGGGAATTCGCGAATGGGCAGCAAGTCCGAAAAGATGACCTCCCGTCGTGGCTTCGCGCCCAGGTAATACCCGCCATCGGTCGGGACAGCGATTCGCTTCAGACATTCTGCGGCTGACAAATCGAAAACATCGTCCAACTTTGAAAAGCGAATGGTCTTGCTGGCCTTGCGCTGTGGGTCGGCGAAGTAGTCGCGTATGGAAACCCAGTACGCTTCATCCGTCCTTGGCCGCGAGCATATCAAAATTACCGGAAGGTTTCCCCGAAGCCAATACTGGAGATCTCTGTCGCTGCATCCAAAACTAAAGTGACTGGGCGTTTCGGATTGGAATGCCCCATCAGTCGCCTTGCTTTGCACCGAAATTACGAGATTGGTGACCTCGCCGGATTCCGCGCGGATTTCTAGCCGACCATCAATGCCGGCTTCGACGCCGCCGGACGGATACCAGAGATATCCCATCTCCAGAAGGCGGCGCTCGATGATGTTGACGCCAAGAGCGCCCGTGATGTCGCTCTTCCCGATCTTTTTGGGGCCACCGACACGCTGGGTCATGGATAGTCCGTCCGGCAATAAATGCTTTAATTCTAGTGCATTATTGGCGTAGCAAGAATTGCCCTCCAGGTTTCGGACAGGTTCGGGGCTTTTCCCGGCCGCAGGTCGTCGGTAACCATGAAGTCGGCTACCTCCCCGGTTGGGCGTCTTGACGCTCTTTTTGGGCTCACGTAACGGTATAGTGACCGGTCAGTGTCATACCGAGATTCTCGATCAGTTCGGCAGGAGCTAAGGTTAGGCTGTGCATTGGGAGCGAGAGCCATGGAGGCATTCAAGTATTCTGACCTGCTTCTTCGCTTAGCAGGTTTCGACGCGTGGCTGACTGGCCTAGGATTGACGCTGCATCCGAACGACCGCATTCACGAAGCTATCAAAACTCTTCACAGGGCGGAAGAGGCGAGTCGCAAAGGACGAGAAACTGGGGTCTACATCGATATTCAACCCCGGGACTGGTTCCCGATTATCGAAGCACTTGAAGCACATGATGTCTTTACTGCCTTTCAGAACGACCCGTCACCCGCGATTGCTGCAGCACTGAAAAGAGCTCTATCCGGCCCGATCCACCCGATTAACGAAAGCCCGAAGAACAGCGATGGTAGGAATATTTGGTATGAACTCGCACTTGCAGCCGAATGGAGATTGCGGGGTGCTTCGGTTATCGTGGAAGAGCCGGACTTGCGACTCACTAGAAATAGCGTCACATTTCTGGTGGCGTGCAAGCGACCAGCGAAGGAACAGAGCATTCACGCAAATATTCGCGACGCGATAGAGCAGCTTCAACAAACCTTGGACAAGACACCGCATGGCGCTTTTGGAGTCGCTGCGATTTCTCTTACTTGTGTATTCAATCCCGGAGACAAGGTTTTCTCGGGAGAGATGAAGGCGCTAGGAAAGCTCCTCGAAAATGAACTCGATAAACACCGGCGGTACCTTCGGTCGGTGGATGATCCCAGAATCTGCTGCGTTGTGTTTCATATTGCGACGCCTTGTGTTGGTGGCGAAATCGTTGATCTGGCGCGGGCAACGTACAGCGTTGCGCAGGAGCTGAAACACTCTTCCATCGGCTCGAGGACCTTTCGGGAACATGCACTAGATATGCGTAGTAGCCGTAGATGTTGAGAGCGGTGCTTCGCTTTAGCGAAGCTTATTCGGTACGCCACGCAGACTTCGCTACTAGCCCAAAAGCGGCCCGCGTCAGAAAAGTTTGAAAGGCTTGCAAGCGATGCGAACTCAGACCTTATTCGACCGCAATAGGTGACATCAAACCGGCTGAACCAGCAGCAAAGTCGTTTTGAGGCGATGTCCACTCGTCTGCCAGAAAACTGCAGACGAGAAAATAGCTGACCATCCTCTGCGCTCCAATCGCGGTTGCCCGCCACATTTTCTTGTCTACGCTCTGCCGCGGACACTCCCTAACAGCTGGCGTTCTACTTCTTGCAATGGAATCCTGTCGCCGATCGCCAATGCGAATGCGTAAGGCGAGGCAACTCTGCATTGAGTAAAACGGAGCGAGATCGAATGGAAACGATATCAGTGAGACGAGCTGCCGCGGAGCTGCGCTGCACCATCACCTACGTGTATCAGCTCTTATGGGCGGGAAGAATCGACGGAGCAACCAAAGTGGGACGGCAATGGAAGATTCCGTCGGAAGCCATCAACAAGAGAGTGTCCTCAAGCCAAGCGATCGCGGCCACGATCGCCAGCCCGAAATTGAATGCCAAAAACCGCGCACCGCGCCTGGAGAGTCTATGACCACAATTGCTTTGCGTAATCAACTAGTTAGCACCAAAGAAGCCTCCGAGATCCTGGGCCGTTCGCCGGCCACGCTGAAGCGCTGGCGCTACGAAGGGGACGGGCCAAAGTATGTAGAAATCCGGCGCAGAATCCGCTACGATGTCTCCGTTCTTCAGGAGTACATCCGGACGAACACACGAGTGCCTTCCGTGCGGGCTGCATTGGAGGAGATTCGTGGAAGTATTTAAACAAAAGAAGTCGAAGTTCTGGTGGTATGACTTCGCCGTCCGGGGCAAAAGATTTCGAAGGTCCACGGGCGAGACGAACAAAAATAGGGCAGAGAAAATCGCGTCCTTGAAGTTCGCTGAGATTTGCGAGCACGGAGATCCTCTTCCAAGGAAGGCTCCCACCGTGCTCGAAGTGTCAAAGCGCTTTTTGGAATCGGTGGACGATTCCCGGCTGGTGGAGAATTCCAAACTGTATTACCACCGTGGATGGCGTCTTCTGTCAAAAACGCCCGTCATTGGACTGCGCCTGGATTTGGTGACGAACGAGGTTGCCGGGACTCTCCGGTTTGGGGGATCGCCGGCCACCACCAACTGCGCGTTGCGGACTCTGCGAAGACTCCTGCACAAAGCCGAGGATTGGAAGCTGATTCGGAGAGCACCGAAGATCAAGTTGGTCAACGAGCAGGCGCGCAGCTTGCGTTTGGACGAAACGGCCGAGCGCAAACTTTTGGAAGCTGCTGCTCTTTGCAAGTGGAGGAGCAAGAGAACCCTGGAGCGGTTTACCCAAGTCTTGATCTTGGCCCGGGATACCGGAATGCGCAATGAGAAGGAGCTCTATCGGATGCGCATTGAGGATCTTTACTGGGACCAGCGGCTCATCCATGTGGTGGACAGCAAGACCGAGAACGGCATCAGGTACGTACCGATGAGCGACCGGGTTTTTACAGTGTTGAAGACGCTTTGCGGGACCAGGAAAAAGGGCTGGGTGTTCGCGTCCAAGCGATCTGAATCCGGACATCTGACCACGATGGCCGCGAAGTTTCGCCAGGCACGCGAGAAGGCCGGACTGCCCAAGAAATTGGTGTTGTATTGTGGCCGGCATGACTTCGGAACACGAGTTCTGAAGAATACCGGGAATCTGAAGCTGGTCATGAGTGCGATGGGGCACGTGGACGTCAAGACCGCGATGAAGTATCAGCATCCGGAACTTGGTATTGTGCGCTCGGCGCTCAACGACAGTAATCATGCGGTGTTGCCGCCAAGTGCGTAGCCAAAATCGGCTACGTCATACTTTACGTCATACCGTTAAATCTCAACTTTGTAAGTTATTGAAAAGATGGTGGGCCTGGTAGGGATTCGAACCTACAACCAAAGGATTATGAGTCCTCTGCTCTGACCGTTGAGCTACAGGCCCTTTCAAACCTTCCGCTGCACGCGTGCAGACGGTGAACTTAGTTTAACTCACCTGGTGCGTCGCCGGAGAATCCCGGCTCTAATCGATTTTCACTCACGAATTGATGATCTTGATTTGGAGTTGACCGATGGCCTTTGCCGGCCGGTTCTACGTTTGGCGGGGGCACGGAAACCGCGGCGTCAGCATGAAGAGCCGCCCGCCGAGGCGGCTCTCGTGCGCAGGAAAACGGCGTTAGCTGGTGAACGCTAACGAGAGTAGGGTACGTTGCTCCATCTGGTGAGCCTTGGCGGAGCCGGTGGCGGGGCTGGCCGCCGCCTGCCGCTTGATGGATAGCACGGGAAGGTTCGCTCCCGCCAGGCGGCGCAGGCGCGGATTCACAAAACTGAGCGCGCCCATGTTGGCTGGTTCCTCCTGCACCCACACCAGATCATGTGCGTTCTTGTAAGGCGCTATTGCGTCCAAAATGTCCCGTTCCGGGAAGGGATAGAGCTGGTCCAGAAATAGGATTGCCGTGCTGGTGTTTTTCAGGCGTTTGCGCTCAGCCTCTAAATCGTGGCCGATCTTGCCGGTGCAGAGCAGAACGCGCGAGACATCGGAGGGTGAAATGTGGCTGTCCGGCACGACGGTCTGGAAGCGCCCTGCGCTCAGCGCGCTCAGCTCGCTGGCCGCGTCAGGATGACGCAACATGCTCTTTGGCGTGAAGCAAACCAGCGGCTTGCGCCACTTGCGCAGAGCCTGGCGGCGCAGCAGGTGGAAGAATTGTGCCGACGAAGATGGCTGGCATACCTGCATGTTGTCCCGTGCACACAGTTGCAGGTAGCGCTCGATGCGGGCGCTGGAGTGCTCCGGTCCCTGGCCCTCGTAGCCGTGCGGCAGCAGCAGAACCAGTCCCGAGAGCAGGCCCCATTTCTCTTCGCCCGCGCTGATGAACTGATCGATGACAATCTGCGCGCCGTTGGCAAAGTCTCCGAACTGCGCTTCCCATAGCGTCAGCGCCTCCGGAAAATCGCGGCTGAATCCATACTCAAAGCCGAGCACCGCGGCTTCTGAGAGCTCGGAGTTGTAGATCTCGATCATCGCCTGGTCGGGCGAGAGGTGCGCCAGCGGCATGTATTCACTCTCGTTCTCAACGTCGATGAGATAGGAGTGGCGATGGCTGAAAGTACCACGGCGCGAGTCCTGTCCACTCATCCGGATCGGGACGCCACTGGTGACCAGGCTGGCAAAGGCCAGCGCCTCGGCCATGCCGTAATCGATAAGGCGCTTGCCCGCCGCCATCTCCTGGCGCTGCTTGAGCAGGGCGGCAACCTTGGGATGGATGTGGAACTCCGCCGGATATTCGCCAAGCTTCATGCCAAGGCGCGTCAGCTCTTCCTCTGCCACCCCAGTATCAATCTCGTCGTCGGGCGTCCATTTGCCTCCAACGTATCCATCCCAGTAATCGGGGAGTTTGTAGAGCTTGGGCTTTTTGGTCATGGCCTTGGCCTCGACCTTGGCCTGCTGATAGCGCTCCCGGGATTCTGCAACCTGGCTCGCTACGTCAACGCCCAGACGCTTGGCGTAAATTTCATAGAGGGGCGGATGGGCCTTGATCTTGGCATACACAATGGGCTGCGTAATCGTGGGATCATCGACCTCGGAATGTCCATGGCGGCGGTAGCCAATCAGGTCGATGAGAACATCGGAACCGAACTGGTAGCGATACTCAAGCGCGAGACGGCCGATGCGAACCACCGCCTCAGGGTCTTCTGCGTTGACGTGGAAGATAGGAATCGGCAGCCGCTTGGCGAGGTCGCTGGCGAAGCGTCCGCTGGCGTAATCGCAGGGATTGGTTGTGAAGCCGATCAGATTGTTGACGATGATGTTGATGGTGCCGCCGACCTCGTAAGCGGGCAGGCAGCTCATGTTGAGGGTCTCGGCCCAGATACCCTGTCCCGCAAAGGCGGAATCGCCGTGCATCAGGATAGGTAGCGTCTGGCGTTTGCCTTCTGCGCCGCGGCGGGTCTGCTTGGCACGCACTCTTCCCAGCGCTACCGGATCGACCGCCTCCAGATGGCTGGGATTGCTGACCAGATGAATTCTCATGCGCTGGCCGTTGAAGTCGCGGAAGCCTGTGGCACCCAGATGATACTTCACGTCTCCGCCGCCCAGAGTCGAGCGCGGGTCAACGTCTTCAAAGCCGGCGTAAATATCGCTCGCCGAGCGGCCCACGGTATTGCGCACCACGGTAAGGCGTCCGCGATGGCTCATCGCCATCACGCACTCTTCGGCGCCGTGTGAGGCGGCTCCGGTGAGGATCTCCTCCAGCAGCGGGATCAGCGAGGTATTGCCTTCCAGCGAGAATCGCTTGGTGCCGATGTAGAGTGTCTGCAACATCTGCTCAAAAATATCGGCTTCCACCAGCTGCTCGAGGATGGCTTTACTATCGACCTCGGGCTGCGCTCCTTCCAGACGGTCGATGATCCATTGGCGCCGCTCAGGGTCGGGAATGTGCATGAACTCGGCGCCAACGGTGCCGCAGTAAATTTCGCGTGCCCGCTCCGCCTCCGGGCCGCTGATTCTAAGTGCGGGATAATCAAGCCGGGGAAAGTGGCCGAGTGGGTCGAGGTCGGCCTGCAGGTATCCCCAGCGACGGAAAAGATCGTAGATAAGTTCTGCCGGTTTGCCTTCCGGACTGACTTCAGCAGATGAAATAACTTGAGCCTGCGACACTGTGCTCCTGGCCCGAAACAAATCTCCGGGACTTGGCTGACATGAACAACGACGCTCAGCCCACCGCAAAGGTTATCAAATCTTAAAGAAAGTGGGCCACATAGTTGGATTCGCCACGCCCGCCGCAGGATTGAGAAATTTAGATGCCGCCAGTTCATACGGGCATCTTGCAAGGGTGCTAAGCCTTCATCGCGCCGGTGTACACGGCCATGCCCACAACGGCGTCCACTCCTTCGGCATCAAGCCGGTTCACTTCGTCCATCGATCGAATGCCGCCTGCCACAATGAGCTTGCGATCGGTTGCCGCCTTCAGTGTCGCGACCACCTCGAACGGAAAGCCGCTCATCGTGCCTTCCGTATCGATGTGGGTATAGAGATAGCCGGAGCAGTACGCGCCGGTCTGTTGCATCATCTCCGCTGGCGTCAGGGCCGTGCCTTCCTTCCAGCCCTTAATCGAGACTTTGCCGCCGCGCGAATCAACCGCAAAGAGCAGGCGATTCGGTGCTGCATAGTGCGCCAGCGCCTGTGCCATCTGCAGATCAACCGCGCCGTCTTTCAACAGCGCCGAACCGATGATGACCTTCTTGGCCCCCGCCTGCAGCATCTTCGACGCAGCTTCCACGTTGCGAATTCCTCCCCCTACCTGCACCGGAAGGTGCTGGCAGATGTGATGAATCAGCGCGGTATTTTCACCTTTGCCCATCGCCGCATCCAGGTCGATGAGCTGCACCATCGGATAGGGAAGGAAGCGGTCGATCCAGTATTGAAGGTCGTCGAATTCCAGCGCCTTCTTTTCGCCTTGCACAAGTTGGACGACTTTGCCGCCCATAAGATCAATCGAAGGAATAAGCATTTTTGTCGAGTCCTGGTTTGTCGATTCTGTTTAGTTCTCGCCAGTTGCACACGATGGTGGGAAGGCCGGCGAACTCCACTTGCCGATGCACAGTGCACCTCGCGATCAGCATGGCAGCCGCACCGGAATGCCCTCGCTCTGTAACTGCGCTTTCAACTGGCGCACATCGTGAATGCCAAAATGAAAGATTGAGGCCGCCAGCGCCGCATCGGCACAGCCTGCCTTGAACACATCCACAAAGTGGTCGCCCGAACCCGCGCCGCCGCTGGCAATCACCGGAATGTTCACCGCCCTGGCAACGGCTGCGGTAAGCGGACAGTCAAAGCCGGTACGGGTGCCGTCGCAGTCCATCGAGGTGAGCAGAATTTCGCCGCCGCCGCGCGACTCGGCTTCGCGCGCCCACTCTACTGCGTCGCGCCCGGTAGCGATGCGTCCCCCAGCCAGATAGACTTCGGCGGCAATCGCGCCTTCGGTGGAAACCGCGTCGTTGGAAATGACACCTGTGGAAGCTGACGCGGCGCCGGCCTTGCGCTTGGCATCAATCGCAACAATCACAGCCTGCGAGCCGAAGCGTTCAGCGATCTCTGTAATAATTTCCGGAGCTTTGATGGCCGCGGAGTTGATGCTGATCTTGTCTGCGCCCGCATCAAAGAGTGCGCTTGCATCGTCGAGCGAGCGCACTCCGCCGCCCACTGTGAATGGCACAAAGAGCTGCCGCGCGGTGCGCCGCACCACGTCGATGAGGATGGGGCGTGCATCGCTGGTGGCCGTGATGTCGAGCAATACGATCTCATCGGCTCCGCTGGTGGCGTGCAGATGCGCAAGTTCGGCGGGATCACCGGCGTCGATCAGATCCACAAACTGCACTCCCTTGACCACGCGGCCCTTGGTCACGTCGAGGCAGGCAATGATGCGCTTAGTGATTCCGGTGCTCATCGCGTGCTCCTTTCGGCCACATAGTCGCAAAAGTTTTTCAACATGCGCAGACCCGTGTCGCCCGATTTTTCCGGATGGAACTGCACACCGAAAACGTTATCCCGTTCCACCGCCGATGCAAAGGTCTCACCATAAGTCGTGACCGTGGAGACTCCCTCGACCACCGGTGCGCGATACGAATGGGTGAAATAAACGAAGCTATCGTCGGGCACTCCGTCCAGCAGACGCGACTGCGCTCCCTGCGTGGTGCGGCGAATCTGGTTCCAGCCCACGTGCGGCACTTTGAGCGTGGTCGTCTGAAAGCGCTCACACTCGCCTTCGAAGAGCGCCAGCCCCTTCGTGCCGGGTGCTTCCGTCGATCCCGCAAATTGCCACTGCATTCCCACGCAGATGCCGAGGAACGGAACGCCGCGCCCAATCGCCTCACATAGCGCATCGCGCACCCCGCTGGAGGCAAGCCGCTCGGTAGTGCAGAAGTGGCCGACGCCCGGCAGCACCAGAGCCTGCGCTTCGCGTACCTGCTCAGGATCGTCCGTCACCACCGAATCCTGCCCCAGATAGGTAAAAGCTTTGCGAACGCTGGTCAGATTGCCAGCCTTGTAATCGATCAACGTGATCATCTACAAAAGTCCTTTGGTGGATGGCAACATTTCGGCCAGCCTTTGATCTTTGCTGCATGCAGCTCGCAAGGCACGCGCGAAGGCCTTGAAGAGCGCCTCGATCTTGTGATGGTTGGAACGGCCATACATCGTTTTCAGGTGAACGTTGGCGCGCGCCCCGCGTGCAAATCCCTCAAAGAAATCAAAGACCAGTTCGCTCTGCAGATCGCCGACCAGGCGCACCCGCACTTTGGTATCGACCACGCATGCGGCGCGTCCACTCAGGTCCACCGCCGCAATCCCCAGCGTCTCGTCCATTGGCATCAGGAAATATCCCGCGCGCAGGATTCCTTTCTTGTCGCCGAGAGCGCGATCGAATGCTTCGCCCAGAGCGATGCCAACGTCTTCCACTGTATGGTGCTGATCAACATCGAGATCTCCGCGGCAGGCCAGCGCCAGATCGAATCCTCCGTGTCGGGTGAACAACTCCAGCATGTGGTCCAGGAAGCGAATGCCGGTTTCCACCTTGTAGATTCCCGTTCCATCGATATTGAGCGCGAGCGCGATCTGGGTCTCCGTCGTGATGCGCTCCAGCTCCGTGCCTCGCGGCAAAGGCTGGGCTACGGTTTTCGCTGTTTGAGTCATTGCGCCTCCTTGGCGGCGAAGGTGGGGCGCGGTTGCGGCGTAAATCCAATGCTGGCCAGCGCCTCCGGAAGTTCTCTCAGAAGGCGCTCGGTCTGCAGACGATTGCCAACCGTGATGCGGACGCAGCCCGCACAGCCGGGATCGCTGTTGCGGTCGCGCACCAGGATGCCGCGTTCGCGCATCTGCTCCACGAGGGCCTTGCGATAGTCGCCGAAGTAGGCGAGAACAAAGTTCGCCTGCGAAGGCCAGTACGGAATGTTGCGCTCGCGGTAGAAGCTCTCCAGCCGCTTCCGCCCCTCCAGGACCTGCTCGACGTAGCTGGCGATGTAATCGCGATCGTCCAGTGCGGCGCCAGGCAAGTGAGTGCAATACCGTTCACGTTGTACGGCGAAGCAACGCGGCGCAGCATCTTCAATTGTCCGGTCGAACCCAGCAGCGCGCCCAGGCGGAAGCCCGCCAGCCCATGCGCCTTGGAAAATGTCCGGCTGATGAAGAGATTGTCAATCTGTCCGAGCTCATCGAGCAGGCTCTCGCCGCCAAAATGAATGTAGGCTTCATCGATCAGCACCGCCGCCTGCGGTGCGGCGCGCACAATCGCCAGCAACTGCTCGCGTGTGGCGATGGCGCCCGTGGGGTTGTTGGGATTGGCAACACAGATCAGGCGAGTTTTCTCGGTGATCGCCTTCATCAACCCGAAGGCCGGAAAATCCAGGGCTTCGCCGGATTGCACGTAGCGAACCGCCGCGCCGGTTGCCAGCGCGTAGATCTCATACATGCTGAACGTGGGCACGGCGATCAGCGCCTCGTCTCCCGGCTCAAGGTAGGTCTCCGCCAACAGGTGGATTGCCTCATCCACGCCATTGGTCAGCAGCACCTGCTCGGAGGGTATGCCGAGATGGCGCGCAACCGCGCGTTCGCCGGGCTCGCGCTCAGGATATTTGTTCAGAGTTTCGGACGTGATGGAGTGCAGGGTTTGCAGAACCCGTGGCGAGCAGCCATCCACATTCTCGTTAAAGTCCAGGCGCAGTCCATCGCGCCCTCCAAGGGGCGGGTGATACTCCTTCAAAGTTTGGACAGCGCGGCGAGCGCGCAAAAGGTTACTCATTTCTTCATCCTCACCCGCACGCTCGCTGCGTGGCCCTTCAACCCCTCGGCTTCGGCCAGCAGCATCACCGTGGGGCCAATCTTTTCCAGGCCTTTGGGGCTCGCTTCCTGCAAGGTGATGATGCGAACGAAATCGATCACATTCAGCCCGCCGCGATAGCGCGCCACATTGCCGGTAGGCAGGGTATGGTTGGGACCGCTGGCGTAGTCTCCCAGCGACTGCGGCGTGTGATCGCCGAGGAAGATCGACCCGGCGCATTTCACGTCGTACACGTCTTCCGATGGCACGGTGACGTGTTCTCCGCCCAGTTTGTTGGTCCACTCGATTGCCTGTTTGCGGCTCTTTGCGACCAGCGCGACTCCACGCGCGGCCAATGACTGCTTGGCAATCGCATTGTCTTCGGCCATGGCTGTTGCGTGCATGATTACGGCCTTTGCCAGCCGCGTGCTCGCCGTGACAAAGATGGCCAACGCTTCCGGGTCGTGCTCGGCCTGCGCTACCAGGTCGCTGGCGATGAACTCGGCATTGCCCTCGCTGGCGCAATATACAATTTCGGTCGGTCCGGCAAGGAAGTCGATGCCGCAATCAAAGGCGACCAGCTTTTTCGCCAGAGTAACGTAGGTGTTGCCGGGGCCCACAATCTTGTTGACCGCCGCAATGCTCTCCGTGCCGTAAGCAAATGCTGCAATGGCCTGCGCGCCGCCAACCCGGTAAAACTCGGTAACGCCGAGCATCGCTGCGGCCGCCAGCGTCTCCGGCGCGGGACGCGGCGATGCGACCGCGATCCGCTTTACACCTGCAACCTGCGCCGGAATCACCGTCATCAGCACCGTCGAAGGCAGCGGATAGCGGCCGCCGGGGGCGTAGCAGCCCACCGACTCCAGCGGGCGAATCGCCTGGCCCACGCGCAAGCCTGGTTGAATGGTGCGAATCCACGGACGCGGCAATTGCCACTCGGCAAAATTGCGGATGTTTTTTGCCGCCGCCTCAAGGGCCCGAAGGAACTCGGCGCTCACCATGCCGAGAGCCGCCCGCAACTCTTCCACCGGGACAAGCATCGGCTCACCCTCGCGCCAGTCTGTCGAACTTATGCGCGTAGTCAAGCAGCGCGGCATCGCCGCCGGCGCGCACCCGGCTCACGATTTCCGCAACCGTCTTCTCCACCGCTGGATCGAACGATGCGTAGCGATGTGCGAGCGAAGCGACCGCTTGCGCCGCCTCCTCGCCGCTGAGCAGCTTCATTACATCACCACCTTGTTCAACGGATACTCAACGATTCCAGTGCCGCCCGCAGCCTTCAGTCGCGGAATTACGTCACGCACAACCGTCTCCTCCAGAATGGTGTTAACCGCCACCCACTCGGAGTTGCTGAGCGCGGAAATCGTCGGGGAGTTGAGCGCGGGCAGCACGGCGAGTACGGTCGCCAGATCTTTCTGCTGCACGTTCAGCATCAATCCAACCCGCCCCTGCGCCGCAATCGCGCCCTGCAGCATCAAGCGCTATGTTGTCGATCTTCTGGCGCTTCCATTCGTCGGCATACGCTTTCCTGTTCGCAATCACCTGCGTGTTGGATTCCAGCACGGTCTCCACGATGCGCAGACGATTGGCGCGCAATGAACTTCCCGTCTCTGTCACCTCGACGATTGCGTCGGCCAGCATCGGCGGCTTCACCTCGGTGGCACCCCAGCTGAAGTCCACCTGCACCGAAACGTTCCTCGAAGCAAAGTATTTCTTCGTTACCTCGACAAGTTCGGTCGCGATGGTTTTGCCTTCCAGATCCTCGGCGCGTTTCACGGCTGAGTCTTCCGGCACCGCCAGCACCCAGCGAACGCCGCCGCGGCTCTGTTTGGAGTAAACCAGGTCGCAGACAGTTTCCACCCTGCGCCCGCTCTCCACCACCCAGTCCAACCCGGTAAGACCTGCGTCCAGCACACCCTGCTCCACGTAGCGCGCCATCTCCTGCGCACGAATCAGCATGCATTCCAGCTCGGGATCGTCAGTGGTAGGGAAGTAGGAGCGGCCGTTAGCGTAAATCTTGAATCCGGCGGCGGCAAACAATGCGATCGTCGCATCCTGCAGCGAACCCTTCGGAATGCCAAGTCGAATCTTAGCCATTGGAAACCTCCGGAGCGGCGGTAAAAGCCATGGGCTTGGTGAAGCAGGAGCGAGTGCCTTCATGGCAAACCAGCCCGTCGCCCTCTACTCGAACCTTGCAAAGCACCGTATCGCTGTCGCAATCAGTCGCGGCAGAGCTGAGGCGCAGCCGGTTTCCGCTGGTCTCGCCCTTGGTCCACAGCTTGTTGCGGGTGCGGCTATAGAAGGTCACATAGCCGGTCTGGAGCGTCTTGTCGAGCGCCTCCTGGTTCATGAAGCCCACCATGAGAACCTCGCCGTTGTCGGCATCCTGTACGATGGCCGGGGCAAGTCCCCCCATCTTTTCAAAATCGATCTGCATTTGTCCTCTTCCTCTTCGGACTGGCTTTCCTGGAGCATTCGCGCGCAGCGGTCAAAAAAGAAAACCCGCTGGGTTTGATTGCGCCAGCGGGCCAGTGCTTGGATGATTGCTTGTTACAAAGATCCACGCGCCTCCGCCGACACAATCGCCGTATGGTGATGATGGTGATGGCGGTGATGTAGCAGAGATGTCATGTACAACTATCCTAACCAGAGAGCCGCTGACAGGTCAACGGCAAAAAGCAGCAATTCCCTGGAAATAGCGAACCGGAAGCAGCCTTGCGCCGTATCCCGGCGCTGCGTCCAATTACACTAGATGGTTGCATTAAGACGGATAGGTACCATGAGCACAGAGACAGGCGCGGCCATTGAAGCTCGCGGCGCCAGCCGATACTACAAAATGGGCGAGACCACCGTGCGCGCGGTCGAAGATGTGAGCTTCAGCATCGCGCGCGGAGAGTTTGCCGCCTTGCTCGGCCCTTCGGGTTCGGGCAAATCTACGCTGCTCAACCTTTTGGCCGGACTCGACCGGCTCAGCGCGGGCACCATCGTGGTCGCCGGACGAGACCTGAGCACGATGGACTCAGAGGCGCTGGCCCGCTTCCGCCGGCTCAGCGTCGGAATGATCTTTCAATCCTTCAACCTCGTGCCCACCATGACTCTGGCCGACAACATAGAATTGCCCCTCCGCTTCGCCGAAACGCCCCGCAGTGAGCGGCGTGATCGCGTCCACCAGTTGCTCACCAATGTCGGCCTCGCCCATCGCAGCACGCACAAGCCCACCGAACTCAGCGGAGGCGAGCAGCAGCGCGCCGCGATCGCCCGCGCTCTCGCCAATCGTCCGGCAGTGCTGCTGGCCGACGAGCCTACCGGAAATCTGGACAGCCGCAACGGCCACGAGGTGTTGACCTTGCTGCGCGAACTCAACGAGACCATGAGCGTGACCGTGCTGATGGTGACGCATGATCCGGTCCTGGCCTCGCAGTATGCCTCCAAGTCTCTACATATGGCTGACGGAAGGCTGGTTGAAACCCTGGAGGCGTCGCGATGATTCGCCAGGACCTGTTTGAACTTGCGGCCCGCAACATGCGCAATGCGCGCCTGCGCAATGCCCTCACCACCATGGGAATCGCAGTCGGAGTGGCCTCGCTGGTCGCAATGCTTTCACTCGGCATCGGACTGCAGAATTTCGCCAATCACCAGCTTATGAAATCCGGAATGTTCCAGACCGTCTTTGTCACCGGCAAGCAGGATATCCGCAACATGGAGAGGAACTCCGAGCAGAACGCCGACGCCAAACCCGAAGACGCTCCGGCGCTGAATGACGATGCGCGCAGCAAAATTGCCGCGTTGCCGGGAGTCGAAGAAGTTGTTCCCGAAGTGCGCGCAATGTCCGAGGTGGTCTACGGCGACAAAACTAATTTCACCCTCCTCGCCGGGCTTCCGATGTCGGCTCGCGAAGAGGACGCGGTGGAAAACGTCAAAGGCAGGTTTTTCAGCGCCGCCAACGCCGACGAAGTTTTGCTGCAGCGAGATTTCGCGAAGCGGCTGGAAAAAGATTCTGACTCCGTGCTGGGAAAAACCCTGACCGTGCGCTACGCCGAACGGCAAGCCGGGGAGAGCGGCACCAGTTTCAGCATCGAGCGCAAAGAAAAGCAGTTCCGCATCGTCGGGGTGTTGGACGCAGAGCCATTCGGCGGCATGCGCATGGCCAGCCGCGCACGTGTTTTTCTTCCCACTCAGACCGCCGAGGAGATGAATCTGATGCAGCCCGCGGACACTCAGCAACTGGTCCGCTCAACCGCTGGCGCGCACACCTATTCCATGCTCACCGTCCGCATGAAATCGGCAGCCTACGCCGAGAAGGTGGAGGAGTCGGTCAAGCAGATGAACTATTCGGCTTACTCCTACCTTGATGCCACCAAAAGCATTCGCCGCTTTTTTGCCGTGCTGGACATGTTCCTGGGAATTTTTGGCTCGCTGGCACTGGCCGTGGCATCCCTGGCAATCGTCAACACCCTGGTGATGGCCGTCCTGGAGCGCCGCCGCGAGATCGGAATCATGAAGGCCCTGGGCGCCAGCGATGCCGATGTCAAGAAGCTTTTCTTCGCTGAAGCCGCAACCATGGGATTGGCCGGCGGAGTCGCAGGTGTGGCGCTCGGATGGATCATCGGGCGTGCCATTAACTTCGGCACCAATATTTATCTCCACAAAATGAAAATGCCGGCGGAAAATCTCTGGACGATTCCACTCTGGCTTGTCATCTCCGCCGTTGCTTTCGCCGTGCTGGTCAGCGTACTTGCCGGCATCTATCCGGCAGCCCGCGCCGCGCGGCTCGATCCCGTACAGGCCTTGCGCTATGAATGATCGTGTATCGACATATGTCAATTGACGACTGCGGTGCGAAATGAAATTCGCAAGCCAATGGCGTGCCGTGCTTGCCTGTCTTTTGCTTTTGCTTTCGCATAGCCTTGCTCAGTCTGCCGCTCCGCAATCCAAGGTAGAGTGTTCCACCCTCAACAGCACGATTCTCGCGCGCCCAGTGCCTTATTGCGTTATGCTTCCTCCCAGCTACGCGCAGGATAAGGTTCGCCGTTATCCCGTGGCTTATTACCTGCACGGCTTGGGAGATAACGAGCAGTCGCTGGTGAACCTTGGCGGCTGGGCGATTTACGACCGCCTGATGCGCGAGAACAAGATTGGTGAGTTCGTGGTCGTGGCACCGGCGGGCTTCGCATCGTTTTACATCAATTCCAGAGATGGTAGATTCCGCTACGAAGATTTTTTTCTGCGCGAGTTTCTTCCCGCCATGGAGAAGAAGTACCGCATCGGCACCTCGCGCCGCGAACGCGGAATCATGGGTGTTTCCATGGGCGGCTTCGGCGCTTTGCACTATGCCTTCAAGTACCCGGAAATGCTTGCCGCCGTCAGCGCCAACATGCCCGCCCTGATCGAGCATCTGCCCCGCCAGTTCTATCAAGAGTGGCAGCGGACCCTGATGGGCAGAATTTTCGGCGATCCGCCTGACATGGCGTTCTATGAAAAGAACTCCGTCTTTCACCTGGCAAGCACCGTCTCTCTGCCGGCCCTCAAGCGGATGACGATCTATTTCGATTGCGGCGCACAGGATCGTTACGGCTTCAATGAAGGAACCGTGGCTTTGGACAAGTTGCTCACCCGGCGTGGGATTCCGCATGAGGCGCACATCTACCCCGGCGGCCATGATTGGCCGTTCGTGCTGGAGCATTTTGCAGCATCGCTCGAGGCGCAGTCGAAAGCCTTTGGAGTCAGACCCTATCCAAAGTAGGATGCAGAAGAAAGTAGGATTTGAACAGCATGGCTCCGTCAGCCCAATTCGTGATCAGCGGCGACGACCAGGTCTTCGTGCTAACGGGTGCGGGGATCAGCGCCGAGAGCGGACTGGCAACCTTCCGCGGTCCCGGTGGTCTCTGGGAAGGCCAGCGCGTGGAAGACTTGGCCTCGCCGCACGCGTGGAAGCGCGACCCCGAGCGTGTCTGGCGATTCTATTCAATGCGCCGCAAGGCTGCTGCATCTGCCGAGCCCAACCCCGCCCATCTCGCACTGGCTGAACTGGAGCGCAGGATCGGCCAGCGCTGTTTCCTCTGCACGCAGAATGTGGACGATCTGCACGAGCGCGCGGGCTCCCGCAACTTCGCGCACATGCACGGAGAACTCTTCCAGTCCCGTTGCGACCGTTGCACCCGCTCGCCCTTTCGTGACCTGCGACTCTACGAGCGCAAAGCCGACCACCTCGCCTGCGAGTGTGGCGGACGTATCCGGCCCAACATCGTCTGGTTTGGCGAGATGCCATTTCACATGGATCGCATTCTCGAAGAGCTGCGGCGTTGCACCGTGATGCTCGTAGTTGGAACCTCAGGGGTGGTGCAACCTGCGGCAAGCTTTGTGCAACTGGTCAAGCAGCGTGATTTCCCGGGAGCCACCCCCGTGCGCACCTACTACGTCGGGCTGGAAGCTCCGGCCAACGCCGCGCAGTTCACTCAGTCTTTCGAGGGCAAGGCTGGCGAACTGCTACCGCAACTGCTCGCCCTGCGTTAGTCCCCCGATTTCGCAAGGGCCTTCCGTCGAATGGATCGTCTGGATGGATCGTCCCGTGCCGCCGCCGCTTCTATTATTGATTCCATCTTGCACCAAGCCTCCGTAGATTGTGATTGACCTAGGGATGCAGGGCGAACGACAATCTGCTTTCCATCGCGGTCACCACGCGCCGCGCATTCAACTCACCCCAGGGGTTAATCATGACGGACACCGAAAAGAACCTGGACCCGCAAGCCGTTACCAAAACACGCCGGCGCCTTGGATTCGTTGCGTGCCTGTGGTGGATCGCAGCCCTCTCCGGAAGCATCGGCCTGATACAAGGAATCTCGGCTGGCTGGGTTCGGCTTCTCTTCGTTGCTCTGTCCTGGGTGCTCGCATTGTTTTTCAGCTACGCGTGGTGGGAAGTTCGCAGAGGGCGCGTCCCGCAATAGTTCGCAGGGACCAACACGAACATTCGTTTATCTTCTGAGCCCGTCTGCGGGACTTCGTTTCGTCAGGCAGCCTGATCGGCGGCCTCGCGCGCCACTGTCTTTGAATTTTCATCGCGTGGTGCTAGAGTTCATCTCCGAAGGTTCATTCCTTTATGCCAAAACGCTTGCTTGCGCTGGTAATCATTGCCGCATCCGTCTTGCTGCCGGCGCTCGCTCCAGGATGGGGCGACGTTGGACACACCACCATCAATCGCGTCGCTGCCGAAAAAATTCCCTCCGACATGCCGCAGTTTCTCAAGGCTGCCTCCATCCATATCGGCTGGCTTGGCCCCGAGCCGGACCGCTGGCGCTCCAATCTGGAAAAGCCGCTCAATGACGCGCAGGCTCCCGATCATTTCATCGATCTCGAGTACGTGGACTGGCTCAAGCCCTTGCCGCCGAGCCGCTATGAATTTATCCACGCCGTCTACGAATACCGTGCACAACATCCACAGGCCGGCCTGCCGCAACCGGAAAAGATCGGCTTTCAGCCTTACATCACCATCGAGGTCTTTGACCGGCTCAAGGTCGCCTTCCGCGAGTATCGCCAAGCCCAGGCCGAGCGACGCCCTACCGCCGATGCCGAGGCCAACGCGATCTTCTACGCAGGCTGGCTCGGGCACTATGTCGGCGACGGTTCCAACCCCATGCATACCTCCATCCAATACAACGGCTGGGTCGGGCCCAATCCCAAGCACTACACCACCTCGCATGACGTGCATTCTAAAATGGAGACGACATTCGTCAACGCCAACCCGGAGGTCACTCGCATTGCGGATCTCGTGCGAACACCCAGGCATCTCGACCGTCCCTTCGAGGACTACTGTCGCCTACTTGCGCGAGTCGCAATCCAAAATTGAACGCGCCTACGCCTTGGAGAAGCTAGGCGGTTTCGATGGCAATGGCACGCCTGAGTCGCGCGAGTTCATCCGTCAGCAACTCGGCCGCGGGGCGCAGATGCTGCTGAACCTGTGGTACACCGCATGGATCGATTCGGCAAAGGAGCCCGAATCCCGGCATGGCGAAAAACGCGAGCCTCGCCTCTGCAATCGCATCCAACTGGAAAGGTGGCTCTCGCCACCCGGGAATAATCCGTGCATGAACTAAGCGCAGAGCAGATCGAGCAACTAATAGCGGCGGCGCAGCAGGCCAGCGAACGCGCCTACACGCCCTTCAGCAGATTCCAGGTGGGCGCGGCCATTCTCACCCAGGGCGGCGAGATTTTTACCGGCTGCAATGTGGAGAACTCTTCTTACGGCCTCACCAACTGTGCCGAGCGCACTGCCATCTTTACGGCGGTTGCCGACGGAGCTCTCAGCGCCGAACGCACTCTCGTCGCTGTCGCGGTGGTCAATCGCCAGGGAGCGGTCTGTTCGCCCTGCGGAGCCTGCCGCCAGGTCATCTTCGAGTTCGGCCCTGAAGCGGTCGTGATCTATCGCGCTCAAAGCGGCGAGATCACGCAAACCAAAATCAAGGATTTGCTGCCAGAGGGTTTCCGCCTGCGCTAAACCGAAACCTGAGCACTGCCTAGAACTTGCTTTCAAAGTCAGCCAGGCGACGCTCCAGCCGCCATTCTTCCCTTGCTTTTTCGCTGCCGTTCAGGAACTTTGTGCAAGCCGAATTGGGCACCGCTGTGGGCCGCTCGCCCACGCACTCGCGCACCGGAACAAATTTGCGAGCATCGCTCCATAGGCTGGCGCCCGGAAGAAAGGAGTGCTCCAGGCTGGTGCGGGCCATCTTTTTCAGCGTCGAATAGTCCAGCCCCTGGTCCGTCACCGCGCGCTCGTACTCGCGCGTCATCTCCGAGCGGGAAACGCCCTCGTCATCAGTTGCCAGCGCCACCGGAACCCCTGCCTTTAAGTACATTGCCAGCGGGTGTTGCCGCCCCCGCACTCCCAAAATGCTGTCGTTCGAGCTCAGGCAGATTTCGACTGTGACGTTGCGCCGGGCCATCATGGCGAGCAGTTCGTGCGGGTTTTCCTCGTACATCACATCCACGCCGTGGCCAATTCGCTCGGCTTTGCCCAATTCGATGGATTCGCGGATATGAAAGCGCAATCCATCCGGCGGCACGATTCCTGGCGCGAGTTCTCCGGCGTGCAATGCAATATGCACGTTCGGGTACACGCTCTTCAGGTAGCTCAACATCATCATGTGGAATTGGAAGTCGTGCATCGGCACGTACCAATCTTCGGGTTGCACCAGGTTCAACCCAACTACGCGTGGATCATGGCTGGCCAACTCAAACCCCATCAGCATCTGCGCAAAAACCTGTGACGGCCTTGCGCCGCGTGCCACGCTATAGATGTAGCGCACACGCACCGAGCAGGCGCCGCCCTGGGCTTCGGGCTCACGGTTGCACTTGAGCTGTGTGTTCTTGCCCTCTTCCATGGTGTCCAGGTTCTTGCGCGCCTCTTCCACCGCACTGTTGAAATCAGCGTCCAGAAGCTTTTTGCGCATCGCGGCAAAGTCGGCGTCGTAGCCGGCGCTAGCGCCCAGGGCCGAGGCGCGTCCGTGGTCCGGAGAGATCATCAGCTCCAGGTATTGCACGTTTCCGTTCGCAGCCCGCTGCGTCACCTCGGCCAGAATCTGCGACATATGAGCTTCGGTTGCGGGACCAAACTTGGAAAAGGTATCGAAGAAGTGATCGTGTCCATTGACCCACGGCTTCATACCCCGCATCGACCATGCATTGATCTCATTGCGATAAAGCTCCGGATCGGTCAATGCCTGGCGTGCTTCAGCCTGGTTGGGCTGGCAAGGAGCCTGCGCCAGTGCCAGTGACTGGCGATCCACGCACAGTCCAGACTCGGCCGCAAACTGCATCAGGCTCTCGGCGTAAACCGCGCCGGTAATGTGATTGTGCAGGTCGCCGCCCTTCGGCATCTCCTTCAGCAGGGCGTAAAGCGCACCGTTGTTGCCGCGCGCCTCGTTCAGAGCTTTTTCCGCGCGTCCCTCCGGGGTCTCGGGTCGAGCTTCGGCCTGTTCTTTGGCAACTTGCTGAGCTGCGGTAGCCGGCCGTGCCGGAGAATTTTTGAACGCCTGAATCTGTGACCCGGCGGCGCCGATGGAAAGAACGGCGACAAGACAAATAGATAGCTTTCCCGCGCTAAGCAGGCGCATGGCATTCTCCGGGGGGCGAACATGGCCCATAGAAGCGGAACACTCCGATCATATCGTGAAATAATGATTTCGGATGGGCCCAACGAATTCTATTGCGGCTGACGTCTTGCAGCCTTGGCCGATACCTTCTGGCATCCCCTTCTTCATCTCTGCCATAATCGCAATATGGAGCAACCCACAGTGCCGGAGCTAAGAGTACTTTTCTCGCGTCAACAGATTGCGTCCCGTGTCGCCGAATTGGCTCAGCAGATTTCCCGGGATTTTGCCGGTGAGCCGGTCGTTCTGGTGGGCGTACTCAAAGGCGCGGCCATCTTTCTCAGCGATCTCGCGCGCCTCCTCGAACTTGATGCCACCTTCGACTTCATCTCTGTTTCCAGCTATGCCAATCAGAAGCAGAACAGCGGCGAAGTCAAATTGCTGAAGGACGTCGATCAGTCGATGCAGGGCAAAAACGTCATTCTGGTCGAAGATATTCTCGACACCGGATTGACCCTCTCCTACCTTAAAGACATGATTCTGGCACACCGTCCCAGGAGCTTCAAAATTGTTGCCCTGCTGGATAAAAAATGCCGCCGTCAGCAGCCCATTCAAGCCGACTACGTGGGATTTGAGATTCCCGATGAGTTCGTTGTAGGTTACGGCATGGACTACGCCGAGCGTTACCGCAACCTCCCCGATATTTGCGTCCTCCCGTAGCGGCGGCACACTCGTCTTCGTCGTACACTAGGGGTAGCATTCTTTCTACGCCTTAAGCAGGTACTTGGATGTCCGATGTGATCGGTTTGAATCCCTCCGTTGAAGTCATTCACAGCGATTGGCGCCTGGCGGCAAAGCTTATCGACCATACCCTGCTCAAACCGGAAGCCACGCGCCAGCAGGTCGCCAGGCTCTGCCGGGAGGCTGGCTGAATACGGCTTCTACTCGGTGATGGTGAATCCTTGCAACATCGCGCAGTGCAAAGCTGAATTGCGTGGGACAGGCGTGGTTGTTGGCGCCGTGATCGGCTTTCCCCTGGGCGCTACCACCTCCACCACCAAACTCGCCGAAGCCGGCGATGCGCTGCGCCTCGGGGCCTCCGAACTTGACATGGTCATCAACGTCGGAGCCCTCAAGAGCGGAGACCGCGATCTGGTGCAAATGGAGATGCAGTCGCTCGCGCAACTCTGCCACCGCTCCGCTGCACTGCTCAAAGTCATCATTGAAACCGCGCTGTTGACCACCGAAGAAAAAATTCTCGTTTGCCAGCTGGCTGCCGCCGCGGAAGTGGATTTCGTAAAGACCTCCACCGGCTTTTTCAACCCCGGAGCCACCGTTGCCGACGTTTCGCTGATGCGCGGCGTGGTCGGCCACAAGATTGGCGTCAAAGCCGCCGGTGGAATCCGTAGCGCCTGCCGCTCTGCTCGCCATGATCGAGGCCGGAGCCAGTCGCGTGGGCTCAAGTGCCAGCGTATCCATCGTCCAGGAACTTGGCGCAAGGTAGTTTCTTCCTGACCTCTGCCCGCCCTGATTCGTCCACAATCCGCTCGCCTTAGCTTTCCAGCCGGCAGGCAGGAGAATCTGCTTTGCGCGAAATACCGCGTGGGATAAGCTCGATGCGTCTGATCAATGTCATCCATCGGGCACTCCTGATCCCGGAACGGTCTCCGATGCTTTTTGTCGAACTGATTCGCAAGAAGCGCGACGGCGGGGAACTGTCGCGTGACGAAATCGAGTTCATCGTCTCCGGTTACACCCGCGGCGCAACTTCCCGACTATCAGGTCGCCGCGTTCTTGATGGCCGCATTCCTGCGCGGGCTGAGCCATGAAGAGACCGCTGCGCTTACCGCCGCCATGCTCAACTCTGGCGAGGTGCTCGATTTTTCTGCCATTCCTGGCAGCAAGATAGACAAGCACTCCACCGGCGGCGTCGGCGACAAAACTTCGCTCCTGCTCGCCCCCATCGTAGCCGCTGGTGGCATCAACGTGCCCATGATCAGCGGTCGCGGTCTCGGACACACCGGCGGCACGCTGGACAAACTCGAAGCCATTCCCGGCTTCAACGTTCATCTCTCGCTCGAAGAGTTCCGCCGCATCCTCGCCGCAATCGGCTGCGCCATGATCGGCCAGACTGCCGATCTCGCTCCGGCCGACAAAAAGCTTTACGCCTTGCGCGATGTTATCGGAACCGTCGAAAGCCCATCCCTCATCTGCGCCTCCATCATGAGCAAAAAACTCGCCGAAGGAATCGACGGCCTCGTGCTTGACGTCAAGACCGGCTCCGGTGCTTTCATGAAAGAACCCGCCGACAGCCGTCTCCTGGCCCGCTTGATGGTGGAGACCGGCGAACGCATGGGCAAGAAGATGATCGCGCTCATCACCGATATGGATCAACCCCTGGGCCGTTACATCGGCAACGCCCTTGAGGTCGTCGAATGCGTCAACGTACTGCGCGGCCGCTTTGATGGCTCTGAAGATCTCGTCGAACTCACCCTTGAACTCTGCGGCTGGATGTTTTTCCTCGGCCGGCGAAGCGCCACCAAGGACGAAGGACGCTCGCTCGCCCTTGAAATCATTCGCAGCGGCCAAGCCTTGCAGAAGTTCCGCGACCTCATCCGCGAACAGGGCGGCGATCTTCGCTGCGTTGACGATCTCGCTCGCTTGCCGCGCGCCGCTTTTTGCGAAGATATCCTCGCCCCCGATAGTGGATTTGTCACGGCCATCCAGTGCGAGCGCATCGGCATAGCCGGAGTCCTCCTCGGCGCGGACGGAGCACCAATGAAGAAGCGATCGATCCCGCCGTTGGAATCGTGCTGCACAAAAAGGTGGGCGAAGCAGTCTCCGCCGCGGAAGCTGCTCTGCACCGTTCATTACAATTCAGTCAGAGCGTTTTGCCCAGGCCAAGCCGGTCATCGCCGCTGCCTACTCCATCGCCGCGCAAGCACCACCAGCGCGCGCGTTAATTCAGAAAGTGATTCAGGGCAGCTCAGTTTGATTCAAACTCCGTGCCACTGAGGAGGGAAGCGATGGGACGATTTACTGGAGTGCTCGGAGTGGTCCTGATGCTGGCTGTTGCCTGGCTCTTTTCCAGCAACCGCAAGGCCATTCGCTGGCGCGTCGTAGCCACCGGAGTCGCGTTGCAGATCCTCTTCGCCATCTTCGTTATCAAAGTATTGTGGGGACAACTGGCGATCGCCAAGGCCGGGGAAGGTGCCAGGCGCCTGCTCGCCTGCTCCTTTGCAGGTTCCCGCTTTGTCTTCGGAGAAGCCGGCGCGCAGAACTCCAGCCTCGGCTTCATCTTCGCCTTCCAGGTCTTGCCCGCCATTATTTTCATCGCGGCTTTTTTCGCCATTCTTTACTACTTCGGCGTCATGCAGATTCTCATTCGCATGGTCGCCGTGGTCATGGAGAAAACTATGGCGCCAGCGGTGCCGAGTCGCTCAACGTCGCTGCCTCCATCGTCATGGGCCAGACCGAAGCTCCGCTCACCATTCGCCCTTATCTCCCGCGCCTCACTCAGTCTGAGCTGATGGTGGTCATGACGGCGGGCATGGCGCACGTCTCTGGCAGCATCATGGCCGCCTACATCGCCACCGGCGTAGCTCCCGCGCACTTGCTGGCCGCCGTGATTATGACCGCGCCCGGAACTCTTACCGTGGCCAAAATGCTGGTGCCGGAGACCGAAGTTCCGGAGACCGCCAGCGGTGCCGCATTGCCCAGCGAGGAGCGCGCCAGCAACGTGCTGGAAGCCGCAGCCAAGGGTACCAGTGACGGCTTCGCGCTGGCCCTGAACGTCGCTGCCATGCTGATCTCATTCCTGGCCATCATCTTCCTCATCAATTCGCTGCTCGGTGGCACCCACAATTTTCTCGCCGCCCACGGCTTCGCCTGGTTCCCTGTCCAGCCTGGAGAAAATTTTCGGCATACTTTTCTGCTCCCATTGCCTTTATCATCGGAGTGCCATGGCATGATTGCATGGCCATCGGCAATCTGCTGGGTACGCGCATGGTATTGAATGAACTGGTCGCCTTTACCATGCTCGGCGCGCAGAAATCGGCGCTCGATCCACGCTCGTTCACCATCGCTACCTTTGCGCTTTGCGGCTTTGCCAATTTCGGCTCCATCGGTATTCAGATTGGCGGTCTCGGCGCGCTGGCGCCATCGCGTCGCGCGCGACCTTGCCCGGCCTTGGCTTTAAAGCCATGATCGCCGGAACCATGGCGAATCTTATGTCGGCCTGCATTGTGGGAGTCCTGTTATGAGTTCGCACGCAGATGTAAAGCACATGGCGATGGATGAGTTCACCCGCGCCGAATCCGCGGCGATGGTCATTCGTATGCAGCTTCGCAAAAGCCGCATCTCGGAGTACCGGAAATTGCGGTTGTGCTGGGTTCTGGCCTGGGTGCTTTTGCCGAGGAGTCTGGAAGATTCCGTTGCCATCCCGTACGCCGACATTCCAAATTTTCCGCGCTCCACCGCCATCGGCCATGCCGGACGCCTCGTCATAGGAAAGCTCGGCGCCTTACCGTCGCCGCCATGCAGGGACGCGTTCATCAATACGAAGGCTACAGCAGCCGCGAAGCTGGATTTCCGGTGCGCGTCCTCGCCCGCCTTGGCGTAAAGAGCCTCGTCCTCACCAACGCCGCCGGAGGCATCAACTCCGCTTACAGCCCAGGGAACGCTCGTCCTGCTCAGCGATCACATCAATCTGCAAGGAACCAACCCGCTCAACGGACCGAACGATGATCGTTTCGGCCCGCGCTTTCCGGACCTGAGCGAGGCCTATTGCCCCGACTATCGCCGCCTTGCGATGGACGCAGCCCGCGAGGTTGGCATCGATCTAAAGGAAGGTGTCTACGCCGCGTTGCCGGGCCCAAGTTACGAAACTCCAGCCGAGATCCGCTATCTTCGCACCATTGGCGCCGATCTGGTCGGCATGTCCACCGTCCCCGAAGTCATCGTGGCCCGGCACATGGGAATCGCCGTACTGGCGATTTCCTGCGTAACCAATATGGCCGCAGGACTTTCCGCTGGCACGATCAATCATGACGAGGTGTTGCAAACGGGAGAGCGCGTGCGCGAATCCTTCATTGCTCTTCTCACCGCGGTTCTTCCCCGAATCGCAGCTCACGGAAAATAAAGTGAGCCCGCGAACTGCCGCGGTTCAATACAACCTAGGAAATATTCGGGGGCCAATTCCGTTCTTCGTTACAAACAGACGCTAGACCAGTTCCAGGGAAAATGTATCCCGTGAGGTGCCCCATATTTGCCTCAGTTAGCAAATGTGGGTTCACAGTGACGGCCTCCGAAACGCCTTTAGCGCATAAAGCGGCTTTGCATTGTTTCCGTCCGCTCCCGTAACGTGCTGACCAGAGTTTTTTCCGTGCTGATGAATCGCTCGGAAGGGACAGGCATTGACACGGCGGCGATATCACCGTTAGGAGCGTGCAGCGCTACCGCAATCGCACAGATGCCGGCGAAGCACTCCTCGCGGTCAATCGCCATGCCGCGGCGGCGGATCTCCTCGATTTCGGCCATTAGCACGTTCCAGTCCGCAATCGAATTACGGGTGCTGGGGATAAGTCGATAATGCCGGCTCAACTTGCCCAGTTCCTCTTCCGCCAGCGTCGCCAGCAGCACCTTGCCACTGGCCGAGCAATGCAGCGGGAGCGATGAGCCCACATGCGAAACAGCCATCAACGGATGTATGCCCGGAATCTGGTCCACAACCACTGCCTTCTCGCTTCCGAGCACAGCCAGATCCACGGTTTCACCAAGATCTTTGGAGAGTTGCACCAGCAGGGGACGCAGCGTTTCAACGATGTCGAACTGCTTGGCTAAAGCGCCCAGAGAAATTAATTCCGGCCCAAGACGAACCCCGCTCGTGGGAGAGGCTGGGATCAGGAGGTTGGCATCATCCAGTGCGCTCACGATGCGTTGCACCGTGGAGCGCGGCAGATGAACGCGATCGGCAATCTCGCGAAGCGTCAGTCCCTCAGGATGCATGCCGACAATCTTCAGGATTTCCGCAGCACGGGAGATGACCCGGATACCGGACGAATCAGAGTCCTTCTTAGTCTTCCTGATAAGAAGAGAATTTCTCGGCTTAAAATGTTCGGTGAGCTTGTCTTTGGCCATGGTTCCTAACGCTAACCAGTTAATCCATCAACATCCTTTATAGCATATACAGAGGTCTCAATGCCTCCAACGCCTATTCGTTGCATAGCCTTCCGGCAGCGCTGCAAAGAGTGCTCGTCCTCCCGCAGGCATGTGCCTTCACGCGCAATCATTGCGGCCTCGAAGCTTCTTCTTCCGAATCAATCGTCTCATTGACTCTCTCCTTGACTCCAATCTCCGCAGGGCGCGGAATCGGAAGCCGCATCGGCCCCTTCGAAGTTTGCCATTCGGAACCTCTCCTTATGCAAAAGCATTTGTTGACAGCCGCACATATTAGGTGAATACTTTGCTTGTAATGCGGTACGGCAGTACCGAATGACAATATGTCTCGCTTCGCACTGGAGTCTGCGGACTTGCGTTATCTGGCGGCTGGACGATCCTCGGTAGCATTTCGGTGATGCTCCGTGTACGAATCCTATCGCTCCTGCTGGAGTTGCATCACGGTCTGGAATTTGGCGAGCTTCGTTCCGGCACACGCCGCTGCCGAGTCTCACACCCCAGCCGGCTGCAGGGAAGAGCATGATTGAATCGAAATAAATGAGGAGGACCGCCACCGCGATTTAGGCGAGCGGGCATATGCCTACACAACGAACCAACGCCAAGCCGGACAAATCCAAGCTGGGCGTGCAAGTGATCGCGCGCGCCGTCGAAATTTTGCGCGCCTTGGAAGGCAATGATCAGGGCCTCAGTCTTGGGCAGTTGTCGCGTCAACTTGACTTGCCGAAATCGACCGTCCAGCGCATCGTGGCCGCACTGGACGCCGAGAACTTCGTCGTAGCCGCTTCCCCTTCGGCCAGGGTACGGCTAGGCCCTGCGCTCGTGCGTATCGCCCGCTCCATTCGCTTTCAAGTCGCGGAGATCGCACATCCTTACATCGAAGAGCTTTCGCAGAACACCGGCGAGGCTGTCGATTTGGCAATTCTGGATGGGGCGAAGGCGGTCTTCATTGATCACATGGAAGGGTCAGGAAGGCTTCGTGCAGTCTCGGCCGTCGGGCTCTCATTTCCTCTCCACTGCACGGCGAATGGCAAGGCAATGCTGGCTACGCTTGACGATGAGGCGCTTGCACGCATGAAGCGGAGCTTGACGCTTTCTGCCTTTACCACCAATTCCGTTCGCTCATGGTCCAAACTGGAGGCCGAACTCCAGAACATTCGCACCTCCGGCGTCGCATATGACCGGGAGGAGCACACCATCGGCATATCGGCGGTTGGTTCCGCCTTGCGCGGGCCTGAGGGCGAGATAGCGGCAATTTCCGTATGCACTCCGTCCGTTCGCTTCGCGCAGGAAGAGAAGTCTTTGATTGATGGTTTGCGGCGGTGCCACGCTGCGATTTCAAAAGTATTTGGAAATCGGGAACTCACCCCGCTGCCGCCTTTCGTCGGATCGAAGTAGTTGTTTTTCCGTACAGACGTAGAGACTTGACTTGCGTTAGAGTTGGTAAGCACCAATAATATTGTTTGTCTTCGATCGGAGTTCTCTACAGGCGCGCTAGCGTTCATGAGAATCCCGGCGGTGACCGGCCTCGCATGAGGTGATGGTCCGAGGGTCGCACTGGAAACGGCGCAACCTCCCGAATGGAAAGGAGACATGATGTCGGCCTCATTGATCCAGTTTTCCTCCTGCCCTGAAGGCTTTCTTAAGGAGGCTTCCGCTTCGCCGGCTCTGCCGCGTCTGCGCTTACTCCGCCTTTCAGTCACCGAACTATGCAACTTTCGTTGCCGCTATTGCATGCCCGCCAAGGGTGTGCCCAAGGTCGCGCATTCCGACCTTTTAACCCTGGAAAGCCTGGCGGAACTGGTCAAGTGGTTAGCCGCTCACGCCGGAATCTCCCGAGTTCGGCTTACCGGTGGCGAGCCCTTAGTGCGTCCGGGCATCGAGCATCTGATCACCGAACTATCCGTGCTGCCAGGGATTCGGGAAGTGTCGCTAACCACCAACGGCTCGCTGCTGGCCCGCATGGCGGCCACGCTGAAGTCGGCAGGGCTAAATCGCGTCAACATCTCGCTTGATTCGCTTGATGACGAGCGCTTTGCCGAGGTAACGCGCGGAGGAAATCTCAAGCAGACGCTGGCCGGCATACAGGCGGCCCAGGATGTCGGACTGACGCCGATCAAGCTCAACAGCGTTCTGCGGCGCTCTACCTGGAAGCAGGAGGTGCCGCGTTTGCTGGACTACGCCGCCAGCACCGGCCATGAGATTCGCTTTATCGAACTGATGCGGACGGGCACCGAGCGCACATGGTGCGAAGCCGAACTGATCTCGGTGGACGAAGTCTGCCAGGAGCTTGGGGCTGAGATTGTTCCGGCGGAGACCGAGAGCCGGGCTCCGGCGCGAAAGACTCGGATGAACTGGCGCGGCACGGCTTTGACCGTGGGCTGGATCACGCCACGCTCTCATCCCTTCTGCCAACACTGCGAGCGCCTGCGCATGGACGCGCGAGGCCGCATTCGCCGCTGCCTGATGGATCCAACGACGCTGGACCTGGCCCATGCGGTGGCTACGCTGGACGGCCGCGCCGCCCAGCAGGAGTTCCAATCCTATCTGGCGGGAAAGGTTCTGCCGCAGGACATGGACAGCCCTCTCTCGATGAGCCAGATCGGCGGATAGTGGTGCGCGAAATGACTTCTCCAGCCGGCGCGCAGGATTTCGGAGCGCCCGTGCTTGCCGTGTGCGGCTTCTCCGGCTCCGGCAAAACCACGTTGCTGGAAGCTGCCATCCCGCACTTGATCGCTCGCGGCCTTTCGGTTGCGGCCGTCAAGCATGACTCCCACGGTTTCGTCGTCGACAAGGAAGGCAAGGATTCAGAACGGCTCTTTCGTGCCGGGGCCACGGTCGCACTGCGCGGCCCGTCTGAGCAGTTTCTTCGGCGCGGCGCATCCTCGGCGCTCACCCTGCAGGCAACCCTAGCCGATCTGGCGCGTGACCATGACCTGTTGCTGGTGGAAGGCCACAAGGATACCCCGCTCCCAAAGCTTTGGATTGGCAATGCCGAGACCTCCTCGCCTCCCGACCACGTGACCGCCGTTCAGCAGATTCTTCCATGGGACAGCGATCGCCTGAAAATCTTTTTGGACTTCGTCGAGCATTGGCTCCCTGAGGCGTGGTCCGCGCGTCCGCTCTTTGCCGGCTTGCTGGTTGGTGGCAAGAGCTCGCGCATGGGAACACCCAAACAGCTCGTGAGCTTTGCCGGCAGTACGCTCTCCGAGATCGCTGCACACGCCCTCAGTGAAGCGCTTAAGGGGCGGGGGACAGCCAACCCCGGCGGCGTGCCATCGCTGAATCCAAACGTCGTTATTCTCGGCGCGGGACCTGTTCCCGAGCCGTTGCAATGCCTGCCGCGCTTGCCTGATGTGCCACAAGTCGGTGGCCCGATTGCCGGGCTGCTCGCCGCGCACCGCTGGATGCCACGTGCTGCCTGGATTCTGGCCGCCTGCGATCATCCCTGGCTCACTGCCGAAGACATCAGCTGGCTAATTAGCCAGCGCAGGCCGGGCGCGTGGGCCATCCTGCCGCGTCAGCCTGACGATCACCCCTGTCCCACCCTGGCGCTGTACGAGCCGCAATCGCTTACCGTTCTCGAGCGCTCGCTGCTCGTCCGTGGGCCTGCCGATGTGCGCCTCGCTGAGTTGTTCAATCACCAGCATTCATTCATCGGCCCGCGCTTCACTCGCGCTTTGGTCAACGTGAATACGCCGCAGGAACTGCTGGCGGAGGCCGAACTGGCCGGAGCCGACGCGTCGCCCGAAGAGAGGTCGCGCTTGTTAGAATGGAAAGACAAAAGGAACCAATGACGAGTTTTGAAGAAGCACGCGATATTATCCTGAGCAATGTCGCCCCCATGGAAACTGAGCAGATGGAACTGCTCGACTCGCTGGGGCGAGTGGCTGCGGAAACCATCACCGCCCCGTATAATCTGCCCTCTTTTGACAACTCCGCCATGGATGGCTACGCGGTTCGTGTCGCGGATTCTACTCGATTCGCATCGCTCCCCATCACGGGTTATATCCCCGCTGGCGGAGTCGCAACTGCCACAATCTCCCCTGGGAGTGCGATCAAGATTATGACCGGCGCGCCGGTTCCTCCGGGCTGCGACGCGATTGTGCCTTTCGAAGATGCGACGGAGTCCGATCAGGCGGTCAGGATTGAGATTGCGCCCCTCCCCGGCCAGCATGTCCGCCGCGCCGGAGAAGACATCAAGCTCGGTGACACCGTTCTGGCTGTTGGCACTCCGATTCGTATACCGGAGATCAGCATTCTCGCCTCGCTCGGCCGGAGCTCCCTTCGCGTTTATCGCAAGCCGCTTGTTGCGATTCTCGCCACCGGCGATGAACTCGTGGAGCTTGGCCAGCCGCTCCCGGAAGGCAGGCTCTACAACAGCAACTCACCAGGCCTGGCAGCAGCCGTGCTGGAAGCAGGAGCCGCTTACAAGATGATCGGCATTGCTCGCGACGAGCCCGAGCATCTGCGCCAGAAGCTTGCCGAAGGACTCCAGGCGGATGCACTAATTACGGCTGCCGGCGTATCGGTAGGAGATCGCGATTTCGTTCGAGAGATTCTTGCCGAGCTCGGGGTCAAGCAGTTGCTCTGGAAGGTGAACATCAAGCCAGGAAAATCGGCAGCCTTCGGTTCCTACCTTGGCAAGCCGGTCTTTTCGCTGCCCGGCAATCCCGTCTCTGCCATCGTGACCTTTGAAGAACTGGTGCGGCCTGCGCTCCTCAAGATGATGGGTCACCAGCACGTCGTCAAGCCGTTCGTAACGGCCGTTCTGCAGGAGGAGCTGCACAAAAAGCCGGGCAGGACATTCTTATCGCGAGTCAGATTAGTCCACTCCGACGGCAAGTATCTGGCTTGGAGCGCCGGCAATCAGGACACCGGAATCTTGCAAACCATGCTGCAAACCAACGCTCTGGCGATTCTTCCGGCTGACCGCACATCGTTTGCCGCCGGCGAAGAGATCAAGGTCCATCTGCTTTCGGATCCCCACGCATAGCGGGCTTGCCGAACTCAACGCAACTCAGCGCTGCTCACCGTTCGCTGTGTATCATCCAGCAAACGTGATCTCTGACAGCGTGCATCGCTGTTTCGGTTGCGCGCCGTAGCATGAGAACAGCCTTGGCCAGCGCTGGACTTGGCAAATCCTCGATTTCCCGGCGCGACCTGATTCGATCGTTGTTCCGTATTACCAAGTCCCTCGTCATCCATTCAGATTGCGATATGTTCCGTAGTACGAGACTGTTCCGTACATCAAGACACTTGTCTTGTTCTGTAGTTAGTGGTTAAATGGCTTTGGTTTGACCAATTGATAAGTTTTTCATATAGTGGGCAAGCTCAATCCCAGAGAGGCCTGAGGGATTTTCATGGAACCTCGTCAACTGCGCTACTTTCTTGCGGCCGCACAGGAGTTGCATTTTACCCGCGCGGCGCAGCAGCTTCACGTGGCTCAACCTGCCCTCAGCCAGCAGATCCGTCTGCTCGAAGAAGAAGTTGGCACCAAGCTGTTTGAGCGCTCCAATCGTCGCGTTTATCTCACTCCGGCGGGCGAAGCCTTTCGCGTTCGCGCCACATTGTCCGTTGAGCAAGCCGTGCGCGCTGCCTCCGATGCGCTCAGCGTCGGTCGTGGCGAAAGCGGTAGCGTCTCCATCGGCTTCGTAAGCTCGACGGTTTACAGCGCCCTTCCCTCGCTCGTGCGCTGGTTCCGCGCCAACGTGCCCAAGGCCAAGCTCGAGCTGAAGGAACTCGAACCGTGGGAGCAATGGGAGCCTATCGAGCACGGCACTCTCGACTTCGGCCTCATGCACGCCTCGCTGGACAATCCCGCGCTTGAGACCACTGTGATCTCGCGCGAAAAGCTCGTCCTCGCGCTTCCTGAACACCACGTGGTCGCCATGAAGCAGCGTGTACATCTCAAGCTGCTCGAGAATGAGACCTTCATCGCTCCGCCCAAGCATCGCCTCTCGGGATACTACGACGCGGTCGTGGCAGCATGTCGCCGCAACGGCTTTGCACCCGCCAATATCCTCACCACGCGCTTCCTTCAGACCAGCCTCGGACTCGTCGCAGGCGGCCTCGGAGTAGCCCTCGTCCCGTCCGCCTTCCGCGAGAATGTTCGAGTGCGCGGTGTCGTCTATCGTTGTCTTATGCCGCCGGTGCCTGAGGTTGAATTGATTGCCGTCTGGCGCAAAGGCGAGACCTCTCCTCTGCTGCAACGAGTGCAAACCACCCTGCAGAACTTCGAGGCTTTAATGCGCGAAGAAAAATGCCTCCGGCGCTGGTGTGAACCGGCAATCGCCCGCGGCAGCTAAAAGCAAAAAGAGACTACAATCAATTCAGCGCAAACTCCCGTTTTCAACAAATGGACAAGGATCGGCTTGACCGAAAGATGATTCCTCGCAAATTTCTCTCCGACGTGCACCCCAAATGGTGGGTGCTCCTGGCTGTCGGCATCGGCAGCTTGATGGGAAGCCTCGACAACAGCGTCGTCAATATCATTTTGCCCACCTTGCGTCACGATTTCGGCTCTACTGTGGCCAACATCGAGTGGGTCATCACCATATATCTTCTAGTAGTCTGCGGATTGCTTTTGCCCTTTGGCAGGATCGGCGATATGCGCGGTCACAAGCGTATCTATATCGTTGGCTTCGCCGTCTTCACACTGGCCTCGGCCGCTTGCGGACTGGCCTGGGGTGTCGCTCCCCTGATTGCCGCACGCGCCGTTCAAGCCTTGGGCGCAGCAGTATTGTTTGCCTGCTCTCCCGCCATTTTGACCGCCAACTTTCCGGCCTCCGAGCGTGGCCGGGCAATCGGTCTGCAGGTCATCATGGTCTATCTCGGATCTCTGATGGGCCCATTGTTTGGTGGCTGGTTGACTGACCATTTCAGTTGGCGCGCCGTTTTTTATATCAATGTGCCCGTCGGTCTGGTGGCTGCGCTCATGTGCCTCAAGTTCATTCCCGCCGATCATGGCAAGGGCCGCGATGAGCCATTCGATTTTGCCGGAGCCATATTGTTTATGGCTGTTTTCGTGGCGCTGCTCTGGGGCCTCAATCAAGGCTATGACCGCGGTTGGACATCGCCTCCCATCCTCGCCCTCATGGGGGGAGCCGCTTTGCTCCTGCTCGTCTTCATTTTGCTCGAACGCCGTAGAACCCATCCCCTGCTCGACCTCAGCCTCTTCCGCAGGACGCAGTTTTCCATGAGCGTCACTAGCGCGGTGCTGAACTACATTGCCGTCTATACCATCCTCTTTCTCATGCCCTTCTACCTAATTCAGGGCCGCGGCATGAGTCCCGGCCAGGCTGGCATGTGGCTGACCATCCAGCCCGCCATCATGACCATTTGCGCTCCTATCAGCGGCGCCCTCTCCGATCGCATCGGGACCAAAACCCCCTCTGGCGTCGGAATGGCCATCCTCGGGGTGGGGCTCTTCCTGCTCGCAATCGTTGGTCCCGAGTCATCCATGATTCGTGTCGCCACGGCCCTGGGCATAGCCGGTCTCGGTACCGGAATCTTCATCGCCCCCAACAGCAGCGCCATGATGGGTGCGGCTCCCGGTCATCGCCAGGGTACGGCGGCGGGTGTTCTGGCCACGGCTCGCTACGCCGGCATGATCCTGGGTATCGGAATCGCCGGCGCTGTCTTTACCAGTTTTCTCACGCGCCACACTCCCATCGCACTTTTCGAAGGCATTCGCGCCAGCTTTTTTGTCGCTTCGTTTGTCGCTTTCCTCGGATGCCTGACCTCTTTCGTCCGCAAGGAAAGTTTCGGCAAAAAAGAAGCTCCAGAACTCATTTAAAAGAGTCGCTTCATATCCTCTCGCGCCAAATAGAAAAGGAGCTGGCGCTTGCCAGCTCCCTCTCTCGCATTCCGAACTGCCTAGTTGTTCACCACTGTGCGAACCTTGCCCGGCCCTGGCATAAAGTGATACGGCGGCCACGGTCCGGAGAGCGAGATCTCCACATTTTTGAACTGGCGCAGCGCACTCGAATACCGGTTCTGGTATTTCTCCACGCCGTCGGAGTCGATCAGATGCGCAATGTCCAGCACAATTCCGCTATCCATCTTCTTGCAGGAGACCTCCTCCTGCAGTGGACTCAGCAGCTTGCTCACCTGCACGGTAAGCGCCCGCGCACGTGACGTCCGCTCCCGATCGCGGCTCGCCTGCTCCCGCAGTTTCGTCAGGTATTCGCCGCCCGCCTTATGTGGCAGCAGCGGCAGTACCTCGGCAATTGTGGCTCCCTCGTGCACCGTGAGTTTAATGTGCATCTCGCTTTTGCCGCGCAATTTAGCGATGCAGTCCGCAAAGATTTTCTTATTATTTCGTATCGCCTGCCGCAATGCTTCGTCGGATTCAAACACCGTACCGAACTTGAAGGGCAGCAGTGTTGCCACCTTAAAGCATTCGCTTACGATTCTTGCATGTTGCATGGCTGCTTGTTGAGTCAGTGGCTGTCCGTGTTCAATTTCGCTCACGATCACCACAAACTCGCCGCAGGGAAATCCCCGCACTGGGGTTGCATTTACGCCTTTAAGAGATTCGATAAGAAACGGGCGGCGAACACGCCCTTGCTGAAAGTTCGCCTGTTCGCTGATGCAGTATGCGTACCACGCCATCGTCAGCTCTCCATTGATGCCCGGCATAGGTACTCCGGGAGACAGGACTAGCTTTTAACTGGGTTGGAAACTTATGGAATACTGCCCTTGGTGGAGGTGAATCATATGATCCTGCTTCGCTGCTGCTCGGCTGCCGTGGAGCTTGGATCCAGCGTTCTCTTTCGTCTCAGCGCGTTCCTCGTGATCTTCCGAATGCGAGTTCATCGAGGAATCTGCTTTCTGGAGTCCAACCCAAGCTGTAGCCTGCAGATTACAGCTAATCTAAGGTGATTCTAACCTTCTTAATCCTAAGCCGAAACGCCGCAATTAGCAATCAAAAGTCGAAAATCGCCATTAAACGGAGGCGCCAGAGCTGCTGATTGTCAAATCCTAAGGCAGCAATTCATGTGCCGGAAGCATCCAAGTAGTAACGTGGTAATTTCGGTCTTCGCCAAGGGCCTCATGCCGTATCCATCGCTGTCTCCTGAATTCGGGCCGCTGGAGCGCTATGCCGTCGAGGTCTTCTCGGAGCTCAACGAGGAAACCGTCGTACGCCGCGCCCGCGAGGTCAACGTTCTGCTCCGCATGAGCATGTTGGCCGGCCTTGAGATGGAGCTCTCATCTACCCTCAATCTGATCTGCGATATGGCCGCCGAGATCGTCAGTTTCCCGCGCGGCGCTGTCTACTTCTGGGATGAGGATAGTGATAGGATGCACGCCCGCGTTACCCGCAATATGCCTGAAGCCGATGAGGGGATACTGGCGCGTGCCAACGTGCTCAACTATTGGGCGGCTAAACTGGCGCGGCCCATGCTCCTCACCCGCCATGGCCAGTTGGAGTTGCTGCATTCCGTGGATGCCCCCAGTTTGCTCGTCGTGCCTCTCTTCGTGCGCAACCGGGTCATGGGCTCAATGCAGCTCTTCGGCGAGCGCGCCGATAGCTTCTCCCGTGAAGATGCGCAGCTCCTCTGGATGCTCTCCCTCATCGCCGAGAGCATGTTGGCCCGCGACTACTCCAATGACACGCTGCTGCGCTTCGCCTTCACCGACTTCCTCACCGGACTCAAGAGCCGGGGCTTCTTCGAGCAGCAACTCGTCCTCGAGATGGCGCGCGCCGAGCGCCGCGAAACTCCTCTGGCCGTTCTCATGATCGACATTGATCACTTCAAGCGCCTCAATGACACCCATGGCCACCCCGTCGGCGACCTCGTCCTGCGTGACGTTGCCGCCATTCTCACCCGCGACCTGCGCGAGATTGATACCGCCGCCCGCTACGGCGGCGAGGAGTTCATCCTGCTGCTTCCCGAAACCACTCTCCAGGGCGCCCAACTGGTGGCCCAGCGCCTGCTCTCCTCTGTCGCACAGGCTAATTTCGTAATCGGCAGCAGCCCTGCTCAGAGAGCCGAGCACGTCACCATTAGCATCGGCATCGCGCTCTTTCCCGAGGATGCCCCCACCAAATCTGATCTGCTTGAAGCCTCCGATGCTGCTCTCTACGAAGCCAAAGGCAGGGGCCGCAATCGTGTCGTCTCCTTCTCCGAGATTAAGAGTCGTAAAGCTTCCTAAGGACAATTTTTCCAAAGATTCTAAGTACCCGTCCCTAAATATCCCCGATGCGCATAGCCCTCGAATCTCCCCAGCCGAACCACATCCACCCCGCTGTTGCTGGGCGAATGTGGGTGACAAATCGCGCCGGCTTGGCTGCGAAACAAAACAAAGGGCAGAAATGATCACCTCCATTCCTGCCTTTCAACAACTTTGAAACCGTGAATCCCGCTTCAGTTCACCGCTTCTTAGCCTTTTTCTTCTCCACTGCCTTTGCGGTAGTTTTCTTCGCCACAGGCTTCGCCGTTGGCTTGCTCGCAGCTTTGGCCGCAACCTTGGAAGGAGCTTTGGCTGCGACCTTGGCCTTTGCCGACTCAGCCTTCACTGCTGCAGCTTTCACCGCTGCTTTCACCGGAGCAGCCTTTGCGGGCGGAGCTTGCGCCTTGACCGGCGGGGCCACTTTTGCCTCCACCGCAGTCTTCGCCACGGCGACCTTCGCGCCGGCCGCCTTGGACAATGTCTTTTCCGCTTTACCGGCGTTCTCTGCCTTGGCCGCGCCAGCCACGCCTTGATCCGCCTTGGCTGCGCTCTCTGCTTCCGGCTCGGCAGCAGCGCTGATCGTGCTGGCCGCCAGCGCCCTTGCCTTCGGCATAACCACCGTCGGAATCGGCGTCGGGCTCTCCACCCCAATCGCTCCCAGCTGGCGCAGCAGAACCTGCCGGATGTTGTCGATTGGCGCCGGTTTTCCAGTCCAGATTTCGAACTGTCGTGCCGCCTGGTGCACAAACATCTCCGCTCCGCTGATTGTGCCGCAGCCTTTGGACTGAGCCAACTTGATCAGCGGCGTTTCAATCGGGTTGTACACCGAGTCGAAGATCCAGGGCGCGTTCAATTCATTTTCTTCCAGCGGCGTCTCTCGATTGCTTCCCATCCCCACCGGCGTCGCGTTGAAGATCATGTCGAAATTCAGCTTCGGCAGATCGCTGCGCTTCACCACCTTCGCGCCGGAATCCTTGGCCAGCGCCTGTGCCGTCGCCGGAGTTCGATTCAGAATCGAGACCACCGCGCCCTTTTCCCGTCAGTCCAAAGACTGCGGCGCGTGCCAGTCCGCCTGCGCCCAGCACCAGCACTTGCGCCCCCTGCAGCGGAATCCGCGCCTCAATCGCCGCAATAATGCCGTAAACGTCCGTGTTGAATCCGAACAGTCTTCCGTCCTTGCCGCGAACAATCGTGTTGCAGGCTCCGGTCTTCTGGGTCAGCACGTCGCTGTTGTCCAGGTGCTCCACCACTGCCTGCTTGTAGGGCATGGTCACGCTCAGCCCATCCAGCGGCAGGTCTTTGACCGTGGAAAGCAGGTCGTCAATGGTCTTGGCATGCAGCGGCAGGTAAACGGCGTTTACGTTCTCCCTGCGGAAGGCCGCGTTCATTACCCACGGCGACATCGAGTGCGAGACCGGATCGCCTGCAACCCCGTACACCTTGGTCACCGACTCAATCTGCTCGATGCGGTAGAAGTCCCGCAATTCACGATACGTCGGCTGCCCCGGAGCCGTCTCCTGCCCCTGCCCGGTCGAGCCGAAGGTGAACGATCCCCCGGCGCGAATGCACAGCACCCGGCTCAGCATCCCTTGCTCGCCCATGCAGGCGCCCACCATCGTGTACTCGGAGCTATGCCGCTCCAAAAAGCGGGTGAGCAACACATTGTCATGCAGGCATGTGGCCGTGCCGATCACCTTGTAAAAGTCTGCGGTAAAGGCGCGCATCCGCGCAAAGCTCTCTTCCAGTTTGCTGCAGCTTTCAAAGTCGTGGCTTGAGAGCACGATCGCGGCGCGAGCGCGAAGCTCTTCCCAATCCGCTCCGCTCATCGCCTCGGCGCTCTCAATCGCCACGTCCAGAGCGGGGCAGCCGGCATCGGCCGCCTTGCGCAGCACTTCCAACTCGGTCTCCAGCGGCCCTTGGAACTTGCCTCCAGACACGGTACGTCGGCAGGTGGCGATGACGATCGCATCGGGCCTCAACTCCATCAGCCGCCGCAACCGCGGTATCCCCGCCAGTGGAGCTTTCAGGTGGTCGAGCCGAAGCTCAATCAGCGTGTTTTCGCGCAATACCGTCTCCGCCTTTTCCATCATCTCGGCGGCGTCGGTACTCGTAATTGCAACGCATATCCGTGGAATACGGAGGCGTAGGGAGCGTGCGGCGTAGTTCATTTCTGGAACAGTCATTTCTGGGCAAATGGTAATGATGCAATCGCCCGGTTGCAATGCCTGAATGCATTTTTAGTTCATAATTATCAAGAAAGTTGCGGAAGTGCCCTTTCAGTCACCGGTTTACGCACGCTTTACGTGCACGGTCCACTGCTTACCTCTATGTTTGCGTCCATGAGTGCTTGTATCGTGCGTCCTGGGGTGCGTTGTCCCGGAGTGCGTCTGGGGTACGTCCATAGTTACTTGACCATCGCTTCCCGCTTTGTTAGCTTCCGATTCATAATCGTGCACGCTTTTTTTGGGCAAGCGCCGCTCAGCGGCTGAAATGAGAGCACGGAATGAAACCTCTGATCGTAGCAATCGCCCTGCTGTCCGGAACCCTGCTTGGCGCAGTCAGGCCTCAAGCCCAACATTCCCTCCGGCTCAGCGCCGGCCAATGGTCCCAGCTATAGCCAGCAGTACTGTGCTGGCTTTGTCACCACCGTAAGCATTCCCCGCACCAACTATATCCTTGGCTCCAAGGAGAGTCCGCACGAGAACACGATTCCGGGGCACGCGCAGCTCTTTCTCGGAGGCCCGGGCCTGGTCGCCGGGGAGCGTTACACCGTCCTGCGCCAGATCGATGATCCCAACCGCGAAACATCCTCTCCCGAGCAGCGCAGCAAACTCGCTAAACTCGGTGCGCTCTATCAGGATATCGGTTGGGTCACGGTCCATTCGATAGCCAGTGGCGCCGCCATTGCCAGCTTCGATTTCGCTTGTGACGCCGCCCTGCGTGGCGATATCGTGGTGCCCTTCAAGCAAAGGCCTACTCTCGACTGTCCGCACCGTGGATGGCCCCGTCGATTCCTTCCGCGAGCTCTCCACCGCCCCCAAGGGCCACATCCTCGGCGCCAAGGACTTCGTCGATCTTCTCGGTACCGGCCTCGTCGTCTATACCGACTTCGGCAGCAACAAGGGGGCCAAGCCCGGAGACTATCTCTACGTCCTGCGTGGATACACCGCCGGCGATCTCAACAAGATTGACCGCGCCACCATGGCCCTGCCCAACGGTGCCGAGGCCGATGCTTCCGTCGTCAATCCCGCGCACGTCAAAGCCAGCGCCGATGCCCACATTCCGCAACGCGTGCTGGGAGAGATGCTGGTGCTCAACGCAACTCCCGGCTCCTCCACCGCCATCATCACTCGCAGCTTCGCTGAAATGCAGCTTGGCGATGTCGTGATCGGTGAAGACCAGCTGATTGCCAGTGTCGCGCCAGCAGCCACCGCCGATAACCCCGCGCCTTGCACTCTTGTTTCGCGCCTGCACCGGCTCCTTCTTCTCCATCCTCACTCCTGCCCGGACTCCAAGACCGTCCAGACGGCTGCTCGGTAGGAGGGAACATCAGGTAGGCCGTCGAACACGCGGAGCACTTCGCTCTTGCTCCTGCTTTCAACTTTGAAACCTTGAAACTTTGAAACCCGGAACTTAAAAATTGAAGAGTCTCCGCAAGATAGGACTGCTCGCTCTCGTCGCGGCCACATATGCCATGGTCGCCGGCGGTCCTTTCGGGCTTGAGCAGATCGTCGCTGACAACGGTTACAGCGGCGCCATCCTCATCCTCTGCATCACGCCCATCCTCTGGGCTGTGCCCACGACGCTCATGGTCAGCGAACTAGCCTCCGCGCTTCCCCAAACCGGAGGCTTCTACATCTGGGTACGCCGCGCCCTCGGCCCATTCTGGGGCTTTCAGGAATCCTGGCTCACCTTCACCGGCAGCATTTTTGATATGGCCATCTACCCTATTCTCTTCGCTGCCTATCTCGCGCATCTCGTGCCTGCGCTCGGCCAGGGTCGCATCCCGCTCGTCGTCGGAGTTCTGATGATCGCCGTCTGCGTCCTCATGAATCTCTTCGGAACCAATTTCGTAGGGCAGGGAACTGTCGTCTTTGTCGTGCTTCTTCTCGCGCCCTTTGCGTTTCTCATCTGGTATGGTCTCGCGCTCCCGCATCCCACACTCGCGCCGCCGGCTCTCACCAAAACCGATTTGATGGGCGGCCTGCTCATCGCCATGTGGAATTACATGGGCTGGGACAACGCTTCCACCATCGCCGGAGACGTCAAGAACGCTCGCCGCACTTACAGCCGCGCCATGCTTGTCTCCGTTGTGCTTGTCGTCATCACCTACATCGCGCCCATCCTCGCCGTCGCCCACGCGGGCCTTCCGTTATCCGCCTGGGAAACCGGCTCCTGGGTAACCATCGCAGGTAGCCTCGGTGGTCAGCGCCTCGCCCTATGCATGACCGCGGCAGGCGTTCTGGCCGCCTTCGCCACCTTCAACGCACTCGTTCTCTCCCTCTCGCGTCTGCCTTACGCCATGGCTCGCGATGGTTTCCTGCCCAAATCATTCGCCAAAGAAAATCGCCGCGGCGCCCCCTGGGTCGCCATCCTCGTCTGTTCATTTTTCTGGGCTCTCGCCATGGGCCTGGGCTTCGAGAGAACTGTAATGCTTGATGTCCTGCTCACCGGCCTCAGCATTCTTCTTGAATTTGCCGCGCTCATCGCACTGCGCATCCGCGAACCGCATCTCCCGCGTCCCTTCCGTGTCGCCGGAGGCCGCGCCGGACTCGTTCTGTTAGCCGCCCCTCCCGCCATCCTCATCGTGATTGCCTGCGCCCGTAATCACGCCGAACGAATCGGCTCCATCAACGCCCTCATTGTCGGAGTCGTCATCGTCCTTCTCGGAGTGATCTTCTATTTCCTCGGCAATCGCCCGCGCACCGCCTAGACGGCTGCTGCAATTGGCAACAGCAAGAGGAATGGACATAACAACTGCGAGGACATGAATGTGGAGATAATGAATGTGGAAATATCAAAGGACGAAGGGCGGCCCACATCCGCCCCGTCGTTGGGCGAATGGCGGCCCACATCCGCCCCGTCGTTGGGCGAATGGCGGGAACATCGCCTTCCAAGTTGCCCTTGCTCTTGCCTTTAACCTTGAAACCTTGAAACTCTGAAACCTTGAACTCGAAACCCTCACCCCTTCAAACTCTCTCCCGGCTCCGTCTCTCCGAACACCTCTGCCGTGAACGCCTCCAGCTTTGCCCCATGCTTCCATTGATCCAGCACCAGCCCCGCCTTGCGGCACGTTTGCGCCAGAAAAGTCTCCCGATCCCAGCCCCACTCCGGTGCTACCTGGGGCAGCAATAATCCGCGCCGATCGCCGTAGCTCACCATCAGTCCGTGCCGTCCCACCACCACATCTTCGGGAGCAATCTCAAACATCGGAGACAACACGCTGATCTCAAGCTGCAAACTCTCCAGCTCCGCCTCCGTCACCGGCGGAAAGCGCGTGTCTTCCAAAGCAGCCGCACGAGCCATCGCGCGCACCGTCTCATCCAGCGGCCCCACGGCTATCACCATTCCAATGCATCCGCGCAGAGCCCGGTTCTCATGCAGCGTCACAAACGCACCGCGCCTCTCTTTCAGATGATCGGAGAAATTAGAGAACGCCGTCGCGCCTGCGGCCGGCAGCGCAGCGTTACCCGACGGGTGGCCGTTGGGCGAATGTGGGGACTGCTCAGTCGAGCGACTCTGCCCGACCGCTTCGCGAATGCTTTGATGGGCCAGCCTCAGCAGCCAGCGCCGTTCTTCAGCGGAGTACTCTGCATGCAGCTCGTTCATAGTCGATTACGCAACCTGGCCTGTTATTTATGTACTGTGTTACGCGCGCGCGTCTTTATCACCCGGCCGCGGAATCACAAACGGAATGGGCGCCCGCCGCTGCCTGCTCTGCGCCAATGCTGTAACCCAGAAAGACCGCAGATAGACGAACGCCGAGAGCAGCGATACCACCAGCATCAGCCAGATCGCGCCGGTCGCGATTGCCTCGCCCGGCAGCACCACGCCGCCCACCGGCCACTGCTTCCAGCCATGCGCCATCAGCACGCTCAACACGGAAACAATTTGTAATGCTGTCTTGACCTTGCCGATGTCGCGCACGTCCAGCTTCATGCCTTCCTGCACTGCCACCGAGCGAAGCCCGGTCACCAGGAATTCCCGTCCTACGATCAGCACCGCGATCCACGCCGGTACCAGCGTTGGAGCAAGCTGCACCAGTGCGATGTAGGCCGTCGTCACCAGCAGCTTATCGGCCAGCGGTGAGAGCAGCATTCCCAACGTGGTTACCTGATGCATCCGCCGCGCCAAGTAGCCATCCAATCCGTCGGTCAGCGAAGCCAGCAGAAACACCGCTGCCGCCAGCAGCTCCTGCCGTCCATGCATCCCATGCCAGCCACTTCCGGAGAGAATCCAGAGAAATAGAGGCACACAACAAATCCGTGCAAGCGTGATGGAGTTTGGCAGATTCACTTGGAATACAGATTGGCGTCGAATACAAACTGGCGTCGCCACGCTTTGATTATGCGGCCATCAGCAGCCACTTTCAACCCTGCGCCTGCGGTTGGCAGCGCAGCGTTACCCGCCAGCGCCTGCGGCCGACGCCGCCAGCAGACCCGAAAAACAAATACCCCACATCTGCCCCGTTGTCAGGCAAATGCGGGAGATATCAAGCGAATGTGCAACCCGGCCTAGAGCTCCGGCTCGCTCGCATGTCTCTCGGTGGAACCAGCTTCTGCGGCTGAGGCCCTCAGCTGTTCGCCGTCGTGGTTCACCATGTCCTTCAGCTCTTTGCTGGGCTTAAAGAAGGGAATCTTCTTGGGAGGAACTTCGACACGATCGCCGGTTTTCGGATTGCGCCCCACTCGTGGTTTGCGCTGCCGTGTGCGGAAGCTGCCAAAGCCTCGAATTTCGATCTTGTCCCCCGTGCGCAGGGCACGCACCACGCTGTCGAATATGGTCTCCACAATGACTTCACTATCCTTGCGGGTTAACTCGGCCAGTCGCGAGACTTCTTCGATCAGATCGGCTTTCGTCATCTCTTTGTCACTCCGTGTAAGCGGATTTTTGCACTCCCGTCGCCGGGCCTCGCAAACGAAGGTTAAAACATTGGCACATTGGAGTTTACCACGCCTAAACCTAAAAATTGCAGCAGACTTTTCATAGTCATCGGCGCCACCCCCTCAATCCTTGAACAATCCGCCCAGAAACTTGCCGAAGCGCCGCAGCTTTCCTTCCTTCTTTTTGGCTGCCTGCTGTTCCTCCCTCGGCCCGCTCACCTGGGGAAGCAGGGCCATCACCATCTTCGAGTTGTCGGTTGAAAGCGAGAGCTTGGAAACCGATCCATAGTAATCCTGTACCATCTGGTTTCCCTGGAAAACAAAAGTACTTCCCACCTCCAGATGTGTTTCGCCGGCATCCTTCGCCGCAACCGGCTCTTCCGCCCTCTCTGGAACCGTGACTGGAACCGCAGCGGGCAATATCATTCCCGGCTTCGGAGCCGGGCAGCCGCAAACCTCCGGCGCCTCCTCTGCCCCGGAGATCTTTCCCTTGCGGAACATAACATTTTTTCCCGGTGAGAGCTGATAGGAGTCGCTGCCCATCATCTCGGCCACAAATACTGCTGCATCGTTACCCGGCAGCGTGCGCAGGCAGGTATCGCCGGAGCCGCTCACCGAGATCGCAAAGTGGAATGTCCCCGGGCTGATCAGTCGCATCCGGAAGTCCGGTGTAATCAGCGCATCGACCGAGGTGTGCAGCGTGTAATCCACCTCCATTGCGCCCGTGCTCAATCCCAGCACCAGTGATTTGCCCGTCGCGTCCGAGCTCAATGACAAACTTGTCTTCGCGCAAATGCGTACTTCACCGCCGCGTTCCAGCTTCAGCAGCGCTGTTCCATCCCCGGCTGCAACCTCCGAGCCGCTCAGTACGTGGGTGCCGCCGCTTGCGAGCAGCACTGAGCCGCGCACGCTGGCCTCGCCCGAAAAGACCTCGCCAATTACGTGCTGCGCGTACGCCGCGGGAGCAACCGCCAGTGCAACGCCGAGAAGCAACAGAGGCTTTTTCACGATGAGCTATTGAATCACAGAGTAGACGGCGCGTCATCGGCGCCAATAAATTTCTGCTTATCGTCGTCGGCCACAAAATCGTAGCTGTCAATCGCCGCCGCAATGGCGAATTTGCCGTCGCCCTGGTCCGGCTCCACCCGCACCACCTTGCCGTGGCACTGCACCCTCAGCGGCTCTGACATCGTTACCTCGACCGGGAGCATCACCGTGAACTCAATCTCCGAATCAGCGACCATCGCCGCATCGCAATAAAAACATATCCCATTCGAGCTTACGTCGCGGGTCTCCGCCGCCTTCTGCAACACCTCGCCGGATTCTGATACCGCGTTCACGATCACCGGGAGTTGGAGTGCAAACCGCCGGATCGCCCGCTTCTCTGGTGCCGTCCCATCGCCCATGGCGTCAGTTCCTCGTTCTCCAGCTTACGATATCCAGCTTACGATTCAACCCGAAAGTGTCAAGTCACTTGTTCGCCTTAAGCGCTTTAAAAAGCACTTATCTCTTCCCTCCACGGAAATCTGTGTCAGGATGATCTTGCCGGTACCGCCGTTTTGGCCATCACTATCGTTTGGCCCACGCTCGGTACTGGCATATACTGTTCTCGTTCTCCTTCATCGGTCACACTGCAGTCGCGGTTCCGCTTTACCCCGCCTGTTTTGTGCAACTTTGCCCTTGAACCAGTCCGGAAGGGACGCATGCAGATCAGATTCTGGGGAGTTCGTGGCTCAACCCCTACACCGCAGGTGGAGAACATGCGGTATGGCGGAAACACCCCATGCGTCGAAGTGCGCATTAAAGACCGCATCTTTATCTTCGATTGCGGTACCGGATTTCGCAATCTGGGCAAGAGTCTCATGGCCGAGTACGCCTACACTCCCATCTACGCCCACGTCTTTCTCTCCCATTTTCACTGGGATCACATCCAGGGCATCCCGTTCTTTCAGCCCTTGTATGAGAATCCCGACAACTATTTCTTCTTCCACTCCTCCAGCCGAACCCGCGGCCTGCAGCGCGCCATCGAGGAGCAGATGGTTGACCCTTATTTCCCGGTCGATATGACCGAGATGGCCGCCCATTGCAATTTCTATGACATGGAAGAGGAGCGCGTCGCCTTTGACGATTGCACCGTCCAGTCCATGTGGCTCAATCATCCCCAGGGCTGCCTCGGCTTCCGCCTTGAAACCGACAGCGGAATCTTCGTCTACGCCACCGACACTGAGCCCGGCCATCCCGTATTTGACCGCAATGTCCGCAAACTGGCCGAAGGTGCCGACGTCGTCATCTACGACGCGCAATATTCACCCGAACAATACCAGTCCAAGCATCGCGGCTGGGGACATAGCCACTGGCACGAAGCCGCCGACGTCGTCCGCGCCACCGGCGCCAAGGAACTGGTGCTCTTCCACCACGATCCCGACCACGATGATCAATGCCTCGACGCCATCGTAGCCTCCGCCTCCAACTACTGCCCCAAAGTCCGCGCCGCACGTGAGGGCGACCTCATCGAACTCTAGCTCAGCTCTGAGGTTTGGTGGCCCATATTTGCCGTTTTTGGCAAATGTGGGGTAGCTGGCTTTGACCTGGCTTATGTACTCTGCCTCTGCACATTTTTCTCGGCCAGTGCTTACTTAAACTCGGCATAGTCTTCCAGCTTCCAGCCTCCGTTTTGCACGCGGATCACAGCCATGCCCAACTTATCGACTCCCGTGTGGTCGTTCGCCGTGAAGTTGAACACCGCCATCGCTCCCTTGTATCCCTTGGTCTCCTCGATCGCGTTCCGCAGAGCCTCGCGGAATTGCACCGTTCCCGGCTTGGCGCCGCTCTTCAGGGCCTTGGGAATAGCGATCCGCAAAATGTTCATGGTGTCCCAAACTTGCGCTGCAAACGGCGAACGCAGACCGAACTTGGGCTCGTAAGCATTGCCAAATTTGGTCGCTTCGGCCTTGGTGGGATAACCCGCAGGCAACTGTTCATAGACGAAAACCGGAGACTGCGTTACATAGATGCCTTCGATTGCCTTCCCGCCAAGGCGCAGGAATTCCGGATTGGCGACGCTGCCGGTGTGGTAGATCTTGCCCTTGTAGTTGCGCTCCACCAGCGCAAAGTTAGGCGTCGCTGCGGTGGTTCCAACCGCCGCAATGTACACCGCGTCGGGATTCCCACTTACGATCCGAAGCACCTGCGGAGTGACGCCGTTATCGCCCTTCGAGAATTTCTCTACGTCCAGGATTTTGATCCCTTTGGGCCCCGCCTGCTTTTTCAGTTCATCGGCGTTGCTCTCGCCGAACGGATCGTCGGTGGCGATAATCGAGACGGTCTTCACTCCCTTTCTCACCATGTTCCTCACCATGGTCGCGATGTACAGGTCGACGTTGCCGCCGATCTTGAAGACCCATCGCCGCCTCGCATCCATCGGCTCGACGATTGCAGTAGCCGAACCAAATGAGAACATCGGTGTCTTTAGCTGTGAAACCGTGTCGATCACGGCCAGCGATGTCACGGTGAGGCTCGGCCCAAGCAGCGCGTCGATGTTGTCTTCTAAAATGAGGCGCTTCACATTCTGCACTGCCATCGTCGGATCGGAGGCGTCGTCGTACACCACGTACTTCACTTTGAGTCCGGCGATCTCGCCAGGCGCCAGGGTCAACGCATTCTTTTCCGGAATGCCCAGCGAAGCTCCCGGCCCGGTGGTGGAGATATCCACACCGATGGTGATCTGCGCCTGCACCAGCAGAGCGGCGAAGACCATGCATGACAAGACAAAAATAGACCTGCTTCGCATTGCGTTACCTCCAATTTTAGTCAGTGATTTCCTCTTGCCTTGTTGAACTTCAGCACCCCTGCCTTGGCATCATACTCACCACGCAACTGTCCAGCAACCACAAACCGAGACCAGATAACGTACACACAACGGCAGGGTTCGACACATCCCGAACGACTCCCGCGCCGCATTCAATACCCATAAGCCCCGCGTTTGCCGCGCCAGCGGCTTCCTTCTGACGGCTTCATCGAACGCGCGTACCATAAAGCACTAAAGTGACTCTGAAACAATCCCGGGAAGTCTCAGACGATCTCCGGGCGGGCTGGCAGTTTTGCCAGTGGATGGGGCGGCGCGGTGTTTTTAGATCGAGTGCGGGTACGTTCAGGTGCGTCTAATGGGGGAGAGGTAGCGTCAAGCGCTAAGGGCCTAGAGGAGGCAGAGATATTGTGGGGCTGGTGGGAGCGGACATCGTGGTCCGCTCCCAGGTGCTCAGCTATCTTGCTTCGCAGGTGGAAGCCTGACGGCTGTTGGGGAGTTGAGCTTCGATGCGCACCGAGACCGGCGGCTTCCTGGGGGGAAGGAGTGCCGCGGGCTGGGTGGGATCGTGCTCATCCCCGGCTTCGCTGGAGGCAAAGACAGGCCGAAGGAGACCGACCTCAAGGAGGACTGCGGAGAGGGAGTCAAGGGCTGCGGCGTAGCGGCGCTCGGCACGCTGCACGGTAATGCCGAGACGGAGTGCCGCTTCCGGGATGCTGTAGTCGAGCAGAATAACGCCGGCGATGATCTCCAGAGATTGACGCTTGATGCGCTCAAAGACGCGCTCAATGTCATGGACGAAGATCACGGCATCCTCAAAGGTGTTGAGTTTGTAGGAGCTGACGCGGGCGCGGAAGCAGAGGCCTCCGAGGATGCTTGGCAAGCGTCCGATGTCAACCGCCGTGCGGAAGTAGCGCCGCAGGAGGGCGCGTGTGTAAGAGCGATAAGCGCTCAAGTTGGCGGACGCGGATTGCCGGTTGCGTCCGCCGGAGACGAGGCGCATTGCGGAGTTAGCGGGACGATCGTTCATGCTTGCATCGTTCATGCCTGCACCTCCGCCCGAAGCCGGGTCCAGCACTGCAGAAAGGAAACTGGACGGTCGAGCAGAAGCGAGGCTTCCGCCCTGGCGCACGGCGCGCAATGGATGAGGGCGCTGCCCGAACGGCGAAGCCAGATGTTGCCACAACGTTCGCAATACTTGAGTTCCATGTGGCGCAAGTGTGGTAGTTCGTTTTTTGCTTTCATTGTTTTCTGCCCCCCTGCAAGAAAAAATCCTGCCGCCGGCAACGGGTGATGCTTGCAGGAGCTGGGCTCCAGCAAGCATCACGACAATGCCAACGACAGGGCTCGATTAGTTTGCGATGACCTGTTTGTTATGAAAGTTGAAGCAGCGCGTCCTGAATACGACCATGGATTTGCCGTCAACTGAGTTGCTGTTTGCTTCTTCCTGAGACCGGAATCAGGTCAGCCTGCGGTCGTCCTTACGCGTAAAGTAACCTTCTTCGTAACCTGATTTGAGAATTGTGCCGTTCTGAACTACGACACTAAGCCGCCCGGTAAAGCGTATTTCCCGGAGAAGTTTCGAGACCCCCGGGGCAATTAACTGGGAATCACGAACTTTGCGGCGAAACTCGACGAAAATGGTTTCGCTTGAAGCATTACTGTCTTGCTCCATGCTCTAGCTCCTCGTTTGATAGCCAATTGGTTTATCGGGTGAATCATTGAGTAGGGGGTAAGGGGAAGTCAACTAGATATTGCTAGTAGTTGTTACTAAAGTTTTTAATCAATTCTAAAAGTTATAGTCCGCGAGGCAGCGCGATGTTGATTTCAGATTTGCAGGATCGTCTGCGGGCTCTGGTTGGTGAGCGCATTGATGCCGGTGAGTTGTCAGGGACGAAGTTGGCAAAGCTGGCCGGTTTTCAGCAAGCGCATGTTTCCAATTTTCTAAATCGACGCAGGGGATTGAGCATCGAGGCGATGGACCGGATCATGGAGGTCCTACGGCTGGACGTTCGCGACCTGACGCCGGAGGAGCGCAGACGGAGAGAACCGGCAGGTGGCGGTGAAGCCGGCTTTGATTCGATTCCAATGGTGCGGAACGAGGATTTGTTGCGGCGCGATTTCAATGCCGGCAGGGTCATTGAGTATCTGCACTTCAAGAAGAGCTTTTTGCGGCGGCTTCGTCCGGAGATGGCGAACCAGCGCCAACATTGGCAGCGCTTTGTGCTGATCAAGGCAGATAAGGATTGTGGTGCGGCGATGAGTCCGAGGTTGCCGCCGGGAGCGACGCTGTTGATCGACCGGCACTACAACTCGCTGCGCTGCTACCGGCGGATGGAGCCGAATCTATACGTTGTAAAGAGCGGCGACGACTTTGTGGTTCGCTATGTGGAGATGCAAGGGGACCAACTTACGCTTCGTCCCGAGAATCCGAAGCATGCTCTGGGATGGGTGCGGTTGGGCAAGGGCGAGACATTTGCGGACTGCGTGGTTGGACGGGTGGCTATAGTCGCGATGGAAATTTAAGCGACTTTCAAAACCTATAGAAGGGGAGAGGGTTGCTTCCCAGCTTATCGCCGAAAAACGTCGGCGCGAAGCTGGGGCACCCGACCGCTTCGTATAACCGCGTAGTAGGCAAGAGCAACAGCCATTGCAAAGGTTGCAGGTGCGGAGGACATTGCTTCCCAGCTTATCGCCGAAAGGCCGCGGCTTCGCAGTCGGGGACGCGGCAAATACCGCCGCTTCGGCTGCGGGCGCAGGACGAGAATTTTTGTTGTCAAGAGCAGATATTTTCAAATCACAAAGTAAGTAGCTGATATCAAATCAAATAGAGTTTGTGTCTCTGGTGAGGGGGAACAGGGGGTGAAGTTGATATCCTGAAGATAAGAAGAGGGAGAGGGGCGGCGGTGGCATCGAAGAAGAAGGCGGTGGTAGTTGCAAAGAAGAACGGAGCCGGCAAAGATGCTGCCTGCGAGGACGGATCAGCGTCCAAGCAGACAAGAGGAGTGAAGGCGAAGAAAACGGAAGCATCCGGGAATGGCGCGGGTGAGGGCGAGGCGAAGCGCGGGACAACACTCGGGACAAAGCGTGAGGTAAAACGCAAGCCAAAGCGAGAGGCTGAAAAGCATCCGAAGGTGCGGGCGGCGGGCGGGGCCAGGAAGAATCTCGGAAGCGAGCAAGAGTTGGACCCATTCGAGGTTGCGAAGCGGAAGGTGAAGGGGTCGGTTCCGGCAATTGTGGAAGCGATGGTGGAACTGGCCAAGCAGGGAAGCTGTACGCACGCGAAGACGCTGCTGGAGATGACGGGCGCCAGGCATATGTTCGACGGCGACGCCGAAGCGCAGGGTGGCGAGTCGTGGGCGAAGCTGGTGCTGGAGCGACTGGACGAAGCGGATTGCGAAGCCGAGCGGGAGAGCGTGCAAGAGGAATCGCAGGAAGTTGCGGTGGCGGAGTAGGGTAGAAGGGCGAGCACCGGGCAGTAAGCCGGAATCGAGCGGGGCGAGCGCTGGCATGGACATGACGTGGGTGACTGACCGGATCGCGGTCGGCGGCGGAATCTGGGTGGAAGAGCGAATGGCCGAGGTGGCACGGGCCGGGGTGACGCACGTCATCGACATGCAGATGGAGTTCGACGACACAGCGCTGGGCGAACGAGTCGGAGTGAAGGTGCTGTGGAATCCGGTTGACGACGACTTTGAGCCGAAGCCGCGAGAGATCTTCGAGCGCGGAGTTCGATTTGCGATGGGGGCGTTGGAAGATCCGCTGGCGAAGGTGTTTGTGCACTGCGCGGCGGGAGTACATCGTGCTCCGATGATGGCGCTGGCGGTGCTGTGCGCGACGGGATACTCGCTGGAGCAGGCGAAGCGTTTGATCCAGACGAAGCGGTATGTGGTGGACTTTGCCGAGGTGTATGTCCGCAGCGTGGAGCGCTTTCTTGCGGGCTACGCGGAAAGCAAGGGCGGAGCGGGAATGAGCCGAAAGGACGGCGACAGAAGAGCATGAATACGAGAGCGATGGGAAGTTCAAGCCGCCTTTTGGGGCGGCTTATCATTTTTGTGTGGGCGGGGCTATTTTTGGGCGCGGCAGGGGCGAAGGCGACTCCAGTGAAGGCGCTGGTGCAGGACACTCTGTACCGGGCGGACGGAAGCGCTGCACAAGGCGACATCACGATCCGCTGGACTGGGTTTTCGACGAGTGCGGGAGAGGCGGTGGCGGCTGGGCAGATGACGGTGAAGACGGACGCCAACGGCGGAATTGCAATCCCTCTGATTCCGAATACGGGGGCGAGCCCTTCGGGAAGCTACTACAGAGTTGTGATCAAGCTGGACGATGGAACGACGAGCGAGGAAATGTGGGTTGTTCCGGCGGTGGCGACGACGACGGTGGCGACGATCCGGGCGAAGATTGTGCCGCAGGCAGTAGCAGCGCAGTTTGCGAGCGTTGACTACCTGGACACAGAACTGGCCGGAGTGGTGCATCTGGCAGGGACGGAGACGATCCAGGGCGCAAAAACCTTTGTGCCTTCGCCGCAGGTTCCGGCGCCAACGGCGGCGGGTGGAGCGGCGAATAAGGGCTATGTGGACCAGGCGATGGCAGGGCTGGCGACGGTGGCTTCGACGGGAAATTATAACGATCTGCTGAACAAGCCGGCGGGTGCGAATCTGGCCTCGCCTGGAGCGATCGGCGTGGTCGCTCCAGGGCCGATAAACGCAACGGCGTATACGGTAAATGGAGCGCCGCTGGCAAGCGCGGACCTGAGCGATGGTGCGTTGCTGGCAAAAACCAGCACCACGATCAACGGTTTTCCAATCTCGTCGAACGTAACGCTGTCGGCTTCCAATCTAACGATGGGAGCGTTGCCAAACGGCACGACAGCTACGACGCAGGCAGCCAACGACAACTCGACGAAGTTGGCGACAACGCAGTATGTGACTTCTTCACTTGCCGCGCCTGGCGCGATAGGCAGCACCACGCCGGGATTAGTCAACGCGACCAACGTCAATGCGTCAGGCAGCGTCGCGGCGGGGACGACGTGTCCGGCAAGTTATCCATCGGGAACGCTGTGCGCGAAGATGGTCAACGGGATGATTAACGCCGTTGGCTACGGGGCTGACCCAACCGGAGTGAGCGACAGCGGGGCGGGGATTCTGGCCGCAGTGGTGGCGGCGACCACCACCAATCCAGGGCTGGAGTCGAACACGATTTATTTCCCCTGCGGCGACTACTCGATACATGAAGTTGATCTTAGCTCCTACGGCAACCTGATGCTAAAGGGCGAAGACAACGATATGTGTGTTCGCTTCTTCTATAACGGTGCGGGTGGGGTGGGAAGCTATCTGCTCAAGACGGGGCCGCTGACTTCAGGCGGCTTGCAATACCTTCGCTTCTTCGGCACCGCGAGCACCTACGCCAGTTCAATTACCACGCTGGCGCAGAACGCCCTCATCATCGCTCAGGCCGATTCGATGACTACGCTGGAACATTTGAGCTTTGTCACTTTCTTCGGCGATGCGGCAGTATTCACGTATGGGCCGACCAATCTTTACATGCGGCACTTCCGCGCCGATGCGGTGGGTGGCTACGTAATCGCCATTGCGGCAAACAATACCGCCGACGGCGATCCAATCCATCTTTACGACTTCACGGTGGACAACGTGCCGAGCAGTTTGCTCAACAGCTTTGTCGCGGCCAATCCCTACACCACCGGCGCGGTATCAACGGTTTCGATTGCAACTGCCGGGTCGGGCATGACCAATGGAACGTATTTAGTCCCGGCAACGGGAACGAGCCTCGCGCTCCGCCTATGTGCAGATTGTGGTATCGGGCGGGGTGCTGACTCAGGCAACGGTGCTTGGCGAAGGCTCGCAGTACACTACGGCTCCGACCTTTAATCTGGCTAACGCGACCACGATGAGCGGTGGCACGATTGGCGGCGGCTTGGGCGGCACGCTGGGCACGCTGACGGCAACCTTGGGCACCATCTCCAACACGGCATGGGGCAAGGGCATTTTGTTCTGCTCAAAATGCAGCGGTTGGAGCCTCTACACTGAGCACATTCGCTATGAGCACAACTGGCCGGATGTGACCGTAGGCAACGCCGACGAGGGTAGCTACTACTTCAACGACGATGCCAGTTCTTCAACGCCGATCGCTAGGCTTCAAGAACATGCTGGATATTCAGAACACGAGTTCGCGGCATCCGGTAATCTCGACGGCGCAGGGCTATGTGCAGGCGACGTTACTGGGGCCGAACCGCTATTCCTACAACAGTTCAATCTACAAGAACCGTTCGACGCAGCAGGAGTACGGCGATTCCTTTTTAGGGCAGGCAGCTTACTGGAGCTTTGGAAAAAGTGCGGTGCAGTTCCGGGGAACCTCGATTGAGGGGCAACTGTTCGACAGCATCGGCTCGACTACCACCAACACGCAGCCACGGAAGTTAGGTGACGTGCTTTATCGCAGCACGGACTTTGTGCCGGGAACCAACGGGCCAATCCGGGTGCTGACTTACCCGGCCACCGGACGCTCGACCATCGACGCGGGCGGGTTGAATATCTCGACTACGGCGACGATTGCGACGAACGCCAGCACCGGCACCGCCAACTTTACCGGCTTCAATCCGCTGGCATCGAATCTTCAACTTAACGACAACCTGCTGTGCAAGAACTGCGATGCCACGGGCGCGCTGACGGTGCCATTCCAGGTTACATGCATTGATGGCACCGGGAGCGGAACGGTCTGCGCCGGATTGGGCGCACAGGGCATTGTGGCATCGGTTGCGCCTGGATGTATTGGCGCAAGTACTTGTCCAGCGGCAGGCGCGGAGACTGTGCAGTGGCAGATTGGACAGCTTGGCGACTTCGGCTTTGAGGCGACCTGGGGCAGTGCGGCACCAAGCAGCGGGACGTATGGCGTGGGGCGCGTGGTGTGGAATACTAACATCAGTAGCGGCCAGCCGATCTACTGGATTTGCTCGACGGCGGGCACGCCGGGAACGTGGACGGCAGGGCCGCTGTACGGGCCGGTGTTGTCGAATCCGATGACCACGCAGGGCGACATCATTTACAGCAGCAGCGGCACAGGCACGGCGAGCCGCTTGGGCATTGGCACGGCAGGGCAGGTGCTTACGGTCAACTCCGGGGCAACGGCTCCAAGCTGGCAACCGATTCCAACCAGTACGGGCGACTACATCCTTTCAAGCTGCACAGCGGCGGCAAGTGGAGCGATTACCGGAACGAGCGCGGCAGTTAATGTGTACTCCTGCTCTGTTCCAGCTAACGCGATTCCTACGGGCGGGTGCCTTCGGGCGACGGCCTACTTCATCCATACCGGCAGCACTTCGGTGGCCTATGTGTGGAACTTCGGAGCCACGGCAACGGCAGCGCAGAATAGTTCGACATCGGCCACCACCAACGGCAAGTCGGTAATGATGGCTTGTGCGTTGGCGGGGTCATCAACTAGCGAGTTCATTAACGTTGATCCGATGATAATAGGTACGAGCCTTGCAGCCAGCGGTGCGACGGCAACCGCCAGTCAAGACTATGCTTCGGGTTTTACTGTAACCTTTACCTTCAACGTCGCCAATACGGATTCGGTGACGCCCAAGGGCGCGGTATTTGAGGTATTGCAGCCGTAGGGGAAGGCAGCAGCTGGTAGCGTCGGCATCGGCACAACCATGTATAAAGTGGGGCCGCTCGAAGGGGCGGCCTTTTTGCATGCGCGTGCGGGGGACGACAGCGAAGAAGTGGGCGGGCAAGGCGAGGGCTTGAGGCCGAAAAGCCTATGGAGCAACGGGGAGATTTGAGCGGTGATGGGGTTCCTAGCGTTGCTCGGAATGACACCTCTCAGGGCGCGCATGAATGACACCCTTTAGGGCGCGCAATGGGGTAGGCAGTCGAACGAGCAAGAGCAAGAGCAAATGCGAAAGGCAAGAGCACATACAAAAGGGGAAGAAGGATGGCGGAGATTTTGGGACGGGTAGTTGGGCATCCGAGGACAAGCGCGGCGGGATTGCTGCTGGCGGTGAGCACCGTGCTGGGTGTGTTGCAGCAGCAGGGGGTTTCACTGGGGCACGTGGGGACGGGAAGCGTGCTTTCGCTGGCGAGCGCGCTGGCGACGGCGCTGTTGGGACTGATGGCGAAGGATTAAATGCATGGCATGGCAGCCTATCGTTATCTCTCTTACGCCGGCGGAGCTGGCGGCCTGCGAGCAGCGGCTGGTCCGCGCGGGGGTTGCGGTTCCGCAGGGTTATGCAGGTTCTCTGACGCACGAAGGGGTGACGGTTACGTGCGACTACGACGGGACGGACACGCTCACCGTAAGGGTTGTTGATAAGCCCTGCTGGGTTTCAGAGGGCTATGTCGAAAACAAGATCCGTGGGTGGTTTGCGGAAGTTCGAGCGACAGGAGAAGCGCAATGTCAGTAGCAAATGTGGAAGAGAAGTTTGTCAGCGTGCTGGATAAGATTGGCCTGGATTTTGTGAAGGGGCTGAGTGAAGTGCAGAGGTACCTTCCGGCGGCGGCGACCTTGGCGTCGCTGATTTTCCCGGCCGATGCGGCGGCGATTGCCGGGGTGGTGAACACGACGCAGCTGATTCAATCGGCGGTTGCCAGCGTGCGGCAGAAGCTGGCGGCGGCGGGGGTGGCGACGGCTAGCGGAGGTGAGCTGACGGCTGACGTGTTGACGATCGTGACTCCGACGGTGACGCAGTTACTTACCGAGGCGGGAGTGAAGAACGTCAACTCAACCTACATCCAGAACATTGTGAATGCGGTGGTGGCGATTCTGAATGTGCAACAGGCTCCGGCCGCAGCGGCATGATGGCAGGCATGGCGGGAGAGATTTTGTTCCGGGGCGTGGCGAGGTGAATGGGGTGAAGAAGGCGACGCAGCAGGCAGGGGCGGCCATGCGGAAAAACCAGGTGATGGACATGGCGGCCCTGATGGCGCTAGGCAAGAGGCTGAACAGACGGACGCGGCGAGGAAGCTATCGCGAGGTGCTGGCGGCGAGTTTGCTGAAGATCCGCAACAAGCGCGGCCGGCTGGTGAAGCTGGAAGCCAACCTGGCGCAACGGGAATTTGAATCGAAGTGCGGGGCCAAGAACATTGTGCTGAAGGCGAGGCAGATGGGAATCTCGACGTGGGTGGCGGCGAGATTCTTTCTGAGCACGATTACACGGCCAGGCACTTTGACGGTGCAGGTAGCGCATACGCAAGAGGCGGCGGAGGAGATCTTCCGCATGGTGCACAGGTTCGTGGAGAATCTGCCACAGGACCTGCGGGGCGGAGCGCTGAAACGATCGAAGTCAAACCGGAGGCAGCTGGTGTTTCCGGGGCTGGACAGCGAGTATCGCGTGGAGACGGCGGGGGACGCGAACGCTGGCCGGGGACTGACGATCCAGAACCTGCACTGCTCGGAGGTGGCACGGTGGGGAGCGAACGCGCCAGAGGTATTGGCGTCGCTGCGGGCCGCCGTGCCACCGGATGGGGAGATTGTGCTGGAGTCAACGGCGAATGGGATGGGCGGGTGCTTCTATCGCGAGTGGCAGAGGGCGGCGGAGACGGGATACGCGCGGCACTTTTTTCCCTGGTGGATGGACGAGGGATACCGGATCGAGGGAGCGGCGGCCGAGGAGCTGATGGATGGGCCGCTGAACGAGGAAGAGCTGCGGCTGATGGAGCAGCTTCGGGCTGGACGAGGGCAGATTGCCTTCCGGCGGGAGGTGCAGAGCAACTTCGGCGAGCGGGCGGCGGAGGAATATGCCGAGGATGCGGCGACCTGTTTTCTGGCCAGCGGCTCGGCGGTGTTTGACACGGCGAAGATCGAGGCACGGATGCGCGGGCTGGCGGCGCCGATGGAGCAGAGGGAGAACGGACGGATCCTGGTGTGGCTGCCTCCGGCGAGGGAGCGGAAGTACATTCTGGGGGTGGACGCGGCGGGCGGCGGCGCGGGCGGCGATTATGCCTGCGTCGAGGTGATCGACCAGGTGAGCGGACTGCAATGCGCGGAGCTGTATGGGCACTACACGCCGGAGGAGCTGGCGGCGCAGGCGGCGAGGCTGGGGCGCGAATACAACGAGGCGCTGATGGTGGTGGAGCGCAACAATCATGGCCACGCGGTGCTGGCGATGCTGGAACGGGTGGAGCAGTACGAGCCGCTTTTCCGCAACAACCGCTATGCGGGGTGGGTGACGACGGTGCTGACGCGTCCGACGATGCTGGAGCGCTTTGGGGCGATTCTGGTGGCGAATCCGGAGCTGTTCCAGAGCCGGAAGCTGCTGGAGGAGTGCAGGACCTTTGTGCGGCACGCGGATGGACGGATCGCGGCCTCGGAGGGATCGCACGACGACGCGATCATGGCGATGGCGATGGCCCTGGCGGTGCGGGAGCGGGATGAGCGATCCTGGCGAGTGCAGCGAATGGCAGTGAGCGTGCGTATTAGAACAGGTGCGAAGCGGTAGACGAGTCGAGTCAAGGACGGCTAGGGTAGAGTATGAAACTTCAGGCAGGAGGCTGAACGATGGCGAAGCGGTAGACTTCGCCAGGTGGAAGACGTGGCGGCACGATGAGGTAGCGCATAACTGAGCAATCGGAAGGGGCGGGCTTGGCGGTTGCGGCGGTACAGCACGTGAGAAGGATGCGGGGCGGGGCGCAGAGTCATCTGATGCGCTGCTCGGACGGTCACTTCTACGTGGTGAAGTTCCAGGGCAATCCGCAGCACACGCGGGTGCTGGCCAACGAGATGCTGGCGACGCGGCTGGCGCAGACGGCGGGGCTGCCGGTGCCGGCGACGGAGGTGGTGGAGGTCGATTCCTGGCTGATCGAACACACGCCGGAGCTAAAATTCGAGCTGCAGCATGGCTCGAAGGCGTGCACGCCGGGGTTGCAATTCGGCTCGCGCTTTGTGGTTCCGCCGCTGGAGGGAATGATCTATGACTACCTGCCCGAGCATCTGCTGGACCGGGTGCGGAACCTGGGCGCGTTTGCGGGAATTCTGGCGCTGGACAAGTGGACCTGCAATGCGAACGGGCGGCAGGCGGCATTCTGGAAGCGGAGCCGGGAGCGCAAGTTCACGGTCTCGTTCATCGACCAGGGATACTGCTTCAACGCGGGGGAGTGGTCGTTTCCGGATTCGCCGCTGCGCGGGGTGTACGCCCGCAATGACGTTTACCGCGAGGTGAGCGGCTGGGAGAGCTTCCAGCCCTGGCTGGGCAACATCGAGAGCATGGATGAGCAGGCGATGTGGCGCTGCGCCGAGGAGATTCCGACGGCGTGGTACGGCGAGAGCTGCGAGCTGGAGCGGCTGGTGGAAGCCCTGGGGCGGCGGAGAGCAAGGGTGGCCGAGCTGATCCTGGAGTTCAGGAATTCGAGCCGGGCGCCATTCCCAAAGTGGAGGGACGTGGTGAACTGAGGGAAGAGCTGAGGGGAAAGATGGCGGAAGATGGGGGAAAGGGTTGGAAAGGGCGGTAGGATGGTGGAGATTCTGGAGGGAGCCGGTTCTGGAGAGCGGCGAGCTGAGAGTCATCGAGGATGAAAGAGCGCCGACAATGCGAGTTTTTCCTGCTGCGGTATGTGCCCGACGCGGTGAAGGACGAGTTCGTCAACGTGGGCGTGGTGCTGTTTGAGAGCAGCAGCGGCTGGGCCGACGTGCGTTTTACCAGGGACTGGAAGCGGGTGCGCTGCCTGGATCCGGATGCCGACGTGGAGATGCTGGAAGGGCTGGAGCGGGAGATCAAGGAGCGGTTGCTGGAGGGCGCGAGCAGCCAGGAATGGCTGCTGAAGCGGATGGAAGATACGTTCTCCAATGCGATCCGGCTGACTCCGGCGAAGGCGGTGCTGGCGGATTCGCCGCAGGAGGAGATCGGGCGGCTGGCCGAGATGTACCTGGAGCGCGCGAAAAGAGGAGCGCGCACGGCGAGCGGAAGGATGCAGATCTTCCAGACGATGCGGGGCGAGTTCGAGCGGCAGGGAGTGTGGGGGCTGATGCGGCACAACATCGCGGTGAGCGAGTACACCCATCGCGGCGATCCGCTGAAGATCGACGCGGCCTACCGGCCCAACGGCACGGTGCATATGTACCAGGCGCTCTCGCTGGAACGGATGTGAACGCGGCCAAGGTGCTGGCGTTTACTTATCCGAAGCTGCGCGAGGGCGTGCTGCGGGCGGAGCAGGCGGAGGCGTTGCTGACGGCGATTGTGGAGAGCGAACTGGAGCGCGAGGACGACGAGACGATGTTCGCGCTGGAGACACTGTCGAGCAGCCGGATCATGGTGGCGGCGACCTCGGAGCTGCCGCGGATTGCGGCGAGCGTGCGGCAGAAGATGGGATTGCAGTAGGGCAAGGTTCAAGGTTTCAAAGGTTTCAAGGTTCATAGGGGACGAGGGCTTCATAGGGCACCAGAGGCTGAAGTGAAGCAGAGATTTCAAGAGGACGCTGCGGCGTCCTTTTTTATTTTGCGCGGGGAAAGCACCCGGCGCGGGGGAGCCAATGAAGATAGGGGAAAAGATCTGGGAGCCGGTGCGGCGGGCGGGGGTGCGGGTGCTGGGAGCGGCAGACGCCGCGGCACCGAAGCGCAAGACGGCCCCGCTGCCGTCGATTCTGCAGACGTGGACGTTGGGAACGCGGGCGGAGCTGCTGCCGAAGAAGACGCCGGAGGCGCTGCGGCGCTTTGCCGAGACGCCGATCGCACGCAAGGCGATCAACACGATCAAGGACCGGGTGGCGGGAATGAACTGGCGCATCCAGCCGCGGCGGGGACGGGTGCTGGACGAGGAGATGCAAGCAGCGCATCCAGGTGCTGACCGAGACCCTGGAGCAGCCGAATCCGGACGATTCGTTCCGTTCGCTTTGCGAAGCGGTGCTGGAAGACATCATCGTCGGCGGATATGGCGCGATGGAGCTGCGGCTGACCGGCGACGCGCGGAAGCCGCTGGCGCTGTATCCGGTGGACGGCGCGACGATCCAGATGCGGGCGGACTGGAATGGCGATCCGAACTCGGTTCGCTATGTGCAGGCGAGGCCCGCTGCTGGCACCGGCGCAGCGGATCGAGCTGAAGGACAACGAGCTGTCTTATATCCGGCTGAACCCGCGCAGCTACACGCCGTTTGGACTGGGGCGGCTGGAGGTTGCGTTCGAGACGATCCACGAGTTTCTGGGGGCGCACCGCTTTGCGGCCAAGCTGGCGAGCAACTCGGTGGTGCAGTATGCGCTGTGGATGCAGGACCTGGATCCGGGGCAGCATGAGCGGCTGATTCGCTGGTGGCAGGACGACATTGAGGGCACGGGGCGGGTTCCGATTCTGACGGCGGAGAACAAGCCGGAGGTGTTGCGCTTTGGCGCGGGGACGGATGCGGATCTGCGGCTGGCCTGGCAGGAGTTTCTGATCCGGGTGATCGCCAGCGCCTTCGATCTGCCGCCGCTGTTTCTGGGAGTGGAGGCGGACGTAAACCGCTCGACGGCCCAGGAGCTGTCGGATCTGGCGTTCCGCACGGCGGTGGTGCCGACGGCAAGACTGCTGGCCGAGCACATTACGCGGGATGCGATTGCCAAGCGGTTGGGCTGGAACGACCTGGAGTTTGCCTTCCTGGACGTGGATGCGACGGACCCGATGGAGCAGGCGCAGATCGACCAGATTCTGTTGAGCTGCGGGGTGCTGACGGTGAATGAAGCTCGCGCGGCGCGGGGCTGGCAGCCACTGGACCCCAGCAAGCCAACTGCAGGCTTGCCGGGAGCCCGGGGGAGAGGAATGAGGATGCACTTGGAGGCAATGGCACTGGCAATGCCGGAGGTGGAGGGTCATCCGAACCGGCGGGGATTTCGTGGAGTGCTGACGGTGGCGAATGCGCCGTCGGACCGGGCTCCGAGCGGAGCGCGGGGGCACAAGGTGATGCTGACGGCACAGGCGACGGAGCGGGCACTGGGGTCGCTGCTGGGCATGGGGGTGGACTATGCGCCGGAGCTGGACCGGCACGATGCGCAGAGAAAGGTGGGGATCATTACCTCGGCGGAGCTGCGGCCACGGCGGGAAAGGCCCATCGCCTGGACGTCGCGGGCTATCTGTTTGAGCGCGACTTTCCCGAGGTTGTGGACGAGATGGCGCGGCGCAAGGGCGAGCTCGGCATGAGCTACGAGATCGCCGATGTGCGGGTTGTGGATGCGGAGGCTCCGGTGTGGGTGGCGACGGATTTCAAGTTCACCGGGGCGGCGGTGCTGCTGCGGGAGAAGGCGGCGTATCAGGGAACGAACATGGAGCTGGCGGAGTAGGGCGGCAGGCAGCGGCGAGTCGGTAGAGCGGTTAATGATAGGAAGCCGGCGATGAAGCCGGCTTTTCCAATTGGGAGAAGAGATGAACGAAGAGAACAGTGCAGCGGAGAAGGATCCGATGCAGGAGTGTGCGGCGCAGCTGGGTAGTGCGGCGCAGGCCCTGGAGCGCGTGATCGGAAAGCTGGAGGCGCAGTATGAGGCGCTGAACCAGAAGATCGACCGCATTATTGCCGTGGTGGAAGAGCAGGCAGGGAGAAAAAGCGGGGAATCCGGGCTGTCGGCCGGGGCGCAGGCAGAGCAGGTGACGAAGCTCGAAGAAGAGAATCGTGAACTGCGGCAGCGCGCGGGGCGCAAAACTCTGGTGCCGCTGGTGAGCACGCTTGCTGGCCAAGAGCGGCGTGAGCGAGGGCGGGCAGATTGAGGTGGGCACGCTGGAAAAGGCCCTGGGACAGTTGACGATCGAGCAGCGCATTGCAGTGAAGGCCGAACTGGCGCGGGCGGGAATGATCGCGTAGGAGGATTGTGCGAGGAGGCGTAATCGGCCAAGCGGATTGCTGACGACACCTCCGCATTGGGAAATGAGCGGGAAACGAGTTTGAACAACCGGGGCACGGCAGGTGCGACGGGATAACGAGGCCGGGCGAATGGGTCCGGCAGAGAAGGAAGACAGAGAATGAATACGCAATTTGTGGACTTGCACGCCGCGGCAGACTTTATGGGACCGGGCGCAATCGAGGTTGAACGTTACCAGACCGAGATCTTCGACATTTGTCAGCGCCGCGGCGCCTTCGGACAGCGCATCAAGAATGTTCCGGCCACGGGGCATCCTTCGCGCTTCTTTGAGGAGACGGCGATCCCGGCACCGACGGCTGCAAGCGGATTTGTCGATCCGCGCAACATCGCGGCGACGGTGACTTCGCCGACTCGCCTGGAGCTTTCGGTGCCGCTGAAGGCGCTGGTCTCGCAGATCAATTACAACCTGTTCGACATTGAGGTCGGCAGCCAGCAGGAGCAGTTTGCCTACCTGCAGGCAAAGGATCTGGCCGACTCCGTGACCGGCGTAATGCGTACGCACGATGTTGCGCTGTGGAACGGCAATGACACTTCGCTGAGCGCGCCGACTACGTTCCAGTATTTCGGCGCGGCGGCACAGATCAACGGCGGCGGCAATACCACCACGATCCCTACTACCGGGAGCATTGTGGATGGATTGAAATCGCAGATTGCGTCGATGGTGTCGAACTCGAATTATGAGGTTCGTCCGACGGCCATCTATGCCAACCCGGTGTTGCTGGACCTGATCGACCGCGAGATGAAGACCGAGTTCAACGTTGTGCTGTCGACCGCGAAGGTGGAGGGCGGGTTGACGGTGAAGACGCTGTCAACGCAGGCAGGCGAGTTGCCGTTGATTCCGGAATGGGCGCTGCCGTACACGGGTACCCCGGGTAGCGGTTCGGCAGTGCTTCCTGCCTACATCGTGACCGAAGATCTGATCGAGTATCACTGGCTGACCGACGCCAATCCACGGGTCTTCCAACTTGGGCTGACCGGAACGCTGGCGCGTCAACTGATGGTGGTGAAGTTCGGCGCGGTTGTGGTGAAGGGCGCCGGATTCGCACATGCCCAGGTGATCGTGAACCGCTAGTTCCGTAAAACATGCGGAAAAGGAGCGGATGAGAGCGGTTCAAGCTGGAATCCAGACGCGCAGGGGAGGGCCGAAGCCCTCCCCAAAGTGCGAGAGAAGAGCGGAAGATGGCATACCTGTGTGCGGATGAATACACGCTGTTTGGGCTGGAGGAGACGATTCCGGCCAGCCTGGTGATGGCAGCGTCAGAGTTGATTGATGCGCACTGCCGGAGGAAGGGGTTCGGCATTGCACAGTACATGGAACGATTTCGGGTAGGGCGGTCGCGGACGGTGAGGCTCTCGTATTTGCCGCTGGTGGCGGCGAGCGGCGCGGCGTCGCCGATTGTGCTGGCGCGGGGACGTTACACGGGGAACGCCGGCGACTGGGGAGCGGTGGAGGCGCTGGCGGCGGAGGTGGCAGAGGTGTTTACGGCGCCGAACACTTGGTTCAGCGTGCCGGTGAATTCACTGGATCTGGATCTGCAGAGCGGCGAGGTGATTGTGTGCTGCGGACTGCTGGCGCCGGCGTTGCGCGATCTGGAATTGACGTACACGGCCGGATACGCGGAGGTGCCGTGGGCGGTGAAGCAAGCCTGCGCGAAGCTGGTGAAGAACGCGTTGGCCACTCCGGCGCTGAACGTTTCAAAGCAGAAGATTGACACCATGTATCTGCAGTACTTTGCGGACACGCTGGTGGACATGGATGTGCGGCAGTTGCTGGCCCCTACGTCGCGCAGAGGCTTTCGTCGTGAGCGGCTTCGTTACGAACGGCGAGGCGGCGGGCTTGGAGCGGGCGGCGCTGGCGATGCTGCGCACGCTGGGTGCGGGCAAGGCCTCGCTGCTGGTGCCGCAGCCGGTTGCGGCAAGCGAGCAGACCGGCTTGGGGCTGACGGTTCCGCTGGTGAACGAGGTGGAGATGGAGCCGGTGTCTGCTGCAGGCGACGGCGAACGGGAAAACTCTGTTTGCGCGGATGACGCGAGGCACGGTGCAGAAGGCGCTGAGCAGCGCAGGCGCAATCGATACCAATGAAATCGCTACCAAGCAAGCGCTGGAGACGGCGATGCTGCGGGCGGGCGGAACCGAGTACCGCATTGTGTCGGTGATGGTGAAGTGGTTCGGCGGCGCAGAGCTGCTGTACGAACTGGAAATCGAGGCGTAAATGCAGGCGGCGAAAGATACGTTTCTGAGGACACTGGCCGACAGGCTGACGGTGGTAAATCCGGCGCGGACGGTGACCGTGGACGGTGCGTCGCGTCCGGCGGTGATGGCGGTGGAGAATGAAACTCCGGTGCCGGCGAACACATTTCTGGAGACCTTCCTGTTGAGACTGGGAGGGCGGCGGACAGGCTATGCCGGAGGGTTCGCTGATGTATCTGGATTGCGTGTTGAGCTACGGCAGCAAAGGCACGGACGATATGCTGCGAAGCGATCGCGGGCGCATTGTGACCGCCATGGACGGTGAGTTGCTGCGGTTGTGCGAGCCGCGTCATGCGGCGGCATGCGATTACACGCAAACTCCGCCGGCCGCGCAGGGGACGAACATCTTCTGGACGTGGCCGGTGATGGAGACTCCGCGTGATGTGGACGGAGTGTTGCAGCGGACGGCCAAGATGAGACTGTTTTTCTTTCGCGGAGGGGGCGTGATGGAACGGGCCGGGATGCAGGAGTATTTCAGCGAAGTACGCGCATATTTTGCACCGGTCAACCGCACGACTGAGACGGGGACATTGTTTGATCCGTCGCTGAGCTTCGACCTGAAAAATCCGCCGTCGCCGTGGGTGCGCCTGGGACTGGTGCGCAATTTCAAGCGCGTGGACAAATCGACGATGGGGACGGTGAGGAGCGGAGCGGCAGGAGTGCCGCAGACGCAGTTTCTCAAGGTGGTGGATGCGCGAGTGAGCCTGGATTTTTGCGAGTGGGGCAAGCTGCAGATGGCGTTGGCGGCGAGTTCGCAGCACATGAACGTGCTGGAGAGCGCGGGCACGCAGCCGCGAGCTTCGGGTGGGGCTGCCAGGCGGGCCAGCCGATTCTGGCGGGTTCGACGGCGACGCTGATTCTGGTGGATCCTTCGGTCCTGGGCAACTACCAGGTTGGGGAACTGATCGTGGTGGACGTGGACTATGCCGCCGGTGTACGGATCTGGGCACGGGCATTACTGGAGGCGTGGCGGAGAGGAGCGCATCATGCATGGACGCCGATGCGATACGCCGGGTGAGCTACAACGTGGGAGTGCGTGGCCGCGATCACGGCGACTGGATTGCAACTGGATGCGCCGCTGCTGGGAGGAGTTCCGGCGAGCGGCGCGCGGGTGCAGAAGGTGGTGGCATTCGTGGACCGCGATGGAGACAGTTTTCTGCAGGAGTGGTCGGCGCTGTTTGCGCTGGAAGAAGCCAGCGGCGGCCGAGTGTACTTCTACTATCCGCGATTGCAGGCAGCGTCTGCGGCGGCAGAGACGGTGGCGGCGCTGGCAAGCGGAGTGAACGCGACCCTGCTGCACGCGGAGTTCGAGGCGATGGCCTCACGGATGCGAACGACGGGCAGAGCGTGGTGTGCTACCGCTCCTATGTTCCGGCGGCGGGAGTACCCGCGTACTGATCAGCGCTGGCTGAGAAATTCCATAAGCGCGTTGAGGTCGGGTTCGAGGTCGGTGAGCGCATCGCGGAGCTCTTGAAGATCGCATTGCAGCGCGGCGCCGAGATTGATGAGCGAATCATGGTGCTCCGCGAGCGATGCTGAGAAACAAGGGCAGGGTGTGCTCGGCGAAGTTGCGGCCGAGAACGGAAACGTGAGCGAGATGCCGGCTGAGATTTTCAAGCGACAGGCCAGGCCTCATGCCGAGATCGATGAGGCGCTGACGCAGACGGCCTTGCAGAGAAACGATCGCGGTAGTTTCAGAGTCAGACATAACAGAAGGGCGAGAACTCGCCCTTTTTACTTTGGATGCGAATGCAGCAGAGAGTTCGGGTGAGAGGCAGAATGAAACTGACGATCGATAACTTGAACGGCGCGGGAGAGAGGATTACAGCGCGCTGCTCGATCGGGGCGCCGCCGAAGATCGTGCGCAAGCTGAACCAGCCGGCTGTGCTTACGGCGTGGCTTGCCTGCCGGGAACGAACATCGCGGCCTCGGCGGGAAGCAAGGTGCGTCTCTATAGCGACTCGGGAGGGTTGTGGTTCAGCGGATATCTGGACAGAAGCGCCGCTGCTTGAGTTCGCCGGCGAAGCGATGGGAAAGCCGGTTTTCCGCGCGGCGTTAAACGCCAAGGGAGAGATCGCGGCGCTGGATCGCCGTGCGCTGAGCGAACACGCGGCGATGGGCGGCTACACGGCGGGACAGGCGGTCACGGCGCTGACACTGCGAGGAGAACGCTGCGATACAATGTCTCGGCCATGCAGGCGGTTGCCGGCGCCGGAAGCGTTACGGTTGAAACCGGCGAGCTCTGGAGCGCAACCGCAGGCGCAGTCGCAAACGGCGCACGCGCCGCCTTAACGGCAGCCAATTGTGCATTGACGATGACGCCGGTGGGCGCAGTGACACGGACGCTCAGCGATGGCGATCCGGGATTTTCGCCGCAGTCGTTGAAATCGCGGTGAGTGGGCCGGTGGCCAATGACATGACCGTAATCGGTGAGACGGAGCCCGCCATGTATTGGCGTGATTGCATTACGTCAAGGGAACGAAGAAAATATTTATTGTCGCAGGCTGCATTCAAGTCGAAGACCAGAGTGCTGGTTCAGGATGATTTCCGCGGCACGGCGCTGGATCCGACCAAGTGGGTGAGCGATGCTCCTGCGCCCCTACGCATTCACCAGGGCGGCGTGGCAACGTGCGCGGGTCCGATGGCACTGCGCTTCCGCGACCGTGTAGAGTCGGTGGGTTGACTCTCCTGGAGCAAACCGGCATCAGCGACGAAGCGGCCAGGGGCCTGGTGGGCGCGCTGTTCAGCGGAGGTTTCGCAGTGAATTACTGCATTGCGGGCGTCATGCTTACCGCTGGGAACATCTGTCCGGTGTTAACGGGGACGATGAGTGCTTCCGGTGGGCACGCTCGCGCCGAATCTGCTGTACGAGTTTCGCACCCTGGTTTTTCATCCGGAACCAATTCGCGCCGGACAGGTTTATGCAAGCAGCGTTTGCAATGGGGCCGACGCACGCACATCGGAGGTCTGGGCGGGAACGACACACGTGGTGCTAACCATGCGCGCGATTGATCCGACGAACGCTTCCACAACGAGTACGGCGCAGATCGTGATCTACGACGGAACCTTGCAGAACGTGCCCGCCTATGCCGACTACGAGCCACTATGGGGCATGAACCTTAGCTGCACGCTGGGCTCGGCGAGCGCGTCGAACCTTGGCGCGGTCTGGGTACAATCAGCGCGACCGGGGCAGGCTTGGCGAACCCCGGGTGATCGGAGATGTGACGGCAGGCGCGGAGTGCTATCTGACGTCGGGCGAACTGCACTTCACTGCGGCTAGTGAGCCGTGTTGAACGAGCAGATCGAAATCTTCTACCGCACGGAAGCGCTGGCTTGCGGCAGCGTGGTCGATACGCAGAGCGTGCAGGCATTGGCCAATAGCGAAGACAACGGAACGCGTTCGATGGTGGCTCACGTGACCGGGCAATGCCGCGATGAGATCTTGCCGGACTGCGAGCAGGCGGCGCGGGCACTGCTCGACGATCTGAGGCCAACCGGGCTACAGCGGTGAGTACCAGGCTTGGGTTGGATCGCTGCCACAGGGCGCAAGCGACGTGCAACCGGGTGAGGAGTGGAACATCTCCGCGCCTTCGTTTGGCCTCTGTTGCGCGGTGATCGTGCGTGAAGTCGAGATTGAATTCCAGAACCTCTCCGATCAATATGCGGTGTTCACCTTGAAGGTCGCCAACGATGCGGCGCTGCCGTTGGCGCTTCCGCTTTGTGCGCACCAAGCACAACGTGCTGCTTGCGGTGGTATCCGAGAAACCTTCCGGACAATGTGGCGGCGCGACCTGCGGGGACTTCCGGATGCGCGCATTACTACGTGGGGCACAGCCGCGCTCACCCATGGATGCGGGAGTTGCTCCGGTGGCGGGCGGCGGCATTGAGGTGCGCGTGGAAGGAGATTGGGGATGGGGAACGACCACGAGCCGCAATCTGGTGGGACGCTATTCCAGCCAGACGATTACGTTGCCGAACTCGGGAGTGACCCAAGCGTTTTATCTCAGACAGTACGACGCAAGCACTCCGCCGCAGTATTCACCCTACTCGTCGGTTCTGAATCTGGTGGTGTAGCGATGACAAACTTCGAAGAGCGGGTGCTCAGGGACCTTGGTGAGTTGAAAGCGCACATGCGGTGGATTGTCGGCAATGGCAACGAAGGAAAAATTCAGGAACTTGAAACTAGAATCCAGAAACATGAGGCGGCGCTGCAACGCACGGCGGGAATCGGCGTGGTGGGGGCGGAATTCTGCTGACGATTATGCACTTCGCGATGGATTCTCTAAAGGTGATACATCACTGATGACAAAGAATGAGTTTGTGCGGCAAGCATACGCGGCGGCGACACGGAGTTCAGAGCAAAGCGGGATGCCGGCGATGGTGACGGTGGCGCAGGCGGCGCTGGAGAGCAGTTGGGGAGGGTCGAAACTTTCACAGCAGGCAAATAACTATTTCGGGATTAAAGCGCACGGTAATCAAGGCTGC
>CAWCZZ010000006.1:0-282375 GCA_963800195.1 uncultured Acidobacteriota bacterium
GAGCGCCCGTATGCCGTGCCATCCTCGCCGGGAGCGACCCTCACCCATACCGGATTGCCGCTGGACAAAATCGAGGACATGCTGCCGCGCTCCTACGCCTATCAGCAAGCCGTGCAGCAGTTCTTCCTCCCGGCTCCAACCGTGAGCAGGGGACGCCCGTTGACGCCTCTTCACGCCGGACACGTCGGCCTCTTGTGTACTGCGGGGCTCCTAAACGGTGTGTTTGGAGAGGGGCCCGATCGCCACCTCGTGCGCTGGCGTTCCACCAAGAACGTCACCACCACCGAGGAGATCGAGACAAATGAGGAGACCGGCGAAAACGTCTTCGTAAAGCGGCACACAGAGCGCTTCAGTAATGATGTGACCCTCCTGTTCGAGGACGGTCGCACCTAGGTCTCGGGAAAAACCACCTTTAACCGACGCCGGCGCTGCAGACGGGCGATCTGCATAGCATTCTCCCGCGCGGCGCCACTCAGGAGACATCCTTTGGAAAACGCGCACCTTCGTCTCGGGCAGCTTGAGTTTCGGCAATCCACAGACAAGATCAACACCACGCTCCGCATACACTGCGACTGCTACATGGGAGAGGAGGAGCAGGGCCTTCTCCTTTCCATCTTTGGCGGGGACACTGAGATCGCGGCCATCTCCGCCGCAGTCGCGGCCAACTCTGCCTTCTCGCTGAAATTCCCCGGCGAGGATGGCGAGACCAGCCTTTGCGTGCGCATGGGGGAGAACGCAGCGAACATGCGCGGCACAATCCTGATCCCCGGCATGAGTCATCCCGTCCGGCACCTCGTCGTTGTTTCCCAGGCGCTTCGCCAGAACGGCATCGACGGGAGCACGTATCTGCTGAACTACTCGCCGGAGGTGGCGTGGGCTTTGATGGCCGCAGTCATGGGGTTGCCGGCGCGACCGGAGTGGGGCTCCTGGGTCATCGACCAGCTGGACCTGCAGCAACGAATCTCGTCACTCACCGGCTTCGGCTGCAACCCCTACAGCATCCGGGCAACACGCGACGAACTGCTCAACATTCTCAGCCAAGGCGTACGGAGCATGAACCTTAATTTCCCCGAAGCCAACGGCCCAGTGCAGTGGCCGAACCTCACCGTCGGCGAGTATTTCCAGGCCGCACCCTCAGCGACCTAGCTGCCCTCGCCAGCTCAGCACAAAGAAATGCCGCTACTGAGCGACGGAAGCCGCCCATCGTGGATATGTGGGGAGTGTCACCACAAGCCCGTTTTCCGGTGCGACTTCGTCCAGGTTTTCTTCGTGCGACAGTGAGAATAATGGATCGAGCCGCTTGCAGATATTCTAAAGACCCATCTCTGCCAGAAATGGTGTGGGCAGGTTCCTGTGATGCGTCCTGTCACTAAAGAACATCAGCAGGCGCATTGCTCGCGTGGTTGCAACATAAACGACGCGACGGCTTTCGTCGTATTGCGCTTGACGCTCGACCTCATCAGGAATCTTGGCAATCGCGAAATGTGGAAATCGTCCGTCGTGCGCGTCGATCACCGCAACCGCCTCAAATTCACGCCCCTTGGCTTTGTGTACAGTCAGGAGTTGAATGCAATCACCAGGTCGCGCAAAGATGCCTAGGTCTTCGATCATCAGCGCGTCTCCTCCTTCGCGACCCTGGATGTCTTCCGACATTTCGCGTGCTGATTCTCGAATGAGCACAGAGCCCTCTTGGGACAGCATCTCCGCCTCAAGAAGGACTTTGGAAAAACGCTTACTGGCGTCAATAATCCAGTCGATAGCTTTAGGCGAGGTCGCCCGTGCAATTCGTGCTTCACTTAGGAGCCTACATACCGCAATACGCCCCCTGAAATCGAAGCCGAAGGGCCTCTGATCGGTCAAGTTGGCGAGAAGAATAAAGAGTGCGCGCTGCACCGCAAGCGCGATCTCAGCTTCCGGACTCTCTAGGTATGCACCGACCGACTCCACCAGTTGTGCAATTGGATGACTTCGCTTGTATGGCCGCGACCCTGGACCTATGACTGGTATGTTGTGCTTGCGGAGTTCCCGCGCGAGTTTGAAAAGCGAAACCCACCATGAGGCCAGGATTGCCACCTTTCCAAAAGGAACGCGCAGCTCCTTGACGGCGGGGAGGAAATAATCGAGGATGCCTTGCGTCGGGTCGGCCACTGTTCGGTGTACAGGAAGAATCTCACATCCTGCGTAATCCCCAACTGCAAACATTGGCGGGGTTGAAGGGCAGAGGCGCTCTGCATGAGCGCAGATATTGGCAGAAGAGCGAAAGTTTCCGGTCAAATGATGGTCCTTGTTTGCGCCAATATGGTCGGCGAATTCCATGAGCAGTTCCGGGGATGCGCCAGCGAAACGATAGATGGATTGGTTTGGGTCGCCTACACAGAAGAACGTAGTCCGGTTATAGTTGTGAATTTCTTTGAGTATGAGGATTTGCCCCGGAGAGGAGTCCTGAAATTCATCGACCAATATCCACGCAAAACGGCTGGCAAGCGCGCTGGCTATATGTGGGTAAGTACTTACGAGACGGCATGAATGGTAGACCATCTCGTTGAGTGTGACATAAGCGTTTTCATCGAGCCATGTGAACCACTCCTTCTGGAGATCTGCGGACAATGTCCCCACCTGAGATGGCCCACCACCTGGTGCCCGTTGCACGCGTTCAAATTCCTCAAAAGCAAACCCTCCCAGATGGAAACCCTCCATGAGTGCGCTGACCCTTTCCGAATAAACCTCCATGTCGGAAGTGAGTATCGTGAATCCGTTCCTAAACTCTTGCAGCAAATGGTGAAACGGGCGAAGTATGTTCTGAAGCGCAAACCCGTGAATGGTAGAGATCTCGTAATAGAGTTCATCGTTACTAAAGGAGTTTTCACGGAGCCGGGAATCAATCTCATCTGCTGCCGCGTTAGTGTGCGTGATGCAGGCTATTCGCCGAGTGTTATCCTTCACAGACTCAATGCACCGCAGAAGCTTCGCGATAATGACGCGGGTCTTTCCGCTCCCGGGGCAAGATACAAGACACACGTGGCCGGGTTGTGCGACGGCATCGCGCTGTTCACTCGTTAGTCGCATTCGCACCCAGCCATTCCACCGCACTGCGAATGTAGTCGGGTATCTCAACTGCTTTGCCAAGATGCTTCGAGATGACCTGGGCGTATCGCGCCTTTCCAAACCTCTTGGCCGTTCGCAGGACACCGTCTTTCGCAGCAGTAAGGTCGGGCTGATTCCCCGCAGAAAATGCATCCTTCAACTGGCGGAGCGTGGCTGCCAGGCGCGGCGCCCCAATTTCGCTTGTAGCGGCTTCGAGCACCCCAAGAGTTCCTTCAAGCGTTAGCTCACGCTCGAACGTGGTTTCGCACGTGAATATCTCGACATATGGTCCGCGTAAAGCCTCCAGATCCTGGCGCGACGGTCTTGGGTCTGACTCGTCCTCTTCGGCAGGAATGTCGGGATTAGCGTCAGACGGCATCAAATCACCATCAGTCAAGATGGCACATTTCTTTTGAATCCCGCCCGGACCGAAGAGCTTTGCATAGGAAGCGAAATGAGTGCCAAAGATTGGAACGACCGCGATACCCTCCTCGTCAAGGTCGATACCCATTACGGCTTTCACCAAACCGGGTATCACGAATTGCTCCGCCGCCCTTCCACCAGAAGGACCTTTCGGGCGTAAAGCAGAGACGAACGAGTAGAGTCTAGATACCGCTCAAGGTCGGCGACATCCTGCGGCGCAAGTGCGGGAATGGTGGTCGGCTTTACAAAAGTCGAGACGGCTCCTCCGCTGGATGTCAATACAACATGGGCAGACAGAGGCACACCGGAGGTGATGTGTGTACTGTGTGTTGTGATGAAGACTTGCACATTCCTCGCCTGTAACGCTGTCAAAAGTACGCGCTGAAGCTGGGGATGAAGATGGGCTTCAGGCTCTTCAACAAGAAGTATCTGGCCTGCAGTCTTTCCCTCGGCGACACGCCGCTCAAAGTAGTGCTGCAGCATGCTGATATAGAGGACGTTATTCAGGCCCAGGCCATTTCGGCTCGGGTCAAGGTTTGTGAGGCCATAGCCGGAAAGCAGAACTTTGAGCCCTCGCGAAATATCTGCAAACGACGGTTCTGCCAGCCCAAGAGAGACGACCATCGCAAAGGACTTGCCGGCGGCTGCCTCAAATGAGTTGCTGAGTTGGGCGCCAATCTCTCCGATGGTCGCGCTCGCGTTGATGTTAGTGTTCGCGGTTTGGAGATACCCTACCAGAGCAGCCTGCTCAGCCTCAGGAATCTTCCGTTGCTCCACGATTTGCTGGAGAGGTGAAGTGCGGGGAGCACCGAGACGGCTTTCAACATCGCGAAGGGCCTCCATCAAAACGACCAAGTAGCCCTGCTGGAGATTATCAGTGCTGAACCGCGTTCCGAATGAGTCTTTCCACGTTACGGTATCGAGGTTAATGTCGTCGCCGCCAGCGGCCATTTCCCATACATAGTCATCCATCCCAAGCTGTGGAGCAGGATCACCCTGAGGCAGCTGTTCAATCGCCTCGCGTACCGTGGCTTTGGGTCTGAAGCGATAGGAAATTCGTGCTTTTCCGTCCCGAAGGATGGCTGTGAAGGGCAGCGCCTCCTCATTGGGCCTCCCTGCAAAGTCAGAAAATTCCACCGAGATCAAGACGTGTTCTGGGGCGGTGAATGTTAGCCCTGCCGAAAGGTCTTCGGCTTGTAGGCGGCGCCGCTGCGCACTGATGTTCCCATCCAAGACGAACCGTATAGCCTGCAAAACGTTCGTCTTTCCGGAATTATTTTCGCCGATGAAGCAAGTGACGCCTCGCTCGATCTCAACATCAAGATGCCGAAGGTTTCGGAAGTTCTTAATGAACAGACGGCTGATAAACATTTGGACCCTTCATTCTGTCAAAAGTTCTGGTTGTTCAGTGGGCCACTCGCAGTCAAGGCGCCGCACACGCAGGAAAATTCTTGACCGTAAATCATATACCCACGCTTAACGATCAGACACTGCACAAAAGGCGGGCGACAGTTCCACCACCACTCTCACCACAGAGCGAGATCTGCCATGGAAATGCAAACACTCTATGACTACCTCCGCATCTACGTCCGCGAGACTCGGACGCAGGATCGTTGAGACGTTCCCCCGCTCCATGCGCCTGATGATCCTCCCGCGCCGGAGCTTTCGCGCCTGATGCGTAAGCCACTGCCTGCCCAGGAACTCGCCATCATGGGGTGCGTGAAGTACCTTGCAGATCACGATGCGGTCAAGATCGTGGGCGAATGCGGGACAGGGAAGACCTTCATGGCCGGAGCAGGCGTCGCGTACGTGGCCGCCCACTCCAAGCCATTCTCCACGATAGTCATGTGCCCGCCGCACCTCACCGAAAAGTGGGCGCGCGAAATTCTGATCACGGTCCCCTCGCGAGAACCTACATCATCGAGGATCTGCGCAACGGCGGCGACCAGAAGAAGCCTCACGGCGTGGTGGAGATTCAGTACACCAATGGCATCATGCGCCGCCGCGGCCTCGCGACCACTCTTCCGGAATTGCGCGCCATGGGCCGGCGTGCGTGGCTCCAGCAGCATCCCTATCCGACCTACTTCATCGTGGGAAAAGAGAAGGGCAAGCTCGGCTACTACTGGAAACACGTTTACGGCAAAGCTGGGCGAAGCAGCAGGGAGCACGCAGGCAGTGTCGTCAACATCGACACGTCCCAGCCTGTCGCGAAGGCGAACAACGGCGTGCTCACCGAAGACGACTTTGACGAGCGCCGGAAATACTCGGAGACGGTAGAACTCAGCAAAGGCGGGACGAAGCTGTATTCGCCTCTCTGGTCTGCCGATCGCTCACGAATCCAGCGCATGGCTCCCATGGATTACATGGGCCGATACATGCTGGACTGGTTCGACTTCTCCATCGCCGACGAGGTGCACCAGCTGGCTGGCGATACTGCTCAGGGGAACGGCCTGGCGGTGCTCGCGCGGATCGCGAAGAAGGTCATCACGCTCACCGGAACGATGATGGGCGGCTACGCCGATGACCTCTACAACGTGCTGTATCGCATCGATGCCCCGCAGATGGTTCGCGAGGGCTTCGAGTGGGGCGGTGCCGGGCGCGAGATGTTTCAGCGCAAGTATGGCGTGATCGAGACCGTGGAAAGAATCACGGAGAGCGAAAACGCTTGCTCCCGCAATCCCAAGAAGTCGATTCAGATTCTGCGTCGTCCTGGCTGCTCGCCAATGCTGTTTGGCAATCACCTGATGGACTCCACGGCCTTTGTTTCCCTGGAAGACATCGCCAATGCGCTCCCGCCCTACAGCGAGACCGTCATCGAGGTGGCTGCCAGCAACACGTTGAGGGACGCCTACGACGATCTCGCGGAACAGATCAAAAAGACCATCAACCAGTACCCGAAGGACAAGGGCCTGCGGAGCATTATGTTGAATACGCTGCTCTGCTACCCCGACCACCCCTTCGGCTTCGAGACGATCTACCGGAAGATGTGGGATCGAAAAGCACGCGAGTACACGATCATCAAGGTTGCGGACCCCGCGATTCTCGATCACGAAGTCATCTATCCGAAAGAACGTGAACTGATCGATGACATTCGCGCCGAGCTGGCTCAGGGACGTAAATGCCAGGTCTTTGCCACCTATACCGGAAAGCACGATGTGGTGGGCCGGCTCGATACGGTGTTACGCGGTGCCGGTTTTCGTGTTGCTGTGCTCAGACCTTCGGTTGCCACAGACAAGCGCGAAGCGTGGTACGAGCGCCAGTTGTCGCTGGGCGTGGATGTTGTCATTTGTCATCCGCGGCTGGTGGAGACTGGTCTCGATCTCCTCTCCTTCCCGACCATCTATTTCTACGAAACGGGATATTCCACCTACACGTTGCGTCAGGCCAGCCGCCGTTCCTGGCGAATCGGCCAGCGGCGCGATGTGCGAGTGAAGTTCTTCTCCTATGCGAACACGATGCAGTCCAACTGCATCCGCCTCATGGGCCGGAAGGTTCTCGTTTCAATGATGATGGAGGGCAAGTTCAGCGGCGAAGGCCTTGCCGGTATTGAAGAAGATACCGACATGATGTCCGCCATGGCTCGCGAGTTGGTCGAACAGGGAGGCGTCGGAGAAACTGCCGACGATGTTTGGCGGCAGGTCAACCAGCAGCGCCATGCTCAATTTGGCTCGGCTCTGCCCGTCCCAGCAGTCTCCGCTGAACCACTCGAAGAACCCGCCGAGGAGGAGCTACCGCTGGTCGCAGCTATGGCAGCGCCAGAGGTTGCTTCAATGGTGGCCGCTCCTGCAGTCGGTGCCCAGCCGTCGTTCATCGGCTTCGCAATGGCCGCCATCTCGAAGCGAAGAAGGAAGTCGCCCGAGCACATCGACAGCGGGCAACTCCCGCTGTTCGCGGCTTAGCCGTCCATTCCAACCTCAACTGCTTGAGGCTCGTCCTGCTGGGCGAGCCTCCTGGCAACGGGTGTGTCTTGCGGTTTCTCCCGCCGCAAGGCACCCCGTTGTTTTGCTTTTCACTCCTGTGCCCCACCGAGGTGTACTCATGCACATGTTTTTCACCGCTTCCGACTTTGTGCCCACCAAGTGGAGCACAGCCGAAGAAAAGGCCGCCTTCGGCAACGGCTTACTCCACTTTATGCTGACTGGCTTCCTAGCCGGGCGGTTCACCGAGAAGCTCTACACGCGGCTGTCTATGTGCTTCGGGTACATAGCCTGCTTCGATCGCAATGGCTTCGCTGAAACTTGGTTTGACAGTCCCGAGAGCATCGCCGCCTTTGTGAATCACCTGATGCGATGGCCGTGCCACGGCGATCCCGGCTACACCTTCTCCGACGTGGAGCAGGCCGTCCAGCGCGAAGTGGCGAAGTTCAACCTCGTAGCGACGGTCAATGAGGCCGCCGCGAGTTCGATCCAGGCGCGCGAGCTTGCTTTGCTGGACGCACTCGAAAGCAAGTACCGCCGGGACACCGTCATCCCGATGCCGAATCCGGCGATACCAGCGGAACCCCACGAGCCGGCTGAGCAGCTTCCGCTCATTGCGTAAACCGCCCCCACTGTACGGCCTTTCCCCACTTCATAACCAGGAGCGTTCCCCTATGGAATTCGTCGTCAAGAAGTCGGATATCCTTCGCGAACTCGCTGCCGTTCAGGCCGCGACCGAGCGCAAGACCACCATTCCCATCCTCACCAATGTTCTGCTCAAGACTGACAATGGATCGTTGCTCATCGCTGCCACTGACTTGGATTGCAGTCTGCGGACCAGCTGCCCGGCTGCCATTGCCAAAGACGGTGCGATCACCCTGCCCGCCCGGAAGCTCTACGACTACGTTAAGCTGCTTCCCGAGGGTGACGTGTTCTTCTCGCTGGCCGAGAACCACTGGATGAACATCAAGGCCGGGCGCAGCAAGACGAAGATGATCGGCATGGCAGCGACCAGCTTTCCGGCTTTGCCTGCGTTTCCAGCCGCGGGGATCGAGGTGCCGATTCCGCTGTTCAGCGCGCTCATCCAGAAGACGATCTTCGCGGTCTCAGATCAGGAGAGCCGCTACACCCTGGGCGGTACGCAATTCGAGATCTGCCCCGAGGGTATGGCGATGGTCGCCACGGATGGGCACCGGCTCGGCTATCTGAAGATCGACAAGCCGCTGCCGGGGATCACCGGCGCCACGAAGCTGCTGATTCCGAAGAAGGCCCTCGCAACGCTCATGGCGCTGCTGGTGCCGTATGAGGACGGCATGGTCGCCTTCGCGCACGACGACAACAGCCTGTTCTTCCGTGTGGCAAACAAAACGCTGACCGCCCGCAAGATGACCGGCCAGTTTCCCAACTACGCGGCTGTGCTGCCGAAGGACCAGACCATCTCGGTCGTAATCGACAGCAACGCGCTCCGCAACTCGCTGCAGCGCGTCGCCCAGTTTGCTGACGAGCGCGTGATGAGCGTCAAGATGCACTTCGAGGCGAACTCGCTGGTGCTATCGGCACGCAACACCGAGAACGGCGAAACGGAGGAAACGCTCGATGTGGAGTATGTGGCGGAACCGATCACGACCTCGTTCAACGCCAACTTCATCCGCGACATTCTCCGGTCGGTCCCGGAGAGCGACCGTGTGCGTCTCATCTTGAAGGACAAGCACTCGGCTGCGGAGTTCCAGCCGGTGACGGGCATGGAGCTGACGATGAACCGTCAGATCGTGATGCCGTGCCGGTGACGGACACTGACCATGAGCATGGGCGGGTAAAACACACCGCCCATGCGGGAGGACTGTGAGATGAGCATGGAAGAACTCTTTGGAGAGTTGATTTACTCGTACAGCCGCGCCCAGGCCATTGAGGACGGCGTGCTGGTGGACCTCAACGATCCATCTTTCACCTTCCGCCCCGGCCTCAATATCTGCGCTGAGGCGGGGATCAAGTATCCCGTCGCCATGACGATTGCCGCGTATAGCGCGACGGTATCGGAGCCGGGAACGCCTCTGCCGCCGGGCCAGGACATCTCCGGCAGGCTGTGGGACGTGCTCACCATGTTCAAGGTGGCGGCCAAGCAGGGAGGTGAGGAGATTCACTTTCCCGTGAGCGTGGTCAACTGGGTGAGCGTGGACGGCGAACGGATTAACCGGACGAAGCGGGAGACCGTGATTCTGAAAGCAATCTGCGGCCCGGGCGACAGTGCAGATCCGGTGATCACGCTCCTGCTTCCCGACGAGGATTAGCCGGAGTCCAAGTCCCTTCACATAGAGCTGAGGTGCAATCTTGAAAAACACAACCGAATTGAAGTTGGCCCGCGAGCTGAATCATCGCGAGTGCGCTACCGTGCTGGCCGCATTGCGCAACTGGCAGCTAACGTTGACGAACCTTGGACTGGACGACCGCTCCGGGAAGGATATGGCGAAAGCCCTGGCGAAGGACATGCCTAGCCTTGACCATTTTGAGGACGGCACGAAGCCTCTTACTGTGGAGCAGATCGATGCTCTCTGCGAGCGCATCAATTTGGGACCGAGGGCGCGCATCGTCAGCGTCAATCTCGCCCCAGACAGGCCCTTGCCCATTACTGATTCCGCCGTCCTCGACCAGGTTGACGATCTCCTGGCGAACGAGTTTGGCGAAGACGAGCGCCCGGAGATTATGCCGGACGCCTGCTATGAGCTGCTTCGCCACATTGCCGATGATCTGTTGGACACGCGCAAGCATCCGGAGGCGATTCCAGAAGCCTGCGCGTGCAATAGCAAGCATCAGCAGCACGGCACCGTCTGCCGTCGCTGCTGGCACGACAAGGTGAAGCCCTACATTGAGCGCGGCGGTGTTGCCTGTCCATTTTGTGAGAGCAGCAACATCGAAGGGCAGCAGTTCGATGTGCAAGCAGGCACAGCCTGGCAGCCGATGAAGTGCACGGATTGCAATGGAGAATGGAACGATGTGTACAGGCTGGACGCCATCAGTGAAATCCGGCAGCCTGAGGTGCCAGGGGCAAGTGACAATGCAGCTAGCGCTGTCTCTGTTTTAGAGGCGCGAGAGCAACTGCGATAGCGAGGTGTCAAAACCCTGAGCCAGCACAACCAGATTCAGGATCGTGATATTTCGCTTTCCGCGCTCCAAGTCGGCGATGAAGCTGCGGTCCATGCCGATCTTTTCGGCCATGATCTCCTGCGTCCAGCCGCGCTTCTTCCGGAGCTTTCGAATACGCTCCCCAAGACCCACGAGGATGTTTGCGTTGTTGGGTTTTGGCTTCGCCATTCAAGCGAATCATCGCCTGTTATGTAAGAACTACAAATCGGACTTATCTAACAATTGCGATAGACTCTAAACAGACGAATACCCATGAATCTGCTGGCTTTCGGCGATCCGCGTGTCGCCGGCCAGGGGTCGGCCTCCAAGGGGCGCCAAACATTCCGCAGGGCAGGGACGCTACTGGCCTGACGCCCCGGGAAGTCTCTGAAAGCAAAGGAGAACTGCTGATGTCATCAAGCGCGGGAATCGGCGGCGCCTTCGGGCTGCTTTTGTCGGAATTCCCCAGTGTTGCGGCCATCTATGGCGACCTGAAGCTGTACGTAAACCAGGCCCTCGACCGGGAAGTCGCGGCGGAGCCCGGGGACACTGGAGGGCGCCCCCGAGGTGCTCCAGATTCGCGATCGGCTCATCGAGGCATTTGCCGAGGACGGGATCATCGTTCCGGCGTCAGCCGCGTTACTCTGGACCGGCTCCGAGGCGGATCGCCTGGCTCACTGCGAAACCCCGGCGGATGAGTGGATTCTCGGCTTCGGCGTATTTACCAAGCCGTGGGACTATCCGCCGATGGATGAGTCATTCAGGAAGAGCGCCAGCTTCCATTCCTGGGTGTGGCTGGAATAGGGAGGCCACCCGCACCGAGGCGACTGTGCGCATTCTCAGCGCATAGCCAGCGGAGACTCCAGCCAACTGGCGTTTGCGCTCTAGTATGAAGGCGACGATCTGCTCTCCGTATTTCCCAAGAACTAGGTTCTTAACCTGGCGCACTCTCTCTCGCCGACGGTTTGAGCCTACAAGTTCAGCATTTTCTTCATATAGCCAGCCAACATGTAGCGCACTGTGATTCCAGTGTTGTACGCGGCGGCGAAGTTTTGGGAGTCGGCAAGCGCCGGCACACCCACTTGTTCATCGAAGTGCAGGAAAGAGTCTGTAATCCCAGTGACGAAGATAAATGGCGCTGGATCGCACGCCAATCGAATCAAGCCATGAGTTGTCTCAAGCGAAACAGGTATAGCGTGATGTCTGTGGGCTAGATACGAAGCTACGGTCTCTGGATCCTTGAATTTGTACTCATTGTAGTCAGTCACGTTTAAGGTGCCGAGAGCTACGTCTTCTCGTCCTGTTGTGATTACTGGTGAAGAGCTGGGATTTCGCTTCAAGGGCAAGAAGTGGAGTAGCGCGCTCGCGGAATCGAAAGCCGCAATCTGTTCAAAGAAAAGCTTGTCAATCGAAGGCGTGATCAAGGTTTCCTGTAGAGGATCGGACCAGGTGCTCTTGGGGTTCGCGTCCTGTGTGTTGGGCAGATGGGCATTGTGCAGGAATACCTGACCGCCCACAGCCACTCCGCCCGTGCGATTCGGTAATTCTGTTGCTGTTCCGGCCGTACCCACGGCAATTACGAGATCTGGCAATACGGTGCCTGGCTTGAACAGTTTTTCCTTCAGATGGGCTGCCTTCGCACTGCTGCTGCTGGTGGATGGATCCGTCTTCTCGAGAAGGTCAGATACGCACCATACCTCAACAGTGAAAAGCACAGTGTTTTTTTGTGTATAGGAAAATACCGCGCGGCTCGTCGCGTTGTTGGCGTCATTTGCCTGGGAGCGTGGGGAGGAAAGAGAGTCGAACCAAGGGGACGAGATTGAGCCGTCGGACAATGCGGGTGGAAACGCATTGGTATTGACCATGGCCGTGAGCATTGCTTCACATTCCCACCACTTGTTAGCCAGCACGACAATCTTCATGCGCGTACCCTCCAAGAGCCAATGTGCTTGACCGCGTGACCAATCATACCTGAGCGCGCCGGAATAGGATTGCACTCGCATCCTTCTCTGTGGCCGTTGCGCCACCACACTCGACTGCGACACGATTCCAGCCCCCATCGCCAATCCGCTTGCTTTGTGCTTCGTATGTATGATAGTAACGCTATGACACATAGAAACACTGGAAAGGCTTCGCCATGGCCCGGTACCAGATTGGCAACCTTGAGGTAGATTCCAGCGACCCGGCATTTCCTGCGGCGCTCGCCCAGGCCTACCACTCTCCCAACCTCGAAGAGGTGCGCCCCCGTTGCCTCTGCCGGCGCTCCGAACCGGGCCACGAGCGGGATGAGGGCATCCCGATGTACATCTCCCGCCACGGGGACAGCTACCTGTGCAAGCGGATGCCAAACAGCGCCCAGGAGCACACAGCCGAGTGCGATTCCTACGAGCTGCCGCCAGAGATGACCGGCTACGGCGCGGTCATGGGGTCGGCGATCCAGGAAGGCCCGGACGGCATAACGACGCTCAAGCTGGATTTCAGCCTCACCGAAGGCGGCGGCCGCGCTCCTGCCGCAGCTGGCGACTCGGAGAAGACCGAGGTGGCCTCCGATGGCCGCAAGCTCTCGCTGCGCGCCACCTTGCACTATCTCTGGCAGCAGGCGGAGCTGAACCAGTGGGCTCCGGGCTTTGCCGGAAAGCGCAACTGGTGGACGGTCTGGAACCGTATCCACGCCGCGGTAAGGGACAAGGCGACCAAGGGCTTTCCGTTGGCCGAGATTCTCTACGTGCCGGAACCCTTCCGGGTCGAGGCAAAGGACGAGATTGCAGCGCGCCGGCTGGCCGCGTTGTCGAAGATCACATCCGGGGAGTCGGGCAAGCGGCGGCTGATGCTTCTGCTCGCGGAATTCAAGGAGCTGCAGCACACCCAGTATGGCCACAACCTGATCGCCAGGCACATGCCGGATTTCCCGCTGCTGATGGACGATTCGATTCTCAGGCGCTTCTCCAAGGCCTTCAATGGCGAGCTTGAGATGCTGCGGGCGCACCCGAACTTCCACCTGATGACCATCGGTACCTTCAGCTTCAGCGAGCTGGGCATTGCATCGCTCAAGAGGCTGGACGTAATGATGGCCGACGAGAACTGGCTGCCCTTCGAGGACATGTACGAGAAGCGGATCATCGACGCCCTCACCGCAGGGCGCCGGCGCTTCGACAAGGTACTTCGCTACAACACTCCGGCCACACTATCCCCAGCCTGCCTTCATTCTGAGGGATGCTGCGCCGAAGCCAGCCGCACTCTACATCGTTCGCCCAGACGCCGACGAGGCCTACTACCGGCACCTCGATGAGCAGGCCGGGAGGAGCAAGTATCTGACCTGGCGCTGGGAGCTGTCGCAGAACGCCATTCCGCCCCTACCGATCTCCACCGAAGAGGCCAAGGCCATCGACCGGGAGAAGCGCCGAAACTCCTGTCACAGAAGGTCGGTCGTAAACGTGGCTGCCGGCACCTCACGAATTCCCCCGTGGGCTGTTTGTCTCACGGCCCAATCCATAAACCGCCGTGCTTAAGCATGTAGCCCGCGCCTCAGTGTGCAAACGGGTGCAGCTGTGCGCACGTCCAGCTCAGTCCAGGCGACTGACCATCCCGAGGAAAACTGCATCATGACACTCATTTCCAGCGTCCCCAGACCGAACGTGCTCCGGGGCCTCGCCTTTTGCGCAATCGTTGGCCTGATGGCTATTCTCGCCGGTTGCGGGTCCACATCTTCCGGGAAGCAGGCATCCTCCGCCTCCTCAAACAGCTATGCCACCGGCCCGGAGCCCTACGGCATCGCGGTCGGTGACTTCAACGGCGACGGCAAGCTCGATGTTGCCGTCACCAGCATGTACGACAACAATGTCACCATCCTGCTCGGCAAGGGCGATGGGACCTTCACCGCCGCCGCCGCTTCACCGGCCACCGGAAAGACCCCGGTCGGCATTGTGGCCGGGGATTTCAACGGCGACGGCAAACTCGACCTCGCCGTGGCCAATGAAGACAGCAATTCGGTAACGATTTTGCTTGGCAACGGAGACGGAACCTTCCGAGTGGGCGCAACGGTTGCGACCGGCGGCTCCCCATGGGGCATTGTCGCGGGTGACTTCAATGGTGACGGCAAACTCGACCTTGCTGTGACCTGTCAGCGCAGCCAAAGCGTAACCATCCTGCTGGGCAACGGCGACGGGACGTTTACCCGGCCGCGGCCTCTCCCGCAACCGGGAAGACCCCGATGGGCATCGTGGCAGGGGACTGGAACGGGGACGGCAAGCTCGATCTCGCCGTGGCCAACTATAGCAGCCAGAATGTGACCATCATGCTCGGCAATGGCGATGGAACCTTCACTGCCGCGGCATCGCCCGCAGTGTATTGGCCCGAAGGTATTGCTGTGGCGGACTTCGACGGTGACGGGAAGCTCGATCTCGCCGTGACCAGCATCAATACGGTGACCGTCCTGCTCAGCAACGGCGATGGGACGTTTACAGCCGCTCCGGCACCCACGGCCCCGAACAACTCAGCCCTCACGGTAGGGGACTTCAACGGTGACGGCAAGCCGGACATCGCCGCGATCGACTTCGGCAACAACACGGTGACTATTCTCCTGGGCAACGGCAACGGGACGTTTACCGCGGCGCCCTCGCTCCCGACAGGACAGAACCCGACAACGCTTGCGGCCGGCGACTTCACCGGGAACGGCAAGTCGGATCTTGCCGTGGGTACCGGCGAAGGCAACGGTTCGTTGGTGGTCCTAACAGGCGATTAGGCCCCCGAAGCCGGCTTCCGGAAATCGGCCACCCCTCCCCGGGGGTGGCTTTTTTTTACTCCGCCTAAAATTTCTCTGGACATAATGGTGCTAGCGGTACTAGCATCGCTATGATTCGCGAACCGGAAAAGAGGACAGGCTAGGAGAACATGGCGAGAAGCTTTCTGCATTCAAGTCTTTTGGCGATACGGAACACCACCGGTCACGGCCGCTCGCGTACTTGGCCGTGGCCGGCACTGGCGTCATGGCTCACGACCGCGCTGATCGTGGGTTTCTTGTCGGTTTGCTGTGCGCCGTACATGGCCGGGCAGACATGGAATGGATTCAGCGCGGCAGCGTCGCCCGCTGTCTCGTGGCCGGAAGGGGCGGCGGTCGGCGATTTCGACGGCAGCGGTAACCTTGGCTTCGCCACCTGCGACACCTATGGATACGTCTACGTCTTCCTGGGCAATGGCAACGGAACCTTCACCGCGGCGGCTCCGATTTCGGCGCCGTCCTGTTCAAACCTCGTGGCCGGCGACTTCAACGGGGATGGCAAGCTCGACCTGGCGGTCAACGACTACAACAACGACACCATCACCATCCTGCTGGGCAACGGAAACGGCACCTTCACACAGTCGGCCTCGATCGCGCTGGGCACGAATGACGATCCGACGGCCCTGGCTGTTGGAGATTTCAATAACGACGGCAAGCTCGATCTCGCCGTGGGTGTCACTGTCGGCTCCCCCTCCGATCTGGTGAAGATTTATCTGGGCAATGGCGATGGAACCTTCACTGCCGGACCGGTCCTCACTTTGGGGGCTTACCAGCCGTACGGAATCGCGGTTGGCAACTTCACCGGCAACGGTAACCTCGACCTCGCAGTATCCAACTATGGCAGCGCAAATGTGACTGTCTTCCTCGGCAACGGCAATGGCACATTCGCCGTCCGGGGTTAAATATGCGACCGGCAGCTCGCCGTGGGGCATCGTTACGGGCGACTTCAATAACGACGGCAAACCCGACCTTGCGATCGCCAACTTCGGAAGCAACACCGTTACCGTCCTGCTCGGCAATGGCAATGGAACCTTCACGGCGGCAGCGTCGCCCGCCACGGGCAAAGGCCCCCGCGGAATTACAGCCGCAGACTTCAACGGTAACGGGGATCTCGATCTCGCCGTAGTCAATGAAACCAGCAGTACGGTGTCGATCCTGCTGGGCAACGGCAATGGAACCTTCACCGCGTTCTCGCAGACGCCGACCACCGGCTCGTCTGCCATGGCGATCGGGGCAGGGGACTGGAACGGCGACGGATTTCCCGATCTTGTCGTAGCCAACTACAGCAGCAGCACGATGACCGTTCTGCTCAACCAGGGACCGTTCCCGACCACAACGACTCTGGCGGCCTCTCCGAATCCTGTGACCTATGGCGAGACGCTGACGTTGACGGCGACCATCGCCCACCACGGTCTCGGCGATCCATCCCTTGGTGGGACGGTGACCTTCTATAGCGACGGCACATCGATCGGCACCGCCTCGGTCTCATCGAACGTCGCGACCCTGACGACCAGCGTGCTCACCGCAGGCACCCACACCCTGACGGCGCAGTACTCCGGCACCACCAGCTACAACGCCAGCACCAGTAGTGCCATCACGGAAACCGTCTTAAAAGCCACACCAGGCGTAACGGTCTCCTGCTCACCAAATCCCACTACCTTCGGCAGCAGCGCGACGACATGTACCGGACAGACGAGTGCGGGTGCGACTGGCTTGATGAGCCTCACCTACAACGGTACCGCGTGGGGTTCCGGCAACGTCAATAGCTCGGGCGCATTCAGCATAAGCGGACTCGGCGGATCACTCGCAGGCTCGTACACCATCGCTGCGACCTATGCAGGGGACAGCAATAACAACGGCGGATCGGGGAGCACACCTACACGATCAACAAGGCAACGCCCACGCTGACGTGGGCGACTCCGGCTGCGATTACGTATGGCACGGCTCTGAGTGCGACGCAGCTGAATGCGACAGCCAGCACACCTGGAACCTTCGTCTATACCCCGGCGGCGGGAACGGTGCTTGCGACCGGCGCACATACGCTTTCTGTGACCTTCACCCCGACCGACACGACCGACTACACCACCGCCAGCGCAACCGTTAGCGTGACGGTCAACCAGGCCGTGCTGACGGTGACGGCAAACAACGCCACAAAGGTCTATGGAACGGCGAACCCAGCGTTCACCGCCAGCTATACCGGCTTTATGAACGGAGATACCAGTGCGGTCCTGAGCGGTTCTCCGAGCCTGACGACGACCGCCACGGCCTCCTCGCCGACAGGCAGCTACACCATCACCGCCGGGGCCGGAACGCTGAGCGCGGCCAACTATTCGTTCGCATTTGTCAATGGCACGCTGACCATCACCAAGGCGACTTCCACTCTCTCAATCACCTCAACCATCAACCCCTCAACCTATGGACAGAGCGTCACATTCACGCTGAAGGTGGCTGGCAGCGGAAGCGGTGTAACGCCGACTGGCACCGTCACGTTCACCGAAGGAGGTACAACACTGCTCGGCACGACCACTCTGAGCGCGAGCGGCACGGCAACTTACACAACATCCACCCTGCCCGCCGGGGCGGATACATTGCAACTCAACTATAGCGGCGACACCAACTACTTCTAGGCTGCTGCCTAGCATTTTGGGTCACCCGCTACTTGAGTGAGCTGCGCGGTGGCCCCTACCCAGGAAGGTATTGATGAAGAATTCCAGATTGGTAGGCGCGATCGCAAGCTTGATCGTGCTTTTGATGGCGACTATGGCATTCGGCCAGTCGTCAACCACCTTCAACCAGACAGTCAACAAGGCTGCGCTGGTCAACGGCACGAACTTCGTTCTCACCTCATCGGCCAACCCGAGCACCTACGGGAGCAGTGTCACCCTCACGGCAACATTGACAGCCGTCGGCGGCGGCGTCACACCGACCGGCACGATTCAGTTCATGGACGGCGCCACGAACCTCGGATCGGCCGTGACGCTGTCCAGTGGCGTCGCAACGTATGCGACCGCCACCCTGGCAGTGGCCACGCATTCGATTACGGCAGTCTACTCGGGCGATAGCAACTACGCTGGATCGACCTCTTCGGTCCTGTCGCAGGTGGTCAATAAGGCGACACTGACGATCACCGCGAACGCCGCTACGAAGGTTTACGGGGCGGCTCTCCCGACGTTCACGTATGCGTCCAGCGGATGGCAGAACGGCGATACCTCCTCGCTGATCACTGGCGCGCCCAGCCTGACTACGACCTGCACCGCGGCTTCGCACGTGTCGGCCTCGCCATGCACGATCACCGCGGCCGTGGGCACGCTCAATACGCTCGCCAATTACACCTACTCGTTTGTGAACGGCTCGATGACGATCACGCCTGCGCCGTTGACGGTCACAGCCAATAACGCGGCCCGCGCGGTCGGTGTGGCGAACCCGGCATTCACCGACAGCTATGCCGGCTTCGTGAATGGCGACACTTCAGCATCGCTCACGACGCAGCCGACGAATACGACGACGGCCACCATCTGCCTCTCCTGTGGGCAGCTATCCGATCACGCCCAGTGGAGCGGTGGATACCGACTACTCCTTCACCTACGTGAACGGCACACTGACCGTCGGCAGCGGTACGGCCGCAGCTGTGCTTGCCGCCACTCCGAATCCGGCGACCTTTGGTGCAACGGTGACGCTGACCGCCACCCTGACGCCGTCCTCGCCGGCTCCGACCGGGACGGTGACGTTCCTGGATGGCGCGACCTCGATCGGTACCTGCACCCTGAGCGCCGGCACCTGCTCGATGACCATCGCCACGCTGGCGGTTGGTACGCACACGCTGACCTACAGCTATCCGGGCGACACGAACTACGGGGCAACCACCTCGAACACGGTCTCCCTGGTGGTCAACAAGTCCGGCGTGACCTTCACCATCAATTCCAGCGCAAATCCGTCCACCTATGGCTCGGCCGTGACCTTCACCGGTACCGTGACCGGCGTCAACGGGACTCAGCCGACGGGTACGGTGACCTTCAGTGATTCGCTCACCGGCTGGACCAGCCAGAACGCGACGCTGACGGCGGGCAGCGGTGCAACGGCGAACTTCACGTTGACCACGAGCACTCTGCCGGCTGGCACCAACACGCTGACGATTACGTACAACGGCGACATCCATTACCAGATCGTCCGTGGCACGGGCTCAATCAGTGGATCAAAGAGCTCCAACAAGTAACCTCCAGCCCGCGGCCGGTTCATCGCCGGCCGCGGTTCTCTGAGTGTGCCGAGCATGTTCGACAGCTTGAAGGTGCAAGTCCTTTTCACATCCTGATAGAGGAGAAGTGATAGCGAAGCGCAAGGGTGAAAATAACCACCTGCCGCGAGGCAGGGCCCGAAAGAAGCGTGGAGCAAAGACGCGAGCCGATGAACAAGAACTGGATACGAGGCCACAGTGAAGGGCGAGCGGGCTCAGGACTGCGAAGCCCATATCTATCAAGGGCACTGGTGGTAAATCCGGCGGTTGTGCGTTGAAGGCGGTCGAACTTACCTCGGGAGATCTGCGGCATGTCACAAAACGTGACTGAGGGTGAAGCGATTCATTCTGACCGTGCCGCAGAAGTCAGCAGAGGGCGTACTACTCCGGAGGATCGGAGGAAGGCCCGAACGGTACCCCGCAAGGGGAATAAAGGAAAGGGCAAGTAAGCAGCGCGACTTATGAGCGGACAGCGGCAGAAAAACCGGCCCGAACAAGGGGTGCTGGCCTTTCCGACGGAGGGTAGGAGTGAAGCTCCGATGGCCGACGTGAAAGGGACCGAAACGCTGGTGGCGAAGCGCATGCCTGAAAGCCTGGCTGAAACTGCACGATTGATGGAAGAGGTCTGCGAGTGGGAAAACTGCATGCAGGCATTGAAACGAGTCAAGGCTAACAAAGGGAGTCCGGGAGTGGACGGGATGACCGTCCAGCAATTACCGGACTACCTGAAACAGCATGGGCTAGAGATTCGGGAGCAGTTGCTGACGGGGACCTACGAACCGAAGCCGGTGAAACGGGTGGAAATCCCGAAGCCGGGGGGAGGGGTGCGAAAGTTAGGCATTCCTCCTGTGCTGGATCGTTTTGTTCAGCAGGCGGTGATGCAGGTCCTACAGAAGCGCTGGGACCCGACGTTTTCCGATCACAGCCACGGTTTTCGACCGGGGCGCAGTGCGCGGCAAGCGGTGCGCGAGGCGCAACAGTATATCGCCGAAGGGTATCGCTGGTGCGTTGACCTCGATTTGGAACAATTTTTTGATCGGGTCAATCACGACCGCCTGATGTCGGCGGTAGCCAAGCGAGTGGCCGATCCACGGATGCTCAAGTTGATTGGCGCATTCCTGAAGGCCGGCGTGATGGAGAACGGACTGGTGAATCCGGTGGATGAGGGGACCCCTCAGGGCGGCCCTCTTTCACCCCTGCTCAGTAATCTGGTGCTGGACGAACTGGATCGGGAGTTAGAGCGCCGCGGTCACCGGTTCGTGCGTTATGCAGACGACGAGAATATCTACGTTGCCAGCGAGCGTGCGGGACAACGGGTGATGAAGAGCGTAACGCGCTTCATTACGGAGCGACTCAAACTTAAGGTAAACCAGACGAAAAGCGCGGTGGCCCGGCCATGGCAGAGGAAGTTTCTGGGGTTCAGCTTCACGAACGGGAAACAGCCAAGGCGGCGAATCGCCCCCAAGGCCATTGCTCGTTTTAAGGAGCGGATTCGGGAGCTGACGAGCCGAACCCGAGGTATCAGCCTACCCAAGATGGTCACTGAAACGGCGACCTACTTGCGCGGCTGGCTCGGCTACTTCGGCGAATGCCAAACGCCTTCGGTGCTGAAAGACCTTGAACAATGGCTGCGCCGCCGACTCCGGTTGGTGGTGTGGAAGCAGTGGAAGAAGGGAAGAACGCGGTTCAAGGAATTACGCAAACGGGGCATCAGCAAAGACTTGGCAGCACAAACTGCCGGGAGTGCTCATGGGCCGTGGCGAATCGCGAAATCTCCCGCACTGCACGTTGCTTTGCCGAACGCTTATCTCGCTTCGCTTGGTCTTCCAGCGATGATCGTGCGGTCATAGCTTAATCCGCCGAAACGCCGTATGCGGACCCGCATGTACGGTGTTGAGGCAGGGGAGGAGAGGTGACTCTCCCCCCTATGCCGATTTTTCGGAGACGCGATGAACTCGAGACTTCCGGCCTTCGCACTACTCACGCTTCTGCTTGCCCTCTCGCACGCGCATGGCCAGGCAAGCGACGCGTCTTATCAACAATCCGTCAGCCAGGCCCCGACCTCGTTGACGATCAGTACATCATCGTCGGTTGTGGGACTGGAAAGTCCTCCTACGTTGACGGCAGCCGTTGCTTACCCCGCGACTGGCCAGACGACCGGCAACGTCACCTTTACGGTGGAGAGTGGAAGTACCGTGGTCGCCACCGGCACCGTGGGGGTAAACCTCACGGGGCGGGCGAGCTGGGTTCCATCTCTGCCAACGGGCAGCTACACGATTCATGCCGCCTACAGTGGCGATTCCAATCTCTTGGGTAGTGGCTCCGGGGTGATCAACCAGACCGTGTTGGGCCCGGAGGATTTCAGCCTCTCGGCCTCACCGTTGTCGGTCGCCCAGGGGCAGTCGGCTGCGGCACCGGTCTCGGTCACCTCGATCAATGGCTTTCATGGCGTGATCTCATTCACCTGCGCCACGCCGTCCTCCGAGGTGGATTGCGGGTTGCTGCCAGGATCGCTCAGTGTCCCCGCGTCAACTGGTGTGACCCTTCCATCGACATCGGCGGGAGATGTCTCACTGAATGTGACGACCTTCCCCACCACGGTTCAGCACGCAGGGATCGCAGGGGCCTTTCTGCTGAGTCTTCTCTCCCTCCGGCGCCGCAGGCGAAGACTCCTGCCCGCATCGGCGGCGCTCGCCCTGCTGCTCACGGGCTGCGGCACCCCGACCCGCTATGTGCAGCATGACGGCACGCCCAAGGGGAGTTATTCCATCACCGTTACCGGCACCTCGGGACAGTTGAGCCACAGCCAGGCAGTTCTGGTGACGGTGCAGTAGGAGACCCTATGAGCACTGTATCCAACGTCGTAGTGATCCCCGAACGCACCTCCCGTGTGCCGGCTGAGCTTTTCACCGACTTCGAGTTGACGGATCGAAAGCGTCCCGGTGTCTTCCTCGCCAGCTTCGGCATTCAGGCGACCGTGGTAGCACTGGTGCTGATCATCAGCCTGAGTTCGGCGGCGCCGGTTCTCATTCAGAAGAAGTACAACGCGATTTCACTGGTCGCGCCCACACTTTCAGCTCGTCCGCTCGCCCGGATATCTGTCTCGCCGGCATCCGTCGCCTCCCCCTCGTTGGATATCGCGGCTCCGACGAGTATTCCAGCTCCGCGCACCTCGCGCGTTGAGGTGACGGCGGATGTCCCCACGCCGCCGGTTCTTAAGCCGGTGCTCCAGCCTAGTTTGCTGGCCACAGTGCCTGCGATCCCAGCCGCGAAGCCCGTCCACACCGGCTCCTTTGGCGATCCCGGCGGCGTGCCGGCGCAACAGCAGACCAGCACTGCAAGCCGAACTCCGGCACTCCCGGTGGTGGGGAGCTTTGGGACTCCAGCTACCGGCGACCACCAGCCAGGACGGGGAGTGGCAACAGGGGAGTTTTCCGGCGCGCAGAGCAGCGTTTCTGGCCCGACCAACAAGGTCATGAAGAGTGTTGACTTCACCGAGCCCGCGCTGGCGACGGCCTCACCGATGGCCGCAAAAGCCGCCCGAGTCACGCCGGTTGCGATCGAGAGCAAACCTGCTCCGGTCTACACCGAGGAGGCCAGGCGGCTCCGCGTCGAGGGCGACGTTGTTCTGCAGGTTGTCTTCACCGCCGCCGGCCAGATTCGGATCGTCGGAGTCGTGAAAAGTCTTGGACATGGACTGGACGAGGCGGCTGTCGCCGCAACGCGCCAGATCCGCTTTACCCCCGCCCGGCGCGATGGCCAGCTCGTCGACTATCCCGCCACCATCCACGTCGTCTTTGCACTGTCTTAAAGGAGATCGAATTGAAGAAATGGCGCTCTGTACTGACCATCCTGATGCTGTCGCTGGGGACATTCGCTCTAGCCTCCGACACACAACCCATCCGGCCGCCATCCGTCCGTCGAAGCCTTCGACCGGACCATCGACCAGATCACCACCCGCGAGGCGGAGAACGTCAAGCTCTTCGCCAACTACTCCCCCATCGTCGAAACCTACGTGCAGGGCTTTATGAAGGACAGGGAACTGGGCCGGGTGCCCGTCGAGGACCACTACTTCCTCGGCCGCGCCTCGTTCAAGAGCCGTCTTGAGGACGATCCGTTCATTGCCCAGGAGCGCCCGCCGGCGACTCATCAGCTCCTTCGCGAGATCAAGGAAGCGACATTTGAACGCCGCAAGGGCCTGGTGCCGCTCGGCTTCACCCAGATGAGTGTGATCGACATGCAGCACTTCGACCGCGCGCACTACAAGTTCACCTACCGCCAGCGAGAGTTTCTGGGCACGGTGAGATGCCTGGTCTTCGATGTGAGCCCAACCGCAAAAGGGCATGGCCAGTTCATGGGGCGCATCTGGGTCGAAGATCAGGGCCTCAACATCGTCCGCTTCAACGGCACCTACATTCGCCCGGTGGATGGTGCGGCATACATTCACTTCGACTCCTGGCGAGCCAACGTCAGCAATGGCTCCTGGCTCCCCGCCTACATCTACAGTGAGGAGTCCGATGTGTCGCCTGACAAGAGCCCGGTTGCGCTCCGGGGCCAGACCCGGCTCTGGGGCTATGCCACGAGCCAGTTGGATACCGGACAGGAGTTCAGCAACGCCTTCACGGCAATTCAGGTGGACCCGAAGGATGCCGTCTCCGATCAGGTGGATTCGAGCACGCCGCTGGCAAGCGAAAAGGCCTGGGAGCGTCAGGGAGAAAACAACTACATCTTCCGCCTGGAGCAGGCTGGCCTCGTCGCGCCGGTCTCGCCACTGAGCGAGATACTTGAAACGGTAGTCAACAACCTGATCGTCTCCAATAACCTTGTGATCGAGCCCGAGGTGCGCTGCCGGGTTCTGTTGACCACTCCGATGGAGAGCTTTGCCGTCGGCCACACCATCGTACTCAGCCGGGGTTTGATCGACGCGCTTCCCGACGAGGCCGCTCTGGCGGCCGTGCTGGCCCATGAACTCAGCCATATCGTGCTCGCCCACGATAGCGACAACACCCGGTTCGCCTTCAGTGACCGGCTGATCTTTCCCGACACCGACGCCTTGGAGAAGCTGCGCATGGTGCGGAGCAACGACGAGCTGAAAGAGGCCGATGAAGAGAGCCTGACTCTGCTGGATAACTCGCCGTACAAGGACAAGCTGCAGGGCATGGGACTGTTCCTGAAGCAGATGCAGGCCAGCAACAAGTCGCTTCCGAATCTGCTCCAAAGCCGCTTGAGCACTTCGATGATTGGCGATCAGCCGCGCCTCATGTTCGTCGCGGCCTCAGCGCCGGACCTGACTCCCAAAGACATTCACCAGATCGCTGCCTTGCCTCTGGGCTCGCGCGTCATCATGGACATCTGGAGCGGCCGGGTTGAGATGAACAAGGCGCGATCCGCGCCGGTCGTGGCCGTACGGGAAAAGCTGCCCTTCACGTTGACTCCGTTCTATCCCTATCTCACCCGGGTCGCGGCAACCAAGAGCGCCAGCCAGGGGAGTGCCGATCCGGCTGCCCGCTCAGCCTGCCGCCGTGGAGGGTGCAAAGTGAGGACACGCACCCTGATGGTTCTGCTCACAGCCGTGTTCCTGTCCGGCAGCACTTGTCTCGCGCAATCGGAAGCCGTCGCTCCTCTACGCGCCAACGAATTTACCGACCGGCTGTATCTGGGCTTTGATCACACCCGCACGGACTACGCGCTGGCGACGCCCACCGGCAACGAGCTGGCGACGACGAACGGAGTGGATGCCGAATACGATTGGCGCGCCAAAGAGCACCTCGCCTACATCGGTACGGTTCGCTATGGCAAGGGAAATCCCTTCGATCAAAGCCTGATCACGAGCGCCGCCGGCGCCAGCTATCTGTTTCACTTCTCACGCTACGAGCCTTTCGCGCACGCCATGGGAGGCTATACCCGGCTGGCATCGCAGCACGCGGCCGGCGGCATGTACCTGTCCAATGTCAACAGCGGTTTCCTGATGATGTTCGGGGCAGGCCTCGACGTGAAGCTGAACGACCGTTGGGGTCTACGCGCACTCACGCTCGAAGACCTCTATCTCCCCTTCGGCTCGGCGCGATCCACCTATTGGAGCGTCGGCAGCGGAGTGCTCTACAACCTGAGGCGGCCTCGATGAGCGTGCGCCATGATCTCTTCGTCCTCTTCGTGGTCGTTGGCCTAAGCCTCGGGAGCATGGCTTTGTCGAGCCCGCCGGTCTCTGCCGTTTGCACGGCGGAGCCGCCCGCGGCCTATGCTGGAGCGACTATCGCCGTCCACGTCACCCCGGTCGGATTTCCTCCGCTTCGCCGTCTGACCTACACCTACAGCAGCACCGATGGCGAAGTGGCAGCTGATGGCTCCTCCACGGGCATCATCAATACGTCTGGCCTCCAACCCGGCAACTACAACGTCTCCTCCCTGGTCTCCGATGACCGTGAGCCGAAGCACAGGCTGGTTGCGAGCTGCCAGGCGGCTCTCACGATCAAGGAGCCGGTCAAGCACCCGCCCGCGATGCACGTTCACGCCGAGCCACAAGAGGTGACCCCGGGCACCCCCGTCACCGTGACCGCGGAAGGCTTCAGCCAGGACAACCGGCCGTTGACATTCAGTTGCCTCTCACACCGTGGCGCGCTTGCCGGCAGTGGCTCTCGTTATGTTCTGAATACCTCGGGACTCACGGCGGCGCCATCAAGATCGATTGCACCGTGCAGGATGACCGTTCGCTCTCCGGCTTTGCCTCCACAGCGGTGACCATCACTCCCGCCGCCACCGCCACCGGCTGCCCGCAAATACGGCGACGGATAAGCTTCCTGATCGACAAGATGCATCCCACCCGCCTCGATAATGTGGCCAAAGCGATGCTCGATCGCTATGCCGACGCCCTGGCAGCGAATTCCAATGGCAGGGGCTTTATCGTGGGATACGAAAATGCGGCTGAGCACAGTTCTAATAGGCGCCCGAAGGGCAAGCGGCTTGACCGTGCCACGCAACGAGCCATGAACACCAAGGCCTATCTGGTCGAGGAGAAGGGAATTGATCCGCGGCGAATCGAACTGCGGACGGGGAGCCGAGAATGCCCAGCAGGTAATCCTCTGGATCGTGCCCGCGGGAGCGACAATGGATATGAGCGACACGGTGATGGTTGATGAGTTAAATGTAAGACCCGCAACACGTAGTGCTGTTCATTGAGCAGGACGCGGTGCGTGATCTTTCCTGAAGTGATTGGGGGTGCTTGAGAAGCACCCCCAATCGTCTTGCTTCTACTTCGTGTCCTCCTCTCGCCCTCTGGGCAGTAGCTTGTAAGCAGCAATGTCAATTGTTCTGGTTGGTAGTTATACCCTTTAGGCAGGTACGCGCTCTGGAGGTAGGATTGGGGCCATGTCCACCACTTCTCTAGACTTGGCCCTGTGTTTTGATTCCATCGTCGCGAAAGTCCAGCGGGCCGAAAAGCACGTCCGTGACTACTACGTCGTTGTCCGCCAATTTATCGACACGAATCCCTACGGCCTCGCCGGAAAGCGTGATCCGCAGTCCGGAAAGATGATCGTGGAAGCGACAGAATTCACTTGCGTCCCTCCACCCGCCTTGGCAATTGCCGGAGACGCGATCCACAACCTGCGATCCGCCCTCGACTATCTTGCTCGCACGCTCGTACTTATCGACCATGGAACGGTCACTAGAGATACGGGTTTCCCAATCCTCGATCAGCAGCCCGTTACCACCAAGCAGCAGGCCGCTTTTGACACTAAAGTAGAGGGCATGAGGCAGGAGACGAAAGGCAAGATCGCTGCGCTCAAACCATACGCGAGAGGAAATGACGTTCTGTGGCGGCTGCATCGTCTGGACATAATCGACAAGCATCACCTGCTTTTCGCAGGTGGCGCCGCTATGTCCAAGATCAACCCGCAGGTCGGGCCGGTAGTACCTGACGCCAACGGCTTTCCGGACATTGAGCGAGCTCTCAACAACAGACTGATTCCTGTTCCCGGCGCCTTTCCGCTCCAAAAGGGCTGTAAATTCGCAGTTGACCCAGCAACGCTGGAAAAATACCAAGGCGTGTATCTCCTGGTTGAGGTAGCGTTGAACGAGCCCGACGTTGCCGAAGGGATTCCACTTATCGTTGTGCTTCAGCAATCCATGCGCGAGGTTCGGCAAATTGTTTGGGACCTCCTCGCGCTCCGCTGCTAGCGCAGTATTCATCGGTAATAGCGCCGGTCGTGGGAGGCCTAGTAGTGAATCCCTCATTCTGAGGCGCTATGATGATCTGGAAGCGACAGATGGCAAAGACGATGCAAGTCATTCTTCACCTCTCCGACGTCCATTTCGGGTGCGATAAGTCCGAATCGGCGCGCGCCTTGCGCCAACTTGCGCTCGACGGAATCACCTCCGCGATCCTGAAGCAGGAACCTGAATGGCGACCGACGATCGTCTGCCTCAGCGGAGATATTGCATATCGAGGCAAGTCCTCTGAGTATGAGGAAGCTGCAAAGTGGCTGTTGAAACTGCTGAAGGACCTGTCGATTTCGCCAGATCATGTCGTGATTTGCGCTGGGAATCACGATATCGATCGCGATAAAGTCACCTATGCTCGTCCTGAAGATGCCACTGAGGCGGACAAGATGCTTTCCTATCCGCTGGACCCAAAGTACGAAGTCCCCTTTGAGGGCTACACAGGCTTCGCTAAGAATTTTGGAATCGGGGAGCTCGAGGGCGGCGACAGTACCTCTTATTTAATCGGACATCGCAACCTGGAGGGGATCTCGTTCTGCTCGCTGAACTCCGCTTGGTTCTGCCGGGACGACAATGACAAGGAGCAACTCTGGATTGGGCGGCCCATCTTTGACGTCCTGGAGAATCACGGGCAGGTACTACATACCCAAAAACTCGCAACCGCTCCTCCCACTATATTCCTTCTCCATCACCCCAAAGATTGGTATCACGATTCGGAAGTTCACGCTCGGGGACGAACCAATACGTTCGATGTGGTTGCCGGCCGTTGTCATCTAATGCTGACCGGGCACACTCACGGCGAAAGTCGGCGCCCCGATCGCAACGGCGGTGCGGCATACATCATGACTGGCGGCGCCACTTATGCCGATGCGACATATACGAACTCGTTCTCGCTCATCCAAGTTCACGATGAGAGATTTGTTTATCGAACATTTGATTTCGATCCGCAGTCGGCAATCCGGGAATGGCGTCAGTCAATCGAGGCAACAGACTTATTTTTCCGTGATTCGGTTGTTCAAGGTGGGACGAGCGGCCCTGCGCGCTTCTTCCCCCAGTTGCCAGATTACCGACGAGCCTGCGAGAGCTATGCACGGAATGTGATAGAGGCAAAGTCACGGGCCTTAAGACCGCATGGGATGCTACCACATGCAATTCCGGCGTTTGTAACCATCGAACTGGCAAAGCTAAAGCCACAGATTGAGCAGCCAGGTCAGAGACCTCAAGCTCGGCTAGTTCGGCCCGTCCTTTTGGGCGACGCCATGCGAACCACACGACGGAGTCTCCTATTGGGAGATCTCGGCTCGGGGAAAAGTACATTGGCTGCGACATTCGCTATCGAATGCCAGGGACGCAATCAGAATGCAATCGCACTTCTTGTACCAGCGAAGAGGTTGCTGCCCGGTATCCACGCAGGAAGCCTGCGCTGGCCCAGTGTCAAGGAATTTATCTCCTCTCTCTCGTCATTCCTAAATGACGAGGTTCTTCCGAGCGCTTCGGGGGTGGATTTACAGACTCTCCTGAACTCTGGCCTTGAGGTTGCGGTCCTTATCGATGGTCTTGATGAAGTCTCGTTATCAGATGCAAAAGAGATCGTCGAACGTCTCGGGCAGGTCGTCGACGCTTGGCCCACAGTACAGGTTTTGGCAACCGGGCGGCCGATCGAACTTGCCGGGCTCGACCACAGCAGATGGCAGCTCTGTGTTCCTTTTCCAATTCAAGATGATGACAAGCACCAGCTCTTCGTCGAAGAGGCCATCGCCGATGGAAAAGAACGTGACAGCGCGATTGCGACGGCCTCACTCGCACTTGATCGGTTACGGTCTACGCCTGAGTTGTACTTGATGGCGGACACACCGCTCTTTTGCCGTCTCCTCTTCGATGGGCTGCAGAGCCGCACAGAACACGGAACGGAAACCTTAGGCGATCTTCTGTATCAGCTTCTCACCAAGAGGCTGAAAGAGTGGGCCGCAACCGACCAAAAGGTGAGCGTCACCCCGCAATTTGACGTGGGGTATCCCGACGCCGGATCACGAATGAGGCTTCTTTCCGATCTTGTAGGTGCCTTCGATAAAGATCGGCCGATTCGCGAAGAAGAGGTTCGTTCGAGGCTAGAAGCTCTGCTGCCAACCATCGCAGGTGTAAGCAAGGCACAGCTGACGGATCAGGCCCTCCGAAGCTTTCAATCGGCAGGACTCGTCGTTCTTGAGGGCGGACACTTCGAGCTATCTCTGCGCTCGTTTGATGACCTTTGTAGGGGGTACGCGATTGCGAACGCTGCACGAACCAACCCCGCAAGGCTGCTCTCCAGCAATCAGGCCGAGTGGCGCAGTTTTGCATTCGCAGCAACGGTCGTCCGGCGGCTAGGATGGTTTGATGAGGTTCGCCCTGTTCTCTGTGATTACATCAAGGATATTCTGAGCAAATCCAAACATGTTCCGGCCGCTGCGTATATCGTGGCCGAATCCCAGGATCATGCGCTCGCCGTTTGCTTCATCGAAAGACTCGCTGAATTGGGACGACGGCCATTGTGGTTCTCGTACGACGATCCTATTTGGCCGCAGGCCGCCCAGGCGATCGCAGAGAGCTTGCGGCTGGCGTCTGACCAAGGATTTGATTGGTTTTTTCGCGAGTACCTCAATCCCCAATATCCATTCGTCTTCGCCGGTAGCCAGCTAACGGATGAGGTCTTTAACCGCTGGGCGGCTTTGCACATTGGGAAGCTGACGAGCAAGCAAAAGGCCGATCTTACGTCCCTGATCTTTCCACATTCTTCCGCGAATTCGCACCAGGCTTCGTCTTTGGTTCCGGTGCTTGCTTTGCTTCTGCCGCAAGAGTTTGAGGCCGAAAAGCGACTTAGGTATTGCATCCGTCTGCTGGAGTCAGTTCTGTTCCGCGACGCCGCAGAAGCGGTAATCCGAGAGGCAATCGATAAAACCTGCTTGTGCAGGGCGAACCGGGCTACCAACTGACATGGATGGACGCCAAGGTCGGCGATTGGGTCGTAACGCCCCGACGCGGCAAAGCCGTGGAAATCAACGCGCTCTGGTACAACGCCCTTTGTCTGCAAGCAAACTGGTTCGCTGAAGCTGGCTTGCACCAGGATGCCAGACGCTTTGTCGAACTGGCGGAGCGCACCCGTGACAGCTTCAACCGGAAGTTCTGGTACGAACGGGGAGACTATCTTTGGGACGTGATCGAGGGTGAAGGCGGCAATGACCCGGCTTGCCGTCCTAACCAGTTACTTGCGATTTCATTGCCGAATCCCGTTCTCGAACAGCAGTACTGGGAGCCGGTCATTGAGACCTGCCGCAACCAACTGCTCACGCCTGTTGGCTTGCGCTCCCTTGCGCGAAGCCATCCTGACTATAAGAAGCAGTACTTTGGCGATCTGCGTACCCGCGATGCCGCCTATCACCAGGGAACAGTATGGGCTTGGCTCATTGGACCTTTCATTGATGCATGGGTAAAGCTGCATCCTGAAGACGTCTCTGGCACTCGGCGTTTCTTACAAGGCTTTACGGAACACTTGAGCCATGCGTGCATTGGAACAATTAATGAGGTGTTTGATGCTGAGGAACCTTACACTCCGCGAGGTTGCTGTGCACAGGCATGGAGTGTTGCCGAGGTGCTTCGCTGTTGGAGTATGTTGGACCATAGCGAAGCGCGCGTATCGGGATGACGCGGACCATCTACCCACTCGACTATTCGCAGACTTCCCCTTAACAACAAAGGTCACCAACTCCAGCAAACGAATGGCAACCAGGTTATTCACCCTTAGGTAAAGCGGTAAGATGCGAGACTGAGTTTCCTTCTTGTCCATTCCGATCCCAGTGTCGCTCACCAGCACCTGCTCGATCTTAACTCTGTGTTGCCGTGACGATGTGGACTGATGCCCGCGTTGGCAACATCATCTTCTGTGCCTACATCTCAAAGACAGAAGATAGAAAATAACAATTCACCTAAGAGGTAGATGCAATGTGCAAACCAAGGCTGACGTGTGTACTCGGACTGTCGGTGATGATCGGAACTCTGGGATGGGCGCAGTTCAGCCCCACCCAGGATTCCCAGCAACCTGACAATACGAGCATCAACCAGCGCGATCGAAACCAGGCAGAACTGACTGCGGATCAACAAAAGGAAAACAAATCTGACCGGGAGACCGCGCGGCAGATACGGCGGGCCATCGTGGAAGACAAGTCCCTCTCCACCTACGCTCACAACATAAAAATCATCGCGCAGAATGGGACTGTTACCTTAAAAGGTCCAGTGCGCTCGGAGGAAGAAAAGCGTGCGGTAGAGAAGAAAGCCTCAGAGATCGCCGGAAAAGGTAACGTAAGGAGCGAAATCGAAGTCGCCAGCGGGGAAGAAGCAAATCGCTAAGTTGCCAGTCACTAACAAATCGAATCCAAATGGAAGGAGTGCCACATATGGCAGGAAAGAACACAGCAGCTTTTGGAATATACACTACGACCTCAGACGTCGATCGGGCAGTCGATACACTTCAGGCTGCAGGCTTTCGTACAGAAGATATATCAGTTCTGTTCCCGGAAAACGAAGGAACGAAACAGTTCGCCCATGAGAAGAACACCAAAGCACCCGAGGGAGCGGCAACCGGTGCTGGTTCAGGAGCAGTTGTCGGCGGAGGACTTGGCTTGCTCGCAGGAATCGGGGCGCTGGCGATCCCGGGGGTGGGTCCATTCATCGCCGCTGGCCCAATCATGGCTACTCTAGCCGGTGCAGGGGTGGGTGGAGCGATTGGCGGAATTGCCGGCGCCCTGATTGGGATGGGCATTCCTGAGTACGAAGCCAAGCGCTATGAGGGCCAAGTCAAGGATGGAGGAATTCTGCTTTCGGTGCATTGTGATAATTCGGACTGGACCTCGAAGGCCAAGAAGATTCTCGACCAGACCGGGGCACGCGATGTTTCTTCCGCAGGGGAGGCGAGCGCCGATTTCTATAAGTCCGACCGGCCACTGCCAAAGGCGGGCTAAAGGTAATTGCGAGCGGCTACGATTAAGCAGAAGCGACGCCCCGAGTCACCGGAGCGTCGCTTTTTGCTCGCGATCGCGATCATTTCGCGAGTGCAGAGCGGCTAAAGTTCACGACGAGATTCTCTGGATTCCTGATACATCTCAACGCATCCGGCGGCCAAATAAATCGTCGCGTTTCCAGCCTCCACATGTTACTCCTAACGCGGGATTCCAAGCAGATCACACGGCCTTGTTGCAGCAGATGCGTGTTTCTACGAAGCAAAGCGCCAGCCGTAAGCTTTAAGGGGCCGCCCGTTCTGCAAATAATCGGCTACAGTTTTGCCGACATCCATCGGCAGAGGCAGTTGAGAATTCTTGCCAACAGAAACGATCTCGAAGCGGTCGTCATCAACTATATGCACGGGGTTGACCCTTCCGTGATCGCCCTCTGGCTCGGTCACGAGAGCGTAGAGACCACGCATGGTTATGTCGAAGCAGACTTGGCGATGATGGAAAACGTACTGAGCAAGCTTGCGCCAAGCTGGTTCAGTACCTCGGCGCTTCAAGCCCGACGACAAACTCTTGGCATTCCTGCCGACGCTCTGGCTGGGTGGAGCTTCGCAGCTGCAATGTCTCGTCATATTTCCTCAGAATGTCGGAGGCGATCCATAGGTTCCGCCGAGCCCTTGATAGTGAAGAAGGGCTCGAAAGATTTTGGTCCGAACGTCAGTGGGTATGTCCGGGCCGTCCTACGGCTTGGAAAAAAACCGCACCAGAAACTTGTCTGCTGCGGGGGCCCTGTTCTCGACTGCTGATTTAGTGCTTCTCGTCCCTCGGCCCCTCTTTCGGCGCTTCTTTCGGTGCCTCCACCTTCTTTGGAGCCTCTACCTTCGGCGGGGCCTTCGCCTCTGTCTTTGGCGCCTCCTCCTTCGGAGGTGCACTGGCGTACGCATGGGCTGCCGGGGCCGACATTGCCGGCGGATTGTGAGCCGGCGGAGCCGAATGTGCCTCATTCTTCGGCGCCGCTATCTTCGGTTCTTTCGCCGACTCTTTCTTCGGCGTCTCTACCTTGGCAGGAGCTGTATTGGCATGAGCAGCTGGAGCCGGATGCGTTTCTGGCTGGGCGTCGGCGTGGGCAGGAGTGTTGGGATGCGAAGCTGGAGCAGGACGCCCTGAATTAGCTGGTGCCTCGTGCTTCGAGGCAGTCGAGGCTGAAGTCTTGGTAGCATCCTTAGCCTCCGGTGCCCTTTTGCCGACGGTCTCCGAGGGCTTAGCGGCGTTATGGCTACCCTTCGCATTGGCGGGAGCATTGGCAGGCGCGTGGGCAGCAGGGTTCTTGGACGGTGCCGGCATGGATTTGGCCGTGGCTCTCAAACTGGCGGCCTCCACCTTGCCCCCCGGGGCCTTGGCCGGAACCACGTTCTTACCGGAAAAAACAGCGGGCTTGACCGTAGCTGCAATAGCCGGTTTGCCCCCGTTGTTTTTCGCCAGAAGCTGCGGATTATGCATAGCCGCCGCTATGTGTTGCGTCTGCAGCTGCGTTGGCGGCACATGGCGCGCGTGCGCCGCTGCTTGCTCTGCCGCGGTCGGCGCTCTCCGAATGCCGCTAGGGCCGTTGAAGCTCACATAATTCACGTGGTTGACGACCACAGTTCGGTTTACATACACGTTTCTGAAACCGGTGTGCCCAACGTGCCAGACCGCAGTGTTGTAATAGAATGCGCCGTGGCGCCACTCACCGCCGACAAACCCGGTGCCGAAAAAGCCAAAGCCGTAATCTATGCCGCCGTAGTAGCCGATCTGAGGTCCCCAGTATCCGGGATTCCAAACGTAATATCCATTGCTCCAGCCCCAGTAGCCGGGGGTCCAGAGTAAACCTGTTTCAGGCGCCGGAACCCATGTGCCCGGAACCCAGTAATAACCTTCATCGCTCCAGGCCCAGTACCCTGGAGTCCACATATCCCCATCCTGCGGACAAACCGGCTGTTCATAAACCGGCAGCGGCGGTGGGGCAACTGTAATGGAAATTGAGATCGCCGCAAACGATGCGGCTGACAAGGCCAGCACCACTACTGCAAGTGCCAGCATGCGAATGAAACGTGTGAGATACATTGTGTGTGCGCCTTTCGTAAGCTTCGCGGCACGTTTCTTACGTTTCTTATATGTGCCGCTATGTGCCGCTATGTGCCGCCATGCTTGATTAGGCAATAACGATGCCAAAGTCATTGGGGAAAATTTCGCAGGGGCGCGGCTTCATGAAATGTGGTCACAAATGTAGAAATTTCTGTCCATCGCGCAAGAAAGTCACCCTAACACCAAGCAGACTTAGACCTCGGCTTACTCGGTCGTGAACGCAGTCGCTGGTGCGAATTTCTTACCGCAAACGGGGCTAAATGGAGGTGGTTGCCGATGACAAAGACTGAAAGAAACCGTGTAGTAAAACTTGCCGAGATGGAAGTCCAACCGGGAGATGTTACACCGCGTCAAACGCGTCAAAGAAATGGATAGGAGGATGATGGCAAAGCTAACTACGGCAACTCGTGATCGAATAACCGCAAAGAAGTTCGCTTTCCCCAAGCAACGCAAGGAGCGGCTGGATAATGCCTCTCATGTCCGCAATGCCGCCGCCCGCTTCAATCAGGTGAAAGGGCTTTACCGAAGCGGAGCGTCGAGCGGCGTGGAAGTCTGCCGCTAAGCGGTTCGGAGTAGAACTGAAGGACGCCGCATAGCGCGGAACACCTCGGTTACTCGTGCCGATTCTAACGTCTCGCATGAGGTTGGGCGACTGCCAGTCTCCTTTGACGACGTTGGTTAAGTCTCTTTTGGTTTTACACCCGCTCCTCCGACTCCTCCTTCAGCTCTGCCTCCTTTTTCAGCAGTTCTGCGAGGGGCGAGGAAGAGGCTGCTCGAAATGGCCGAGTCGATGGCTTGGGCTTCAGCCTCAGAACGAACTGCGCTGTGAAATAGCGCGCTCCGAGCGAAGCTGCGAGTTAACTTAGGGGTTGTTACACGTCCGTTGGTCGCTCACGTCCTCGTCCTTCACCAACGTCTTGGCTCTGCGGGCATTCCATCGGGTATGACCTGCGGCAGCCGTCTGAATGAAGCCGCTGAGGCATTGCGGATCTTTACGCTGCTGGAATGTTTTTCGGGGCTTCATCGGTGAGCGTCCTGCCGCCGATGATCCCACTCCTTCCGAAAGCTCGTAGCGCTTCGAAAGTCCTCAAGCTCCTCGTCCTTCGACTTCTCGATATTGATCATCTCATTGTTTGCGCGTTGTATGGACCGGTGATCGTAGCTTGAGGTTAATGGCGCGGGTGTCGCGATTCTGGGTGTTCTGAATGAGAAACACATCAGAAAAGTCACATGTAGTCGCTGTGTTGATGATTAATGCAAGTATCGGAGTAGTGGAACAGTGAACCGCTAAGCAGCCACACGACGATCAGTCGCAGCACAGATAAATACACCCGATGAACCGACCACTGCTGAGGCCCACGCCGCAAACGAGAGAAGGTTATCCTGCTACGCTCCGTTGGACGGGGTGGGGCCGATTAGCATGCAAGATGAGAGTCTCGTAAGCGCCGGAAGTTGCTTGAAGTGTACTCGGCTCATCGGCACTCAAGAAGCAGCAACACTCTACGTTACACCTCGGCCGCGGAGTGGTAGGTGTCCCTGAACGCGCCGTGGAGTGTCTCCGTGCGACGGACAATAGATGGTTCGAAATCGCCGCTCTCAACAGCCGCCGCGTCCGGAAGGAAAGTCATTGTAACTGGGGGGAGCTCGATGAGTTAAGCCGGGTTTGTCCCCAGCTAGAGATGTGCGAATAGTTGTGGCCGAGAACGGTGCGCTCATATCACTGGAGACCCGCGAAGAACGGCCCTGTGTGACCGCCCCAAGCGCTGGTCGAGTGACGTGCAAAGGAAACCGACGGGTGGGGGAGCGACCCACGTAAAGAGGAAAGGGAGAGAAGGAAGAGGGTAGAGGGCTTCATTACCGGCGAGCGTCACCACGTCAGCTCCGCCGATCTCACCTATGTTGCCATTGACCGCGACGGCTAACCAACTGCCGGTTGTTCCCATCATTCCACTGCCGCCTCGTCCCGGCGCAATCGGCGGAATTCCTCTGGCGTCTCTAACCAGCGCTACTAAGAACCCTTGAGTCTCTGCCGAAAATACAAGAGCCCTCCCAACCTGGGCTGGGGCCACTCCGATCGGCCTTACCCTCTCCGGAACCGTTCTAAAACACACTACTCGCGACGCCATGAATCTCAGGCGGCAGAATCGTCTTTCTTCTTACGCTCGTCGCGCTCCCGATTCACGCGCTCGTCCTGCTTGCCGCGATCCAGTACCTCGCGCCCGGCGTCTTTCGCCTTTCCCCAAGCGTTTTGAATCTTGCCCTTCACCTGTTGGGCAGCACCTTCAGCTTGAGTCTTTTCGTCGCCGGTCCATTCTCCAACCTGACGTTTGATTCGCCCCTTTGCGTCTTCGATTTTTCCTTGCACGCGATCCTCATCCATTTCTGTCTCCTTGGTTCATTGTTCGCTGTTTAAATGGTCGTCCTGCGTCCCGAGATCAACTGGAAAACCAGCGCCACCACAGCCAGCACCAGTAGAATGTGAATAAATCCTCCCATGGTGTAGCTGCTCACCAGTCCGACCAGCCACAGCACCAGGAGAATCACAAATACTGTCCACAGCATATTCTGGGGGTCCTTTGGCCCAACTTTCACGCCAACCTTTAGTAACCGTTCAAAAAGATTGGGTGCCATAAGAAGACAGAGGGTTGGCGCAATTCGGAAGCTGCTAAATCTACTCCGCAGCTCGCTTCGGAGAGTTTGAACACTACTCCGAAGTGGAGTGACAGGATGTTCAAAAGCAAATTAACTTTGCGCAGGCATTCCCATTGGTGAGGCCGTCGCCGGCGTCGAGGCGTATTTGGCTTCCAAGCATACCAAGAACGGAGCGACAGAAAAACCCAGGTGAGACTGGTACTATTTCCGCGAATCCATCGACCTCGAATGCATGGCCTTCTCGGCTTACCTTGTTCAGCATTTCCTGCGTACCCGCATTGCCTGAAAATAAGAAGACCTTGCAGTTCGGATAGAACGAGCGGATCGCCTTAGCCAACTGAATGCCGTCAAGGTCAGGCATAGCGACATCCGTAATTACTAATGACGGTTGAGAGGCTGCGATACAGGCCGAAGCATCTTCTCAGCTATACGCAGCGCTAGCATGGTATTCCGCATGTTGGAAAATAAGCACAAGAGTGTCAGCGATTCTGCGCTCGTCATCAACAACCAATATAGATTGCGACATGCGGCCCTTAGTTAACTTCTTCTGGAACAAAGCGCAGAATTCTACAAAGTTCCGGCCTACGTATTCCAGACGTACAGGTATTCATCATCAGCGGCTGTCGCCACCGTCCTATCCAATTTGTGCGTTGCACGATTGAGGGCAGACCGAATATTAACCTTGGAGTCAGGCAACTCACAGATAGGTATCTTCAAAGCCTGGCCGCTCTCAAGCTTTTCCAAATCATTCAAAATCTGGGTAACGACAGACTTGTGCTTTCCATTGCGACCAGTCGGTACGTTCAATCTCGATGTAGTCTCGAAGTTCCGCTGTTGGGTTTGCTTCGTTTGTGCCATCTCAATCACCCCGCTAACGTATCGGTATCGTTACGCTAAATAATCGGCGCGCAATTGAGATGTCGATTTGTACCGTTATGCTGCCCTAAAATGAGGAACTAAGAAAAACTCCCCGTATTACCAAATTTGCTCTAGCCTCATGTGTGTGAGGGAGGGCGGTCATGAAACTGAAAATGCGATTCAAGGCTGTTCCGTTGTCCCAAGTGCCCCGCAAGGAAGTCGAGTTGGAGGAGCGGGTTCCAGATATGGTGCCACAGACTTACGACGTTCGTACACAAGCAGTTTCTTCAGAGCAATTGAAAGATGGTGGAAAGAGAGAAGTAATGGCGAAGCGAATATTTGTTGTGGACGACGAGGCATGCATTGCCGATACATTGGCGGTGATACTCCGCAAATCCGGGTACGAAGCGAATGCGTTCTACAACGCTCAGAGCGCGTTAGTAGAAATCGAGTCTTGCTGCCCTGAACTGGTTATCAGCGATGTCGTGATGCCCGGAATGAACGGCGTGGAGATGGCTGTTCTCATCAAGGAGCGTCACCCGGCGTGTAAGGTACTCCTGTTTTCCGGGAACGCTACCACGGTGGATTTGCTCGAAGAGACAAGGCGGCGGGGATACGATTTCGAACTGTTGACAAAACCTGTTCATCCATCGGACTTGCTGGCACGGGTCGCAGACATAAGCGAGTACGAAGCAGCCTGAACACCACGGTTCCGCCAGAAAGACTTCGGCGCACCTAATCGGCCATGAGCCGACGGCCAACTGGCTTTAAAGATGTACTCGGCGCAAGAGGGCGACATCGTATAGAACGATGCCCCCTCACTGCGAATCGCGTCACACTTAAGTTCGCACCCACGTGTGGAGGGTGTACTCTGTGCGCATCAATGACGATGCCGATAGCCATCTTCATAGCCCTTTTCGTAGGCTTCAAGGTTCTCGCCGTGCCATTTGTCGGTTTTCAGGTTCAGAGACTTGCCCTGCTCCCGGTCGTTCATACCGTTCTGGTATCCAGCCTGGTACGCCCGCTCCTCGTCCCCACCCGGTGCCCCGGCGCGCTCGCTCATGCTTTCGTTGTACGCCCTTCCGACATTTCGATAGCCGTTTTCGTAGCCCTTCTCGTAGGCTTCCAGGTTCTCACCGTGCCAATTGTCGGTTTTCAGGTTCAGAGACTTGTTCTTCTCCCGGTCGTTTACACCGTTCTGGTATCCAGCCTGGTACGCCCGCTGGCGCGCGTCATCCTGGGCATGTCCCTGTATCGGCGCGAGACAAACTGGAGTCGCTGCGAGCGCGATCATCAATGCAATTTCGCCGAACTTCTTCAACATCATCTTGTTCCTCCTCCCATGGGTTCAGCGAACAAACCCATGTCTAACCAAAATTAGAATGCGAAAGTTGGCTGAAAGTTTGGTCCAGGCAAAGCAGGATTCGATTCGCATAGCCCTAATTCGTTGCTGATCAATCCGTGACCCGCGGCTCATCGGGCAGACTTAGTGGTCGGCGTCTTGCTCGAGCCCATTTCCAACATGTTCGACGGACGCGAGCCTGTCAGAGCCCAGTCAATTAAAAATGCGCCTGATACCGATACCCACCTACACGCCGCGTGTTTGCGCTAGGTGGACTCTAACACACGATAAAACCTTGTGGGCAGTGTTGCCGTTCGCAACAGTGTGGAGCGGCTTGTGTCTGCATACCTGAAGTGTTAGGGCGAACTTTTTGCGCGACAGACGAGACATTTTTTACTCTTCTTAACCCTAGTGAGTAAATCTGCTTCCTGCGAACTCTTTCCGCCCGTCGCTTTGGCACAGTTTTTGCAAAACAAGTCAACCAAGTTATGGAGGTAGATATGAGGAACGCACTGCGCAGCCTATTTCCTGTGGTGCCGGAATTTCGGAACAATAAGTCGCCGAGAATCCGATTGTGGCGAACTGTAAAAATAGTGAGTGTGGTGTTGCTGCTCTTAGGCAGCACGGCTCTGACCAATACTCTGCGTTACCAACACGACAAAAGTCATTTACTGCGCACGACCATTGTTCAGGACGACGAACTTCAGCGGACCAAACTTCAGTTAAAGGAGACCACAGACCTTCTCGTTAGCGCAGAAAACAAGCTGGGGTACTTGAATCAGCATAAGACGGCTGTACAAGTGACAGCGTATACAGGGCAAGGCAGGTTCGCTAGTGGTTTGAAAACGGCACAGTCTTTTGCTGTTCCTTATCACATCTTGCCTGAAGACAAGGTGCTCAACGTCGCTCTCTCACCGACCGCGCGGCGGAACCTGCATGCACAAATGAATGACTACATTGTGCTGCTCGATAAAGATCAGCAGAAGGCGAGACTGGCGCGTTTCGTGGATACTACGTCGGCAAAGGAGGCTCGCCCGGTGGTGGATGTCTATTTTGCCAAGAAGCAAGAAGCTATAACCTTCGGACGGCAAGACTATCTTGCAGTTAACATTTCAGCCGAGGGCTCACCGTGTCAGGAAGAGTGAGAATTGAGGTTGCCTATTTCGGAGCAAACGAAGTGCGTGCGGGGCGCAGCCGCACAGGCTGAAAACAAGACGCTGAGAGCAGCCAATGCGAATAGGAGACTAGCCTTAATGATTGGCACAAAAAGAGCAGTCCGATCAGTAGCGCCTAGCCCGCGGCTGAATCCGCTCTTATCGCGCAGCGTTGTAATGCAACACATATACTATGCAACCCATATACAGAAATCTCAATCCAACCAAAAAGACAACAATAGGAAATGCGCAAGGATGTTGTACAGGCAAAAGGAAGGTTTTGACATGAAAAGACGATGTTTCACATCGCTTGCAGTGTTACTGGCTTTCACCCTCTGCGGGTGGGCTCAGACTAACAGCGATAACCACAGTCGTGACGATGAGAATAGCAAGGCCGTCAAGCGGATGGACGAGGCAGCCGCCGATCTGAACCGGCTGACAAATGCCCCGGACAGTGGCATCCCGGAGACGATACTGACAAAGGCCAAGTGCGTGGCGATAATTCCCAGCTTAGCGAAGGGCGGGTTTGTCTTCGGCGCTGAGTACGGACGCGGCGTTGCCACCTGCCGCGAGGAAAATGGCAGATGGACAGCACCTGCGTTTTTCACGCTTACGGGGGGTAGCTGGGGCGCACAAATCGGGGCCGAAGCCGTGGACCTGACGATGCTCTTCATGAACCAAGAGGGCGCCGAGAAGTTAATGTCGGCCAACTGGAAAATCGGCGCCGATGCCGGAATCGCTGCCGGGCCCTGGGGCCGTGATGCCAGCGCCAACACCGATTGGAAGATGAACGCGGGTATTCTGACCTACTCGAGGGCGAAGGGCGCTTTTATTGGAGCAACCCTGAATGGGGCCAATGTCCACGTTGATGAGAAAGCGATGAGAGCCGCCTACAGTAGCAGCACCCCCCCGGGCTTCCGCGACGTCTTGTCGGGCAAGGTTCCGACTCCCCCGGATGCGCACCAGTTTCTAGCTGCGATCCGGCAGAACTTTCACGAAGCCACCGCCACTAAGTGACGAATAGGGTGAGCTGCCAGAATAACTGGGCTCAGAGGAGAACACTAAATGAATAAGGATCGAATTGAAGGCAAGATTAAGGACGTCAAGGGTCGTGTTGAGCGGCAAGTCGGCGAGTGGACCGGAGATACCAAGGCTCAGGCTGAAGGCGCGAAAGAGCAGGTCAAGGGTAAGGTACAGAACGCCTTCGGGAAAATCAAGGACGCTGGGCGTGAGGCTGCGAACAAGACCGATCAAAAGGAAGAAACACCTGGCGACACGGAGCGCAACGAAGACGTAGCATAAGCAACTCTGAATACACTAGCAGGCTGCTGAAAAATGAGCAGAATGCGGCATGAATCAGGCTTTCGGCGTTATTCCGGAAGTGCTTGCTCGGGTTGTTCAGGTTCAAGGTGGACGTTGGCGGCGGCAGATGGTGCTTTTAAGCACACTTCGGCTGTGGGGTACTACCCATGAGATTGCGAATGCGCACCAGATTGTAAGCCGCCGCCGTGAAGGTGAACACCCAGCCGACCTGCTCCAGTCCACGATGCCGCAGCTTGCGTAACAAGCCCACTGTTTTCATCCAGCCAAACACCTCTTCGATTCTCTTGCGCTTTCTCTGGCTCACACGGTAGCCATCGTGACGGGTGGTGCGCTGGTCGATGGCACTGCGGCGGTTGGTATCGTTCTGCGCTACATGCGGAGTAACGTTCATGTGCCGCAACTCGCCGACGAAGTCGTGAACGTCATAGCCCTTGTCAGCTCCCAGCGTCACTCGTCCACTACCGGGGATGTCCTCGGCCATCAGCAGTGCGGCATCGCGTTCGGCCGCGCCATAGGCTTGCGTGGTGCGCGTGGACACCACCAGTCCATTGCGGTTCTCGGTGAGCAGATGTCCGCGATAGGCCAGCACCGCTGCACTGCCACGGCTCCTGCGAGCCAGCATGGCATCCCGGTCGGTCGTGGAGCTATGGGTATCATTGCTGCGATTTTCGCCGTGGAAGTTCACGGTTGGATTCGAGCCACCCTCTTCGCCCGATGCCGCAGGTGGCTGCTGGTCGTCATCGATACGGCGAAAACTCTTCTGCCCTGCCCATGCTTCCAGTAAGGTTCCATCCACGGTGAAGTGTTCATCCGAAAGAAGGTCGCGCCGTCGCGCTTGTTTCAGAACGGCTTCAAAGAAAGCTTCAGCAATATCGCCAGCCAGTAGCCGTTGGCGGTTCTTGCTGAACACGGTTGCGTCCCAGATGGCATCGTCCATGTTCAATCCTACGAACCAGCGAAACAGCAGGTTGTAGTTGAGCTCTTCCATCAGCATGCGTTCGCTGCGCACCGAGTAGAGCACTTGCAACAACAGCGCACGCAGCAACTTCTCCGGTGCAATCGAAGGCCGACCTGTCTTGGCGTACAGTTTGCTGAAGCATGGCTTCAGATCGCGGAGCGCCTCGTCGGCCATAGCACGCACTGGACGAAGCGGGTGGTCTTGGGGAATACGCTGTTCGGGGCTTACGTAACTGAACACATCCAACTGCTGCTCGTCGTCTCCACGCATAGCTATTTATTACCAGCTTGCGTTGTGGAAATGAGAGTAGTTTTTCAGCATCCTGCTAGGGCGCACTACCCGTGCGCCCTTTCTTAATCGCGTGGGTAAAAACATAATGGGTTCCGGAAGCAACTCCATTGCGCTAACCCACTGGCCTTACAGGCCTGCAGGCATTTCGGATCTCATCCTGACCGGGCCAAAGGCAGTCAACTACCAGGAAATGCACTCGATATCCGGCTGCGAAAATCGCAGCCAACATCTTTTGAGCGAGCGGGCATCAGAAGGTACACGCCACTTGATAAATCTGAATCGGGTACAGCTAGTAGCTGCCCAAAATAATTTAGGAGAAAGCAGAATGCGGAAACTTCTTTTGATTGCGACACTGTCACTAGGGACCTTTGCGCTGGCTCAAACAGGGTCAAGCGGGTCAACCACAGGCACAACCGGCAACACGGGTACTCAGACAGGATCGCAAAGCACAACCGATCAGACCCAGAGCACGCAACAGCCGGGGAGCATGGGCGAGAAAACCGGAAGCAGCAGCCCTTCGGGCGACACGAACAACACCACGCTACAGGGAACCAGCGGCCCGACCGGCAACGGAGCGACGAACAGCGCACCGACCGGAAATGGAGATTCTTCGGGAACGTATGGATCGAAGTCTCCTTCAACGGACACGTCTTCTCCATCCTCGACGACCACGCCGGATTCTACGAACAACAAGTAATTCCGCAATGGCGTCGAAATCCGAGATGGCCCGTATTGAATACGGGTTATCTCTGACTGCTGACAAAGCTCTCAATTTTGCGAGGGCTTTGTTGTATTCAGAGTTCATGCTGAAAAAAGCGGAAGGTGGCGCAGGAGGAGATGAAGTTTATCGCGATCGGGATGCTGGTTCCCGACGATCATCTATTGCGGAAGACCGACGCGGCGGCGACTTCGAGTCATTCGCGAGCGGGGCCGGCATCTGTATTGCGCCGAGGGCTGGTATCGAAGTAGTTGTACCTGACGGATTGGCTGAACCTTTCGGATACGCTGGAGCTCTGCGTCGTGGTCGTAGTGGTGGTGCTCTGAGAGTCGGCCGGCGCATTGCTGAACACACGATGGTGGAAATCACGCCGAGGCCGAAAATGGCGAGACGTTGAACAGTGGAATCCTTTTCTTCAAATACTGCGGCCCGTTGACTGGACGGCTGCGCAAAGTTCTCTATGCCGCTCTTCTGTACTGATCTTCCAGGTCGCGCACTCGGTCATGTGCGTCGAGCACGCTATGTGCCTGCGTTTCTACGATGTCACGTACGTCAGCCGGAAGATCGGCTCGCAGCGCCTCCTGATAATGCTTTTTCGCGTTGTCCTCTCCCGCTTCTACCGATTCCAGAATGCTGAGGTCGCCAGCTCCCAGTTTCTGTTTCAGGTCGAACCATGCCCGATGCATTTTGCTCGCAATGCTTGGGCTCCGGTCAGGGTCAGCTTCGCCCAAATGTTGTGCCACGCTCTCCAGCTCTCCTGCGAACTTTGCACGTTCTAGTGATTGGCGATAGAAGAATTCCTTCAAATCGTCGTTTTTTGCATGTTCAGCGGCATCGCGATAGCCTTCCTGTCCATCGCGGCAGGTTTCGATCAGCTGGTCAATCACATCAATGGTTTCATTAGCCACAGAAGTCATCCTTTCTTAACTCAATTACGATGGGTGAAGCGTCCGTTGGGTTTGAAGGCCAGTTCTCGAATTCATTTTCTAATACTCGAAATCACAAGCAGAATGTTTGTTCAAACTTCCACTCGGGTCTAACTCTTCGAATACTCACACGAAGGCTTCACCACGAGCCCTGCCCGAAGCTATAGTCGCCCAAGTAGGAGTAAGATAAGCAAAATAATAACAACCAGACCTAATCCTCCACTTGGGTAATATCCCCATCCGCTGCTGTATGGCCATCTTGGCAGAGCACCAATCAAAAGCAAAATCAAGATAACCAGTAGAACTGTTCCCATAGTACTCCTCCCCAACTGAAGCGCAGGTGCGCTTTTCTCTTCTCCTAACAGGCTGCTGAAAAATGAGCAGAATGCGGCATGAATCAGGCTTTCGGCGTTATTCCGGAAGTGCTTGCTCGGGTTGTTCAGGTTCAAGGTGGACGTTGGCGGCGGCAGATGGTGCTTTTAAGCACACTTCGGCTGTGGGGTACTACCCATGAGATTGCGAATGCGCACCAGATTGTAAGCCGCCGCCGTGAAGGTGAACACCCAGCCGACCTGCTCCAGTCCACGATGCCGCAGCTTGCGTAACAAGCCCACTGTTTTCATCCAGCCAAACACCTCTTCGATTCTCTTGCGCTTTCTCTGGCTCACACGGTAGCCATCGTGACGGGTGGTGCGCTGGTCGATGGCACTGCGGCGGTTGGTATCGTTCTGCGCTACATGCGGAGTAACGTTCATGTGCCGCAACTCGCCGACGAAGTCGTGAACGTCATAGCCCTTGTCAGCTCCCAGCGTCACTCGTCCACTACCGGGGATGTCCTCGGCCATCAGCAGTGCGGCATCGCGTTCGGCCGCGCCATAGGCTTGCGTGGTGCGCGTGGACACCACCAGTCCATTGCGGTTCTCGGTGAGCAGATGTCCGCGATAGGCCAGCACCGCTGCACTGCCACGGCTCCTGCGAGCCAGCATGGCATCCCGGTCGGTCGTGGAGCTATGGGTATCATTGCTGCGATTTTCGCCGTGGAAGTTCACGGTTGGATTCGAGCCACCCTCTTCGCCCGATGCCGCAGGTGGCTGCTGGTCGTCATCGATACGGCGAAAACTCTTCTGCCCTGCCCATGCTTCCAGTAAGGTTCCATCCACGGTGAAGTGTTCATCCGAAAGAAGGTCGCGCCGTCGCGCTTGTTTCAGAACGGCTTCAAAGAAAGCTTCAGCAATATCGCCAGCCAGTAGCCGTTGGCGGTTCTTGCTGAACACGGTTGCGTCCCAGATGGCATCGTCCATGTTCAATCCTACGAACCAGCGAAACAGCAGGTTGTAGTTGAGCTCTTCCATCAGCATGCGTTCGCTGCGCACCGAGTAGAGCACTTGCAACAACAGCGCACGCAGCAACTTCTCCGGTGCAATCGAAGGCCGACCTGTCTTGGCGTACAGTTTGCTGAAGCATGGCTTCAGATCGCGGAGCGCCTCGTCGGCCATAGCACGCACTGGACGAAGCGGGTGGTCTTGGGGAATACGCTGTTCGGGCCTTACGTAACTGAACACATCCAACTGCTGCTCGTCGTCTCCACGCATAGCTATTTATTACCAGCTTGCGTTGTGGAAATGAGAGTAGTTTTTCAGCATCCTGCTAAACGGAGCAAAACATTCAATTGGAATGTTTGTTTAATAACAATGGTTGTAAGACACAAAAGCATTGGGAATAGCGCGAAGAACGTCGCAGCTATCGCGCATGGCTAACTTCTGAGTAGTTTGTGCGACCAGAGAGAGTTAGTCAATGTCGGTCTGGCATCTAACGAAGTGTTATGAAAAAGCGCAGAAGAAAAAATGCATTTCTGCCATGGATGCTGTCTGATCTAACTCTGGCATCTTGGGAAACCGCTTCACGCCGCATGCTCCTGATGTCGCAGAATCGATGTTCTCAAGCCGAGTATCAAAGGATGTTTACCGAGAAAGCGGCAGCCGTAGCAGCGACCGGACTCAAGCTGATGTCCAGCTTTGGTCGAGCCTCGATGTCCTCATTGATGGCTCCTTGGGTCAAAACTGCGAAGTCCAATGCAAAGCGGCTGCGGAAGAAGAGGTGAGCCAACAACTCACGAGAATTTATGTGAGAACCTCTGGTCATCGCGAGGTAGTGCAGCGATGACAACAGACGACCTTCAACAAGCGCTTCAACCGGGGCGCGGTCATTGAGGCCGCGCCCGTTTTCATGCTGTCGTGCGCCACGAACATTCATAGCCTCTGGGCAGCGGCAGTGAACGTTGCTGCAGAGTGACCTAACTTCTCCGAAAACTTTTGAAAAGCATAACGTCGGGAAGAGCGGCTCAGGCTTCAGCCGAGCAATCGAAAGCACAAAAAAGTCATGCGAAATAAACTGCGCTGGGCTGCTTCGCCCACGCATAAACAGACGCTACGGACATCCATTCCTCATCCAGAATCCATCTACTGCGATTGCGAAAGTGCTCGAACCCGCTACCACTACGAGCGGACGAAGCACCTTTTCACTATTACGTTGTCGGCAAATACCAGTCCAGACGATTCCAAGGAGGCTGTATTGACCATGTTAGAAATGTCGATAGCACCGGAAATGTCAGAAGCAGAGATTATCGAACGGGCTATGCAAGGTGATAGCGAGTGTTTTGAAGTTCTCTACAAGCGACACAAGAGGCGAGTTTATTCACTCTGTCTCCGAATGGTGGGCCACATTGAGACGGCTGAGGACTTGACGCAGGAGTTTTTTCTCCTGCTCTACCGCAAGATTTCAACCTTTCGTGGAGAATCTGCATTTTCGACTTGGCTGCATCGTCTCACTGTCAACGTCGTTCTTATGCACTTCAGGAAACAGGGAGTCAAAGAGGTTTCTCTTGAAGAGACTCAGGAGTCTAATGAAGAGTTCGGATGTTTAAAGGAAATCACCGCCGAAGACGAGAATCTGCTGGGCTCGATTGACCGGGTGGTTCTAGAGCGTGCCATCGATAACCTTCCCTCTGGCTACCGCATGATTTTCGTGCTGCATGACATCGAGGGGTATGAGCACAACGAGATTGGCGAAATGTTGGGCTGCTCAATCGGCACCAGCAAATCGCAGCTTCATAAGGCGCGGCTTAAATTGCGCGATCAGCTACGGAAGACTTGCATTGGGAGGAGCCGCGAGAAAGTGATAGAAACCTCAGAGGAAATAGCACCGGAGGACACAACCATCGCTGTTTCTTTGAATGCTCCTGTGATCGCCGACTTACAGCAGGTTTGAGCGTGATATGTCAAAAAACAACGAAATGGGAAATCTGCAAAATGCGCGTGGCCGTCTGCCGAAAGATTTGCGAACTCTGTGTAACCCCGCCGGTCTGGCAACAGAAGCTTGTAGCGAGTCACCACAAGTAAGAATGCGGTAACCCAGTGGCTGAAGCAGTACTCGCAGGTGAACAGGTAAAAGAACTTACGCCGCAGCATGGAAGAGGACTGCTGACTGCGTTCGACGCAGAACTGGCGCGTTTCGCGAAACACTTCCTCATGGGTCCAGGCGACCGAAGCAATCGGAATCGCCAGCCCAAACAAACAGATGATCTGCTCACCAAGATTCGTCTGTTTTTGTTGGATGCAATCCTTTCCCGCCCTAAGCTGGTCGGTCGTGAGTCGCTCACGCCGGCGTGGCCAGCTTGCGACCTAAAAGACGAGCAGTCGAGGCGACAAGTCAGAGCGTGACAGCATCGAAACCTTACAACACTATGTCTACCAATCAGGTTCCCACCGACTCAATCACGCTCCCCTGTGACGTCGCTCGCCGTACCCACTCTGTTCAATTCTACGAAGAAGATGGTTCATTTCTTTCGCAATCGAGTGAGTTTATCTCTACGGGTCTTTACGGCGGTGCGGTCGCCATCGTCATTGCTACAAAGGCGCACCGAGAGGGGCTCGTTAGGCGTTTGGCGGTACGAGGATTAAATGTGGCTGTGTACGGTCAAGACGGGCGCTACATTGCACTGGATGCCAGCGAGACGCTTGTTGCATTCATGGTGGATGGCATCCCTGACCCAGCGAGATTCTTCGTTTTCATGGACGCCCTGTTCACAAGAGCCACTTTTCTTGGCGAAAGATATCGGGAAGTGGTCGTACTGGGGGAGATGGTCGCTTTGCTGTTGGGGAGTGGCAATATACGAGCGGCAATTCAGCTTGAGCGGCTTTGGAACGAGCTAGCCGAGAAATATCCGTTCTCACTTCGCTGTGCCTACCCGATGAGCAGCTTTAGCCTGGAAGAACACGGCAATCAACTTCTCAGTATCTGTGCTGAACACTCTCACGTTATTCCCGGCGAGAGCTATGTCGAGCTTGCCTCCGATGGAGAACGCTACCGCGCGATTACTCACCTCCAGCAGAAAGCCCGTGCGCTGGCAAGTGAGATCGCGATGCGAAGGCAAATTGAAGAACAGCTTCAGCGCCGGGAGGCAGAGCTGGCGGATTTTCTCGAAAACGCCGTCGAAGGCGTGCAGCAGGTGGGGGCTGACCAGAGAATCCGGTGGGCGAACAGGGCGCTGTTGCGGCTTCTCGGGTATGCAACGGAAGAATACGTTGGTCATGACCTTGCCGAATTCCACGTCCATGGTCACACATTCATGGAGTTTTGGCAGAAGTTGATGCGGCAAGAGGAAATTTACGATTTCCCCGCAGAGCTGCGGTGCAAGGACGGCTCTGTCCGGCAGGTGCTGATTCACTCAAATGGGCTCTGGGAGAAAGGTCGATTTATCCACACCCGCTGCTTTATCCGCGACGTAACCGAGCAGAAGCGAACGGAAGAGGCCCTGTGCGAATCCGAGAAGCTGGCGACGACCGGACGCCTTGCCGCCAGTATCGCCCACGAAATCAATAACCCGCTGGAAGCGTTAGTGAACCTCTTCTATCTTCTCGAAGCCGACCCTTCGCTGAGTGATGTCGCCCGGAACTACGCCACCCTCGCTGACAAAGAGTTGCAGCGGGTTGCGCACATCACGAAGCAGATGCTGGCATTTTATCGCCATGCCGCCAACCCGGTTCCGCTAAAGATATCCGAGGTTCTGGACGGCGTAGTTGAGCTGTATGAAACCAAGCTTACCCGTCTGAACTTAACCATTCAAAGGCATTACGGTGCCGAAGAAATCGTGTGGGGATTTCCGTCAGACCTACGGCAGCTATTTGCGAATCTTTTGGGCAATGCCATAGAAGCTTCCGGCAGCAATCGAACTATCCGATTGCGAATTTCTAGCTCGCCGGACTGGACGAATCCCAGCCGTCGCGGCGTGCGCGTCAACATTGGCGATTATGGGTCGGGCATCCCTCTCGCGACTCGAAAGAAGCTCTTCGAACCCTTCTTCACTACCAAGGGTGAAGGAGGGACAGGATTGGGACTCTGGGTCAGTAAAGGAATCGCGCAAAAACACGAGGGGTCGATCCGCTTCCGTAGCAGCGTTTGGAATGGTAGCCACGGGACTGTGTTCTCCGTGTTCCTCCCTTGTACGATTCCGGCGCAGTCCACGCCGCCCTGCCGGTCATCTAAACCCGAGCGCAGGAAACGCAAGAGGTAGCCTAACTGACAGCCCTGCTCACATGTCGGAAGGCTGTGCTCAGAGCGTTTCCCGCCAGGGGGCAGGAAGGCGACAGGGCCGGGTGTGGATACATCGAATCCAAGTCTGTTTTCTCGAGCGTAATCGACATGCGCTACGAGGGAATAATCCCAGGAGAGACTATGCAGGACATTTTTTTCAGGGTAATAGTCGGAGGCATTGTCGTTTCCAGCTTCGCCGTTCTGGGAGACCTGCTGAAGCCCAAAACCTTCGCTGGACTATTCGGTGCAGCTCCTTCAGTCGCCCTCGCCACACTAGCCCTGGCGGTCATCCAGCATGGCCGTGTGTATGCCAGCGTGGAAGCTAGATCCATGGTCTTGGGTGCTCTTGCATTCTGCGTGTATGCGTTGGTGGTGAGCCGATTGCTTATCCGCCGAAAACTCGCGGTCGTATCAGTAACATGTGCGGCTCTGGTAGTTTGGTTCGGTACGGCCCTGGGTCTGTGGTACGCGGTGCTGAGGCACAGGTCGTGAAGATCAAAATCGACCTTTCTGGCCCGCAACAATCGAAATGGTACGAGTACCTGATCCGGTTCGCATTCGGTGGAGTTGTTACGGCACTCACCGGAATCATCGCCCAACGCTGTGGACCGGAAATCGGAGGGCTTTTTCTGGCTTTCCCCGCAATTTTTCCTGCAACGGCCACCCTTCTCGAAAAGCACGAGAGGAAGAAAAAGGAGAAATACGGACGAGCAGGCAGAATTCGCGCAAGAGAAGTTGTCGGCGTTGATGCTGCTGGAGCCGCCATGGGAAGCGTTGGTTTACTGGCGTTCGCCGCTATCGTCTGGCGGTGGTTACCTCGGTATCCGATTGCTGTGGTCCTGTGTGCTGCGACGGTAGCGTGGGCGGCGGGGGCGTTGCTGACGTGGGAAGCTCACGACGTGATCGGCAGGAGAGCGCGAGCAAAGTTAGTTAGAAGAATTATTTAGCGCGGTTAAGGAACAGGAGAGCAGATGAGTAAGAACGGAACAAGCAACAGTTCCCTCGCGGACCCCTCGCGACTTAGGTCGTTGGATGAGGACGACAGGCAGCTCATTCGGGTCGTGATCGAAACGCCAAAGGGTAGCCGCAACAAGTACGCCTTCGACGCAGAGCAGAAAGTTTTTGAACTCAAGAAAGTCCTTCCCGCTGGTATGGCTTTCCCCTACGACTTTGGTTTTGTGCCCTGTACTAAAGCCGAAGATGGCGACCCGGTTGATGTGTTGGTTCTGATGGACGAACCTGCATTTACAGGCTGCGTCTTGCGTTGTCGAGTTATCGGAATCATCGAAGGAGAGCAGGGGAGTAAGAAAGAAAAGGAACGAAACGACCGCATCGTCGCAATTGAAAAAGACAATCACAGCTTCGCTGATATTGCTGAGATTGATGATCTCGGCAAACAATTTCTCCACGAGCTGGAGGACTTTTTCGTGAATTACCACGAGCTATCAGGCGAGAAATACAAGGTTCTTGGAGTGAAAGGGCCTTCACAGGCGCACAAGCGTATCGAAGATGGGATGAGGCTGCTTCGAAAATAGCCTTTTACATCAACGCCTGTGAGTTAGCGCGACAGAATTGCCTTTGCCGGAGAGGCCGCCGACTCCGCCTATGCAGCATTCGCCGTACCAGCGAGACTGCTGGTCACTCAGGAATGGCTTCGCGAGTCTCTCCAATATGCGCCATATGCGCCTTGCATTGGGGTATGCCACCGAATACAGAGGACAAACTTATCGGTGAGCGGCTCCCGCAAACACGGCAGATGTCGTGTGGGCTGTCGCTGAAGGCCAGTATCAGGGTTTCTTCTGAGGGCGGCTGGCGAAGACGAAGAGGCTGACGGCGATGCCGATGGGGCCGTCAAATAGACCGACTGAATGCCGTTTCCGGACTCCTGCGGTGGGGAGTAATGCGGCGGCAGCATGGGTTTCAGCAGATTGATGTGGCCGGCGAATCACCGCCCTCTTCGGTTCCAGATGCAACCTCGGCGGTGCGAGCCCGCTCATAAAGACTGCAATTCGGGTGAATCAGTCCTGAAAAGGATATTCCAGCTACGGCGCGATAAGGAGAAAGGCGAAAAATGCTTTGGACGATTTTCGCGATTCTGGTAATTCTGTGGCTCCTCGGTTTCAGTCTTCACGTTGCCGGCAGCTTGATCCACATCCTGCTGGTTATTGCGCTGGTGGTCCTGATCTTCAATCTGATCAGCGGACGCCGCGGTGTGGTTTAGCTGAGAAGCTGCCGGTGCTGCGAACAAGGAAAAAGACGCCGCGCGCCCTGGGCGCCGCTGCTATCAGTGTTTCTCGCCTCGCCCAACAAAAATGCGCACCCGTAGGCGCGCATGATTGCGTGCTTCCGCCGTAACTCTTCTTAAGCGCACCCAGCTTCAGATTTGGCCTTATTTTTCCTTACCAGAACCACTCCACGCCCTCCTCGCCCCCTTAATCCGTTGATTGATTATCATTCAGAATTCCGCAAGAGGTGCGTAAGTGAATCAACCCCACCGCCGACGAAGGCTCCGGCATCGAGCGCGAGCTGCACGGTATCCCATCTCAAACAAACTCGTTCCCTCGAACCGCTCGACCTCTCCAAAATCGACACAGTTGACGATCTCGTCAGCGCCGTGAGCCGCACCGCGTTCACCGGACGCCATTACGGCCATGCCGCCGACGTCCTTCTCTTCGTCATCATGACCCTCATGACCGTCGCCAAGCCGGGACTCGTCGCCACCGATCTTATCGATGCCGGAATCTTCAAAGCCGTCGTTTCCACCAGGACCCTCGTGGCTCACAGACTCCCACTTCGTCTGTGATGAAAAGAAAGATGAATGACGTGGAGCTTTACGAGGTCGGATACAACTTTGCCTAGCTGCTGTTGCGCGTCTGGCAACGTTCGCCATCCCGATGTCATCTCTTTTCGAAAAGCCCGATCTCATGATTGAAAGCTGGAGGATGTATGCGGACATTTACACTTGTTGCCATTTTTTCGATTTGCACTCTAATGCTGGCGGCGCAAGACACCACTCCATACGCAACTCAGGACGTAAACCAAGGCGTTAGACCGATGGAGCGGACTCCCGTGTATCGGGTCAACGTAGTTGCGCGTTCAGTTGAAGCGATCAACTACCGTCATCGTAACGGCTCGACCAAAGTCGACTTCCGTGGAACTTCTTTCATGCCTGACGCCTCTGGAGAGGCCAAGGTGGATAGCAAGGCCGGGCGGTTCGAAATCGACGCAGCGTTCAAGGACGTACGCAACGCTGATTACTATGGACCGGAATACCTGACCTACGTTCTTTGGGCAGTTACGCCGGAAGGTCGCCCTGTTAACCTGGGTGAAGTCGTTCCCAACGATAAGCACGAAGTTCGCATTCACGTCACCGTGAACCTGCAAGCATTTGGGATGATTGTGACCGCCGAACCGTATTTCGCGGTAACGCGCCCAAGCAACCTTACCGTGCTTGAAAATGAGGTGCGCAGAGATACCAAGGGTTGGGAGCAGCCGGTGAGCGCACGCTACGATGCCACGGAAAAAGGAGAATACACGGTAGACCTTTCCAGCAACCAACTTCCGGCCTCGAATCTAAGTAGAGAGGAAGCCAGAAGGGTCCCTCTCACGTTGCTGGAGGCACGCAACGCGGTAGCAATTGCCGAGGCCACGGGAGCCCAGCAGTATGCGCCAGAGGCGCTGGCACGCGCCCAGGATTTCCTCAATCGTGGCGAAGAATACTTACAGCGCAAGCAGTCCAGTTCGGCGATTGGAACCGTAGCGCGAAGCGCCACACAAGCCGCCGAGGATGCGCGCATTTTGACCATCCGCCGGAAGGCTGACGAAAAGGTGGCAGCTGAGCGTAATGCCGCGGAGGAACGCGCTCAACAGGCACAACAACAGGCAATTATCGAACAAGGACGGGCACAGGATGCCCGCGAGCAGACACTGGAGGCGCAGCAAGCCGCGCAACAGGCTCAGCAGGAGCGCCAGGCTGCGGAGCAGGCGAAGGCGGAGGCGCTGCAGGCGCAACAGCAGGCCGAAGCGGCTCGCGAGGCTGCATTGCAACAGCAGCAGGCACTCGCTGCACAGGCCCAAAGCGCAGAGGCACAGGCACAGAGTGCCGAGCAGCGTGCCCAGGCCGCGGAACAAGAGAAGGAACAGATGCGGCGACGGTTGTTGGCGCAACTTAACGAGGTACTACAAACCCGCGACAGCGCCCGAGGCCTCATTGTAAATATGAGCGACGTGCTTTTCGACGTGAATCAATCAACACTGAAGCCCGGGGCTAAGGTGCGGCTCGCCAAGGTTGCCGGAATCATCCAGGCGTATCCCGACTTGAAATTGCAGATCGAGGGCTACACGGACTCGACCGGAACTGCCGAACATAACCAGCGACTCTCCGAGCAGAGGGCAGCAGCAGTGCGGGACTTTCTCATTACCCAAGGGGTGAGCTTGAACAATGTAACGGCACAGGGCTTCGGCCCTGAGAACCCGGTCGCCAGCAACAGCACTGCCCAGGGCCGCCAGATGAATCGTCGCGTCGATCTAGTGGTGAATGGCGAATCCATTGCCGCCCGGAATCGATCGACGGAACAGAACGGACCACCATCAATGGCCGCCCCGTCCGCCTCCGATCCTCGGCAGCAAGTGCCGTCGGAGGGCGGCAACCAACAACGCTAAGAGGGAGCATTTTGGGAAACTCGCGACCCGGTTTGCGGACCGGCACTTGGAAGTTCCCGTCCAAGAATTAGGGAATGAACGCTGTTGCGATTATCCCCTCCCGCATTGCTTCCACCCGGCCGGCGCGCAAGCCCCTTACGCCATTCTGTCCGGCAGTATCCAAGCCCCGCCGATAGCCATCTAACAAAATAATTGAAGAATTTAAACATTGGCAGAGTTCAACGCAGAGGCTGTACCATGAATCGCCTTGCACTCGGGGCACTGGGCGTGGCTGCCTGTCTTCTCTCTCTCAGGAGTGAGCGCGTGCGGACGCGATTGTGCGCGCTTACGTTGGAACACATCGAACGCGTGTTCGACGCTCTGGAGAGTGTGCTGCATATGGCCTGAGCGCCCACGGCTGAGCATATCTGTTGAAGGTGTTCCCATTCCACGACATCAGAGTGCTATCCACGCATTGTGCGCTACAAAGGAAATGTGAGCGACCGCACACATCGTCAGTTCGAAATGAACAGAATTAGCGCACCGCTTGCATTAGGGTAGGAGGACTCCACCGTCATGGCTGAAAAATGTGCGAACAACTGGTGTCCAACCACCCGTCTCCACCATGAGGGTAAGCTCTTCCGTCTGGATATTGACCTCGGAAATAAGGCTGGAAAGGATGAGCGCAAAACGGAGTACCTATGGTTATGCACTCCTTGCGCTCAAGTGATGCACCCCAAGGTCGAAGTCACTGGGGACAGTGTTATCCTGCGCCTCACAAAGAAGAATGCGGTGCCGATGGCGGGTGCCGCAGCATCTTCGGCACGGGTGAACTGAAACACAGCGCTTTGGTCTTCCATCCCTCCCATCATTCCAAAATGGGACAACTCGCAATCAGAAACGGCATCTTACCGTCAACGTCAGCGTTCTCTGGGGATAGTGCCACCCGGACATCAACCGCAGGCAGTCGTTGCAGGAGAGCATATGCCGTCGCCTACCATCGTCCTCGTACAGAACGACCCCTGCATTGCGCAGCAATTAGCCAAGGCGCTTTACGCACATTTTCGAGTCTTAACTGTGGCAGAAAACACGGAGGTACTGCGCAGACTGCTCCTGAATCGTGAGGCGATAATGGCGGTGCTCGATCTAGAATTGGTTGATTTTGAGGAAGTGCGCCAACTGGTAAGTACCTATGATGGTCTTTGCATTGTCTGCACCCATCGTTCGCCAGATGAACAGATGTGGATTGCTGCACTGAATGCTGGAGCGGCCGAGCACTGCCACCCACTGGATATCCGCTCTATTCTGCGTGCATTGAGGACGGATTCCAATCGCCAGATGCCGAGTGCCGCGTAGATACTTGAAATGCAGAACAGCGAACCCGTCGTCGATCTTGCGTCCACGAACAGATGTGCTGACCAAGGACAGTTTCGGTGAGGTCTAGGCTGCGCCGGACAAAGCACTTGCTCCCCGTCTTATTCGCACAGCCATTTCCGACTGTATTTTCGGTGTTTGTGGCGCATAGCGCGGGTTATTTTCGGCAGGAGTAACGTTTAGCACTTTGCGCAAGTTCGTTCGCGCCTTCTGGAACTGCGATTTGCTGGTGCCAATGGAACAGCCCAGCATTTCGGCAATCTCGTTGTGCTCGTATCCTTCAACGTCATGGTTTTCGATGGAACGGTCGATGGAACCAGTAAGAACCTGATCGTCGAAACCAAATTCCCTCTTGCGGCCGCCTTGCTTGTTCGGGGTCTTCGGCGCGTTCATCGGACTACCGTGCCCAAAGACTCGGACATGTCTCTCCAATCCAGCAGGAACTCTACCGTACCGGACCGACTTCGTCAGTATCAACGATGCATCGAGGTACTCCAGCACCTGCCACCCCAGGTTGAAGATGGAGCGGTGGCACTCGTCGGTGCTCACGATCTTTTTTGAGAAACCAGCAATTTAATGCTTGACGGAAAAAATCTATAAGCTATTATGACACTTGATGGCACTTGATAAAGATTTTTCCTGGAGTGAAGTCGGAGCACGGATACGTGACCTGCGCAAGCAGCTGAATTTGTCACAGCAGGCCTTGGCCAGCGCTGCAGGGATCACGCAGAACGGAGTGTTCCGGCTCGAAACTGGCGCAACAAATCCTCAATTGACGACCTTGCAACAAATCGCTGCCGCTTTAGAGTGTTCCGTCCGATATCTCGTGAGCGGAGCCCCGGACAGGGAGCCTGCTTTCGCAGATCGGTACCAGAGGGTTCAGCGAATCGTTGAGTCCGGAGATGACATAGCCATTCGAGCCATGGACAACGGACTGGAGAATGCCCAGGAGCTGTTGGAGCGCGGGGGTAGCCGACGAGAGCAGCTATCCGGGCGAATATTGACAGTGAAGGGCAGTCCGGATCCGGATGATTTGTTTCTCTTGCACACATTGGGTCAGATTCCCGATGCTTTTGCCGGAAGGATTGTGGGAGTAGAACCAAAGGCCGACCGGGCCTTTAGAGACATGGGGGCGCGGAATGATACGACTAAGAAAAACAAGCAGCTCTAAATCCAATCATGCGGTTTCCGTCATGGCCGACCCGGCACCCACCTTACCGGTGGGGAACGCAAGAGTCATTGCGCTCCCCGATACCAGCCGGGTGGAGGAGCCCCATGGCTTCAGCATCGTACCCGAGAAACGGCAACGCGCCGTCTGCTCGTTCCGTTAACCCACCATCAACCCAACCCCAAGCCGCAACACCTTCCATCCATTCGCAACCTGAGCAACCGGCCCCGCCCTCCGTCCTGGACATGGCACGTCGCGTTTTCCTGCCTTCGCGCTATATGTTGCTTGAGCCACCCATGCCACTTTCTGCTATCAACGACGACCCCGTCTTCGCTGTCGGCGCTGCCGCAAGGATTCTTGGTGTCAGCGTTAGCGCAATGAAGAAGTGGCGCCAGCGTAACCAGGGGCCGGACTATTACCAGTACGGTGAGAAAGGTCCCGTTCGTTACGCCCTCAACACTCTTCTGGCATTTAAGAGCACCCACCTAGTCACGATTGGAGGAAAGCAGTAATGGCCCGCCGCTGCGGGAGCCAACCAGTAGGGCTCCGCGTCAGCCGCCTCACCCGGTTTTTCCGGGCGGGGCCGTTACGCGGCCTGGGGGCGGCTAGCTCCCAAATTCATGCCTCGTATTCCACCCCATAACCAATGAAACCTGAACCCTGTCCGGCAGCGCTAACCAATCTTCCAGTGCTGGAGTACTTCGTCGATGCCGATGAAGCTGCTCTCTTCATCAAGCTTGATCGTAGAACGGTTCTTCAGTGGGCCCGTGACGGTCGCATTCCCGCTCACCCGCTCGATCCTCGGGCTGTGCGCAGGGACTGGCGCTTTCTTCTCTCCGAACTCGACACCTGGTTGCGCGGTCAAGTAAACTCTGGCTGCCGTTCGTGCCCTGCTTCTACGAGGATTCAATGAAGCAAACACGGACCCGTTATCAGCAAGGCTCTTTGAAAAAGATCAAGCGTGACGGCGGTCGCGAGGTTTGGGTTTTCCGTTGGCGGGAGACCCAAACAGGCGGCATACGTCGCCCACGCAAGCTGGTCGTCGGCTCGGTGGAGGAATTTCCTACCGAGCGCCGCGCCTGGCTTGCCGTTGACAGCCTGCGCTTGAACATCAACTGTGACGTCAACGAATACTCCCAAGTACCACGATCCGTGGTGGAGCTTATTCGCCATTACGAATCTACGGAACTGGCGGACGAAAACGACACCGTCGCGTACAGCACCAAGCAAGTTTACAAGGCAAACCTCAAGAATTGGATCGAACCGAAGTGGGGAAGTCTGTTGTTGAGCGAGCTCGAAGAACTCCCCGGTGTGTACGTCGAGAATTGGCTCAAGACTGTGGATCTTGCCACCGGCACGAAGGCCAAGGTGCGCAACATTCTCAGCGCCCTCTGCTCGCATGCGATGCGCTACGGCTGGATGAAGAACCACCCCATCAAGGGGAAGGTTCGCCAGAGCGCGAAGACCACGCGTGTACAGTTCGCGTTGGAAGTTGAAGAGCTTCATGCTTTGTATGAGGCTCTCGAGTTCCAGTACCGTGTCATGCTTCTGCTCGACCTGGCGAATGGGATGCGCCGAGGAGAACTGCTGGCTCTTCAATGGATGGATTTTGATTTTCGGAAGAAGACGATGTCCATCCATAAAGCGATCTGGCACCAGCAAGTGGGGCCAGTGAAGACGATGGAGAGCGAGCGCGTCATGCCGCTGGACGACGAGATGGTCGCCGATCTTCTGGCATGGCGTAAGCAGACGACCTACGCAAAGGATACCGACTGGGTCTTCGCGTCATCACGCATGAAGGGCAAGCAACCTCTTTGGCCCGAGGGCGTGATGAAAAACCACATCAGGCCGGCAGCCGAGCGCGCGGGGATCACCAAGCACATCACCTGGCACTGCTTCCGTCACACGTTTTCCACTCTGATGGTGGGGAACGGAGAGGATGTCAAGACTGCACAGTCCCTGCTTCGGCATGCCAATCCGAACATCACACTTGGCATCTACGCCCATGCGATCGATCAAAAAAAGCGGTCGGCGCAATCCAAGGTTGTTCAGATGGTGGTGCCGAAGGGAAAGCTGGATGGGGTCACTGCATAGCACGACGCGTCTGGCTGGCCAGTACTCCGGCTCAAGGACGGCACGGGTAAAAGTTATTGTGCCCTTCTTGTGTACCTTGTGACGTCGTCACATTTGGCTGCAAATGCTTGAAAAAGAAATGGTAGGCACGAGGAGACTCGAACTCCTGACCTCTACCGTGTCAAGGTAGCGCTCTAACCAACTGAGCTACGCGCCTAGGTCACTGATTGCACTTAGCTTAACAGCAATTTGGCTCTAGTGCAACTTCAGCATCGCACCCGCTTTTGCACCCGCCGCTTACCCAAATTCAGACTGCTGTCAAGCATAGTGGCGCAACTGTGCCCATTCGCGCCAGTCATTAGCGCTAATGGGCACACTGAGGAATGCGTATGGTTTCATCGACCTCGACCACGCATATAAAGGGGCGGAGCGCAGTTCGACCTGCCCAGCTCCATCACGGGATTGCTACTTATATCTGGTGAGTTCGTTCGACAGCAGGTTGGCCTTTACGGCAAGGTTGTAGGCGCGCTCGATTTCGCCGGACTGCAACGCCTGATTGGACTGGGTGATGTAATTGCGTGCCTGGCGCAACATACCCTGCTCACTTTCACCGAGGGAGCGCTGGATTCCGGCAAGCTTGCCTTCGGAGTCGCGTAGCAGTTGCTCTGTGTTTTGCTTCTGCGATTGCACGGCGGCGCGAGGAACGTCGGCGGTGATCTGCACCGAGTGGTCCGGCGCGGCAGGGATGACGGGCTCAGGCTTGGGCTGTTCAGCGGGCTTGGTGGGCTCGGGCTTACGAGCGGCAGGCTTGCGCGGCTTAGGTTTGGGCTTCTGCGCATTGTTTGGAGCTGCGCCTGTAGTCGGGGCGGGTTCAGGAGCAGGATTAGCGCTCTCGCTCGAAACGGGCTGCGGAGGGGCGGGCTGGGGCTCGGCTTCGATTGAGGGCACGAGAACGGTTGGGGCGGTGCGCTCGGGCTTCCTGACGCAGCCTGCGGCCAGAAGTGCAAGGCATAGAACTAGCGCGGTTAAGGTACGGGCCATGACAGCGTGAAAATGAAAAGCCAACATAAATCTTTCTATGATTCCTGGATTAAATCTCTTGCCCAGCAAACATTATCGGTTAGGTCTTGCGGGCCGACTCTAATTCGGCGGCCGGATCACGGGTTCACGGGACGGAGGGATCGCGGATGCGTCGACACCGCCTTTTGCACCCTCCGCCTTGGCACTGGATAAGTTTCCGGCAGTCCCATTGAAGGAATTATTTGCGAGCGAATCCTGCGGAACCAAACCCTGTTGGGCCAAAGGTAGCATGAAGCGAAAGGTTGCACCCTGCCCGGTCTCCGAGTCAAGATCGAGCGTACCGTGATGCAATTGCATGGCGCGATAGGCCAAAGCAAGTCCAATTCCGCTCCCTGATTTCTTAGTGGTGAAATACAGATTAAAAATTTTATCGCGAATCTCGGATGGAATTCCTTGGCCGGTGTCTTTCACTTCCAGCACTGCGGATTGCGCGGAAGCGAAGGCACGGAGTGAGAGAGTGCCTCCAGTGGGCATCGCCTGCACGCCATTGAGCAGCACGTTGAGCACGGCCTGCCTTACAAGATCGGTGTCCACCAGGATAGGGAGTGGCTGGAGACCGAGATCCTGAAGGATTTCCACTTGGTGAGAGCGTGCTTCGGGGGCGGTTAGGGTGACCACTTCGGTGGCCAGGGAACGCAAATCGAGCAAGGAGAGCTTGAGTTCGACAGGGCGTGAAAAGTCAACCAGAGTTTTCACCACGCGGTCGAGGCGATGGATTTCCGAAGCAATGATATCCATGTGGCGGCGGGTCTCGGGGTCAAGTCGCAGGATTCGCTCGCGAAGAATCTCAAGATGAATGACGATGGCGTTAATGGGATTTTTGACCTCGTGGGCTACGCCCGAGGTGAGACGTCCGATGGCAGCGAGACGGCGTGAAAGTTCGATCTCATTTTCGATGCGGTGGACTGATTCGGCATCGCGGACGGTGAGCAACGCGCCAATGGGAGCGCCGCGCTCGGAGATGAAATCGAGCGAGAGCTGAACCCTGCGTCCAGGCTCCAGTTCAATTTCGCGCGAAGAAACCTCCTGCCGCAAGGCAAAGGCGTCGAGCACGATGCGCCCGAGGCGATTGGAATCGTCAAAGACCTCCTCAACCATGCGGCCGAGCATTTCGCCGCGAGGACGGCCTATGAAGCGCTCCGCGGAGGCGCTGACGAGGACGATGCGTCCATCGCGGGTGAAGAGGATCAGCCCGTCCTGCAGGGTGGACATGAGCTGATCGAGGTTCTCCTTGAGGGCGGAGAATACCTCGCGGACATCGTGAATCTGCCGGCCAAGGCGGTCGATGCGGGTGCTGACAGCCCCGAATTCGTCGGTTTTTGCGCTCTCGGCTTCGGGCTTTCCGGTTTCCGTAGTCATGGCGTCCAGGCGGCGTGCGATGACCTCGAGCGGACGCAACGCAATATTGGACAGGAACGCTGCGATGATCAGCGAGAGCAGGATCGCGATCGTCGAAAACAGGAAGGCCCGATTGAGTTGCGGCACCAACTCTTGCTTGAGAAACAGCGTTGAGAGCCCGACGCGAATCTCGCCGAAAGGCGCGCCCTGGCGCTGCACGGGCAACGTGACCTCATAAACGCGGGCGGGACCGTAAACGGCGCGAATCTGTTCGATGAAGCCGCCATCGCGAAGCGCGGCGAGCGCCTTGCGGTGAGGGATGGGCTTGTTCACGGCCCCGCTGTCACTATCCACCAAAGCAACGCCGTTGCGGTCGACTAGCGCCGTGTCATAAACCTCGGCGTTATAGCCGACGATCGACTGCAAAAGGCCGCTAATGGCATCATCGTGCTGCAGAGTGCTGGCAATTGAGTCACGGGCCTGGTCAGAATCCTGGGCCTCTATGCGGTTTCCTGGTACTTCGGTTTCCAGTGACTTGGCGAGCGGCGTGGAGCACCTGGTGGGCGATGAATTCGGCATTGTCGTAGCTCTGGTTGATGCGCTGGCGAAGGATCTGAGAAACGTAAATACAGGAAAGAGTCGCAACCAGGACGAAGACCAGTCCGCTGATTGCAAGCACCAATTTGGTTTTTAACCTGAGCCGTGGCATCGAAGTTGGGCGGAGAGCAATGGCTCTGCCTTAACCTCCGGCCTCGCGCCCTATGACCGCGCCGGAGTTGGACTGCTGTCCCTGCGCTCCGTATTCCTTAAGCTTGTTGTGCAAGGTTTTGAGGCTGATGCCGAGGATTTCGGCGGCGCGGGTTTTATTGTTATTGGTTGACTCCAATGTTTTTACGATAAGCCGGCGCTCGGCTTCGTCCACCGTGGTTCCCACTCCGACGTGGATGCCATTGGCCTCGCTGATGGGAAAGCGCGCCGGATTAATTCCGAAGGCGGGGGGCAAATGGCGCGGCTCAATCACGCTGGAGTCGCAGACGATGATGGCGCGCTCGAGGCTGTTGCGCAACTCGCGCACATTGCCGGGCCAGGAGAAAGCGTGGAAGAGTTGCATGACGGAGTCGCTGACGGCGCGCACGCTACGCTGATGCTTGGCGTTCATCTCTTTGATGAGAGTATCAGTGAGGACGGCAATGTCTTCCTTATGGTCTCGCAAAGGCGGCATGTTGATGTTGAAGACATTCAGCCGGTAGTAGAGGTCGTTGCGCAACTGACCCCGTGCCACGGCGTCCTCAGGGATCTTATTGGTGGCGGCGAGGACCCGGACATCGACCGTGGTTTCTGACTTACTGCCGAGCCGTCGCAACTTGTGATCCTCGAGGACCCGGAGGAGTTTTGCCTGAGTTCCGACCGGCATCTCGCCAATTTCATCCAGGAGTAAAGTCCCACTCTCGGCCAGTTCAAAACAGCCGGTGCGGCGCTCAAGAGCCCCGGTGAAAGCTCCCTTCTCATGGCCAAAAATTTCGCTTTCGATGAGAGTCTCGGGGATCGCCGCGCAGTTAATGGCGACGAAGGGTCTGTTTTTACGGGGGGAAAGCTCGTGAATAGTTCGCGCGACCAGTTCCTTCCCAGTACCGCTCTCGCCGGTGATGAGGACCGAAGCCGTACTTGGCGCGACCAGCTCGATGAGATGAAAGAGCTCTTGCATTTTGCGCGAGGCGCCTACAAGAGATCCGAGTTTTCCGCTGTCACGCAGCAGACGGCGCGTAGCTTCGAGCTCACGATCGGTGCCGCGCTGGCGGGCGGCATTCTGCAAAATATTGCGCAAACGGGCAGGGTTAACCGGCTTTTCGATGAAATCGTAAGCGCCAAGCTTCATCGCGGCGACTGCGGCATCAATGGAGCCTTGGGCAGTGAGCAGAATGAATGAGAACTCCCGGAGCGTCTGGGCTGCGCGCTGGAGCAGCTCCATGCCATCCATTCTCGGCATTTTCAAATCGCTGACGACAATGCCCGGAGTCCATGAGACGATTTTCTCCAGCCCATCTTCGCCATCGCGAGCAGTTTCGGTTTCATAGCCCCAGGCGGAAATGAGCTCGGCCAGTCCAGTGCGCTCGTATTCTTCGTCTTCGACGATCAGTACTTTTTCTAATCCCATTTTGGAACCAGCCTTTTCAAGCTATCTCAGTTGGATGCAGGAACTTGGCATCACGTAACTTTTGCACTGCATCTATGATAAGGGTTCTTGCTGTTTGTTGCTGTGCACCTCCGGCGGGCTGTGCGGAATCGCGCCGAAGTGGGTTCGTCTGCAGAGTTGGATTTTTTTATGCTTCAAGAGGTATATCCCGATCGACGAGGAGAAACAAAATGCGTAAGCCGTTTGTTCTAGTGGGATTGTTGTTATTGCTGTCAGGCTTGGCTTTAGCTCAGGAGCCGTACCCAAAGATTGAAACATCGCCGGCATTCATGTTTATCCGCACCAGCCCTAACATCAGCCGAACGTTCATCTTGCCGAATGGCACGGTGGCGCCTGGGGAAGATTTCAATTGCGCTGGTGGCGGAGGCACAATCACCTTTAACGTAAATAGATTCTTAGGCTTTGGGCCTGACCTGGGTGCCTGTAAATTTTTTGGCAACACAATCGGTCTGGGCAACCACATTAATGGGTATCAGGCTACCTTCTTGTTCGGGCCGCGGATCGCCTTCCGAAATTCGAGCCGTGTCACGCCGTTTTTCGATCTCCAGTTCGGCGCCGACAGACTCTCGGCGAGTTGCAAAAACAGCTCGGGAACGTGCGTCACACTTGCGGGCACGGGCACTTACTCCAAAACCGCCTTCGCCTTGACGGCGGGTGGAGGAATTGACATCGCAGTGAACCGGAAACTTTCCATACGGCTCGTCCAGGCGGAGTATCTCTACACCCGCTTTGGCAACGATTGCGCGCTTGCTGCCTGCAGCAACAACAACAATCAGAACTCCCTTCGGCTCAAGAGTGGAATCGTCATGAAATGGGGTTACCCGCCAGAGGCTCCGGCGACTGCAGGTTGCAGTGCGAACCCGGCGGCGGTGGATGCCGGCGCTCCGGTGCAGGTTTCCGTTACCCCGGGCGGTTTTTCGCCCAAGCGCACCCTGAGCTACTCCTATGACAGCACCGGTGGCAAGGCCTCCGGCACGGGGATGACATCCACGGTGGACACGACCGGACTGGATGCGGGCAGCTATACAGTGACCGCCAAAGTTATGGACAATGGCAAGGGAAAGAGCCAACGTTCGGCAAGCTGCCAGGCGACGTTTGCGGTAAATCCGAAGCACCCGCCGGTCATGTCGGTCACGGCCAGCCCGGATTCTCTGCACCCCGGCGAACCGTCGACGATCACGGTCAACGGCAGCAGCCCGGACAACCGTCCTTTGACCTATAGCTGCACGGCGACTGCCGGAAGCTTGAGCGGGAGTGGTCCGCGCTATGCGCTCGATACCGCAGGCGTTCCTCCGGGCACTATCACCGTCAACTGCACGGTGAGCGACGACCGCAACCTTACCGCCTCGGGTAGCACATCGGTAGCGGTGAGAGCTGTTCCTCCCCCGCCCGTACCGCAGGCAACGAAGTTCGGCAGCGTCGAGTTCACGCACGATGTGAAGCGCCCGACTCGAGTGGACAACGAAGCCAAGGGCGAGTTGGATCGTTACGCCGACGCTCTGGCGGCGGCACCGGACTCCAAGGGCGTGGTGGTCGGCTATGCAACGGCTGAGGAGGATATGGCAAAGAAGGGTAAGCCAGCTCCCGATTTTGCCGCCAAGCGCGCCGTGAATACCAAGGAGTATGTCACTACGGAAAAGGGCATCGATCCAGCACGGATCGAACCGCGCAGCGGCCAGGGTTCGCAGACGGCGGATCTTTGGATCGTTCCGCCAGGCGCCACTTTCCCCGAGGCCGGCACCTCACCGGTCGATGAGAGTAAAGTAAAAGCGGTTCCCCGGGTTGCAAACGAAGAAGGCACACAAGAAAGCAGCAGCGCAGCAGTAGCCAAGAAGTTGGGCGGGCGCCCGCAATTCTGTTGGCGCCCGCAACAACTCCCGGCTCGATGCGTCTATCAGCCGGGATTTTTTGTGCTGTCAGGTGTAGTCGCAGGGTGGCTCCGGGCCGGAGGCCTACATGGCAGCTGAGTTCCGGCATTTAACCATGCCGGCCTGCTCGGTGTATTGAGGATTCCGATATTGAAAGGTGTAACTGCGCTGATCTGCGCTCTCTGCTGCTGATTCCAGCTTCTGCGCTGGCGCAATGGCGCGCGTTCGGACCGTACGGAGGCAACGCGCGAGCGCTCGCTTATAATCCCGCCTATCCGGACCACGTTCTGCTCGGCTCCGGAGCTGGAAGTTTGTTCGAATCCCTGGACGGCGGCCGCCACTGGCGATACTTTGCGCACTTGGTTCCAACAATGATCTGATGCTGGAAAAGGTGGCCTTCGATCCACTGCATCCTTCCACCATCTATGTGGCTGGCTGGAGTATCTCAGGGTCAGGGGGCAGTTTTTTCATCACTCGCGACGGCGGCCAAAGCTGGGCCGAGCCGGCATCGCTGAAGGGAAAGAGCATCCAGGCGTTGGCACTGGCGCCGTCCGATCCGCGGATTCTGATTGCCGGGGCGCTCGACGGACTCTATCGCAGCCACGACAGTGGAGCGAACTGGGAACGGATAAGCCCCGAGGGTCATCCCGATCTGAAGAATTTTGAGTCGGTGGCCATCGACCCGCGAGACCCGGAGATCATCTACGCCGGAACCTGGCATTTGCCCTGGAAGACGACCGATGGAGGAGCGAGCTGGAACGTCATCAAGCAGGGCGTGATCGACGACTCTGATGTTTTCTCCATTGTCCTCGACCGCTCCGACCCGCAGACGATTTATGCCAGTGCCTGCTCGGGTATTTATAAGAGCGAGGACAGTGGCCAACTCTTCCACCGGGTGCAGGGTATTCCCGGCACTGCTCGGCGCACCCGGGTTCTACAGCAGGATCCGGCGGACGCGAAGACCGTCTACGCGGGAACCACCGAAGGGCTTTTCAAAACCAGCGACGGAGGCAGAAGCTTTCTGCGCATCACGCCGCCGGATCTCATCCTTAATGACGTGCTCGTAGATCCGCGCGACTCCAGGCGAGTACTGATTGCAACCGATCGCGGTGGAGTCTACGCCTCCGATGACGCCGGAGCTAGTTTCGAGGGCTCCAACGACGGCTTCTCCGAACGTCTCATCAGCCGCGTGGCGGCTGATCCCGCCGACTCTACCGGCCTCTATGCCGGGGTGGTGAACGATAAGCAATTCGGAGGCGTCTTCCACACCCAAAACGGAATATGGACGCAAATGAGCGAGGGGCTTGAGGGCAGTGATGTCTTCGACCTCGCGATTTCGCCCAGCGGACAACTAGGAGCGGCCACCAATCACGGGCTGTTCTTCTTTGACGCCAAGGCGCGAATCTGGCAGTCCAGCCGGAAGCTGCGGCGGCTGGGCAAAGCGACACCGCAGAGTCCTCCGCGCGACAAGAACGGAAAGTTGGCTTCCAAGGCGAAGCCTGCGGCGGTCAGCCAGCTTTTTTCGTTGGCCGCGCCTTTGCCCTGGAGCTGCGAAACCGCCGCTGGTATGCCGCCACCGAGGCAGGCATCCTGCACAGCGACGACTATGGTGCGAGTTGGAGTGGGGGTCCACTTGATGGAGAGCGATCCCTGCTCTCGGTCTCAGCGCACAATGAGTTGGTCGCGGCGGCCTCGGTGCGCGAGGTTTGGTACAGCCCTAATTTCGGACAGGCCTGGAGGAAGCAGCCGCTTCCACCTTCGGTGACAAGGGTCTATTCCGTAACCGTGACAGACGATGACGCGCTCTGGGTGGCGACCCGTGAGGGGGCACTGCATTGGCTCCGTGGATCGCTGGACGAAGGCGCATGGGAGCACGTGGAGAACGGCCTCCCCGCCCGCGAGGTGACCTGGATCAGCCAGCAGGGCACCTGGTTGCTAGCCGCCGTCGCCGAGTCCAGGAACTTGTATGTGAGCGTTGATCGGGGGCAGAGCTGGAAGACCTGCGAATCTGCCCCTCCGTTTGAAGTAGCCGGAGCGACGCTGCAGGGGAACAGACTCTACCTCATCAGTCGAAACCACGGAATTCTGCTTCGGGAGCTTCAGGTCCGAGCGGATGCCCACTGTGCGGAGAGCATCGCAGCACGGTAGGAAGCGCTAGACGGCGTGCGGATCAGTCATCGATTGGAGCGACTGGCAGAGAGTCGCCTGCCTTCCTTTTTATTCTCCTCTTTTCGGAAATCTCCCAACTTGGCAATTCGTTAGAAACAGGGAACTTATCGTTTTATTCGAGCGGTTCCGTTCCATTCTGGGAATTCTTGCCAATGCCGATACCTTCCTCCAGAGACCTCCAGCTCTCAGTGAAGCCCTTATTCTGCAATCATTTGCGATTTCTAACCCAATCTGGCACGCGCATTGCATTAGGAAATGGCATGAGCTCCGAAATGAACATGCCTGAAATGGACATTAAAGTCGCTGCTCCGGCAATGAGCGGTACGGTGGTTTTCATCCTGGATCAGGAAGCGGCGCAGGGGATGCGGCATTGCCTGCACGAACTGGCGAATATTTTTACCGGGCTCATGATAGCGGGCGGCTTGCTCGCGCAGCATCCGGAGATGGAATCGCTGGAGCGTTATGTGACCGATCTCTGCGAGGGGAGCGAGCGTGGCTCTGCCCTGGTTCGCGAGTTGCGCAGCAAAATGCTGGCTGCCTGCGGCGAAGCTGAGACCGCCCGGCCGAGGAGCGCGGCCCCTGCGGCGCAGGGACAGTAAGGAAGTTTACAAATCGGGAGCAAGGTTTGGAGGAGATGATGATGGAGACGGGCGCGGGAATTGCACGGCAGCCGAAGCAGGGTTACTCGTCTGGCGTGTCTCAGGGCACACGATGGGGTGACGCAGGTACTTCCAGCCCCGAAGTGGCAATAAGTACAATTTTGGGTGCGTTAGCTATGGAACCGAATCGCGACAAAGCGGAGGCGAATCTGCTGAATCTGTTGATTGTCGATGACGAGCGTTCTATCCGTGAAGGCTGCCGTGACGTTGCCCAGGGTATCGGATACTCCACCTACATCGCAGATAACGCCGAACATGCGTTCCGAGTGCTGGATACCACCAGCATCGACGTGGTACTGCTGGATCTGCGCCTGCCCGGCGTGGGTGGGCTGGAGGTTCTTAAAGAGGTCAAGCGACGCCGCCCTGAAACGGCCGTGATCGTGATGACCGGCTACGCCAGCGTGCAGTCGGCGGTGCAGGCGATGAAGCAGGGCGCCTACGACTATGTAACCAAGCCTTTCAATCTGGAAGAACTTCGCCTGATTCTGGACCGTGTACTGGGTCATCTGCAGCTCTCCAGCGAAAATCGCATCCTTCGCCAGCAGGTGAAAAGCAAGGAAGGTTTTGGCGCGATCGTGGGCCGTTCGCCGGAGATGGAAAAGCTCTATCGCATTATCAGCAAGGCCGCGCACAGCTCACACCCGGTTCTGATTCTGGGGGAGAGCGGAACGGGCAAGGAGTTGGTTGCGCGCTCGATTCACTTCTCCGGGCCTTATCGCGACAAACCCTTTGTGGCCATCGATTGCGGCTCGCTGGTTCCTTCGTTGATTGAGAGTGAACTGTTTGGGTACGTGAAAGGCGCCTTCACCGGCGCGGTAAAGAATAAGGATGGTCTGCTGCAGGCCGCCGACGGCGGCACGATTTTCCTGGATGAAATTGGCGAGCTGCCGGTCGATTTGCAGTCTAAGCTGCTGCGCGCCCTGCAAGAAAAGGAAGTGCGTCCAGTGGGCGGCACCAAGCCGGTGCCGATCGACGTCCGCGTGCTGGCGGCGACCAATCGTGACCTGGAACACGCGGTTGCCCAGGGTACCTTCCGCAAGGACCTCTACTTCCGCTTGAATGTGCTGAGTCTCCGCATTCCCTCGCTGCGCCAGCGCAAACAGGACATTCCTCTGTTGGTAGGGCACTTTCTGGAGCGCCTTTCCCGCTCTACCGGAATGCAGCGCAATATCAGCGATGAAGCACTGAAGCTGATGCTAAGCTACGACTGGCCCGGCAACATCCGCGAGTTGGAGAACTGCATTGAGCGCGCCTGCGCGCTGACCAGCGGTCCCACGATTCATATTGCCGACCTTCCTACCTCGATACAGAGCTGGCGGGAGCAGAGCGAACCGGCGTCCGAGCGCCTGCTGCCGCGGCGCGGCATCATGCCGATCGCCGAGATGGAGAAGCAAGCCATTCTTGGTGCCATCGAGATGCTGCACGGCGACAAGCTGGAAGCGGCGCGGCTGCTCGGAATCGGCAAGACCACCCTATACCGCAAACTCAAAGAATACGGCGCGCTGCAATAGGAGCGCGATCGCCCGGATGGAAACTTAGTGCGAAGTTCTGCGTCCCGGCTCGCGCAGCTGTGTGGGCCTCAGTGAGGAAATCATGATTCTACTAGTGACATCGAGCAACCGCCGCCTGGAGTGCGGCAACGCGCTGGAGCAGGCTATCGGTGAGTCGGTTGAGGTCTGCGAAACGGTTCGCAAAGCGGCTTCCATGCTGCGCAATAACGAGTACTCGTCGGTGATTTTGGACGATCCGATGGTTGAGGTCGAAGGCGAGGCCCTGGAGAGCCTGCTGCACAATCTGGGACTGGCCGTGCCGGTCTATATCAATCTTGCGATCAGCAATGCCCAGCGCATCGCGCGTGAACTCCGGCTGGCTCTGCGCCGCAATCGCGAATCGCGTTTGATCGCGATTCGCGCCGCTGAGTCGCAGCTGCGCAGTGAGATCCGCGACGCCGTGACCGGAATTCTGCTCTCCACTCAGCTTGCCATGCGGACTCCGGAGATGCCTGCTGAAGCCATGGAAAAGCTGGCCTCGGTGTGCCAGCTTGCCAGCAACATCCGGCTAAGGCTGGAGAGCGTGAACTAGCAGCCGACGCGTGGCTTGAGGCGGGGTGACTCGAGCACTGCGGCCCAGCGTTGCTTCCGTTGCTGGCTCCGGCCTTCCCGGACTCTGGGTTTGACGCACATGGTTCCGTGCCCTTTCGCGGGCCCAGGATTGCTGCCCGCGTCACCTGCACGCTTTTTTCTTCCGGCGGCCAACTTCAGGCGAGCTGCTGCCTTCCTACCTTTGGGCCGCGCCTCGGGCCAGAAAGAAGCAAGACATGCTCTGGACGATCTGTGCCATTCTGCTGGTTCTCTGGCTGCTGGGGTGGGGCTTCCATATTGCAGGCGCCCTGATTCACCTGCTGCTGCTGGTCGTTGCGGCGGTCGCGGCGGTGAGCCTGCTCAGTGGCCGGCGCACCGCATAGAGGATCGCGCCTGACGGCGGCTGCGCCTGGAACTCTTCCTGATGAGCCGGAATAAGCTTCTGCCAACGGCACCGGTCGCTTTGCCATGAATAAGGTGCGCGGCAAACCTTGAGACATCCCGAGTAGATGAAGGCGCCTCTAACTTGCAGCGGCCAGGAAGCAGGGATGAATCCCGCCGCCGGAGCACCCAGATGCTGCCACCGCAGAGTCTTTCGTCCACCTCACCGACTGGTGCTTCCAATGCGCTGGCAAATCAGATATCGGCGCTGGGAGATTGGTTCCACAACATCGATCTGCGCGGAATCCAGACCGCGCCCAATCACTTCCTCGGCGATTTTCCAAACGTAAAATGGCGGCATATCTCTCCGGCCCTTCCCTTGGACCTTAACGGGGCTACGGTTCTCGACATCGGCTGCAATGCCGGATTTTACTCGCTGCAGATGAAGATGAGGGGAGCCGGACGCGTGCTGGGGATCGATATCTGCGACCGCTATCTCGACCAGGCGCGGCTGGCCTCGCGCACACTGGGGCTTGAGATTGAGTTGGAAAAGCGCAGTGTCTATGAGGTGGAGGAGATTGCAGGACAGTTCGATTTCGTCATCTTCATGGGTGTGCTCTATCACCTTCGCTATCCGCTTTATGCGCTGGACAAGGTGGTGACCAAAGTGGGAGGCAAGACTGGTCTTCCAGACCATGATTCGCGGCTCCGAAGATGTAAAGCCCTGGGAGAGCGACTACGATTTCTGGCGCAAAGATATGTTTGCCGACCCTTGCTGGCCGCAGATGTACTTTGTCGAGCAGAGCTACTCGAACGATCAGACGAACTGGTGGATTCCCAACCGGTCCGCCGCCGAAGCCATGTTGCGCTCCGCCGGTCTTGAAATCGAATCGCATCCGGAAAGTGAAAGTTGGATCTGTATCCCCGACGCGCGCTCACGCGAAGGGCTTTTTGTACATCACATGGAGATGGATGGAACACTGTAGCCGTTTTCATTTTTCGTGCGGCGAAGACGCGACGTAATGGAGGAGCGGGCCCGATGGTGGAAGCCATAATGCTTTGGAACGAGCCGAACAATCTCTCCCATTGGGATTTCAATATCGATCCGGAGTGGAAGCAGTTTGCCGCCCTGGTTCAAGCCGGAGCGAAGGCCATTCGGGAGGCAAATCCGGAGATCAAGATCGTGCTTGGCGGCATCTCGCCAATCGATCCCAGGTTTATCGAACTGCTGGCCGGCTACGGAGTTCTGGAGTCAGTGGACATCGTTGCAGTACACGGTTTTCCTCTGGACTGGAATCACTGGAAACTCTCGGAGTGGCCGAAGAAACTGGATGAGATTCGTGGCGTAGTGGGGGAAAAGAGCATCTGGGTGAGCGAGGCTGGGGCTTCGTCGTTCGGCGCCGAGGAAGTGCAGCTCTTCGGATTGCGGAAGACCGCTGAGCTGCTGTTGCCGCTGGTGGAACGGGTGCACTGGTACAGTCTCTTCGATCTTCCCGCTACCTGGACGGCCACCACGCGACACAAAGAGGCGGAGGGAAGCGCTTATTACCGGCACTACTACATGGGGCTCTTCCGCGAGGATGGCTCGGCCAAAGCTGGCGGCGGCGAATTTTCCCGCCGGCCTCGGCGTTTGCCAGTGGTTCCATTTCGAAGATCACCGTCTGGAACTCGGCGTGGAACGGTTGCGCCAGTTGGGAGTGCGGGCGCTGAGGACCGGCATTAGTTGGGCGGACTGGTTCCGTCCGGGCGCGGAGGCGTGGTTTGACCGCCAGATGTCGGCGCTCAATGAATTCGATACGACGGTTACGTTGTGCTTTACACCGGAGCACCTGGGCATTGCTCCGCACTACACCAGCCCGGCAAAAGATCCGGCGGACTTTGCCGAGTTTGCGCGCTGGGCGGTGCTGCGCTATGCGCCGCGCGGGCGCACCTCCGGCGTAAGCGCGCCCAGGGAACGTGCCATCGTGGTCGGAGCGGAGGAGGGATGAGCAAAAGGATTCTGGTGACCGGAGGAGCCGGATTCGTGGGTTCGCACACAGTCGACGCCTTGCTGCGCGAGGGCCACTCGGTGCGGGTGTTTGACAATCTCGACGATCAGGTTCATCACGGCTCGTTGCCGGCATATCTTTCGCCGGAGGCCGAGTTTGTGCAGGGTGACGTGCGTGATCTTGATGCGCTGCGCGCTGCGATCAGCGACGCGGAGGTGGTCTATCACTTTGCCGCCGCCGTGGGAGTTGGCCAGTCCATGTATGAGATCGCGCGCTACATGGGAGTCAATACCCAAGGGACGGCGAACCTTCTACAGGCGCTGCTGGATCGGGGAAAGCGTCTCGAAAAGCTGATCCTCGCTTCGTCGATGTCAATCTATGGAGAAGGACAGTACTGTTGCGATGAGCACGGGATGGTCGCGCCCGGGCCGCGTCCGGCGTCGCAGTTGAAGGCCAGGCGCTGGCAGGTTGCGTGCCCGTCATGCGGTCGGCCGGTGAAGCCGGTGGCAACCCCGGAGAGCAAGCCGCTGCAGTGCAGCTCGATCTATGCGCTTGGCAAAAAAGATCAGGAAGAGATGTGCCTGCTCTTCGGACGCACCTACGGGCTTCCGGTGGTGGCCTTGCGTTACTTCAATATTTACGGCACACGACAGGCGCTCTCCAATCCATACACGGGAGTGGCCGCGATCTTCGCATCGCGATTAATGAATGGCCGCGCCCCGCTGATCTTCGAGGATGGAGAGCAGTTGCGCGACTTTGTCAGCGTGCATGACGTGGTGCAGGCAAATATGCTGGCAATGCAGAGCAACGAGGCCGATGGGCTCGCGCTCAACATCGGTTCCGGCCAGCCAGTCACCATCCGGCATATTGCGGCAACGCTGGCCTCGACCTTGGGAGTGCAGACACCAGCAGAGATTACCGGCAAATATCGCGCCGGCGATATCCGGCACTGTTTTGGTGATATTTCGTTAGCGCACGAGCGGCTGGGCTACACCCCGCGTTACCAGTTGCAACTCGCAATGGGTGAACTGGTGGAGTGGCTGCACTCGGAGAACGCAGTGGATGGAGTGGAAGAAGCATCCAACAGGTTGGCCGCTTTTGGACTGACGGCTTGAACGAGGTTGCCATTCCCAAGAGGGTCGCACCTGCTGTGGAAGGAACGGAGGCGCGGCAGGGAACTGAAGCTGGTCCGTTGCTTGCGCCAAGTTTGAGAACTTCGGGGCCGGGCACTCGCGGCAGCACATGCCGGTCCGGTTTGAGTGTCAGCTCGCCGCGGCGGAGATAGAGGTCGGTCACGGGGGCACTGGAGCTGAATGCACATTCTGGTGACAGCCGATACGGTTGGCGGAGTATGGACCTACACCCGAGAGCTGGTCACCGGACTGGCGACGCGCGGCATCCGCGTTACCCTGGTCAGCTTCGGAGGCGTTCCCACGGCAGCGCAAAGTACGTGGCTCAAGGGGCTCTCCGATGTGACCTATTTCCCCACCGGCTTCCGCCTGGAGTGGATGCAAGACGCGGCCGCGGATCTATCGGATTCGATGAGTTATCTGCGCACCATTATTCACGAACGCAATCCAGATCTACTGCACCTCAGCCAGTACTGCTATGGGGCGCTGGAGGTTCAGCAGCCCAAACTGGTCGTGGCTCATAGTGACGTGATGAGCTGGAATCAGGCCGTACGCGGCGCGCAGCCCGGAGATCGCTGGGCGCAGTGGTATCGAGCCACAGTGCAGCGGGGATTGGCCGGAGCCTCTCTGCTGGTTGCGCCGTCGCGCTCGATGCTGGATTGCATTGAAAGCTGTTACGGAAGTCAGAGTTACTCGCGCGTGGTATACAACGGGCGGACCCCGGCTCTGTTCAACCCCTTTGTCGGCAAGCACAATTATGCGGCCAGCGTCGGACGGCTCTGGGATGAGGGTAAGCAATCGCAACTGCTGATGCAACTCAAGAACCCGCCGATCCCGATCTTGCTCGCCGGCGCCACGGCCATGGCTGGCGAAATTGAAAAGTCGCCCGGCGCTCGCCAGAAGCATGCACAGCCGGGGCAGCGCGGAGACCTGCCCGGCCAGCTTATCGAATCTCGCGCCACGGTCGAGTTTCGCGGAGAACTTTCCGAAGGTGGCATGCGGGAATTGCTGAGCCGCGCCGCCATCTACATTGCAACCTCGAAATATGAGCCGTTCGGTCTTGCCCCATTGGAGGCCGCACTCTCGCGCTGCGCCATTGTGGCCAATGATATTCCGAGCTTTCGCGAAATCTGGGGCGATGCGGCATTCTATTTCCGCGGCAGCGAGCTGGAGTCGCTGGAAAAGGCCCTGGCACTGCTGCACGGCAATCCGGAACTCCGGCTGGGATATGCCAACCTCGCTTATGATCGTGCACGTCGGAATTACACGGCGGATCGTATGGTTGACGAGTACGTACAGCTTTACAGAGCTCTTTTGGAGCAGCGGGTGGCTGCGTGAAACAGGCACTGGCCATTCGCTTTTTCGCTCACTCATGGATCAGCGACTGGAACCATGGCAACGCTCATTTTCTGCGCGGCCTGGCGCGCGAGCTGGCGCTCATGGGGCATCAAGTTCGCTGCTATGAGGAGATCGGCGCCTGGTCGTTGATCAACCTGATCAACGAGGGCGGCGTGGGAAGGCTCGCTATCGACGATTTTCACCGCACCTATCCTGAACTTGACATTCGCTTCTATCGCCGCGACGAGACCCTGCCGGCCTTTCTCAACCACGAACTTTCCGGTGCCGACCTGGTCATCATTCATGAGTGGAATGAGCCGGACGTGGTGCATGAAATCCTTTCGCGCAAGAAGCGCTTCGGCTTCCGCGCGCTCTTCCATGACACCCATCATCGCGCCTATTCCAATGCCGGCCAGATCCTGCGCTTTCAGTTGCACCTCTTCGATGGAGTGCTCGCCTTTGGTGAGGTGATTCGAAAGATTTACTGCGATGGTTTTGGCGTGGCGCGGGCCTGGACCTTCCACGAGGCCGCCGATATCAGCGTCTTTCAACCACTTCAGCGCCCGAAAGAACATGACCTGGTGTGGATTGGAAATTGGGGTGACGAAGAGCGCACGCAGGAGCTAATGGAATTCCTGGTCAAGCCCGCCAGCCGTTTGACCGCTGAACATCGGCGGGTGCTGGTGCATGGGGTTCGATATCCGGAGCAGGCGGTAGATACGTTGCAACGCTCGGGAATTGAATACGCGGGCTATCTTGCAAACCTGGGTGCGCCGGAGGTCTATGCGCGCAGCCGTGTGGCTCTGCATGTGCCGCGGCGGCAGTATGCAAATGGGTTGAGCGGCGTGCCGACGATCCGCGTCTTTGAGGTGCTGGCCTGCGGTATTCCGCTGCTGTGCGCCCCGTGGGCGGATACCGAAGAGATGTTCCGCTCCGGACAGGATTATCTGCTGGCCCACGACGCAGCGGAGATGACGGCGCTGCTTGGCGAACTGCTGGGGAGCGAATCGATGTGCCAGCAGATTGCATCGAGCGGTCTGGAAACAATCCGCCGGCATCATACCTGCAGGCACCGCGCCGGGCAGTTGATGGAAATTTTTGAGGAAATCACGCGATGAGAATTTTCGTATTTGGATCGAGCATTACCTCCAGCTATTGGAATGGGGCGGCAACTTACTACCGCGGCATTTACAAAAGCCTTGCCGCGCTGGGTCACGAGATTACCTTCGCCGAGCCGGACATACTTGACCGTCAGCAGAATCGCGATCTCAGCGAAGTGGAGTACGCCGAAGTCATCGTTTACCAGACACCGCACGACATCGGTGAGTTGATCGCGCTGGCTTGCACGGAGGATCTGGTGATCAAACATAGCGGCGTGGGCAGCGAAGACGAGCGACTGGAGCGCTGCGTTCTGGATTGCCGCTCCGGACACACTCAGGTGGCCTTCTGGGACGTAGATGCACCCGCGACGCTGGAAAGAGTGGAGCGCAATCCGCACGATGCCTTCCGCCACTGCATCCCGCAATACGATTTTGTGTTTACCTACGGTGGCGGTCCGGAAGTCGTACGGCGCTATCTCGCACTGGGTTCGCGCAACTGCCATCCAATTTACAATGCCCTCGATCCGGAGACCCATCATCCTGAAACAGCCGATCCGGCGCTGGCGTGCGACTTGGTGTTTGTGGGCAACCGCTTGCCTGATCGCGAGCGGAGAGTGGAGCAGTTTTTCCTGCGCGCCGCCGAGCTTGCACCGGAGATGCGCTTTATTCTTGGCGGCGAAGGCTGGGGCGGCAAAACGCTACCGGCGAATGTGCGCTGGATCGGCCACGTCGGCACCGGTTCGCACAATCGCATCAACGCCTCCGCGAGAATGGCGCTGAACATTAATCGGGACTCGATGGCAAATGTCGGATTTTCGCCTCCTACCCGCGTCTTTGAAGCGGCGGGCGCGGGGACCTGCCTGATCACGGACGCGTGGCACGGAATTGAAGAATTCTTCGAACCAGGGCGGGAAATTCTGGTGGCGAAGAGCGCCGAGGAGATCGTTGGGTATCTGCGTGGCATGCGCCCGGCGGAAGCCAGCGCGGTTGGCAATTCCATGCGGTTGCGTGCTCTGGCCGAACATACCTACACGCAACGCGCTGGTCAGGTGGAGCGAATTCTGTGCGCCGCCCGCGCTGACCGTCATCCGAGCGCCCTGGATCCGGCCCTTCTCGTGCATGCAGAACGTCGCGTTTAAGCTTGGGGAGCAAAAGGGAACTGATTTGACGATCGTTATCTTTGGCCTGTCAATTACGTCCTCCTGGGGGAATGGCCACGCGACTACATTCCGCGCGCTGGCGCGGGCGCTGCATGCGCGCGGCCACCGGGTCGTCTTCTTTGAGAAGGACGTAGAGTGGTACGCCTCCAATCGCGACCTGCCCAAGCCGGGATTTTGCGAGCTGAAACTCTACACCTACTGGAAAGATGTGCTGCCCGAAGTGCGGCGCGAACTTGCATCGGCCGACGTTGCGATGGTGGGTTCGTATTTCCCTGACGGCATTGCGGCGACGGAGGAGATGCTCGATTCAAGAGCAGCGGTACGTACTTTCTATGATATCGACACGCCGATCACTGCCGCCATGCTGCGCCAGCGCGGTGCCACTGATTATATCCGCGCCGATCAACTTCCAGCGCTCGACGTGTACTTCAGCTTCACCGGCGGGCCAATGCTGGTCGAACTTGAGAAGAGCTTCGGCATTCGGCGGGCCGCGCCGCTCTATTGCAGCTTTGATCCCGAGCGTTATCGCACCTATCCGGTATCGTCGCGCTTTGCATGTGCGATGAGCTACATGGGGACGTACGCACCAGACAGGCAACCGAAGCTGGACGAGTTTCTCTTTGGCGCCGCCGCCGCGCTGCCCGAGGAGCAGTTCATCGTGGCCGGACCACAATATCCGCGCGACGTCCGGTTTCCACGCAATGTGCGGCACATCGTTCACCTGAATCCTCGTTGGCATCCCCACCTCTACTCATCTTCGCGACTGATCCTTAACGTAACTCGCCGCGATATGGTGATGGCTGGTTACTCGCCTTCAGTGCGGCTGTTTGAAGCTGCTGCCTGCGGCGCCGCTATCGTCAGCGACAATTGGCCCGGACTAGATGAATTCTTTATCCCCGGGCGCGAAATACTGCTGCCCGCGTGCGCTGAGGACATCGTGCGCTACGTTCGCGAATTCGATGAGTGTGAATTACGCGCAATCGGATGCGCGGCGCAGGCTCGGGTGCTGGCCGCACATACCAGTCTGCAGCGGGCTAACGAATTTGAGCGTGAAGTGCAAGCGACGCGGCGACGCGACCATGTCTCATTCGTCAACTCTGAAGCGTTCCGCTGACGGCGCAACTCACCATTCGAAAGCTGGCGCGATAACCTGCGAGTCTCCAATCGGCATCCCATTACATGGCGAGTGGCCCCTCGTTCTCATCCAACCAGCTCTGGGAGACTTATGCGCATTGCTCTGATCGCCTCTCCATTCATCAGCGTGCCCCCGAAAAAATATGGCGGCACGGAGCTGTTCATTTCGCAGCTTGCCGAGGGACTTGCGCGGAGTGGTGTCGATGTTGTGGTGTATGCGAATGGAGAGAGCAAAGTGAAAGCGGAACTGCGGTGGCTATACCCAGCAGACGATTGGCCCATTCATGGCGAGCTATATGCCAATCTGAAAGACCTGAACCATACCGCGTGGGCGGTGAACGATTGCTGGCATGACGCCGACGTGATTCACCTGAACAACTCACCCGGTTTAGTCTTTGCGCGCATGCGCGGCGCGCGTTGGGTTTATACCGTGCACCATCCTCACGTCGAAGTTCTTTCCACGTTCTACCAAAATTTTCCGCAGGTGGAGTTTGTTTCCATCAGCAACTTCCAGAAACAGAACGAACCTCTTAAGCGCATTCGCACGATTCATCACGGCATTGACTTGGCTCCATATCGCCTTCAACCAAAGAAGTCCTGCTATCTCAGCTTTCTGGGAAGAATTGCTCCGGTCAAGGGAGTTCACAACGCAATCGCCATTGCCAAGCGAAGCGGCATTCCGCTGAAGATTGCCGGCGAGGTACAGCCGATTTTCCGCGAATACTTCAATTCTCAGATCCGCCCTTACGTTGATGGAAAGTTCATTGAATACGTTGGCGAGGCAGATCTTGCGCTGAAAAACCAGCTTCTCGGAGACTCCATGGCAATGCTGTTTCCCGTCGAGTGGAATGAGCCGTTCGGATTGGTGATGGTGGAGGCCATGGCAACCGGCACGCCAGTAATCGCGTTTCCTGGGGGCTCGGTCGCAGAGATCGTGCAAAACGGGGTCAGTGGTTTTGTCTGCTCCGGCGTGGAGGCTGCGGCTGCGTGCCTGCATGAGCTCAAGACCCTGAAGCCTGCGGCAATCCGCGCTTATGCCCAGCAACATTTCTCGGCGGAGCGCATGGCGCAGGAATATCTCGCTCTCTACCTCGAGATGACTGACCATCTGTCACCGCTGGAGGAGGGCGACCTGAGGGGACAGGCTGCAGCATGAGCGGATCGGGAATTCTTTATCTTGAGCAACTCGTGCCAGTCGAGTCTCCACACGTTGAGCCGCGGTTGGCGCACATGGCGCAGGAGCCGCGCAAGGTCAACAATCTCACCCTTATCGACGGCAAAACCTTCATGGCTACCAACGTTGCCGGCGACATTGTTCCTCCGGGCGCGCCTGATGTTGGATTCTTTCACGAAGACACGCGATTTCTCTCCCATCTGGAGTTCAGGATCGATGGACAGCGCTCGGTAGTGCTGTCCAGCAGCACGGAGAAGACGTTTGTCTCGCAGATTGAGCTGACTACGGGCAACATCACTCTGCGCGATTCGTTCGATCTTCCGGAGAACACGGTTCACATCCGGCGAGAACAATTGCTGTCCTCTGAGATTCTCTTCGACCGTTACGCCTTTGAAAATTTCAATCGCTGCCCCGTGAAGTTCACCGTCGAGATCGCTTGCGACGCGGATTTTGTGGATGTCTTCCAGGTGCGAGGAGTGGCACGCGCTGCCCACGGGCAATACTATCAGCCGGTTATCGAGCCCGACGGGATGATCTTCAGCTATCGCGGCTGCGACAACGTTCTGCGCCAGACGATAGTTCGCATGAATCCTGCGCCAGTCGAGATCAGCGCTTGCACTGCGCGTTGGGAACTACGCCTCGAGCCTATGCGAACAAGCGCGCTGCAGATCACCGTGACTCCCCTAGTCGAGCACAAGGCAAGCCGCGCCAGTCTCTACGACTATGACAAGCAACTGCAGACGCGGCGTACTGCCTTCAATGAGTTTGATTCAGCCTCCACCAGCTTTTCCAGCTCGAATTCAGTATTTGACAATCTGCTGCGCAACGCGATGGGTGATTTTCACGCGCTGCGCATTCCATTTGGGAATGAACACGTCATCGCCGCGGGAATTCCCTGGTTTGCCACGGTCTTTGGACGCGACTCGATCATCGCTGCCTATCAGACCCTTTCCCTCAATCCCGAACTTGCCAAGGACACCTTGCGCGTCCTTGCCAGAAAACAGGCCAATGAGGTGGACGACTGGCGGGATGCGCAGCCGGGAAAGATTTTGCACGAGTCGAGAGAAGGGGAAATGACGCAGTGCGGCGAAATGCCCTTCAGCCCTTACTACGGTTCGGCGGATGCAACTCCTCTCTGGCTGGTGCTGCTCAGCGAAACATTCAATTGGACCTGTGACGAGGCGCTGGTGCGCGAGATGCTGCCACACGCCTACCGCGCACTGGACTGGATTGACCAATATGGCGACCTCGATGGCGATGGTTTCGTCGAGTACCTCAGGAGATCGCCGCGCGGTCTTATCAATCAAGGCTGGAAAGATTCGTGGGATGCCAACATTCATCGCGATGGACGCGTTGCCAATCCTCCGATCGCCCTCTGCGAGGTGCAGGGCTATGTTTATGATGCGAAGTACCGGATGGCATCGCTATTGCGGATGTTCGGAGACAGTGGCCGCGCCGAAAAGCTCCGCCGTGAGGCTAATGACCTGGCGCGCCGCTTCGACAAAAGCTTCTGGAGCGCGGAGCGCGCCTTTTACGCCATGGCTCTGGACGCGGAAAAGAAGCCTCTGGAAGTGATTGCCTCAAATCCCGGTCATCTGCTCTGGAGCCGCATTATCAATCGCGAGCGGGCGCGGGCGGTTACGCAGCGCATGATGGAGGACGATATGTTCAGCGGTTGGGGATGGCGCACCTTGTCGCAGCGGGAGAAGGTATTCAATCCCCTCAGCTATCATCGCGGCTCGGTCTGGCCGCATGATAATTCGCTGATTGCCCATGGAATGGCGCTCAACGAATTTCGCGGACCCGCGCTGCACATTCTCACCGCGCTCTTCCAGGCGGCAATGGAATTCCGAGATTACCGTCTGCCGGAGCTCTTCTGCGGGGTGCAGCGGCGTCCGTTTGACGAGCCTGTGCATTATCCCGTCTCTTGCTCTCCGCAGGCGTGGGCCTCGGGAGCGCTGTTCCTGATCCTTTCATCGGTGCTCGGAATTCGGCCGTCGGCCCAACGCAGGGAGCTCAACATCATCAATCCGCAACTGCCGGAGTGGCTAGGCCACCTGCACATCCGCAATCTTAAGATAGGAAACTCGCGCGTGGGCCTGGACTTTTCGCGGCGCGATCAACGCACCTTCTGCAACGTGGTCGACATCACGGGCGAAAAACTGCTGGTCAATGTGGCGTTCCGGAACTAGGTAATGTGCGAGAATGATCTGCGGTTTATTTGGAGGAATCATGGCGAAAGTAAAAATCACGGTTCGTCCCAACGGTCCCTATCGCGTGGAAGATCCGGAAGGCCTGATCGAATTGGTGGATGCAGAAGGAACCCCATTCCCAATCAACCTGGGAGGTAAGCCGGCGATCGCGCTGTGCCGCTGCGGAGCCAGCACCAACAAGCCGTTTTGCGACGGCACCCACTCGAAGATCGGTTTCCAGGCAGCCGAAGCTGCAGTGCGCGCTGAAGAAAAAAAGTAGCTTCGCCGGAAGCGGCGGGCGAGTTGCTTCAGTGTACGGTCTTCGTTTTGCGGCTCATGTAATCCATCAGCAGATATTGGCCGAGGGTGTAGGGAGTGGTGAAGTACGCTTTGCCGCGGCACATCTCGGTGATCTTCTGCACGAATTGCACCAGGCCGCGGTCGGAGGCGAGCATGAACGTATTGATCAATACGGCGGCGCGTTTGCACTTTGCGACTTCCTCCAGCGTCTGGCTCACCACCATGGGATCGAGTCCGAAGGCATTCTTGTAAATTCTTCCATCGGGCAGGGTGATGGCGGAGGGCTTGCCGTCGGTGATCATGATGATCTGCTTCATGTCCTTGCGCTGTCGCTGCAGGATGCGTTGCGCCAGGCGAAGGCCCTCGCGCGTGTTGGTGTAGTAGGGACCGACGCGAACCCTGGCCAGTTGCGAGACCGGCAGCTCTTCCGCCGAGTCGTGGAACAGAACCAGCGAGAGTGTGTCTCCGGGATACTGCGTGCGAATCAACTGCGAGAGAGCCATCGCAACTTTCTTTGCGGGAGTAAAACGATCCTCGCCATAGAGAATCATCGAATGAGAGCAATCCAGCATCAGCACCGTGGCACACGAAGACTGGTACTCGCACTGGTGCACATGCAGATCGCTGTACTCGATGGAGAGCGGCAAGCTGAGCCCTTCCCGCCGGATCGCTGAGGAAAGTGTGGCATTGATGTCGAGATTCATGGTGTCGCCGAACTCATAAAGCTTGCTCGATCCGCTGGTCTCAATGCCGGTCGCGGTATCGCGGGTATCGTGGCGTCCAAAGCTGGAGCGGCCCAGTGAACCGAGCAGGTCGCGCAAGGTCCGGTAACCAAGAAAGTCGAGCCCTTTGTCGGTGACTTCAAATTTAACCGGCTTCTGGTGCGACTGGTCCTGCCCCACGCTCCCGCCGACATTCGAGATTTGGGTCGGCTCGTGCGGCGGCGAGATGGTTACGAATCCTTCCTGCTCAATCCGCTGGAGGACTTCATCGATGAGTTCCTCCAAGCGGCCCTCGCTCTGCAACTGTTGCATCTGTTCGCGCATTTGTTCGTCGAATTCATCGGAGTTCAACAGCGCATCGCGGATTGCGTCGCGTAGCGCGTCCAATTCATCGCGGCCGTCGCCGGGCCGGTAGTAGCGCCCGAGTTCGTTTTCGAATCCGCTCTCCAGCAGAAAGTCGGAGATCGCATCCATCAGGTCTTCGAGACTCACTTCTCCTGCGAGGTCCGGGACGTACTTGCTGTATTTGACGCGTTTCATGTCCAAGCTCCGGCTAATTCACGCTCCGGCTAGTTAAAGGTGCGGCGATTCTTCCTGCGCTGCTCCCAGTCCGCTTCATACTCCTCGCGGCCTTCGTCGTGCTCCGTGCGCCGGGGCTGCTTTTCGCCGGAGGTGAAGACGCGATCCTCAGTGCGGCCAATGCGTTTGTGCGCGTGCAGACCCTCCAGGATGAATTCAGCCGCGGAGACAATGGACTCAGGAGGCTCGCCCTCGCCGGCTCCGACCTTTTCGGTCTTCTCCAGCAGCCCCTGGATTTTCTCCATGCTCTTCAGCCCGTCATGAGTGGTGGTCTTGTCGGTCAACGTGATTTGACCTCCCAGATCGAACCACTGCACAACCTGCTTCAGATCAGCGGGGCCGAAGTAGCGGTCAAAGGTTTTGGCAACCGCGGCCTGAATGATCTCACGTGCCACGGTATCTGCGCCCTTGATCTCACCTTCGTACTCAAGCTCGAGCTTGCCGGTGATCGATGGCATGGCAGCATAGATATCGGAGATGCGCGGTACGGCGATCTTGGAGCCTTCGAGCATGGCACGGCGCTCGGCATTGGAGATCACGTTCTCCAGAACGCTGATTGGGAGGCGCTGGCTTACGCCACTGCGCTTGTCCACGCGCTTGTCCGCACGCGCCACAAAGGCGATCTGTTCGGCGGTTTCGCGAACATAGGCAGGAACCATCAGCTCTGCTCCTCCGCGCTCGCACCACGATTCCTGTTCAGTGATGGCCATGCCTTCCTCGATCGTGGCCGGATAATGGGTGCGGATTTCACTGCCGATGCGATCCTTGAGCGGCGTGATGATTTTGCCGCGCGCCGTGTAGTCTTCGGGGTTGGCGCTGAATACGAGGGCAACGTCCAGCGGCAGACGAACCGGGAACCCTTTGATCTGCACATCGCCTTCCTGCATGATGTTGAACAGTCCAACCTGGATTTTTCCGGCGAGGTCGGGTAATTCGTTGACGGCGAAGATGCCACGATTGGCCCTGGGCAACAGGCCGTAGTGAATCACCAGCTCGTTTCCGAGTTCGTGGCCGCCGCGAGCCGCCTTGATCGGATCGATGTCTCCAATCAGATCGGCAATGGTCACGTCCGGAGTGGCGAGCTTCTCCACGTATCGGTCGTTGCGCTTCATCCACGCAATCGGAGTTCGGTCGCCTTCCCGCGCCAGCACTTCCTTGCAGTGCCGGCAGAGCGGCGCGTAGGGATTGTCGCGGATCTCGCATCCGGCAATGTAAGGAGCTTGCTCATCCAGTAGCGAAGTCAGCGCACGCAAAATGCGGCTTTTGGCCTGTCCGCGCAGCCCCAGCAGGATGAAGTTGTGACGTGAAAGCACGGCATTCACCAGTTGAGGAATCACCGTGTCGTCATAGCCGACAATCCCTTCAAACACCGGGCCGCCCGCCTTCAGCCGCGCCAGCAAATTATCGCGCAGTTCGTCTTTAACGCCGCGCCGCAAGGTGCGCTGCTCGCCGAACTGGCTGTTGCGAAGCTCACCCAGGGTGTGAGCATTAGTCATTATGGCCTCCGGAAACCTCTGGCAGCGCCTGTTCTGCTTTGGCAAGCCATCTTCAGTGGCGTTGTCATAGGGGCTTTTATTGGACGCAAAATGGAACTCTGGCGTTGCGAAGTTATTTGCACCGGGCCTACGTCCTTGACTTTTGCGCTATGTGGAAATAGAAGTGCGGCATGAGCATTCCTGGCAAAGTCGTCGTCGTGACTGGCGCCTCCATGGGTATCGGCGAGGCAATTGTTCATCGCTTTCTGCGCGAGCAGGCGTCAGTTGTGCTTGCCTCGCGCGATCTGGGCCGCGTCGAAGCTGCCCGCCAGCGTGCCGGTTCGCCGGAACGTACTCTGGCCGCGGCCTGCGATGTGACCGTGCGGGCGCAAATCGAAAGCCTGCTGGCTACTGCCGTCGAACGTTTTGGACGTGTCGACGTGTGGGTGAATAACGCGGGCTTCGGGCTTGTGGATTCAGTCGAGCGCATGAACGTGGAGGCATGTCGTCGCGTTTTCGACACAAACCTTTTCGGCGTGATCGACTGCATGCAGGTGGTCTCGCCGTTATTCAAACAGCAGAGATCGGGAGCGATTATCAACATCTCGAGTATGGCGGGAATCGTCAGCGTCCCCTATATGTCCGCCTATGGAGCCACCAAGCACGCGCAGAATTGCATCGGTTGCGCCGCGCGCATGGAGTTGGCTCCCTACGGCGTTCACGTCAACACAGTATGCCCCGGATATGTGGCGACCGATTTCAGCGCCCACGTCGTGCGCGGAGGCGACAACCTGCGCGTTGCCGGTGGCAGCAAGCACGGAGTGAGCGCCGAGCGGGTCGCTGACGCAGTATGGAGAGCCTATCGCGACAATCGCCGCATGGTGGTGGTGCCGTGGAGCGGCAGGCTGTTGATCGGACTGTACCGTCTGCTGCCTGGCGTCTTTAACTGGGGGATGTTGAAAATGCTGCGCCGGATGGAGCGCGATGGGAAAAGCTAGGATAGGTCGAGAATGGATCAAGCATCTGAGGTTGAGCAATTGAAGCCGGAAGTTAAACAATCCGAACCGGAGAAGGGCCCGGAGAAGGGCCTGTGGTTCTGGTTTATTGGCTTTGGCGTCATTCTTCTTCTAGCTATAGCTCTGGGCTGGTTCGACAACAGCACCGAACTGAGCCCTAGCCACGATAATGTTCTGGAAGCATGTTTCGCGATAGCAGGTCTGAGTGGATTGGTCTCCGGCGGTGTAGCGATCCGCAAATCGAAGAAAATGATCGTTTGCCAACGTATCGCTCTTGCTTTCTCTCTTGCGCTGATAGGGTTTATCACAGTGTTCATGGCGATTAGCCATACAGCAGCTATCATGGACGGGCTGATTGACTTTCCACCCAGCAAAACGAGAAGCTACTCGGCAGTGCTCTTGATCTCGCGCGCCTATCGGACGCACGGAAAGGGGCAAACCTGGAACATTCAAACTACACCGATCTGGTCCAACCTCGATATCACCGAAGATGACTACAATTTCATGCTGACGCACAGGCGAGTCGGAGATGATCCACGCAATTCCGACGAAATCTCAAGTAAGGGATATTTCTGTGCGCAAGTGACAGTCCAACAATCAGGCAACGCGCTGCGCGTAATGCATGCCGGAAGCCACAAACTCCCTCAAGGCTCCGTAGTTATTTGTCCGTCGAGCGGAGGCAGCTCTTTCTGGGAGTGAGTGTGGATAGCGCCTCTGTCCACTCGTGTCTTCATTTTGGCGAATATGCGTCGGGAGCTAGCCCTCCAACTCCTCGAGCAAGGTCTGCATCTCGCTCTCCGCGTGGCGATTCCCAACCCGATGCGCACATGCGATACCATCACGCAACCACTGTATGGCTTCTTCTATGCGATCTGCCCGCTGCAGCGCCTGCCCGCCCATGAAGAAGGCGTTAGCGTAGTTGCCGTCCAGTTCCAGCAGGGTGCGAAACTGTTGCAAGGCCAAGTCGGTTTGTCCAGTGGAGGCATACTCCATGCCCAGTGCGTAGGTGGCGAAGGTATTTTGGGGGTCCTGCGCAAGAATTGATTTCAATTGTTCCATACGGTCTGCGGACATAAGCAAAACATACCACAGCCGCCGCAGCCGAGGTTGTATGTATCTGAGGCGACTTTCCGTTGGGTTCTGCTGGAGTTCCGCCTCAATGTGTATTCTGCCGCCGAGTACGCCTTCCGCTCAAGCGATATAGAATTGCATGGTGAGGAGAGCAGGGTGGCTTGTCCCTACTTTATTCCGGCTGAATTCCAAATACGCGAACTCTGGCCACATCGCGAGCGCCTGCCGCTGGGAGATGGTTTTACCGGCCATTGCGGGGCCCAGCCGACACAGCCGCGCTGCGCTGACGAGGTTCTGCGCGTGCACTGCAATCTTGGGTATGCAAATCAGGGCCATGCAAATGTTGGCGACGCACCGTGCGTGCATCTGCCCGCCCAACGTGCTTTCGATGCCGTCCGTTTCGCCGTGCGAACCGAGAGTTCCGTGCTGCTGCGCGTGCGGTTCGCCTGCGAGCGTGCACACCAGCCTGCGTTGACGGGCGAACTGCATTATGATCGGTCTTCCATGACCTGGCAGGAGCGGCCCGACGCGCGGCTGCTACGGCTTGCCGAAGCCGCAGTGCGAGCATGGATGGCAAGGAACGAAGCAGAGCCCCGGGATTAGCCCCATAGCACTAAGTTGCCACGGAATGAGCTTTGCCGGCATCAAAAGCAGGGAAGCACGAGCAGGGAAGCGCGAACCGCTTCAAACCAGCAGCACTCCGCCACGAGGAACATGGAATTGTCTGAGAACTTGAAACCACGCCCCGTCGCCGATTCCGTCTCAGAGATGGTGGAACTGGTTCTGCCTAATGACGCTAATCCTCTGGGTGCTCTGCTCGGCGGCCGTCTGATGCATTGGATCGATGTGGCTGGTGCGCTCGCCGCCCATCGCCATGCGCGCAGCCACGTCGTGACTGTCTCGACCGACCACCTGGATTTTCTGACTCCGGTGCGGGTTGGCGACCTGGTGATTCTAAAGTCATCGGTAAATCGGGTTTATCGCACGTCAATGGAGGTTGGAATCAAGGTGTGGGTAGAGAGTTTCATTACCGGCGAGCGTCACCACGTCAGTTCCGCCTACCTCACCTATGTCGCAATTGACCCCAACGGCCACAAGGTGCCGGTTGTGCCGGTTATTCCAGAGACGTCAGAGGAACTCCGGCGATATGAAGATGCGCTAAGGCGCCTCCAGATGCGCCGCGACGAGGCGGCACGCAAAGCCAGCGCTGCCAAGCACTCTTCTTAACATACGAGTGCCCCAGGTTCCTCCCAATCTGTGGGCCTGGGGCACTCTGCGTCGTACCGGCTTAGCTCTATCCTGAACCGTTCTAAGGCACGCTACTCACGCCCGACCTGAATGCCAGGCTTGTGGCATGTGCGATGCTGCCGGTAGAGAGGCTGAAAGCCTTCCGACACCCGGAATCTGATCTTTTAGGCGGCTGAATCATCTTTCTTCCTGCGCCCTTCGCGCTCCTGATTTGCCTGCTCGTCCTGCTTGCCACGATCCAGTATGTCGCGACCAGCGTCTTTAGCCTTTCCCCAGGCGTTTTGAATCTTGCCCTTCACCTGTTGGGCAGCACCTTCAGCTTGGGTCTTTTCGTCGCCGGTCCATTCTCCAACCTGCCGTTTGATCCGTCCCTTAACGTCTTCGATTTTTCCTTCCACGCGATCCTTATCCATAACTATCTCCTTGGGTTATTGTTCGCTGTTTAAATGGTCGTTCTTCGTCCAGAGATCAACTGGAAAACCAGCGCAACGACAGCCAGCACCAGCAGAATGTGAATAAATCCTCCCATCGTGTAGCTGCTCACCACTCCAACCAGCCACAGCACCAGGAGAATCACAAATATTGTCCACAGCATATTTCGGGGGTCCTTTGGCCCACCGTTCACGCCAGCCTTACTATCAGCGTTTAAAGAATATTGGGTGCCTTAGGAAGGCGGGGGGTTGGCGCAATTCGGAAGCTGCTAAATCGAGTCCGAAGCTCGCTCCGAAGATGATCTTCCAGACCCGTTTTAGAAGGACTTTTTGTCCTTGGTGAGAATCCTTCTTGCCTCACCGCTTCGCCAAGGGCTACAATCCGCCCGCTTGGTTCTTTTGCCGGCAAAGGGTCTCTGTTCCCGTTCCTCCAGGGGCACTGGAGGCTGGGTGATCTGGGCAAACCACCGCTTTTCTTTCGGGCGTTATTGACTAACTATCGATGTGACAATGACGTACCGGATATTGAATCTCTATAGGCACTAAAGTCATCAAAGTTGAGTATATTAGACTCAAGGAGCGTTATGGCGAACCAAACCCGCAATCTTGAAAGCGTCCCCGCTGCAACCCCTCGCGCGATGCACGATCTCCCGGTTCTCCCGGTTCGAGATACGGTGCTGTTTCCCCATGCTGTTCTTCCCCTGACGGTCGGTCGTGAGAGTTCTGTGCAACTGATCAACTCGCTGGGAGAAGACAAGACAATTGTGGTGATTGCACAGCGTGAGGCGCGCGTGGACGCGCCGCAGCCGGTCGATCTCTATCCCATCGGCACCCTGGCCACAGTTCACAAAGTAGTGAAGATGCCAAACCAGAGCTTGTTTGTTTTTGCTGAGGGTCTGGAGCGCGTCAGCGTGGTTGAGTACAGCCAACTGGCTCCCTTTATGAAGGCGAGTGTCAATACGGTCGCTGAAGTGGTTCCCGAACTAAATGCCGAGGTCGAGGCGCTGCAGCGCAATATCCTGACCCTCTTCCAGCAGATCGTTGCCGGCTCACCCACACTCTCGGATGAGCTTTCCACGGTGGCAATGAATATCGAGGAGCCGGGCCGCCTGGTAGATTTTGTGGCCAGTTCGCTGCCTTCGCTCTCCACTCGCGACAAGCAGGACGTGCTCGAGACCTACGACGTGCGCTCGCGGCTGGACAAGATCAATCAGCATCTGGCCAAGGAACTCGAGGTTCAGCAGTTACGCAACAAGATTCAGAGCGAAGTGCAAGACCGGGTGCAACAGACTCAGCGCGAGTACTATCTGCGCGAGCAACTCAAGGCGATTCAGAAGGAGCTTGGTGAGCAGGACGACACCACCCGGGATGTCGAGGATTTCAAGGAAAAGATCGAGCAGAGCGGAATGCCGGAAGATGTAAAAAAGGAGGCGATGAAGGAGTTGAATCGTCTCTCCCGCATGTCTCCTATGGCCGCCGATTACTCAGTGACGCGCAACTACCTGGAGTGGCTGGTGGTGCTTCCGTGGATCAAGTCCAGCGGTACTCAGGTTGACATCGCCAAGGCAAAGGTAATCCTCGACGAAGATCACTACGATCTGCAAAAGGTGAAGGACCGCATTCTTGACTACCTCTCGGTGCGGCACTTGAATCCGAAGATGAAGGGCCCGATCCTGTGCTTCTACGGCCCTCCCGGTGTCGGTAAAACTTCGTTGGGCAAATCGATTGCGCGTGCTCTCGGACGCAAGTTCGTGCGCATGTCGCTGGGCGGTATCCATGACGAGGCGGAGATTCGCGGACATCGCAGGACCTACATCGGAGCCATGCCCGGACAGATCATTCAGGGCATCCGGCGCGCCGAAGCCAACGACCCAGTGTTCATGCTGGATGAAATCGACAAGGTAGGGCGCGACTATCGCGGCGATCCGACGGCGGCGCTGCTCGAAGCGCTCGATCCGGAGCAGAACTTCTCCTTCCGTGACAACTATCTGGACGTTACGTTTGATCTCTCCAAGGTGCTATTCATCACCACGGCGAATCAACTTGATACGATTCCGGATCCGTTGCGTGACCGCATGGAGATCATCGACTTGCACGGCTATACCGAAGAGGACAAGCAACACATCACGTATCAGTACTTGATCCGCCGTCAGACCGAGGAGAACGGACTTACTCCGGAGCAGATCGAATTCACTGCCGACTCCGTCAGCTTCCTGATTCGGCACTATACGCGCGAGGCCGGAGTGCGCAGCCTTGAGCGCCAGATCGGTACCATCTGCCGCAAGCAGGCGCGCCGTATCGTCGAGGGCAAGACCGAAAAGCTGGTCGTTACCCGCGAGGTCGTGCAGGAGATGCTAGGCGGCATCAAGGTCCGCGTGGATACGGAAATAGCGGCCCGTACCAAGCACGCCGGAGTTGTTGTTGGACTGGCGTGGACTCCGACCGGTGGCGACATCCTCTTCATCGAAGCGATGAAGATGAAGGGCAAGGGCGAGTTCCGCATCACCGGTCAAATTCAAGAGGTAATGCGCGAGTCGATGCAGGCGGCCTTCAGTTGGGTGCGCGCTCACGCCGACCAGTTGAAGATCGATGATGACGTTTTCACCAAGTACGATCTTCACATCCACGTGCCCGCCGGAGCTATTCCCAAGGATGGCCCCTCGGCCGGAGTTACGATCGTCACGGCCCTTGTGTCATTGCTGACCGATAAGCAGGTGCGTCCGCGGATGGCGATGACCGGTGAGATCACCTTAAGCGGAAACGTTCTTCCCATCGGTGGCGTCAAAGAGAAATTTCTTGCCGCCAAGCGTGCCGGCGTTACCGACATCATCTTCCCCGCCGATAACAAAATGAACGTCGATGAGGATGTGCTTCCCGAGCAGATGGAGGGCGTCAAGGTGCACTATGTCGAAAGCATCGAAGATGTGCTGGAGATTGCATTGCCGCAGAGCCAGGCGGAGGCTCGCGAGGACGCCGAATCCCGCGAGCATGTGCTGGCCGACGGACAAAACTAATCCGTCCAGCACCTGTCTTACTTGCCGTTTTTACTCATCAAGGCCAGCCTCATGGGCTGGCCTTTCCATTGGCGCAGCAGAGGCGCCGGCGCAGCAAATATCGTGTTGCACATCGGCGCGAAGGTACACTCAAAAGCAATAGGTGGTCTCACTTACTAGAATTGTATCCGACACTTAAGTCCTCAATTTGTGCGCAGAAGTACAAGCACCTGGGTATCAAGTTCAACACCCCGAATTCCCTTGAATTGCAGGGTTGATGTTGCGAAGATTGAGCAACATTCCTGAACTTGGAGACTGCATGATGGTGCGGCGCGCATTGATTCTGTCGTGTGTTGGTGTGATGGCGGTATGCCTGGCCAGTTGCGGGCAGACCTATAAACTGGACTCGATCACGATTGCACCGGCTGCTGGGTACAACCTCACCAGTGCTAGTCCGCAAGGTGCGCTGGTAGTCACGGCCAACTACTCCAACACGAAGACAGCAGTCGTGACGGTGAACAGCACATACGAGATCCTAGCCTCACCTTTGATCACCACCACCGCCCCTTCGAGTGTTGGCGGAGTGCCGACAGTCTCCATCGATAAGTCCGGCAACGTGACGGCTAGCGCCACCGCAACTGCTTGCACATGGGTTGCTACTACCTCCGGCGGGACGACAACCTATGTGTCCTACCCGTTCTCGGCGCAAGCGACCTACACAGACGACGGCGTAACTGCGACCGCGACTGCACCGATTAATGTTGCGACGGCACCAGGGTGTGTCACCCAGCAGTCGGCGGGTGCTATCAGGTAAGCCCCGGGGCAACGTTTCCTGCTCTGGACGAAGATCGGTTCTGATGCTGTTCGCAAACGGATTTGTATTTGACCTTTGTTGATTGTTGCACCTGAGGCATGACATGAAGCTGAAGCTTTCCGCCGCATTGATCACCGCTGTCGCTCTCTTCGCACCGCTCACCTTAATGGCCGAACCGGCTCAGAACATCGCTGCAGCCAAGCGGGCTGCTGTGGTGAACTTCGGCAAACTTCCCTTGAGCTTTGAGCCCGCGGAGAGTTCCGCGCGATTCGTGGCACACAGCGGCAATTACACGGTGTCGATTGGCGCTCTCGAATCTTCGGTGGCAATTACCGCGGCGGGCAAGAGCCAGACGCTCCACTTCGCGTTTGAAAATGCAAACCGGGTTGCGACGCTGGAGGCCCTCGAGCAGCAGGTCGGTGTGACCAACTACTACCTTGGTCAGGACCCGAGCAAGTGGCGGCTCAAGGTAAAACATTACGCAAAGCTCCGCGAGCAGAATGTGTATCCTGGCGTGAACGTTGTCTATTATGGCGATAGTCGCAGCCTGGAATTTGATTTTGTGGTTTTCCCCAAGGCCGATCCCGGCGTCATCGCATTGTCGTTTTCCGGTATGGAAAAGTTATATAAGGATGCCAGCGGCGATCTGGTCGCGGAACTCAGCGGCAAGTCCATTCGCTTTGGCAAGCCTTACGCGTATCAGAAGGTTGCGGGTGTCACCAAAGCCGTTGAAGCGGATTATGAATTGACAGCCGCTGGGGACGTTCACCTCCACGTTGGAGATTACGACACGAGCTCCGAACTGATCATTGACCCCGTTGTTTCCTATGTGACGTATCTTGGCGGTGCCGAGGGAGACACGGGCAACGGCATTGCGGTTGACATCACCGGCGCAGCGCCAGGCGTAGTTGTGACCGGGCAGACCTGCTCCAACGACTTTCCCGATGGCACGCCTGCCAGCCCGAACCCAAGCGGCTATACGCTTCTAGGAAACTGCAACGCTTATGTCACCAAGTACAGCCTTGATGGCACCACCTACATCTACACCACGATTCTAGGCGGATCAACGCCTTCCAAAGCCTCTGCTACCGGAAATGGAATTGCGGTGGACGCCTCCGATCAGGTTTACATTGCCGGTACAACCAATATTTCGGATTTGCCGGGAAGCATTCCAGCCACCCATCCTCTGTCGAGCCCTCACAGCTACCAAGGCGGTGATAGCGACGCGTTCATAGTCATCCTTCGTGCTGACGGAACCTTGTTGCGCATGACCTATCTTGGCGGTTCGTATGCGGATTCGGCGAATGCAATCGCGCTCGACCAAGCCACTCCGCCTAACGTGGTCGTTGTCGGCCAGACCCAGTCTCCCGATTTCCCCGGCTACAGCGCATTCGAGGCTCAGATTGAATCCTACGTCGCCTTCGTCACCAAGCTGGACAACAGCCTCGATATCGCATCGCCCAAGCTGACCCCAGGTTCGCCGGGCTATATCAACCCGGAACTCTCAGCGTTCGCCCCCGCTCCCGCCAATGCAGGCGGAGAGCTATTCTTCTTCTCCGAGTTTTTCGGCGGGCAAATTATGAGCGTCGGGCCAGCTCCCACGGCTATCTGGTCCCCTCACACTTCATTTCCGCAGTACGCCATCGTCCTGGACAGCCTTCAGCCCCCTCATAGCCAAATGGCGCTGAACTCCGGCTGTAGCGGGCCATACTCCGCGCCAGGTGCCGGGGCCAATCCAGTTCCCAACTGGAACGCGACTCTTTACGGCGTGACCCCCGATGGTGGCGATGGCAGTCCGTTGTGCGGCGGCGCCCCGGCTATCACCTGGGAGGATCTCGGGCCGGATGTGATTCCGATCTACCACACCACGACGGCTAACGGCGTGGCAGTCGATCCTCAGGGTGACGTCTTTGTCGCCGGTGGCACGGATACCCCCACTCTCGAGCCATGGAGCCACTATACGGGCAGCGGGGCCTGGGTGCTGAAGGTCAGCGGAATCAACGGATCGTATATCTACGGGACGGTTCTGGAAACTACACCCAGCGACCCCCCAGCGGACACAGCAATGGCCATTGCCGTCGATTCCCAGGGCCGGGCGTACGTGACCGGAACGGTCACCGGAACCCTCATGACTTCCAGCGAGGCCTACCAACCGACGTCTGGCGGCGGCAAGACAGACGCCTTCCTGCTCAGGATGAACACCTCCGGATCGAACATCGATTACGCCACCTACCTGGGAGGCGGTGGCAATGACCAGGGGTTGGGTGTTGCAGTGGATGCGGGCGGAGATGCCTACGTCACCGGCAGCACTACGTCCTCAAACTTCCCCACGGTCAATTCTCTGATCAATCCCAGCAACAATGGCTTGATGACCACGCTCTCCGGTACGACGAATGCATTTATTTCCGAGTTCAGCGCTGACGGTTCGACACTAACGTTTTCGAGCTATCTAGGCGGTTCGGAAGCCGATCAAGGTAATGCCATCGCCGTGGACGAAACTACAGGCGATATGTATCTGGCGGGCAACACCACCTCGACAAACCTTGAAGAGCTCAATCCCTCCGGCTATACCGCTCCCCAAGCACTTTATGGAGGTACGGGCGATGCCTTCGTTACCAAGGTTGCCGCAACCGAAGTCGGTGTCGCAGGATTGGCCACCATCTCGCTCTCTCCGGCAACGCTGGCATTCGGCAACCAGACAGTGAACTCGAGCGCGAACCTGCTGCTGACTCTATCCAACTCGTCCGCTTCGTCCGTACTCACGATCAGCCAGGTCTTGCCTTCCGGGAGCAGTGAATTTACCGTGAATTCCAGCGCCTGTCCCATCAGCCTCGCAGCGGGTAAAAGCTGCAACATTACCGTGACGTTCCTGCCAACGATTGCTGGAAGTGCGTTAGCTACTTTGTCGGTTTCAGGAAGCGCGACGAATTCTCCGCAAACTGTAAGCATCACTGGAGTCGGAACCGCACAGTCCACGGGGACAGGCACCGGACCAGGCACAGGCACCGGACCAGGCACGGGAACAGGACCTTCAGGTAGCTCGGGGCCCTTTACCATCCCTTCAGCAGGGGGCGTAACGACGACTGAGGGCGGCAGCGCTACTTACCCGTTCCCGGTGGCTCCGGTGAACGGCTTTAACGGCACTATCAGTTTCACCTGCTCGGGGCTGCCGAGCGGCTATAGTTGCTCGGTCACTCCAAATCCGATGACCATGGACGGTAGCACCACTAAGACTGCAACGTTCTCAGTGAATACTGGCGGTCCTAGTGCCAAGGCGCGGATTGGAACACGGTCACTTTTCCTCGCCTTGCTTCCGTTCTCGATGATGGGGGTGGTGCTCTTCAACAAGCGGCGCGGTTGGTGGCTCGCTCTTGTTCTAGTGACGCTGTGTCTGTTGCTGGGTTTGGTGAGCTGCGGTGCGAGTTCGGGTAGCAGTAGCGCGGGATTGGCTCCCGGTACATACCCGATCACCGTGACCGCGACATCGAGCGCAATCGGAGCAACTCCAGCGGCGACACAAACAATGAACCTGAGCCTGGTGGTGAACCCTCAGTAAGTTGATTCGAGGGCTCTGCAGCACCCATTGTTCAGGTGCTGCAGAGCCTTTCGTTTGTTCCGCCAAATTCTCCACAGAAGCTGCTATCTTTATTTTCATGCGCCTTCAAGTTCTCTGCTTCGGACGTCTGCGCGATTTAATCGCTCCGCAAATCGCGGTCGAACTCTCCTCTCCGGCTACGGTTGCCGATCTCTGGCGCGCCTTGCGCGAGCGCCATCCCGCGCTTGATGCCTACGAGAAATCGATTGCCATCGCCGTCAATCAGTGCTTTGCTTCGTCGTCCACCGCGCTTGACGAGGGTGACGAAGTAGCGCTGCTGCCGCCAGTAAGCGGAGGCCTGACCGAGCCGGAGCTGCCGCTTGTCTCCGCCCACGCGTGCCTGCAGCGCGAGCCAATCGATTCCACCGCGCTGCTGGCCCAGATCAAACAAGGTGACGATGGCGCGGTGTGTCTGTTTGACGGCATCGTGCGCAACCACAGCCGCAACCGCCGCACCCTCTATCTCGAATACGATTCCTATCCTGCCATGGCGCTGGCCGGGATGGAGAAGCTGGCCGTGGATGCAATGGCTGCTTTTCCGGTTCGCGATCTCCGCATCGTTCACCGTGTCGGACGCCTGGAGATCGGCGAAACCAGCATTATCATCGTAGTGGCCAGTGCCCATCGCGCTGCTGCCTTCGACGCCTGCCGCTGGATTATCGATTCACTCAAACGAAGCGTGCCGGTATGGAAGAAGGAGTTTTTTGAAGACGGAGCTACCTGGGCTGACGGTGAGCCGTTCCCGCCAAATCTGAGTCTCTAGCCTGCGAAGGTGATCGGCGTTCGGCCGCAACTTCGGAAGCCCCGCCATTCGACTTTCCTTATAATGTCAGTCGCATGATTGCTCGCCTCGCACTCTCGTTTCTGCTGGTGCTATTGGCTCCTGCCGTGGCGCAGGACGTGCCTCCCGCGACTCCTGACATGTCCAAGGTCCCCTGGTCTCCGGTTCGCCGCAATGCCGTGCCGGGTCAGTCCTCCCCGACCATCTCGGTGAATGTGAAGCTGGTGAATGTTTTCGCCAGCGTTGTCGATAAAGACGGTGCTCCCTATGCCAATCTGCAGAAAGAGGACTTCCGCATCTATGAAGACGGCATTGAGCAGCAACTCTCTATTTTTGAGCGCGAGTCCGGACTGCCGCTCTCCATTGCCATGGCCCTGGACACCAGCATGAGCACCCGCAAGGATCTGCCGCTTGAAGTCACATCGGCACGCAAGTTCGCCCACACTCTGCTGCGCCCGGTTGACTCCATCGCGCTCTACGAGTTTTCCACCTACGTCTCGCAGGCTCTACCCTATACAAACGACGAGCGCCGTCTTGACGAAGCACTGAATCACCTGCACACCGGAGCAGCCACCGCTCTCTATGACACCATCTATCTCAGTGCTCTGTCGCTGGAGCGGCGCCAGGGGCGCAAGATTATCGTCCTCATCACCGACGGCGGCGACACCTCCAGCAAAACCGGCTATCAGGAAGCTCTGCGCGCCGCCCAGATCGCCGAAGCAATCATTTACTCCATCATTATGGTGCCAATCGAGGCCGATGCCGGCCGCGACACCGGCGGCGAGCACGCGCTGATCCAGCTCTCCCGCGATACCGGGGGCAAATACTACTACGCCACCTCGCTGCCTCAGCTCGATGAGGCTTTTCGCCAGATCAGTAATGAATTACGGACCCAGTATCTGCTTGCCTACTATCCCAGCAACCGGGTCGGAAACGATTTCCGTCGCATCAGCGTGGAACTCACGGCAGAGGCCAAAAAACGGGCTCAGCGCGAACTTGACGTTCGCCACCGGGCAGGGTACTACAACAGCAAAATCGATTAAGTCGGCCTTACTCCAGCCCCTTAAATTATTCTAATTTTCATATTTAGATTTTCCGGCCTACCTTAATTGGTATTTTCAGATATATTTTTCCATCAAAAACCGCGAAATCAGCCCTAATTGCATGAATTCCGTTTGGTGATCGGCGTGCATATACAGGATGGGTTTTCTGCGCTTTTGAGCGCCGAACCCTTATGTTCGGCATATTAGGTTTGGTTGCCTTTGAGCAACCGCGGGAGGATCTTAATTATGACGGGAAAACATTCCTTAGGCGTTCGCCTCTGCGTACTCCTGGCTATGGCTGCGGTGCTTTTCCTGGCCGTTGGTCTGCAAGCTCAGGAAACCACCGGTGGCCTCCAAGGCACGGTGAAAGATGCAGCTGGCGCAGTAGTGCCCAATGCTCTTGTTGAGCTGACCGGCTCCGCGCTGATCGGCTCCAAGACAATCAATACCGACGCTACCGGTTACTACCGTTTCACGAACCTCTCGCCCGGCTCCTATACCGTTACCGTGAAGGTACAAGGGTTTGACACGCTGAAGCGTGAAGGTATCACCATCGAAGTCGGCCACCTTCCCACCCTTGACCTCGCGTTGAAGGTCGGCAGCCAGTCAACCGTCGTCGAAGTCACTGCGGAAGCTCCGCTCATTGACTTGACGACGACGCACACGACGACCAACGTAACCCAGGACGTCATCCAGGACGTTCCCCATGGTTATTCGTTCCAGTCGGTGATCCAGTTTGCGCCCTCTGCGCGCAACGAACCCCTGCAAGGCTTGGCGGCTGGTCCCGGAATAAACGGAACCCCGAACGGCGGCACCGGCGGCACATTGCCGGGCAGCAGCGGCAACGGTTTGTCATTTGGTTATTCAGTGGCCGGTGCGGCTGACTCCGAGAATACCTACCTGATTGAAGGCCAGGATACCGAGAACATCTCCGCCGGCTACTCCAATGCCAACGTTCCCTTCCAGTTCATTCAAGAAGTCCAGGTGAAGAGTTCGGGTATTGAGGCCGAACATGGCGGCGCCATCGGCGGAGTCGTCAACGTTATCATGAAGAAGGGCAGCAATGACTGGCATGGCGAGCTGTTCTCCTCCTATGAATCCAGCGGCTTTGATGCTTTCCCTGACCAGTATCTGCGATACGATCCGCTCAGCACCTCTTCTGGGAGAACAGATTTTGCTTCCCAGCAATATCAGCCTACGAAAGACCATTTCCGCATCTTGCAGCCGGGTGGGACAATCGGCGGCCCAATCATGAAGGATCGCATCTGGTTCTTCGCGGGATTTGCGCCGCTGTACACTGGCAGGACTAGAAACGTTAACTTCAGTGCGCCGGATTCGCTCACTCCCACCGCGGGAATCCAGAACTTTAGCCAGAACACGCAACAGTACTATGGAAACGCCCGCGTTGACGCAGTGGTGACGCAGAAGGTCCGTGTCTTCGGCTCCTGGCTGACGCAGCAAACGCGGCGACAGGGTCTTCTGCCTATTGCGGACTCCACCCAGGGTTACTTCAACATTGGCACCTCGCTGCCACTCACGGCCTACTCGCCCGGTCTCGGATTTAGCGCTCCGAATACACTCTTCAACACCGGAGCGGATATCACGATCACTCCGCGCATTGTCTCCACCACCCGCTACGGCTATTTCTTCCAGAACTATCATGACTTTGGATGGCCGACCCAGGGCGTGAATCTTGACTGGTTTACAGGCGGAGTAGGAGGCACTGACGTTTTTGGCGCTCCGCTGCCCGCCACCCTGCAAATGACTGGAGGCACGGAGACGGCATTTGCTTACAAGCAACAGTACACCGTCTTCAATGCGGGCAAGCACTACCAGTTCGATCAGGATGTGGCGATCTTCAAGAGCGGTTGGTGGGGTACGCACAATTTCAAGTTCGGCTACCAGTACAACCACCTGAACCTTGACATCAACCAGAACGGCAACGTGCCGCTGTTCTACTTATTCCCCAGCCTCCCCTACTCCCCGCTTAGCAGTACTGGGGTAGCCGCTTGCGCGACCCTGACGGCGACCTACGGCCAGTGCTCTGGCCAGTACGGTTGGGGCATGATCAATGACTTCGCCACCATCGGCTCGGCCACAGATTCCAACTATGGCCTCTTCGCGCAGGACTCCTGGACGCTCGGTCACGGCGTGACCGTTAATCTCGGAATCCGCATTGAAAAGGAAACCCTGCCACCGCCCCCGAACCAAGGGAATTTCAATAACCACACCATCAACTTCGGTTGGGGCGACAAGGTTGCTCCCCGCATCGGCGCAGCCTGGGATGTCTACCGCAATGGCAAGATGAAGCTCTTTGGCAGCTATGGCGTCACCAATGACATCATGAAGCTGCTGCTTGCTGAAACCTCCTGGGGCGGTCAGGTCTTCGAGGAGTGCGTCTATGGCATCAGCCCGAACGCTCAGGGTACATTTACTCCGTCGCAGATCGATCCGGTGTATATCAACGGGCGTGCCTGCCCCAGCGGTCCCTCGAACACCCCGGGCAACTTTGCCAACGGGCAAACGCCTTCTGGCCTCACGTTCATTGAAAACAGCAACCTGCGCCCCTTGGAACCGGTAGCCCCTGGGGTAAATCCTTACCGTCAGCACGAGACGACCTTCGGTATTGACTACGCACTGGGCAAGAACTGGGCACTTGAAGCACGTTGGGATCGTCGGCGCCTCGATCATATCCTTGAGGATGCCTCCTTGAGTGACGTCGCGAACGGCGAACTTTATACCATCGTGAACCCCGGCCAAGGTGTGAACAGAACCCTTAACGGCTATTCTGCGTACCTCGGCTCGCTCGGCCAGGTCTTCGGTGAGCCGGGAGTTTCGTTCAATTCGGCCACGTTTGGGACCTGCCCAGCTTGCCCATTGAACCCGACGGCCCAGCGTAGCTACGATGGCGTTGAATTCCGCCTGACAAAAGCCCTCAGCCAGCACTACTCCGGCATGTTCAGCTACACCTACAGCAAACTCCGGGGCAACTATACCGGCCTGACCACCAGCGAGCAGACCGACGGTGGCGTCCCGGGACGCGACTCACCGGACACCAGCCGTTCGTTCGACGAGCCGTATTTCTACTTTAACCAAGCCGGCGGATCCTCCAACGGGCTGCTGCCTACCGATCGTCCGAATACCTTCAAGGGCTACGGTTACTACACGCTGCCCGAGGGCAAGAGGAACGTCACTACCTTCGGTCTGTTGCAGTACGCGTATCAAGGTGCGCCGCAGAGCACGTTTATCGACGTCGGCGGCTCCTTCCCACAACAACCGGGCTACGCTATGTACATAGTTGACCGCGGTAAGTGGGCCGATGCGACTGTCGATTCGCTTGGCAACATCACCCTCGGTGCCCCGTATACTCGCCGCGCTCCGTGGTTTGTTCAGTCCGATCTCCAGTTGAGCCACGAACTCAAGGTCAACAAGAACAATGAGCGGCAAGTCCTCGGGTTCTCCATGAACGTCACCAACCTCTTCAATCAGCGTGCGATAACCTCGTATTTTGGGAGCTTAAACTCGTTCCAGGTCGGGACGGCGCTGTATCCTGGAATTGGGTTAGCCGGGAGCGGAGCTGCCGCATATAACGTGTTTGAGCACGGCTTCAGTCCAGCCGCGTTTATCAATACGGCGGTGACCTTGCCTAACGGTTCAGTACAGCCGCCCGTTACATATAGCAGCTGGTACGGCCAGCCGTTTACGTATCAGCTCACGCGCTCGATGTTCCTGGCCATTCACTACAGCTTCTAAATGTGAACGGTTTGTAAGCACTTTCCGGGGAGCCCACAAAGCTCCCCGGTTTTTTGCCTCCACACCGCCCTCTTCGCTTCGCCTGCTTTTCGCAGCTCCAATTTGTCGATTCACCTCACCTTCGTCTCCCAACTTCAGATAGAATCACCTCATGCCGTTCCGTCCAATCAATAAGGGTAAGACGCCTCCGCCGGAGGAGACTTTCGAAGAAGCTGGATATCTCAAAGCGCTGGGTGAGAAGCAGAAACTGGTCAGCGTCAAGCTGCAGGGTGGCGAAATTGTTCGTGGCTGGATCGAGTACTACGACCGGAACATGCTGCGCCTGACTCGTGCCGGTGCCCCCAATCTTTTCATCTTCAAGTCAGAGATCATGTACATCGCCGAGGGTGAAATCAAAGCTCCGCGAGTGCGCCGAAGCAAAGCCGCGCCGCCGCCGGAATCCGCCGGATAGCATGACCGTCCACGCCGCAGCCGGGTTCCTGCCGCAAGCCACTGCCATCGCCGTCGAAGCCGGCAAGCTGCTGTTGCCCTACTTCGAACGCCGCATCGGCTTCGAATACAAGGGAGACGTCGACCTGGTCACCGAGGCCGATCTTGCCAGCGAGAAGCTCATCGTCGAGCGTCTGCGTACGGCTTGGCCCGAGCATGACATCGTCGCCGAAGAAGGCACTCGCGACAGCCATGGCGGATCCTTTCGTTGGTATGTGGACCCGCTTGACGGCACGACCAATTTTGCCCACGGCTATCCGGTTTTTTGTGTCTCCATGGGACTGGAGTGGGAGGGGCAGCTGGTCGCAGGCATCCTCTATGATCCCACCCGCGACGAACTGTTTGCCGCCGCGAAGGGAAGTGGTGCAACGCTGAACGGTCGTCCCATTCACGTCTCCGGCACCACCACGCTGTCGGAATCCATTCTCGGCACCGGCTTTCCGAGCTTCAAGCGCCACAAGAATCCGAACATCCACTTCTACCATCAGATCACCCTGCGCTCGCATGGCATCCGTCGCGCGGGCTCGGCTGCTCTGGACCTCGCCAACGTCGCCGCCGGCCGCTATGACGGCTTCTGGGAGTTCAACCTGAACCCCTGGGATACGGCTGCCGGAGTCCTTCTGGTGCAGGAAGCCGGAGGCACGGTCACGCGCTTCGATGGCTCGCCGTTTAACCTCGACAGCCGCGAGACCCTCGCTTCCAACGCCATCATCCACCAGGAGCTGCTGCAGAACTTCCGTGAGATCTTTGCCGGCCGCGGTCTTGATTCTCTTCCTCCGGTCACCGGCTACGGCACTCAGCCGATAGAAGCTGCTCAGCCCAACATTCCTGCCCCCCATTTGTTACAATCATAGGTTTACAGGCGGCTATTCATCGCGGGAGAGGATTTCCAATTTTTTATGGCATACGTGATCGCAGAACCATGTATCGGAACCAAGGACACTGCTTGTGTGGACGCGTGTCCGGTGGATTGCATTCACCCCAAGAAGGACGAAGCCGCGCATGGCGCCGAGGAGATGCTCTACATCGACCCGGTCGAGTGCATTGACTGTGGCGCTTGTGTTCCGGTCTGCCCTGTTTCGGCGATCTTTGCCGTCGACGACCTGCCCGAGAAGTGGAAGCAGTTCACCGAGCGGAACGCCAAGTACTTCGGCCGCTAGCTTCGCAACATGTAGTGCAACCGGTGCAAAAGCTGAAGGCGTACCCGCGCGGTGCGCCTTTGCATTTCTGCATTTCACTTCTCTTCCGGCAATCCTGCCAACCAGAGCTCCTCGCAACGCATCTCTCGTGCATCAGCCCTTCATGGGCTAATGCACTGCTATGTCGCATTTGCCCCATCGTCTCACTCCGCCGCTAGAGCCGCTGCCGCCACCGGAGCAGCATCGCGTACGCTATGCATTTGTGCGCGGGGTGGTGGCGGGAGCGGCCGATCTCGACCCGGCAGCAGTGTTAACCGCCACCGTCGCCGGCGCGACATTCGGATACAACATAGGCTGGGTCGTGCTGCTCTCCATCCCTGTGCTGTGGAGCGTTTTTTCGGTCTCCGCGCGGATTGGCCGTGACTCCCGCAAAGGCTTGGTGGAACTGGTTCGCCAGCAATACGGACGCAACACAGCTCTCGCCTTGGCGCTCGGAGTCTTTGCCGTCAACTTCGTCATGATCATCGGGGATCTGGTTGCTGTCAGCGATGCGCTCTCCATCGTCACCAATCAATGGCGGGCGTTCTTCCTGGTGCCTCTGGCCTTCGTCGTCTGGTACATGCTCATTGTCGGCAACGCGCGCAAGAGTATGGAGAGGCTAGGCCTGCTCTCGCTCTTCCTGATTGCCTACGTGGTTGCCGCCTGCTCCACCGTGCATTCACCAATGCGGCTTGCTTCGGCAATCCTGTTGCCGCACATCGAGGCCACCGCAGCTTATTCCATGGCGGTCATCGCCGTTTTCGGATCGCTGCTTACCCCGGATGTCATCATCTGGCAGACCAGTTCGAAGCGCGAGATTCCACGCAGCGCTGATCGCTCCCAAGAAACCGAATCGCACGCTGGAACCTTCGTTGCCACGCTGATCTCGCTATCCGCGATTGTGGTTGCGGCCAGCTTCCACCTCACTGATCCGTCGCTGATGACCACGCGTTCGGCCTCACAGGCGCTGGCGTTTCTGGGCTCGGCAGGTCCACTCCTCTTCGCACTGGGAATTCTGGGCTCCGGCATGGTTGCACTGCCTCTGCTTGCCGCCTCACTGTCTTTCAGCATCTCAGAAGCCAGCGGGTGGGCTTCGGGACTGAACATGGAGGTCTGGGAGGCGCGCTACTTTTATATCGTGATCTCCAGCATTCTTCTCCTTGCGGTCATCATCTCGCTTTTCGGAATCAACACGGTCCAACTCCTGTACTGGTCGCAGGTGGGCGCCGGAGCCTTGGTAGTGCCAATTCTTGGCTTCTTACTGTTGCTCGGACACAGCCGCGACGTAGTCCACTCGCCCAACCGTCCCTTCGACGACTTCTGCCTCTCCTTCGCCCTTGTCGCCATGCTCGTCGCCAATAGCTTCTTCGTCTGGACCGAGTGGATTCTCCCTCGCCTCTGAGGCTACCGAATGCAACGTCTCGGGGCGGTAATTACGACCGTAGCAATGCGACGGTTATGCCACCGGATAAAACGAATCATAAATAAACCGCGAACGTTTCCTTTTTCCCGATTGCAGGCTTGAAGTACAATGCGTCTCGAAAGGGAGGGCTGCGGGCGATGCGTGTCCTACTCATATCCGGCAACCGGGAACTCTCCGGCGTTATGACGCCGCTGCCTCTTGGGTTGGCGTGCGTGGCAGCGGCCACTGCGAAGGCTGGGCATGAGGTACGCTTTCTGGATTTGCTCTCGCCTGCTGACTGGAAATCAACGATAAGAAATGCGATCGAATCGTCAGGACCCGACGTGATAGGCCTGTCGGTACGAAACATCGATGACCAGACGATGGCAAATCCGCGGTTCTTGCTTTCGCCGCTGAAAGAAATCATCGCTTTGTGCAGAATCGCTTGCAGCGCTCCGATTGTTGTAGGCGGCGCGGGCTTCAGTATCTTTCCTGCGAGCACGCTGGCATACCTGGGAGCGGATATGGGGATACAGGGCGAAGGCGAGACAACGTTTCCGAGACTGCTCTCCTGGCTGGAAAACAGGCGGCAAGGTCCCGTCCCGGCTGGAGTTTATCTGGCTGAGCAACCGAACGCATATGTGCCGCAAGTGCTTAACCCCGATCTTGATTCGCTGCCACTACCTACACCTGACATATGGCCGAATTCTCAGGCTAGCCCCGAGTGGCGAATCCCACTACAAACCAGGCGCGGTTGTCCGAATAATTGTTCCTTTTGCTCAACGGGTAAGATCGAGGGCAGACAGTTGCGTCAGCGCTCCGTGGAATCAGTCGTTGACTGGTTGATCAGTTACCGCGAACGCGGGTTTCGCGAATTCTATTCGGTCGACAACACGTTCAACGTCCCTACCGCCTATGCCAAAGAGCTTTGCCGGGGAATCATCGATGCGCGGCTCGACATCGATTGGTGGGCGCAGATCTATCCGAAGTCTGTGGACGCGGAACTGGCGGAATTGATGGCACGGGCGGGATGCCCGCAGGTGAACCTCGGCTTCGAGAGCGGATCCGAGCCGGTCTTGCTTCTGCTCAATAAAAAATATAAGCCAGCCGAAGTGGCGGAGATTTCCGCGATCTTCAGCGCCGCAGGCATTAAGCGAAACGGATTCCTGATGCTGGGCGCCCCCGGTGAAACCCGGCAGACGGTGGAAGAGAGTCTGGCGTTTGCCGAGTCGCTTCATCTGGATGCACTGAAGATCTCGGCAGGAATCCGTATCTATCCGGACACGGCACTTGCTGCCCGCGCCGTGTCCGAAGGGATGATCGATCGTGACGATGATCTGCTGCTGCCACGTTTCTACATGGCCCCTGCGCTTCAAGACTGGCTGCCCGAGCGAATCGCCCGCTACAACTCCCCATCTTAGAAACGCAATAGTGAGCTACTTCGAGAAAGACCAATGCCTAAACACATACCTGACGCGATTCTTGTTGCCCCGAACCGCGAGGGCGCCTGGCTAATACGGGTTGGATGGACGCTCCATGCAGACTTAAATAGTCTGAGTGGCAGACTCAATGGTCACAGCCATTACGGCGCGCATCCATTCGAATTTTGCCTTCAGAACATCAAAATCCGGGCCAGAAGTCACAAATACGGCCTTCCCCTTGATAAGGAAACCTGTACCCGGTCCATGCAGGCCCTTGACCTTGCTGCTCCCCAAGGTTATTAAAACCTGCGGGTTGAAAGCGATGTTCGCCTCAGTACGATGCATGTAACCGGCAGGAATCAACAGGCGTCCATCTTCGGTGGCTCGTAGATAACTGTTCCAGGTGTTGACCATATGAGGTCCATCCGCCCCCAAAGTTGCGATGGCAACCACTCCATCCTGTTTCATAATTTCCAGTACTTTTTCCGGAATCATTTTGATACCTCCTAATGGTTTGCGTTGTTGGCGAAACTGATTTGCGGAGTACTCTATGACCCAGGGCAGTTTGTCATTTAAGCCAAACCTCAGCAGAGGCTCCAGATTGTATCGCAGTAATTGCAGGAAAGCGATCCTTGGGGCCTCTCGACAACGGGGTTCTCGCTCCCTATCGAACGGGCAATGCAAAGGTGTGCAACCAGTACCCTCCTGCCGCCCTCAGTTTCCACCTTTTCACCTAAGCGGTTGAACGCCCCGTCGTAGCGTGGTAGCTTCATCTGTTTGGGGTTTTCGCGGCTGCGTTGGCCGTAGGCAAACTTCGAGGGTCTCTCACCGACCCGCGCACATGGCAACCGGTGAGGAACGATTACTTTTGCAGGGAGATAAAACTATGCCTCTGGTTTCGATGCGGCAGTTGCTGGATGAGGCCGCCAAGGGCGGTTACGGCGTTGGCGCCTTCAACGTAAATAACATGGAACAGATTCAGGCCATCATGGAGGCCGCGCGCGAAACCCGTTCGCCGGTCATCATTCAAGCTTCGCGCGGCGCGCGTGCTTATTCGCAGGACAAGTTCCTTTATCACCTTATGCTGGCCGCCGCCGAACTCTATCCGGAGATTCCGCTGGTCATGCATCTGGATCACGGCAACAGCGTCGAGACCTGCAAGTCCGCCATCGACCTCGGCTTCACCTCGGTGATGATGGATGGTTCGCTGCTGGAAGACGGTAAGACCCCCGCGACCTTCGCGCAGAACGTAGAAGTCACGCGCAAAGTCGTCCAACTTGCGCACGATCGCGGTGTTACGGTGGAAGGCGAAATAGGCGTGCTTGGCGGCATTGAAGACGGACACGGCGCCGGAGGCACCGGACTCGAACACGTTACCGATCCTGACCAGGCCGTTGAGTTCGTGGAAAAGACCGGAGTTGATGCATTGGCCATCGCCATCGGCACCAGCCACGGCGCTTACAAGTTCAGCAAGAAGCCCGATGGATCGGTGCTCAAGATGGACGTGCTCGTCGCGATCCACAAGCGCCTGCCTGAGGTTCACCTCGTCATGCACGGCTCCTCCAGCGTGCCCAAGGATTTGCAGGACGTCATCAACCAGTACGGTGGCAAGCTGAAGCCGACCTGGGGCGTGCCGGTTGAGGAAATCCAACTCGGCATCCGCAACGGGGTGCGCAAGATCAATGTGGATACCGACAACCGCCTGGCCATCACCGGCGCGATCCGCAAGGTCTTTACTGAAACGCCGGAGAAGTTCGATCCGCGCGACTACATGAAACCCGCGCGCGAAGCTATGAAGAAGGTTGTTGCCCAGCGCATGACTCAGTTCGGCCAAGCCGGCCATGCCGGCGACTACGCGCCGATTCCGATTGAAGAGATGAAGAAGCGCTACGCTTCTGCAGCTCTGGCCGGAAAGTAGTTCGCATTCAAGTCGGCGGGGGAGTTGGGACTCCTCCGCCGAATATTACCGCCGATCCACATCAATCGTGCGATTCAGTCTCGTCTGTCGATGCTTCCAAATAGCGCGCAACGATTAGCAATCTAGATAATCGTTGGGAAGACGAAGATTACTGAAATGGCAATCTTTGTACGAAATTAAAACGATTGACTCATTGGGTACTCTTTGCGGTTGATAGAGTGGCTGGCTCGCCAATGGTTGCGGATGTGCGTCAGTCCGTGGAACTCGCTTGACGGTTGAGAGGCCTTTGGGACGGCGCGGAGATTTGAGCGACGCTGGGGTCCTTCTCTGCGTTCAGGATGACACCTCAGGAACAAAGGTGGGAAACCACGAGAGATTGCAGCCTTGAAATTCTTGAAATCTTGACAACCTAGCGAGCTTGAAATTTTAAAAACTAAAAAGTTCGAGCGGGGTCAATCTTGGCATTCCTCGCCTTGTCGATTTCGATCACTGCAATCCACTCACCCGGCGTTGCATCCTGCCAGACGATGCGGCCATGCAGCAAGGTTGCAATCGCCTTTGGCGGAAGATCCTGATGGAAGTCGAAGTAGCGGGTTTGTATTCGGGTCCATCCCGGGAGGTGCTGGTAGATGCCGCGAGGAGGCTGGTACTTGGTGGAGAAGGCGACTACGGCGTCAAAGTTTTCCTCTTGCTGCTGGGCGCGGGGAATTTCTGAGGCGGTGAAATTTTCGAGACGCACAACACTGAGGGGACGCGCCACATAGCCGAGGAATGGCCGATTCAATTCGTCCGAGGCTGGCCACGCAGTGAGGATGCGGTCCTCCGCATAGTGTTGCTCAACGTAGTGCGCTGCTTGCTGATGCATGCGCACGAAGCGGGTCCACGTCAGGTTGTCTTCCGGCGAGATGAACCACGGCGGATTGAAGAAGAGGGCGGCGAGAAACGCGACGGCGCATCCGGCGACCCACCACTTCCATTGCGGGGCGTAGCGGCGCAGCACATTCACCGCCAGCAGCACCACCAGCGGAATTGCCGGGATCATGTAGCGCGCCAGCAATGCGCCGCCGACTACGGAAAACTCGGCGGCCTGTGCCAGCACGACCAGCGCAAGCAGCAGTTGGACATTCGGCGGAATCGCCGGGGAGTCAAGCGCGAGGGCCGGGCGCGCAACGACAATGGGCTTTGCTCGGGGAGCAACGGCTGAGGATGCGGGAGCATGCACGCCGGGCTGCCGTGCATCCCACAGCAACAGCAGCGCAGCCGAGGTCAAGACGAAGAGGTTCATGTATCCAACTGCGTGCCAGAGGCGCATCAGGGCCGCCAGCGCAATGCGCAGCGGCGTTACGGTGGCCCCCACGTTGTAGCGCAGGTAGTCTGGATTGCCGAAGACGTGGCCGGTGCGGTGGAAGTGATACGCATACCAGATCGCCAAGGGCAGCAGCGCCAGCAGGTACGCAGCGGACTGCGAGAGGGTTTGACGCGGCAGGCACCATTTGGCGGCCAGCGCCGGACGCCAGCGGTAGGCGCACCAGCCCAGCAGCGCGGTTGCAAAGAGGGTGAGGGTTACTGCCACCGTGGTTTCTTTGGCCACGGCTGCCAGGGCCGCAAAGGCGACGGCCTGCCAGAGCCGGCCACGGATGTGCATGTAGAGCGTCCACAGCACCAGTGCCAAGGCTGCAATGTCAAGTTGCGCCATGACAGACTGCGAGAAGACAGTGGGCGAGAGCGCCGTAAGCACGACGGTAGCCGTGGCAACCTGTGCGCTGGCCACGCGACGGCCCAGCAGCCAGAGTGCAGTGAATCCGAATGAGGCAATCAGCAGCATGGCGATGCGCGTCACCAGCGGCGAGTAACCGGCTAGCTTCCAGCAGAGGGTCAGCCAGAGCATCACCAGAGGAGGGTGAGCGTTGGAGAGCGTGGTGTGCGGGATGAGGTCGCCGGTGAGCAGAATGTCGCGTGCGGCGGGGATGAAGTATCCGGCCTCGTCCCAGAAGTAGGGCAGGCGAAGCAGCGGGAGGTGGGTGAGCCAGAGCGCGACAAAAATGGCTGCAAAGGCAAGCAGGGCCGGAGCCGGCGACGCTCCGGCAGATGAGTGCGGGGTCTTGCGGGCCATGCTGCTAGTGGACGGGCCCGCTCTGGGTAAACTGCGGATCGAGTTTGATCTCGCCAAAGGTCTGCTCGTAGTTTGATACGTTCTGGTTGAGCATGACCGAAAGCGCCTTGGCCTGCTGCGGGCTCAGATAGATTCCCTGGAAGTTGCGCAGGTCGATGCCGGGGCCGTCGCCGGGGACGGCCATCCCAAAGGCGAGAAAGAAATCCCACACGCTCATGCGGACCTGCACGCTGTTGGCATAGCCCTCGCGGTAATCGTCGGCGTTCTGAATTCGAATCTCAGGCTGATCTTTGAAGCTGGACATGAGAGAGTCTCCGGGAGACAGCGTAACAAGTTTGGCGCGGAAAGCGAAGGCAGGTTTCAAAGTTTCAGGGTTTCAAAGGTTTCAAGGTTGAAAGCAAAGATCGAAGCATGCGACTGCGTGATAGCGAGAGCTTATATGCCACGGGTTGGCCGAAGTGCAAGTCCGTTACAATGCTGAGAGAGCCGGCGGAGAGCTTGCTTCCCAGGTTATCGCCCAAAGACGGGCGCGAACCTGGGGCACCCAAAAGGAGTGTTCTGCGACGTGGACAGATATGCCAATGAACTCGATCAACTGTTGAGCGAAGATCCCGGCTCCGTACTTCGGCGTGAGCAATCCGCCCTCGACGATTTGCTGAGGGCGGCGGAGAATCGGGTTGTCCTGTTTGGCTCGGGGAATTTGGGCAGGAAGGCCTTGCGCTGCCTGCGCGGCGTAGGGGTTGAGCCCTTAGCGTTTGCCGATAACAACCAGGCGCGTTGGGGCGAAAGCATCGACGGGGTTTCCGTGTTGTCTCCGGCGCAGGCGGCAGAGCAGTTTGGGAGCTCGGCGCTGTTCGTGGTGACCATCTGGTCTCTCGGACACCGTTTCCGGCAGACGAGAGAACAGCTCACTCACCTGGGATGCAGCCGTGTAGTCTCGTCCAGCGAACTGCGCTGGAAGTTCGCGGCAGAGTTGTTGCCTGACTTCTGCAATGATCTTCCGCGGAAGGTTTACGAGCAGGCGAATGAGGTACGCGCAGCGGCCGAGCTATGGGCCGACGACGACTCCCGGCAGGAATATTTGAACCATGTGAAGTGGCGCGCCTTGGGCGAGCTTGGAGCGCTGGAGCCGCCGGTTGGTGAGGAATCCTACTTTTTGGACAGCGTCTACGGCATAGCGGCGGGCGAAGTATTTGTCGATTGCGGCGCCTTTGATGGCGACACTGCAAAGCAGGTTCTCAGCCGGAACCGCGATTTTGCCCGTATCTTTGCGGTTGAGGCTGATCCAGAAAACTTCCGCAAGCTGCGGGAATGGGCGGGCACATTGGAGCCGGAAACTGGCGGGCGGATCTCGCTATGCAACGTAGCCGTAGGCTCAAGACGCGGGCAACTTCGCTTTAATGCGACCGGCGGGGATGGTGCTTGCATTGCGGAGGATGGAGATGTTGTCGTCGATTGCATGACGATTGACGAACTGGTCGGCGAGGAGAAGCCAACGTTCATCAAGATGGATATCGAAGGTTTTGAGATGGACGCTCTGGAAGGCGCGCGGGGAGTCATCCAGAAGTTCCAGCCCATTCTTTCCATCTGCGTCTATCACCGGCAAGAGGACCTTTGGCGTATTCCGCTGTTTATTCATTCTTTGGGGAAGGACTACCGGATGTTCCTGCGTCCACACGACATGGACGGCTGGCAACTGGTTTGTTACGCCGTGCCGCCGAAGCGCCTGCGCCAAGGCGTAATTGAAGTTGCCGCCGAGCCGAGCGCGCGGCCCTGAAGGAGCGAGGCAGGCGACCGATTTTCGCTCCTATTGCGCGTTCGCAGCATCTCAGACAGTATCCCCCGGGTCCGATGGGGCGGGCGAGGTGACCGATGCGGAGTTTAGAGCATACCGAGCTGGTCGAGGCGAAGCCATTTCTGATTGAGCAAGACTACACAAGTACACACCGGAGCAGCACGTGCTCTGGAGCGAGCTGGTCGCGAGGCGCATGGCGCAATTGGAGCACTGCGCCTGCCGCGAATACCTGGAGGGCTGGCAGGTGCTCGGGCTGGAGCAGAAGCGGATTCCGCATCTGCCGGAGGTGAGCAAGCGGCTGGAAGCAGCGAACCGGATGGAAGGTGCAGCCGGTTTCCGGCTTTATGCCCTCGCGGGCGTTTTTTGAGATGCTGGCGGCGAGGCAGTTTCCGACTACGACCTGGCTGCGCAGCCGCGAGTCGATGGACTACACGCCCGAGCCGGACATTCTGCATGACGCGCTGGGGCACCTTCCGATGTTCGCCGATCAGCGCTTTGCCGATGCCGTGGCGGAGTATGGCCGCGTCTGCTACTCGATGGAGAGATGAAGAGAAACTGGAACGCATGGGCCGGCTCTACTGGTACACCTTTGAGTTCGGATTGATCCGGCAGGAAGGTGCGGTGAAGGTGTACGGTTCCGGCGTTGCTTCATCGCAGGAAGAGTGCACGAATGTGCTTTCCGGCGGCTGCGAGATCCGGGATTTCAGCGTCGCCGAGGTACTGAATACCACGGTCAAGGTGGACGAGATTCACAAGCGCTTGTTTGCCATCAACTCGTTCGCGAGATAATGAGCGCAGTGCGCGTGGCCCGGGAGATCGTAGAGAAGCCTTGAGACAGAGGCCACGTTCGCTAAAGCAGCTATCTATGTTGGGCACCTTCGGCCCATCTGATGTTTCTCTTTTTCCGGTAGGCCGTCCCTTGAAAGACTGCAATCAGATCGTTTTGTTCATCCCGAATCATCAACGATGTAATTTCCTAGTTTGTGGTTCAGCGAAACTTCTTTAGCCTCGGCGATCAGGACGCCGGTCGTTGCGGCTTTCGCGTAACTCATGGTCGCGCTAATACCCACGGCAATTTGGTCGCGGGAATTGACGGCCGCCGCGAAAGCGAAATCCGCCAGCGTAAATATTGCGCCGCCATGTACTATCTTCGCTCCGTTTAAGTGGAAATTCCTTGATTTCCATTCTTGCCTTGGCATATCCCACCTTCACCGCTTCCAACTCTATGACGGAGTGCTTGGCGAAGTAATCATTTTCAAGAAAACGTCTAATCAACCTGTTCCGCCTCCAATGATTGTCGTCAATCTCTCATGCCAATATAGGCGAGTTCTGCATGCCGAGCGATAGAATTGCGGTGATGGGTACCCACAGATATCGCGGACGGATTGCGCCTTCGCCAACAGGGTATTTGCACCTCGGGCACGCCCGTACATTCTGGCGGGCGTTAGAGCGGGCGCGGGAGCACGCGGGGGTGCTGATCTTCCGCAACGAGGACCTCGATCCTCAGCGATGCCGTCCTGAGTTCGTCAATGCGATGTTCGAAGACCTGCGCTGGTACGGGATCAAATGGCAGGAGGGTCCGGATGTGGGAGGTGCGTTTGGGCCTTATGTGCAGAGCGAGCGGCGAGACTTCTATTTGGATGCGTGGAGAAAACTGAAGGCTTGGAGGATGGATTTATCCGTGCTTCTGTTCGCGCAAGGAACTGGCGCTGGCGGCCAGTGCGCCTCACGACGACAACGATGAGCCGCATCTATCCGGGGACTTGCCGCGAGCAGCGATGGACGGACGCGGCTCCTGCCGGAGTGAACTGGCGCTTTCGCGTGCCCGACGGCGAGCGCATTGAATTTGTGGACCGGAGGATGGGCAGGCAATCGTTTGAGGCTGGACGCGAGTTCGGAGATTTCCTGGTGTGGCGTCGTGACGACGTTCCGGCGTATCAATTGGCGGTGGTGGTGGACGATGCGGCGATGCAGGTCAGCGAGGTGGTGCGCGGCGAGGACCTGCTGCGCTCAACGGCCCGCCAAATCCTGCTGCAACGTGCGCTGGGACTGCCAACTCCAGAGTACTATCATTGCGCATTAATGACCGACGAGAACGGGGTACGCCTCGCCAAGCGCCATGATGCGCTCAGCCTGCGCACGCTGCGTGCCGAGGAGCAGAGTCCCGAAAGCTTACGCGGTGGGCTGAAAAATTTTGCTCCAAAATTGAGGAAAAAAGTGATTCAAATCACAGAATCCCCGTACGCCGACCCGCTAGGATAAAAATGCGCGCGGGTAGGCGGGTTATAATGTTTCAGATTCGCAGAACCCGGAGCTGCAAGGAGATTTCTCATGGCCCACGTCATCACAGATACATGCAAAAAAGACGCACTCTGCGTCGATTCTTGTCCGGCAGATGCCATTCACCCGACTAAAACCGAAGCTTCGTATGAAGCAGCAACCCAGCTTTACATCAATCCTGCCGAGTGCATGGACTGCGGTGCGTGCATCGCGGAGTGCCCGGTCGAACGCGATCTTCTCTGCTGACGATGTGCCCGCTGACAAGGCCGCCGCAGCAGACAAGAATGCGGAATTCTACAAGTAAATAATAATCACGTCTGCGATCCAACCGGACGAAAGCGCTTCTCTGCGGAGAGGCGCTTTTCTACGCGCCGCAAGTCTGGACCTGGAACAAGTGATTCATTTCAGGCGCCGCTTTGGAGCGAATCGGATTCATCCGGCTTTCAATATTGCATTCGATGCGGCGCCGGTAGAAGATACTGAGGAATTCATCTGATTCGTTGCCAGGAGTCTGACCTTTGAACTACCCACAGTGGCAACTCGCGATTCCAGGCGGTATGTTGATTGCGCTGGTCGCGGTGCTGCACGTTTTTATCTCCCATTTCGCGGTGGGCGGTGGCTTCTTTCTGGTGGTGACCGAGAGCCTTGCGCGGCGGAAGAACGATGCGGCGCTGCTCAAATACTGCCGCCGTCACTCCAATTTTTTTGCGCTGCTTACACTGGTCTTCGGCGCGATCAGCGGCGTGGGTATCTGGTTCACGATCGGCCTGGTCAGCCCGGAGGCGACTTCGACGCTCATCCATACATTTGTGTGGGCGTGGGCAATTGAGTGGGTCTTCTTTTTCGTGGAGATTGCGGCGGCGATCATCTACGCCAAAACCTGGGAGAGTCTGCCGGCGCGCGATCACCTGATTATTGGCTGGATCTACTTTATTGCGGCCTGGATGAGTTTGTTCGTCATCAATGGAATCCTTACCTTCATGCTCACGCCTGGGCGCTGGATTGAAACTCAGAGTTTCTGGGATGGAATGTTCAATCCTACGTTTCTGCCCTCGCTGGTGGCACGTACGGCGGTGTGTGTGATTCTGGCCGGCATCTTCGGCTACATTACGCTGCCCAAGGATGAGGGTCGCGAGAAAGTGGCCCGATGGGCTGCGATGTGGATGATGGCCGGAGCGTTGGTGCTGCCGCTGTCGCTGTGGTGGTACTTTGCACGCATCCCGCAATTCTCGCAGTTGTATCTGAATGGAGTGCTGATCGGAGTGCGTCACGCGGTTCGCGGCGGCGTGGGCTTTACCTTGCTGGCGTTGTGCATTGCGCTGGTCTGCGGAGTGTGGAAGCCGCGCTGGATGCGGCCTCCGGTGGTGGCGTTGCTGGTGATCTGTGGTCTGGGAATGATTGGTGCGGGTGAGTATTTGCGCGAATTCGTGCGCAAGCCCTGGGTGATCAACCAGGTGGTATATGCCAACGACCTGCGCGCCTCGCAGGTGGAAGCCCTGCAAACCAAGGGAGTGAGCCACACGGCAAATTTTCTGCTGACGGACGATCCGGCAAGTGCAGCGTACGGAGAAAATCTGTTCCATCTGCAATGTGGGAGTTGCCATGCGGCGGGCGGGTATCGCGGCATGAAGCGGCGCGTCGATGGCTGGGATGCCGAGTTCGCGGCCGATATTCTGCAACACATCCATATGTTGCGCGGAACCATGCCTCCCTTTGCTGGTAATGAAGAGGATCGCAAAGCCCTGGGAAGCTATCTTGCTGGACTGAATCCTGCGTGGCAGTTCAACATCACGGATGGGAACCGTCTCGAAATTGGCGAGAAGGTGTTTGCCTCGCGCTGCGGACACTGCCATACCGTCAACGGAAATTTCCGTCCGCTGCGCGGAGTATTTGAAAAACAGACTCCCAGCCAGGTGCAGGAAATGTTCCCGGCGCTGGGCGCGATGAGCAGCAATATGCCGAACTTCAACGCGCCAGACGACCAGGCGCAGGCTCTGGCTTACTACATATCGCACGAGGCCAGCAAGCCGATGTTGCAAAAGCCTGCTCCAGCGGAAATGCCAACCGGCACCTCTCATTCACAACTGGTGCGTCCAGCCCAGCCGCGGCAGGAGGTGCGCTAATGCAGACGATTCCGATTCCTCACGTCGATCCTTTGCCGCTGCCCGGCCCGGTGTGGCTGTTAACGGCCCTGCTGCTGGTGGTATTCACCCTGCACGTAGCGGCGATGAACTCCGCCCTGGGAGGCGGCATCTGGGCGCTGTGGAATTATCTTCGCGGACGCCACTCGTCAGCATCCATACTCGCGCCGGCTGGCAAACGAACTGGCAACCATGCTGCCGACGTTTCTGGCTTTTACGGTGACACTGGGCGTTGCGGCGCTGCTGTTCGTGCAGGTGCTTTTCGGAAATTTTCTCTATGCCAGTTCTATCCTGATCGGCGTCCTGTGGCTGGCGGTGATTCCGCTGGTAATGCTGGCGTACTACGGCTTCTATTACTTCTCCTACACGGCGGAGAAGGGGAAGGGAATCGCGGGATGCGTGCTGGCGATTTCGGTTTGCGTGCTGCTGGGCATTGCATTCATCTTCGTCAATAACATGACGCTGATGCAGAGCCCTGAGCACTGGCTGGAAATGTATCGCGCACACCCGAACGGATGGAATCTGAATCTCGGCGACCACAGCGTGGTTCCGCGCTATCTGCATATTGTCAATGGAGCGATTGTCCTGTTCTCGGCAATTCTGGCGCACCTCGGCATGCGCAAGATGAAGGTGGATGCGGAATACGGGCGGTGGATGGTGCAGCGCTCGGCGCTGGTATTCGCGGCCTGCACGGGATTGCAGTTTCTGTTCGGGATGTGGCTGCTGCTGGCGATTCCGCGCGAAATCGCGATGGTTCTGTTGCGCGATCCGCTGACGGGGGCGGTATTTGGGCTTGGCGCTGATCGTCGGTAATCTGCCGCCATGCTGCTGATCCTGCTGGGGAGCCTGGCGGAGAGACCCAGTCCGACTGGTTCACGTGGGCTTTGGCATGTCGCTGGTTACGCTGTTCCTGATGGTTTGCCTGCGCTATCTGCTGCGATTGGCCTACTCTGAAGCCATACGCAAACCTGGGAGCACTGGCCGTGCGCCCGCAGACGGGCGTGATCGTGTTATTTCTGCTTCTGTTTGTGGGCGGGCTGGCGACGGTCGGCTACATGCTCTGGCTGGTGGCGCGGAGCGCGAAAAGTACGGGCGAGCGCGGCTGCGCGATACTAAAGGCGGCGAGCGCGATGCGTGCTGGCTGTTAGTCTGCTGGAAATGGCCCGTTCAACCCAAGATGGATTGAACGGCCGACCCTTGTTGGAAATCTATTCACATCAGGATTATTCACGACGGGAAGCGAAAAGGAGATTTTTTCTCTCAAAAAAGTTGACGTGATCTTGAATCGAGATGCATACTTATACGATACTGTGAATAATAATGCTGTCCTTGGAAACCTATGTCGAAGTTGTCGCGTCAAAATCTGATTCTAGACCTGGTGCAGCAGGAGTCCGTGGTGAATCAGGAACAATTGCGCAAGCTGCTTTTGCGGCAGGGATTTGATGTGACGCAAGCGACGTTGTCGCGGGACATCAATGAACTGGCGCTGGTCAAGACGCCGGCCGGCTACAGCCTATCGCGCAATGGCGAGCGAGCACGTAGAGCCGGGATATCACTCGGCGGGGCGGCTGGTTCGCGAGTTCGTGGTCGAGGTACGTGAGGCGCAGAATTTGCTGGTGATCAAGACTGCAACGGGCTCGGCGCAGCCGGTGGCGGCGGCGATCGATTCTGAAGGCTGGACGGAGATCGTGGGAACGGTGGCTGGAGACGACACGATTTTGGTGATTTCACAGAACAAGAAGAACGCACACAGGGTTTCGCTGCGGATTAAAGGGATGATGCAGTGAGCGCGGCGAAAGTTAAGGCCGCGGTGATGGGGGCTACGGGGTACGCGGGATTCGAACTGGCGAAGTTGTTGTTGCGGCATTCGCACATGGCGACGCCGCTGTTTCTGACGCGCGAGAGACGGCGGCGCAGCCTCTGGAGAGTTATTACCCGGAGCTTGCCGGCGGCAAGAGCTACCCGCTGGAGCCGTTTTCGTGGGAGCTGCTGAAGTCGCGGGGCATTGATGTTCTGTTTCTGGCGACGCCGCATGAGCTTTCGCGGGAGTTGGTTCCCGAGGCTCTGGCGAAAGGGATTGCGGGTTGTCGATTTAAGCGGCGCGTGGCGTTTGAAGGAAGCGGCGAACCGCGCCGTGTACGGCTTTGAGGACAAAGATGCGGCGGTGGCCGCGGAGTTGGACCGGACAGCCGTGTACGGATTGCCCGAGTTGCATCGGGACGAGATTCGCGAGGCCAGGCTGGTGGCGAATCCAGGCTGCTATGCGACCTCGGTGATTGTGCCGCTGGCTCCGCTGGTGCGTTCGGGATTGGTGGACACGGGCGCGCGGCGTGATTTGCGATTGTAAGTCGGGCGTTTCTGGCGCGGGCAAAAAGCCCACGCAAAAGACGCATTTTGTGGAAGCCGCCGATAATTTTTCGGCGTATTCGGTATTTGGACATCGCCATACGGGCGAGATTCTGGAACAGGCGGGATTGCATGCAGACGAACTCATCTTTACCCCACATCTACTGCCGATTCCACGCGGCATTCTTTCGACGATCTATGTAGGGCTAAACAGGCCCGTTACGGCGGACGAAATTGAAGCCGTGTTGCGCGGGTTCTACGGCGGCGCTCATTGGGTACGGATTTTTGAGCATGGCAAGCTGCCGCAGATTCAATACTCGCTGCGCACGAATTATTGCGATGTGGGGTTTCAACTGGCGCCGGATGGAAAGCGTCTCATCGTGGTGTCCTGCCTGGACAACCTGATGAAAGGCGCTGCCGGCCAGGCGCTCCAGAACCTGAACGTGATGTTCGGGTGGAGCGAGCAGGAAGGATTCTAGTGATGAAGCTCGTGGTGAAAATTGGCGGTGCGGCGCTGGAGGACAAGGCGCTGCTGAAGAAATGCGCGCAGGCGGTTGCCGATCTGGCGGCCGAAGGGCACAAGGTTGCCGTGGTGCACGGCGGCGGCAAGGCGTTGACCGAGACGCTGGCTCGAATGGGCAAGGAGTCCACGTTTGTGAACGGGTTGCGCGTCACGGATTCGGATACGCGCGACGTTGCGCTGATGGTGCTGGCCGGACGCGTGAACAAGCAACTTGTGGCCGCGATCACCGCTACGGGGCAGGCTGCGGTGGGGCTGTGCGGCGGAGATGGCGCGGCGTTTCTGGCGCGCAAGAAGAAGACCGAGGGCGGCGATCTGGGCTTTGTCGGCGAGATCAGCTCGGTGGATTCGCGCTGGATCGAGGCGATCTGGGATAACGACGGAATCCCCGTGATTTCCAGCCTCGCGCTCGGCTCCGATGGCGAGTACTACAACGTGAACGCGGACCAGATGGCTTCGGCTTGCGCTGCCGGCTGCAAGGCCAACGCGCTGATTTTTCTGACCGACGTGGCGGGAGTGAAGGGCGCCGACGGGACGGTGATCCGCTGGCTTTCGAGCAGTGACATTCCGCAACTGGTGAAGAGCGCGGTGGTTCGCGGCGGAATGCTTCCGAAGCTGCAGGCCTGCCAGGATGCGCTGCGTTCGGGCGTGCATCGGGTTCGCATTCTGCCTGCGCTGGAAGCCGAGATGTTGCCGGCGTTTTACCAGACCAAGATCGAGAGCGGTACGGAGGTGATGGCGTCGTGAGTTTGAGCAAGGTACAAAAGCGGAAGAGAAATATCTGCTCCACACTTACGACCGGCATCCGGTACTGCTGACGCACGGCAAAGGCGCATATCTTTACGCCGACGATGGCAGCAAGTACCTCGACTTCCTGAGCGGAATCGGCGTGATGGCCCTGGGCTATTCGCATCCGGCGATCACCAAGGTGATCAAGGAGCAGGCGGGCAAGCTGGTGCATTGCTCCAACCTGTTCTACACCGAGTATCCGTCGGCGCTGGCGCAGAAGCTGGTGAAGCTTTCCGGAATGGACCGCGCGTTCTTCTCCAACAGCGGCACCGAGGCCTGGGAGGGAGCGCTGAAGATTGCGCGCGCGGTGGCCAGCGGCAAAGGGCTGAAGAAGCGCACAAAGTTTCTGGCGCTGGAGAACTCCTTTCACGGACGCACGATGGGTTCGGTGGCAACCACGTACACCGAGAAGTATCGCAAGCCTTTTGCTCCGGTGATGCCGGGCGTGACGTTTGTGAAGTTCAATGACGTCGAGGATCTGAAGCAGAAGTTCGACGAAGACGTCTGCGCGGTTTGCATCGAGACGATACAGGGCGAGGGCGGCATTCATCCGGTCAGCCTCGAGTTCATGAAGACCGCCCGCGAGTTGACGCAGAAGAGCGGCGCGCTGTTGCTGCTCGATGAGATTCAGTGCGGTCTGGGGCGCACGGGCAAGATGTTTGCCTTCCAGCACTACGGTGTGAAGCCGGATGTGGTCACCCTGGCCAAGCCGCTGGCCTCAGGGCTGCCGCTGGGAGCGATCCTGGTGACCGAGGATGTGGCTGCGGCGATTCATCCCGGCATGCATGGCACCACGTTTGGCGGCGGGCCGCTGGCCTGCGCGGTGGCGCTGGAGGTGTTGAAGGTCATCGAAGACGAGAAGATTCTGGCGCACGTGAAAGAAGTCGGCGGATATTTTCTCGATCTTCTGCAGCAACTGGATGCCCGCCATAGGCTGCATCGTGGACGTGCGCGGTGTGGGGCTGATGGTGGGAGTGGAATTGGATTCCGCCGATCTTGCCAAGGCCGCGCAAAAAGCGATGCTGGAGCAGAAGATCATCATCAACCGGACGCATGAAAAGGTACTGCGTTTTCTGCCGCCGTTTGTGGTGACCAAGAAGCAAGTCGAATCTGTAGTGAAAGCGCTCGATCAAGTTCTGTCCTCCTGCGCGTCATCTGGCGACGCTGCGCCCGCAACTAAGCGCAGCCCTCGGCAGAGGCTCCCCAAGGGGCTCCAAGGCATAGCGAGCGGCGCGAAATGAAGTCCCCGGAGTTTGATCCGGATCTGCGAGTTCAGGAGGAGAAAGCCATGGCAACACGCCCCGTGGAAAAGGATGTTACCGACAACACGGCCCCACTGCCGGTCTTGAGCGATTTGACGGCGATGAGGACCTGACTCCGGCAGGAGCCGAAAACCTTCTTGAGCTGGCAGCGCTGGTAAAGGCGCGGCCCGCGGATTTCCGCACGGCTCTGGCTGGAAAGCAGATTGTGCTTTTCTTCGAGAAGCCCTCGTTCCGCACGAGGTTGACCTTTGAGTCCGGAATTTACTCGCTGGGCGGACACGCCATGTTCGTCGACCAGTTGACCTCGCGCATTGGCGAGCGCGAGCCGCTCAGCGATATGGCGCACAACCTGGAGCGCTGGGTGGATGCGATGGTGCTGCGCACCTTTGAGCACAGACGGTTACGGAGTTGGCGCGCTTCTCGTCGATTCCGGTGATCAATGCTCTGAGCGATTACGAGCATCCCTGCCAGGCGCTGGCGGACTTTCTGACCTTGCGCGAAAAATTCGGCGACCTCAGCAAGGTTCGCCTGGCGTACGTGGGAGACGGCAACAACGTGGCCCATTCGCTGATGATCGGAGCGGCGCTGTTCGGCTGCCACATCGTGGTTGGAACGCCCAAGGGATTTGAGCCCAAGGCCGAGGTGCTTGCGTCGGCACGCGAGATTGCAGCCGAGACCGGCGCGACGATTGAGGTGGTCAACGATCCGGTGGAAGCCGTAAAGGGCGCCGACGCGGTCTATACCGACGTCTGGGCCAGCATGGGACAGGAAGCCGAGATTGCAGAGCGCGCGCGGATTTTCAAGCCCTTCAAGGTGACACCCGAACTATTTGCGCACGCCGCTCCGGGGGCTGTGTTCATGCATTGCCTGCCCGCGCATCGCGGCGAAGAAGTGGACGCGGCGGTAATCGATTCGCCCGCATCCGTTGTGTTTGACCAGGCGGAGAACCGTCTGCACATTCAGAAGGCGATCCTTCTGCAGCTACTGGGAGGAGGCGCGCGCCGCATTCCAACGAGGAGTTTTAATGTCTAAGAAGAAAGTTGTACTGGCGTATTCCGGCGGTCTCGATACCTCCATCATCATTCCCTGGCTCAAGGAAAACTATGACTGCGAAGTGATCGCATTTGTGGCGGACGTGGGGCAGGGCGAGGACATGGAGGAGGTCGCGGTCAAGGCGATCAAGACCGGCGCGTCCAAGGTTGTGGTGAAGGATCTGCGCGAAGAGTTCCTGACCGAGTACGTCTGGAAGTGTCTGCAGGCGGGCGCCGTGTACGAGCACAAGTATCTGCTGGGTACTTCGATGGCGCGGCCGATCATTGCCAAGTACCAGGTGGAAGTTGCGCTGGCCGAGGGTGCAGAGGCCGTCGCTCACGGCTGCACCGGCAAGGGCAATGACCAGGTTCGCTTCGAGCACGCATTCCAGGCGCTGGCGCCGGAGTTGCAGATCATTGCGCCGTGGCGCGAGTGGACGCTGAAGTCGCGCGAGGACTGCATCGATTACGCCGAAGCGCGCAAGATTCCCATCGTTGCCAGCCGCACCAAGATTCATTCGCGCGACCGCAATATCTGGCACATCTCGCACGAAGGCGGGGAGCTGGAAGATCCGGCGAACGCGCCGCTGGATACGACGTGGCAGATTTCGAATTCGCCGCAGACCGCTCCGGATCGGGTGGAGGAAGTGGAGATCGGGTTCGAAAAGGGCGCTCCGGTTTCGGTGAATGGGCAGGCTGTTGCCGGCGGTGCAACTGCTCGAACTGCTGAATGAAATCGGTGCCCGCAACGCGATCGGCCGCATCGACCTGGTGGAGAACCGTTTCGTCGGCATGAAGTCGCGCGGCGCTTATGAGACTCCGGGCGGTACGCTGCTTCTGCTGGCGCATCGTGAGCTGGAAGCACTCTGCCTGGACCGCGATCTTTCGCACTTCAAGCAGCATGTCGGATTGAAGTATGCGGAGATCGTCTATAACGGCCTGTGGTTCACGCCGCTGCGCGCCTCGCTGGATGCTTTTGTCGCCTCCACGCAGGCGGAGATGACCGGCACGGTGAAGCTCGCGCTGTACAAGGGCAATGTCGGCATCAGCAGCCGCAAGTCCGAGCACTCGCTGTTCAATGCGGACCTGTCGTCATTCACCATGGGCGAGAGTTATGATCAGAAGGACGCTGCCGGATTCATCAAGATTCTGGCACTGCCGGCGCGGGCCCGCGTGCTGAACGCGAAGGAAGAAAAAAGCAGTTGAGGTGACGAAGTGAAGATGTGGTCCGGGCGGTTCAGGCAACCGCTCGATCCTGAATTTGAGCGCTGGCAAAGGTCGTTTCCGTTTGATCAGCGCCTCCTCCAGGAAGAAATTGCAGCCAGCCGCGCGCACGCGAAAGCCCTGCTCGCGGCTGGTGTTCTTTCCGGCGATGAATATCGCAGCGATGCTGCGCGGGTTGGAGACTCTCGCCGTTACGGGGCAGGAGTTTCTGGACGACGAAGAGGCCGAGGACGTTCACCACTTCGTGGAAAAACACCTGCAGCGGATCATCGGGGAAACCGCGCTCAAACTGCATGCGGGACGCAGCCGCAATGAGCAGATTGCCACCGATCTGCGTTTGTTCGTGCGCGCCTCATGCGATGAAATTTCCGCTCTGCTGGTGGAGATGGTGAGCGGCTACCACATCGCGGGCAAAGCAGGCAGGTATGGCGGCGATGCCGTCGTACACGCATCTGCAGCGCGCCGAGCCGGTACTGGTGGCGCACTGGCTGCTCGCGTATTGCGAGATGTTTCTGCGCGATGCCGACCGCCTGCGCGATTGCCGCAAGAGGGTGAACTTCTGTCCTCTGGGCTCGGGAGCGATTGCCGGAGCAACGCTGGCGCTGGATCGCGAGATGGTGGCCGGGGAATTGGAGCTTCACGGCTCCGACGGCGAACAGCATGGACGCGACCAGCGACCGCGACTTTGCCATTGAATTCGCGCAGGTGCTCTCGATTCTGGCGGTGCATCTGAGCCGCTGGGCCGAGGAGTTCATTCTCTTCTCGACGCTGGAGTACGGCTTCGTGCATCTGCCGGAGAGCTACTCGACGGGATCGAGTGCGATGCCGCAGAAGCAGAATCCCGATGGGCTGGAGTTGATTCGCGGCAAGGCGGGACGAGTGATTGGCGCGGCGCAGCAGTTGCTCATCACGCTCAAGGGATTGCCGCTGGCCTACAACAAGGACATGCAGGAGACGCAGGAGCCGGTGTTCGTGGTGGCCGAAACGGTCAGCATGATGCTGCGGGTTGCCGCGGGATTTATGCGCGAAGTGCAGTTTGATTTCGACCGCATGGCGCAGGCCGCGAGCTCGGGCTACATGAATGCCATGGCTGCGGCTACCTACCTGGTCGGCAAGGGCGTGCCCTTCCGCCGCGCTCATGAAATCATTGGCAGGGCAGTGCGGCTTGGCATGGAGCAGGGGCTGGAACTGCACGAGATGGCGATGGCGGATCTGCGCTCGATCAGCGAGGCGTTTGGCGAAGACTTTTACGCGAGCGTAACCCTGGAGGCGGTGCTGGACTGCCATGATGTAACCGGCGGTACGGCGCGCAGGAAGGTTGCCGAGGCGCTGGCCGCGATGGAGCAGCGGGTGGCGCAGTTGCAAAATACCGAGGCGGCCAGATGTACACGCGTAAAGCGATTCTGCCGGATGCGGAGAGAATCCGCGACCTGATTGCGGATTTCTCCGGAGACGGTACGCTGTTGCCGCGCTCGCTGCCGGAGATCTGCGAGAACATTCGCGACTTCACGGTCGCGGTGGAAGGCGACGAGATACTGGGCTGCGGCGCGCTGCATCTTTACGGCACGCATCTTGCCGAGGTTCGCTCGATTGCCGTGTGGCCCAGGTTCAAGGGAGCAGGCGCGGGACGGCTGCTGGTGGACGCGCTGCTGGAAGAGGCTGAGCAGCATCACGTACACTGCGTCTGCCTGTTCACGCGAATTCCGGAGTTCTTTGCGCACATGGGATTTGCGGAAGCCAGGCGTGAAGAGCTGCCGGACAAAATTTATAAGGATTGCGCGAACTGTCCCAAGCTGCATGAGTGCGACGAGATTGCGATGTATCGCGGCGAGTTGCCGCAATTTGCGATTCTTCCCCGTCCTGCGAAGCTGCAACTGCGGCTGGCGACAGCCGCTGGTGAAAATCGAGAGATGAATCTGCACGGACCGGACGAGCCAGTATTTCTTCCCCTGGGATTTTTCTGGTCGGCCACCAAGGCCGGCATCAAGGCTAGCGGACGCAGCGACGTTGCGCTGGCGGAGGCTCCGCTGGGCGCAAGCGCGGCGGCAATGTTCACGCGTAACCGCGTGGCGGCCGCGCCGGTGGAAGTGGGCCGGGCGCATCTGCGCAAGAAGCAAGGGCCGCGTGCGCGCCGTGCTGGTGAATGCGGGCAATGCCAACTGCGCCACCGGCGCGCCGGGAGTCGCGGTGGCCGAGCAGAGCTGCGCCGCGCTGGGCGCTGCACTGGAAGCCGCGCCGCAGTTCATCATTCCATCGTCAACGGGGATCATCGGCGTGCCTCTGCCAGTGGAGAAGCTGGTTGCCGCCGTGCCTGCGGTGGTTGCCGGACGCGGCGATGACGTGGATGCGCTGAAGTCTTTTGCCACGGCCATCATGACCACGGATACGCGCATGAAGCTGGCCTCCGCGGAATTTGCCGCGGGCAAGAAGACGGTGCGCATCGCCGGAGTCTGCAAGGGCTCAGGGATGATTCATCCCAACATGGCGACGATGCTGGTGTACTCTGTTCACCGACCTGGATGCGGAGCCGAAGGAGTTGCAGGCCGCGCTGCAAGGCGGCGGTGGATACGACGTTCCATGCGATCTCGGTGGACGGCGACACTTCGACCAATGATACGGTTCTGCTGCTGGCATCTGGGGCGAGCAAAGTGAAGCTGGCCGCGGGGCAAGGTCCGGCGTGGCGAAGAAGTTTGCCGAAGCCCTGCGCGGCGTATGCGCCTCGCTGGCCGAGCAGATTGTGCGGGATGGCGAAGGCGCACAGCATCTGGTGCGACTGCAGATCACGGGGGCGAAGTCGGTGGATGAGGCGCGAACCATCGCCCGCTCGATTGCGAACTCTCCGCTGGTCAAGACGGCCTGGGCGGGCTGCGATCCGAACTGGGGACGCATTCTGTCGTCGATTGGCAAGAGCGGCGTTGCGGTCGATCCGGAGAAGATCAATATTTTCTTCGGGCCGCAGCAGGTATGCCGGAAAGGCATGGCGCATCCCTTCGACGAGAAGCAGGCGCACGAATATTTCAAGCAGCCCGAGTACGAGATCAGGGTCGAACTCGGCCGCGGCAAGAGTTCGTTGGAGTTTCTGACCTGCGACCTGACCGTGGAGTACGTGCACATCAACGCGGACTACTCGACGTAGAGAAGCAGGTTTCAAAGTTTCTCAGGTTTCAAGGTTTCAAGGTTAGGAGCAAGAACAAGAGCAACGGCGGCGAAGATTGCGGCATGTCTGCCTCCCAGCATTCGCCAAAGGATGGCGGATGTGGGGCTGCCGGTCGGCCTGTCAATATGTCGGACAGTATCCAGTGCATTTCATGGTTTCAGGGGCTCGCCAGCGGCGGGCCCTTCGTGCGATAAAGGCTTATGACACACGCCCGGCTGGTGGAAATGGCGGAGGCATGGCTGCGGCGCTCGCGCTGCGGCATCGTGCTGAGCGAGCAGGGCTGCTCCAGCGGCGAGATGCCGGACGCAATCGGCTGGAAGGGCAAGAATCACTCCATCGTGATCGAGTGCAAGATCAGCCGCGCGGATTTTCTGGCGGACGCGGCCAAGCCATGGCGCACGAATCCTGAGATTGCGCTGGGCTGCGAGCGTTACTTCGCCGCTCCAAGGGGATGCTGAAGGCTCGCAGAGATGCCCGAGGGATGGGGACTGCTGGAGGCGCAGGGGCGCGAGCTGAAGGTGGTGAAGAAGTCCAAGCGCAAATTGCGCCAGCCTGAAGGGCTGATGAACGAGATGAACCTGCTGCTGGCGAGTCTGCGGCGGGTGGAGGTGCGGATTGAGCCCCAGCGGATTGGCGACTTTTTGAAGTGGAAGAACCGGATGGCCAGCTACAACGGCGGCGCACTGCCGGAGGGCATCGTGGCTCCCGAGCAGGAAGAGAATTCGCACCTGGTGTGATCGCCCGCCTCGCCTGCCGTACAATTCAATGAGATCATGTTCGCAAAGATTCAGCGCATTCATTTTGTCGGCATCGGCGGCATCGGCATGAGCGGGATTGCCGAAGTGCTGCTGACCCTGGGCTACGGCGTCAGCGGCTCCGATCTTGCGTAACTCCGCCACCACCGAGCGGCTCACTAAGCTGGGAGCGCAGATCTTTGGGGCCACTCCGAGTCCAACGTTCATGGGGCCGAGGTGGTGGTCACCAGTTCGGCAATCTCGCGGGAAAATCCTGAAGTTGCCGAGGCGCGGCGGCTGCATCTTCCGGTGATTCAGCGGGCGGAGATGCTGGCCGAGTTGATGCGCCTGAAATACGGCATTGCCATCGCCGGAATGCATGGCAAGACGACCACGACCAGCATGGTCGCTGCGGTTCTGGCCGCCGGTGGGCTGGACCCGACGGTGGTTGTGGGCGGACGGGTCGGACTCGCTGGGCTCCAATGCGCGGCTTGGCACTTCGCAATATCTGGTTGCCGAGGCCGACGAGAGCGACCGCTCGTTTCTGAAGCTTTCGCCGATTCTCTCGGTGGTCACCAACATCGATCGCGAGCACATGGACTGCTATCGCGACATGGAGGACGTGCAGGCAACGTTCGTCGAGTTCATGGACCGGGTGCCGTTTTACGGAACCGTGGTGGCCTGCACGGACAACGATGCGCTGCGCAATCTGCTGCCGAGGGTGGAGCGCCGGGTGCTGACCTACGGCACGCGTGACGATGCGGATTTCCGGGCCATCGGCGTGACCACCGAGCACGCGCCCGAGGCGATGCACAACAGCTTCGGCGTGAATTTCAAGGGCTGCGACCTGGGCCGCTTCGAACTGTTTGTTCCCGGCGCGCACAATGTACTGAACGCCACGGCGGCCATCGCCGTCGGCATGGGGCTGGAGATTCCGGTGGAGCGCATTCGCGAAGGCATCGCGCAATTCCGCGGCGTCGATCGCCGCTTCCAGCAGAAGGGAGCCGCCGGCGGGGTGCGCGTGGTGGATGATTACGGTCATCACCCGACGGAAATTCTGGCGACGCTGGCTGCGGCCCGGCAGTGGCTCGGCGCAGACGGGGCGGATTCACGTAATCTTCCAGCCGCACCGCTATACCCGCACCTACCTGCTGATGGATGAGTTTGCCTCGGCGTTTCCGGATGCGGATCGCCTGCTGGTGCTGGACATTTATGCTGCCAGCGAACAGCCAATTGCGGGCGTCAGCGGGCTGACCCTGGCGCAGAAGATCCGCTGCCGGGGCGGCCATCCGGCGGAGTTTGCCGCCAGCTTTGCGGCCGCCGTCGAGGCCGTAGTGGAGCAGGCGCAACCGGGCGACGTGGTGTTGACCCTGGGCGCGGGATCGGTCTCGCAGCTCGGAGCGCAGATTCTGGAGAAGCTGCGCGCGCGCGAGCAGGCGGCCGGAGCCTGAGATTGGCGTTGAGTGAACACCGCTAGTATGCACCGGACGAGGTGCATTCGATCTCGGGAAGTCCAAGCGCCGGTTGCGGCATATGTTGCGGCTTATGATTCATCGCGGGGGAGCCTCGATAATCACCTCTGAATCCACTGCAAAAGCAGGTATAGTGAGCGAATAAGGCGCTCGCTGCCTGCTTTTATTTCTATGGCGCGCAATCAGGAACCACCCTCCGACGATCCGTTCTACCGCCGTGGCCAGGCGGGCCGCAATTCCTTTGCGGACGACGCTCTGCCGCTGGACGCCGGGCTGACCGAAGACGACGACGAGGAGGAACAGCAGCAGTTCCGGAGGGCCAGCAAGCGCGTTCCGGTGCGGCGCGGAGCCCTGCCCCGAAAGACGGCGTCGCGGGTGCGGAACGTGCTGGTTCTGTTGCTGGTGCTGGTGGTGCTGGGCGCGGTGGTTTACGAAGCCCGCGCGTTTGCCATGCACTCATGGCGCTTCCGCGTAGGTGCAGAATGGGATTGAGCTGGGGGGTGAGGCTCCGAACTCGCGCGGCGCGGTGCTGGAAAAAATGCACGAGGTGATTGGCCGCAACATTTTCCAGATTTCGCTGGCGGAGCGTAAGCGGGAGCTGGAGAAGATTCCCTGGGTCGAGACGGCCACGGTCATTCGTCTCTGGCCGAATCGTCTGCGAGTGATGGTGAAGGAGCGCACGCCGGTGGCGTTCGTTGCGATTGGTGATCACGTCGAACTGGTCGATGCGCAGGGCGTGCTGATGGAAATTCCGCCGGGCGTGCGCAGCGATTACTCGTTTCCGGTGATTGTGGGAATGAATGAGAATGAGCCGCTTTCCACCCGTGCGCCGCGCATGAAGACATTCCTGCGGCTGATGCGCGAACTTGATGGCGGCGATGAGGCACAGGCGAAGGCGCAGTACTCGCGCAATCTGGATGAGGTGGATCTCTCCGACCCGGAAGACGTAAAGGTGCTGGTGAAGGGCGGTTCCGGGCCGATTGAATTGCATCTGGGCAACGAGAGTTTTCTGCAGCGATTCATGGTGTTTCTCTCCAATGTGCAAAAGTGGGAGCAGGAGCGCGGTAAGCTGGAATCAGTGGATCTGCGCTATGGGCGCGAAGTGATTCTGAATCCGGACATGCATGCCGCTGCGCCGCAGGCTGCGCCGGCGGCCGCGCAGCATAACGCGCAACCCAACGCGCAAACCAAACAACAAGCCGCGAAGCTAAATCAGAATAAGAAACGGAAGTAGATGGGTAAGCGAAACGAAAACATCATCACGGTCATCGACCTTGGGAGCGCGAAAACCCTGGCCCTGGTGGTGGAAACCACGGAGGCCGGGCTGCGCTATCGCGGTCACGGCATCGCGCCTTCGGCGGGAAGCAAGCGCGGAGTGATCGTTGACCTGGAGTCGGCGGCAAAGAGCGTGTCGGAGGCGGTGGCGCGGGCGGAGGAATCCAGCGGGCTGGCGCTTGATTCGGCGGTAGTCGGCATCAGCGGCCCGCATATTCGCTCGGTCAACAGCCATGGAGTGATTTCGCTGGGCGCACGGGCACGCGAGTTGACCAACGCCGACGTACAGGCCGCCGGAGACCGGGCGCGCGAGATTGCAATGCCGGAAGACCGCGAGATCCTGCACCTGCTGCAGCAGGAATTTGTGGTGGACGATCAGGATGGCGTGCGTCATCCGGTTGGAATGATGGGCCGTCAGCTCGAGGTGCGGGTGCATGTCATCACGGCTGCGCATTCGGCGGTGCAGAACGTGGTGACGGCGCTGAATCGCGCCGGAATGAGCGTGGAAGATACGGTTTATGAGGCGCTGGCCTGCTCCGAGTCCGTGTTGCGCCGCGATGAGCGCGAACTGGGCGCGGCGGTGATCGACATCGGCGCCGGTACGGCTGACATCGCCGTGGTGCAGGAGGATGTGGTGATCCACTCCGGCGTAGTGCCGCTGGGTGGGATTAACTTTACCCGCGACGTCGCCTACGGGCTGGAGACTCCGCTGATCGACGCCGAGAGCCTGAAGCGGCAGTTTGGCTGCTCGATGGTGACCCGCATCGCCGAGCACAATGAGATCGAGGTGCCATCGGTTGGCGACCGTCCGGCGCGCATGATGCGGCAGCGTGATCTGGGCGAGATTCTGGAGCCGCGGGCGCGGGAATTGATGGAGATGCTGCGCGACAACCTGCGCCACGCCGGAGTTCTCGACATGCTGGGTGGAGGTATTGTTCTCACGGGCGGGGGAGCGCGGCTGCTCAGCCTTACCGAAAGCTGCGAAGACATATTGCGGCGTCCGACTCGGGTGGGGCTTCCCATGGGGATGGCGCAGCTTCCCGTGGGATTGCAGGAGCCTGAGTTTGCGACTGCAATTGGAATGGTTTTTTACACGCAACGTGCGCGCGTGATGAGGAACAAGGAAGAGGCAGGATTCGGCGCACGGCTGCGGGCGCTGTTTGCCCGTGGATATACGGTTTGATCGATATGGCGCTTTGCGCGCCGGGCTAAGGTGGGGAGAATGGAAGAACAGGATATTCGGATTCAGTTTCATGAGGAAGCGCGCAACAACGCCAGGATCAAGGTGATTGGCGTGGGCGGCGGCGGCAATAACGCGGTCAATCGCATGATTGAGACGAGCGTTGAGGGGGTGGAGTTTATCGCCGCCAATACCGACCTGCAGGCGCTGCAGATGTCGCGCGCGCCGAAGAAGTTGCAATTGGGGGTCAAGCTCACCAATGGCCTGGGCGCGGGAGCCAATCCCGAAGTTGGCCGGCAGGCGGCACTCGAAGACACCGACCGCATCATTGCTGCGCTGGAAGGCGCGGACATGGTGTTTGTGACCACCGGACTGGGTGGGGGCACCGGCACCGGAGCCGCGCCGATCATCGCTTCACTGGCCAGCGAGATGGGTGCGCTGACCGTGGCCGTGGTCACCAAGCCCTTTGCCTTTGAGGGCAAGCGGCGCATGAACCAGGCCGAGCGCGGGCTGAGCGAACTGATCGACTCGGTGGACACGGTGATCGTGATTCCGAATGAGAAGTTGCTTGCCGTAGCGCAGGACGCAGGCTTTTTCGAGTCCTTCCGTGTGGCCGATGACATTCTGCGACAGGCCGTGCAGGGCATCTCAGACATCATCACCATTCCGGGTATCATCAACCGCGACTTTGCGGACGTGAAGGCGATCATGGCCGGCATGGGTTACGCCGTCATGGGCACTTCTACTGGCAAGGGAGACAGGCGCGCGCTGGAGGCCGCGCAGCGTGCCATCGCTTCGCCGCTGCTGGAAGCGGGAGCCATTGATGGTGCGCGGGGAATCCTGCTGAACATCACCGGCTCGAGCTCGCTGAAGCTGGCCGAGGTGTACGAGGCGTCCACGATCATCCAGAGCGCCGCACATGAGGATGCCAATATCATCTTCGGCGCCGTGCTGGACGAGAAGATGAAGGACGAAGTGAAGATCACGGTGATTGCGACCGGTTTTCGCGCCGAGGCCCGGCATCCTTCACGGGATTCGAGGGAAGTTACGGCTGCCGCGGCCATCCAGCAGGCGCGCCAGACGCAGTGGAACCAGCCGCCGGAGCCACAGATCACGCGCCGCGCAGATGCCGGCTACGAATTGCACTCCGAGGACACCGAAGTTCGCGACATGCGCGAGGCTGCGCCAGGCATTTCCGATGCCGCAGTCTCCGGGGCGGAGAGCACGCAGCCGGTGGCGCCCCCAACCCGGATATGGGAGGCGGTGCAACCCACTCGTCCAGCGCCTTCGTTTGAGGATCCGAGTGGCGAAGATGAGCACGACGAACTCGACGTACCGGCGTATTTGCGGAAGAAGAATTCCAGTCTGTGATTGTGCGGGGCTTTCCAGCGGATGGCGAATGCACTTCCGCCGGAAAGCCCTGAAGTTTTTCTCACATCAAATCAGGAACGCAATTCGTTGATGAACGCAGTCACCGCGCACGCCGCGGATGGCGCCGCGATATTTGCCACTCCACGATTTTTACTGCACGCAAATCGCAATGAACATCAGCGCGCGGATGATTGCGTATTTTTTTTCAATCCAGAGATTCTTTTTGCGCGGGGACTCAAGACGGTTAGCCCCTGTTTCAGTGCAGTTGTGTTAACAATCAAGTGAACAGGATGTTCTGCCGATTGCAACGTTGTGAAGGCAATCCAGCAACTCTGTTGAGCACTGCTGCAACGAGTGATAAGGGAGTGTACTTAGGTTATCGGCGGAAAACACCGGGATGCGTTTTGAGCTTGTAAGCGCAGGATCAGCTCACATACCATCCAGACACTCACCGCCGGGACTTGGGCAAGCCCGCAACACGAGAGCGGCAGCAGAAGTATAGGGAATCAAAAAATGTTTACTGTGGTGCAAACCCGCTGTGCCAAAGCCGTCTTGATGGCAATTCTGACGCTTCTTTTTGCTGTCAGCTCTTTTGCGGCCACCCTATCCACCCGTCACGAGGCGCGTGGCAATCGGAAGATCAAGGAAAGCGCCAACACGGAGAAGCGTATGGCTGCTTCCCGCCACAGCCGCGCGGTTGGAAGAGGCGGCTCGGCGGTTGTGACCGGCGGGCATAGCAGCAGAAGGACGCGGTATTACGAGCGCTTTACCGCCAGTTCATTTGCAGCGATCCGGGTGCAGGCGACTTGACCGCGGGTGAAGATCCAGTGGTGCGCGAAGCGGCTTTCAGCGCGTTGGGAAACATGAACGGCACGGTGGTCGCCATCGATCCCAGCAATGGCCGCATTCTGGCGATGGTCAACCAGAAGCTGGCGCTCTCCGGCGGCGCAGAGCCTTGCTCCACGATCAAAGTCTCCGTGGCCTTGGCCGCCTTGAGCGAAGGCATCGTAACCAAGGACACTCCGGTAAACCTCGGGGGCTGGAAGATCAACATGAACCAGGCCCTGGCGCACTCCAACAACCAGTATTTTGAAGCGCTTGGCCGCCGCCTCGGCTTCCAGAAGGTGAGCTATTACGCGCATCAGTTCGGATTGGGCGAGCTGGCGGGATGGAACATTGAAGGCGAACACCTCGGCGTCTATCCCAGCGAAGAGCTACCGGCCAGCCTTGGCGGCGTAGGCAAGATGTGCTCTTTCGGGGAAAGCGTCAGCATGACTCCGTTGCAGCTTGGCTCGCTGATGGCGGCGATCGCCAATGGCGGCACGCTGTACTATCTTCAGCATCCGAACTCGCCGAGCGAAGTTGCCAATTACCAGCCCAAGGTCAAGCGCTACCTGGATATAGCTCCGTTGATTCCTGAAATCAGCGTGGGCATGCTTGGCGCAACCCAGTACGGTACCGCGCGAAGCCTGCGTACCAACTTTACCTCCGAGCAGGTGCTCGGCAAGACAGGGACTTGCTCCAACGCTGGAACTCGCTTTGGCTGGTTCGGCTCTTTTGCGAACTCGCAATCCGGCCGCATTGTCACGGTGATTTTCCTCCATGGCGACCATGCCGTGTACGGTCCCAAAGCCGCGGAATTGGCGGGGCGCTTTTATCGTAATCTGGACGAGCACAACTACTTCGCCGGCAAAGCTGCCCCGGCGCGGAGCGCAGCGCTGTTGAAACAATAGGAAATATTTACGAAATTGGAATGGCTTTCCTCCGGGAAGGCCATTTTCTTGTGCAGATGCAGCCCAGGCTTTGAACCCGTCGTCCAAGCAGTAAGAGTTCCATTCTTGTTTCGTTGGGAATGCGATGCTAGCGATCATACTGCCGGGAAGGCCCTACCCAATTGGCGCCACTTGGGATGGAACGGGTACGAACTTTGCTCTCTTTTCCGAGCATGCTTCCAAGGTCGAACTCTGCCTTTACGATATCCATGACGGGCATGAGACGGAGCGCATCGAACTGCCCGAGACTACAGCCTATGTGCATCACGGCTACATGCAGGGGATACAACCAGGCCAGCTCTACGGATATCGCGTGTACGGCCCGTGGGACCCTGCGCATGGCTTCCGCTACAACTCTTCGAAGCTTTTGATCGATCCGCATGCCAAGGCCGTGAGCGGCGGAGTTGACTGGTCAAAGGCCGTCTATCCGTTTCAACCGGGCGCAGCTGATCCCGACCTGGTGATGGATGAGCGTGATGACAGCGACGGGATGGCCAAATCAGTGGTGGTTAATCCCTACTTCGATTGGGAGCAGGACCGCTCGCCCAACACTCCACTGAGCGACTCCATCATTTACGAACTGCATGTGCGCGGCTTCAGCAAGCTGAATCCCGAGCTTCCCGAGGAGTTGCGCGGCACCTACGCCGGTCTGGCTGCACCGCCCAGCGTTCAATACCTCAAGCGGCTCGGAGTGACTGCGGTGGAGCTGCTGCCGGTGCATCAGTACATCGACGACGAGCAACTGGTGAAGCGCGGGCTTCGCAATTACTGGGGCTACAACACGGTGGCTTACTTCAGCCCGGAGGCGCGCTACTCCGCCAGCGGCGACGCCGGCGAACAGGTGGCCGAGTTCAAGGCCATGGTGAAAGCGCTGCATCGCGAGGACATCGAGGTCATCCTCGACGTGGTTTATAACCATACCGGGGAAGGCAACCAGCTTGGCCCCATGCTTAACTTCCGCGGCATTGACAACACGGCATATTACCGGCTTGTCCCGGAGAATCCGCGCTACTACATCGATTACACCGGCACTGGGAACACGCTGAATGTCCGCCATCCGCAGGTGCTCAAACTGATTATGGACAGCCTGCGCTACTGGGCGACGGAGATGCACGTCGATGGATTCCGCTTTGATCTCGCGGCGGCCCTGGCGCGCGAGTTGCATGATGTGGATCGCCTCTCATCGTTTTTCGACATCATTCATCAGGACCCCATTCTTTCGCGCCTGAAGTTGATCGCCGAACCGTGGGATGTGGGCGAAGGAGGCTACCAGGTCGGAAACTTTCCCGTGCTGTGGGCGGAGTGGAATGGCAAGTACCGCGACACGGTTCGCCGCTATTGGAAGGGCGACGCAGGCCAACTCTCCGACCTGGCCTACCGACTCACCGGCAGCAGCGATCTCTACAAGAACGACGGGCGCAAGCCCTCGGCCTCGATCAACTTCGTCACGGCCCATGACGGCTTCACTCTCAATGACCTGGTGAGCTACAACGAGAAGCACAACCTGGCCAACGGCGAAGACAATAAGGATGGCACCAACGACAACAACTCCTGGAACATGGGGGTGGAGGGACCGACCGAAGATCCGGCGATACTAGGAGCGCGAAAGGTACAGATGCGTAATTTTCTGGCGTCGCTTCTGCTCTCGCAGGGAGTACCGATGATCTGCGGAGGCGACGAGATTGCCCGCACCCAGCTTGGCAACAACAACGCCTACTGCCAGGACAACGAATTGAGCTGGCACCGGTGGAAGAGCACCGAGGAACAAGCTGATCTTCTGGACTTTGTTGCCAAGCTGATTGAACTGCGCAAACAGCATCCCAATCTGCGCCGCCGCCACTTCTTCCAGGATCGCGCGATCCGCAGCTCAATCGTTAAAGACATCGCATGGTTTGGCGCCGACGGTCATGAAATGACAGAGGACGAGTGGAACGCCGGCTGGATTCGCAGCATTGCGGTGATGTTCAACGGTGAAACGCTGGGTACAATGGACGAGATGGGCCGTCCCCTGACCGACGATACATTCCTGATTCTGCTCAATTCCTATCATGAGGCAGTCGGCTACAAATTGCCGCCATCTCCGAACGGTCGCGGGTGGCGCAACATGCTGGACACCAGCAACCTGGAATACCCATTTGCCAATGGCCCGGTGGAAGACGCTCCGGAGATCGCGGGACGATCGTTGCGGCTGTTCCGGGAATCGCGCGAAGACGAGTAAACGTATTATCCTGAGTTGAGGAAAGCTCTGCAGGATTGGCGCGCGAATCCATTGTCTCTGCCGCTTGGCGGCTTCGCCGTGTTAAGTTGAGAGCAGACGAGCAATTCATCTCAGGTTTCAGGTCACGGCCAAATTCAATGGCTCCGGGCCTGCCGTGATGGTTTCTCACCTCCCGGAGGATTGATGTCGATGCGTAAGTTCACCGTTCTAGTTCTGTCCGTGCTTGTTCTCGGCGCGATTGCCATGGCTCAACTTGAGCCGGAACACCTGGCGGCGCCGAAGACGGAATTCTTTATTGGATACAGCTACCAGCACGCCGGCACCTCCGGCAGCAATCTTTCGGCCATCGGCGGATTCGATGTGAGCAGCACCAACTTGAACGGATTTGACTTCGACCACACCCACTACGTGCGCGGCAAGCTTGGCTACATGCTGGAGTCTTCCTACGGCATCAATAACAGGGTTGACGCCACGGGAACCAAATACACGCGCTCGACCTATATGGCCGGTCCCAGTTATCGCCTGCACCAATACCAGCTTTTCTCTCCTTCGGTTCACGTGCTGGCCGGCGTGGATCGCGATAACTTTACGGTTCCCAACAGCAGCGCCGATAACTCTTTCAACGAGAAAGGCACCTATTTTGCCGCTGCTGCCGGCGTCACCGTCGATGGAAACCTGTCACGCCATGTTGCCATCCGCCTGGCGCAGGTGGATTACCTCTACACACGAAACTGGAGTACCAACCAGAATTCGTTCCGCTACGCCGCCGGTGCTGTGTTCCGCTTCTAGGTCCCGCGCCGATCATCTCCAGCACGCCGGCCGGTATATTCGGAGGGTGTACTACGCGTCGGCCGGAGTTTCAGGCTACGCGCAGCAACTCTGAGTCTGATTACGTGTTTATTTCAGCAAACGTGCAAACTATCTTTACCATCCGTGCGAGGCAGACCGGCATTTGGTATCTGGGTTGGGCTTCGCAACAGGGAGAAAATGATTAAACATGCGTAAACTTTTTGTTCTGCTCGCTGTATTTTTGGCTCTCAGCACCGTGCTAGTTGCACAACAGGAATCGCAGGATGTGACGGAATCGCCTAAGGTGGAGATTTTTGCCGGATACGCCTATGTGCATTCCAACCTTCAAAATTTCGATCCTCTGACTACCGAAGGGCTGAACGGCGAAACTCTGCAGGGAACCTTTTTTCTGCGTCCCCGCCTCGGAGTGACCGCGGACATTACTCGCGCGCAGGGTAGCAATCTGGCACAATCCGGAGTGGGTGTGACCCGCTACACGTATCTGTTTGGCCCGACCTACGCGCTCCAGACGGACTCTTCGGTGACGCCTTTTGCCCATGTGCTGTTTGGAGAGGACCATGAGCGCGCCAGCATCAGCAATGCGGCTGACCTGTATAGCAACTCATTTGCCGAGGACATTGGCATCGGCTTTGATGTCAGCATGACAGACCACCTGTCGATTCGACCGGCACAAATTGATTTGTTTCATACCAACCACAGCGGCGGCGAAAGCAACTTCCGCTACACGGCGGGAGTGGACTTGAGGTTCTAAATCTCCAGCTTTTTATGGCGAGGGCCGGTTTTCCGGCCCTCTTGGCTTTGTGTAAGACGCTCCGGCCCGCTTATAATCAATTCATGGCTAACGGCTGGGAGAGCAAGTCAGTGGAAGCGCAGCAAATTGACCAACAAGAGCAGATCCGTTCGCAGGAAATTGTGGATGAGAGAGAGCGCCAGGGCCGATTGAAGGCGGAAGTAGCTCGTCAGGTTCAGTCTCTGCAGTTGACCCGCGCGCGCATTCGCGAGCAACTGTCGCGCACCAGCAATGAGCGCTACACTCTGCTGCTGAATACCGAGCTGCAGCAGATCGACGGCGAACTCGCAAAGCTGCTGTAAGCGGCAAGCTCACCTGCGACGGTGACTGACGTCACCGAAGGACGGTTGTTGTCGGCAGACAATAACGGCGAGGTGTTCCATGCCGATCCTTGTCATTGCCGTGATCCTCTTCGCGCTCTTCCTGGTGATGGGCGTTCTCGCCACGGTGGCCGTTGTGAGTGAAACGCGCGGCATGCCGGGCAGCGTTCTGAAGCTCAAGCGCATTCGCAATCTGCCGCAGAAGTAAGCGTCACGACAATAGCGCCGCCGAGCAAGACGCGAAGGGGCTTCCGTCTGCCTGCAATTGCGGTGCGACCTGCAAGACCCTCCGCCATATCTTTTCAATTTCTCCGGACAGTGCTGCGGGCCAGCGTGCGGGAACCTTTCTAGCTTATTGTTTACAGTGGCCAGCCGGTCCAGAATAGAAGCAACACAGACAAAGAAAATGATGCACGCGACGCGAAACCAATCAGCTCTGCCGTTTGCTGCTTCTTACCGGAGCGTGCGATGACCCCACCGATCCTGCTTAGTTTGCAGCTCGCGCTGGTAACTTCTTCTCTGTTGCTGGTGATTGGGTTGCCACTGGCGTATTGGCTGGCATTTACGCGCTTTCGGCTGCGATTCCTGGTCGAGTCGATGGTTGCGCTGCCGATCGTGCTGCCGCCCACGGTTCTGGGCTTTTATCTGCTGCTGGAGTTCGGTTCACGCGGTTGGCTGGGCGCATTCTGGCAGCGCTTTACGGGGCACACCCTTGCCTTCAGTTTTGAAGGGCTGGTGCTTGGATCGGTAATCTACAGTCTGCCCTTTGCGGTGCAGCCGTTTACCTCGGCGTTGGCTTCGGTGGATCGGCGTCTGCTTGCGGCTTCGGCGAGTTTGGGAGCCTCCTCGTGGCGCACTTTCTGGCGCATCACCGCTCCCTTGGCTTTTCCGGGGATCGTGACTGGCTTTGCGCTCAGCTTTGCCCATACCCTTGGCGAGTTTGGCGTGGTGCTGATGCTGGGCGGCAACATCGCCGGCCGCACCCAGACCGCCTCCATCGCTATCTACGACAACGTGCAGATGCTTGACTATCCGACTGCCGCGCGGCAATCGATGACTTTGCTGGGTATCTCATTTGCGCTACTGGTGCTGATTAACGCACTCAACCGCAAGCGGAACTGGAGGCTGCAATGAATGCCTCCGGCGCACCGCTGCGGGTGGAGATTCACCTCCCACTGCAACAGTTTCCACTGGCATGCAAGTTTGAGGCACAGCGCGAGGTGGTGGTGCTATTTGGCGCTTCCGGTGCCGGCAAGACCTCGGTGCTTGACTGTATCGCGGGCTTCCGCGCTCCAAGCCGCGGCCGGATTATGATTGGCGATCGTGCTGTCTTCTGCAGTGAGCGCGGCATTAATGTTGCGGCGCGCCATCGCCGCGTGGGATATCTTTCGCAGCAGCCCGCGCTGTTTCCGCACCTCTCGGTGCGGCAGAATGTGGAGTACGGGCTGCTTGATCTGCCGGGCGCGGAGCGCGACGCGAGGGTCGATGCGATTCTGGAGCGCTTTCGCATCCCGGCCCTGGCCTCGAGCCGTCCGGCCGCGATCTCCGGAGGCGAGCAGCAGCGAGTAGCTCTGGCGCGTACCCTGGTCTGCGAGCCTGAATTGTTGCTGCTGGACGAACCGCTTTCCGCCCTCGATCTCCGTCTGAAATCGCTGCTGCTGGAGACTCTCTTCGATTGGCAGCGCGAGCACGCCGTTCCCATGCTCTACGTTACCCACGAGCAATCGGAGGCGTATTCGCTCTCACGCCGCGTGCTGGTGCTGGAGAAGGGAAGCGTGGTCGCCGATGGTGAGCCGCACCGGATTTTCAGCGCGCCCATCAGCCGCGAGCGGGCCGAACTCTCCGGATATGAAAACATCTTTGATGCCGTGGTTGAAGAAACTCATCTCGCGCTGGGAACGATGACCTGCCGCATTGTGGAGTCGAATGTGTTGCTGGAGTCGCCGCTGGCGAACAAGAGCGCGGGCGAAGCGGCCTGCCTTGCCTTGCGTGCTGGAGACATCCTGGTTGCCGTCACGCGCCCATCCGGTATCAGCGCGCGAAACCTGCTGCAAGGACGGATTTGTGCGATTGAGGACCGCGCCGGGATGGTTGAACTGCGCGTCCAGTGTGGCGCCGGGGGTGCGCCGGGGTGTGCGCCGGAAGAAGCGCGGGGAGTTGGGCAATCCGCTAGCGCGCCTGGCGAAGTGCTGGAGACTGAATTCTGCGTTCACATCACTCGCGGCGCGTTGCAGAATCTGGCCTTGCAGTCTGGTCAAGCTGTGTGGCTCATTATCAAGACCCACTCGATCCAATTTCTGCGCAGCTAACTTTTGGAGAGCTAACGGTTCACACTCGAGTTCAGCGATGGGCCGAAGCCGAGCATCACAGGCTCTGGGCGCAGCTCAACACCGAAGCGCTGCTGCACCCGTTGCTGCACAAGGTCTTTCAGCCGCAGCAGATCGGCGGCTGTGGCACCGCCCAGGTTGACCAGCGCCAGGGTGTGCTTGCTGCTGATCGCCGCCGGGCCCAGGGCGAATCCTTTGCCGATTCCCGACTGTTCAATCAGCCACGCAGCCAGCAGCTTCACCTCTCCAGGGCCTGCGTCATAATGCGGAACCGGGGTCGCCGAAGTCGCGGCAATCCGCTCGTAGACGGCAAAGCTGACCACCGGATTCTTGAAGAAAGAGCCGGCGCTGCGGCTGTCAGCATCGTTCTCGTCGAGCACCATTCCCTTGCTTCGCCGGATCGCCAGTACGGCATCGCGCACTGTGGAAAGTGACGCGGTGTCTTCATCGAGCAACTCTGCATTAAAGTAACGCTTGAGGTCTGTGTAGGCAATTTTCGGCTTTGCGCCGGGATGCAGCGCATACTCCACTCGGGTGACGATGAAGCGCCTCGCCTCGCAGCCGTTGAAGCGGCTGTGCCGATAGCTGAAGCCGCAAGCAGCGTTGGTGAACTCTACTGGCTGCTGTGTGGTTGCGTCGACGGCGCACACCCGCACGATGGTTTCGGAGACATCCTGCCCGTAAGCGCCTACGTTTTGCACCGGAGTGCCGCCGACGCTACCGGGAATGCCGCTCAGGCACTCGACCCCGGCGCAGTTCTCGCGCACTGCGCGCACCACCAGGGTGTCCCAGTCCACGCCCGCACCGGCGGAGAAGATGCGCTTTCCCTGGTGTTCGCGGGCCTCGATGCCTTCGATGGCCATGTGCAGCACCAGGCCGTCAAAGCCTTGATCGCTGACCAGCAGATTGCTGCCGCCGCCCAGCACGAAGACCGGAAGAGCCCGTGCTCGAGCCCAGTGCAGAGCCTCGATCACATCACTGTCGCTGGCAGCTTCGGCAAAGTACCGCGCAACCCCGCCCACCTGCAACGTGGTGTACGGGGCCAGTCGAATGTCTTCTCGCATCTGCATGGTTCTGCTCACATGATACGCGCTGGCGAAGAGTCTGCGCCCAAGCGGGTGTGCAACTCATCCAATGCATCAGAAAGCAATTTTGCTGAAGAGGAGATTATGTATCCGGAGCCGATGGTGGTGCCGATGCGCGAGGAGTTGACGTGCCTGGGCGTGGAGGAAATGCGTACGCCGGAAGAGGTAGATATGGCGATCGGTGCGACCCAAGGGCCTCTGATGGTGGTGGTGAACTCCATCTGCGGCTGCGCGGCAGGCAAGATGCGCCCTGCGGTTCGCGTCGCGCTGCAAGGTCCGATCAGACCGTCGCGCTCGATCAGCGTATTTGCCGGGCAGGATGTTTCTGCCACGGCACGCGCGCGGGAGTATTTTGCCGGAGAGCCGCCTTCCTCGCCCAGTATTGCAATTTTGCGCGAAGGCAAGCTTGTCTATTTCATGCCGCGCGCTGATATCGAAGGCCGCGACGCTGCAGACGTTACCGCCTCGCTGCTACGAGCTTTCGAGCAGTTTTGCCAGCCTGTTGCCGGATGACTCGTCCCGCCTCGATATCCCACATTGGCCAAAGGCCGGCGGAAGTGGGCCACCTGCGTGACTAAGGGCAACATCAAAGTTATTGCATCGCAGAGCGCCATTTATCCGATGCGACACATTTACATTAAGCAACATCGAGGCTCATATAAGCGGCGTGTCTACCACACTGGTTCCCTTGCGGTCGAGTCACTGACGCAAACCAGAAGATCGGGGTCATAAGGAAGTGTTTGACTCTCCAGTTGGTGCGCAATGTTGAGTATAAAAAAGATTCTCTTGCCGCTTGATTTCCCGAACACCTCGCTCTGTTTGGTTCATCAGGCTGCTGTATTGGCCCGCCATTTTCATTCTGAGATCGTGATGATGCACGCCGTGACAGCGCTGAGCCAAGATAGCCCCAAGCCTGCTGGCTGGGATGTGCTCGCCGAGGTGGTTAGACAAGCCGAGAAAAACCAAGACCACTCTCTGGGGCCGCAGCTTGATGGCCTTGCCATCCGATGCGTGTCGGTCAAGGGCGACCCGTCCCAGGCATTCCTGCAGACTGCTCAGGCGGAACAAGTCGACCTGATCATGATGTCGCCCCATGGCCACACGTTCAATTGGTTTCTCCTGTACCCTGGGACAGCATGCGGGACCAGGTGCCCAATTTGGATTAGCACGCACGTGGAAGAATCGCCAGTGCAGGAGTTCGCGGTCCGCAATGTCCTGTGCGTGGTCGATTTTGGCTTCCGTAGTCACAAGACTGTGTCGTGGGCCGCGGCGATGGCTGCGGAATTCGGTGCCCGTCTTACGCTCGCCTTCGTTACCGCTTCGGTAGAGCATTTCGGGCCAGGAGGCAGCTACGCCGATCCAGTATTGAAAGAGGAGCTTGTCGGCGACGCTTCTATGTATCTCGCAAAACTCCAGCAAGATATGGGCATCAAGGCAGAATTATTTATAGGCAGTGGTGACGTACCTAAGGCGCTGAGTCAAGCTGCGAAGCAGACGCAGGCGGATTTGCTGGTTGTCGGATGTTACCCTTATGGTGGCAACCTGGGGATTCATGGTTACGCAATCATTCGTGCCCTGCCGATTCCAGTTCTGAACGTGTGAGGGCACGCGGTTAATGTCCACTGAAGCATGGGTAAGGCATACGTCTACAACGACTTCGATATCGAAGGTGATAGAGTCGGCGGGGCGCTTCGGCGGAAGGCTAATTGCTTAATCCCAGGGTTTGATAGTGCCTCCTTCCACTCTCGTGAACAGAATGTACCGTCAAACCCTGGGATTAAACAACTAGTGTGACTGCGCCTGCATGAGTAACCTGGTCAGGTCCGCATCCTGCGGATGCAGATTGTGGGCCTTGCGCAGGTAGGGAAGCGCTTTTTCGGTCTCGCCGTTTGAGATCAGCATGAGGGCGTATTGCAGATTTTCGTCGAAGCCTTCGGGGTTCAGCGACACGGCTTTGGCCAGCGCGTCACGCGCACCGGACAAATCGTGCAGTTCGTAGCGCACTCTCCCCAGGTTAAACCAGGACTCCGGCTGGTTCGGTGAGAGCCGCGTACCCTGTTCGCAGTTGGCCAGCGCCTCGCTAAGCAAGTTCATATCACGTTGGGCCACACAGAGATTCACATAAGCCGGGCCAAAGTTCGGACGCGCCCGAATGGTGGCCGTAAATGCCTTCATCGCATCCGCATCACGATGTGCGCCGAGCAGCAGCGTCCCAAGCATGAATTGAGCATGGGCGTCGTCCGGTCGCAAGGCAACGGCGCGCTGTGCGTGCGCAATGGCTGCGCCGTTGTCGCCGCGCTCGTGCGCGTCGGCGGCCTTGTCGATCTCGATATTGGGCAGTTCGCGCTGCCGGGTATAGGCCCCCAATCCAACCAGTACAACGGCCATCACCAGCGTGGCGGCAACGGCTCTGATGCGCCCGCGTGCTATGTTGCGGTCGGTACCGGTAGGGAAGGCGGTGCCCAATAGCAGTCCGGTCAGCAGTCCGCCAACGTGTGCCGCATTGTCGACCCCGCTGCCGCGCTGCCGAATGCAAGGCTGTAGAGCACGAAGATCGTGATACTGGTGAGTTGTCCCTTTAGCCTAGCGCGGAGCTGTGGATTACTATGCAGCAGCATCGCCGGAATCAGCGCTCCGGCAATGCCGAAGATCGCGCCGGAGGCCCCGACGCTGACTGTGTTGGTGCGCCAGCAGATGCTTGCCAGGCTGCCGCCGATGCCGCACATCAGGTAGAGCTGGGTGAATCGCCAACGCCCGAAAAGCAACTCCGCCAACCATCCCAGGTTGTACAGGCACCACATGTTTACCGCGATATGCAGCAACCCGCCGTGCTCAAAGGTGGATGTGAGCAGACGCCACCATTGCCCGCCGCTGGTCAGGCTTCCGGCGTTCGCACCCCAATCCAGCAGAAGTTGGATATTGAATTTGAGAAGGCTGTGGCTTTGGAACGCCATGACCAGATAGACCAGCGTATTCAGCGCGATCAGGATGATGGTCGGTGACTCAAAGAGCTGGCGCAGGCGGTTGGGCGCGGAGCGGATGTTGCGCGCGGGGCGCCGGGCGTGCCATGGAGCGTGCCGTGCAATGTGTTGTTGAGCGTGGCGTTGAAGGTAAGCCTGGGCGTAATTCCGATGACCGGGATGGCTCCCAGCATTTCGGCCGAGCATTGCGGGCATAACGTTTCGGTATCGGAAGAAGCCTCGAACTCGCGGCCGCAACTGGAGCAGACGGTCATTACGGCTGGGCTTTCGACGCTGTCTTCACCGCAATCTGTGAAGGCCGCGCTCCGGTCGGGATCATCAGGAAAAGCCGCGGCGGAGGCGCCTGGACTTTCTTGTCGAGCCGCTTGTCAAGAAGTAGTACGGCAACGTCTCCGGAGCCTGAATCAGCTACCAGCAGCATGTTCTCGGCTGGAGTCAGGGCCAGCGCGTCGGGGTTGGAACCTACTTGTACGGTGGTAATCAGCTTGCGCGTGTTTGCGTCGAAGACGGCCACATTGTTGGACGCGAAATTGCTCACGTAGAGGGTGCTGTTGTCGCCGCTCACCAGCGATCGGACAGGGTGGTCGCCGGCCAGAAAACTGTTGCTGACCTCATCGGTGTAGGGGCTCACCACGGAGATCGACTGCGCCTCGTAATTTGATACGAACACCTCACCGCCATCGGGTTTGATTGCCAGATCTACCGGCGTTCCGCCCACCTTGAGCAGAGCCTCGACGAGACCATTCTTCAGGTTCACCGATGCCACTTGCCGGGAGCCGGAGCAGCCGACGAGGAGTTTAGAGGAATCGGGAAGAATGACCAGCGAATCCGGCGCGCTGCAGACATGCAACGTGCTGCGAACCCGCAGTGTGACTCCGTTGACCAGGGTGAGGGAATCATCGCCGCGATTGGCCACGGCCACGACCGTGCCGTCTTTTGAGACGCGCGCAAGGCCGGGCTGTTTTCCCACCGCGACATGGCCGATGACGCTGTGGGCATCGAGGTCAAGCGCCGTGACGCTGTTCGATCCCGCATTGGCAACCCATCCGGTCTTGCCGTCGGCGGTTATGGAGATTGTATAGGGCGTTTTTCCGACGTTCATGTTGCCGGCGACCCGGTTGGCGGCAGCGTCGATGACGCTCACCGTGCCTGAGTCCGTGTTGACCACGTACACTTCATCTTTGGTGGGACTGGGCGTGACGCCGGAAGGATTGTTTCCCGTGGACAGGGTCCGCACAATCTTCAACGTGCTCAGTTCCAGCACGCTTACGGTGTTGGAGCCTGAGTTGGTGATGTAGGCAAAGGTGTGAGCCGGTTCGGCATCGTGTTTACTGCATCCGGCGAGCAGCGCCATGGCGGCAAGGGCAAGGCCGGCAATCCGCCTGCCTACTCCGGCTCTCTGTTTGAACTTCACGAGCACGTCGATTGCGGCCGGAAGCCGTGGGCTTCGATTGCCTTGGAGATGGCCGGAATTTCACACAGCGCCGCACGCGACTGCATTGCTGACAGCATGGTTCCCTCGCAGAACCTTAGTGTAGCGGAGGCGCGGCGATGGGGGCAATGCGGGAGCGGGCACTGCGCTGGCCATGGCCTCAAACGATCACAGATGGCCTACGTTAGCGGTTGACAAACGGCTGGAATTTACTACTCTGGCTGCCTGGTAGACATAATATCGCCAAAAAATAAAGGGAGCGAACAAGTCAGGCGGAAGCGGTTCCAAGGAGGTACAGCATGAAATATCTTGTGACAATCAATATGACGGTTGATGCCGACTCCAGACAAGAAGCGGAAAATACGGCTATCAGAGAATTTCGGGAAGGCAAGTATGAGGACATAGTCGTAGTGGAGCAGACGGCAGCTTATGACCGCGCAGAAGCTCTGCGTGACGCAGCCATTGACTCCGCCATCGGGGATGAAGGAGAAGAAGCATGAATCAACTCACAAAAGTGCTTCAACAACCTCAAAGCTCCTAAGCGGCTCCGAGAATATCGAGTTCCGGCCTGATCGGGAGTTGAAGGCTGGCGAGTGGAGCTAGGCCAATTCCAACTCGATCTTCTTGGCGGCAGCGTCCAGTTTTACAATGCGGAAGCTGCGAATCTGCCCGGCGCGCAGCTCTTCTGGCTTGGCCGTGCTGCTCACCGCGCCGCCCTTCCAGCGTGCATGGAGCATGGCGCCGAGAGACGACATATCGAGCTTCGTGGCCTGGCTCTTCGGTTCGTCCTGGGCAGCGGCCACCCCGGAAATCCGGCAGGTTGCCTGAACGCCATCGCCTAGTTCGACGCGCGCGCGCTCGCCGGACTCCTCGATCAAGCGGCCGGTTACAACGTCGCCGACCTTGTGTTCGGCGATGTATTCATCCAGTCCAGTGGGCACCAACTGCTTCATGCTGAGGCGCAATTGCCGCTTTTCAATGTCGAGTTCGAGCACCTGCGCCTTCACGACCTGTCCAACTTTCAGCACGTCTGCCGGATGCTCGATGCGCTTTTCGGCGCTGATTTCGCTGACGTGCACCATGCCTTCGACGCCTTCGGCAAGTTGCACGAACGCGCCGAACTTCATAATGTTGGTGACCGGTCCCTCGATCACCGTGCCTGCGGCGAACTTCTGCGCAGCCTGAGCCCAGGGATCGCCGAGCGCCTGTTTCAGTCCCAGTGAGATGCGGCGCTCGCCGAGGTTCACGCCGAGGATCACGGCCTCCACGGTTTCACCCGGCTTGATCATGTCACCGGCTTTCTTCACCTTCTTACCCCAGGACATCTCGGATAGATGGATCAATCCTTCAATGCCGGGCTCCAGCTCTACGAATGCTCCGAACTCGACGACGCGGGTTACCGTCCCCTGCACACGGTCGCCAACCTTATATTTTTCCGCCACCACGTCCCAGGGATGCTTTTGAAGCTGCTTGAGCCCGACGGAAATGCGACGCTTTTCGGCATCGACCTTGAGAACTTTGACTTCCACCTGCTGGCCTGCGGTGAGCACGTCGGCGGGCTTATTGACCCTGCCCCATGACATGTCGCTGACGTGCAGCAGCGCGTCCACGCCGCCGAGGTCGATAAACGCGCCGTAGTCGGCGAGGGTGCGCACGGTTCCGCTCAGCGTCGCGCCTTCTTCGATCTCGGAGTAGCGCCGCTCTTTGCTCGCGCGCTCCTCTTCCTCGATGACTGCGCGTCGATCCACAACCACGTCTTCATCGGTGACGTCGAGCTTGATGATGCGGCAGCGGATCTGCTCGCCGACCAGCTTTTCCATGGTGGCGGTGTCGCGCTCTCCGCTGCGTGAGGAGGGCATGAAGGCTCGCACACCCACGTCCACGCTGAGTCCGCCCTTGATCACGGCGGTTACCGTGCCGAGGATTGTCGTCTTCTGGGCAAAGGCTTGCTCCAAGGCCGACCAGTCTTTCGGCAACTCGACCTTGAGGCGCGAAAGTTCGTAGTAACCCTCTTCATTGCGGCCCTTGACCGAGACCGGAAACTTATCGCCGACCTTTACCTCTTCGCCTGCGCCCTGGAACGGAGCCAGCGGCAGAATCCCTTCTGTTTTGTAGCCGATGTCGAGAAATACCGACTCGGCTGATACGGCGACCACCGTACCCTCGAGCTGTTTGTTGCCGTCGGGAGCCTTGCGCGAATGTGTCCGCTCGAACTGCTTGAGAATGTCCTCGAAGGACTCGTTGGATTCGGGGGTAGGCTGATCAGGGTTGCGCGGGTTGGACATGAAAGGTAAAAGCCTCAATCTGGCGTGATGCTGTCTAGAATATCATTGCACCTGCTCTGCCGCATGGAGCTTCAGCCAACTATGCCCTGAAGGCAACTGGTTCGAGCTCACGACGACGTAATGAGAGCTTCCATGAGCATTGGCTCCAAAGTGCCGCCCGTCTTACAATCACCTCATGCCACGCGCCGTTAGCAAGTCCGCCGCCACGCCAGAGAGGGACATCCTCAAACTCATTCCTGCCGCCGAGCACAGACCGCAGCCTTCGCGCTGCCGCATCGGAATTCACACGTCCACCGCCGGAGGGGTTGAAACATCGGCCGAGCGCGCCTGGCGGCTGGGTTGCAATACGCTGCAGATTTTCAGCTCCAGCCCGCGCATGTGGCGGCCTTATGACGTCTCGACCCAGCAATGTGAAGCCATGGTTCGCCTGCGCGCCGCCTACGATCTGAAGCCGCTGGTGATCCACGCCAACTATCTCATCAACGTCGCGGGTACAAATCCCGAGATTCTGGAAAAATCCGTCTCCGCCTTTCGCGCCGAGATGGAACGCGCCATTTCGCTGGGGGCTGAATACGTGGTTCTCCATCCCGGCAGCTTTCGGAGCTGCTCGCGCCAGGAGGGGCTGGACAATGCCTGCAAGGCCATCGCACGCGCCGCGGACGGACTCAACATGGCGGACAAGGGACTCACCTTGCTGATTGAGAACACAGCCGGAGCCGAGTTCTCGCTGGGGTCGAGCTTTGAGAGCGTTGCCGAACTGATCGCCGCTCTGGCCGCCCACATTCCCGTCGCTTCGTGCATCGATACCTGCCATACCCATGTGCGCGGCTATGACATTGTGAGCGAGGAGGGCTACGCGGAAACCATGCGACAGCTCGATGCGACCGTCGGTCTTGCCAATGTACGCGTGTGGCACTGCAATGATGCCAAAGCGGCCTGCGGCTCGAAGCTGGATCGCCATGAGAGCATTGGCAAGGGCAGCATCGGCCGGAAGCGTTTCGCCGACTGCTCCATGACCCTCGCCACGCACACGCAGCTTTCATTCTGGAAACTCCCATCGACGAGCCTCTGGACGATCTGCACAACATCGAGATGCTAAAGTCGTTGGCCGGGTAGGTGGAGGAGCGCGCAAGTTGTAGAATAAAAAGTTATCCATTGCGCGATATGCGCCATCCTTTAGGGCAAATCAATATTCATGGCAGACCAGCAGAAATCTATCCAGAAGCCGTCGTCGGAGACTCCCGCCGACATCCTTGAACAAGCGGCAGAAGTGGTGCGTGAAGCCGCCGAAGAGCTTACGGACAAGATCAAAGGGGTTGCGCAGGAGCTCGGCATCGTTGCCCCTTCAACCGGGCCCGCAGCGGAGTGCATTCCCGATGCGCCTGCGGAGAGCCGCCTGCGTGCCGCCGACGACACCCGCTACGATCCCACGCCGGTTGAGCAGAAGTGGGCCGCGCTGTGGGAAAACGATTTGACCCGCTACGCGCCCGAGCCGCCTTCCAGCGGCAAGCCCAAGTATTACGTGGTTGAGATGCTGCCCTACCCCTCCGGCGCTCTGCACATGGGGCACGTCCGCAACTATGCGATTGGAGACGCGCTGGCCCGCTACATGTGGATGAGCGGTCACAACGTGCTGCATCCGATGGGCTGGGATTCCTTCGGATTGCCGGCGGAAAATGCCGCCATCAAGCACGGTCGCCAGCCCCGAGAGTGGACTCTGCACAACATTGCCGCCATGAAGGCGCAGATGAAGCGGCTTGGCTTCAGCTATGACTGGTCGCGCGAAATCGCAACTTGCCTGCCCGAATATTATCGCTGGAACCAGTGGCTCTTCCTGAAGCTTTATGAGAAGGGCCTTGCCTACCGGAAAAAGAGCAAGGTGAACTGGTGCACGAAATGCGCTACGGTGCTCGCCAACGAGCAGGTGGTGGATGGTTGCTGCTGGCGTCATGAAGATACTCCAGTTGAGCAACGCGAGCTGGAGCAATGGGCGCTGCGCATCACCGACTATTCCGAGGAGCTTCTGCAGGGGCTGGACCAAATGGAAGGCTGGCCGGAGCGGGTCCGCACCATGCAGCGCAACTGGATTGGACGCAGCGAAGGCGCAAATGTTGATTTCAAACTCGACGGCGGCACGGGGACCATGATCACCGTTTTCACCACGCGGATTGACACGATCTACGGCGCGACCTCATTGCAGCTTGCGCCGCTGCATCCGCTGGTTGCCGAACTGGTCGGCAACGATCCCGCCAAAATTGCCAGCCTGGAGGAGATGCTCGCGGACCAGAAGAAGGCGCGCGAAGCGGGAGACATCGGCCTGGTGGACAAGAAAGGATTCTTCACCGGCCACTTTGCGATCAACCCATTCAACCAGGAGCGCGTGCCAATCTGGGTTGCCAACTACATCCTGATGGATTACGGCACCGGCGCCATCATGTCGGTTCCGGCGCACGATGAGCGCGATTTCGAGTTTGCCAAGAAATACGATATTGAAGTTCGTATCGTGATTCTGCCGCGCCGCGAACAGGAGCCCCCCGAAGCCGGAGAGCCGGAGACTCCTATGCTGCCGTTTGTCGCCGAGGATTCGCTGCTCATCAACTCCGGTCCGTTCAGCGGCCTGGACTGCGAAGATGCACAGAAGAAGATGGCCGAATATGCGGAACAGAACGGCTTCGGCAAAGCGACCGTCACCTATCGGCTGAAAGATTGGGGCATCTCGCGGCAACGCTACTGGGGCACGCCAATCCCGATCCTCTACTGCGAAAAGTGCGGCATCGTTCCGGTGCCTGAGGATCAACTCCCGGTGCTGCTTCCGGAGAATGTCGAGATCACGCTGGCGGGCGGTTCGCCGCTGACCCGCGTGAAGGAATTTTACGAGGTCCCGTGTCCCAAGTGCGGAGGCATTGCGCGCCGCGAATCAGACACGATGGATACCTTCGTCGATTCGAGCTGGTACTTCTACCGCTATACAAGCCCCATCGACACCGCGCCGTTCAACAGCGAGATTGCCAACTACTGGTTTCCCATGGATCAGTACATCGGCGGCGTCGAGCACGCCATCCTGCACCTGATGTATTCGCGCTTCTGGACCAAGTTCATGCGCGACATCGGGCTTATTCACAATGATGAACCGGCGAAGCGTCTGTTTACGCAGGGCATGGTGATCAAGAACGGGGCGAAGATGTCCAAATCGCTCGGCAACGTGGTTTCACCGGATGACATGGTGGCCCACTACGGAGCCGATGCCACGCGGCTCTACACGCTGTTTGCCGCGCCGCCGGATCGCGATCTCGACTGGCAGGATCAGGGAGTGGAGGGCGTTTACCGTTTTCTCTCGCGCCTCTACCGCTTCATCACCGAGAATCCGGTGCGAATGGAGTCCGGCGATGCGCGCGGCTACGACGTCTCCGCGCTGGCGCCTGACGCAAGGAACGTGCTGCGCAAATTGCATCAGACGATCCGGCGCATCACCGATGACTTCCAGGGGCGTTGGCACTTCAACACTTCGGTTGCAGCCATGATGGAGTTGCTGAACGCCTGCATGGTCAAGCAGGAACTGTTCGCCGCAAACTCCACGGCGCCCAAGGTCTTCCGCGCAGAGGTGCAGCGCAAACTCGTACTGCTGCTCAACCCGTTCGCACCCTATCTTGCCGCTGAACTCTGGACGACTCTCGGCGAAGATTTCAATGCGTTGCTGCGCCATCCGTGGCCGCAGGCTGATCCTGTATTGGCCAAGGAGGACGAGGTTGAGATCGTGGTGCAGTTCAACGGCAAAGTGCGCTCGCGCCTCACGGTCGCCCATGACGCCGAAGAGGAAGCTGTCCGCCAAGCCGCGCTCAACGATGAGAAGGTGAAGGAAGCGCTTGCGGGCAAGCAGATTGTGAAGGTCATCGTGGTCAAAAACAAGCTGGTCAATATAGTGATCAAGGGCTGATACCGCATGGGCGCAGACGCCAATCGCGAAGGGTTCCGCGTCCTGCGCAGCGAATCTGCGCTGCTGCCGATGGAGCTCCTCTGGCGTTGGAGCTTCGGACTTGGGTTGCTGGCAGTGTCCTTCTTCGTTTACTCCCATCTGCGTCAGGCAGTGTTCCTCTCGGATGCCGACGAGATGGCCCTTAGCGGGCAGGATCCCTACGCCGCCGCCGCTGTTGCCGGGAATCTGCTTGCGGGGGCGTTGCCGTCGCTGGTGAGCGTGCTGAAACCAACCTTATGCGCGGTAGCCGTGCTCTGGGTTGCCGCGGCCACCCTTGGGCGCGGAATCGTCACCCGCCTTATGGTGCGCCGTGTTGCTGCCGATTATGGGCTTACGATTCCGCCGGATGCGCCGCGCTGGAGTTGGTTCGCGATTCTCAATGCCGCGCGCGTGCTGATGCTGCTGATTCTGGTCATCGGCTACCTCGGCGGAACTCTGATTGGACGATTCGTCGGTGAGTTAGAGCAGAGCACTCTTGCCTCCGCGCTCATTGTCTTCACCTCGCTTGCTGCGGCCGGCGTGCTCTGGAGCTACGTCAACTGGGTGCTTTCGCTGGCGCCGATCTTTGTTGTGCGTGACGCGCTGCCACCGCTGGACTCGATTGAGGCAGCCATTGCATTTCTGCGGCGCAACTATTCGCGTCTCTCTTCCATTGCGCTCTGGAACGGCACTCTGCGCGGAGTGGCAGCAGTGGTCGTCACCATCGCCGGAATGTTCACGGTTGGCCTGCGTTCTGCGCTGCCGCCTGCGGCCATCACTGCTCTGCTGGTTGTGGAAACGCTGCTCTACCTGATCATTTCCGACATCTTTCTTCTCGCCCGCCTGGGAGCCTACGCCTCGGTGGCGCTGCGCGAACTGACCTTCTCTCAAACCCAACCGGTGCCTCCGGACCGTTCCGGAACTGCTGCGCGGTAATTGCTTTACAGCCCGCCCCCAATTCTGCGAACCTTGAGTGTGGAACACACAGCGCTCCCCTCCATCGTTGTACTGGATTTCGGCTCGCAGTATACGCAGCTTATCGCGCGCCGAATTCGCGAACAGAACGTCTTCTCCGTTGTGCTGCCCTGTACCGCCAAACTGGAGGAGGTCCGCAGCTACAACCCCGTCGGCATCATCCTCTCGGGCGGTCCGTGCTCGGTTTATGACGTTGACGCGCCCCCGGCTGATCCCGAAGTGCTCAACCTCGGTCTTCCCGTGCTTGGAATCTGCTACGGACTCCAGTTCATGACGCATACGCTGGGAGGCACAGTTCACGCCGCCAGCAAGCGCGAGTACGGACACGCCGAAGTCTCCGTTCTGGAAAGCTCCGCCCTCTTTCGCGGCCTGCCCGAGACGATCTCGGTATGGATGTCGCATGGCGATGAGGCGGACAAACTTGCTCCAGGCTTCCGCCTTATTGCGCGAACTTCAAGCGCCGTGGCCGCCGTTGAGAACGTCGCTGCCGGCTATTATGCGGTGCAGTTTCATCCTGAAGTGCACCATACCCGCTTCGGCACCAACCTGCTGAAGAACTTTGTGTTTGGCATCTGCAACGCGCAGCCCTCGTGGACACCGAAAAAATTTATCGACTCCACGATCGCGCAGATTCGCGAGACGGTGGGAGAAGGCCGCGCGCTCTGCGCTATCTCCGGTGGGGTGGACTCGAGCGTTGCGGCAACCCTGGTTCACCGCGCCATCGGCGAGCGCCTCACTTGCGTCTTCGTCAACAATGGCGTTTTGCGCAAGGATGAGTTCGCCAAGGTTCAGCACAATCTTCGCACTAAGCTCAAGCTGAATGTCGATGCCGTAGATGCCACTGAGCGCTTTCTCTCTAAACTTGCAGGCGTCACCGATCCCGAGCGCAAGCGCAAGATTATCGGCAATGAGTTCATCGAGGTCTTTGACGAAGAATCGCAGCGCATCAAGCGTGAGCATGGTGAAGTTCAGTGGTTGGTGCAGGGCACACTCTATCCTGATGTCATCGAGTCGGTGAGCGTTCGCGGTCCCTCGGTCACCATCAAGAGTCACCACAACGTAGGCGGACTGCCGGCCAAGATGAAGCTGAAACTCATCGAACCGCTGCGCGATCTCTTCAAGGATGAAGTGCGCCGTATCGGGCGCGATCTTGGCATGCCTGACGAGATGATTCAGCGTCAGCCTTTTCCCGGCCCCGGTCTGGCCGTGCGCATTCTCGGCGAGGTTACGCCCGAGCGAGTTGTCCTGCTGCAGGAAGCCGACGATATTGTTGTTACCGAGATCAAGCGCGCCGGGCTATACGAGCAGATCTGGCAATCCTTCGCCGTGCTGCTGCCGGTAATGTCGGTGGGAGTGATGGGCGACCAGCGCACCTATGCTTACACCTGCGCCATCCGCGCTGTGACCAGTGAAGATGGGATGACGGCCGACTGGGTGCCGCTGCCTCATGAAGTGCTAAAGTCCATCTCTAGCCGCATCGTCAATGAAGTCACGGGAATCAATCGCGTAGTCTACGACATTACTTCCAAACCGCCGGGCACCATCGAGTGGGAGTAAGAGCAGAAGCTTGGCGGCTTGGCGATGATCTACTGCGCGCCGCCCACTTTCTGTGAAGGCCTTGTATTTTGCCTGCGGCTGCATTCCTGTTTTGGCAAGCCGGAATATCGTGTCGCAAACTGGTTACTCTCGTTTACGTTTCAGGTTGTTTTACTGGTCTGATTTGTTTCCCCCAATTTATATTGGCCAAGTACTTCAGTGACTGCATCGCCGATGGGCACATCGAACTATCAACTAGATCGAACAGCAGGTGGCAGCCTCTGGAAGGGGTTTGCGCTGGCCTTGCTCTGCCAGTTTGGCTATCTGCTATTCATTTACGGACTGAATTGGCAGGCGGCGAAAAGTTTAGGCTATATGCTCTTTGCGCTGGTGCAATTTTCTTATCTTCTTCCGCTAGCTGTTTTTTATAAGAGACGGAATCAGGAACTTACGTCGAATGGAGTTATTTTTGCCGGGGCGCTTTCACTGCTCGCCGCAGTGGCGTGGTTTGGCTACGCCGCCTTCAATGGCAAGCTTCCGTCGATCACCTGAGGCTGCGACGCGGGCCCGCCTCCGAAATTTTCAGCTTCGGGGGATGGATTTAATTCAGGTACTTAACTAAACTGCTCAATACGAGGTGCGGAATTTCAATGACGTCAGATCCGAATTCGCCGCAGGAGTCGTCCGATTCGCAGGTTGTTACCAGCCATGTAGCCGAGGACCTGACTAATACGGAACATGAACATTCGCGCATTATCGAGTTGATGCAAAAGGCCACACAGGCCTTTATGCGGCGGGCATCTCCCTCGGAGGTGAACGCGATTCTGCTGGATCTGAGCGGATATACCCTGACCCATTTTCGCGCAGAGGAAAAGTTGATGAGCGCGTGCGCCTACCCTGGCTTCGAAACGCACAAGCGAGAACATGAGCAGATCGCGGCCCAGGTTCGTGGGCTGCTCGATGTGCGCTCCAAGCAGGAGGCCCTGCAATCTGCGGTAAGCGTGCTGGACATCTGGCTGGACGCGCATCTTCGAATTACGGACAAGGAGTTCTTTGACTTTTTCCGGCGCAGGAAGCAATAGGTTTCAGCCGATCCTGTTGTTCGAACGGTATTTCTCTTCTGGCTCAAGCTGCTCCGGCTGCGAGGTTATAGCGCGCCGGCGCAGCTCGTGGCACACCGCCCACGAAATCTCATAAAATACAAACATGGCAAATTGCATTCGTTGCGGTCGAACCCTTTCGGGAATTACTTTCGGCAAGAAGATCTGTGACTGGTGCAAGCAGCACGAGGCGGCAGAGCGTGGCGAGGAGGCGCAGTATCAGCCTGTGATGGCTACGCCATGGAAGCGGCGTGAGGCCATGCCGATGCTGATCACGCAGGCCATCTTCGGCGTCAATGTGGCTGTGTTCATCGGGATGGTGCTCTCCGGCGCTTCGTTGATGAGTCCCACGGGGGCGAGCCTGCTGGCGTGGGGTGCAAATTTTGGGCCGTATACACTGCACGGCCAATCGTGGAGGCTGCTGACTTCGTGCTTTGTTCACATCGGCATCATTCACATTGCGTTCAATATGTGGTGCCTGTGGCAGCTCGGAGGCTTGGCGGAGAGGCTCTATGGGCATGTAACCTTTGCCTGTGTCTATCTTCTGTGTGGCATCTCAGGCAGCCTTGCCAGCTTGTTCTGGCACCGCATGCCCATCCTCAGCGCAGGCGCTTCCGGAGCCATCTTCGGGATCGCCGGTGCGGTCATCGCCTCCATCAAACTTGGTGAGTTTACATCCAGCGTGATGGCGCAGAGCGTGATGCGGAGCCTGATCGCCTTTGTGGGATACAACGTGGTGTTTGGCCTGGTCAGCGGAATGACCGACAATGCGTGCCACTTCGGAGGGCTGCTGGCTGGAGTTGTTCTGGGCGCGCTGATTGCAAAGGTTGCGCCGGAGCCGCAGCCCATCGCTCGCCGCATCGCAGTGCTCCTGCTAGTGGCCGTGCTGCTTGCGGGTGGGACGTTTGCGTTACAGCGCAGCCGTTCCTATACGTTCTTGCCTCAGGCGAGTCAGACAGAGTAAGGAAAGCGCGCCAACTGAATCAGAAGTTGGCGCGCCTGATTGGTCGAGCTAGTTAAGGAAGAAGGTGCGGTAGAGCGTATCGCGCTGGACGGGGCGGAAGCCGGCGTCGCGGATGATGCGGCGCAACTCTTCTTCGGTGGTGCAGTTGCTGGTGCCTGCCGCCTTCACCACGTTTTCTTCGAGCATCACCGAACCGACATCATTGCCGCCAAAACGCAATCCCATCTGGCAGACCTTCAACCCCTGCGTGACCCAGCTTGCCTGGACGTTGGGGAAGTTGGAGAGGAAGATGCGCGAGATGGCGAGGGTCTTCAGGTACTCGACAGCGGTGGATTCGGGCCAGCCGCGGCCGCCGAGAGCGGTGTGCCGGGGCTGAAAGGTCCATGGGATAAAGGCAGTGAAGCCGCCGGTTTCTTCCTGCAGATCGTAGATGCGCTGGAAGTGATTGACGCGGTGCTCTTCGCTTTCGCCGACGCCGAACATCATGGTGGCCGTGGTCTTCATGCCGAGTTTGTGGGCGGTGCGATGAACGTCGAGCCAGTCCTGCGTGCTGCACTTGAGGCGCGCGACTTTGGCTCGAACCTCGTCGTCTAGAATCTCAGCGCCGCCGCCGGGGATCGATTGCAGTCCGGCTTCCATAAGGCGGCGAATGGTCCGTTCGAGAGATAGATTGCTGAACTCGGCGATGCCGAGTATTTCGCTGGCAGAGAGGCAGTGCAAATGCACCTGCGGAAAGCGCTGCCTGATGCCACAGAAGAGCGACTCAAACCATTCGATCTTGAGATCGGGATTGATGCCGCCCTGCATGAGCACGCCGGTTCCACCCATCTCGACGGTTTCGGCAATCTTTTCGTAAATCTTTTCGAAGTCGAGCAGGTAGCCCTTTTCACGGCCCGGGCCCTTGACAGGGGCGTAGAAGGCGCAGAAGGAGCAGTACTCGGTGCAGATGTTGGTGTAGTTGATGTTGCGGTCGATGATGTAGCTGACAATGCCTTCGGGATGAAGTTTGCGGCGGACGGCGTCGGCTTCCATGCCGATGCCGATCAGATCATCGGAGCGGAACATTTCAAGGGCTTGTTGGCGAGAAAGACTCATACAGATTTCATGATACCGGAAGGGAGGGCTGCAGGAAACGATTGGCGAAAGAGGTAATGGAAATCCAAAAGTTACTGGTTGGATAATCTTTGCACGAGATACAAACGATCGACCGGGAGGTAAATAGGGCGGGGGTGTCAGAGTTGTGATAGTTTAGGCCGCGCGGTTGCGCTGCTGATTGGCGGTGGAGTGGCGACGTGCGCGGATGTAGAACCAGAGTGCGATGGCGGCGGCGCTAGCGCCGATGGCCACGATACTCCACAGCGCGGGGCCGTAGTAGTCGCGAAGCCAAGAGAAGATACGGCTTCCGTAGCGTGCGACGATCCAGCCGAGAAAGCCGAAGCGGAGCAGGCGTCCTGAGGTCCACGACAGGAGGAAGCTGTGCCAGGGGAAGTGCAGTGCTCCGGCGACCATTACAAAAGCGGAGGCGGGCATGGGCGGCGGAGCGACGGCTCCGACGAAGAGGGACCAGAAGCCCCAGCGCTGGAAGACGGAATAGACTTTTTTGGAGCGGCGCGCGCCGAGGCGCTTCTCAAGGGCTGCCTCGCCGCCTTTGCGTCCGAGTTGATAACTGGGCCAGGTGCCGCAGACCGATCCGGCGGCGGCCATGAGAGCGTAATACCACCAGAGCTCCTTGTGGGCGATGGTGAGCACGATGAGAAGAGCGTCAAAGCTGCCAGGGGCGAGGAAGGACATATCAAGGAAGCCGAGAGGAAAGAAGGCGAAGGCACCGAAGCGGCGGACGATGATCCAGAGCGTATTGGTGAATTGCGCCGCGAGAATAAGTGTCACACGGAATTAGACGCCGAAGTCGCAGGTTGGGTGCGAGCAGGACGAGCAGAATTGGCGTGAGTTCCGAATTCGGGAGCGATGCTTTGGGCGTAATGTTTTGGGCATAATGTTTTGTACAATCGAGAGTTGGAATGAGTGCGATCGATTGGGCTGACGGTATGCGACGGCTTGGGAGCTGCTGCATCGTGCGGTTGCCCGCGACATCCAATTGCTAAAGATTCAATTGCAACCGATTCAACGAGATTGTTGGAGTGAGGCAGAGGGCCAATATGCTTGGGTTGTGGACTGAGGTGGGTTGGTGAAGACCGAATGTATGCCGTTCACGGCGATTCCGCACAACTCGCGGCTGTTTCTGGATTTTCTGTTTCAGTTCGAGAAGGTGAAGGGATTCTATGCGCACCTGCCACACTCGCAGGCGGTGCTGGAGTATGCGCGCGGGCTGGCGGGAGCTGGCGGTAGCGGCGGGCGCGCGTGGCGGATGTACTCGAGAAGCAGAACCGGATGTGGGGCGCTTCGCAGGCGACGCTTGAGTCGATTGAGAGGTTTCGCCGAGGAGCGGTCGCCTGCATCAGCGGGCAGCAGGTGGGAGTGCTGGGTGGGCCGCTGTATTCGGTGCTGAAGGCCGCCTCTGCGTTGCAGATGGCTGATGAGTTGACGGCGCAGGGGGTGGCGGCGATTCCGGTTTTCTGGCTGGCGACCGAGGATCATGATCTGGCGGAGATTGCCAGTGTGACGATTCCGGCTGGATGCGAGCTGGAGAAGCTGACGGCGACGGAGCAGAGCGGCTCGGATACTCCGGTGGGCCGGGTGGCGCTGGAGCCGCAGATCGAGCAACTGGTGGCGCGGGCGACCGAGGTGCTGGGGCCGGGGTGGGTGAGCGATGCGCTGCGCCATAGCTATCGCTTGGGCGAGAGCTATGGCTCGGCATTTGCGCGGCTGTTTACGCGGCTGCTGGCGGGCACCGGGATGGTGCTGGTCGATCCGATGGAGGACGAACTGCACGCCATTGCGCAGCCGCTGTTTACGGCGGCGGCGGAGCGTGCGGAGGAGCTGGACGAGGCGCTGCTGGAGCGCGGCAAGCAGCTGCACAAGGCGGGGTATCACGAGCAGGTTCGGGTGACGCCGGAGTCTACACTACTGTTTGCGCTGGAGGGCAACCGGCGCACGGTGCTGCACCGGGCAGGCGATGGATTTATGCTGGGGGCGCAACGGGTATCGCGGCGCGAGGTGCTGGAGCGGATTGCGGCGCATCCGGAGCAGTTCAGCGCCAATGTGCTGCTGCGTCCGGTGATGCAGGACTATCTGTTCCCGACGGCGGTGTACTTTGGCGGACCGGCGGAGCTGGCATATTTTGCGCAGGCGGCGGTGGTGTATGAAAAGTTGCTGGGGCGCATGACTCCGGTGATGCCGCGGCTCTCGGCTACGATTGTCAGTCCGGCGATGGACGATTTGATGGCACGCTACCGGCTGAGCTTTCGCGATCTGTTCCACGGCAGCGAGCGGGTGTGCGAGTTGCTGGCATCGCGGGTGCTGGCACCGGGACTACAGGAGGCGCTGCACCAGACCAGGGAGAGTCTGCAGAGCCACCTGGAAGAGCTGCGGGGAGAGCTGGAGGCGCTTGATCCGACGCTAGTGGACGCCACGGTACGAAGCGAGCGCAAGATGCTCTACCAGCTTGCGAAGATTGGAGCCAAGGCGGGACGGGCGGAGCTGCGGCGCAACCGGGCGCTCACTCAGGACGCGCATCGCGTGCTGACCGAGCTGTTTCCGCACAAGGAGCTACAGGAGCGGGTGCTGCCGGGGATTTACTTTCTGGCGCAGTACGGGCCGGGGCTGATTGGGGAGTTGAAGAAGGCGGCGGCACCGCAGTGTCCGGGGCACCAGATTATCAGGCTGGGTTAGTGGGCTAGATAGCTAACTGCTGTCGTCAAAACTGCGTGATAGTTTCTGGTCTGTTGACCATCAAAGCCATATGTGGTGCCCGTCAGAGCACGGCCTGAGGGAAGTGGAACGAAACCCAAGGGGCCTGAAGCGAATGACATCAGCTCCAAGCATGAAGATGAGGGATTCGAGATTAATAATTTCTTGAATAGCCGCCCTCGCTAGCATCTAGCAGGAGAACCACAACTAGGTGTACCGGGTGTACCGCGAAGCCTCGTCATCAATCACGAGCGACGTTCCGTGCACTTAGGACACTCCATTCCGGCCCAACTACGTTACCAGAGTTTGTGGAAATGGGTTCCTTTCGTTTTTCAACCACGTAAGAAGCTCTAGAGTTATTAAAAGTGCTGCGATGATTCGAAGTCGTGTAGCTGTTCCAAAATGGGTTTGGCAGTAGAAACCCAGAAATCAGGCTCCAGTGATTCTCAAGCGCTGTGAAGCACGTCTACCCGCTACACTGGAAGTTAAGATGCTTGGCATTGACGCCATGGGCAAGGCGTTTTACCAAGCCGCAAGGACGGTTGACCTCAGCGCCACAGGGGCGAGGGTCACAGGATTGACTGCGAAACTCAACCCAGGCGATATTGTCGGTTTTTCGAGCGGTGGAAAGAAGTGCCATGTCAAAGTGGTCTGGGCCTCCAGCAACGGGGATGGCACGTTTCAGGTTGGAGTGCAATGCCTGGAAAAGGACAAGAGTCCTTGGCGCGATAAGATGCAGCAAAGCTCCGCGGTCGACCTGCGAGCCTCGGAACGCATTCCGGTCAGTGGCTCGGTCTCATTGCGTTCGGCGTCGTGTGGCATGCCGATCTGGGGCACACTGCGCGATATCAGCCTTGGCGGTTGTTATGTGCAATGTGTGAACGTGCCGGCTAAGGGTGAAGTCGTCAGCGGACAGTTCAATGTGAACGATATACAGATAAACGGCAGGGCGGAGGTTAGCGCTTCGCATGCCGCCTTCGGCATGGAACTGCAATGGTGCGACCTGGAGCGGGGCGAAAAAGAAAAGCTAAACAATGTCCTGCGCCAGCATTCTGTGACGTTTCCCGACACGAAATCCGGCAAGGTGAGGGCATTGGCACAACTGGAGAAACTTCATCAGCTTGTGGTCGCATTGCAGGGAGGCGTGGAAAGCAACCATACCGTCGCGGATATTCAATGATTGGGCGGCTGGGCAATGCGATGGAACAACTGGCAGCCGCTCGGAAGAGCGGCAGCCTTAACGTGGATTCAGAACGTGCCAACGCATTAATGTCGGTATCGGTAAGGGAGGAAATTCACCATCACTGCCAGTTCCGATGTGACCTTCTCTGGTCGATTCCGGTCGAATCACGGGCAAAACCGGAAGCCATTCGGACGATACCGGACGATAGCAGGCCCAAGCGTTCACTATCTCAAGATAAGACATCCCAGTGGTTGAGCTAGTTGGCGTTGGCCTGGGTGAGATGCTCGCCGATTAATTGCATCGTCATGTCCCAACCCTGGGAGTTCATTGCCATGGCCTTGGCGCGGTGCTCGGCCGGCATTTTCTCAAAGCCGGACTCGGTGACTGTGAGCATGATGCCGCCTTCGACTTCTTCCATAGCAAAGACGATGAGGGTTGCCGGCTCGGCGGATTCCGTGGAGTAGGGGCGCCAGCGAAAAGAGAACAAGCGCTCGGGCAGCATGAGCTCGATTCTGATCTCGACAGGGGTGCCTTCGTAACGCCTCTGGATCTCGGCGATTTCGGCGTTGACGGTGGTGGGGACGGTGACGCCGTGCAAGATGACTCCGGGGGCGAAGGTGCCGTCGAATTTCATGCCGAACCATTTGCCGAACTCTGTGGAGTCAGAAAGCGCACGCCAGATGCTCTGGCGCGACGAATGCAGTAGGATTTTTTTCTCGATCTGCTCTTTGTGCATTTACAGTCTCCCGCTTGAATATTAACAGCGTTGAAAATGAAAATGCACGTTTGGGGGAAGTCAGCGGCGCTCGCGTGAGGGCGGCCGGTGCTAACATGTAGGCGCTATGTCAAAGAAGCAGAAAAACTCCGAGCCCGAAATTGGATTTGAAGTGATGTGTCCGTGCTGCGAGGCGGCACTGCGGGTTGACCCTGTGACCCGTGCGGTGATTTCGCATACGCCGAAACCGGTAGCCCGAACCTTTGCCGACATGGAAGCGGCGGCGCGCGCCATGCGCGAGGGCGACGTGCGCAAGGAATCGATTTTCCGGCAGTCGGTGGAGGCGGAAAAGAACAAGGCTGACCTGCTGGATAAGAAGTTCGCCGAAGCGGTGAAAAAGGCCAAGGAAGCGCCCGATATGTCGAAGCCATTCCTGCGCGACTTCGACCTGGATTAGGCGCGCGCATGTTGCTGCTGGGACACCGGGGCTGTCGCGGCGCATTCATGGAGAACACGTTTGCGGCTTTCGATCATGCGATTGAGAGCGGCTGCGATGGCTTTGAGTTCGATGTGCGGCTGAGCGGCGGATGGGGTTCTGGTGGTGTGGCATGACGCGCGGCTCGGCGGGCGCTGGATCGCTCGGCAGGACTTTCGGGGATTGCGGGAGCGGTGCGCAGCGGCGAGCCCCCACATTCGCCAACTGCGGGCGGTTGTGGGCCAGATGGGCACGGATGTGGGCCACCCGAATGGTGATGGAGGCCACTTGCGGCGCGGGGCAATTGCAGTGTGCTGCCTGGAAGAGGTACTGGCCCGCTACGCGCACGTTGGCTGGATGGATATTGAGCTGAAAGTTCACGGACTGGAGGCGCAGGTCGGCGAGATGGTGCGGCGCTATCGTCCGGCGCGGGGATTTGTTGTCTCGTCTTTTCTGCGTCCTGTGTTGCTGGAACTACATCGTGTCGATCCCTCAATTCCGCTGGGCTTCATCTTCGACCGGATGCCACGGGAAAAGGTGTGGCGCGGGCTGCCGGTTCAGTTCGTGAAGCCGAGCGCGCCATTAGTGACTGGCGCGCGGGTGCGGCAGTTCCACGAGGCAGGGATGAAGGTGCTGACGTGGACGGTGAATCATCCTACGGAGATGCGAAGGCTGAGCGAAGCTGGCGTGGACGGGATGATTGGGGACGATCCGGTGGTGCTGGCGGAGGGAAGGTTGCATGGCTTCGAGGTTTCTGGGTTTCAAGGTTGAAGAGCAAAGGCAAGGTCAACGGCCCCACTCAAGCCAAAAAATGGCTTGAATGGGCCACCCGGGGACACTAAAGCTAATACACTTCGCAATCATCAGGCGGCGATGCCGGTTGGTTTCAGATTTTTGGGCTTGTAGAGGAAGCGGCGGCGTTCTTCCTCGAAGGCTTCCACCTCTTCTTTTATGCGGCGCTCGCTCCAACGCAATGCGGGGGCGATGCGGGCTGCGGCCTGCTGGGTGCTGTCCTCATTCCAATCCTGATTGAGCGCGATGGGCACGCGGCGCAGAAGTATGTCGGCGAGGGTGACGGCGTGTTCGTAGGCGACCGCCTCTGCGACCTGGGCCACGAGCTGCGGATGACCTTCGACGATGGGCACGCGCAGGAGGAGATCGCGGGAGGCGGAGTGAACCACGCACATGGCGTGGCGGCCATGCCAGCGGGCAATGGCATTGGTGCTCTCACGGGGGATTCCGGTGGAGGTGTGGACGGCGCTGGCCCAGCGCTGCAGGGTGGTTTCCACGTCGTTGGAGGCGCAGGCGCCAAACTGCGGATTGGGCAGCGGGGCTAGTCGCAGGCCCATGGTGCGCGCAGTTTTTTGGGCGAGCGAGGAGGCGGTGGCGAGGGTGCCTCCGAAGACGGACAACAGGCCGAGCGCGCCTTCATCGGCGTGATTGTGCAGATGATGACGGCAGGCCAGGGAATCGAAGCTGGAAGGCCGCAGCTTGCCGCCGGGAGGGTTGGGAATTGGGCGCACGCCGGCGTAGCTGAAGGCAATGGAGTCGGCGGTGAGCCGCGCGCTGGGAAACAGTTGGGCGGCGGAGGTCAGAAGGGATTCGACTTCCTCGGTGGTGGGAGAGGCCAGTGCGGGATCGCCGGTGTGGCTGAGCTGCGTGGAGCCGACCTGCAACATGCCATTCCAGGGAGTGACGGAAATTCGCTGACCCTTGCGTGCGGAAGCTTGGAGAGCGATGGCGGGCGCGCCAGGCCAGCGGCGAAGCATGAGGTAGGAGGAACGCACGGCATGGGCGAGCGGGGCGCGCGCGGCAAGGCTGGTGAGGTCTCGCACCAGATCGACCCAGGGGCCGGTGGCGTTGATGACCCACTCGCTTTCCACATAACTTTCTTCTTGGGTAATGCCGTCGCGCAGGAGGACGCCGCGGACGTGTCCCTCAGAGGTGCGGATGGCGAGCACGGTGGCGTGATTGCGGGCGATGGCCCCGGCAGCGCAGGCGTCGCGGAGCCAGTCGGCTACTAGGCGCTCGGGGAACTCACATTGCGCATCCTGCCAGGGATAGAGAGCCCAGCGGCGCGCGGCGTCAAGCGAGGCGCCTAGGGATTCGATCTCTGTGCCGGAAGTGGCGGGGGAAAGGTTTGCGAACTCGCGATAGAGCCGCAGGGCCAGGCGATTCTGCAAGGCAGAGTAGCGCGAGCCGGAGCCGTCGGCGAAGGCGGCATCGAGCGGATGCACGAGGTGGGGCTGCTCGCGCAGCAAGGCGGCAGAGCCGCGCACGGACTCGCGAATCGCAATGGGCGAGGATAGCTCAAGTGGGAAATGAAGGCCGCTGTCGACGATGCGGTTGCTGCGGCTGGTGGTGCCGGAGGCGAAATCGTCGCGTTCGACGAGAAGCACGGACTTGCGCGCCTGGGCACATTCACGGGCGAGGGCCACGCCATTGATTCCGCCACCGAGGATGATGATGTCGACGCGCTCAGGCAAGGGAGCGCGCGCGGGGGGACTTGCCATAACGGAGATTAGATGCAGGTGGAGCAGCATGGGACGGCTGGCGAAGGAGAAACTCTGGACGAGCGAACTTGCCAGTTACCGGCCAGCGCGTGGAAACTGGTAGGCATGACAACTGGCCAGCGTTTTGAACGTGCGGTGGAGATCATGCATCGGCTGCGCGCCCCCGGCGGATGCCCGTGGGACCGCGAACAGACCTTCGAGAGCATCAAGAAATATACGATCGAGGAGACCTATGAGGTCCTGGAGGCGATTGAGAATCGCGACTGGGAGGAGCTGCCGGGCGAGCTGGGTGACCTGCTGCTGCAGGTGCTTTTTTACGCCGAGATGGCGGAGGAGCAGGGGCATTTCTCGATCGACAACGTGCTGGAGATTTTGAGCGACAAACTGGTGCGGCGGCATCCGCACGTATTTGGCGATGTGGAGGCAGAGACTTCCGCAGAGGTGCTGAAGAACTGGGAGGCAATCAAGACGCAGGAGCGAGCGCTGAAGGCGGGGGCGGAGAGTGCGGCGGATGGTGGGGCAAAGCCGCTGCTGGAATCGGTTTCCACGGCGATGCCGGCGCTGCTGGAAGGGTTGAAGCTTTCGAACAAGGCTGCGCACGTGGGCTTCGACTGGCCGTCGATCGAGGGGATTTTCGACAAACTCCATGAGGAGGCTGGGGAGTTGCGGCGCGAGGTGGAGCGGATTCCGGCGCCGGGGCCGCGGCCGGTGGGCCGAGGCGTGGCGGGAGCGCGCGGGAGTGCGGTTCCGGAGGAGCTGCAGGGGCGCTTGCAGGACGAGGTGGGGGACCTGCTGTTTACGGTGGTGAATCTGGCGCGCTATCTGGAGGTCGATCCGGAGTCGGCGCTGCGCAAGACGAACCGGAAGTTCCGGCGGCGCTTTGGGCACATGGAAGGGCGATTGAGCAGAGCAGGGAAGCGGATGGAGGAAGTTTCGTTGGAGGAGATGGAAGAGCATTGGCAGGATGCGAAGAAGGAAGAGTGAGCAGCAGTGCGAGCAATACCGCCGTATGCCCCCTCAGAGGCCGGTAGGGCCTGCCGGTCGGACGGGATAAGCGCCGGCGTTTCACGATCAGAGCAGCTCGGTCACTTCCAGCACTGAAACTGGTACTCCGGTTGCGTTAAGGGAGATATTGTGGATCGACTGTGCCTTTGCCCGCCGCGAATTGGATGTCCAGCCGAGGCAGGTTGACGACTTCAACCGTCGTTGAAGCCATACGAATCTGATTGTTGGACTTGTCCACTTCCTCTAAGAATCGAGTGAAGATGCGATCTTTCACAAACCGGCGTTTCCGGTAATCGACGATGTAGCGCGCCGTAAACTCAATCCAGTTGTCGTTGGCCGCGAGAGTGATTGTCGGTTCGATCCTGGCCTCTTCCAAGCGGTACTTATAGACCGCCTTTTGCCAGGCAGCGTGCGATTCAATAACATAGCCCCCACTCATCTCGTTTACAGTTTGCTCCAAAATTTTTCTTGTGTACTCCCAGTTCGACCCGTAGCGGACCGGCAGCGTGATCTCGTCCCAGAGAAAAGGAAAATCCGCCGAGTAGTTGTACACCGGCTCTTTGAGAACGAAGCTATTGGCGACCCGCACGATGCGGCCGTTGTAGTTATCTCCATTCACCCACTGACCCAGTTCCATGAGTGTGGTTCTCAGAATGCCGACATCGATCACATCTCCCTTTATTGCGCCCAACTGCACGCGATCGCCGGGAGAATACAAGCTGCCGAAAGTCACCGCCAGCCAGCCAGCCACGCTGGCGATAACATCCTGCAGGGCAAAGGCTATTCCCGCGCCTGCGACACCGAAGGCGACCGTGAGGTTGGGCAGACGATCACTGAACACCGAAGCTATCACGACGAGGGAAATAACATATCCACTGAAGGTAACGAGCTTCCGCGCTCGGTATCGAGTATCTGGATCAGTTGCGTGCCTGTTGACAGAGCGCTGCATCAGCCGGCCGATTAGATAGACGATGCCAACGCCGATCAATGCCGCAAGGATCTTTTCCAATGTCGGATCAAAGAGCCAGCGCTTAATTTGATCTTGCATAAACTCCTCCTGGGCGACTTGCGCCTAAGCAAAAGCTCGGCGAGGCCCCGGCGATGATTGTATTGGAGGTTCGGCAGACACGGGGGTTCCTGAGGGATTAGGGTCGAGAAAAGCCGAAGCGTCCGCAGAGCAAACGGCTCCTGAGCCGCCGGCAATTGGAAACTGACGACGACAGGGCTTCAAAGTCTCGCGTGTATCTTCGCCGTTTTCAGGGTTGGCGGCGCTTGCGCGGGCAATGGTGTTGCGGGTAGTGTTTCTAGCCGATGAGATTTGAGCGCAGTTCCGGAGTGTTGCTGCATCCGACCTCGCTGCCAGGGCCCTACGGGGCCGGCGACCTGGGGGCGGAGGCACGTTCGTTCATCGAATTTTTATCCGACGCGGGGCAGAAGATTTGGCAGGTGCTGCCGCTGAACCCGACGGGCTTCGCGGATTCACCTTATCAATGTCTGTCGGCGTTTGCCGGCAATCCGTTGCTGATTAGCTTAGAGCTGCTGGTGGAGCAGGGGTGGCTGAATTGCGACGACCTTGCTGCGGTGCCTGAGCTGCCGACTACATCCATCGATTACGGCAAGGTGATTGCCTTCCGGCGGGCGAAGCTGCGGAAGGCCGCGGAACGATTTTTTGCGGCGCTGGGCGATGCGGGGGATTGCGCGGGGGAAAGTAAGAGGGAGTACGAAAAGTTTTGCGTGGAGCAGTCGGCGTGGCTGGAAGACTATGCGCTGTTTGCGGCAGCCAAGGATGCGCACGGTGGGCTTGCCTGGACGGGATGGGAGCCTGAGCTGGCAGCGCGCAAGCCTGCGGCCCTGGCACGTTGGAGTGAGCGGCTGGCCGAAGAGATTGCGGCCCACAAGTTCTATCAGTTTGAGTTCTTCCGGCAATGGGGAGCGCTGCGCGAGGCGTGCCGCGAGCGCGGCATCCGCATTGTGGGGGATCTGCCGATCTACGTGGCGCATGACAGTGTGGATGTGTGGACGGCACCGGAGCTGTTCTGGCTGGACGAGCGGGGGAATCCGCTGAAGGTTTCGGGAGTTCCGCCGGATTACTTCAGCGCGACGGGACAGTTGTGGGGCAATCCGATCTATCGCTGGGAGCGCATGCGGGAGGATGGATTCCGCTGGTGGATTGCGCGATTGCGCGGGGTGATGCAGCTCTTCGACGCGGTGCGCATCGACCATTTCCGGGGCTTTGAGGCGTACTTCGAGATTCCGGCGGGTGAGAAGACGGCGGTCAATGGCGTCTGGGTCAAGGGGCCGGGGATGGAGCTGTTCGAGGCGCTGGAGCGGGAGTTCGGCGCGCTGCCGATTGTGGCTGAGAATCTGGGTGTTATCACGCCGGAGGTTGAGGCGATTCGCAGGCGATTTGATTATCCGGGGATGGCGATACTGCAATTTGCTTTTGGGACCGATCCGCAGGGACCGAGCTTTCGTCCGCACAATTACGAGCGCAACCTGGTGGCTTACACCGGAGGGCATGACAATGACACAACTGTGGGCTGGTGGGCGGGCGGAGTGGGCAATTCGACGCGCAGCGAAAAGGACCTGCTGCGCGAGCGCGAGTTCGCCAGCGCATACCTGAATCTGCGCGGCGAACCCATCCAGTGGGCGATGATTCGCACGCTGATGGCTTCGGTGGCCGATACCGTGCTGATTCCGATGCAGGATGTGCTGGGACTGGGCAGCGCGGCGCGGATGAATATTCCGGGGCGGATGGGCGGCAACTGGAGATGGCGCTACGAGCGGGCACAACTGCGTCCCGAACTGGTGCGAAGGCTGCGAGCAATCACTGAGGCGTACGGGCGCTGAGTGGACGTGGGCCACCGAGATTCCACATATGCCGCATTCAGCAGATGTGGGCGCACCATCTCGGGTGAGGTGGGTTGGTGGCGCGCGGTTGATGGGGGATCATGGAGGGCGACGGGCTTGGCTGCACACGTCGGAAAAAAGCTGGGGCGGGCTGGTGATTCGCACTTGCCATGCGGTGGGCGAGTTCCGGCAGATTGTGGCGCTGCAGAAGGAAGTCTGGGGATTCGAGGACATTGAGCTGATGCCGACGCGGCTCTTTGTGGTGGGAGAGAAGATCGGAGGTCACGTGCTGGGCGCGTACAACGGCGCGACGCTGGTGGCGTTCGTCTTTGGATTGCCGGCAGTGCGCGAGGGGCATGCCTATATTCATTCGCATATGCTGGCGGTGAAGGAAGCGCTGCGCAACTCGGGATTAGGACGGCAGATGAAGCTGTTTCAGCGGGAGTTGGCGATGAGCGAGGGCTATGAGCTGATCGAGTGGACCTTCGATCCGCTGGAGATCAAGAACGCATTTTTCAATGTGGAGAAGCTGGGGGCGGTGGCGCGGCGCTATGTGGTGAATCAGTATGGAGTGACGTCTTCTCCGTTGCAGGGCGGACTGCCGACCGACCGACTGGTGGCGGAGTGGTGGCTGCGCTCGTCGCGAGTGGAGCAGACGATAACTTCGGGGAAGCGTCCGGCGGCGGAGGTTGCGGAGCGGGTTGAGATCCCGGCGGAGATTTACGAGTGGAAGTCGCAGGCGGAGACGCGGACGCGCGCGGCCGAGGTGCAGCGGCGCACTCGCGAGCTGCTGCAGAAATATTTTGCGGACGGACTCAGCGTGGTGGGCTATGAGCGTGCGGCCAGCGGGGACGGGCGATTTCTGCTGGGGCGGTGGAACGAGGCTGGGTGGTAGGCGCGTCAGCGTTGGCGGTCAGCCGAAGATGCGGCGGGCTTCGTCTTCGGCGTTGCGCCAGCGGTCGAGGTAATTCTTGACTGACATGAAGGTGCGTGGCTTCATGCGATCGACGTAGAGAGTGCCGCTGAGGTGATCGATCTCATGCTGCAGGATGCGGGCATACCAGCCCTGGGCTTCGACGAACTGTTTTTCGCCACGTTCATCAAGGTAGCGCACGCGCACGCGGCTGTAGCGCGGAACGTCGGCGGTGTAGCCAGCTACACTGAGGCAGCCTTCGAAGAATTCGACCTGAGCCGCGGGATCGATTTCCAGCTCAGGGTTGATGAGCACGTGAAAGCTTACCGGCACGCGTCCGCGAGCGTGTAGCTGTTCGGGCGTCCACGAGCTCTGGTATTCGGCGCGATCCTCGATGATGGCAAGCTGCAGGCCGAGACCGACCTGCGGCGCGGCGAGGCCCACACCGGGCGCCTGGCGCAGGGTCTCAAGCATATCGGCGATGGTCTGCTGGAAGTGCGGCGCTCGCGATCTCATCGGGGCGAACGGGCCGCGCAATTTGCCTTAGTACGGGCTCTCCGGTTTGTACGATTTCAAGTTTCAAGGCGTTCCTCGCAGAGCGCTCCAAGCAGAGACTCTATTTTAGGACGGTTCTGTAGAAGGTGTTGCAGGCGAAAGCAAAAGAAAAATCGTTTGTTGGCCGAAGTGCTTTGAGGCGGCGTGAAGACTTGCGCAGCGCTGGGGCCCTTCACTTCGTTCAGGGTGACCCCTCACAATCCACCTCTCACACTCCACTACTCCGAATGGAGTCTATACGGTGAATATTTGCAGAATCCGGGCTTCGCAGCAAGACATCTGAACCGGGAGACAGAGGAGACGATGATGGCTGCCAGAGACTCACTTGGGCAATTCCCACGCGTACTTGATCCACTGCACCTTGCACTTCGTCACCAACTGGAGCATCGCAGAGAAATCCTCGCAGAGGCCGCGGCCTTGGCTGACGGAGCGCAGTATGTGCATCTGCTGCACGAGGTGGACGCAGCGCTGGACCGGCTTGAAGGCGGCTCGTATGGCATTTGCGAAAAGTGTCACGAGTCGGTGGAAGAAGAGCGTGTGCTGTCCAACCCGCTGGTACGCTTCTGCCTCGACCACCTTGGGCCCAAAGAGCAGGATGCGCTGGAGAAAGACCTTGAACTGGCAGCGCAAATACAGGCGCGGCTGCTGCCCAAAGCCGATTTTCGCTGCGATGGCTGGGAGGTTGCGTATCACTACAAACCGCTGGGCGTGGTAAGCGGAGATTACTGCGATCTGATCATCGGCGAGGACGAGCAGTTGTACTTCATGGTGGGTGACGTGGCGGGCAAGGGCGTTGCGGCTTCGATGCTGATGTCAAACCTGAGCGCGATCTTCCGCGCGCTGATTCCGCTGGGGCTGCCGCTTGCAGAGTTGGTGGGGCGGGCCAATCGCATCTTTGCGGAAAGCACCTTGCCAACGCAGTTCGCAACGCTGATATGCGGGCGCGCCGTTGCCGAGGGCGCGCTGGAATTGTGCAACGCCGGACACGTGCCTGCTCTGCTTGTGACACAGGATGGGGATGGGGTGCATCAGGTGGATTCGCAGGGGTTGCCGATTGGACTGTTCAGCGAGCAGAAGTTCACGACTTCAGCGTTTGAAGTTGCGCCGGGGAGTTCGCTGGTTCTGTTCAGCGACGGCATTTCGGAGGCGCGGAAGAATGACGAGGATTATGGCTATGAGCGCCTTGCGGAGGCGGCGTTGAAGAGCGCAGGGAGAGCTCCGGCGGAAATCGTGGCGAGCTGTGTTCGTGATCTGGAATCGTACTTGGGAAGCGAGCCGGTGTTTGACGATCAGACGTTAATGGTGGTGCAGAAAAGCATCTGATATGGAGGAGTTGTCCGTGTATCCCCAGTGTGCGGGCTGCTCACACTCTCCGACTGGAGCACCACCATGGATAGCAAGAAGAATGTCGCGCGCATTCAGCCCATCTCTCGTTCTGAGGTTTGGCCCGCACTGCCTCTGCAGGAGTGGCAGGAGACCTATCACAACCTTCACATGTGGACGCAAATGGTGGGCAAAGTCCGGCTGGAACTTACGCCGAATACGAACCACTGGTGGAACGTGCCGCTGTACGTCAATGCCCGTGGTTTAACGACGTCACCCATCCCTTATGGGAACTTTGTCTTTGAAATCCAGTTCGATTTTGTCGATCACGCGCTGCTGATCGACCGCTCTGACGGTGTGCGTCATGGGCTGGAACTGGTGCCGCGCACGGTTGCGGAGTTTTATGCGGAGTTCATGGCCGCTCTGCGCACGATGGGAATTGATGTCACGATTTATGCCAAGCCGGTTGAAATTGCGAACCCGATTCCGTTTGCGGAGGACCATCTTTATCGCGCTTACGACGCGGATGCGGCGCATCGCTTCTGGCGCATTCTGGTCTCCTGCGATGCGGTGTTCAAGCAGTTTCGCGCGCGTTTTTTGGGGAAGAACAGCCCAGTGCAGTTTTTCTGGGGGAGCTTCGATCTGGCAGTGACGAGATTTTCGGGGCGGCGGGCCCCGGAGCGTCCGGGTGCAGACCCGATCACGCGCGAAGCTTACTCGCATGAGGTGATCAGCGCGGGATGGTGGCCGGGAGGGTCGGGCGTGGACGGGCCCGCGTTCTACTGCTACGCCGCGCCGGAGCCGGAAGGACTGGGGAAGCAACGAGTGCTTCCGGAGGGCGCGTTCTATCACCCGGAGCTGAAGGAATTCATTTTGATGTACGAGCAGGTGAGGCGGATGGAGCAGCCGGAGCAAGCGCTGTTGGAGTTTTTGCAGAGCACGTATGAGGCTGCGGCCACGCTGGCGCACTGGAAGCGGGATGAGTTGGAGATAAACCTGACGGCTGCATGAGGCGTGCCGGGTTGCGCGGTGAGCTCGGCTCTGATACGTTGGCACGCATTATGAAAGTCGAAGCGATTACCTTGCGCGAAATTCGCATGCCGCTGGTTCATTTTTTCGAGACCAGTTTCGGGCGTACCTCGGAGCGCCGGATTCTGTTGGTGACCGTTCATTGCGAGGGCGTGGATGGATGGGGAGAATGCACGGCGGGCGAGCATCCATTTTATTGCGAAGAGTCAACGGATACGGCGTGGTATGTGTTACGGGAATATTTGGCGCCGGGGTTGGCGGGAAGAGTGTTGGAGAGTGGACGCGAGGCGGCCTTTCGCATGCCTGGGGTGCGGGGGAATCGCATGGCGAAGGCCGCATTGGAAAATGCGGTGTGGGACGCCGAGGCGCAGGCGAAGCGGCTTCCGCTATGGAAGCTGGTGGGCGGCACGCGCAAGGAGCTGGCGGCGGGAGTTTCGATTGGCATTCAGGACTCGCACGAGCAACTGCTGGAGAAAATTGCGACCGAGGTTGCGGCCGGATATCAGCGCATCAAGGTGAAGGTGAAGCCGGGGTGGGACCTGGAGGTGCTGGAGAAGATTCGCGCGCAGTGGCCGGAAATTCTGCTCTCCTGCGATGCCAACAGCTCGTACACGCTGGATCATGTGGAGCATCTCAAGCAGTTCGACCAGTTCCGGCTGTTGATGATTGAGCAGCCGCTTTGGAGCGACGAGATTTATCTCCATGCGCTGTTGCAGCGCGAGTTGAAGACGAGCCTGTGCCTGGATGAATCGATTCTGAATGCACGCCATGCGCTGGCGGCGATCGAGCTGAAGGCCTGCCGGATTCTGAACATCAAGCTGGGACGGGTGGGAGGATTCAGCGAGGCGATTCGGGTACACGATGTGGCGCTGGCGGCTGAGGTTCCGGTGTGGTGCGGGGGAATGCTGGAGAGCGGGATCGGGCGCTCGCATAACCTGGCTCTCTCCACGCTGATTGGCTTTTCGCTGCCGGGTGACGTTTCGGCCTCGGCGCGCTACTGGCGCGAGGATATTATCGAGCCTGAAGTTACGGTCTCCGCGCAGGGGACGATTGCGGTGAGCGAAGAGGCCGGACGCGGCTACGCGATCCGGGAAGACTTGATCGAGCGCCTTACGGTGCGCAAGGAGACCATCCGGGCCTAGGGCGGCGATAAGCCGGCGCTCTGCGAAGATTGATCGTGGGCGAGGAAGTTCACGGCCTGCTCGACCGACATCGGTGGCACGGGCTGAAAGTCCCAGTCAGTCTCTTCTCATCGATGTGGAGGGACTTAACCATGAGCACCTTGCCTTCGAAGTGCAGAACCATTTTGGTGGTGTCCCAATGGTTCGGCGAGATCTCAGCTCTTCTCGACGAAGAAACGTCCGCCCTTGTAGAGCTTGCCGAGAATTCCCCAGCCGAAATTCACTTCCTTGAAGAGCGTGCCGTCGATTTTCATGAGACGGCGGGCGTTCTCGTCGATGAGCATTTCACCCTCCATTCCAGTGAAGACCGCAGACTCGCGGGTGGGCGGATTGAAGCCGGGGCGGGCAGTGAACTTAACGCGCACGAGCTTGTGGCCATTGGGCGCAATAGAGCTGCCGAGAAGCTGGAAGTCAAAGGCATCAGGGATGGCGGAGAGCATTTTGCGGGTGCGCTCGTCATCTTCCTGCTGGTCTTTCAGTCTGCGGCGCATCTGTGCCGGGTCCCGCATCTTACGCTCGCGCTGTTCCTCCTCGCTCTGCTGGGCTGGAGTGAGAGGCTTGCCGTTGATGAGCAGGACGCGGCTGAGGGTGCCTTGGGGAGTGGCCACGTCGCGTTCGACCAGAGTATCGTGTGCCTGTTTTTTACGCTCCATCCAGGCGAAGAGATGGGAGTGAGAGTCGTCGTTCAATTCGTTCTGGGTGGCTGGCACGTACCAGCTCCATGAGAGAGCAGTGGCTGCTCGGTTGCGGCAGAGCCGGCAAGGCGAGGGAGCCGAAGAGCACGCAGGCCAAGGCGAGTATCAGCATTCGAGAGGTGCGGAAAGAGGGCGATCGACCAGTCATAGCAATGCCGCGAAGATTCGCATGCTACTTAATTAGAAGCAGATAGGGGCGTGCTGTTGCAACCGCATGTAGCGGGTTTCGGAAGATGGGGCGCGAATGGGAAGATGGCTTGGCCTTGTCTTGGCGTAAAATGGAAGAGGAATGGCTCTGCGAGCGTTGCCGCCGGCTGCGAGGGTTGGTTATATTCGTCTGAGCCAAAGATTCTGCTATTCCAAAGGGATAGCGCAGGGCGGCTGCGAGTTTAACGGCCGTCTGAAGCTGAATAATATACTGGAGTGTTCCCATGTGGAAATCACGCAGAGAAGACGAGAAGCCGTTGACTTCTCCCAACCCGCAGCCGCCGGCACCTGTGGTTCCAGCCGCGGCCCCAACCCGCACCATGGAGACGCCAAGAATGGATAATTATCGCGCCGACGTTGCCCATATCGGCAAGTCTGTCATCATCCGGGGAGAACTGTCTGGAAGTGAGGATCTCTATCTTGATGGCGAGGTCGAGGGCAATATCGACCTGCACAACCATAACCTGGTGATTGGACCCAATGGACGGGTGCGCGCCAATGTTCAGGCCAAGGATGTGGTGATTCACGGCAAAGTGGATGGGAACGTGGCGGGAACGGACAAGGTCGAGTTGAAGAAATCGGCGATCCTGAACGGCGACATCAATACGCAGCGCATCGTGATTGAAGATGGGGCCTTCTTCAAGGGCTCGATCGATATCCGCAAGGCCGAGACAAAGGTGGAGGTTACGCGTCCAGCGGTGCAGGCCGCTGCGGCGGCGATCACGCGCGACACCCCACTTGCGAGTACATCGGCATCGGCAGAAAAGAAGTAGAATGAGAGCAGGGACCGGCGCGCGAGGTGCCGGCCCTACGTTCGCCAACACTGGCCAGGTCTCCATTGGGTTTATTTCGCAATCTATTCGGCGGCGGTACGCAGGCACCGCCCGCGCCAGGCAACGGCGCAGCCCGCATCCCACGACGTTCGACGGGTTTCCACCACTTCACCGGGGCCATTCTGCGGCCTGACGGACAGAGGGTGCTGGATCTCGGCCCAACCTCAAGCAGCAATATTCAATTCATTACAGGGCTAGGTCACAGGGCTTACAACGAGGACGTGCTGGCGGCGGCCAATGCCGAGCGGCTGGTGATTGCCGGGCCGGAAGAAGACGGCAACGCGGTGGATGTGGTGCGCTTTCTGGCCGAGGATTTGCAGTACGAAGCGGAGTCGTTTGATGCGGTGCTGATGTGGGACCTTTGCGATTATCTTCCCGAGCCGCTGGTGAAGCCGGTGGTGGAGCGCATTTACCAGATCACCAAGCCGCGTGGTGCGCTGCTGGCCTTCTTCCATACGCGCGATGCGGGTGCGGAAGCGCCATACTACCGTTACCACATCAAGAACGAGCAGGCGCTGGAGTTGCAGCAAGGGCCGCACTTCCAGTTGCAGCGCGTCTTCCAGAACAGGCACGTGGAAAACCTCTTCAGAGACTACACTTCGATTAAGTTCTTTCTGGGTAAAGAGAATATCAGGGAAGTGCTGCTGGTGAGGTAGGGCGCGGGATAGGTGAATGTCTTGCTGTTGCAAAACCCAGGGACACGCCGATGAACCACCCCACTCCCCTCGAACTCCTGCACAGTGAAGTAATCCGCTGCGAACGTTGTCCCCGCCTCGTCGAATACCGCCAGCGCATCGGGGCCGAGAAGCGCCGTGCCTACCTCGATTGCACCTACTGGGCGCGTCCCGTCCCCGGCTTCGGAGACCCCAACGCCCGCATTCTCGCCTTCGGCCTCGCCCCCGGAGCTCACGGCAGCAACCGCACCGGCCGTCCCTTCACCGGAGATGCCTCCGGCAATTTCATGTACCCCATCCTGCACCGCCTCGGCTTCGCCTCCCAGCCCGTCGCCGTTGGCCTCGACGATGGCCTTACCCTCCACAATCTCTGGATCACCGCTGCCGTCCGCTGCGCTCCGCCCGACAACAAACCGCTCCCCTCCGAGCTCGCCAACTGCGCCGAATACACCGTCCGCGAACTCGCCGCCTTGCCGCACGTCAAAGTCGTCGTAGCCCTCGGCAAATTCGCCTTCGACGCCTATCTCGGTTCGCTCCGCCAACGGCAGATCATCGGGCACAAATCCCGCTATACCTTTGCCCACGCCGCAGAGTACGCCATGCCCAACTCCATCACTCTGCTCGCTTCTTACCATCCCTCCAACCAGAACACCGCTACCGGAAAACTCACGGCCAGCATGTTCGAAGCTGTCTTCGCTCGCGCCAAGGAACTGGCAGGCTAGTTTTCCTATCATGTTTTCGGGGATGCTACTTCTCAAGGCTTAAAGGGTTTTGACGCGGCTTCCACCCCAACATCGGTTGCTTAGGAAATCCTGAACAGTGCTCGAGACTCTCGAAACCTGCCGAGACACGCGAGCCCCAGAGTTGGAGCTGAACCAACTCTGAGCCGACGGCATCTCGAACGATGCTTTTTCGCATCCGTGTCCTCAGTTTGCCAACTATCTGCTTGCAGGCGTGACTTGCCGAAGCCAAACATAAAAAAACCAACATATTTGAAGGAGCTCTCTCATGAAACCCTTATCTGAACAGCTTCAGGATCTTGCCCAACGCGTTAAAAAGATCGAAGATTCCGCGTCCGCAGCGAGCCGAAAAAATCAGGCGGAGCTCAGCGTCGTCTTGTACAACTGAATTCCGATATTCAATCCGCTGGGCAGAAGATCGAGACCTCGGCTCGATGCCAAGGAGAACGTCCGCTCCGGATGGGCCGATCTCGAAAATCGGATCGAAGAGCGCCTCACGGCCACGCGCACAAAGCTCCAGGAACGAAAGGCGGAGCGGGACGTGAACAGGGCCGAACGCCGAGCGCAGGACGCGGAAGACGATGCGGCGAATGCCATCGCCTTTGCTGTTTACATCCTCGATCAAGCCGAGTATGCGGTTGTCGATGCTGCCCTTGCCCGGGCGGCCGCCGACGACCTTCGCGCCGCCGCATGAATCGTGGAAGCCGCTTATTGGGCAGATGCAACATCATCGGCGGTCAATTCCTAATAATGCCACGCGCCGGCTGTCGCGCGGTTTCGCTACGGTCGGCGTGAAGTATACCAGTGTGAGAGAGCGGCTTGGTTTTCCATTGCCGCCCAGGGCACTGGTTTGTACAGGTAAGAAGCTGGAGGACGGCGCTGGGCGGACTGATCCCGTTAAGCGATGCATCTCGACGCCCGGTGCATTTCCCATCACTACCATCGCATCATTCTCACGAACTTCTTCGTTTTTGTGCTTGAACTGAGAGGTGGCGATGCATTCGTGTTGCGGTGGACCGCCGTCGCGGCAAACATCACTGCCGGGCATGGCTGGATCACCATTCTGACAGCCACGTTCCTGCACGGGAGCTGGTCGCACATTCTGGGAAACATGGTGTTCTTATGGCATTTGGCCCCGAGATTGAAGACTCGATGGATCGGCTGCGCTATCTGGTGTTTTACCTTACCGGCGGCGTGGTGGCGATGCTGGCGCAGATTGCCATCAGCCCTCATTCCACGCTTCCCAACCTTGGTGCCAGCGGGGCAATTCGGCGGTGATGGGAGCATTTTTGGTGACGTATCCTCGCGACCAGACGTGCGACTGGTGATCTTCGTCTTCGTACGCATCACATGGTCCCGGCCGCCCTTCTGATTGGGTTTTGGTTTCTCATCCAACTCTTTAACGCCGGCGCGGAATCGGCGGTTCAGACGGGCAGTGGCTTACGCAGCTCACGTTGGCGGCTTTGTGTTTGGAGCTGCCACTCGCACATCTTTTCGAAAACCAGCGGCGGCTCGCCGATTAACTGCTGTGCACGCTATAGCGCAAGGCTAGGAGGTCGTCGAGTTCTTCTTCCAGCAATAGCGATTGAGGGCGAGGAGTCCGTCGTGGGTTCCGTATTCGACGATGTGGCCGTGGTGCGGGACGGCGATGCGGGCGGCGGAGACGCGGTGCGAGATGGTTAAACTTATGGACGGCACGGGAGGTTTGAGCTGGGCGGGGGTTCTTCGCTTCGCTCAGAATGACCCTTCAAATCGATAGCAGAACAGTATCAAAATCAAGAGCAGAACAATAGAGGCAAGAGCAAGATCAACTGCACGGTGAACCCAAACGAAAGGCTTGAATGGCGGAACGGATGGCTGCGCTAGGCGGTCTCGAGTTCTTCTTCCAGCAATTGCTTGTCGTGCAGATCGGTGTAGTAGCCGTTGAGGGCGAGGAGTTCGTCGTGGGTGCCGTATTCGACGATGTGGCCGTGGTGCAGGACGGCGATGCGGTCGGCGTTGCGCACGGTGGAGACGCGGTGCGAGATGAAGATGGTGGTGCGTCCCTGCATGACCTCGCGCAGGCCGTTGAGGATCTGATCTTCGGTGTGGGTATCGACGCTGGCGAGGGCGTCATCGAGAACGAGGATGCGCGGCTCGCGGATGACGGCGCGGGCAATGGCGGTGCGCTGCTTCTGGCCTCCGGAGAGAGTGAGGCCGCGCTCGCCGACCATGGTTTCGTACTTTTCGGGAAAATCCTCTACGTCCTCGGCAATGCTGTGAGATCTCGGCCGCCCAGCGTACCTGCGCGGCGGTTGCGTCCTCCACGCCGAAGGCGATGTTTTCGCGGATGGTGGCGCTGAAGAGGAAGGTTTCCTGGGGGACGAATCCGATCTTGCGGCGGAGGGTGTCGAGGGAATACTCGCGGATGGGGCGTCCGTCGATCAGCACCGAGCCGGGGGCGGCGTCGTCGATGCGCGGGATGAGCGAAACCAGGGTGGATTTGCCGGAGCCGGTGGGGCCGACGATGGCAAGGCTGGTGCCGGCGGGGATTCGCAGATTTACGTTGTGCAGGACGGGGGCGCCGGGCTTCGACCGACGAGGAGAGCGCGGCATCGCGCTGCTCGGGCTGAAAGTCATAGGCGAAGGAGAGATTGCGGAACTCGATTTCGCCGCGAATCTCGGCGTCGGCGGGGACGGTGATGATTGATGGATCGTCGGCGATGGTGGGCTTCTGGCGCATGATTTCGTCAATGCGCTCCATGGAGGCGGTGCCGCGCTGAAAGATGTTGATGACCCAGCCGAGGGCGATGATGGGCCAGCTGAGCATCAGCATGTACATGTTGAACTCGACGAACTGGCCGGGGGTGATGCGGCCCTGGAGCACTTCGCTGACCGCCGACCCAGAGGACGATGACGAGGGCGAAGCCGAGCATCACCTCAAGGGTGGGCCACAACATTCCCATGAGGCGCGCGAGGGGCAGGGAGCGGTTGATGTAGTCGGTGTTCTCCCGCTCGAAGAGCGCGATTTCAGCCTCTTCCTGGGCGTAGGCGCGGATGAGGCGCGCGCCGGAGAAGTTCTCCTGGGCGCGGGCGCTGATGTCGCTGAACTTGGCTTGAATGCGCTCGAAACGCTCGTGAATGCGGGCGCCGAAATACTGCACGAGAATGCTGGCGATGGGCAAGGGCAGAAAGGCCCAGAGGGTGAGCCGGGGACTGACGCGGATCATGAAGAAGAGCGCGGCGATGGTGAATACGACGGTGTTGGCCGAATACATGATGGCCGGGCCGAGCAACATGCGCACGGCGTTGAGGTCGTTGGTGGCGCGGGCCATGATGTCGCCGGTGCGGGTGCGCTGGTAGAAGCCGAAATCGAGGGCTTCGAGATGGCGGAAGAGATCGTTGCGCAGGTCGAACTCAATCTCGCGCGAGATGCCGATGACGATCCAGCGGGTGAGAAACTGAAAGACTCCTTTGCCGGCGGCGACGGCGACCAGAAGCCAGCACCAGGTGAGCAACTTGGCGTGATTGACGCCGTGGCTGCAGGTCGTCCGAGATGCTGCTGCATCAGGCGAGGGGCCTGGACCATGATTCCGTTGGTGCAGAGCACGGAGAGGCTTCCGGCCAGGAAGCCCTTCCAGTACTTCTTCATGTATGGGAGCAAGGGCCGGAGCTTGGAGAATTGCAAAGGCAGTCACCTATTAATTGCGATATAGATGCGATTGTAGCAGCGGTGGTCGCAGGGCAAGTCATGGGAGCGGACACCCCGAGCTTGGAATAGGAGCAAAGGGAGAAATCGATCGGGGGTTGAAAAGCTTGAGGCAGCGCAGAAGATGTGAACATTGATGGGGTCTTTCGCTGCGCTCAAGATGACCCCTCAAAAATCAAAATCAAAATCGAGTTCAAGAGCAAGAGCAGCAAGAGCAAGAGCGGCAAGAGCAAGAGCAGGGAGAACGGGGGGCGTGGGTGCTTAGGTTGGGACCTTGAGGAGGAGGTATCCGCCGAGAAGTCCGAAGATGAGGTCGGGTGCCCAGGCGGCCATGGCGGCGGGGAGTTGGCTGGCGTTGCCCATGGCCTCGAAGAGTCCGGAGGCGACGAAGTAAATAATGGCCACGCTGAGGGCGACGGCGATGCCGGTGAGCGCACCTTTGCGTCCGGGAGAGAGCGAGAAGGGAACGGCGAGGATGGCCATCACGAGGGTGATCAGCGGATAGGCAAACTTTTTTTGCAGTTGCACGCGCAGGCGCACCACATCGAAGCCGCTCTGCTGCAGATCGGCGATATAGGCGCGCAGCTCCTGGTAGTTCATCTCCGAACTCTGGCGCACTTCCTTTTTGAAATAACCAGGCGGCTCGATGAGAGTTGGGAAGGTTGCGGCGTCGAACTTCTGGAAGCTCTGAATTGCCGAACCGTGAAAGGTGCGTACCCAGCCCTGCTCGAATATCCACTTCTTCAACTCCTCCGACCAGTGGGCGCGCGAGGCGTGGACGCGGCCGGTTAGTTCGAAGGTTTTGGGATCGAATTCGAAGGCCGTGACGTTGGCAAAGGTGTTCTGGTCGGGATCAAAAAATTCATAGTAATAAATGGTGTTGTGCTCGCCGAAGATCCACTTGCGGTCGGGGCGGAGATAGGTTTGCGCGGGCTTGCCCTTGATCAGGTTGCGGATGGTTTCCTGGCGTTGATTGGCGGCCGGGATATAGAACTGGTCGAAGAAAAACAGCCCCGTGCTGATGGCTGCGGCGATGACGCAGACGGGGAAGACCACGCGGTAGATGCTGGTTCCGGTGGCCTTCATCGCGGTAATCTCATTGCCCTTCTGCAGCAGACCGATGGTGGTGAGGACCGCCAGCAGCACGCTGAGCGGGGTCATCATGTAGATCATGGAAGGGGTCACATTGAGCATGTACTGGCCGACCATGATGAACGGAATATGATTGCGCACGATGTCGCCGAGCAGTTCAAAGAAGGTGAAGACCAGGGTGAGGAGGATGAAGGAGACCAGGATCATGCCCAGGTACATGGCAAAGTCGCGCAGGATCATCTCATCGAGGAGCAGCGGGTAGTGATTGCTGATGCGGTTTCTGCGCGAGGATGGGACAGCGCCGAGCGTCGCGCGCGGGGCTCGAACTGGGCGTAGTTCCTCGGCCTCCCTGTTGATGAAGCGGTCACGAAACGCATTCCAGTGGCCGCGCAGCGATCCAAGATCGATGACGGTTCGTTCGACGCGGCGCAGCAGCACCATTCCGGCGAGCAGGAAGAGCAAATTGGCCGCCCAGACACCGACGCCGGGCGGAATTTTGCCGCTGCGTCCGAGGGAAATGCCGGTCAAGGAGATGAAATAGTAGAGAAAGACCAAGGCGATGGTGAGCACGAAGCCCATGCTCTTGCCACCCTTTTTCGACGAGAGGCCAAGCGGGATGCCGACCAGGGCGAGAACCAGGCATGAGGTGGGAAGGGCAAGGCGGCGGTGGAATTCGACCAGATTCCATCGCGCGCGCGCGGCGGGAGTGTCCTGCGGGTTGCGCGGGGTGAAGGTCTCGGCTTCGGGATGATGTCCGCGGTACCAAAGCTCGGCGGTGCTCATTTCGCTGACCGGCACCAGGTCCTGCTTGCTTTCATCGGGGGGGGGAATGGCGATGGGCAAGTCGGTTTGCGCAAAGGTGGAGATCTCGTACTGATCGGGGTTCTGGGGCTGCAACTGCTGCTGCGAGCCCTGGTTGAGGTGCATGTGGATCGAGTTGGGATCCTCAGACATGATCAGACCACTTCGCGCCAGCGTAATCTTGGGGGCGGAAGGGTCGGTTACGTCGGCGAGGAAGACGCCACGCCACTGCGAGGCGTTGGAGCCGGCGCGCACGTCCTCGACGTAGAGCACAATGTTCTTGAAGTCTTCGTAGAAGACGCGGGGCTGGATCTCAAAGGAGGCCTGCGAAGTCCGGAGCTTGTTTTCCAGGCGGGTGAGGGCCGCCGAGGACATGGGCGCAAGCCAGATGCTGTTGGCCATAGCCAGCAGCCAGGTGGCGACGGCAAAGATGGCGATGATGCGGACAAACATCCAGGCGCCGAGGCCGCTGGCGCGCATTGCGGTGACTTCGCTGTCAGCGGCGAGACGGCTGAGGCCGATGAGGATTCCGACCAGCAGGCCCATGGGAATGGTGATGGTGCAGGCGACGGGAAGGGTGAGCAGGAAAAGCTCGGCGACACTGGGCAGAGGAGCGCTGTTGCGAACGACGATTTCAAGCAGGCGCCCGAGGTCGCGCATGAAAATTACGAAGGTGAACAGAGACACGCCGATGGCGGCGTGCTGCACAACTTCGCTAAGAATGTAGCGCGAAAAAATCTTCACGGCGCGACCGGCCCAGGCACCTTCGTCAAGACTGAGTTCTTTCGAGAGTCTAGCATGACCGCAATGCCTCCGGGCTGCTATCCTAGTCAGGTTCTTTCGAACACTTCCGGATTCTTATCATTCGATGGCGCAAGGCAAACTACGGCTTCTGATTCTGTGGCACATGCACCAGCCCTTCTACAAGGACCTGGTCAGCGGTGAATACCGCATGCCCTGGGTGCGTCTGCACGCGCTGAAGGATTACTACGGGATGGTGAAGCTGCTGGAGGAGTTTCCGCAGGTTCACCAGAACTTCAACATTGTGCCTTCGCTGGTTGCGCAGATCGAGGATTACAATTCCGGCGTTTTCAAGGACCCGTTCTGGGAAATTGCCGCGAAGCCGGCTGCGGAACTCACTCTGGATGAACGGCAGTTTGCGCTGACCTATCTGTTCCAGGCAAACCGGGAGCGGATGATTGGGCGCTATCCGCGCTATCGCCGTCTGTATGAGCAGGTGCTTGCCGCCGGGCCGGAGCCGGCCAAGGCCGCCATCACCTTCTCTGAGCGCGATTACCGCGACCTGCAGGTGCTCTCGCAGATTGCGTGGTTTGACGAGTATTACCTGAGCGATCCGGCAATCCAGGCGCTGATCGAAAAAGGACAGGGCTACAGCGAGGAAGATCAGCGCTTTGTGATGAGCAAGCAGCACGAGATCTTGAAGAGCGTTTTGCCGGCCTATCGCGAGGCGGCTGCGCGCGGCTCGGTCGAGTTGTCAGCCACTCCCTACTATCATCCGATTCTTCCGCTGATTTGCGACACCAATGCAGGACGCGAATCGTCTCCTGGGCTGCCGCTGCCGAGCGAGCGCTTCCGTCATCCGGAGGACGCCGAGGCGCAGATCCGGCGGGCTCTGGATGCGCACCAGCGTGTCTTTGGAGTGCGTCCGGTGGGGATGTGGCCGAGTGAAGGCTCGGTCTCCGACGAGGCGCTGAGCATTGCGGCACAGTTGGGCGTGCAGTGGATGGCGAGCGATGAAGGTGTGCTGGGACGCAGCATCGGCCACGAGATGCGGCGCGACAACGATGGCAACCTGGAGCAGAGCAGCGCCGAAAAGCTCTACAACATCTACCGCTGGGAAGGCGCCGGCCAGTCGATGAACATGGTGTTTCGCGATCACCGGATCAGCGATCTGCCGGGCTTTGTCTATGCCGGAATGCCTGCTCGCGAGGCTGCGGCGCACCTGCTGAAGAGCATAAAACGGGCCGCTGGGCCGGTGCTGGAATCCGGGCGCGATGCCGTACTCTCGATTATCATGGACGGCGAAAACGCGTGGGAAGGCTACGAAAATAATGGGCGCGACTTCCTGAGGCGTTTCTATGACAGCCTGCAGAAGGAGCCGCAGATCGAGCCGGTCACGATCTCTGAGGCGATTGCGCGCCAGCAGCCGGAGAGCTTCGGCCAGTTGCGGGGACTGGTTCCCGGCTCCTGGATCAATGCGAATTTCAACGTCTGGATCGGGGCTCCCGAGGATAACAAGGCGTGGGACTACTTGAGCCAGGCGCATGACTACTATGACGAAAATTTAGGCCGCGCCAGGGAAGGCCAGCGCAAACTGGCGTACGAAGAGCTGTTGATTGCCGAAGGCAGTGACTGGAACTGGTGGTACGGCCCGGAACATCACTCGGCCAACGATAGCGACTTTGACGAACTGTACCGCAAGCATCTCTCCAATGTGTACACGGCGTTGGGGGGAGTTCCGCCGGACCATCTGGCGCGGCCGATTTCAGCGGCCCTGGTGCGCTCCAGCTTTGCGCCGCAGACCGCCTATGTGCGGCCTGCCATCGACGGACAGATCAGCAGCTATTTCGACTGGATGGGCGCGGCCATGTTCTCCAGCGACCGGCGGGGCGGCAGCATGCACGGCGGAGATTTCATTCTTAAGTCGATCTACGCCGGCATCGACGAAGCGAACCTGTATGCGCGCCTGGATTTTGCCGCGAAGCTGCCGGAGGGCGAGACGATGCTAACGCTGCAGCTTGCGTTGCGTGATGGCGAGGAGGCGATAGGGAGCTTCCGTCTGGACGCGATTGTTGCGCAGGGGCTGCTGACCGTATGGGACCTGCGCAAGGGCGGCAAAGTGCTTGCTTCCGCCAGCCAGCGAAACGGCGTTGAAGTTGTTCTGGGAAAAATCCTCGCGATTAAGCTGCCCATGGCGCTTCTGGGCGCGCAACAGGGTAACACCTTCAATCTTCGCTTTGTGCTTTACCGGGGTCGTCTGCCGCTCGACACGCTGCCGCAGGAAGGATCGCTGGAGGTCCAGGTTGCGCCGGAAGACGTGCTGGCCGAGATTGCCTACGAATCGCAGTAGGTGCGCGATCGCTGTTCGATCCATCGAAATCGAAGAAGATGATTATGAAGGCCGCTGTGCAAGGCGAAAGCCGGCGGCTCCCGCCTTGCGATGCGGTGTTTAAGCCTTGATCGGCAAGGGCTCATAGAGAGCAAAGGCAGCGCCTTGCGGGTCGGTGAGGATAGCGACGTGTCCGACGTTTTTCATCGCCATGGGCTCGAGGCAGGGCTTGGCTCCAAGTTGCTTTGCCTTGGCCGCGGTGGCGTAGCAATCGGTGACCAGTGTGTAAGACAACCAGTGAGCGGGCGTGCGCGGGTTATTGGGATGCACGGGCGGCACGCCACCGATGAATGCATCGCCATTCTGAATGCGGAGGTAGCCGGTGTCGGCGTCCTCGATGAACTTCCAGCCGAAGACGTCCGTGTAGAACCGGCGGGCGCGCGCGGCATCGGGTGTGTTCAAGTCCGCCCAGCAATGGGTGCCGGGCTCGCCGGCGAGTTGAAAGCCGTGGCTCTTGCGGGCCTGCCAGACGGAGAAGACTGCACCGGTCGGATCCTCAATGACTGCCATGCGTCCCGCATCCATTACGTCGAAGGCGGGCGCAATGAGTTTGCCTCCGGCTTTAACTGCGCGCTCCGCGGCGGCATCGGCATTTTCTACTGCAATGTATAGCTTCCAGCGTGAAGGCAATCCTGCGGCTCGCTGATCGGGCTGCAGGGTGCAGGCGGCTCCGACCTCACTGCTCTTCAGAAGGAACATGGTGTAAAAGCTATCCGGTCCCATGGGCTCGTCTTTTGCGGTCCATCCGAATAGTGAGTTGTAGAAGGCCTTGGCGGCGTTCTGGTCCGTGGTGGAAAGTTCGTTCCAACAGAAACTACCGGGCTTGTGGTTGTCGATATGTGGCATGGCGAGAAAGTATATATCCCCGGCAGAGCCGAGTTCAATTTGTCGCGGAGTTCTTTTTTGGCACGGCTGGGTCAAAGGCCTTGGCGAGAAGCCGCTCATCCTCACTCCGAAGCGGGCTGCGCTCCGAATGTTCGCATTACAAAATGCATTGTCACGAAAAATTTATATTTTCTGCGCAACTCTTCCCACGTACGCCGTGTTTTCTACATGGCAGTCGGGAACTCTGTTGTGGAAGCGCCGAACAGCCGCACGCGGAGCGTTTACTTAGCCAGTTTGCGGTGCCCGCCAACATGTTCAGCATCTTCCGTAATTGGTAAGTTTATCGCGCGAGCGACTACCGTTGAAAAGGGAGAACATCCATGAAATTCAAGCCTCTTCACCTCCTCGGAGGAGTGGGACTCGGCTTATCGCTATTGTTTATCGGCTGCGGCGGCGGTGGTTCGTCGTCATCGTCAAGTGGCTCCGGCACGCCAGCCAACACCGGAGCGGTTCAGATTGTGGTAAGCGACGACGCGACAGAGGATTGGGCAACCATCGGCGTCAAGGTACTGAGCGTTTCGCTGGTTCCGCAGGGCGGGGGAACACCCGTAACGATCTTTACCGCGCCATCGACTCCACCTCTCATTAACCTAGTGCAGCTGGATCAACTCGGTGAAATTATCGGCAACGCGAATGTTCCGGTGGGGACCTACACGAAGGCCAATCTGACGCTAAGCGCCAACCCCGGCGACGTAACCCTGGTCTCCTCGGCCGATCCCGAAGTTGGATTTGATCTTGCCGCAGGGACTACGGTTCCTTCTTCCAATATTCAAATCAAGGGAGCGAGCGGAAGCACGGGGAGCCTTACCGTTCCTCTTACGATTACATTGGTAAATCCACTTGCGGTGACTGCAAACAGCACGAATGCTCTCGACCTTGAGTTCGATCTGAAGCACCCGGCGTTTATTGTGGAGCACTGGCCGGCCACTTCCGCCGCGCCGATATGGGCGATCAATTTCAAAGGCTCCTGGGTGCGTCATCATCCGCGTCACGATCTGACGCGGCTGGTATTGCGCCATACGCTTGGGCAAGTTAGCGCGGTTTCGTCCGATAACACCGCGATCACGATCACCAAGGACTATGCGACTTATCCTGTGCCGGTTTCGGGAGAGGTTCCTATCGCCAGCGGAGTCAGCTTGAATATTCTGGCCGACGCGACGAACGGCACGCATTTCATTGACGTGGATACGCATACCAAGACGACGATCAAGGATTTCTCCAGCGTGGCTTCCATGCTTTTGAACAACGGCACGGGTAAGTACGTGCGCATTGCGGCGCGCTACCAGGCCGGTGGAACCTTGGTTGCGGTACGCATCTGGGCGAGCACGAGCTTCGAAAAGGTCTGGCTCAGTCCGGAAGGCCACGTGGTGCACGTGAACACTACCACCAACGTGATGAGCGTCACGAACGAAAACGGTCAGGCGGTTCCCGTCGAGATCGCGTCGGGCACGCAGTTCTTCTTCCGCACGCCGTGGAGCGCGACCGCGGACGCAACTCCGATTGGAACTGGAACGACCTTCTTTGACGGAAGCACCGGGCGGACTTCCCAATCTGCCGCGCGGCTTCAAGGTTCACGTCAGTGCGGTGGACCCGCTGGCATCGCCGCTAACGGCCGATACTGTGGACATCGAAATTGCGCGGTATGACGGTTCGATCTCCGCAGCCAACACGAGCAACTTTACCTACACGCGCAACTTTGCAACCGCGATGGATGACTACACCGGAACGCTGCCCTACATTGCCGGCACTACGGCCAATGGAACGGATTCCAGCGGTAATGCAATTACTGGATTCGACTGGTGGTACTTCACCTTCCCGACCCTGGCTGACACCGGCGCTACGGCGGTCTCGGACTTTGTGACCGTAGCCAACAACTCCGCCAATTTTGGCGGCACTACCGCGGTGCAAAAGGTTTGGGGCGTCAGCTACGCAAACTGGGGCGATGGCACAACTACGAACCCTGCGAACTGGTATGCCAAGTTCGCGGTGCTTGAACCGACGCCACTTCCGCTGGGAACGGTTTCCAGTGCAGCGGCAGCGATCACCAACGGCCTGAGCTTTGGCATGAGCGTTACGGGCGGGACACAGCCGGTAACAGTGGATCTGAGCGATGTTACCAACAGTGCATCGCTGGTGTATCAGGTGAATAACAACGGGGGAGTCGTGACGGTTACGCAGGAAGACCTGACCATTCCGGCGACACTGGCCACGGTGCAGAATGCTCTGGCGGCTGGAACTCTTGTCAAAGCCTACGGAGTACCAACGAGTAGCGGCGCTATTGCCGCCTATGTCCTGTTCTATTACACCGGCACCTTGCCGCAGTAATAGAGCTGTTGAAGTGACTGGCCGCCGCTCCCCGGAAAGGAGCGGCGTTTTATTATTCACTGTTTGTCATTCGCAGAGCCGGGTGGGGCGGGGAAGGGCCACTGGCGTTTGCGCATCGAGAGCAACAGGAAAGCCACGACGCCGAGGCCGGTAAAAAGCAGTCCGCGCCCTACCAGCGGAAGTTTGTCCAGCAGCACCAGGGCGAAGCCAGCGAGGGTGATGAGCACCGGCAAGGGATACAGCCACATGCGGAAGGGGCGGGGCTGCGCGGGATTGGTGATGCGCCAGATAACCGCTCCCACGGCCTGCAGGAGAAAGAGCAGAAGGATGCGGATCACCACCAGCGCGCTGACCAGGTCACGAAGCTGGAAGACACAGAAGAGGCAAGCGAGCGAGCCAAGCAGCAGGACGCTGGCGGTGGGGAAGTGATCGCGCGGGTGGACGCGCTGAAAGATGGAGAAGAAGTTTCCATCGCGCGCGGCCGCAAAGGGGATTCGCGAGTAGCCCGCCAGCAGCGAGAAGACGGAGGCGAATGCAGTCCAGATCACCAGCAATGCAATCAGCGTGCCGGCCCAGCGCCCGTAAACAAGTTCGGCGGCTCTGGCCACGACAAAGTTCTGTGCTGTGCTGCCGGCCATGGCGGCAATTTCGCGTGCGGGCATCACGCCCAGCACGCTGATGTTCATTGCGATGTAAAGGACAGCGACGGCGGCGATGGAGAGCAGCATGGAGCGCGGAATGGTTTTGTGCGGATCGACTACCTCTTCGCCGAGGAAGCAGATGTTGTAGTAGCCCCAGTAATCGTAGAGCGCGATGAGCAGCGCGCCGGCAAAGGCGGCGCTGAAGCCCGAGGCGGGCAAGGTGTTCCAGCCGGGCGGGAATGCGATGCTACGCTGGAAGTGCGAGAAGCCTAGGTAGATCACGAAACCCAATGTGGCGAGTACGCCTACCCAGAGGAATTTTGAGATGCGTCCCACGCCGCCGATACGCCGATAGACGAGAAAAGTGGCGAAGGCGGCGGACAACATCGCCAGCAGGGTTGCGCCGGAGATCTCGATGGGCAGCGTGACGGTTCCCAGCAGCGGGAAGGCGACGGTTGAGCGCCAGAAAACTTTTGCCAGGGCGGGCGCGATATACGCGGCATAGCCTGCCAGTCCAATGCATCCGGTGGCAATGGAGACCGGCGCGCTGAAGATGAGTTGAAAGACGAAAAGAAAGGAGAGCAGACGGCCCATTCGGCGCGGGCCGTAAATTTCCTTCAGGTACTCGTACGAGCCTCCGGCGCGTGGCATGGCCGCGCCAAGTTCCGCCCAGATCAAGCCATCGGAGAGCGCCAGCACGGCGCCTGCGATCCAGCCATAGATCGCCTGCGGGCCGTGCATGGCCGCCACCATCAAGGGCAGGGTGGTGAACGGTCCGACGCCGATCATGTCCACCATGTTCAAGGCTGTGGCCGGCAACAGGGTCAGCCCGCGAACCAGCGTGGGCTTGCCGTTGGTGGCGCCTGGTTGTGGGCTCGTCTGCATTGCCTCGAATATATAGCTTGCGGCGGTGCAGGCCCAAACAGAAGTGCGCCTCTTCCTGCAAGGGGGTGGTTGCATCTACACTCAGAGTCGCGGCTTATCTCATCCGGTTTCGGAGTGCGTCATGAAGCATTCGCTTAGGGCGGTTGTGCGTACGGTTATCATCTTTCTCCTGCTGAGTGGTCTGGTGGTTGCTCAACCGCCTTCCGCAACGACGCCAGCGCCACCCGCCGCCGTGGCACCCGCGGGGGCCTCCGCCACGGCGGCGCCGCGCGTGCTGATCGTGGTGGCGCATCCGGATGACGAAGGCTGCTTTGCCGCTACGGTTTATGAGATCACCCACAACCTTGGCGGCACGGTCGATCAACTGGTGATTACGAATGGAGAGGGAGGGTATCGCTACTCACTGCTGGCGGAATCCTACTACGGTATTGCGCTCACCGACGAAGCCATCGGACGGGCCGCGCTGCCGGAGATTCGCAAGCGCGAATTGCTGGAAGCGGGGCGAATTCTGGGCATCGCCAATCACTTCTTCCTCGACCAACCCGACCTGCGCAACACCCAGGACATCGAAGAGGTTCTAAACCAACACTGGCAGCCGGGCGTGGTGCTTCCCGCGGTGGAGCGTCGCGTTGCGGCGGGCAACTACGATTTTGTATTCACGCTCTTTCCCTCTCCGCAGACCCATGGTGGACACAAGGCGGCGACCATCACGGCGTTGAATGCGGTGCAGCAGAGTGCGGTTCGCAAGCCGGTTGTGCTGGGATGCCAGGTGAGCCGGAGCGGGGCGGAGACGCAGCCATCGTGGACAGGCTTCCAGAGCGCACTGCATCCCTTCAGCGTGCTGCCACAGACCTTTGTGACCGATCGCACGATTAAGTTTGGCTTTAACAACGCGCTTGACTACCAGATCATCGTGAACTGGATGATTGCAGCCCACAAATCACAGGGAACCTACCAGAACGGCGTGAACCGCGCGGATCGGGAGAATTTTGCGATTCTGGAGAGCGGCGCAGCCGATGAAGTGGCGCGCACCGATGCGCTCTTTCGTGCACTTGAGCTGCAGGCGCCGCATCCGAGGGGAGTGAAACCTGCAACCGAGGTCGTGGGGCACTGAGCCGGCTGAGGCCACGTTCGCCAAAAGACGGCGGACGTGCGCCGCCTGAGAGCGGACGTTTTAACGTGGATCGCCTTCGCCTGGAGCGAGGAAGAGGTTTTCCTCTAGCCCGTGCTGGCGGGTGTAGAGGTCGTAGTAGCGTCCCTCACGCATCAGCAGATTGGCGTGGGTGCCGCGCTCCACGATGAGTCCCGCCTCGACGACGAGAATCTGATCGGCGCGGCGGATGGTTGAGAGCCGGTGAGCGATGACGAAGGTGGTGCGGCCGCGCATCAGGTAGGCGAGACCGCTCTGGATGATGGCCTCGGATTCGGAATCGAGGCTGGAGGTCGCTTCGTCGAGAATAAGGATGCGAGGGTCGGCCAGGATGGCACGCGCGATGGAGAGGCGCTGGCGCTGGCCGCCGCTGAGTTTTACGCCGCGCTCGCCGATGATGGTTTCATAGCCGCGCTCGAAGCTCTCGGCGAACTCATCGACGCGGGCGATTCGGCAAGCCTCCAGAACCTTCTCGTAGCTGGCCTGCGGGCGCGAGAAAGCGACATTTTCGAAAATGGTTCCGTCGAAGAGAAACGAGTCCTGCAGCACCACTCCAAGCTGGCTGCGGTAACTCGCCAGCCGCACTGTCGAGAGGTCCACGCCATCCACGAGTACCTTGCCGTTCTGCGGAGAATGGAAAGAAGCCAGCAGCGAGATGATGGTCGATTTTCCTGAGCCGGATGAGCCTACCAGCGCGGTCAGGGTTCCCGGTGAAGCCTGAAAGCTGATTCCGTGGAGAACGGGCTTATCGGGAGCGTATCCAAAGCGCACATCGCGGAACTCGACTTCGCCGTCGATCCGGCCAAGGTTGATGGTGCGCCTGGGGTCTTCATCTTCGGGATGCTCACTGAGCAACTCGGCGGTGCGCTCAAGGCCGGCCAGTGCCTCGGTGATCTGGGTGCCGATTCCAACTACCTGGAAGAGCGGGGCGGCGAGGTATCCGAGAAACATGATGTAAGTGAGGTATCCGCCGAGGGTGAGATGGCCGGCAAGGATCTGCCGCGATCCCATAAACATCACGATCGCTCCGACCACACCCATTAGCATGGCAGAGGAGAGACCAAGCAGCGAGGTTGCGGTCAGCGTTCGAAAAACATTTTGCAACAGCCGTTCCAGACCGACGGCAAAGACCTCGTGCTCGCGCGCCTCGGCATGATAGCCCTTGACGACGCGCACGCCGCCCAGCGACTCGGTGAGGCGACCGGTGACCTCGGCATTGATCTTGCCGCGCTCGCGGAAGATGGGCCGGATGGTTTGGAAGGCCTTGCGCAACCCCACGCCGAAGACGAGCAGAAATCCGAAGGCAATGGCGGTCATGATCGGACTGATGTGGATCAGGAATCCGAAGGCGATGGCCGCGGTTAGAAGCCCACCGACAAAATCGATGAGGCCGGTACCGATCAGATTGCGTACGCCTTCGACGTCGGTCATGATGCGCGATACCAGGGTGCCGACCTTAGTGGAATCGAAGTATTGCAGGGGCAGGCGTCCGACGTGCTCCTGTACGCGGCCGCGCAACTCCGCGATGAGCCGCTGTGCGGCCTTGGAGAGAGTCTGGGTGAGGGCAAACGAGGTTATTCCCTGCACCATCGTGCAGAGCAGCACAGTGCCTACGAGCGGCATCAGCAGACTGGCATGGTGTTTCCCGATCACGTCATCGACGAGGAATTTTGTCGATGCCGGGAGAACCAGTCCAGTGACGCGGTTGATCACCATCAGCACGAAGCCCAGGGCCAGCAGGCGGCGCCGTGGACGGATTAGAGCCCACGCTTCCGGCAATGCCTTGAAGACCGAGATGGAAGGAGATGTGGGAACTTCAGAGCTGGTTCTAAAATGCACGTCTCTATTGTCTCATTACGCTATTTCATATGGATGCAGCGGAGGATTCCAGTTGTGCAAAAGGCCCGCCGAAGCGGGCCTCTGCGAACAGACCAGAGCAGTTAGTTGGCCGGGATTGGAGGAGCACCCGCGACCTGCGAAGTGGTGGCCGCCGGAGCCTCGGCAGGGGGCTGGGGTGCGGCCTCCACCGGTTGGGGAGCTTCCACTGCCTTCGGCGTCTCTACATCAGACAGACGAGTCAGGTGCGGGAAGACCGGAGTTACTTCGAGTGGCATCTTTTCACGCGCGGTCAGCAGTTGCACGGGCTTGGCTGTGTTGATCTCGATGCGGTTGTTCCAGGGGTCGACCTTGATGCGGCCACCGAGCGGAAGCGCCGCGATCTGGGTGACTTTCTTCGGCTCAAGCTTTGGGGCGGTATTGGTCAAAGCTCTCAAGCGCAGGTCGCCGGATCGGCCGGCAATCAGCGAGTTGCCGATTTCTTCGGAGCGGATCAGGTGCGGCAGCGCATCGCGGCGGGCTTCCACCTGGCGCAGGAAGAGACCAACGGATTCCAACTTGTCGTGATATGGCGAATTCTGCAGCAGAGACAAAGCCTCGGTGTCGGCTTCTTTTTCCTGTTCCACAGTGCGGGTGAAATGCAAACGCTGCAGAACCTGCCGGTCGGAGACGATGGTTCGGTCCTTGAAAGCGAAGGTAGTATCGGTGGGATGGCCGAGGACAATATGCGCCAGTTCGTGGGAGAGCACTGCGGCGAGTGACGCTTCATCGGGCAAAACATCCAGCATGCCGCGGCTGATGAAGATGGTGTGGCCCATGCTGAAGCTCTCGACGGGAGAGGTCAACAGAACGCGGCAGCGAACTTCCGGCTGAATGTCAAGATTGTTGGTGATTTCCAGGTTATTGATGACCGTGTTGAGAACCTTATCGACGTCGCCGGTTCTTGCCAGAAGACCGCCGCCCTCCAAACGCTCAACGACATTGTCTTCGGCCTGCCGCTGCCAGGCGCGCTGGGCAGCAACCGGGCTGAGATCCTGCGCCTTGTCGCTGGCGTCCTTGACCATGCTGGCGTCGTCCACCAGCACCTCGGTGAACTCGTTTTCGGCGTGGCCCTGGCCTACGTTGTAGCCCCAGATTCGCGTCTCTGATTTGTAGCTTCCACCGCGAAACTTGGCGCCCGGTGTATCGCGGTCTTCGCTGTAAACGTAGCCAGGCAGCCAGACGCCCGGCCGCATGTTCAGCCGCCAGGTATCAAAATGCATATACAGTCCGCGATTGGAATGCGAGAAGGTGCCGTTGAAGCGGACGATATTGAAATCGCGATCCTCAACCCAGATTCTTCCCACGAAACGGCCTTCGCCCGCGTGCTCCTTGGGGTTCACATCGATCACAATGCAACGCAGATCGCCGAGGAATTCGCGGCCCTGATAGTCGAACTCGTAATGGGCGCGATCCATTCCGCGCAGATCCATCAGCATCATCCAGGTAAAGCCCTGAGCGGCAAACTCGGATTTGCTTCCTTTGGTGAAGTGCATGAGGCGAGATAGAAAACCGGGCCCGGGATGGAACGAGGTGTCTTCCAGGGACTTCCCGAATGCGACGCGTGTGAGGTAATACTGGTCGCCATAGGGCACCATACCCAGTTCCTTGTCCGGGCGCATATTCTGCAGGTAGGTTTCCACCAGAGGGGAATAGGTGCGCAGGGCTTTGGTGTTTTCGGCTTCGCGGGCAAGTACGCGATCCACCACGCGATCAAACGCGGTGTTGGAAGCGGGGGCGGTTGCTGCCTGTTTCTTGGCAGCGAAGGCAAGGCTGGTGGCCGCAAGCACGATTCCCAGCAGCAGATACTTCACTTGTCGTTCCATCTGGATTCCTCGGTTAAGCTCGCATTACGAGAGTTGGAAAACTATGTGTAAAGTTGCGTTGGAGTCGACCGGATGACCGTCGCGCGTCGCCGGGCTGAACTTGACGCCTTGAGCTGCACGTTGTGCAGCCTCATCCAGCCCGTGGCCAAGCCCATGGACCACATTCAGGATGCGAATCCGCCCATCCGCCGTGAAAACCACGCTCAACAAAACTTCGCCCTCCACCCTAAGCTGACGCGCTTCGGAGGTATATACGGGAGTTGGTTTGCTTTGAATCAAAACTGGAACCGAGGTCGCTGTTTGACTAACGGCTTTCAAACGGTTCTGCTCAGGCACTGGAGCGCCGGCTGCATTGACAAAAGTAGTGGTCTGAATATGGGCCTGGCCGCGTCCACCGCCGCCCTGTACGGCGACGCCATTTCCAAAGCCTGCACTGGCGATTGTTCCACGCGCGCCTTTGGCGCCGCCGCTTCCATTGCCATAACCGCTACCGGCAGGAAGATCGAACGATCCGGTGGCGGCGATATTCGCACGGTTGCTGCCGTGGGCATTGACCGGCACTCCGTTTGGATCGCCGAAGCCACCGGTCTGCACCTTGCTGGCAGCAACCTTCTGCAGAGTTGGAGTGGCCGAGCTTCCATCGAAGGTATTGGTAGCAACAATTTTGTTTACGGCCTTGGGGCCGGGAAGGGCGTTCAACACTTTGGAGTCAAAGCTCGGCGCTGCCACGGCAAGTTGAGGCTGGGCAACGTCCTCGGCCGTGGCGCGATGCACGCGCTGCGGTTGCCGAACTTCGAGCGGAGGAGGCTGAATTTTGGCAGGGGCCACTATGGCGTCAAGCTTGATCGTCTGGTGCGCTGGTCTCACGTGCGCAACCTTTGCAGGAGCGTCCATCAGTGATGGGGCGACCAGTTCGATGTGATGGAACCTTGCAGGATCGATTTTGGCGCCAAGCACCGAGTAGACCAAGAGCGCGGCCATCGCCACGATCTGCACGATGTAGCTGGTTGCAAAAGATCCCCAACGCTTTTCGACTTGAGGCTTCCGGAGATCCAAGAACAAAGGCCTAGAGCTGCTGACTCGCCGTTCCATAACGTAGGTAGTCATTCGTTCCCCATTTTCTTTTGCCAATGCCATGCTGGCTTTCATTTGGCGCTTACCAGCAAAGAAAACTCATTATGGACTAGAGTGCATCGTAACCCTGATGAACCCTAGGACTACTCTCCAAGTTATTGAGAGTTCGTCGATTCTATTTCAAAGTACTTCGCTAAGAATACGGTGAAAGCTCTTAGCACAGGCTGAGAAACAATCCCTAGTACCTAATCAACTAGGTACCTAAGGCCAGAATGGAATTCAATTCCTTAAAAGGCATACGAAAACCACTCTTGCCGCTGCAAAAATCATGCGTCTGGGTGGCTGGATGGTCAAGTTACCGGAGTTGTACTGCTGTCGCGCAAAGGTCACTCCCCGATCACTTTGACGAGAACTCGCTTGTTGCGGCGGCCGTCGAATTCGGCATAGAAAACTCTTTGCCAAGGGCCAAGATCGAGCTGCCCAGCGGTGACCGGGACAATCACTTGGTGGTGCACAAGCATGGATTTCAGATGGGCGTCGCCGTTGGTCTCACCGGTTTGGTGATGTTTGTAATTCGGGTTCTTCGGAGCCAGTTTTTCGAGCCAACTTTCAATGTCCTCGATCAATCCTTCCTCGTTGTCGTTGACATAGACTCCAGCTGTGATGTGCATGGCGGATACCAGGGCTAGCCCCTCCTGGATGCCGCTTTGCCGCACAATCTTTTCTACCTGCGGAGTGATGTGGACGTACTGATGCTCGTGGCGAGTGTTGAAGGTCAGATATTCGGTATGGGATTTCATGCCCAGCAGTGTATGACAGATTCGCCAATCCAGCCCTGATGCGGGAAGGGAAGATCCATCACTACTGTTCCATCTCGGAGATCCACTCCGGGGGCTTCAGTATCTCTCTGGGCTTAGGGCCGTCGGCGGCTCCGACGATGCCGTCGCGCTCCATGAGGTCGATCAGATGGGCGGCGCGTCCGTAGCCGATGCGAAGGCGACGCTGCAGCAGGGAAGTGGAGGCCTTGCCGAACTCGAAGACCAGGCGCACAGCGTCGTTGAAAAGCGGATCGTTGTCGTCACCGTCGCCTTCCAGTCCACCGCCATCCTTTACGCTGTTGCCTTCGTCCTTGGGAGCCGCCAGGAAGCCGTGTTCGTATTGCGCGGTGGCCTGCGCCTTCCAGAACTCCACGGTTGAGGCGATTTCTTTTTCGGTGACATAGGGTGCGTGGACGCGCAGCACGCGGGAGGAACCGCTGGGCAGGTAGAGCATGTCGCCGCGCCCCAGCAGAGACTCGGCTCCGTTGGCGTCCAGAATGGTGCGCGAGTCGATCTTAGTGGCCACGCGGAACGACATGCGCGCCGGAAAATTGGCCTTGATCAATCCGGTGATGACATCGACGGACGGGCGCTGCGTGGCCAGTACCAGATGGATGCCGATGGCGCGCGCCATCTGCGCCAGGCGCGTGATCGACTCTTCGACATTGGCGCCGTCCACCATCATCAGGTCGGCAAGTTCATCCACGATGATGACGATGTAGGGCAGAGGCTTTTCTTCGGTGCCGTCCTCGAAGAGCGATGGCGTGTAGCCGTCCTCAAAGAGTTTGTTGTATTGGTCGATGTTGCGTACGCCCTTCTGTGCCAAAAGTTTCAGGCGATGCTCCATCTCGCGCACTGCGTTGCGGAGGGCGTTGCTGGCCAGCTTGGGCTCGCTGATGATGGGGGTGTAGAGGTGGGGAACGCCGTCGTAGTTGGTCAACTCCACACGCTTGGGGTCCACAAGAATCAGGCGCACCTGGTCGGGCGTGCTCTTGTAAAGCAGCGACATGATGAACGCATTGATTGCCACAGACTTGCCGCTGCCAGTGGAGCCGGCGATCAGCAGGTGCGGCATGGAGTTCATTTCCGTGGTTAGCAGGCGGCCGTTGATGTCTTTGCCGAGGGCAATCGTGAGCTTGGATTTGGAGGCCGAAAATTCAGGGCTCTCCACCACCTCGCGCAGCCAGATGGTTTCGCGTTTTTCGTTCGGAACCTGGATGCCGACGGTGGATTTTCCCGCCACGCGCTCAATCAGAATGCTTTCGGCGCGCATGGCCAGGCAGAGATCGTCCTGCAGGCTGACGATGCGGCTGTACTTGATCCCCGCCTCGGGCTTGAATTCGAAGGTGGTCACAACCGGGCCGGGATTGATCTGCACCACGGTGCCGAGCACGCCGAATTCTCCGCACTTCTGGGTGAGGGTCAGCGCCAGTTCCTTCAGCTCCTGCTCGTCATAGGCCTGCCTTGCCTCAGGACGGTGCAGTAATGTGCTCGACGGAAGCTTCCACGAACCCTGCTGCTTGGGCAGGGTGGTGCGCGGCTGGGTGCGTGCGCTGCCAACCCGCACTTCATCGGCCCGCACGCCAATTGCGATGGACTCTCTGGCATCTGCGTGGGCGAACTGAGTCGTTGCGTCTGGGCTCATACCGCGTGGAGGCTGGACACCGCCAGCCTCGGCCTGCATTCGCTCGATTCCCGAGAGCTCGCGACCTTCATCGGGCAGCGGCGGGCGGTAAGTCGGCCGCAACGGATGCTGGGCGGGGTCCGCCGATGGGGCGGGGGATGGGATTGCGGCTTCGCCGGAGAAAACGGGCTCGGTCAATAGCGCGTTCATGACGCGGAGAGGCTGCAGCGGTAGCCGGACGTGCGATGGCCGCGTCCGACATTGCGGCCGATTCGTTCGATTTCTGCTTCTCGCGCTGGCGCTGTTTTTTTGCCAACAGCTTTAGCTCGCGGGCTCGGGCACGGCGCTCGCGCCAATCCTGGAAGCGATCACGCAAGGCGAAGAAGAATGTGAAGCGCGTCTGAGCCCAGAGCCGGACGCTGCTCAAGGAGAACGCGGTTGCCAGGTACAAAGCCGCTGCAATCGCCGTTAGGGCAACAATGCAGGCTCCGGCATAGTTGAGGTATCGCACCAGCAGATCGCCGACCAGCCGGCCGAGCAGGCCCTCGACAGGAATCGCGTGCATCCAGCGCATGGACCAGGGCAGCAGCGAGAGCAGGGCGCTGGAAAAGGCCACAAGTGACAGCGCAGCTGCGGCCTTCAACACGGGATTGGCAACCTTGCGCGAACGCATCCAACGCACGGCCAGAAGCAAAAGCATCACCGGCAGCAGGAAGGCCATTACGCCCATCGCCTGGAGCAGCAGGTCTGCCGAGTAGGCGCCGACAAGGCCGATCCAGTTGTGCGCAGGCCGCCCCATGGGGGGATTGGCCGCTGTATTCAGAGAGCGGTCCAGGGGCGAGTAGGAGGCCATGGCCAGAATCATCAGCACGGCCGTGGCAAGCAGCAGGATACCGACCAGCTCATCGAGCCGCTTGCTTTGCGTGGGAACGAACGATCGGGAGAGAACTGTCATATTGGCGTGGAGGACAGCGATTCGGACACACCCTACCCGGCGCGCGTTACCCGCGAGTCAGCCGTCCGATCAACGCCAGAGCAAGATCATTATGCCGCAATTCGGGACAGAATCGCACGGCAATCTGCAGCGCGGGGTAATGAGAAGGATTCGCCGCTATTTCAGGGCAAACCAGAGCACGATCGCGCCAAGTACGATCCGGTAGGCGGCAAAGGGCACAAAGCCCCTGGTGCGCACCCAGTTCATGAACCACGCGACGACGCCATAGGCCACAATGAAGCTGACTACAAAGCCAATCGCCAGGGTGATCCAGTTCTGCGAGCTCATGTCCAGATTTCCGATTGCCGCAGGCTCGCCGTGATGAGGGCGGAGGCTCCTGAACAGGTCGTAGCAGGTGGCCACCACCATCGTTGGAATCGACAAGAAGAACGAGAACTCCAGGGCCGACGAGCGGGTCATGCCTACCAGTTGCCCGGCGGCGATTGTGGACATGGAGCGCGAGGTTCCGGGAAAGACTGCCGAGAGGGTCTGGCAAAGGCCAATCCACACCGCCTGTCCGAGCGACATTTCCTCGACGTGATCGGTGCGGTGGGCGAGCACCCCGCGGGCGTAGAGAGCATCAATCACCCACATGACGACGCCGCCGATCAACAGCGCCGAGCCCATGATGACCAGGCTCTCCAGATGGGCGCCGATCACCTTGGTCAGCAGAAATGCCGGAGCCGCTGTACAGACGAAGGCAATCATTACCAGCGTCAGCGGATGGGTCACGACACTGTGGTTGCCGCGCTCGCCGTTGGGAAAGGTGGCCAGGAAGGTTGCAATGCGGTCGCGGAAGTAGATGGGCAGAGTCAGAATGGCACCCAACTGAATCACGATGGCAAACATCTTCCAGTAACCGTCGTCCAGAGCAATGCCCAGCAGCGACTGGCATATGCGCAGATGCGCGGTGGAACTGACCGGAAGAAACTCCGTCAGCCCCTCAACAATTCCAAGGATGAGAGCAAGAAAGTAATCATGCATGGTGGTGATTTGAGTTTACCAGCTTGGAAATGAAAGACACGAGAAGAGGACAATCCGCAGGCCAAGGCTTTGCTTGCAGAAGGCTCCCGCTCCTGCGCCAGGGGCGGGAGCGGGAGCCGAACAGGGTCAGGGCTTGATCTGCAACTTGCCGCTGCTGATGTCCTTGACGGCCTTGTCCCCGGCTGCTTTGGCCGCCACCGGCAACTTGTAACTGGGGTTGTAGACCATCTTCAGGCCTCCATTGTCCAGCCGCGCTACATAGCTTTGGCCGCCCAGTTTACCTGTTTTGCGATTGTCGATGATCTGCTTGATTACGCCCGTCCAGTCATACTGCTGGGAGGCGACGACGATCTGCGGTGCCAGCGACGCTTGGTTCTGCTGGGTGCCGAACCATAGCACCTTGCCGGATGCCTTGGCCACTCCGATCGAGCCGATCGCTGACTCCGAGGTGCCGGTCAGCACGTCGGCGCCCGCGGCAATGTGCGTCTTCGCCGCCTGTGTCATCTGGGCAACGTCAGAGAACGAGCCGGTCCAGGATTTTGAAACGCGTATCTTCGGGTCCACCGAAGCCACGCCCTGGACGAAGCCGGAAACATAAGTCTTGGCATCGCCGACCTCCAACGGACCGGTCACGCCGATGATCTTGGACTTGGTCAGCTTGGCCGCTAGCACGCCATTGACAAAGCCGCCCTCCTCGGCTGCCGCCGTATAGGCATAAACGTTGGGCAGTCCGAAGGTCTTTACGTCCGTGCCCCAGGCAAAGGTGGTGTGGGGAAAGTCCTTGGCAACGTCTTCTACCGAGGATTCGTACAACGAGCTATGGGCAATAATGATGTCGTAACCGCGGCTGGCGTAATCGCGGATGGCGGCCGAGGCGTCGGGGGTCTGAACATGTTATCGGTATAGGCGATGGTCATCGCCGACTCGCCGCCCATCTGTTTCTGGACGGTCTTCAGAGCGTCAAACATGGATTGACTGAACGCCATATCGGTGGTGGAACTGGGCATGATGACTGCGATGCGCAGCGGTCCGGCCGCCGCAGCGGGTATTGGCCGCGAGTTGACCAGCAAAGCAACCGCCAGAGCAACGACTGTAAAAATCAATAAATTGCGGATTCTCATTCCTTGTCATCCTCAGTATTGGTGGACTTTTGAGCTCTCTCTTTTGTCCCACTACCGCTTGCACTGCGTACTCAGGACAATCGAAGATCTTTGCCGAATCCAATTCTTCGGCCATCTGATGGTAATTCGGTTTGGCAGCCTGGCGATACATCCGTTATCAACCCGACGAACAAAAAAAGGAAGCCAGACCGTTCAGGCGTTATGTAATTGGTTGGAGGGCGAAAAGCTATTTCTTCGGTAGTCGGCGTTCTCATTCCGACGCCGTTCCGTAAATCGGAAGATTTTTTTCTACCATGTAGAGCAGGCGCTCGGCCTTGGCGTTCCACTCCGGGCTGGTGTTTTTGTCGATGACCTTCTGGGCTGCGGCCGTTGCGCGCTTCTGCGCCTCGGGAGCCTTGTTGGACTGCCCCTCGCCGGTGTAGATGGTCATCGCCGAGGCCCAGCGGAAGGCTGCGTTGTAAAGGGCTTCGGCGGCCTTGGGCGAGTTGGGATGCTCACTGGCGTATTTCTCGTAAACCTCGGCTTCCTTTTCCGGACACTTTGAGGCTCCTGCCCAGTCTCCGCACATTTTATTGTCCAGCAACCGGAAGGCTGCCAGGTCGGCCCATTTGGTATCGGAAATTTCTTGTGCACCAGCCGCATGGCCTTTTCGTCAATCGGCTCGCGATCCTGCGGACTCGTAGTCTTGAGGATGGGCGCGATTGCATATCTTCTTTATCGAGCTGCCACTGGATGTCGGCGGCGCGATAGAGCGCTTCGCCCGCGAGCGGCGACTTTGGAAAAAGGTCGAAGACGCGGTAGTAGAGGCGCCGGGCATCGGAGGCTGCTCCCTTGCGCCCGTGGCTGCGGCTGGCCTGGTCTTCACAGTCTGCGGCCTCGCCGAAGAGAATCTGGTCGCCTTTGGCGGTGGTCTCGCCGATGTACACCTTGTCCACAATCCATCCGGTTACGTTGCGCGTGGTGGGCGCTTCGGGATCGGGATTATAGGCTGCGTCATTCAGGGTTGCGATCACATGAACCCAGCCTGGCGTGCGCTCCAACACCACCGCCTCGTGTCCACGGTCGGTGGTTGCCAGCCTGGCGCTGCTCACGTCGGGAGCGACGTAGAGCACCGCCTTGCGGATCACCGTCCCGCGCTCGGCGGCCATTGCTGCGCCGTTCAGCATTAGAAGCAACAGCGTGCTTATGAGAGCAGCACGTAACCACATTCGCCACCTTCGAATCTCAGCTACGCTCTGTGCCAGCATTGTCATGGTTTCTCCAGCACCTCTGCCACCTGCTTTGGATCGGCGTTGCCGCCGCTTATGATTGCAACTGTCCTGCGGCTCGCAGGCAATTCTGCGCGGTGAAACATCCACGCCGCCATGGTCACCGCGCCACTGGGCTCGGCCATCAGCCGCGCCCCGGTAATCAGTTCGCGCATGGCACGCAGAATTTCGGCCTCGCTAACTGTTACCACGCCATCGAGGTACGTTCTGAGATGCTCGAAGTTCGTCGTGCCGATGCTCTGGGTGCGCAGTCCATCGGCCACCGTGCTGGCTGCGCTTTGGGCTGCGATGCCCACGACGCGCCCCGCGTGCAGACTCTGCTGCGCATCGTTGGCCAGTGCGGGCTCGACTCCGATCACCTTGGCGCGGCTTCCGCTTAGTTTGACTGCGGCGGAGACGCCGCTGGAGAGTCCGCCGCCACCCACCGGTACTAGAACCAGTTCTACTTCGGGCAGATCTTCGAGAATCTCCAGCCCCGCGGTGCCCTGTCCAGCGATGATCTGTTCGTCGTCGTAAGGTGGAATGACTACATAGCCATAGCTGGCGGCGAGTTCCAGAGCCTTCTCGCGACGCTCCTCGCTGCTGCTGCCGACGGTTACGATTTCTGCGCCGAGCGCGGCTGTCGCATCAAGCTTTACCTTCGGAGCCGTGCCGGGCATCACGATGACCGCGTGCGCTCCCAAGGCCCGGGCGGCGTAGGCCACGCCCTGCGCATGGTTTCCCGAGGAGTAGGTGATCACGCCTCGGGCACGCTCTTGCGGTGACAGTAAGGCGATTTTGTTGTAAGCGCCGCGCAACTTGAAACTGCCGATCGGCTGCAGGCTTTCAGGCTTGAAGTAGAGCTCTTCGCCCGCATCTCCCGCTATGGTCGCGACAGTAGGGCGAACGCCAAAGTAGCGGATCAGCGGAGTGTGCACCACGACGCCTTGCAGCCGCTCCTGCGCCTCCCGCAACTTTGCCAGCGTGATCATCTCGTGAGCCGTTCTCTGCCTTATCCGCGCTCGGCGCTGGATGTTTCCAGCAGTTGCAGCATAGCCTTCATCCAATTTATCAGCCGCACGTAGTCCATCATACCGGCGCCACCGACCTCGACATGGCCGATGGCAGGAGAGATGAGTGCGTCGCGGAGGATTCCTGCAGGAAGGTCGTGTTCGAGCCACAGAGTTTCGGTGGGAGGCACCACGTTATCCGTGGACCCGTGCAGCAGCATCACCGGAACGTGCACCTTGGCCAGATAGTAGTGCGGCGAAGCGGCTTGGATCTCCGGCTGAGCCGCCGCCAGCCCTCGTTGCGTGTCAGGTATCAGCGACCTGGTGTCATGCGCGAAGAGCTGGGCCATGCGCGCCTGCCCTTGCGGACTCAGCTTAGCGGCTTCGGCATGCGCCTGCGGCAGTTTCTCCCAGAGCAGCGTGCGCAGCGTGATGCGCGCCTGTGCGACATCCTGTGGAGCAAAGAAGGCCGAGGCATGGGAGTAGGCTACAACCAGCGAGCCGTACTCATGCGCCTTCATCTTGAGCACCGTGCCGTCGGGAGCCTGCGCCTCGTCACTCTGATAAAAGTTCAGCACGCGGTTCAGGTCGTCATGCGCACCAATGGCGATCACCGCGGTGAGCTCGTGTTCAACCGCCTCGTCGCTGGCGGCGATCAACGCCATGCCGCCCGCGAAACTTAATCCGAGCAATCCAACTTTGCGAGCACCGCTGCGCCGCGCCAGCTCGTGCACGGCGTCGCCAATCACTACCGCCGAATTCATGGTGACGTTGTAGTCGGCCAGGTCGTCCACCTGCGGTGTCATCACCAGATAGCCGTGCGAGGCCAGCGCCCGCGCGAATCGCCGCAGCCGGGGCTCGTCCATCCCGAGGTGATGCACGCCGGGAACTACGACCACGGCGCTGGGATGTGCAATTCCGATTGGGTGATAAATCCGTGCCCGCGCCAAGGTCTGAGAGGGAAATGTGATCTCCTCTTCCATTACCGCGTTCGTGTCAATGTTCAATACCGCCGGTGGCTGCATATCGGCGATCATCATCAGCATTGAAACTGCGCGCAGCTCGTTGTACAGGGCGGGCGCAAGGGCCAGCAACAGCAGCGGCAAGAACGGAAGCGCAAGAAAAATTCGGGAGTATCGCCGAATGGGTAGGCCGCGACGCGCGTTGCGCCGCCGATGCCCGTTCCGGAGTGGTTGCAAGAGGCATAGAAACGTTGTAACCCGCTTGGCAGGTGCAAGGGAAGCCCAAAGAATGCAGTTCTTCGTTTGGTTTGCTGCCTGGGTCGGGGAAAGTTACGGCTTTTCCGCGCCGCCGTATATTTTCAGCTCCAAGCCAATTCCAGATTCTGAATACGAAGCTAGTCCTTCACCGTGTTCGAAATTTCCGAATCCGCCCGCTCAGATTTCCACGATGACGGGAATGATGAGCGGGCGCCGCTGGGTATTGCGGCTGATATAGCGCTTCAGGTCCACCCGGATTTTTTCTTTGATTAAACCGTAGTCGGCTGCTTCTTCTTTGGTGGATTGTTCGAGGGTTCGCCGCACCGTGCCGCGCGCCTCTTCCACAAAGCCATCGTCGTCCGGCGCTCCGGCAAAGCCGCGCATCACAATTTCCGGAGTTCCTTCGAGTTTTCCGGTCAGCTTGTGGATGGTCAGAATCGGCATTACGAAGCCGTCTTCGCTCAGGTGCTTACGGTCGCGAATGATGAGTTCCTCGACGACATCCGAGTTCGAGCCGGAGTCAATGTAGATACGTCCGACAGGGGCTTCGCCGACCCGGCGCGCGCCCAATTCGTCGAATTCCAAGATGTCGCCGGTCTCGATCATGATCACGTTTCCGACCGCGCCCTTCATCCCGCCCGCCAGTTCGGCATGGCGCTTCAGTTGCCGGTACTCACCGTGGATTGGAATGAAGTATCGCGGGCGCACCAGGTTGATCAGCAGCTTCAACTCTTCCTGGCTGCCGTGTCCACTGACGTGCACCGGCGGCTTGGAGCCGTCGTCGTAGATCACCTTGGCGTCGCGGCGGAACAAGTGGTCGATGACGCGGTATATCCCTTTTTCATTGCCGGGAATGACTCGCGAACTGAGCACGACCGTATCGCCCGGCTCAATCTTGGCGTGGCGGTGGTTGTCCACGGCGGCGCGCGAGAGTGCGCTCATCGGCTCGCCCTGGGTGCCGCTGATCATCACCATGACCTGCTCTGGCGGAAAGTCGCGAATCTGCCCTGGGGTGATAAACGCCGAGGCCGGCAGATTGATATAGCCGAGGTCCTGCGCAATCTCGGTGGACTCGCTGAGGCTGCGGCCCACCAGCGCGATCTTGCGGTGGAACTGGTGCGCCATCTCGGTCGCCATCTTGATGCGGTGAATGGAAGACGAGAAGCAGGAGACAAAGAGCCTCCGCCGGGTGTGGACGAAGATCTCTTCGAACTTGGGGCGCACGGCGCGCTCGCTTGGCGTGAAGCCGGGACGCTCGACGTTGGTTGAGTCCTGCAGCAGGGCCAGCACGCCCTCCTTGCCATATTCCGCAAAGGCGTGCAGATCGAAGAGTTTGTTGTCGGTGGGCGTAAGGTCGATCTTGAAGTCGCCGGTGTGGATGATCACGCCCAGCGGCGTATGCACCGCCAAAGATACCGCGTCCACGATGGAGTGCGTGACCTGGATGGGATGGATGGTGAACGGGCCAAGCTGAAAACGCTTTCCCGGCAGCATCTCGTTCAGCTCCGCGTTCTCCAGCAGGCCGTGCTCTTCCAGTTTGTCTTCCACGTAGGCAAGGGTGAACTCCGTGCCATACACCGGCACATTCAGTTCGGCGATTAGCCAGGGGATGGCTCCGATGTGATCTTCATGCCCGTGGGTAAGTAAAACTCCGCGGACCTTTTTCCGGTTTTCAATCAGGTAGGTGAGTGCGGGAACGACGATATCGACGCCGGGCAACTCGTCCTCAGGGAACATCATTCCGGCATCGATGACGATGATGTCATCGTTCCAGCGGATGGCCATGCAGTTCATCCCGAACTCGCCCAGACCACCTAGAGGCACTATGTGTAGTTTTCCGGCTGGCATAAACCTTGATGCTAGCACATGCGGAGAGGCCAGGCGGAAATTGCGGCTCGGCCGGGCCTGGCCGGAACGCTCGCCACAATTATCTCCGATGCAGAATTGCGCCTGCGCCATCTCTTGCTTCTGCGGCATCAAATACACTGAGTGCTCTATGTACGATCCTGCGGAAAACAGTTCGTGGCTGGCCCGCCGGCTGGAGATGGCCTTCAAATCGGCGCTCTCCCGCGCCTATGAGACGGTTCGCGTGCAACCGGACGAATACCTCATGCACCTTCGCATGGCCCACGGAGTGCCGGCATCAAGCTACGAAGGATTGTTCACCGTGCCGGTCGCGGAGCTTGATTCCATTGCCCGGCAGACCGTGCGCGGAGCGATGAAGATGGCGGGCGCCGAAGGTGCGGGACTCGGATTCGGCGGCTTCACAACGATTGTGCCTGACCTGGGCATACTGGCGGCGATTACGATGCGCACGGTGCAGAAGCTCAGCCTGATCTACGGATTCCAGTTCAATACCGAGGAAGAGGTTGCCGAGCTCTGGATCGCTGCCGCCACTGCCGCCGGGGTTGACGTGAGCAAGGAACTGATCGAGCGGACCGTCTTGAAGAGCTTTGTGCAGCGCGTCATCGGGCGCGCCGCCGCGCGCTTCAGCGCCGAGTTCGCTGAGAAGGCCACCGCCCGCACCGTTCCCATCCTCAGTTCTGCGGTCGGTGCTGTGCTCAATTACTATTTTGTGCGCGCCTGGGGAGAGCGCGCCATGGCCCACTTCCGCCAGCGTCATGTCGAAGAGCGGGCGCGCCGCACGGCCCATGTGATTCTGCTCGGCCCAGCTCCTATTTCTAAACAATAAGCAGCCGGCTCTGTTAGCGAACCGCCACCGGACGGTCTTTCATCAGTTGCAAGAAGCGCTCGTCTTTCATTGCCTGCGCAAATTCCTTGTCGTGATAGACGTCGTCGATCTTTGGATAGCCGTCTTCAATGGCAGCGCGCAAGAAGTGCAGGGCGTGATCCAGGTCTCCGTTGGCGGCAAAGAGCCGAGCCAGGACGAACGAAAATTGTGCGCGATCCTGTGGCGAGCTCATATGGGCGCTGATGCCGTTCTGCGTCGAGTGCTCGAAAAACGAGGGGTCCAGCGCGAAGGCCTTGCGATACTCGGCGACACCGAGATCAAATTTTTTGGAATCCATGTAAGCCGCCGCGAGATTGTTGTGAAACGAGGCGGAGTTGGGATCGAGCAAGATGGCACGGTGGAAGGTGCGGATCGCTTTTCCTAGCTGGTTCCGCATGTAGTAGCTCACCGCCAGGTTGTTCCAGGCCTCCGCCATGTGTCTGTCCTTCCGAGTCGCCTCCCGGGCGGCTTTGCTCGCTTGCTCTGGGCGGTGCATGAGCAACTCGGAGATTGCAATCCGGTTGTAGTACTCGGCGCTTGGCTGCTTGCGAATCGCCGCGCGATAGCAGTCCACCGCGGAGAGATAGTCCTTGGCCTGACGCAACTGGTCGCCCGCCTGCTCCAATTGGCTTGCAGTCATGGCGCGCATTTCGGCTGGTGCAGGCGCCACGGAAGCAGGGCTCGTCGTGATTATCGCGGAAGGAGTCTGTTGACTCTGCTGAGATATTTGCGATTCGGACGCAGCTTGCGTCTGCGGCCTGGCATAAAGAGGGAACGCGGCCAGCAACGTTATGCAAATGATTTTGATAGGACTCGAATACCATGCTTGACGACCCCGAAACAGTTCTGGAATCACCTATTCTCCAGCATGTATGAGAATGTTAGACCTATCTCGGATTGGAATTGTTTCCGTCCTGGTCTTTATTTTTATCTTTATCGTTCTTGTTTCCGCCAAAAATTCCCAACCACCTTGCCCCAGAATCCCTTCTTTTGCTCAGGCTGAGCAGGTTGGCCCGCCGCGGGTTGATGCTGTGCTCCTCGCGGAGCGCCGTTGGCCTGGCGTGGTTGGTTTGGCGTGAATACCCGTCCGGGCTGGTTGACCGGAGGCGGAACCGGGGCAGGGCCACCGAAAATCTTCTGGAGGAAGTTGCGCTGATCGGCGTGGTCGCAGCTTTCCTTCGGCTCCGAGCCTTCAACAAAGGCGGAGTTGTACTCATCCGGGCAACTGGCGGTAGAGAGCAGGTTGGTCGTCTTGTCCAGCGCAACTGTCACTACCCCATCGGGCGGAATGAATTCCGCGGTGTTGCTGTACTGGGGCAGACGGACGGCCCGCTTCATGAACTCGGCCCAGATGGGCCCTGCCGTGGAGCCGCCGGCCAGCTTCAGATCGCTGTAGTCGTCATATCCCACCCAGACAATGCAGAGCAGGTTGCTGGTGTAGCCGGCAAACCAGGCGTCGTGCGATGTGCCGGTCTTGCCCGCTGCCGGAGCCGTGAAGCCGAGCGCCCGAACCGTCTCTCCGGTACCGTGATCGAGCACGTTCTGCATCATGTTGGTGACCACGTATGCGACGCGGGGATCCAGCACCGGGCGCTTGCTATTGTGGAAGTCTTCCACCACATCGCCATTGGACTCGCGTATCGAGTGAATCAGCAGCGGATCGATTCGCACTCCGCTGTTGGCCAGTACGGTGTAGGCTCCGGCCATCTCGATGGGGCTTGCGTCGTAGGCTCCGAGCGCCGCTGCCGGAGTTGCTTTCACGCTGGTGATTCCGGCATTGCGGGCGAGCTCGGCAACCTTGTCATAGCCCACCATCTCAGCCATCTTCACGGTGGCGTTGTTCAGTGACTTCTGCAAGGCAAAGCGCGCTGTTACCAGTCCGTGATATTCGTCGTGGTAATTGCGCGGATCATATACCTTACCGTCAAATTCAAAGGTGGTCGGCGAGTCGTCAATCAGAGAAACCTGGGTGAATACCGGGCCACCGTCTTGCGCCGACAGTGCCGTGTTGATGGCCGCCGCATAAACAAAAGGCTTGAATATGGAGCCGGTCGGACGTTTGGCGATGGCGTGATTCAACTGGCTGAAACCGTAGTTTCTGCCACCAACCAACGCCAGCACCTCTCCGGTGTGCGGGTCCAGGGCCACCAGCGCAACCTGGGGAATGGGGCCGGGCGCGATTGTTTCCTGAACCGTGGCATTCTTGCCCGTGCCGGTTTTCACGCGCCGCGTGCGCTTCTTCGCCACCTGCTGGTCTACCAGTTTGATGCCTTCGGCCACGGCCTCGGCGGCGGCGTGTTGCAGGTCCGGATCGAGGGTGGTGTAGATGCGATAGGCGTTTTCGTTCAGGTCGGACTCGGAGTGTTTGCCGGCCAGCGAATCCTTCACGAGATCGACAAAGTAAGGGGCATCGCTGGCTTCCACGTTGGGTGCGCTCAGCTTGAGCGGAGTAGCTTTAGCCGCCTCGCATTGCGCGTGCGTGATGGCGCCGGTTTCCACCATCGAGTCCAGCACAATGTTGCGCCGCTCCATTACTTTTTCAGGGCGCTTGTAGGGATTCCACATGTTCGGCGACTGGATGATGCCGGCGATCATGGCGGCCTCGGGCAGCGTGATCTCCTTGATGTCTTTGCCGAAGTAGGAGCGCGCCGCCTCGCCAAATCCGTTGATGGAAAACGATCCGCGCTGGCCCAGATACACTTGGTTTGCGTAGAGTTCGAAGATCTGCTGCTTGTTGAACTTCTGCTCCAGCTCAACCGCAATGAGCATTTCGGTCAGCTTGCGAGTTATCGTCTTCTCGGGGGTAAGGAAGAAGCCGCGCGAGATCTGCATGGTGATGGTCGAGCCGCCACGACGCCTGCCTGCACCGCGCAGGTCCGTGATGAACGATCCGACCAGACTGAGCCAGTTGATGCCGCCGTGCTCAAAGAACCTGCGGTCCTCGATGGCCAGCACCGAATCAACCATCACCTTGGGCAGCTCATTGTAGGTGAGAATCTGCCGCTTGGTACGATCCTGTCCCTGGAAGAGCGCGGTTACCAGCTCTGGTTCCAGCTCATAGGAGTCGAGCTCCGCGCCGGCGTTCGCGCCTACGCCGAGAATACGATCGATACGGCCATCCGGGCCGCTGAGAATTTTAGCCGCATCGGCCGAGTGATAGGACTCTGCGCCCGGCCTGATCTCGATTCCGCCCGGAACCATGTGGAAGGCACCCATCGGCGCCGCCGTCCCGCTGTCCGCGTCGATATAATCGGCGTGACGCAACAGGGTGGCAATCTGCTGAGGCGAGAACTTGTCTCCCGGATGAACTGTGACAGGACGAGCAAAAATCTTTGCCGAGGTCGAAAAGATCTGCCCGCTCATCCGCTTGCTGATGATGCTGTCGTACTTGATGTAGAAGTAGGAAAAGATGCCGAAGCAGAACAGCGCGACAATGATGAACACCGCTACGGCAAGGCGAAGAATCGGGTTGCGCGATCCGCGTGAGGACGGAATTTTTAGTTTAATGGCCACGTTGATACTGCTTGTATTGTAAGACACCGAAGTGGCGCAAGGAAGCTGTTGAAAAAGACTGGCGCCAATTCCCAGCGCCTTGCGCGGCAAGCGAGTGTAAATATTTTCAACGCGATGACGTTATCTTGCCATCACATTGTGATTCTTACTTGCGGTCTTGAAGTTCAAATCCAGTGGGTACAACGGCATGTCCACATGGATTGAGTATTCGGCCGTGATGGTCAGGTCTCCGGGGGTGCGCTTCACAGTCACCTGCTCGGGTGTGAGAGGAATGGAGAATTCCTGTGCCTTCTGCGCGACAGCCGCCGTGATCTCGGCATCGGTCTTGGGGGTATAGGTGTAAACCATTGCCTGATTTTCGAGCATGCGGCCGAGTTTGAAATCATTCCAGTAAGCCGGATAAACGTGGTAAAGCACAAAGCCTCCGATCAGGAGGATGAGCACTCCAAATATCGACTTGAGTCCATTCATTGAACTCTCCTAGGCCTGCGGATCATACAGATTGCGCAGGCAGGTCAGCAAATCAGCAACTGCAATCTCCACCTTGTGTGCCTTGGCCCGCTCCACGACTTCCACTTTTCCTTCGGCCAGCAGCTTGCCAACGTTCACGCGATAAGGGATCCCCACCAGGTCTGCATCCTTGAACTTTACTCCCGGCCTCTCGTCGCGATCATCGAGTAGCACATCGTACCCCGCAGCTTCCAGCTCTGCCGCAATCTTTTCCGAGGCCTCCACCAACGTCGCATCCTTGACGTTGGTAGGCACTACGACGACTGTGAACGGAGCGATCGACGGGGCCAGCCAGAAGCCGTTGTCGTCATGGTTCTGCTCGATGCACGAGGTGAGGATGCGCTCGATACCGATGCCGTAGCTGCCCATGATGATGGTGACTTCTTTGCCGTCTTTGTCCAGAACCTTTGCGCCCATCGATTCGGCGTACTTGGTTCCGAGTTTGAAGATGTGCCCGATCTCCACCGCCTTTCCCAGCTTGAGCGCCTCGCCGCAGCGCGGACAGCCCTCACCCTCCGTCACGTTGCGCAGATCGGCATAGCTGGTTACCTCGAAATCGACGCCTGCGCTCAGCCCGGTGAAGTGATGATCCAATTCGTTGGCTCCGCCGACCAGGTTCTTGCGTCCACGCAGAGCTTCGTCCATCACCACCACAAACTGATCAGCATCGCCTGCGTATCCCGACTTGCCAATATTCTCAACCACGCGAACCTGCTTGAGCCCCACGGGGCCGAGGTATCCCGCGGGAGAGCCAAAGTACCTCACGATCTCTTCTTCCTGCATGGGACGGAATTCGCGTCCTCCAATTGCCGCCGAGAGCTTGGCTTCGTTCATCTGGTCATTGCCGCGCATCAGCACCAGCAGAGGACGGTTGACCGCTCGCCCTGCCGCGCTCGCCCCGTCGGTCAGCACATAGGCCAGCGACTTCATGTTGTTGTTCACCGGCGTCTTCAGGAACGCGGCAACTTCGTCGATGGTCTTAGTTCCCGGCGTGTAAACCTTTTCCCGTGCTCCGCTGGCGTTGGCCGAGAGCTCTTCTACGGCTTCCAGTTTCGATGTTGCCTTCTCCAGATTCGCCGCATAGCCGCACTTGCCGCAAGATGCCACCAGGTCCTCCCCGGCGTCGGTGTAGACCATGAACTCCTGCGACTGTGAGCCTCCCATTGAACCCGAGTCTGCCTCGACGGCCACAAACTGCAGTCCGCAGCGTTGGAAGATGCGGCGGTAAACGGCATCGTGGAGGTCAAAGCTCTTGTCCAGTCCGGCGCGGTCGAGATCAAAGGAATAGGAGTCCTTCATTGTGAACTGGCGCACCCGCAGCAGGCCGCTCTTGGGGCGCAATTCGTCGCGGAATTTGGTCTGAATCTGATACCAGATCTGCGGAAGCTGTTTGTAGCTGCGCAGTTCCTTGCGCGCAATGTCGGTCATGATCTCTTCGTGGGTCATACCCAGGCAGAGGTCTGCGCCCTTGCGGTCCTTGAGGCGGAACATGTTGTCGCCCATTACGTTCCAGCGCCCGCTCGCCTCCCAGACTTCGCGTGGATTCAACGCAGGCAGGTATAGCTCCTGTCCGATGGAGTCCATCTCCTCGCGGACAATGTTGGTGATCTTGAGAAAGGTCCTCTGCGCCAGGAAAAGGTAGGAGTAGATTCCAGCCGAGAGCTGCCGGATGTAGCCGGAGCGCACCAGGAACTTGTGGCTGGCAACTTCGGCATCAGCAGGCGCTTCACGAAGCGTGGGGATAAACAATTTGGACCAGCGTTGCATAGAATGAATGGATTCCCGTCTTGAAGTGGTGAAAGCTGATTGTAACAAGTCAGGCGAGGAACGTCAGCGTCGCGCCGCTGGCACGGCGTCTCTTGAAGCTGGTTCTTATGCCGCTGAGCCCCCTGAACTCCCCACTCAGTACCGAATGTTGCGCTCGGGTAGGTACCGTATTGTTCGCAGCCGCTTGCGCACGGTACACTTTAGCAAGCCATCGCCTGGAATCCCGGCTTGCGGCACCCTCTCCTGTCCGGGATCGTTACGGGGTTGGCTCTAGGAGGCAACACATTGTCGTCGCAAAACCGTTTTCTTTTCACCTCTGAGTCGGTGACCGAGGGGCATCCCGACAAAATCGCAGACCAGATTTCTGATGCAATTCTCGATGCCTGCCTGGAGCAGGACCCTTACAGCCGCGTGGCGTGTGAAACGCTCACCTGCACCGGACTGGTCGTGATTGCGGGCGAAATTACCACCAGCGCTTATGTCGATTTCCAGTCATTGGTGCGCGGTGTTGTCAGCTCGATCGGATATGACAACGCCCTCTACGGCTTTGACTCGAACACCTGCGCGGTGATGTCGAGCATCAACAAGCAGAGTGGCGATATCGCCATGGGCGTGGACACCGGCGGCGCCGGCGACCAGGGCATGATGTTCGGCTATGCCACCAACGAGACGCCTGAGCTGATGCCGGCCCCAATCTCGCTGGCGCACAAACTGGCACTCAAACTCACCGAGGTGCGCAAGAGCGGCAAGCTCCAGTATCTGCGCCCGGACGGCAAGAGCCAGGTGACAGTGGAGTACGACGAGAGCGGCAAGCCGCTGCGCATTGACGCCGTGGTGATCTCAACCCAGCACGCGGACACAGTGACCACCGAACAGCTCCGCGCTGACATTCTCAAGTACGTGATTCAGGCCACGCTTCCGGCAAACCTGCTCGACGAAAACACCAAATACCACATCAACCCGACCGGCCGATTCGTGGTCGGAGGACCGATGGGCGATACCGGATTGACAGGGCGCAAGATCATCGTGGATACCTACGGTGGCATGGGCCGTCACGGCGGTGGTGCGTTCAGCGGCAAGGATCCGACAAAGGTCGATCGCTCCGCAGCGTACATGGCACGCTACATTGCCAAGAACATTGTCGCTGCCGGCCTTGCCGACCGCGCCGAAGTTCAACTCGCTTACGCCATCGGCGTTGCCGAGCCGGTGAGCGTGCTGGTGGAAACTTTCGGCACCGGCAAGGTGGACCGCGAAATCCTGGAAGCTTTGGTGCGCAAGAATTTTGCGCTCACCCCCAAGGCCATCATCGAGTCGCTGGAGCTGCGCCGTCCTATCTTCCGAAAGACCGCTGCCTACGGCCACTTTGGCCGCAGCGATCCAGACTTTACCTGGGAAAAGACGGACAAGGCCGAAGCTCTGCGCGAGGGAGCCAAGGCGGCCAGCAAGGCTGCAGCTAAGTAAATTCAATTGCAGAATTCAGAGACAAGAGGACGTCGCTATCGCGGCGTCCTCTTTGTTGCTGCGGGGAAATTGTCGAGCGATTCTGCTGCGAACTGCGCCGGGCGCGCGATGCTAGTATGCTGGGTCGATCATGATGCGCAAACGAAATTGGAAACCTCTGACCCCCGAGACGTGGAACGACTTTGAGACGCTCTTCGGTCCTCGCGGCGCATGTGGCGGATGCTGGTGCATGACATGGCGACTGTCGAGCGCGGAATTCAGGGCGAACCAGGGCGCGGGAAATCGCGAGGCGATGCGCGCGCTGGTTGAGCGCGGCGAGCAGCCGGGAGTGCTGCTCTACCAGGATGGGAGCGCCGTGGCCTGGTGTGCGGTTGCGCCGCGTGAGGAGTACATTCGGCTCGGCGCATCGAGGGTGTGGGCTCCGGTGGATGAGGAGCGAGTGTGGTCGGTGAGTTGTTTCTTCGTCGATAGGAAAGCGCGTGGCAAGGGACTTTCGGTTGCGGTGCTGCAGGCTGCGGTGGAGTTTGCGCGCTCGCAGGGAGCAAAGATTGTAGAAGGCTATCCGAAGGAGTTGAAGGAGAGGCTGCCGCCGGCATTTGTGTGGACGGGTGCGGTGCCGATCTTTGAGCGCGCCGGATTCCATGAGGTTGCGCGGCGCTCGCCAAAGAAGCCGATCATGCGCAACGGCGTGACAAGACTGGCGAAAAAGGGCGGGCTAGAAAAATGAAGAAGACGCGCGCGCAGGAGCCGTTGAAGAGCAGCATGTTCGCCGAGATGCTGCGCCAGGTGCGTCGCGTGCCACGCGGGAAAGTTGCTACCTATGGTGACATTGCGTATGCGGCGGGGTATCCGGGCGCGGCGCGGCAGGTGGCGTGGGCGCTGCATGCGCAGAGTGCGGGGTTGCCGTGGCATCGCATAGTGGGCGCGGGTGGAACGATTCTGCTGACGGGCGAGCATGGATTTGAGCAGCGCATGCATCTGCAGGCCGAGGGCGTTGGCTTTGTGGGGATGAAGGTGAATATGGCGGCGCATCATCATGCATTCTCGGGCAAGGCGGAGAAGAAAAATGCGCGCAAGCTTTAACGGCCGATGATTGCGAGGGCTGCCTGGGCGTTGGGACTCAGAGCGAAGGCGTACCAAGCCAGAGCTCCCATCAGCGAGAGAGCGATACCGAGGGCAGCGCAGAGATATCCTGACCAGGCTTTGCCGCGTGGAGTGGTCACTAACTTCCAGAGAATTGCGCCCGACCATGCGCCGTTGGCGGCGTGGAAGGCCGCGGCGAGGGCTCCCAGCAACAGGAGCGCGATGGTGATGGAGTTCGCAGAGGCGGAGTTCCAGGGGTGGAAGGCGAAAGCCGTGTAGGGGAAGGCCGCTTGGTCCGGCAAGGCTGTGGAGGCAAAGCCAGCCGGAGTTTGTCCGGTAGTCCAGGGGCGCGTAAGCGGCAGCCAGCCATGCATGTTTCCAATGTGAACAAAGAGGAAGGCCAGCATCGCGAGGCCGCTCCAGCGCTGCAGAAAGAAGCGTAACTTTCCTCCCCGATCGCAGCGTTTGACGTTGTACTTGAGGCCTTCTTTGGCGGAGAGGTATAAGCCGCTCGTGGCTTGTAGCAGAAAGGGAAGGAAGACCAGCAGGAGCAAGGCTCCAGGGAGATAAGCAAGGGAACGGTGGACGAAGTTCACGGTGGCCTGGTACTGCGAGGGGTTGAAGCCGGTGAGACTGATGGCCAGATGGAGGCAGAGGAAGAGTCCCAGCCAGAGGCCGATGATGGCGTGGAGCTTTCTGAGCGGGCGCAGCTTGCCGCACTTGCATCCCGGCTCCGGCTGATGCAATTGGAATGCCGGGTGATGGGTACAGGCTCTGGCTGCGCCGCTGGGCGCAGAGGGAGCGGCCTCGACGGTTTCCGTGGGGTTGGTCGCCATTAGAACACCTCCGGCGGAAGAGCCGGCCCGCGAAAGCGCAAGCCGTCCGCCGCATACCTTCAAGCTTGCGGTCAAATGGTCTGTCGTACAAGACAAAGATTTCTATAGGTGCTATTCACAAAAACGCGAGGGAGAGAAGGCGGGAACTGAAAGAACGGAATGGGGCGCACGAGATTTTCTGTTAGACCAGTTCGACTCCCCAGAGGTCGTGGAGGTGAACGACGCCTTGGAGCTGGTTGGCGGTGGTGACGACCATGAGGGAGGTAATTTTTTTCTGCTCCATCAGGTCGAGGGCCTGGGCGGCGAAGGCGTCAGGCGAGATGGTGCGGGGGTTGGCGGTCATGCACTGGATGGCGGTGAGGTCGAGTACGTCTTTGCCGCGATGCTCGAGGAGGCGGCGCAGATCGCCGTCGCTGATGATGCCGATGAGAGTGTCGGCTTGGGTGACGGCGGTGACGCCGAGACCTTTGCGCGACATCTCGTAGATGACCTCGACCATGGGCGTGGTGGGCGCGACGCGAGGAATACTGCCGCCGGTGTGCATGAGTTGAGAGACGCGGGCAAGGCGCTTGCCGAGTTTGCCGCCGGGATGCAGGTCGGCGAAGTCTTCGGCGCGGAAGCCACGGCGCTCACTGAGGGCGACGGCCATAGCGTCTCCGAGGGCGAGCATGGTGGTGGTGGAGGCCGTGGGCGCGAGTCCGAGCGAGCAGGCTTCCTTTTGGATGGAGCAGTCGAGTGCGATGTCGGCGGCCTGGGCGAGCGAGGAGGCCGGCTGACCGTTGCGGGGATGCAGGCAGTCTCCGGTAAAGGTGATGAGCAGGCAGTTGAGACGCTTGATGGTGGGGAGGAGTTCGAGAATCTCGGCGGTTTCACCGGAGGCCGAGAGGGCGAGGACGAGGTCTCCACGGATGACCATGCCGAGATCGCCGTGGAGGGCTTCGGCGGGATGCAGGTAGAGCGCGGGGGTTCCGGTGGAGGCAAATGTGGCGGCGAGTTTGCGACCGATGAGTCCGCTTTTGCCCATGCCGGTAACGATGACACGTCCGGCGCAGGCGAGTATGGCGTCAAGGGCGCGCACGAAATCAGCGGCCATGGGACCGGCGATGCGGTCGGCGAGGCGGCGCAGGGCTTCGGCTTCGATACGGACTACGTTTTCACCAGTCGTCATAAGGGATCGGTGCTGCATTGTTCGAGGCACCAGTTCGCGGCACCAATCTGCGGCACCAGCTCGCGGCACTAGCTTGATGCGTGTTCGATGGACGTGCGCGAGAGCTACGTTGGTTATCGTACCATGTAGGGATGAGGCGATTTTGGTGGGCTGCGGTGGTTGTGTTCAGCATGGCTGCCGGGATGGCGGCGCAGACGAACGAGAGCGCATGGTTGCGGCGGGGAAGCCAGGAAATAGGCGTGTGGGGTGGCTACTCGCCGGATTCGAGGGTCGGAATTGGAATTGCCGAGGACCGGAGATTCTTTGAAGTTGACGCGCAGTATAGCGTGACTATGATGGCCGGGCATCCGGTGGCGTGGAAGTGGGTTTCCGAGGTGGTTCCGCTGGCGCTGCTGCGCGAGCCCAACGAATGGTATTACACGAACCATGTGCTGACGGGCTATCGCGCCGGCGCAACCACGTACGCGGGCGGGACAACACCGCTGGGAATGCAAGTAAACTTCTTCAACGGACACCGGATACAGCCCTTTGGTGACGCGCACGGCGGAATGCTGTACTTTACGCGTCAGGAGCCCGTGCCGCGTTCGTCGCAGTTTAACTTCACCTTTAACTTTGGCACCGGCGTGCAGGTGTTCCTCAGCGAGCGCGGGTCACTGCTGATTGGATATAAGTACCACCACATCTCCAACAACGAAACCGCGCCGCAGAATCCCGGGATTGATAACTGTGAGGTTTATGCCGGGTGGTTGTGGCGTTGGAGAGGCAGACGGTAGGGCTACGGGCGTAGACTGTCTTCGTCTTCCGGAAGGCAGGTCAGTCACACAAGGAGATTGGGCCATGAGGCGCGGGATTCTGCGGGCGTTTGCATTGGTATTCCTATTCAGTTTTCTCTCCAACTTACAGCTTTGGGCGCAGGGGGCGGATGCGAAGCAGGCTCCTGCGGCGGAGGGAGTGACGAAGTTTACCAGCAAATCTCAACTGGTGATGGTGCCGGTGGTGGTGACCGGGAAGAATGGAGAGCACGTCGGCGGGCTGGGGCGCGAAGCGTTCAGGATTGAAGAGCAGGGGAAGGTGCGGGAGGCGACCATTTTTGAAGAAGTAAAGCCGATTGCGCCATATGCGTCGCCGGGGCCGGTGCCGAAGCTGGAAGGACGTTCGAATTTTGATTTTGAGGACGCGCCACGCGGACACATGACGGTGGTGGTGCTGGACCTGCTGAATACGCCGTATCTGGGGCAGGGCGATGGGGTGAAGCGACTGGTCGAGTATCTATCCAAGACATTGCCGCGCAACGAGGCGGCAGCGGTCTTTGGACTGGGAGCGCACGGACTGAGGCAGCTTTATCCGCCCACCACCGATACGGCTGCGCTGCTGAAGGCGCTGAAGGGAGTCCCGAGGGCGGCTAGCGGCGCGACAAATGGCGCGACAAGCGAAGATCCTGCGATGCAGACGGCACGGAATTTTTCCGAGTTCGTCGGCAGCGAGGGAACGGTGCGCGGGGAATATAACTATCTGCAAGCGAGCTGGACGACCTTGGAGGCGATGACGCAAATTGCGGATGCCTACACCGCGATCCCCGGACGCAAGACGCTGATCTGGGCGAGCGCCGGATTCCCGTACCTGAACACATCGACGGGGATGACACGGACAACGCTGGTGAACAAGTACGAAAAAACATGGCGCGATCTGGTTTCGGCAGACATTGCGGTGTATTCGATTGACGTGAGCGATTTGGCAGGCTTTAAAGGTTCGCTGCTCAGCTACCGAGGGACGGCGCGAAAAGAGTTGGTATTGCGCGAGTTCGCCGAGGAGACGGGCGGCATTCCTTGCATTGGGATCGCGATTGACATTGAGAAGTGTTTCGCGCGGGCGGTGGAGGATTCAAGCTCGTACTACCTGCTGGGCTACTATCTGCCGGCCAACGACCAGAAGGCGGGCTGGCGCAAGCTGAAGGTGAAGGTAAATGTTCCCGGCGTACACGTGCGAGCGCGACAGGGTTTTTATGTTTCCGGTGCGACCGAGGAGACGGCGCAGACACGCGAGCGCAAGTTGATGGACGCGCTGCGCTCGCCGATTGAATTCACCGGGGTTCGGATGAACGTGCGCGAGTTGAAGGAAAGCAAACCGGCTGCGGCGGGGATGATCAACCGAGGATTTGAGGTTGGGGTGCTGGGCGACTCGATTACGGTAGATGCGGAGAAGGGGAATGCGGTGGATTTGTCAGTGGTGGCAATGGCCGTCAACGCCCAGCAGAAAGGGGTGTGGCGGGTGGATTCCCACCTGGACTACAAGCTGAAGCCAGAGCTGTTGGAGAAGTTCCGCAAGACCGGACTGAGCACGGTGCAATGGCTCGAACTGGCTCCAGGGAAGTACGAGATAAGATTTGCGGCGCAGGACAACCTGAGCGGAGAGATTGGGACGGTGGTGTATCCGATCGAGGTGAAGTAGGGGCGAAGGTTGAAGGCAAAGGTGAGAAGAATCGATGGTGGCCGGAAAGCTTGAGGCTGCGCGGGAGAGTCGAGCGGCGCTGGGGCCCTTCGCTTCGCTCAGGGTGACACTTAGGAGCAAGAGCAGGAGCTAGGGCAAGAGCATGAGCTAGGGCACACTCGGAGTTTGGCTAGCTGTTGAGGGCGCGGCGGATGTCGAGGAGGGGCTGGAGGGTCTGTTTCAGGCTGGCGAGCGGAAGGGCATTGGCTCCGTCACTTTTGGCGGCGGCGGGGTTGTCATGGACTTCGAGGAAGAGGCCGTCGATGCCGGCGGCGACGGCGGCACGGCTGAGCAGAGGGATGAACTGAGGCTGTCCGCCGGATTGGACGCCCTGGCTGGGTAGCTGGACGGAGTGGGTGGCGTCAAAGATGACCGGTGCATACTCGCGCATGATGGCCAGCGAACGCATATCGACGACCAGGTTGTGATAGCCGAAGGCGGCTCCGCGTTCGGTGAGAGAGACGCGATCATTGCCGCTGTCTTTGACTTTGGCGACGGCGTGGCGCATGTCCTGCGGGGCGACGAATTGGCCCTTCTTGATGTTGACGGCGCGTCCGGTTCGGGCGGCGGCGACGAGCAAATCGGTTTGGCGGCAGAGGAAGGCAGGGATCTGCAGGATGTTGACGATCTCTCCGGCAGCGGTGGCCTGCGCGGCTTCATGAACATCGGTGAGGACGGGAACTTTGACCTGTTCGCGAACCTTGGCGAGGATGCGCAGGCCAGCAGTGAGACCGGGGCCGCGGAAGCTGGTGATGGAGGTGCGATTGGCCTTATCAAAGCTGGCTTTGAAGACGTAGGGCACGCCAAGCTCACGGCAGATGGCAGCGATGGAGGTGGCCATGAAGAGGGCGTGCTCCTCACTTTCAATGACGCAGGGGCCGGCGATGAGAAAGAGCTGCGGGCCACCGATGGCGACGTTCTGGACGGAGAAGGGCATGGAAGGATTATAAGGTTTCAGGGTTTCAAAGTTTCGGAGTTTGAAGGTTTACAATCAGGAGCGCGACTTGCAGGGCGATTGACGGCCGTACAGATTATGACCACCACATCAACCTCGAACAGACCTGGGGCAGGGTTCAGGGACCGTGAGGTAAACGCGTGCATGGAACTCAAAAGGTAATTCCCATATTCAGCGCTAAGGCGAATGGAGCCGGAGTGGTGTAAGCTGCTAAAGAGTCCTGCAGTACGGACGTATTCAGGAGGGATAAGCGATGAAGGGAAATGCGAAGGTTATTACTGCGCTGAACGAGGCTCTTGCTGAGGAGCTGCGGGCCATCAATCAGTATTTTCTACACTCGGAGATGTGCGAGAACTGGGGATATGAGGCACTCTCAAAGTTCATCAAAAAGCAGTCGATCGACGAAATGAAGCACGCGGAAAAGCTGATCGAGCGGATTCTGTTTCTGGATGCGACACCGACCGTGCTGGGACCGACGCAGTTGAAGATCGGCAAGAACGTGCAAGAGCAGCTGGCAAGCGATCTGGAATTGGAACTAGGCGCGGTAAAGATGTACAACGATTCCGTGAAGCTGGCGCGCGAAGAGGGCGACAACGCGAGTTCGGAACTTCTGCGCGATATTCTGAAGGACGAAGAAGATCACGTGGATTGGCTTGAGACGCAACTCGGCATTATCAAAGAGATTTCGTATGAGCGGTATTTGGCGAAGCAGTTGAAGGAAGATTAGGACGGATTCTGCTTTCAAGGCGATTGAGAGGCCCGGATGCCCGGGCCTCTTTTATTGGCTGGCACAATTAGCTGCGTTGCTTAACCTCGTGGAGTTCCGAATGGACCCTGGCATCGGAAACGGTGATCAAAAGGCACGCACAAATTAATCGCTGGGTTTGTTGAACGGAGGGAATAGTCAGGCGAAGATGAGGTTCTGGACCGGAATGCGTTTAAGCGGAAGCCGGTTTTGGCGCAAGGTCACTTCAACGCGGAAGGCGTGGCCGTGTCTTGACGCTTTGTCCTGACGCCGTATGGAGACAAGGGATGACCATTTTTATGCGGCGTTGCAGTTCCACAATTCAAGCAACAGAATCTTTTTTTGCAGTTCATTGCGCAAATGATCGATTTCCTCGCGCAGCAGTTGAATCTCAACCAACTCCACATCTGTGAGCGGAGCGCAAGAGTTGGCACGGCAGGGCACGATGGCCTGGCATTCACTCGGTATTCGCTTAGGAACGACAGTCGCATTACTGGCAAGATCGAACATGGCGAACCTCTCCGGTGTGGGACTCTGGATAATAGCGTAAACATTACTTAAGTCACACGGACTGGGTACAGATAGTTTCGTGCGAGTTCCCGATTTGGAGGACGATCTGCCGCAAGCCACCAATCTGTTGGGGACAACTGAGAACCGCCCCAAGTAATGGGAGCTTCAAAACCTTAATTCCCTATCGTAGGGAATTAAGAGTACTAGGTATGTAGCTGGATTGTGAACTATCCCTCGATTTGGGAGTTGAGAGGGACTCGCCCTGAAACTCTGTGATTTGATATTTCCGGGTGAGCACGTGCTCCTGCCAAGGACACGGCACGGGAGCGAGCACAACCATTGCGAGCGCAAAGGCCCTCCAAGAATAGGCTGCGAATAAGCTGTCCGGACCATTTGGGGACCGTTAAAGGTCGCTCCGAAGCCGGGAGATGGGGCAGCAGCCGGAGGAGAACGACAGGTGAAGGAAACAGTTCAGAAATACGTGGACCGCATTTTGGGCTATACCGAAGGACAGGAGCCGATTGAAGTGCAAGCAGCTACGGCGGAGGAGCTGGTACGGTTGGTGAAGGACGTGCCGACGGCCAAGCTGCGCGAACGTCCAGGGCCGGAACAATGGTCGGTGGTGGAGATTCTCGCTCATCTGGCTGACGCCGAGGTGGTGACCGGCTGGAGAGTGCGGGCGATTCTAGGCGCGCCGGGAACGCCGATTGAAGCCTTCGACCAGAACGCATGGGTGGTGGCAGGACACTATGCCGAGCGTGATCCGAATGAGTGTATTGAGCAGTTCCGCGCCATGCGCCGGGCGAATCTGTTGTTGCTCAAGTCGCTTACTCCGGAGCAGTGGAAGAGCTATGGCAGGCACTCTGAGCGGGGCGAAGAAAGCGTGGAACGCATTGTGAGTCTGATGGCGGGGCACGATCTTAATCACCTTCAACAGATCGAACGCATGGTTGCTTCGGCGACGGCAAAGACGCTTGATCGAATCGCGTAGGGATATACTGCAGGGCGTCTGACGTTGATGTGAAGCCTAGAAATGAATTCATTAAGTGAATCCAGGAGTGAACGCATGGCACAACCATCTGATCTTAACGAGAGTTTCCGGCAGCAACATCCCAGTGTTTGGAAGGCATTCGAGAAGCTGGCCGATGAATGCCACGGCACGGGACCGCTGGATGACAAGAACCGCAAGCTGATCAAGGTGGCACTGGCCATCGGCGCGGGGCTGGAAGGAGCTGCGCACTCGGCGGTGCGACATGCTTTGGAGGCGGGCGTTACACAGCAGGAGCTGGACCACGTGGCAGTGCTGGCGATCACGACGCTGGGCTATCCGTCAGCGATGCGGGCGATGTCGTGGATTCATGACCCGGAGGCCCCGGGCAAAGGTTAGCGTAGGTCAGTTCGTGCGCAGGGGATACGAGGCGAAGAGCAACTGCTAAAGGCTGCGGGGGTGGAGGACATTGCCTCCCACGTTATCCGCGCAAAAACAGCGCGGCGAACGTGGGGCACCTGGCAACTGCTAAAGCTGCGTCGAGTGGTTCGTCGTAAGCGGAAATTCATGTTATACCGAAAGAGGGGATGTTGGGGGCCGAGGAGGCCCCGAATCGGATGGGAGAATTGCGAGACGCAACCAACGGTAGCGATGCGAGTCCTTTTTTTCCAATATCTAAAGCGCCAGAGCCGGGGCAGACGATTGAGATCGCCCCAGGGGTGTATTGGTTATCAACCTACCTGCCTTTTCGATTGCGGGCGGTGAACCTGTGGCTGCTGCGCGATCACAATTCATGGACGATGGTCGATTGCGGCTTTCCGCTGGTGGAAGTGCGGCAGCAGATTGAGGCTGCGTGGGACGGAGTGCTGGGGGGAAAGCCGATCGACCGGTTGGTGATCACACATCATCACCCCGACCACGTTGGCAACGTCCGATGGATATGCGAACGCTGGGGGATTGTTCCGACGATGACCGGGCGCGAGCGCGGCGAGTCGGAAGAGATGCTGGGGCCAGGGCGGCGGGGTTCTTCCGGAGAGCGCATCAAGTTTTGGCAACGGCACGGATTGACCGGGGACGAAGCCAGCGCGGTGAGCATCGGGTTATTCAGCCATCAGGAGATGTTTGCGCTGCCGCCGGAGAAATGGAATCCGTTGAACGATGGCGATGTGCTGCGGATTGGGGAGATCGAGTGGAAGGTGCTGGTGGCGAGCGGGCACACGCATGAGCAGGCGCTGCTTTACTCCGAGGAGCGAAAGCTGCTGATCTCAGGCGATCAGGTGCTGCCGCAGATCACGCCTAACGTCAGCGTGCGATTTGAGGACCCCGAGGCTGATCCGCTTACGGAGTTTCTGGAGAGCAATCGGCGTATCGCAAAAATCTGCGGCGATGCGATGGTTCTGCCGTCGCACAAATTGCCGTTTGTGGGTCTGCAGGGACGCATCAAGGCGATTGAGCGCCATCACGAAGAACGATTGGCGATCATCGAGCGCGAACTCAAGAGCGGAGCGCGCACGGCTGCCTCGCTTATTCCAGCACTGTTCGGCGATCCGAAGGGCCTTACCGGTCACGACATCTCGTTTGCGATGGGCGAGTCGCTTTCACATCTGCATTACCTGGTGTCGCAAGGTCGCGCCGCATCCGTGGAGCGAAATGGTGAGGTTCTGTTCATGACGAAATGTGAATGAGACATGGCTGGACAATATGCATTGCGAAGGGCCGGCCTGGTCATCGTAGAAGCGTTGCTGGGCGGGATGCTCGGGCTGCAAGCACAGTCTAGCGCGAGCCAATCGATTCCGCGTCCATCTACTTTGGGGCAGGTTGCACCGGTGATCTGCACGCAAGGCCTGCAGGCGGCTGCATCTGAGGGAAGCATTCATGGAACGGTGACGGACTCGGGCGGAGATGTGATTGTGGGCGCACGGGTCACGCTTGAGGAAGACGGTTCCAAGGTGCAGCACACGGTGCTTACCGGCGATGCCGGATCTTTTAAGTTCGCGGGGCTTGTGCCGGGAAAGTTCGGAGTCACAATCACGTCCACAGGGTTTGCGGATTGGGTGGGCCCGGGGATTGTTCTGCCGCCGGGTGGAAGCTGCGAGGTGACCGGAACCGCGCTAAGTATTGCGCCTGTGAACACGGATGTTGAAGTGGTTGTCTCCAACCGGGAGGTAGCTGAAGAGCAACTGAAGGCGCAGGAGACGCAACGCGTGCTCGGCGTGATTCCAAACTTTTACACCAGCTATGTTTGGCATGCGGAGCCGTTGACTCCGAAGCAGAAGTTCCGGCTTGCGCTGCGGAGTTCGGTCGATCCAGCGACCTTTGTGCTCAACGGCGCTTTCGCGGGAATTGAGCAGTGGCAAAACTACTTCAGCGGATATGGGCAAGGAAGCGAGGGTTATGCCAAGCGATATGCCGCTTCCTATGCCGACGGGTTCATCAGCACCATGATCGGCGGCGCGATTCTGCCATCGGTGCTTCATCAGGATCCGCGATATTTTTATAAGGGCAAAGGGAGCATTCGATCGAGAGCGCTCTATGCGATTTCGACGGTGGTTATCTGCAAAGGGGACAATGGGCGCTGGCAGCCAAACTACTCCAACGTGATTGGGAACCTGGCCTCGGCGGGAATTTCGATCCTTTACTATCCGGACACCAATCGGAATGGAGCGCAGGAGACCATTGACAATGCGCTGATTGGAACTGCCGAAGGCGCGATCAGCGCGTTGATTCAAGAGTTTGTTCTGCGAAAGATCTCGCGCGGGAATCGGCCTTCGTCCAGCGGGCATCAGTAGGGGCGTGGGTCGCCTCCCACGTTATCCGCGCAAAAACAGCGCGGCGAACGTGGGGCACCCGGCTGCTGCGGGCTTATTGAGGGATTGGGCCGCGGACGACCTGAACAAAGTCCGCAGTGCGTATCTTTCTGGCGAAGGCGGCTTTTACTTCGGCGGCGGTGAGTTCGGAGTAAGTCTTGGCTGCGCGGATTGGTTCATCGAGCGGCAGGCCGATCTCGGCGCGATGGAGGAATCCTTCAGCAACCGCTTCTTCGCTTGATTCTCCTAAAGGAATTTGACGCAAGAGCAGGGCTTTGGCCTGATGCAGTTCACCGGCAGGAACGTCTTCGGTGCGCATCTGGCCGAGGTCGCGCTGAATCAGAGCCCTTGCCTTGGAGACATTTTGCGGGTCGCAGCCATAGGTGACGTTGTAACTGGACCTGGTCTCCGTGGCGGTCAAGTTGACGTCAACGTTGTACACGTAGCCAGCGACCTGCCTCAGATCGTGGTAAAGGCGCGTTGCGTAGAAGCCGCCGCCGAGCACGTGATTGCCAAGTTGGAGGGAATAATAATCAGGGTCGAAACGGTTGAGTTCCAGTTGCTCGGCGAGAGTTACGGAATCCTGTACGGCTTCCGGATCGGGGACGTTTGCGGCGGAAGGCTTATTCAACGAAGCGACTGGGGGCAGGGTGGTGTTGGGCTTGGGGCCGATCGCCTTCCAATCGCCAAACCACTTCTCGATTACGGGCCGGGCTTCATGGGAGGTGACGTCGCCGATGACCACGATGGTGGTGAGGTCAGGCCTGAAGGCGACGGCGAAAAAGTGTTTTACCTGGTCCAAGTTGATGGTGGCGATGGTGGCCGGCGTGGCCTCACGCAAGACAGGGTCGCCGGCGGGCAGCAGGGCGCAGATCAATGGCACGCGTGGTGCGGTACTCGGGGCTGATGAGGTTGCCGGCTACGAACTCGGAGGTCTGTTGCTTGACAATCGAGAAAGCCTGCTCGGGCAGCGCCGGATGAAGTTCATTGTCTGCCAGTAATTGCACGCCGCGGGAAAAGTTATTCTTTAAGACTTTGACGGAGAAGTTGAATCCCGCACTCTCGACGGCGGCGATGTCATCGAGAGCCTTCTGAAAAGCCAAGCGGTCGAGGGTTTGCGTTCCGTAGGAGAAGAGGTCGTCGAGAATTTCGGCAACGCCCTCCTGTCCGGGGGGCGTTTGCAGGTCGGCGTTATGTTTGATCAATCCCATGACGGTGACGGTTGGACTGGTTGTGTCATTTTTGACGATCAATCGAATGCCATTGGGGAGGGTTTCATCTGAAACCGTGATGTAGTTGGCAGGCACTTTGAGCTGGGATAAAGCGCTTGCGGCCCACGAGGGCAACTCGACCGGCTTGGTTGGCGCGGAGGTCACTTGCTCTGCTCCGCCGAAGCCTTTGGAGGCGACAGGCTCTCCGCTGGGCGCAGGCTTCAGGATGGCGGTGATTGAGTTCTCGTTGACCAGATATTGTTTGGCTACGCGGTTGACATCCTGCGGGGTGACGCGCCGGATGGCTTCGACATCTTCGTCAGGGGAATTGCGGCCTTCGGCGGCAAGCGCGTTCGACCAGACGTCGGCTAGGCCGGGAATCGAGTTGCGCTGGAACTCGGCGGACGCAAGCTCATTTCTTTTGGCTGCCTCGACGAGTTCTGCGGGCAGGCCTTTCTCCGCGGAGGTGGTGAGGATCTGGCGCATCTCTTTGATGGCGGCAGAGGCATCGGCGCCGGCGGGAAGTGCGACCATTCCGAAGCCGACGCTGGCCTTGGGATAGGATTCCGCCATGCCAAACTCCGCGGCCAGAGCTTTGCCGGCGGGCACCATGGCGTAAAGATCGCCGCGCTGGCTGGACAAGACATCGCCTAGGACCTGAGCGGCTGCGTAGTCCGGGGAGTCAGTTCCGGGAAAGCGATATGCGATGAAGCCGAGGACGTAAGGAAGATTGCTATCGAGAGTGAAAGCTCTCGGACTTGACGGGCTTAATGTCAACGGTGGGGCGCGGCGGCAATGGATGACTGGGGATAGGTTCGAACCACTGCTTGATCTTTACAAGGGTCGCGGCTGGATCAACGTCGCCGGCGATGACAAGAATGGCGTTGCCGGGGGTGTACCAGTTCTTATAGAACTTTTTGAGCATCTCGCCGGTGGTGGCGTCGAAGGAAGCTTTCGTGCCCAAGGGATCGTGGGCGTAGGGAGTGCCGGCGAACATGTCCTGGTTGAGGCGGTCGATGAACTTGTAAGTGGGATTGGAGAGATCGCGAGCGACTTCCTGTTCGATTGCGCCGCGCTCCCCGGACCATTGCTGCTGTGAGTCGTCGATGCCACGCAGGCAGGCGGCTTGCGCGCGCAGTGCGACGTCGAGATCGGCGGCGGGAACGGTGGCAAAATATTGCGTGATGTTCTGTTGGGTGTCGGCGTTATCCTGGCCGCCGAGCAGCGCATAGATGGCTGCGGTCTGGTCGGCTGAGAGGCCATCGCATCCGCGAAAGGCCATGTGCTCCTGGGCGTGAGCCATGCCGGGAAAGCCGGCGGGAGTCTCATCGCCTCCGACGAGAATATTCATTTGCACCGTAACTACCGGAGCGAGCCGGTTGGGGATGAGGACGACGCGCAAGCCGTTGGAGAGTGTGGCTCGCGTGATCGGCGCTTGGGTTTCGGCGGAGATGAAATGAACAGAGAGGTTGAGAAAGAGCAGCAGAAGTGGAAGACGTTTGAGGGTCAAGCCGAATTTCCTCCGGTTACGCGAGCAAGAGATCGGGTGTGATCGGCGCGCTACGTAGGCGCTTACCGGTGGCATGGTAGATGGCGTTGGCGACGGCGGCGGCGACGCCGGTAATGCCGATTTCGCCGATGCCGTGGGCACCGAGTGGATCGAATTTAGTATCCGGGATGTCGAGGACGGAAACATCGATTTCACCGATATCGGCATTTACGGGGACGTGATATTCGGCGAGATTAGCGTTGACGGCACGGCCCAGGCGCGGGTCCAGATGAGTGGACTCATGCAGGGCCAGGCTGACTCCCCAGACGATACCGCCAATCAATTGGCTCCGGCCTGTCTTTCCGCTGAGCAACTTACCAACATCATATACTGCTCGCCGCTCTCGGGTCGGAGGACGCTCCTAGGACGGTGGTTGCACCCTTGACGAAGTCGCTGCAGGAGACGGGCCATTCGCACATCTCTCCGATGCGAAGCTGCATTGTCTCTTCGGGGTTTTCTGGGTTGATCAAGTTCTCTTGCACTGGTTGATCTGGAGTCTCGTCGTCTTGCATAGCGCTTCCTGCGGTGGATTGTGCTGAAGCGTTCGGATGCAGGGTGACAGGAACAGGTTGACTTGGATTGTGCCGTAACCAGGTTGGACGTATGGCTATCGCTGGAAGAGTACCGATCGCGGTTTCCTTGTCAGGGGGCAGTGTCGGTCGGTCAAGCACGGGGGCACTGCGACTGCCAATCGAAATCGCGGAACCATCGCGCTCTCTCGTAGTACCATCATCTGAATGTCAGAGGACAAACCAATTCGGCTGACGGAGACGGTGACGGCTGCGGGTTGAGCGAGCAAGCTAAGTCCGGCGGTGCTGGACTCGGTGCTTGGGAAATTAGCCCGGCAATTTGATCCCCATGTCCTGGTCGGCTTTGATAAGGCCGACGACGCGGGCGTGTATCAACTCACGCCGTGAGCTGGCGCTCGTCCAAACGGTGGACTTCTTTACGCCCATTGTGGACGATCCGTACACGTTTGGGCAGATTGCCGCCACCAACGCGTTGAGCGACGTTTACGCGATGGGAGGCACACCTGTTTCGGCGCTGGCGATGGTGTGTTTCCCGGAGAAGGCCGAGATTGCAATTCTTGAACAGATCCTGGCGGGTGGGCTCAGCAAGATGGTGGAAGCCGAATGCACGGTAATCGGAGGACATAGCATACGCGACCCGGAGATTAAATTCGGCTACTCCGTCACCGGCACCATAAGTCCGCACCGGGTGCTTACGAATGCGGGTGCGAGGCCGGGAGATGCGCTGGTGCTGACGAAAGCCTTGGGAACAGGCGTCATCTCGACGGCAATCAAGAAGGGTGCAGCGGAAAAGGAGTGGATCGAGGTGGCGACCCGCGCGATGACCCAGCTCAACAGGAGAGCCGCGGAGATAAGTTTGAGGTACGAGATCCATGCGATGACCGATGTAACCGGATTCGGGCTGATCGGCCATGCGCGAGAGATGGCGCTGGGGAGCGGCGTAAGCCTGCGGCTGTTTGCATCGGCAGTGCCGTTGTTGCCAGGAGCCATAAAGTGCGTCGAGCGTGGATTGGTTCCGGGCGGGCTGCGGAACAATCGTGAGTTTGCATCGTGCTGCGTGGAAAGTGACGCAGGAGTACCGGAGAATCTGCAAACGATTTTCTACGATCCGCAGACGGCGGGCGGACTATTGATTTCGGTGAAGCGGTCGGATGCAGACGCGCTGATTGACGAATTGCGCGAAGCGGGCGTCACTGCGGCAAGGGTGGGAGAGGTACTGGCGAAGGGAAAGCTGCTGATCCGCGTCACCGGGTAATCCGATGTGTGATTTGGCGTGGAAGGCTCCGATGCTTCGGGATGATCACAACGGGATGATCACTACAGGATGATCCGCTCGTCTCCTGCGCGGCGGGTTACATGTTCGCGGTCCAGGTACTCGAGCAGCGGTATGGCGTATTTGCGGGAGACTCCTACGAGATCCTTAAATCGAGATACGTCAATCTTTGGCGATTTCGACTTCCATTCCGAAACCTGGCGCTTGAGCTCTTCCAGCGTTTCGCGATGGAAGATGAGATCTTCGCTGACTTTGACCAGCACCTTATCGCGCAGCAGGAGGGTCACAATTTTTTGTGCGCGCTGAAGGTCGATCTTCAAGCTTGCCAGGACTTCTTTCAGCGCGGGAACCTTTAACCCTGCCGAGGCGAAAGCCGCTTCGATCTGTTTCTTGGATTCTGCTTCTTCGTCCTTCATCAGCAGGCGATGACCTGCCAGATGCACCTGTTCAGCGCTGATGGCGAGCTTATTGGCTGCGAGCAGGGTATCGAGTGCTGCGACAAAAAGCTCTCTGTCGAGCCCGCTCTTCTCCCACAGCTCCTGCTTGCTGATGCCGCCGACCAGGGGGTTGGCGGCGTGAAATGCGGTGACGGCAGCGAACAAGTCGGCTGCGATCCGCTTTAAGGTCGGCTCCGCAATCAGCACATCTTTCACGGTGATGATGTCCCCGGCTTGCGCCGCCTTTTCGAGCGCTGCCTTAAGCCGTTCCAGGGTCCAGCATGTCTCATGGATTGCGTCGTGAAGGTGCAGTCCATGTTGTTCGCGGCGCGCGAGCAGCACACGCAGGCGGCAAAGGTCGTCTGCGGCGCTGAGTTTTTCCAGCATCTCAGTTCGCGCAGCGGGCTTAATGCGGCGCGTGGGGTTCACATCGACGACCAGGCCGCCTCCGATGGTGGTGACGGGCGACAACTGTCGCACGATAAAGCGGTCACCGGGCGCGCAGGCCACAGGAGAGCCGGTGCGCAGTTGTGCCCATGCCGTGCTGCCAGCGGGTAGTTCCGCGCCTTCGTAGAGCATGATGGTCGCAATGGTTTCGGTAGTGAAGAGGTGCAGGCGAAGCCGAGTGCGGTTCTTCAGAGGGTGCGTTCCATCGAGCAATGAAAGTTGAACGTCCAGCCGGCGGGTTGGCAGCATGAGCCCGGACTGGGCCAGGACCATGCCGCGCGCCAGTTCCTCCTGCGGGATGCCTGCAAGATTCAGGGCGGTGCGCTGGCCGGCAATGGCGGTTTCCGCGGCGCTGCCGTGCACCTGTAATCCGCGTACCCGAGCTTTGATGCCGGAGGGAAGAACTTCAACCTCCTGCTCCTTGGCTACCTCGCCGGAGATAGTTGTTCCGGTGACAACGGTTCCGAAGCCTTTCATGGTGAATACGCGGTCAATGGGCAGGCGAAAGGCAGAATGCGCGTCTTTCTGGATGGTTTCCGAGGCAACACGCGCCAGTTCGTGCTTCAGCTTTTCCAAGCCTTCGCCAGTCCGCGCGCTGACCTCGATGATGGGGGAACGGTTCGCGTCGAGGAAAGATCCGTGCACGAACTCCTCGACCTCCAGGTGAACCACCTGGAGCGTTTCCTTGTCCACCAGGTCGGTCTTGGTCAACACGGTGATGCCGCACGGAACGCGGAGCAGGCGGCAGATATCGAAATGTTCGCGGGTCTGGGGTTTGATGGAGTCTTCGGCGGAGATGACCAGCAGCACGAGATCAATGCCGCCCACTCCGGCCAGCATATTGCGCACAAAGCGCTCATGCCCGGGAACGTCAATAAAACCGAGCCGCACTGGCCCTTGCGGCCCTGCCAACTCAAGGTGCGCGAAACCCAGGTCGATGGTGATGCCGCGGCGCTTTTCTTCCTCCAGCCGGTCGGCATCGATTCCGGTGAGGGCGCGCACCAGCGCGGTTTTGCCGTGGTCTATGTGTCCGGCGGTGCCTACAATCACAGACTTCATGAGCTTACGTTAGGCCAAGCTGGGTACACATACAAGCACCCGGAGGCCGGAAATTGCAGGCGAGTTCTGCTTGGGAAAGCTGCGAGCTTACAACGGACGGGCTGCTTGTCATGCGACTTTTTTTGACATCGGAGCGATGCTGACGTAATCTCATCCACCTGCAAGCGGGTGGTGAGGAAAAACCATGGCAAATCCTTACGAAATTGATCTAGAGAAGAACGCCGCAAATTACGTGGCGTTGACGCCATTATCGTTTATCCGCCGCACGGCGGCGGTGTACCCGGAGCGTACGGCGGTGATCCACGGAGACTTGAGGCGTAGCTGGCGCGAAAGTTACGGGCGCTGCGTCCGGTTGGCGTCGGCTCTAAAGCGGCGTGGAATAGAGTTGGGCGACACCGTGGCAGTGATGACGCCAAATATTCCAGAGTGTTTTGAAGCCCACTTCGGCGTGCCCATGGCCGGGGCGGTTCTTAATGCGCTGAATATTCGACTGGACGCCGAGTCTATTGCGTTCATTCTGCAGCATAGTGAAAGTAAGGTGTTGATTACCGACAGTGAATTTTCCGGTGTGATCGGCAGGGCGCTGGAGCGGATGCCGGAAAAGCCGCTGGTGATCGACATCGACGATCCGCGCGGTAAGGGCGGAGACGCGCTCGGCGAACTGAATTATGAACAATTCCTGGCGGGGGGCGATCCGGAATTTGCCTGGGAGTTGCCGGATGACGAATGGCAGGCAATTTCGCTGAACTACACCTCGGGAACGACGGGCAATCCGAAGGGAGTTGTGTATCACCATCGCGGCGCGTACCTCAATGCGATCGGCAACGCGCTCACCTGGGCGATGCCGCATTTTCCGACTTATCTCTGGACGTTGCCGATGTTCCACTGCAATGGCTGGTGTTTTCCGTGGACTATCACGGCGATGGCGGGCACGCATGTCTGCCTGCGGCAGGTGACTGCCAAAGGGATTTACGATGCAATCGCCGATCACGGGGTCACTCATATGTGCGGAGCTCCCGTTGTTATGGGAATGCTGGTGAATGCTCCGCTTGAGGTGAGACGTGAGATTACGAAGGGCGTGCAGGTGATGACCGCCGGCGCGGCTCCTCCGGCGGCCATCATCGAGAAGATGCAGGCGAATGGATTTGAGGTTACGCATGTGTACGGGCTGACCGAGTCCTATGGGCCGGTGACAGTATGCGCTTGGCAGCAGGAGTGGAACGCATTGCCCCCCGCGGAACAAGCGGTCTATAAGGCCCGGCAGGGTGTGCCTTATGTGACGCTGGAAGGATTGATGGTTGGCGATCCGCTGACCGTGCAGCCGCTGCCCAACGATGGAAAAACGATGGGCGAGATCTTTATGCGGGGCAACACGGTCATGCGCGGCTACTTGAAAAATGGGCGCGCAACCCGGGATTCATTCGCGGGAGGCTGGTTCCACACTGGCGACCTCGGCGTGATGCATGAGAACGGCTACATCGAGGTGAAGGACCGGCTGAAGGACATCATCATTTCCGGCGGGGAGAACATTTCGACGCTCGAAGTGGAATCGGTGCTCTATCGTCATCCGGCGATACTGGAGGCGGGCGTGGTTGCCAAGCCGGACGAAAAATGGGGCGAGACAGTTTGTGCCTTCATTACTTTGAAGGAGGGCGAGCAGAGCACGGCAGAGGAGATCATCGCGTTTTGCCGTGCGAATATGGCTCACTATAAGGCGCCGCGGACGGTGATCTTTGGGCCGCTGCCTAAGACCTCGACCGGGAAGTTGCAAAAGTACAAGCTTCGAGAGGGGGCAAAGGCGCTCGCCTCGGATTCGCGGAAGGTGAGCGACGGTGTGACCGAAGGGTGAGAGAGGCGGAAGTTCTCGCCCGCCGTGACGCTGCCGAAAGTTGGAATGAGGTTGGATGACCCTGGCGCAATCACGCTCGCACAAGACCGACTTCCTGCGATTAAGCTGATTCCGCCATTGGCAGGGCCGTTTCTGCCGCCTTCTTTTCTCGACGCACCATGTACAAGGCCGCGATAGCCGCGCTAAGACTGGTAACTATCCCCAGATACCAGATGCCTAGAAACTCGGTGTGGAAGGCGCCGCCGGCAACCGAGTATTTCACCGCCAGAAAGCCGCTGGCGGAAAGCGCTGCTGCGCCGGCGAATTGACCCACGGTATTGATCATGCCCATGCTGAAACCCTCGGTGCGAGACGACCAGATTTCCGCCGCCGAGGCGTTAATCAGCGGAAAGATATTAATCAGTACTCCGCTCAAGAAGCACAAGACTCCCAGTAGAAAGACATTGGCGATTGCCGTGGTGAGGGCGTAAAACAATGCCGCAATCCCAAGCAGGCCAACGAAAATGACCGTCGCGCGCGGAACGCCGTATCTCTTGAGTAAGACGTCGGAGAGCTTTCCGACCATTGGGGTACCGATGGTGCGGCCGAGCACATAAAACGTGGCCATCGCACCTCCGGCCACGATGGCTTGCGGTTTGGAAATGGCACGGTTCTGCATGTAGAACTCGGTGGCATAGAGGGGCAGCCATCCCGGAGCCAGGCGCGCGGCTATGATGTATCCGGACCAGACGAGCGAGATGATCCATAGCGCCGGATCTTTTCCGATGCCCAGCGCGGCGTCCTTGTAGTTGACGTAGTTGGCATTCTCTTTCTTGTGCTCTGCGGTTTTCACCGGGTGGGGACTGATCGCAGCGGGGGTTGATCTTAGAAGCAGAGCGCCGGCTACGGCTATCGCGAACACTACGATTCCCATGACAAAGGTAGAACCCCGCCAGCCGGAGAGACGGAGGCCGAAGATGCCGCCACCGGGGATCAGGAGTGCCATGAGCGGGATCACCAGAAAGGTCATGCCCTGACCTAACCCGCCACCCACGCCGGAAAACAGCTCCATGGCAAACCCGAGTTCCTTCTTGCCAAACCATTTGGCCAGGACGGAGCTGACAGGGACGAAGCCGGCGGCGGCGACGAAGCCCATCAGAGTACGCCAAAAGATGGCTTGTCTGAAGGTCGTCATGAAAGCGAACCCTGCAAGGAAGAGGGCCAGTGCCGCTACTCCCCAAGGTATAACTCGCCTTCCGCCAAATACATCGGTGGCCGTCCCCCAGGGTATTTGGGCGATGGCATAGGCGTAGAAAAATGCCGAGCCCAGCAATCCTATTTCCGGCTTGCCGATACCGAGGTCATCGATCAGATACTTAGAAACGCCCGCGTAGTTCCAGGAACCGAGCTGCGAGGTGCAGTAAACCAGGATGCCGGCGATCAGAACGATCCAGCGATAGTAGCCCTTTGCCGCGGACGAGACTTGTGCGTGTACGCTCATCATGGGCGGATGAGAGTCGTTTCTCAGGGCGGGAGGTTGCTTGCGGGGTAGGTCATGCAGGAGGCCGCGTCCGGATTGTGGGGGGAAATCCGTAGCGGCTGCAAGCGCGTATCCGTGTAGGCGGCTCCGGCATGACCCTGTATCGACTCACTTCTTAGGTGGCGGCTCCTGGTTCATCTGCCTCAGCTTTTGCTCCAGCATCATCTTTTCCTGCTCTTTGGTTAACTGGGGAAACAGGAACGCAATTTGTAACCGCATGCCCCAGGGTGAGGATCCCGAGGGATAAACGGCGTTGCCGTAAAACTGCCCGGTGATGTTTACCGGCTGGAATCCGAGCTTCATGATTCTGCCCACTCCGCCACCGAATGGCACCGTCCACACGTTACCGCTGCTCGCCCTCCAGTTGGCGGTGAGGATAGGCGAGGCGGTGAGGTACCAGCCTTTCTTCATGTTGTAGTTGACGAACCACTGGAGGAGGAACTGGTTCACGGCAGGTTTGTCTCTATCGGAATGACCGGCTACAGACCAGTAGTTGTTTGTAAGAAAACCGATCGTAAAATGTGGCGGCTGCACCAGCACGACGACAGAAGGCCCCATGCTGAGTTTCCCCTGGCCGAGATAGGTTGTATTGGTAGCTGTAGGCAGCACCAAGGTCGGCCCGACGCCCCAGATTATCTTGCTCTTTTTCGGCGAGAGGAAGAAGGAAGGATTCAGGTCTCCCAAGCCGCTGACCCCGGTCAGTTGCATTGGGGGACCGGGTGGCTGCGGCACGGGGAGTGGCTGGTAGATGATCGGCGTAATCCAGCGGGTGATGAGATTCCAGTTTTTCCCCACGCTGAACGGAATTACCGGCTGAATGTTCAGAACGTTCTGGATGCGATTGGCGGGCCCGATGCCGAAGTTGTCGTTATTCTGCACCGGGACGCTGATGAGGTTGGCTACGGGATTCTGCGCTGCATTCCTCAGCGCATCGGTATTTGCTGCTGCGGCTGGCGTCGCCTCTGTGGCAACCTGAGTACCCTCTGGACCGATGGGCGTATCTTGCGCCAACAGCGGCATGGCCAGCAGCAGAAAGACCGTCGTCACCAAAGCAGGTACCGCTTTTTTCGACCACTTCATAGCCGTCTCCCTCTCTTTCCTCATCACGTGGTGATTGTCTGATCTGGTTACATTAATTAGCTGCAAATTGCGTCAAGCAAACGACGAATAGCTCAATGGATCAGCGAACCGTTGGCAAGTCAAACGGTCTGCTGATCCACCAGGAACACGGATTCCCCAATTGTTGCGATGTGCCACGCCTGCATAGCTCACGGATAACTTTGCCATCATCATTCAGCATTCAGCCTAGCTGCCGTATCTTCAAGCGGCGCTTGATAGAGTCTTCACCGCGTTACCTCTATGGACTCCTCGTTCAATAGGAGCGCTTTCTCGGCCTTTGTTTCCGTTGGGGCAGCCATCACTGTTACATGTTTCCCCATGAACGGCGCACATATGCTCTGGTTGGAGATTTGACTGACTTTTCCTTGATCGTCAACAAACACCGCTTTACCACCTTTGTCGGTACAAGTGAGATCACAAGTGGAGACGTTTTTAACCTGCTTTACGCACGACGACTGGCAGACTGTGCCGCTCACTTTTACAGGGTTGGTCGAGCTTTGGGCGTTTACCAAAAGAGCGGTACCCAGAACGACCAAAAACAGCCAAGCGATTCGTTTCATCATGTCTCTCTCCTAACTTCTTCGCCTAGGTCGTAGGCTTTATTGTGTTGCCGATTGATTCGATCACCAGTAAATTAGCTGCAAATCACTGGCGAATTAACTTGCCTGCGAAAGCGCAGGTAATCAGGGTCTGAGTGTCTGTTCAGTTTCGCGAAAATCGAGACAATTCATTTGACATCCGAACGTCACGTCAAACCTGCTCTTTCCCATTGAATACGAGCAATTTCCTCAAGAGCACATATTTGAGGCACCAAATATGTGGGCTCCATGGAATACTTGCAACTGGCAGAACTGCCAGCCTGCTTGGAATAACGTCTGAGACTTTCCAGATTGTGGCCGGAATCAAGGACCGGAAGCCATCAGGAGATAGCTATCAAGAACGGGGAAGTATCTCTATCCGACGCCGCTATGGCTCGATATCTCACAGTCGATTCCGAGTTGTAGCATAGTCAGATACTCTGAAAGTGATTGGAGTGAAATCGGTTAAATGGTGCGCCCTGAGAGATTCGAACTCCGGCCTTCTGATTCGTAGTTCTAACCAATCGTAGAATCAATAACTTAGCGCCGCATGTCTGTATCTATATTTCCTTGTATTTGTAAGAGCTTGCCGCTTTTCGATTGTCGGAGAGACAAGCACGTACAACCAACAGGTGGGCACAAAACTGGGCCCAGTGCAAACGTCCCGGACTGCGACGACCGTCTAAACCACAGAGGTGCCACGAGGAGAATCTATGTGTTCTGCGCCGCCCATAAACTGGCGTTCATTTTCCACCAACTCGGGAATGTTGGCAGCCTCGACATTAGGCGCTTTGCGAATGAGACAGAGGTTGTGGAAGAAGGCGATCTCGGTGATGCTGCGGTCAAAGTAGCTGGGCTTATGGCTCGGCCGCTCGGCCTGATTGACGCAGTCGGTGAGCGAGCGCAGAAAGTCCATGCTGGTGCTCCCGCCTACTGCCCCCCATGTAGGCCAGTAGGCGGTTTGCAGATCTTCGATGCAGTAGAAGCCAGGAGTCTTGAGCAGCGGGAAAAGGATTTGGAAGGTCTGAATCACGTGCTCGTTACGATGGCTGCCGTCGTCGATGATGATGTCGAAGCCGCCGTAGCGCTGCGAAATGCCGGTCAGGCGCGTGGCGTCGGTCTGGTCGCACTGGAGCACGTCGATGCGGTGCTCAGAGAAATGGGACTTGTCATGGGGGTCGATGCCCACGATGTGAGAGTTGGGGAAGAAGCGCTTCCACATGCGCAGCGATTGCGCGCCAGCGGAAAGATCCTCGTAGCCGCCAACCCCGATCTCAAGAATCTTCAGCGGGCGCTTACGCCAGTCCGCAAAGTAGCGCTGGTAGTACTGAGTGTACCAATGAGAGCCCCACTTGTCAGTGCCGTAAGTCAGGGCAAGATGGTTTAGGTCGGAGGAGTGAGCGAAGGCGCGAACGTCATTCCACACGCGTCGCAGCCGTTGGCGCTGCCGCTGAGTTGTAATGGACTTTACGAGTGCCTTTAGCACTGTACCCCTCACTAGGTGGCAGGGCCGAGCCGACCTGAGCATGGCTGAACTGGCGTTGCTCATCGCGACGACCGTCTAAACCACAGAGGTGCCACGCCAAGCAAACCAACATTCTCCAGCGACAATTCGGATGTAGAGTTCCCGTCCGGAGTTGTCCTATGTCCAAGTGGCTCGGTGCCCTTGTCGAAATGGGAAAGAAGTACCGGGCTACAATTACTCAGCGGTATTGCCACCCTCAGGCCGACGCCATCGAACGGGCTTTTGGGAAGCTCGCGGGCGGTCAACTTCCGGCGCTCAAAGAGGCACAGCAAAATTCCTAGATGGGCACAATTTTAGGCACAATGCAAAATCGCACAATTCAGAGGCTTTCACGAGCTAGTAAGTGATTGTAAGAGAATGGGTTAGATGGTGCGCCCTGAGAGATTCGAACTCCCGGCCTTCTGATTCGTAGTCAGACGCTCTATCCAGCTGAGCTAAGGGCGCGCTCCGAAGCGTTGCGCTTCACTTTGACGCGGTTACCGTGGCCAGCAACCAAACCCAATATAACACATGCGTTTGCCAGCTCTGCAACTCCTGAGGGGCGGCGTGTGCTGCAGAGCTTCTGGAGCCGCCATGCGTCAGCGCCGCGCGGGGTATGCCGTGTCGTTCTTACCTATCCGGGCAAAGTTTTCCAGCGCATCCGGAGTGGGTTTCGTATAACTCGTTCATTCCGCATAGGGCATGATTTGGCATGAAGCTTGCACCCATACAAGACAAAGACGAAGTGGCGCATGAAGGGGTTCCGACCAATGAACGAATAGGCGGAACCCTTTCTAATTCTGCGCGGGCTGGGCTCGGCTAGCGGGGCGCACTGGGTTGGCGGACTGCAGGGGAGACGTTCTGCTTCAGCACGTTCTGCTTGAGCACCAGTTATTTGAGGTCGAGTCCAGAGCGACGCAAGAGGCTGGCCACGGTTGCCGGGTTCAGCCGGGTTGCGTCGTATTCGACGGCGACGCTGCGCGAGGCTTCGTTGAAGTTCAGCCGGCGTATCCCGTAAACTTCGCGAATGTTATCGACCCCCCGCATCACTGCTTCATCGGGGGACATGCCATAGTTGTAGCTGATTTCGACGTTGGTCATTCTTGTCCTCTGCCATGATGGCCGAGATGCAGGTGCATTCGGCGTGCTTAGGTTTACTATAGCAGTGACCCGCATGCATTGTGTTCTGATCTACTAACGGATTTTTACAGGTGTGCTGAAAGGGAAGTCATCCTTGGCGGAAACGAAAGCAATGGACCCTGTCTGCGGGATGAGCGTCGATCCCGCCGCTCCGCGTGGAGGTTCTCATGTCTACAACGGTGTGGAGTATTTCTTCTGCAATCCGAAGTGTAATGAACGCTTTCGCTCTGAACCTGAAAAATATCTCGCACCGGGGTACAAGCCCGGTGGAATGATGGCTGCCTCGCCTATGGTGCAGCTCGGCGGCATACGTCCGGTCTCCGCGCCAAAGCCTTCGGGCGCTGCGCCCGCGCGTCCGGTGGGAGCGCCGGTCGTGGGGGCTGGCGAGGGCGGGAGTTCCGTACAGCTGGGGGCGGTCGCTACGGCATATGTTTGCCCGATGTGCCCCGAAATTCGCTCCGCGGTTCCGGCTGCTTGCCCCTCATGCGGCATGGCGCTGGAGCCCGAGATGCTGCAATCGGTTTCCCGTACGGAATACGCCTGCCCGATGCATCCGGAGATTTCGCTGGATCACCCTGAAGCCTGCCCGAAGTGCGGCATGATGCTGGAGCCGCGCACGGTGTCCGCCGTCGAGGACTCGAATCCCGAGCTGACGGATATGACTCGCAGGCTGCGGGTCAGTGTAGCTTTCGGCCTTCCCCTGCTGGTGCTGGCCATGCTGCAGATGGCGACGCCGATGCAGCACGCGCTTAACCAACATAAGGTGGCGTGGGTGCAACTGCTGCTTGCCTCGCCGGTGGTGCTGTGGGGCGGCTTGCCGTTCTTTCAGCGCGCGATTGCTTCGCTCAAGTTTCGCAAGGCCAATATGTTCACGCTGATTGGGATGGGAGTTGGCGTCAGTTACCTTTACAGCGCGATTGCGACCTTTTGGCCTGAGCTGTTTCCGCGCTCCTTGCGCGGGATGCACGGGCAGCCGGCGGTGTACTTTGAGTCGGCGGCGGCGATTGTCATTCTGGTGCTGGCTGGGCAGGTTATGGAGCTGCGCGCGCGCAGGCAGACTTCCAGCGCCATTCGTGCGCTGCTGGAGCTCTCGCCCAAGGTTGCGCGGGTGGTGGAAGGCGATGGCCGTGAGCACGATATTGCGCTCGATCAGGTGGCGGTGGGTCAGTTGCTCCGCGTGCGTCCGGGCGAAAAGGTTCCGGTGGACGGCGTGGTGCTGGAGGGACATACGGTTGCCGATGAGTCGCTGATTACCGGCGAGTCGCTACCGGTGGAAAAGAATCCTGGCGACCGCGTGATCGGCGCAAGCGTCAACGGCAATGGCTCGATATTGATGCGGGCGGAGCGTGTGGGAAGCGAGACGGTGCTGGCGCAGATCGTCCGCCTGGTTGGTGAGGCGCAGCGCAGCCGCGCCCCGATTCAGCGGCTCGCCGATAAGGTTTCGGCAATCTTTGTGCCGGCTGTTGTGGGCATTTCGGTGATCACCTTTTTTGCCTGGCTCATCTTCGCTCCGGCACCCGCTCTGCCGCATGCGCTGGTGAATGCTGTGGCGGTGCTGATTATCGCCTGTCCTTGTGCGCTGGGGCTGGCGACGCCCATGGCAATCATGGTTGGCACGGGACGGGGCGCGCGGGCCGGTGTGCTGATCCGGAACGCCGAAGCGCTGGAGGCGATGGAGCGGGTGGATACCGTGGTCATCGACAAGACGGGGACGCTTACGGAAGGCCGTCCGACGCTGGAGTCGGTTGTGTCGTTGAGCAATCACAGCGAGGAGGACCTGGTGCAGTGGGCTTCGAGCCTTGAGAGGCTGAGCGAGCATCCGCTGGGCGCGGCCATTGTGCGGGCCGCCGAGTTGGCGCAGCTCCGTCCGCATCGCGTGGAGCGCTTTGAGTCGCGTACCGGGCGCGGGGTTCTGGGCGACGTGGATGCCCGCTATATTGCGGTTGGCAACGCCACGCTGATGGAGGAACTGAATGTCGCGATACCTGCCGACGCTTCATTGCGCGCGGAAGCGATGCGCAAAGATGCGCAGACGGTACTGTATATTGCCGCCGACGGAGTTCTCTTCGGACTTTTCGGGGTCAGCGATCCGGTGAAGCCCACGTCTGCGATGGCTCTGGAAGACCTGACGAGCGAAGGCATGAAGGTCATCATGCTCACCGGAGACAGCCGGAGTACGGCCGAGGCCATCGCCACCAAACTGGGAATCCGGGAGTTTGAGGCTGGAGTTCTTCCCGAGCGCAAGTCCGAGGTGGTGCGGCGGCTGCAGCAGCAGGGAAGAGTGGTGGCCATGGCCGGAGATGGCATCAACGATGCACCGGCACTGGCGCAGGCCCAGGTCGGCATTGCGATGAGCACCGGGACCGATATTGCCATGCACAGCTCGGGAATTACATTGCTGCGCGGCGATCTGAGGGGCATCCTGCGCGCCCGGCGATTGAGCCAGGCCACGATGCGCAACATCCGGCAGAATCTTTTCTTTGCCTTCCTCTATAACGCAGTGGGCGTGCCGCTGGCCGCAGGCATTCTGTATCCGTTTACGGGTTGGATGCTGCCCCCAGTCTTTGCCGCTGCCGCCATGAGCCTCAGCTCGGTGTCGGTGATCAGCAACGCGCTACGGTTGAGGAATGCGAAGCTGTAGCTGCCCGCCGGTGACGAATCGCCGCAGCCAGCCACGATGTCATGGACGCCGATCTGGCGTTAAAAGGAGCTCGCTCCCGATGAGAAGTCATTGCCGTCTGCGCCATCTTTTTCTTGTCCTTCTGCTCGCGTGTTTCACCGTTGCAGCCTTGGCGCAGAGCAGCGTCTACAAGCCGGGCTCTCCGCTGCTGATGTGGAAGGTCTCGTCCAAGACGAACAGCGCGTATGTCCTCGGCTCCATACATCTTGGCGACAAGTCTCTTTATCCGCTTCCATCCGTGATTGAAAATGCCTTTGCCGCGGCTTCGGTTCTGATCGTCGAAGTGGACATGAACAAGGTTGACAAGTTGCAGTTGCAACAGCTCATGCTGGCGAGTGGAAGCTACCCGGCGGGTGACGACCTCTTTAAGCACATCACTCCGGAGACCCGCGCCAAGCTCAACGCCTTCCTGAGCGGCTACGGACTCCCGGCGGAGGCATTTGCGAGGTTCCGCCCGTGGATGGTCGGCCTTAACATGATGATGATGCCCATGCTGAAGTCCGGCTTGAATGCCAACCAAGGCATCGATATGTACTTCATGAACAAGGCTGGCAACAAGCGCGTGGAGCAACTCGAAGATGCCGAATGGCAGATCAAGCTTCTTGCCGATCTTCCTGAGTCGGAGTCCGACACAAGTCTCTCGCGGTTCATCGATCAGGCGAAGGTTGCGAACGAGACTGCGGCCAAGATGGAAAAGCTGTGGAGCCAGGGCGCAGCCGACAAAATCGGAGATCTACTGGCGAGTTTGAGCGCAGGTGAGAGCAAAGAGGAGAAAGCTTTCGACCGCCGCCTGCTCGAAGATCGTAATCCGCACATGGCCGACCGCCTCGAAAAATGTCTTCAGACGACTTCGGAATCCTGCTTTATGGTGGTTGGCAGCGCGCACGTCATCGGTAATGAAGGCATCGTCAAGTTGTTGCAGGCGCGTGGGTATAAAGTGCAGCAGGCCGTGGTTGAAGGCCCGGCGCACTAATACAGGTTACCCGAACATCGCTTTTGGCCGGGGAATAGGAGGCAGGCAGCAAAATCGTTCCCGGAGCGAGAAGCGGTGCTATAGTTTGTGCAGATATTCTCAATTACTGCAGTGTTGCGAGCGATCGCGTTCAGGAGGTAATCATACCGAATATGAGCCAGATCACAGTGGATAGAGAGCTTTGCAAGCAAGATGGTTTGTGCGTGGCGGTTTGTGGGTCATTGGTATTGAGGGTGAACGAAGCAGGATATCCCGAGGAGGTTCCGGGTAGGGACTGCATTCTATGCGGGCACTGCGTTGCTGTCTGTGTCTCCGGGGCTATGGCTCACAGCGGCCTGCCACAGGAAACTATGGTTCCGGTGGCGAAAGAGCTGCCATCTCCGGCGCTTATGGACGGAGCCTTGATAAGCCGCCGGTCGGTGCGCGAGTTCAAGGACCGCCCGGTCGCCAAGGAGACCTTGGAGACATTGCTCGACGTGGCCCGGAGGGCTCCGACGGCTAAGAACACGCAGAAGGTGCACTGGATCGTCGTGGGGAATGCGGCGAAGGTGCACGCCCTGGCGGAAGTGACGATGAACTTCGCTCGGGATACTGGATTTGGCCCGGGAGCAGCGGCATTCGAGCTATGGAAGAAGGGATACGACTACATACTCCGTGGCGCGCCTACGGTGGTATTAGCTTGCGCACCGGCGGATTATCCCTATGGAAAACAAGACTGCACCATTGCCCTGACCTTCTTCGAGTTGGCAGCGGAAGCGCGCGGACTCGGCGCTTGCTGGGCTGGCCTTTTGACCGGCGCGGCCTGCGCTCATGCCCCTATTCGGCAGATGTTACAGGTCCCAGAGGGGTACGTCGTAAATGGCGCCCTTATGCTGGGAGAACCCAAGATCAAGTATCGGAGGGTGCCTCCCAGAAATCCGGTCAGTGTGCAATGGGTATAGATGGCTGTGACTTAAGGCTCGGGTGATGGAAGCGGCTTCCATCGCCCGAGATGGCGAGCGCCTCGCCAAGGCGCTTTGCCAGAGACGTGCGAGGAGCCATCGGTGTTATAGTTTTAGTAGGCGTTCTCGGTTGGCGCGTTCGCAATTAGCACCTTCAACAATCCCGGCATTGCGGACGGCAGCGTTGCCGAAAAGAAAAGAAGTAAAATGCTTGAATCTGAAGAAGATGGAAATGCGTTTGGCTTGAATAGTGCTCCATGCTACGTGTGTACCGGGCAGTGCATGGGCGAAACCGGCGGAAAAAGAGCTGCTGGCCGCGGCGCTCGTCGACGGCCCCTCGGCAGGCCGCCGTGCGGTGACCGGCTTCAAGCACCGGCCCGTCGCCAGGAAGAAGCTGGAGAGGCTGCTGGATGTGGCAAGGGAGATGCCGCTGACTGATCCACGCCCATCGCCCAGACGGTAATGACGCAGTTGTAAATTCTGAAGACAAGTTATTGACCCCATGACTGAGCTAGATGGAATTGCCGTACCTGCGAACGAACTGCCGCGGCCGGCAATTGCCGTCCCTACCCCGGCGTTAGCACGAAGACTGGCGTGGACGCTGGGAGCTTTGTCGATGTTGGGGCCGTTCGCCATCGATACGTATCTTCCAGCTTTTCCGAAGATCGCGAAGGATTTAGGCACCTCGATCGGAATGGTGCAGATCACCCTGGCCGTTTTTGTCTTTGGGCTGGGAGTGGGGCAAGTCTTCTGGGGAACTCTGAGCGACCATATTGGGAGGCGGATACCGCTACTCTCGGGTGGCCTGCTTTTCAGTTGCGGGGCGCTGGTGTGCGCGACTACCCACACCATTCACACCTTGATTGCCGTGCGCTTCCTGATGGGTGTGGGTGGGTCCGCAGGGGTGGTGGTTTCGCGTGCCATCGTGCGTGATTTGTTCGAGGAGAAAGAGGCGGCGAAGTTCTATACGATGATGATGGTGGTCATGGGCATTGCTCCCATCGTTGCTCCATTTCTGGGAAGTATTTTGCTGACCTACTGCAACTGGCGAGCAATCTTCTGGACCCTCACGGTTTTTGGAGGCCTTTGCGTCGGGGGAATCCTGCGGAATTGCCCGGAGACCCTGGCGCGGGAAAATCGGATGCGGGGACATGTTGCTGATGTCTTCCGTGGATATGGCCGAGTCCTGGCGAATCGCCGCTTCATCGGACCTGCATTGGTGCTCGGATGCACCTCGGGAATGCTGTTCACTTATCTTGCCAGCTCCTCGTACCTCTTCATTGAACTGTTCGGAATTCCAGTGGCGCTATTCGGATTCCTATTCGCCACGAACTCCATCGGGATCTATATCGGGAGCCAATCCAACCACTGGCTGCTGCGAAGATTCACTTCCGAGCGGATTCTGCGGGGCGCGATGTGGATCAATGTTTGCGCGGCTATGATGCTGGTTGGCTGCACATGGGCCAGGTTGGGCGGGTTTCCGCTGTTTTTCGCTCTCCTTTTTATGTGCATCGCCACCCTGGGGATGATCTTTCCCAACGTCACTGCGATTACAATGCAACCGTTTGCCGCCGAGGCAGGCAGCGCTTCAGCCTTGCTGGGCATCTTTCAATTCGTCCTTGGTGCCATCGGTGGCGCGTTGGTGGGAGCATTTCACAACGGAACGGCGCTGCCGGTGGCGATACAGATCGCCTGCTTCGGACTGGTGGCGCAAGGGATTTTGCTTCTGCCGCTGAAAAAGACTGCACATGAGACGAGAACATAGTTGCCGCCGAAGCTTACACATCAACTAGAAGACCACGAAATTGGGGAGAATGGGCTGGAGCAATGTCCTGACCGACAGTGCCGAGAGTCTTCGCGAGTTCCCCAAGCTCTACCGGCAACGTTATAATCACTGACATGCCCTGTTGGGCGCGGTTCTGCGCGGGCGGATTGGCCTGCGGCAGTGCAATTGATTTGGAGGATTTCTTGGGATCTCAGCTCACTCCTGTTGTAACCGACTTTAAAGTTGCCGACCTATCTCTTGCCGAGTGGGGGCGTAAGGAAATTTCCATCGCCGAGTCAGAAATGCCCGGCCTCATGTCGATCCGCAAAAAGTATTCGGCGGAGAAGCCGCTTGCGGGCGTGCGCATTACCGGATCGCTGCATATGACGATCCAGACCGCCGTACTGATCGAAACCCTGGTTGAGCTTGGAGCCAGCGTGCGCTGGGCAAGCTGCAATATTTTCTCCACACAGGACCACGCCGCCGCCGCTATCGCCGTGAGCGGTGTTCCGGTCTTCGCGTGGAAGGGCGAGTCGCTGGAAGAGTACTGGGATTGCACTTTGCGCGCCATCGGCCATCAGGACGGCCTTGGGCCTGAATTGGTGGTCGACGATGGTGGCGACGTGACGCTGCTCATTCACAAAGGCTACGAGTTGGAGAATGGGTCGGAGTGGGTCAATACGGCCTCCGCGTCGCACGAAGAGCGGGTCATCAAGGATCTGCTGAAGCGCGTCCACGCCGAGAGCCCACAGTACTGGCACAAGATCGTCGCCGCTTGGCGCGGCGTCTCCGAGGAGACCACCACGGGCGTGCATCGCCTCTATCGCATGAAGGAAGAGGGCTCGCTGCTGGTACCGGCCATCAACGTCAACGATTCGGTGACCAAGTCGAAGTTCGACAACCTTTACGGTTGCCGAGAATCGCTCGCCGACGGCATCAAGCGTGCCACCGATGTGATGGTCGCGGGCAAGGTTGCGGTGATTTGCGGCCACGGAGATGTAGGCAAGGGCTCGGCACAGTCGCTGCGTGGTTTAGGCGCTCGCGTGATCGTCACCGAGATCGATCCGATCAACGCACTGCAGGCTGCCATGGCCGGCTACCAGGTCACGACTATCGAGGAGACGCTGGGCATTGGCGATATTTACGTTACCTGCACCGGGAATGTGGACATCATCCGCCTGGAACACATGGAGCGCATGAAGGACCAGGCGATCGTCTGCAACATCGGCCACTTCGACAACGAGATTGAGGTTGATCGGCTCAACAATGCGCCCGGCGTGGTGCGTACCAACATCAAGCCGCAGGTGGATATGTACACCTTCCCCGACGGGCACTCGATCTTCCTGCTGGCGGAGGGCCGCTTGGTGAATCTGGGCTGCGCCACCGGACACCCAAGCTTCGTCATGTCCAACAGCTTCTCAAACCAGACTCTGGCGCAGATCGACCTGTGGAAGAATCGCGACACATACGCCAAAGAGGTTTACACGCTTCCCAAGATGCTCGATGAAGAGGTTGCGCGGCTGCATCTGGAGAAGATCGGCGTCAAGCTGACGACGCTTACCCAGAGGCAGGCCGACTACATCGGCGTGCCGGTGAGCGGGCCGTATAAGCCGGATACCTACCGGTATTAGGCGTTGAAGTCTGATGAGCTCGCAGGTTGCCCCGTTCAAGCTTGGCTTGGGCGGGGCATTTGCGTACTAAACTGAAGCCGGCAAATACAGCGGGCAGGGAGGGGTATAGCGTGCATTACATGCTCTTCTACGATGTTGTTGACGATTACGTGGAGAAGCGGGCGAAGTTTCGCGAAGAGCACCTGCAACTCGCACGCGAGGCGCACGCGCGAGGAGAACTTGTCCTGGCTGGGGCGCTGGCAGAACCGGCGGACACCGCGCTATTCGTCTTCCGAGGGTCGTCCCCGGAGTTAGCCGAGGCCTTTGCCAAGGCCGACCCTTACGTGATCAATGGTCTGGTGAAGGCGTGGCGGGTACGCAAGTGGATGACCGTCGTCGGTGAGGGCGCGTCGGGTGTTCCTTCGCGGTAGCTGAACGGGGAATAACTTGCGAGTCTGCAACCCCGCATTCGCCAGAAGATATCAGACATGGGGCACCTAAGGATTGGTGAATGTGAATACGGCTCACTGGTGGGTTGGCCGCTTAGGGCGCTGCGGTGTTACGATTCAGTAATCAGATATGAAGACAAGCTTCTGGAATTCGAGGAAGGTTTTCCTCACTGGGCACACTGGCTTTAAGGGCAGTTGGCTCGCCCTCTGGCTGCTGTCCATGGGGGCCGAGGTCTGCGGCTACGCGCTCGACCCTCCCACCGAGCCAAGCCTCTATCACATCCTTGGGCTTGACCGCCAGCTCCAATCGGTTCGCGGAGACGTTCGCGACCTCGCGGCCCTGGAAGCCGCGATGCGCGGTTTCGCCCCTGACGTCGTCATTCATATGGCCGCGCAACCGCTGGTTCGGCTCTCTTACCAGAACCCGGTGGAGACATACGCGGTTAACGTTCTGGGCACGGTTCATCTGCTCGACGCGGTGCGCCGCACTCCGAGCGTCCGGGCCGTAGTCGTCGTCACCAGCGACAAGTGCTATGAAAATCAGGAGTGGCACTGGCCCTATCGCGAACATGAGCCGATGGGCGGGCACGATCCCTACAGCAGCAGTAAAGGCTGCGCGGAGCTGGTAACCGCCGCTTATCGCCGCTCCTTCTTTCCTTCCGACCGATATGCGGAGCACCATGTAGCGGTGGCTACTGCGCGCGCTGGAAACGTGATCGGCGGCGGCGATTGGGCGCTCGACCGGCTGGTCCCCGACATTATGCGGGCGTTTTCCGCAGGCGTGCCCGCCGTGATCCGCAATCCGGAAGCGGTGCGCCCGTGGCAGCACGTTCTTGATCCGCTTGCCGGATACCTTGCCCTTGCCGAGGGACTTTACGCCGCCGCCCCAGCTTTTACCGAGGCATGGAACTTTGGTCCTAGCGATTCTGATGCGCGTACGGTGCGCTCTTTGGTCTCAGCGCTGGCAAAGCTCTGGGGTGAGAGCGCGCGCTGGGAATGCACTGAGCCCGAGCAGCTACACGAAGCGCGTCTGCTGCGCCTGGACTCCTCCAAGGCTCGCGCACAGCTCGGCTGGAGTCCGCGCTGGAATCTGGATCAGACTCTGCTCCACACCGTGGAATGGTACAAGGCCTTTCACCGCGGCGAAGATCTCCACGCCATTTCGCTGAATCAAATCCAGTCCTATATGAGCCAATCGAGACTGGAAACCACGCCGGGTGTGAGTCGATGACAACAGACGAGCTACGCGCGCAAATACTGCAACTGGTCACGGAGTACACCAGGCAGCGCCACGCCCCACGCACGTTTGTTCCGGGCGAGAGCGTCATCCCTCCATCGGGCAAGGTCTTTGGTGCCGAGGAAGTCTGTAACGCGGTTGATGCCTCGCTTGATTTCTGGCTTACCACAGGACGCTTCAACGCCGATTTCGAACGCAAACTCGCCAACTTTCTCGACGTTCGCTGGGCTGTGACCACCAACTCCGGCTCCTCGGCCAACCTGCTTGCGCTGGCTGCGCTTACCTCGACCAAGCTTGGGGAGCAAGCCCTGCGCGCAGGCGATGAGATCATCACCGTAGCCGCGGGCTTTCCGACCACGGTTAATCCGGCGGTGCAATACGGACTGATCCCCGTCTTCGTCGATGTTGATATCCCGACCTATAACGCCCAGCCTGCCGCGATCGAAGCGGCCATTACGCCCAAGACCCGGGCCATTATGCTGGCCCATACCCTTGGCAATCCATTCCAACTCGGCGAGGTTCTGCGCATCGCACGCGAACACGACCTATGGCTGATTGAGGATTGCTGCGACGCGCTCGGCTCGCGTTACGACGGTCAACTGGTCGGCTCCTTCGGGGACATTGGCACGCTCAGCTTTTATCCTGCCCACCACATCACCATGGGCGAGGGCGGAGCCGTCTTCTCCAATGACAATCAGCTCAAGGTGCTGGTGGAGTCTTTCCGTGACTGGGGACGTGATTGCTGGTGCGATCCCGGGAATGACAATACCTGCGGCAAGCGCTTTCAGTGGCAGCTCGGCGATCTTCCGTTTGGCTACGACCACAAATACGTTTACTCGCACATCGGCTACAACCTCAAGATTACAGACTTCCAGGCCGCTGTTGGGTTGGCGCAGCTTGAGCGCGCCGAGGGTTTTATCGCGCAGCGCCGCGCCAACTTCGCCTATCTTAGCAAACGTCTCAAGCCCTTCGATGAGTTTCTGATTCTTCCCGAGGCCACGCCAAACTCCGAGCCTGCCTGGTTTGGATTCCCGATCACGGTGCGCCAGGATGCTCCGTTCACACGCCTGGAATTGCTCACCTTCTACGACGAAGCCAAGATCGGGAGCCGTCTGCTCTTCGCCGGAAATCTCACCCGCCAGCCGGCTTACAAGGATGTTCCGTACCGCATCAGCGGCGCGCTCACCAACACGGACAGCGTGATGGAACGCACCTTCTGGCTTGGCATCTATCCCGGCATCAGTACCGCGATGATGGACTTTGTGGCCGAACGTACTGCGGCACTGGTCAAGAAAGCAAGTGCGCGTTCAGTGAAGGCCCGGTAAGCAGGGAAGCATAGAGGTGGGCAGCAATCGTCTTCATCAGGCATCCGATGTCATTTCGACGGCGGCTCATGCGTGCGTGGCAAATTCCATCCACGCTGGCTTGCGCATTTGGGGTTTCATCGCCTGCAAGCTGGTAGCATGAGAGGTGAAACTCTTGATGGGAATTATGACTTGGACGTCCTAACCACCACCTCCTCGCGCCGCTTCGCCTGGGCTGCAATTTTTGTCTTGTTCCTGGCCGTCTATGTGGGCTCCGCCTTTTCGCCCGCGCTGCAGGATGACGTCGATACCTCGCACGCCGAAGCAGCTCGCGAGATGATCACCCGCGGCGACTACGTGACCTTGCATATTAACGGCGTGCGCTATCTGGAAAAAGCGCCTCTGATGTACTGGATGGTGGCTGGATCTTACCGCCTCTTCGGCGTCAATGAATTTGCCACTCATCTGCCGTCCGTCGCCGCCATGTGGCTGCTGGTCATGCTTGGGATCGTCTGGGGAGGCCGAGCGTTCGGCCCGCGCGCCGGGATCTACACCGGGCTGTTCGTTGTTACCTGCCTGGGATATTTTCTTTTCACCCGCGTGCTCATCCCGGAGGCGATTCTCAGCTTGCTCATCGCCGCCGCATTTTATAGCCTGGTTTCCGCTCTGGACCGCCCTAATGCGAACTGGGAATGGTATGCCACGTACGCGCTGCTGGCTCTTGGAGTTCTCACCAAAGGACTGGTAGCTCTGGTCGTCATTGGCATTACACTCATCGGTTATCTTGCGATTACCGGCGAGTGGCGCCGCTGGCGCGAGTTCCGTCTCTTTTCCGGGCTGCTCCTGTTTTTCGTTATCACCGCGCCGTGGCATATCCTGGCGGGTCTGCGCAATCCCGCGACTGTGGACCATCACGGCTTCTTCTGGTTTTACTTCGTCAACGAGCACTACCTGCGCTTCCTCGGCAAGCGCATTCCAAAGGACTACAACAAGCTCCCCGGCTATCTCTACTGGACGCTGCACCTGGTTTGGCTTTATCCGTGGAGCTTTTACCTGGCGCTGGCGTTCCGCCGCCTGATTGCATATGTCCGCCACTCGTGGGGCGCACGGGCTCCGCTCGATTTTCGCGCGCGCACGCGATGGTTCGCGATCCTCTGGGCCTCGGTCACGCTGCTCTTTTTCGCCTTCTCCACCAATCAGGAGTACTACACCTTCCCAGCCTATTTCGCGCTCTTGCTGTTGCTGGCGGCCGCAGTCGCCGGCGAAGAGGATGAAGGCCGACAATCCTGGCTGGTGGCGACCTCGGCGGTCAGCGTCGGCGTGCGCCTGCTGTTCGCCGCTGTCCTCATTGGCGGCCTCTGGTCGTCGCGCCACATACCTTTCGTTCCCGACATCGGCGAGGTCCTGGCACCGACCAACCTGGACACGGACACGCTCTCGATGGGCCATATCCTCAATCTCACTGGTCAGTCTTTTGCCGCTTTGCGCTTCCCAGCTATCCTCGCGGCGCTTGCCCTAGTCTTCGGATCTCTGGCTGAAATCATCCTGCGAGTGAAGCGGAAGCAGTATGCCGGCACCTGGGCGCTGGCCGTTACCATGGCGGTTTTTTTGGTCGCCGCGCACGTCGCGCTGATTCGCTTCGATCCGTTCCTCAGCTCACGCGTGCTGGCCACGCGTATCGAGCAGCAAGTCCAGCCACAGGATCGCGTCCTCATCTATGGCGATCAGTCGCAGGGCTCATCTCTGGTGTTCTATCTTCGGCATCCCGTCGAACTGGTCAATGGGCGCACCACTTCGATGTGGTTCGGCTCCACGTTTCCTGACGCGCCGCACATTTTTCTGGATGATGCAGACTTGGTCCGTCTGTGGAACTCGGGCACGCGGGTCTTTCTCTTTGTGCCGGATTTCGAGCGGAAGAAGGTTGATGGAATACTGGGAGCGAACAAACTGGTCTACGCTTCCAGCTCAGGAAAGATTGTTTACACCAACCGCGACTGACTCCTCACTCTGCGTTTCGGCTGCCGGCTTCAGGCGGAGCATTCGTCCACCGCTGACCAGTTGATATTTTTCGCCGCGCCAGTCCACCGTGTCTCCCGCATAGCCGGCCAGCCAAAAGCCAAAGCCCATCAGGTCGCGCAGAGGATACAGCCAGCAGTAGGCCAGCGCTCGTGGGTCCCTGACTACGCCCCAGCCTACAGCGATGGACATCGCAACACGATTGATCAGCGTCCAGCCCAGCAGCGCCAGTCCCAGCACACCGTTTCCGCCAAACCATCCGGCGATTGCCGCCAGAACGCCGAAGGGCACGGCAAAGCTCAAGACCGAAAATGCGTGTCCCACGGGGATCGAGAAGCGGGTGCTCATCATCCAGCGCGCCTGGTGCCGCATGGAGCTTCTGAACGAGCGGTTCACTACGTAGTGATCGATCACCTTGTCGCTGATCACAACTTTTCGTCCTGACTTCGCGACCAGGTTCCCGAGCACATAATCGTCGGAGCAGTACTCGGCCAACACTCCAATGCCTCCCACGCTCTCCACAACCTCGCAGCGCGTAGCCATGGTCGGTCCCAGCGCAAAATCAACCGCCCCTATGCCCGATGCCGCTACCACTCCAGCCGTCATCTCAACCGACATTGCCAGGGCTTCGAGTCCAGCCCAGAAGCCGCCGGTCGGCGCGCCGCGATAAAGGCACATCACCAGGCCGGTCTGGTCGTCGAGCAGGGGAGCGACGACCCGCCGCAGGTAGTCCGGCTCCACGCCCACGTCACTGTCGCTCATCACGACGTACTCATAGGAGGCCCGCCCGAACATCTTCCGCAGGGTGCAGACCTTTGCGTTCGGCTGGTCGGGTTCACCGGAGAATACGATCTTTACTGGGACGTGTGGATAGCGCTTGCGCAGCCGCCGTACAATCTCCAGCGCGGGATCGCTTGCATCGCGAGTGCCGAAGAGAATTTCAAACTGCGGATAGTCCTGCAGAAAAAAGCTTTCCAGATTTTCTTCGAGCCTTGGTTCCAGTCCGCATAGAGGCTTCATCATGGTCGCCCCTGGCATCGGCCCCATGCCTTGGGCTTTAGCTCGGTTCATTTGCTGACGCAGGCGGGCAGCCGATACCAAGACCAGGATGAGGTATCCCGTCGAAGTTAATACTCCGAGGATTGCCAAGGCCAGCAACACGTTCCAAACAGGGCTCATGCCATGAACTTCCGCATCTGAATTTTTCGTCGAGAGCCGCACATAGTATAAGGGCTTGGTCAATCTTCGCTAAAGCTTTTTATGGGCACGGTCGGTTCTGTGCATCTGCAAAAAAGTCGCCAAACAAAACGCCAGAGGCTTGAGCCCCTGGCGTTATCGCAACCGGATAAATTACGCGAAGATCTCGCCGGGCAGGCTGTTCAGCGTGCGCGATTTCAGCGTATTCGTATTCTTCCGCGACAAGGTGATCGGAATGGGCATCTTGCGCTGCTCTGACGGCTGCATCTTGCCCAGTTCCTTGCGCTCGATGCGCAGTTTGAGGGTCCGCTCAAAGCGACGTAACTCGATCATCTCGGCTCCGCTCACGATGGTTGTTGCCAGGCCCGAAAGTCCGGCGCGACCAGTTCGACCCACGCGATGGATAAAGTCCTCCGCGATGGACGGAAGATCGTAGTTCACCACGTGCGCGACATCACCCACGTGGATGCCACGGGCGGCCACGTCGGTGGCCACCAGCACCTGGATTCTACCGGCCTCAAAGCCAGCCAGTGCCGCCGAACGCTGGCTCTGGGTGCGGTCGCCATGGATCATCGAGGCGGCAAAACCGTCGCGCATCAGATCCTTGGCAAGGCGCTCGGTGCCGCGCTTGGTGCGGGCGAAGATCAGCGTTTTGCCGCTCTCGTTGTAGAGCAGCTCGCGCAGAACGTTCCCCTTGTGCATCAGTGGAACTTCAAAGGCCTGCAACTGTACTGATTCTGCCGGCTTTAACACGTTGCCGAGCGAGATGCGAACTGCGTTGCGGGTGTTTCGTACGACCAGCCCCTGTACAGACTTTTCCAGAGTTGCTGAAAAGCACAGGGTCTGCCGCTCGGTTGGCAGTGCGGCCAGGATGCGGGTGATGGCGGGCAGAAAGCCCATGTCCAGCATCCGGTCCACTTCGTCCATCACTAGAATCCGTACGCTGCGCAGATCGACGATGCGGCGCCGCATGTAGTCTTCCAACCGCCCGGGGGTGGCCACAACCATCCGAGCTCCCGCGCGCAGGGCGCGGATCTGAACCTTTTCACTCAGTCCGCCGATGACCAGTGCTGCCGGCGGAGCTTTCTTGGAACGCAGTGCTTCGTACTGCTCATGCACCTGGATGGCGAGTTCGCGCGTGGGTACAAGCACCAGCGCATTGATCTTTCCGGCTGGCGTTGCTGCCAGCATTTCCATCACGGGGATCAGGAAGGCCAGCGTTTTACCGGTACCGGTCTGCGCTGTCGCAATCACGTCTTTGCCTTCAAGGGCCGGCGGAATCGCCTGAATCTGAACTGGGGTGGGGGTTATAAACTTCCCTGCCGCAAGCGCTTGATGTAGCTGCGCCTGAAGCGGCATTTCTTGAAATGTACTCATTCTATGGTTTTCTTCTTCTCTCTTTTACTAGGCGCGCGAGTTGGATGTGTGCGCGCGGAAACACATATCCTGCATTTGATTGTCGGGAGGAGATTGTGAGATCGAATCGCATTACTGCTCGGCGGGGTCAACTCAGAATCGCGCATCCAACTTCGCGAGATACTGTATGCATAGTATCACAAGCTAGTGTGAGCTCACCTGCTATTCTGGCGATTGTCTCTGGAGAAACGCGAAAACCTTAGTACCGGCTTCAAATTATTGATAATTCATCCGATACGAGGCAATTGTTCGCGCCTCGCGTATCGCTCGCGGTTCCGATGTACCAGACTGGCCACCCCTGCTTTGCAATTCCTTAGGCAGAGCGCGAACGTGTTGGGACTGCAATCTACTCTGAAATTTAACATGCCCGCAGCCTCAGATTCGTTGACTCTGTGCGCATTCTCGGGTAACCTCGATAATTAAATATGCTTTACTTGGCTACAGTCCCGCTAACAGCGCCGTTGGCTGCCGGAGTACCTACAACCGGCGTGCCGAAGCGAATTACAACCCTTAGCGGGGGATAGAAGCAGGCAATCTTAAACAGCCCGAGCACTACTTACCCGCCAAACACAAATCAGGCGGGTTTCGGTTTATTAGGGCCAATGGTTTACAGCGGAGCACGCACTTCGCCTACGGGAGAGCAATGCGAGAGAACAGGGAAGCGCACGACGAAGATGATCTACCGCAGCACGCCAGCGGATTGCCGCCAGCCCAGGGTCTGTACGACCCGGCGAATGAACATGACGCGTGCGGCCTCGGTTTCGTAGCCAGCATTCGCGGCGAACGAAGCCACGCCATAGTGGAAAAGGGAATCGAGGTGCTCACGCACCTGGAACACCGCGGAGCTTGCGGCTGCGATCCAGAGACGGGCGACGGCGCCGGCGTGCTGATTCAGATCCCGCATGACTTCTTCGCGCACGAATGCGCCAAACTGGGCATGCCCCTGCCCGAGCCCGGCAGCTACGCAGTTGGCATGGTCTTTCTGCCGGTTGCCAAATTGGATCGCCTGCAATGCGAAGGCATTGTCGAAAATATCATCCAGGAAGAGGGATTCGAGGTCATGGGCTGGCGGGACACGCCGGTCGACGGCACCGCCATCGGTCGCGTGGCACGCGGATCACAGCCCTACATCGAGCAGGTGTTCCTGAAGACCCTGCAGCCGATGGAGGAAAAGGATTTCGAGCGCAAGCTCTACATAGTGCGGCGCAGGATTGAGAACCAGGTTGCGCACACCGAGATGGAAGGCCGCGCCAGCTTCTACATTCCTTCGCTCTCTTGTCGAACCATCGTTTACAAGGGGCTGCTGCTAGCTCCTCAGATCACCAAGTTCTATCCCGAGCTGAACGACCCACTGGTGAAAAGCGCACTCTGTCTGGTTCACCAGCGCTTTTCGACCAATACGTTCCCAAGCTGGCAGCTCGCCCATCCTTATCGCCTGGTCGCGCACAACGGCGAAATCAACACCGTCAAGGGCAACGTAATCTGGATGAATGCGCGCCAACGCCTGCTAGAGTCACCGCTCTTTGGCGAGGATCTGAAGAAGATCTTCCCGGTCATCGTTCCCGGCCTCAGCGACTCCGGCTCGCTGGACAACGCGGTGGAAATGCTGCTGCGCTCCGGACGCGAGCTGCCCCACGTGATGGCTATGCTGATTCCCGAAGCCTGGTCGCGCAATCCCCATATGGATCCGGCCAAGCGTGCGTTTTACGAGTACCATGCGTCGTTGATGGAGCCCTGGGATGGCCCTGCGTCGATGGCCTTTACGGATGGCCGCGTGATCGGTGCGACACTGGATCGCAATGGTTTGCGCCCCGGTCGTTATGTGGTGACCACCGATGATCTGGTGGTGCTTTCCTCCGAGGTCGGCGTGCTGGAGTTTTCGCCCGAGCGGGTGAAGTACAAAGGCCGTCTGCAGCCGGGCCGCATGTTCCTGGTGGACACGGTGGCCGGGCGTATCATCAGCGACGACGAGATCAAGGCACAGCTCTCCGCCCGCCAGCCCTACGGCGAGTGGATCAGGCAGAACCAGATCACCCTGGAGCATTTGCCGGAACCCACCCGGGTGCATGGCCCCAGCCACGAAACCATCATCACGCGCCAGCGTGTCTTCGGCTACACCGAAGAGGACATCAAGATCATCCTGGAGCCGATGGCGCGCACCGGCGAGGAGCCTACCGGCTCGATGGGCGCTGACACGCCGCTGGCCTGTCTCTCCGATCAGCCGCAGCTTTTGTTTAACTATTTCAAACAGCTTTTCGCGCAGGTCACCAACCCGCCCATCGATCCGATCCGCGAGGATCTCCTGATGTCGCTGACCAGCTACATCGGAACCGAGCGCAACATTCTCGACGAGACTCCGCTCAACTGCCATACGCTCAAGCTTCCGCAGCCGGTTCTCACCAACCGCGATCTGGAAAAGCTGCGCCGTGTCTCTACCGGAGATCTGCTGGCGGCCACGCTTTCGGCGTCTTTCCGTGTCGAAGAGGACGGACTGGGACTCAAGCGCGGACTCGACGCCCTATGCCGCCGTGCTTCGCTGGCGGTCGAGAACGGATACACGCTGCTGATTCTCTCCGACCGCGGCGTGGATAAGGAGTACGCGCCGATACCCTCGCTGCTGGCTTTGGCCGCCGTGCACAACCACCTGGTCAAGGAAGGTTCGCGCACGAAAATTGCGCTCATCGTGGAGAGCGGCGAACCGCGCGAGGTCATGCACTTTGCCCTACTGATCGGCTATGGCGCCAGTGCGGTGAATCCGTATCTGGCGATCGAGACGCTGGAGGACATGGTTCAACGCGGCCTGCTTCCCGCGGAAATCATGGCGGAAAAGGCGGTAAAGAACTTCATCAAGGCCATCGATAAGGGACTACTGAAAACCTTCTCAAAGATGGGTATCTCTACCTTGCAGAGTTATCGCGGGGCGCAGGTCTTTGAGGCCATCGGCCTCAACCGCGAGCTGGTTCGGGAATACTTCTCCGGCACTGTCTCCCGCATCGAGGGTGTCGGGCTTGAGGTGATTTCGCGCGAATCGGTGCTGCGTCACGAACACGGATTCCGTCCGCGCACTGCATCCGAGCTGGAGTTAGGGGTTGGTGGCGCTTATCGCCATCGCGTCGATGGCGAGTATCACCTGCTGAATCCGCAAACTATCAGCACGCTTCAGCATTCCGTGCGGCAGAACAACTCACAAACCTTCCGCGAATATACCGATCTCATCGATCGGCAGAACAAGCAGCTTTGCACGTTGCGTGGATTGCTGCAGTTGAAGGAGCTCAAAACTCCGCTGCCGCTTGAGGAGATTGAGCCGGCAAAGGACATTGTGAAGCGCTTTGCCACCGGCGCCATGTCTTATGGTTCCATCAGCAAGGAGGCCCACGAGACCCTCGCGGTTGCGATGAACCGCATCGGCGCCCGCAGCAACACCGGCGAAGGTGGCGAGGACGCGGCGCGCTTCAAGGCCGACGACACCGGCGATCTGCGGCGCAGTTCGGTAAAGCAGGTTGCTTCGGCGCGCTTTGGCGTTACCGCCCATTACCTGGTTAATGCCGACGAGTTGCAGATCAAGATGGCGCAGGGCGCAAAGCCCGGCGAGGGTGGACAGTTGCCCGGTCACAAGGTGGACGAAATCATCGCCCGCCTGCGCCACTCCACGCCCGGTGTCACCCTGATTTCGCCGCCGCCGCACCACGACATTTACTCGATCGAAGATCTGGCGCAGTTGATTTACGACCTGAAGAACGCTAATCCGGAGGCGCGCATCAGCGTCAAACTGGTCGCCGAGGTGGGCGTTGGCACGGTTGCCGCCGGAGTTGCCAAGGCACATGCCGACGTGGTTCTGATCAGCGGCGATAGTGGCGGCACCGGCGCATCGCCGATCAGCTCCATCAGGCACGCGGGTATCCCATGGGAGCTTGGACTGGCCGAGACCCAGCAGGTGCTGCTGCTGAACGATCTGCGCAGCCGCATCCGCGTGCAGACCGATGGAAAACTTCAGACTGGCCGCGACGTGGTGATCGCCGCGCTGCTCGGCGCCGAAGAGTTTGGCTTTGCCACCATGCCGCTGATTGCGATGGGCTGCATCATGATGCGCAAATGCCATCTCAACACCTGTCCTGTGGGCATCGCCACGCAGGACCCGGTGCTGCGTGCGCGTTTTGCCGGTCAACCCGAGCACGTTATCAACTTCTTCTTCTTCCTTGCCGAGCAGGTGCGCGAATACATGGCTCGCCTCGGCTTCCGCACCTTCGATGAAATGGTGGGGCGTGTCGATCATCTGGAGGCTCGGCTGGCCAGCGATCACTGGAAGGCCAAGGGCATCGATCTTTCGACGATTCTTTATTCGCCCGCACTGCCTCATCGGGTGGCGCGGCACTGCATCCACAGCCAGGACCACGGACTGCATCAGGCGCTCGATCATGAGCTGATGGAGGCGGTAAAGCCGGCACTGGATGAAGCCAAGCCGGTCGAGGTCTCATTCAAAATTCGCAACGTGCACCGCACGGTGGGAACCATGTTGAGCGGAGAGGTGGCGCGGCGCTATGGCGCCGACGGACTGCCTGACGAAACCATACGGATGCGTTTTGACGGCTCGGCTGGGCAGAGCTTTGGTGCATTCCTCGCCAAGGGAATTTCAATGACCCTGGAGGGCGATGCCAACGATTACGTCGGCAAGGGACTCTCCGGCGGACGCATCGTGGTCTATCCTCCGCGCGAGTCGCGCTTCCGCCCCGAGGAGAACATCGTCGTCGGCAACGTTGTACTCTACGGCGCAACCAGCGGCGAGGCTTACTTCAGCGGCCTGGCCGGTGAGCGCTTCGCAGTGCGCAACTCAGGCGCAACGGCCGTTGTTGAGGGCGTTGGCGATCATGGCTGCGAGTACATGACCGGGGGCGTGGTGGTTGTGCTCGGTTCCTGCGGCAGAAATTTCGCGGCCGGCATGAGCGGCGGTATCGCTTACGTGTATGACGAGCGCGGCGACTTCCACGAGAAGAGCTGCAACCTTGCATCCGTCGATCTGGAACCGGTGATGGCTGCCGACGACGTGAGCGTCATTAGATCGCTGGTCGAGGAACACGCGCGGCGCACCGGCAGTCCGCAGGCCAGGAGAATTCTCGACAACTGGACTGAGGTGCTGGCGCATTTCGTGAAGGTCTATCCACACGAATTGAAGCGTGTGCGGGGCGTGGCGCGTTCTACGGTACCGTACACCAGGGTGCCAGCGACCAGGGTGCCAGAGATTGCGACGGCCGTGGCCGCGGAGGTGCAGCGTGGGTAAGCCAACTGGGTTCCTGGAATATGAAAGGGTGTTGCCGACTCGGCGTGCGCCGGAGCAGCGCGTTAAGGACTGGTTTGAGATTTACCAGGAGTTCCCGCGCACAAGCCTGCAGCAGCAGGGCGCGCGCTGCATGGAGTGCGGCGTGCCTTTCTGCCACACCGGCTGTCCGGTCAATAACCACATTCCCGACTGGAATGATCTCGTCTATCACGGCCGCTGGGAAGAGGCAGTGCGGCGTTTGCATGCAACCAACAACTTCCCGGAGTTCACCGGCCGCATCTGCCCGGCACCTTGCGAGGCCGCTTGCGTCCTCGGAATCAATCAGCCTCCGGTCACAATCAAGCAGATTGAAAAAACGATTGTAGAGCGGGGATGGGAAGAGGGTTGGATTAAGCCCGAGCCCGCTCATCGGACGAGCGGCAAAAAGGTTGCGGTGATCGGCTCTGGGCCTGCGGGCCTTGCGGCGGCACAGCAGTTGAGCCGCGCCGGACACGCCGTCACCGTCTATGAAAAAGCGGACCGCATCGGTGGCCTGCTGCGTTACGGCATTCCAAACTTCAAGCTTGAGAAGCACATCATCGACCGCCGTCTTACGCAGATGGAAGCCGAAGGCGTGAAGTTTGTGGCCGGCGCGTACGTCGGAGTGAATGTGGATGTGGCGCAGTTGCGAAAAGACTTTGACGCGATCGTTCTGGCTGGAGGCTCGGAAGCGCCGCGCGATCTCAACGTTCCGGGACGCGAGTTGAAGGGTATTCACTTCGCCATGGACTTTCTGCCGCAGCAGAACCGGCGCTTGGCCGGCGACACCGTGCCCGCCGACATTGCAATCCTTGCAACCGGAAAGCGGGTCGTGATCATCGGCGGAGGTGATACGGGCGCGGACTGCCTTGGCACCAGTTTGCGTCAGGGAGCGGCCAGCGTGCGCCAGTTTGAGATCATGCCCAAACCGCCAGAGTCGCGCTCTGAGCAGACGCCGTGGCCACTGTGGCCGCTGCAGTTGCGCACCGAAGCCGCGCACGAAGAGGGTGGCACGCGCGAGTGGAGCCTCGGCACCCTGCGCTTTGAGGGCGATGCCAATGGAAACGTGACCCGTCTGCATACCGTGCAGGTTGGCCCGCCGCCCAACTTCACGCCAATGGCGGGAAGCGAAGCGTTCATTGAAGCCGACCTCGTGTTGCTGGCCATGGGCTTTATCGGGCCGGTACGGAATGGGATGCTGGAGCAGTTCGGCGTAGCCCTGGATGGACGCGGGAATGTGGCTACCGACGAGCGCGGCATGACTTCCGTCGATGGTGTCTTTGCTGCAGGCGACATGCGGCGCGGACAATCGCTGGTGGTGTGGGCGATTGCCGAAGGGCGTAAGACCGCCGCCTGCGTTGATGCCTATCTGAGCGCAGCCGTGGGCGAGCGAGCGTAGTACACGATTTTTCGTGCAATAAAGAAGACGGCCTGAGGGTCGTCTTCCTTATTTGCAGAAAGTGCTCACCATCCAAACTGCATCTCCGATACAATCCGGGACGCGGTGAATGACAACCGAATGGCACTTTATTCCCTCTAATCTGTAGTTGATTCAACGCAGCTTGCAATCTCATGGGTTCTGAAGATGAATACCGAGGAGCACCCATGTACGAAGACAACAGTTTCGACGCGTACCTTGAGCCTCTCCTGATCTCGCACGAACCGCGCCTGCGCGCATACCTTCACAAACTCGTCGATTTCCGGCGATGGGCGCTCACAGAAGTCGATGCGCAGGCGAACTACACCGACCGCTATGCCCCGCCGGCTCTGGAAACCTATGATCGCAACGGCTCGGTCGCCAATCGCGTGGTGGTCAATCCCTGGTACGAAGCGCAACACCAGGAGGTCTATCGTCGCGGTGCGATTGGGTTGCCGTACTCCGAGGCAGCACCACACCTGCTTAGCTTTACGATGGGATATTTGCTATCGCAGGCCGATATCAGCCTGCACTGCCCGGTTACGCTCACCGGGGCTGTTGCCTATGTGCTTGGGTATCACGCGAGCAGGCAGTTGCGCGATAAATATCTGCATGAAGTCACGCGCATGGATGGACGCACGGCGACCGGCGGTACGTGGGCAACCGAGCAGCATGGGGGCAGCGACGTCGGCGCAACTACTACCGCTGCCGTCCCGCACAACGGACGCTTCGCGCTGCACGGATTGAAGTGGTTCACCAGCAACGCAAACTTTGGGCTGGCGGTCGCGACGGCGCGGCCGCAGGGCGCCGCAGAAGGGTCGGCTGGCCTGGGACTATATCTGGTTCCGAGCCATTTGGATGATGGGAGTTCGAACCATTACGTCATTCGGCGGCTAAAAGATAAGCTCGGAACCAGGGGACTTCCGACGGGAGAAACAGAATTGCTCGGCGCTGAAGCGCTGGAAATTGCAGGGCCACCGCACGGCTTTAGATTCATGATGGCGGCTCTTGAGTACAGCCGGGTGCATAATGCGGTGGGTGCGGCTGGAATGCAGCGACGGGCATTGCGCGAAGCTGTGCAGTGGGCCAAGTCGCGCAGAGCCTTTGGGCATACCTTAGCCGAGTATCCGATGGTGCAGAACGAATTGCTCGGAATTCGCGTGCGTTTTGAGGCGGGAGCACTGCTGGCGTTTGAGGCGGCATTCGCATTCGATGCCGCGACTATCGATGCCAAGAACGGAACATGGCTTCGCCTTGTCACTGCACTTGCCAAGTATCTTACGGCTGAAGACGCGATTCGCGCGATGCGCGCAACACTCGAACTGGTCGGCGGCAATGGCTATACATCGGATTACCCGATCGCCCGCATGTATCGCGATTCGCAGGTGCTCACCGTGTGGGAGGGTCCGGCGAACATTCAGGCGCTGGAGTTGCTGCGTCTGCTGACACCAAAATACGCAGGGCAGGTGCAGTATGAGCGCCGTGTCCGCGACATCATCGACCGTCTGCCTGCAGCCATGTCGCCGTTGCGGAGTGCGCTTGATTCACGGCTGCGGGGCGACGTCGCCGCGTTGGCATGCGTCACGGTTGATGAAGTTAGCTCGCGACGATATGCGCGAAAGCTCCTCGACCGTTTGAGCCATAGCCTTGCTTTCGCGCTGATGTGCGAACACGCTGCGCAGGCATACTCGAACGGAGATGATCGCCGAATGCTGACCGCCATTCGTTATTACGAAGCACTCGAAGAACCGAAGCTTGGCGCCGAGGATCAGCGAGTGTGCCGCGCCGCGCTCGAACTGCTCGACGATGAGCAAGTGCTGGAATCAAACCGCACGACGGGCGCAATCGCCGAATAGCCTGACCCGATGTGAGGTAGCGCTGGTTCTTTCGTCGCGGTCGGGGAATCCGACCTTTGAAATCCGCCTGTTTTGAGGATTCGCCGCGCACGACCGCCAGCCCGCCGCCGCTACTACGCGATGAGTTCAAGACGCTGCTTTCTCACTCGCTCGCTTTGTAATAGATTATTGGTAAGCAATGCTGCGAATTCAATTTCAAGGACAGTCAGGATCTTCATCCAGAACTGATGTTAACTATGTCAACTACGCCACTTTCGCGCAGAACGATACTTGTGATGGCCGCCGGTGCGGGAATTACCGTCGGTAATCTCTACGTCTGCCAGCCACTGCTGGGAGAAATGGCGCGAACGCTTTCTGTTGCTGAGCACACGATCAAATGGATACCTGCGTTGACGCAGTTTGGGGCTGCGTTCGGATTTTTGTTTCTTCTACCGCTCGGAGACGTGATGGAGCGGCGATCGCTGGCAGTGCGTGCCACGGTCGTACTGGCGGTGGCCGCGATGCTGGCGGCGTTGGCGCCCAATTACTGGTGTCTGGCCGCAAGCAGCCTGGTGTTAGGATTTGCGAGCTGCGTTCCTCACCTTCTCCTGCCGATTGCCACTCTGCTCGCGCCAAAAGAAGAGGGTGGACGAGTGATCGGCACGGTGATGAGCGGATTGCTGATTGGTGTCTTGTCGGGAAGGACAATTTCAGGAGTTATCGGAGGCAGCCTCGGTTGGCGGACGGTGTACTGGCTAGCCGCGATACTTACGATGATGATGGCCTGGCTCATTCACCGCGAACTTCCGGAGTGCCACACTACGGAATCCAAGATCAGCTATTTGAGCCTTCTGGCGTCGGCCTTAAGAATGTTCAAGTACCGGCAGATGAGAGAATGGGCGTTCATCAGCGGGATGTTTTTTGGCGCATTTAATGCATTCTGGACGACGTTGGTGTTTGTGCTTGGAGCGCCACCTTACCATTACGGCGCGCGTATGGCTGGTGGGTTGGGACTTCTTGCCATTGCCAGTGCAGCCGCCGCGCCGCTGATGGGCAGGATCGTGGACCGGTATTCGGCACGCTTCGGCGTCGGCTGCGCCATCGCGATTCTGCTGATGTCATTCGTGGTGCTTTATGGGACTGGACTCCACCTCTGGGGCATGGTTATTGGTATCGTGCTGTTGGATGCCTCCGCACAATGTGGGCACGTTGCCAACCTAACGCGCCTGTACGCTACTTTTCCTAATTTGCGCAGCCGGGCTGGGATGGCGTACATGATGTGCTTTTTTGGTGGCGGCTCGCTAGGATCGTTTCTAGGCGGATGGAGCTGGGCTCGCTTCGGCTGGGCCGGCGTATGCTTCACCGGACTAGGCATGGTTCTGGCTGCCCTGCTGGTGCATCTCCGATCCTGCGTGCAAGAGGACAGGCAACGGAGTGGAGTTGCTGAGGCAGTTGCTGAAGGTTAACCATTGATGGCCACACCTCAGGCGAGCGCAGATGGAGACAATCGAGACGGGCGGCATGGATCAGGAAAATCAGGAAACCGAAAAAGCGATAGAACGCCTGGTGCGCAGCCAAAGCACGCTCGTACTGAGTACGGTGAACGCTGATGGCACACCTCATGCCACGCCGTTGTTTTATCTGGCAGGGGGCGAACTGGAACTCTATTGGTTTTCCGCTGCTTCAAGCCAGCATAGTGACAATCTAACTCGGGATCGCAATGTTGCAGTTGCGCTTTACGCTTCAACCGAACACTGGAAAGAGATCTGCGGCGTACAGATGCGAGGTACCGTCGAAAAGATCACGGATCGCAAGATACGGCGCGATATCACGCGCCGCTATTGCGACCGATTCGACCTGGGCCAGATTTTTCGTTTGGCACTTGCTCGCAGCTCGCTCTACGTGCTGCGGCCCGCGTGGATTCGCTACATCGATAACAGCAAGCGTTTCGGCTACCGGTCTGAAATCAGTTTGCCGACCCGCCTGTGATCGATTGTTCAAGATGGGCGCAAGTAGCCGGCGGTTGGATTTGTGTCTCGCGCTCTCTCTTTATGGTGATTCGGATCGACGAGGTGGACTGAGGAACGCGGGTATTTGGCATGGATAAGAAGGTTGTAATTGTTGATATTCAGGACCGCAGACTCGGTGTCGAGGAGAAGATAAGCGCGCACCTGGATGGGGGCAAACTGCACCGGGCCGTTTCGGTGTTCGTCTTCAACTCACGGCGCGAGATCATGCTGCAGCAGCGTGCGGATGCGAAGTACCACTCACAGTCCCTATGGTCGAATACCTGTTGCTCGCATCCCTTTGACGGAGAGGAGATTCTCGATGCTGCGCACCGGAGATTGCGCGAAGAGATGGGCTTCGACTGCAAACTCAGTGAGGTGTTCAGCTTCCTCTATAAGTGCGACCTTGGCAATGGCATCACCGAGTATGAGTTGGACCATGTGGTCTTCGGCAGGTACGATGGACAGCCAAAGTTGAATACTGAAGAAGTAAAAGACTGGCACTGGATGGGGCTGCAAGAACTTCTGGCAGACGCGGAGACGAATACTGCCAGATATTCAAAATGGCTGGTGATACTGCTCAATGGCAGACTCTGCGTGGAAGCAGAAAAGTTTCTCAGCGACGGTGTTTCGACGACCCACCGCCCGGTATAGGTGTACTAGGGCGCCCAGGCTAGGTTCCAATCACAATTCCGCCGTCGACCGAAAGCACCGTGCCGCTGATGAAGCTTGCCTGCTCCGAGGCCAGCCACACATAGGCGTTGGCGATGTCTGCCGGCTCACCCAGCCTTCCCATCGGCGTTCGTGAGACCATGCTCTCTACTACTTGCGGCGGCATGGTGCGCACCATCTCGGTGCCGATGAAGCCCGGTGCCACCGCGTTGACGCGAATGTTGTACCTGCCCAATTCGCGGGCCCAAGTCCTGGTCATGCCGATCACACCTGCTTTGGTGGCCACATAATTTGTTTGGCCAAAGTTGCCGTACAACCCCACCACCGAGGAGGCGCTTAGAATCACTCCGCCGCCGTTTGCGATCATCTGTGGCGCCACTGCCCGCGTGCAGACGAACACTGCTCTGAGGTTCACGTTCACAACAGCGTCGAAGCTCTCATCGCTCATTACCGACTTAACTTCGCCATCCCTGTACCTTACCAACTGCGAGTCGCGCGTGATGCCCGCGTTGTTCACCAGTACGTCGAGACGTCCCCATGTTGCCACCACTTCGGCAACGGCGGCTTCCACTGCTTTGGCATCGGTTACATTCACAACCCGCAGCAGTGCTTCGCCTCCGGCAGCCCGGATCTCGCCAGCGACCTCGTCAAAAGCCTTGTCGCTTACGTCCCACCCCACTATCTTCGCGCCCTCCTCGGCAAAGCGCGTAGCAGTGGCTCGTCCGATTCCAGCGGCTGCGCCGGTCACAATGACCACCTTGCCCTTCAGTCCAGTGTCTCTCATCTTGCCTTCTCCCGATCTCTGTTCCAGCGAAATGCCGGACTTTCTGGCATTCTCGCGCGCACTGGTTTCGTGACAGCCCTGGCGGGTGAAGATATCGAGGGCCGCGGTTTCGAAATCAATACGATTAGTCTCTCTTAAGGAGCCAGAAAAAAATCGCAAAGCGAACGATCGTTTTCTTTTCAGCATTGGCACGCGACTCCTATTGTCGATTGCCATGTTAAACGAGGAACTCACTCCACTCAGAATAATTCATAAAAACAAAAACGCGGGAAGCTTTCTTAGCCGCAAACACCTTGTTGCAGGTTGTTTGTGGCAAAAAAGTCTTCCCGCGTTAGAATTTCGCGAATTGCTGCTCGTCAACCCGGAGATAGGTTCTCAGATTGGGTGATAGATTGCCATGCCTGATATGGTGCTGAGAACAGTATCCATTCCTCTGCGGAATCCCGTCTTCGCTTTACTGTTCGGGATGAAGAGAATGTCATCTGCTTCAAGGTTCATATCGGGAATTTGTGCGCGGTAAATCTTATCCAGCGGAACGGGAGTTTCATGCTGTCCGGTTGGAGTCTTGTGAATGAGCATTGCCTTGCCCAGCGACGCCGTTGGATTAGTACCTTGCGCGAGGGCAACCGCCTGCAGAACCGACATTTTGGCATTATCCATCACAAATCCGCCAGGGAGCTTCACGTCGCCGGTAACATACACGATTCCGGCTTTTGAAACCATTACGGTGTCGCCGGGCTGGACCTGAACATTGCTCTGGCTCCAGTCCTTGGCGCCCATTGGCATCTCCACCACCTGAGCCTCCGTGGCGCCGCGGCGCATGACCATTACTTTCTTGCCCGCTTTCGGAGTAACTCCGCCCGCAGCCGAGATCGCATCGAAGAGCGTGTGTGTCCCGAGTAGTGGATAGATTCCAGGCTTAGTTACTTCTCCCAGAACGGAGATGCCCTGGGTCGCGTATTCCTTGGCAAAAACATTTACCTGGGGATCGCGAAAGTACTTTCCTTCACGCAAGCGCGCGGCAATCAACTCCTGTGCCTGGCTTGCCGAAAGTCCTGCCACCATTACACTCGAGATCATTGGCAAGGTAATCTGTCCTTCGCGACTTACGCGAACTTCCCTTGTATATTCCGGCGCGCCTTCCACACTGATTTGCAGAAGGTCTCCACTTCCGATCAGTAACTCTGGAGGTGGCTGTGTCTGCTGCACGGCTGGTGGATTGTTGTGATCCGGCGCGACTGGTGCGACCGTGGTGGCCGCGGCAATGCTCTGGCCGCAGGCTGGAAGAGCCAGCATCAGCAACGTTATTGGTACTGCGAGCTTGCAGACATTGAGTTGCATAACTGAAACCTTATCCTTCCCTTTTAAAGAGGTGAGCACAGATTGACCACCATAGCTTCCTGGCAATCAGTCGCGGTTGGGGAATCCGGTACCGCACGTCGATGGCCTGATAATGTTCTGAGTGATTGAGAGTGTGTAATCCCTGGCTTCCAGGAAACCATTCCGGCCCCAGCGATCTGATCGGAGTCTCCCGGTACTCCTCAGGCGAGAGAACGTCGATGCGATTTAAAGTGGTCCCGCCGCCATAGCTCTGCGAACAGTCCTGGCCGGGACGGATCAAGATGCCCTCGTGACTGAATACCTGGCCTGCAGGTCTCGCTCTGCGAACGTCGGCAACCACTGGATTGGCGGGGTGCGGACGCCATGGCCCGAGGGGCGTATCGGCAGAATACAGAAATAGATCGCTGTTAATCTTCCCGTTCTTCGTGACGCCGCCTGCAAACATCCAGAATGTTCCCCTGTGTTCAAAAATCGTGGCATCCACGGCCCAAACGTTCTCCAAGAGGTTACCGGCGAACTCCCAGCGAAAAGGAAATTCGACTGCGCGGAATAACTTGATGCAGCCGCTGTCGTGGCTTTCGGGAAGCATGTAAGTCTGATTCTCCCACTCAAAAATGAATGGGTAAGACAGATGATGCGGCGCTTCCAGTACCAGCGACGGCTCCCCGCGAAAACCGTTCTCATCGATTTCGATGCAGGAAATTACACCTTTGCGTTTCGCAAAGACAAATTCTTCGAAGAACAAGTAGCCTCGCCCATCGCGCTCAACCACAAATGGGTCAGCAAAAAAGCGGTCGCGCGGCGCCTTCAGAATGCAAAAAGACTTCAGATCGAACGCCGCGGCTCCGTTCGGTCTGGGACGCACTGCTACAAGCCATTGTTCGTCATAACAAAGCCGGCGAAACCTGAAGACGAGATCGCGGCCGAATGCGCGAACGAACGGCATACGGTCGTCGGCGCCAAGAATGGCACGATCCGCAGGAATCACCAGTTGTGGCGCGGGCGAGGCAACTGCACGTAATGTGGAGGAGGTCGGAATTGAACGTTGAGAGTTAAGCTGCATCGCCAGATGCCCTTGGTATTGATCGTGTGATTGTGGACGCCTTACTGGGTTGACTGGATTCTGGTTGAAGCAAACGGGCGCTGCCATAATTGGACTTGTTGCTGAGGCGCGAATAAACTTCGAGAGTTTTCTGGGAGATTGATTCCCAGGATAAAGGGCCGAGGCTGAGCTCTCCAATTGCTGCTCGCATCGCGCGCTGCCTTGTCTTGTTGCTCAAGACGTTCTCCAAGGCGCTCGCCAGCGCTGGTATGTCGCCCGGTGTTGTGAGCCGCCCATGAGTTCCATCTGTGATCGTCTCTGCAATCCCGCCGATCCGGCTGCCGACTATCGGTGTGCCGAAGGCCAGCGCGGTCATCAGCACTCCGCTCTGGTCGATATCTGTGTAAGGCAAAGCAACTAATGTTGCCTGGTCAAACAATTGCGGAATCTCTTCCTCGTGCAAATAGCGCAACTCCCATTGGACGTTTTGACTAATGCCAAGAACTCGCGCACGCTCCCGGATGGGAGCCACATCAATGCCTGGCTTTCCTGCAATCAGCAGTCGAGTGCTGTTGCGCAGTTCGCTGGGAAGCAGGGCAAAAGCTTCGACTAAGTGATCAAGTCCCTTATAGCGCTCAATCGAGCCGAAGAACAGAATTACCTGCTGCTCACCTTCATCCGGCAGCCGTGCAGGAGCCAGAGAACGGTAATAACTCAGCACGCCATGCGGAATCTGATGAAGCCGCTCCGGGGCTACCCAGCCTTGCTCCAGAATTCTGGTTTTACTGAAGGCGGAATGGACGATGACGCCGCTGAAGTTCTCAAATGCTGATCGCGTCATCAGCGTCTGCCATCGCGATACGGCGCCGTGAAACAGGCCATGGGTGTTATGCGAAGTCAGCACCAATGGAGCGATGTGCGCGAGCCTCTTCAGAAAAAACGCATCCACCAGCGGAACGGGAAGCCACTGGAAGTGGATGATATCAGGCTTCAGCCGCCGCATCGCCGACACAAAGCCTTCCATTCCGAATGCGTGCTCGATGCCCTTCGCATATTTCCATAAGCGGCCGCGCCTGTGTTTACGGGCATAAGCATGGCACAACGGATAGAAATGCTGCCAGTCCTCAAAGCTCTTGGCTGGCCAGCGCCACGACGAGTGGAGAAACTCGCTTCTCGCCAGGATGACCTCGGCCCCTCCTAGCGCAAGCGCTTCGCAGAGCGAATAGTCATAGGGAAGGCTGAAGGATGATGGGTCGACAACGACCACACGAAGTTTATCTGCGGCGCCGTCCCGGGTAGAGCGAGAGTATTTGTCCAGCAGAGTTTCAGGAAGCATCAGGCACTCGTCGGGATTCAACCATGGATTGATATATGTGCATATAACGTGCGGCATTCCGCGTGGCTGAAAACGCCTGCACAGTCTTAAATCCGTTGTCAATCAGCCGGCTGCGCAACTCGCCTGCGGTAAGAAGCGGCAGGGCTGCGCCCGCTATAGCCGCGGCATCGGCGGAGTTCACCAGCCGCCCGCTTACGTTATCGGAAATCACTTCTCCGATTCCTCCGACGTTGCGGGCCACTACAGGAATCCCCAGGGCCATTGCTTCCAGCAGAACTGTGGGCAAGCCTTCGTGATCGGAGGTAATCAGAAGCAGATCCATCGCGCGCAGTACATCGTAGATATCATCGCGCCCGCCGAGGAAAAGTACCCGCTGCTCCAACTCGCTGCCTCGCAATGAGTTCTTCAGCGCTTCCTCTTCTCTACCCGTCCCTGCGATCACGAAGCACGCCGTGGGCATAGATTGAGATAGGCAGTGCGCAACCTCCAGAAAAAGATCTACCCGTTTGACCAGCTCAAGCCTGCCCACGATCCCCACTACCTGGCGCTCCGGGCTTATGCCAAGTTTAATCTTTGCCTCTGCTGGGGTAAGCCGGGACTGCATTGCTGTCAGATCGATTGCATTGCGAATCACGGTGAGCTTATCTCCGGAAACCTTGCCCGCGAGCCGTTGCTGCAACTCGTCGCTGACACAAACGATGCGGCTTGCATAGCTGGCTGTCATTCTCTCCATGCGATAAACCAGCCGATCCTTGAGGGTACGCGGCTCCGGCATTCCATGTTGCGTGCGCACAAGGAAGGGAACTGCGAAGCGCTTTGCCAGGAGAAGTGCCAGCAGGTTCTCTTTACTCTTATGCGAGTGCAACACGTCGATCTTTTTTCCCCGCAGCAGGCGCGATGCTTCGCGAAATGTGCCGAGGAATCTTCCGCTCGCGCGCGCGATCAGAGCGGTTTCAATCCCGCAGTTGGTCAGCTCGGCTCCCAGACGTCCCTCGCCCAACACTATTGCGCTAAGCGAAAATGCTGCCTGGGCCGCGAGCTGGCGCAGAAGCATCGCAATCTGCGCCTCGGCGCCCGCCCAAATTTCCGCTGACACTACATGGCAGACAGCAATAACGCCTTCGTGGCGCTGCTCATTGCGTTGCAGCGTCCGCGGCTCGGCAATTTGAGTTGCAATCGACCCTGAAGAGGCGTTCATAGCAAATTCTGTTTTCTCGGTACGTGGGCAGAGTAATAGGACAGAGACTTACGCCTTAGTTGCTGACCTTTCGGGTACCAGAAACTCTGATAAAACCTTAGTTGTCTAACTAACTGATAATACGTTAGTTATTTCGGATCACTTAGGGGTTGTGCGTCTAAATTGTCTGGGGAAGTCGGAGTATTAGCCGATGGGATCAAGGGGCCCTGAACCGTATTGTTGAGCCCAGGAGAAACCATGAAACGACTTCTCGCATTACTCGTCCTGATTACTGCACTCACTATCGCAGGGTTCGCTAGTATTACCGTCTCTTCTCCGACCAACGGAGCCACTGTACAGTCGCCCGTCAAGTTTGTCGCCAGTGCAGCTTCCTACCAAGAGATTACTGGGATGGTCATCTATGTCGATTCAAAGGATGTGTACAGTACCTCATCGGGGAGTCTGAATACCAGCATCGCAATGTCGGCCGGTACGCACGCGATTGTTGTCAAAGCCTCGAATTCCGAGGGAAAAATATACTCAGACTCCATGACCCTAGTGGTCGCGTCCTCGACTCCGACGCCGGTGGCTCCGATAGCAGTCACCACCTCTTCACTTGCCAATGGCACCGCAGGCAGCGCCTACTCGGCCACCTTGCAAGCCAGCGGTGGAACGTCGCCCTACGCGTGGAGCCTAGCTTCTGGTTCCTTGCCCGCAGGATTGGCACTCTCCGCCAGCGGCACCATCAACGGCACACCAACTTCCAGTGGAGCATCATCTTTTAAAGTCGCCGTCAAGGATTCAGCGTCTACGCCGCAATCGGCCAGCGCCGCGCTTACAATTACGGTCGCTACCACCGCCCCTACTCCGACACCCGCCGCACTGAAGCTCATGACGACTACTCTCGCGGGCGGCACTGCGGGTAGCGGCTACTCCACGACCCTGCAAGCCAGCGGTGGAACCTCGCCTTACACTTGGAGTCTGGCTTCCGGCTCTTTGCCCGCGGGATTGGCTCTCTCCACCAGCGGCGTCATCAGCGGTACACCTTCGGCTAGCGTTGCGTCATCGTTCAGCGTCACTGTCAAGGATTCGGAGAGCACGCCCCAGTCGGCTACTGGCAGCGTCTCGCTCACCATCGCGGCTGCAAGCAGTTCGTCCGCCAGCCTTGCCTCTGGCTACAGCTCGCTGATCAGTTCGAGCTACACTTCGAACTCGAAGTACACCAGCGCCAACACCTACTACGTTTCCGCCAGCGGCAGCGACTCGAACCCTGGAACCTCGGCGGCGCCGTGGGCCACCATGTCTCATGCCACCTCGACGGTCTCAGGCTGCGCACTGGTCTTGGTTCAGGCGGGAACCTACACGGTATCCAGCGGTCGCACGGCCAAGATCAGCAACAGCGGAACCAGCACCTGCCACACTGCCTACGTTGCCACGTCCTACGCCAGCTCCATTCTGAACACGGCAGATAACAACGCCAATGACCCGGCCATCTGGATCACCGGCAACTATGTTGACGTGGTCGGCTTCGACATCAACAATCCCATGGGCTGCATGGGCGTGTACTCCAACGGAAGCTATGCCAACCTCACCTACAATCGCGTTCATGACATCGCCAACGGCTCCGGTGCCTACTCCTGCGGCAATGGCGTCGGCGGTGGTGGCATCCTGGGCGCGATCGGAGCCAGCACGTACAACAACTGGTCAGATAACGTCGTCTGGAATGTCGGAACCATCGGCAATCACTTCACGCATGGCCTGTATACGACATCGGCGTACAACACGATTCAGAACAACATTGTGTACAACGCTGGCGGCGCTTGCATCCAGGCCTTCCACGAGCCCAGCAACGACATCATCACCAACAATACTCTGGTTGGCTGCGGCTACAACGGCTTCCTCTTTGGAGCCGATTCCGGCTACGCGTACAGCAACTCGGTATTCAGTAACAACGTCCTGTCCGGTAATTCCGGCTATGACATCAGCGCCTGCGGAGCCAGCGGTTGCGGAGTCGCGATCGGTGCGGGCAACACTTTCTCCAACAATGACACGGCCAGCAGCGGCGGCAATAGCATTGGCGATCTCTCCAGTGTCGGCCAGTCGCTGACGAACAACATCACCGGCAATCCGAACTTCGTCGATGTTGCCAGCCCGGCGTCGGGCGGTAACTTCGCTCCGAACTCGGGTTCGCCAGTCATCACCGCCGGAACTTCGAATAAAGCGTCGACGACTGACATTCTCGGCGTAACCCGCAACACCACCGACCCATCCATCGGCGCCTATGAGGACGCCAACTAGCCTCGTGGCATAACCGCGAACGCAGTTCATTGAATCCCGTCAGGCTCTCATGGCCTGGCGGGATTTTGTTTTGCCCGCAGGTCGGGATTAGCCAACTCTCCGCCTACCGTGCCAAGGCTCTTAGGAGTAAGTACGCCATCAAGCCAGCGCTCCGCGATTCCTGACCAGGAGTATTCGCGCTCCGCCAGGAGTCGGCCATTGCGCGCGAATCGATGATGTAATTCGGCATTATTTGCCAGCTTGAGGATAGCCTCGGCCAACGCGCTGGAGTCTTCCGGCGGCACGGCAATTCCGCACTCATTCTGTTCGATCAGTTCCGCAGCTTCGCCGCATCCGGAAAAGATAACCGGCACACCGCAACTGAGAGCGGGGAACAGCTTTGATGGGCGCATTCTGCTCGCGACGGCGACATTGCGGAAGGTTGCGATTGCGGCGCACGCGATGGAATAGAGCTGGGGGCTCTCTTCGTAGGAGATTCTCGGGAAGCGTACGTTGGTCAGTCCTTTGCTCTTTACCAGGGCCTGAATGCGCTCGCGTTCCGGACCGCTGCCGACCATCAAGATTACAAATTCCGGATGTGCGGCAAGCCGCTCGGCCGCTTCGACGATGGTATCGAGAGCCTGGTAATAAGCCATTGTTCCAACAGAAAGAATAACCTTCTTGCCGTGGAGTTGCAGGCGATCCAGCAATTCCTCCGACGCCGGCTGAGGTTTCAGAAATGCCGTGTCGGCGCCGTTGGGCAGGAATGTTATGTTTTCCGCCAAAACTCCGCGGGTCGCGAAATGCTCGACGAAAGCATGCGTAACAGTTGAGACCTTCCATGCGTTTTTCAGCAGCATCGTCTCAAAGGCGGATGCCAGGTCTAGCATTGGTCCCCGCAGGAATCCGAGTTGCCGTGCCACATCCACCTGCAGATCCGGAACGTTGTACACGTAAGGTACGCCGCGCAGCCACTTCATCAGCAGTCCCACTAACCCGAGTGGAAGAGGTTGCGACTCCACAAAAAGGACGTCAGGACGCGGTCCGAACAGCACACTCAGTGCGCTGATGGCAAAGCTGCAGTAGTTGGCGATTCGTGCCAGTCCAGAGCGCGTGTTCGCGGCGAAGACCCAAAGCCGCTTTACAGGAACACCGTCAATTTTTTCGCTTATTGACCAGTGTCCGGAGTACCCCTCGAAGATCTTTCCCAACGGGTAGTTTGGCATGGCCGTGAGGACGGCCACATCAATGCCGAGTCTGCGCAGTTCGCGTGCAAAGTTGCGCAGCCGTATCTGCGGCGCGCCCATCTCCGGGGCGTAGTACTGAGTCAGAATCAACCAGCGTTGCGGAAATCTTTTCATCGCACCCTTCATAAGCTTGTCGATATCTAGGACGTCTTATGCCGCCTGTGCATTCAGCTGCCGTGCGCCCGGCACATTCACGATCATCCTGTCCACGTTCACCAGGTCGATCAATGCCTGATCGCTGCGCAGTCTTGCCAGCAGTGCCGGTCGGTCGATCCCTTTGCTGCCGATCACGATGACCTCTTGCTCTGCGAGAACCTCATCCATGTCTTCGGTGAGTAACTGGCCAATATGCGGAATTGTCTGCTCGATAAAACTCCGGTTCGATCCGATAAGCCGCCCAATCACAACGTTTCGATCCCATATCTTCAGGCTGCATCCCTCGCCAATCAGAGTCTTTGCGACTTGAACCATCGGACTTTCGCGAAGGTCGTCGGTGCCATCCTTGAAACTCAATCCAAGTAGGCCAATCTTGCGTTTCCTGGTCTGCAGAATCGCCTCTACCGCACGGCTCACATGCTCGGTGTTACTCGGCAGGATCGACTCCATAAGAGGCAACTTCAAGTCCAGGTCCTTCGCGCAATAAGTCAGTGCTCGTACGTCTTTTGGAAGGCACGAGCCTCCGAATGCAAAGCCGGGTGTCAGATACGCGGTTGAGATATTCAGGCGCGTGTCTGACTTGAATATCTCCGTCACCAACCCGGCGTCGATTGCCAGTTCTCCGCAGAGAGCTCCGACCTCATTGGCGAAGCCCGCTTTGAGCGCATGAAAGGCATTGCAGACGTACTTGATCATCTCGGCGGCCGCGAGCGTGGTTTCAAATATCCGCCCTGGTACCCACGCGTAGAGCTCACGCACTGCTGCCAGAGAGCACGGATTACCGGCGCCGAAGACGGTGAACGATGGCTCGAAGAAGTCAGAAATGGCCGTTCCTTCGCGCAAAAACTCCGGATTATTGCACACCGCGAAATCAATGCCTTCGCGTTTTCCGCTACTGCGCTCCAGGGTGGGGATCACCAGGCCTTCCGCGGTCCCAGGCAGTACCGTGCTGCGCAAGACAACAGTATGGAAGGTGTTTTTAAGGGCAATCGCCTGCCCGATCTGGCGGCACACATGCTCGACGGCGCGCAGATCGAGCTTGCCGTTGCGCAGGCTTGGAGTCCCCACGCTGATGAATGAGATCTCGCTCTCGGCAACGGCCCGAACCCCGTCGGTGGTGGCGCTCAGACTTTGATTACGATTGCACTGCGCAATCATTTGGTCCAGATGCGCTTCCACGATTGGACTCTGCCCGGCATTGAGCGCATCAGCCTTTGCTGCCATGACGTCCACGCCGATTACGCGGTGCCCTTTATTCGCGAGGCATGCCGCGGTGACCGCCCCAACATATCCCAGACCGAAAATACTGACAGACTTTCTCATGTACCGTCCCTTCGTTCAGATACGAAGCAATCGAAGCATTTAGCGCACCCGCGAAAGCTGTTGCTGCAGCAGCTTGTTCCTCAGAGTTCCAATCTGCGGGGCGGTTGGAGTAGACGACATTGTTTTCAAAGCGGTTGTGTACACCCACCGAACCATACTCTTCGATTCCGTAACCCTGTGCCCCTTCGAGCAATCCATTTCGATACACCTTGTTGTTGCTGACGATGGTGTTGTCGTCTGACCCATAGCGGCCGGGAAAGTCCGCTGCGTTGGCGCCGACGATAATTCCACCATAGCTGTTATCAAAGACCTCATTGCCCGTTATGGTTACGCCGCTGGCTGCGTGCCATAAATGTATCCCCCAGCCCTGATTGTGATACACGACATTGCCGGTAATCGTTCCGCGCAAGTTGGTGTGATAAATGCCGTGTACGCGTACACAGATCGAGCGAGGGTCACCGATGTCATGCACCGTGTTACCGATGACGTCGTCATCGGAAGCTGCGAAGTTTCCATCGAGAATGCCCGCACCGCCATTCGCAGGACAGCCGGGAGCGGGAATGTCATGCACACTGTTTCCGACGATACGAGTGAAAGAACCCGTGTTGTAAATCCCCAGCGCTCCGTTGCCTGAGATGTCGAAGCCTTCGATATCCACATAGCTTCCCTCGTTCCACCAAACTGCTGAATTTCCGGTCTTTGCCGAGCGCAGTTTGGCGCCCCATTTTTCATCTGAGACAAAGCGAATCCGGGACGACGCCGTACCACTCACCGATGTCTTGAGTTCGCCGCTGCTGTTGTAAGTGCCAGCCATCACGTGAACCGTGCTGCCGGGTGGCACACTCTGGGCAGCTCTTTCCAGACTCTTCCAGGGGTGCGCCTTCGAACCGTCGGCGCCGTCTCTTCCTGACGGAGAGACATAGAAGTCAGTACTTGCAGCAACTCTGCCGAGGCCGTCCAGATGGAACAGGAGAAGAGCGGCAATGAGACAAATCCAGCGCGTCACGCACTCACCAGCACGTTGTCGCTTTGCGAAGTTTCGAAATCGGCCGCTTCGTTCGAGTAGGGCATCGCCGGCAACGGGTCCACGCGAGCGACGCGCGAGCAGATTGCCAGAAGAGTCCACGAAATCCAGAATGCCTTGGTCCAGAGCAAGCCAAGAAAGAACGAGGCCACCAGCATTCCGCAGAAAGCGGCTTCGCAGGCGACAAGGCGGAATCGAACAATTGCCGTGCTTGCGGAATCGCGCTGTATGGCGTATTTGAAGTGAAATCCGATTACGAAAATGAACAGAAGAAAACCAATAGTCCCCGATTCGACTGCGACCTGCAGGAAGACGTTGTGTGCCCCCCGGTTCAGGCCCACGTACTGAGTTGCGTGGGCGGCGTAGTTGTTGTAGATAACCGCAAAATTGTCCAGCCCCGCACCGGCGAGAACGTAATCCCTCAACGCGGTCAGTCCTGTCTGCCAAATATAAAGCCGGCCGGCGCCCCCCGATATTTGCGCTTCTTCCAATCGCTGAAAAAGGAATGCTGGAGCGAGCAGGAGAGCGCCTCCCAGCAGAGTGATCGGCGCGAGGATGCGCCACGTAATGCCTAATCTATGTAGATAGAACAGAAGCAT
>CAWCZZ010000007.1:0-301339 GCA_963800195.1 uncultured Acidobacteriota bacterium
TCATCGGCAATCAAGACAGCATCGATGAACTCCATCACTGGCCCCAAACTCGGATGACTCCGAACCGGTTGCTTCCGCTCCGGCGGAACCGCGTTGACCAAGGCTTGCCGGACCAACCGCCGATGAACACCCAGCTTCCGCGATACTCCCTGGATCGTTCCAGCCCCGTGTGTGTACTCCCGTCTGATCTCCTCAAACAGCTCCACCTTCGTTCTCCTGTCCATCGGCCTCCCTGTCGGCTGCGCCGATAGAGTAGCCAATTAGTGAGCGAAGGTGGGCCAAATCAGACGCGCACAAGTGGGCCAGATCAGATTAGCGAAATCACTCGCCGAGCGTTTCAGCGATGCGGCCGAAAAAGTGGCCGAATATGCCGAATATAGTGTGGCAGCAAACGGGGGATGGCGGAGCATCTTCCGCAGTTATGACGATTTTCAGAACGCACCCCTGCTTCGTTTTGCCGTTAACGGCTTCGTGCCTGAAGGCGGCATAGGGATCAACGCCGGGTTCGTAGGGAAAGGAAAGACGCTGTTGATGCTGGCAGAAGAGGCGGCCATGCTATCGGGCGAACCGCTCTTCAGCGAATTCGATGTTCCATGCCAATCAAGGCGCGCGGTCTATTTAGTACCGGAGGCCGCGCTGTCGCCGTTCTGGACACGATTGAAGATGTTTCATCTGGAGGATTTTGTGAGAAGCGAACGGTTGCCAGTGCGAACGCTTTCTTTTAGAGAACACGTGCGGCTAGGCGACAGCCGCATCTTGCGAGCCGCTGAGGGTGCCGATGTTTTTCTGGATACCGTGGTGCGCTTTTTTTGATGGCAGCGAAAACGATGCGGAGAGTTCCCGCGCGTTTTGCGGAGACTCTATTTAAGCGGCCAGGCGTGGGTGCGCGCACCATCACGGCTGCTCATCTGCACTGCGTGGCCCCGGTGATCTTGGCGCGCCTTGAAAGCCAGGTTTTCTATTGCCGTGGTTGCGCGGATGGTCGGATGGAGCGCCGGAACTGTGGCGAAGACGGCCATGAGGTACGGGCATTTCCGCTTGGATGACCTGTTCGACAATGGAGACAGTCACAAAAACCGCGTCGGAAAACGTCGTTTTTTGGGGGACCTACCCCCAATTTCCCCCAGACAGAGGGCTGCCCAGTTAAGCCTCGCTGCCCAATAATTAACCGTTGCCTAAAATCTTAATCAGCCCCGGCAGCTTTAGCCAAGGCTTTGGGTTCGGGAGAAATCTGATAGGGAAAATATGTGAAAATGGCGGTCACGGCGAGGCCAAATAAAAATATAGCAATCGAATACCCACTCAATAGATGAGGCAAATATTGGAAAGTAATACTAACGTGTCCGCGGAAAAGAATTGCGTTGGCTACAAAAAGCGCGACGGTTCCCCAAGTTGCATATAAGCGTAGGATGCGACCCGATTTCCAAAACATGAATGGAACAAGCGCGAGCGTCAGATAATAATATGGCGATGAGCAAGCGGTCGCGTACATAATCAAGTATCCGTGACCGAACAAGTCCGTCCGATGGGCCCGCACCACAATTAGAACCCACATTGCAAGAAAGATCGTGCACGACGCACGGTAAATCCATATATTTCTTTGTAGCGAGTCGAGCCGCATAAAAGTGTTCGGGACGTCATCTACGTAATTCGCACTGTCATTATGATTTGCTGAAACTGTTGATGCAGTGAGATTCGCCAAGCCGATATCGAAAATCTCTCCCTTAAGATATTTTGTATGGATCGAGATTTTTTTTTGCCATTCGCCCCAGACACCACCCCCCCGCCCCGCCAAATTGCCTAAAAGAAAGCCTGCAAGTATTACGGAAATCAACGTGCCGCTGAACCTGAAATGTGGGCGCCAATCTGATTCTTTACGGTGCCGTAAAAACTCGATAATTCCCCGAACCACGATCGGCAACCCGAAAAATAGAGGGAATATTTGAAGCCCTACGGCCACCCCGAGCACCGCGCCGGAAAGGCCGGGTCGGTCTTTCGCCCACAAAACTATTGCGACAACCAGTAACGGAAACCACAAATACTGGAGAAAATTCCCTCCGATGCGTCCGAAATTCCCGAAATAAAAAATCGTCAACGCAGCAGTAAGAAGTGCAGCAATCCCGCTGCAGCTCCGCCAGATCATCAACAGGCCAATCAAGACGGCAATAATATCGAGATTGAAAACAATATCTGCCACAAGACTATTAGAGATAGGAACAGCTTTCGCCACTGGCTTTGCAACCGCCACCCACGAAGGCGGAGGATTGAAGCCCTTGTCGGCAAACGAAGAGGCGAAGTAAATTGGTGGAGTATGGGACGCAAAATACTCGACGTCCTGCGAAAATTCGCTCCACCGCTCAGCTGTGAAATTTGTGCGGGGACATGGAGGCAGACTTGATCGCAAAACAATGCGGTATGTTTCCATATCGCGTGCTCCATTAATCCCATACCAGTACCCTCCGGCGTCGTCATCTGCTTCGAGCGCGCATGTATGCAGATTGAAATATCCGATTTCGGAGAAATATTTAGCGGCGAGATAATAATGGAGAACGGCCGGAGCGTCGTAGGATTTCTCTAATCCGACAAAAACCACAAGAAGAATCGCAACAAGAATGGTTGCTCCCACTTGCCGAAGTATTTTGGCCGGACGACCGGATGTCCAGCGGCTCCGCGGTTGGCAAATTTGCGGTGGAGCTATTTGCGGTCCAGATACTGCGGTTGCGGTCTCCATTCGGCCCCTTTTAAACTTCGAGCCTCACCGAAAGCGTCTGGCGGCCAGAAGTAGGTCAGCGGTCGCTCGCAGTGAGTTCGGCAGGCAAATAATTGTGGGAAATGTGAGTAGCAGAATAGCGCAGCTCAATCAGAGTAGCTAGTGACGCCCATCACACATATAGCGATTTCAGCGCGATATGTTCACCCCTCCGAGAATGCCGTGATGGATGCCTTTTCACGACTGGGTGGGCGCAAAACTGGGCACAGGCCCGATTGAAGCAATAGTTCCGCTCTGGGGGATTACTCCTAAGTGATTGTGAAACCGGGGCAAATGGTAGGAGCGGCAGGACTCGAACCTGCGACCCTCTGCTTAGAAGGCAGATGCTCTATCCAACTGAGCTACGCTCCCACGCTGCTAACCTAGTTCGGTTGCAATCCTAGGTCTGATAACTAGGCATTGACTAAGACTATCTCTATTATGCCCTAACTGTACTCATTCTCCACGAGCCTTGAACCGTTTGGCAACAGCTTCCTGCTTGGACTTTTCTGTGAAAAAGCTGAAGTCTGATGTGAAGTCGAGCGTAGAATTCCGAGCAAGTTGCGAGGTCGCGAATGAAATCATTGCTTACGATAATGCTGTTCGCTCTGACTTTAACCACCAATTCATTTGGCCAGAATAAAGCCGAGAAAGCTGCCATCGAAGCCGCGGCCCACTGGCTGACGCTGGTGGATGCCGGAGACTATCCGGCCAGTTGGGATGAAGCGGCGCCTCTGTTCAAGAATGCCGTCTCGAAAGATCAATGGCTAAAAATGCTGCGCGCCACCCGTACTCCTCTCGGCAAGGTCATCTCCCGTACGCTTAAGTCTGCGCTATGACCAGTCTGCCTGGCGCGCCTGATGGCCAGTACGTCGTCATTCAATATGAGTCTTCGTTTGAACACAAGAAGTCGGCGATCGAGACGGTCACGCCCTCGCAGGGTGCAGATGGCCACTGGCGGGTATCCGGCTATTTCATAAAATAGACGCAAAAAAGAGAACGGCGCACGCCGAATATGTGGGGTGAGGATGGCAACGGCGTGCGCCTTTTTCGATTAAGCATATAATAAACATTCGCCCCGGCCCAAGGCAGTGACTCTCGTCACGCGACATAGTTCGTTGCGACCTGTAATCATCCACAGCCGTCACGATTATCCAGGTAATGCATTAATTACAAATTAGTTATGAAAGGCTCCGCGCTCAATTAACCTTCGGCTCAGCGTAAGCAATTCCCAATGTCATGCAGGAGATTGCTCTGGGCGGCAGCAACTCCGGATAAGGCAAGCGCATCCCATTAGACGCACATGCGGCCGACCTGGCCCAAGCTGCATGCGATGAGGCGGATAGTGAAATGTACCGGCATCGCTCGAATCGTTCGAGGCGTACTGGCCTTGCTACTCCTCTGTGCCATTGCCAAAGCTGATATCGGTGGACGGGCGCCGCAATTCACCGCCAAGACGCTCGATGGCGAAGTCATTACCAGTGCATCCCTAGGTGGAAAAGTAGTTTTACTGCAATTCTGGGCGACCTGGTGCAAGTACTGCCGCCGTGACCAGCCCGCAGTGGAGGATGTCACGCGCGCCTTTGCCAAGCAGGGCCTGGTTGTCCTTGCCGTTGATATCGGTGAGTCCGAAGCTGTCGTCAGGAAATATCTCGAACGAAACCCGAGATCGTGCCGGATCGTGATCGACCATGGCCTTGCCGACCGCTTCGGAGCGCACGGTACTCCTTATTACGTCGTAATCAACCGGGAGGGTAACATTGCCGGCACCCAGAGTGGTGCTGGTGGGGAAGCCTCTTTGCGGCAGCTATTGAGCCGCGCCGGCCTGCCGGCCCACACTGAAACGCGAGAGATCGCGGATCAGGACTCGGTTCCAGAGCCAGGCAGCAGCAGTGGGGCGCAAGTTATCGAAATGCCGGTGGCGAAAAACACTCTCCCGCCCAAGCCTGACCCGAAAACGGTTTTTGTATTTGCCAATGGTGAGCGTCTGGAAGCGGATCACTACACCATCAACGCGGGTTTCCTGCATATCGCTATTGGCGGGGAGCGTCGCACAGTCCCGCTCAGCAGTCTGGATATGAACGCTACGATAGCCGCGAATCGCAAACGCGGGATTGAGCTGAAGATACCCCAGAGCCACGACGAAGTAACCATCGGATTCTAACGCCGGAATTCTAACGCTGAGGTTCCTGACGTTCTGCTCACCTAACCAGTTCAGCGTTTAACAATTACGCAGAGCATTTGTCTCCCCACGCCGCCCGAGAGAGTCAGACTTATTTTGAACTCGGCACTCCCGCCACCAGCCGCTCCGCCCCGGAATAGATGATGAAGCGGCGCCCGCGAAGAAATCCGACGAACGTCATGCCAAACTCCCGGGCAAGATTCACTGCCAGATCCGAGGGTGCCGATACCGACGCAAGAATCGGCAGTCCGGCGACCAGGGCCTTCTGCACAATCTCAAAGCCGCCTCGCCCGCTCACCAGCAAAAGCGAGTTACGCAACGGGACAAGGTCGTTCGCCAGCGCCCAGCCGATTGCTTTATCGACCGCGTTGTGGCGCCCTACGTCCTCCCTCAGCACCAGCAACTCGCCGGTGAGGCTGAACAGTCCGGCGGCGTGCAATGCGCCGGTCCGGCTAAAAATCTGCTGCGCGGCGCGGAGCAGATCGGGCAGGCGGCAAAGCACTTCAGGATCGACCGTGCACGCCGGATTGGGCGCCTCAATGTGGCGCAAACGAACCGCATCGATAGATGCCTTGCCGCAGACTCCGCAGCTCGACGTGGCATAGAAGTTGCGCCGCGTGGCCTCCAGGTCAACCACCACGCCGGGGGCCAGATCGACGCGCACCCGATTGCCGCCGTTTTGCCTCTCGTCTGCCTCGAAACCCAGTGAGGCAATCTGGCTGCGCTGCGAGATCAGACCTTCGGTGAAGAGAAAACCGGCGGCCAGTTCAAGTTCATGGCCGGGAGTGCGCATAGTGACGCTGATGGCGTTTTCGCCGATTCGAATCTCAAGCGGCTCTTCGCCGGCCAGGTAATCGTTCTGCGAGTGAAGCTCCCCTTCGCGCCACTCGTTGACACCGGTCACAGACACCATACGAGGAATCAAAACGCACATCCTTTTAACAGCCGGCTTTGCCGCCTGCGGAAATACGAGAATACATCACTCCAAAGTTTGCCATCGGCCCAGCTCTCCATCTCGCTAGCCGGTCTCATTCCAGCCGGCCTTTTCTTTCCAGCCAGCTCGCCCTCCGGTAGACCTGGGCCCCTATCAATGAATAGACTGATTATCGCTTTGAAGCGCAAGGTATCCAGCGTTAGAGCTTTTCCTAATCCCCAATCCGAGGTTGCCCGCATAAAAATGTGTTCTTCCTCACCGCCGACTGTGACAAAGAACACCCCGGCTCCTGACTGTATATTATAATATAAATTATGTTGGCCCTAGAGAACTGAGCTCGCGAGGTGTGGGCCTCGCTGCACCGTTCTCGAAAGCATATTTTGGGGGGTGCAGTTGCGGCCTGTTTCTGCCGCACATGCCAATCGAATGGACATAAACCCAGTAGACGACATTCTGTCGCATCATCTTGAGGTTACGGGAAATCTGATCTCAGTCTTGCACGAGGTGCAGTCGCACTTCGGCTACCTGCCCAAGGACGAGCTCTACTACTTGGCCAAGCGGACTGGCATCCCCATCACGCGGCTTTACAGCATCGCCACCTTCTACCATTTTTTCAGCCTCAAGCCGAAGGGCCGCCATCAGATCCATGTTTGCACCGGCACCGCCTGTCACGTCAATGGCGCAGCTCGCATCCTCGATGAGCTGGAACGGAAGCTTGGGATTGCCGCCGGTGAGACTACTCCAGACATGCAGTTCAGCCTCGGCGAGGTTCGTTGCGTCGGCGCTTGCAGCTTTGCTCCCGTAGTTGTGGTCGGAGATCAAACCTACGGCGAGGTCAACTCGAAAAAGATTTCGCAAATTCTCAAGCAGCACCAGGCCGGAGCCGTTGAACCAGTGCCGGAGCAGCCGTCCAAAGCTCTTCCGGGCAGCGAGCCAAGCCCTGTCGCCGCCTCGGCGGTCGGCTCCCGCGCCATCTCCGTCAGGGTCTGTATGGGCCTGGGAGGCGTAGCTGCTGGCGCCGCTGGCGTCCTCAAGTCCTTCCAGAAAATCATGGCCGAGAAGGGCCTGCACGCCACCTTCGGCAAGAAGTGCGTAGATCAGGTCGGCTGCATGGGATTCTGCGCCAAAGATGTCATCGTCGAGGTCACCATTGACGGTGCCATGACCGCCTACCAGTTCGTCAAACCGGAGATGGTGAGCCGGATCATCGACGAGCACATTATCGGTGGCGTTCCCGTCAAAACATGGGTGGCCGGCCCCGAGTACGAGCTATTCCATTCCAAGCAGAACAAAGTAGTGCTCGGAGCCTGCGGAACAATCGACCCCGAAGACATCGACGCCTATCTCGCGATCGGCGGCTATCAGAGCGCCAGCCGCGCTATCTCCGCCATGACGCCTGAGCAGGTGATTGCGGAAATCAAGAGTTCAGGACTCAAAGGCCGCGGCGGTGCCGGCTTCGCAACCGGCATGAAATGGGAGTTTTGCCGCAACGCCCCCGGCAACAAGAAATTTCTCATCTGCAATGCCGATGAAGGCGATCCCGGTGCATTCATGGACCGCGCCATCATCGAGGGCGACCCCCACGCGGTGATTGAGGGCATGATTATCGCCGCTCACGCCATCGGAGCCTCCAAGGGTTACGTTTACATCCGGGCCGAATATCCGCTAGCCGTACAAAGGCTGCGCAACGCAATCGCACAAGCCCGCGAGCGCGGTTATCTGGGCACCAACATCATGGGGCACGGCATCGACTTCGATATTTTCCTCAAGCTTGGCGCGGGCGCCTTTGTTTGCGGCGAGGAAACAGCGCTGATCGCTTCGCTGGAAGACCAGATCGGCGAGCCGAAGCCGAAGCCGCCATTTCCCGTCAACAAGGGCCTTTGGGGCTTGCCCACCTGCATCAACAACGTCGAAACCTGGGCCACCGTACCCAAGATCATCAAGAATGGCGCGGCGTGGTTCAGTGCCATCGGCACGGAGAAGTCAAAGGGCACAAAGATCTTTTCCCTCGTCGGCAAGATCAACAATACGGGCCTGGTCGAAGTGCCAATGGGACTCCCGCTGCGTGAGGTGATCTACGGTATTGGCGGCGGTATTCCCAAGAATAAAAAGTTTAAGGCGGTGCAAACCGGCGGGCCTTCGGGCGGCTGCATCCCGGCAATGCACATCGATGTGCCGCTCGATTATGAGAACCTCACGGCGGTCGGATCCATCATGGGTTCGGGCGGCATGGTCGTCATGGATGAAGACACCTGCATGGTGGATGTCGCCAAATACTTCGTGTCGTTCTGCATGGACGAGTCCTGCGGCCAATGCACTCCCTGCCGTGAAGGCACCCGCGAATTGGTTCGCCTCTTGACCGAAATCACCAGTGGCAACGGCACTCCGGAGCACCTCACCGCTCTCGAAGAACTTTGCCAGGTCACGCGGGATATGTCGCTCTGCGGCCTCGGCAAGACCGCCCCTAATCCTGTGCTCTCCACCCTGCGCTACTTCCGGGAGGAGTACGAGGCGCACATTCACCAAAAGACGTGTCCGGCGGGCGTTTGCAAATCCCTGATTACCTTCACCATCGATCCTGAGGCTTGCAATGGCTGTGGCGTGTGCGCACGCCAGTGTCCGCAGAAGACGATTCACGGAGAGAAGAAGAAACCGCACACTGTCGAGCAGGAAGCCTGCATCAAGTGTGGAATCTGCCACGATGCCTGCAAATTCGGAGCGGTGGTGAAGGCCTAACATGACAACGATCACGCTCAATGGACAGACCCAGGAAGTCCCGGAAAACCTCACCGTGCTGGAAGCGGCGCGACTGGCCGGGATTGACATTCCCACCCTCTGCCACCACGAAGCTCTCGGCGCCTATGGAGCCTGCCGCGTATGTGTGGTGGAAGCCGAAGGCCCCGCACTGCGCCGTGGATTGGTCACTGCCTGCACGCTGCCGGCCTCAAACGGCCTAACCGTGCTGACCGACTCTCCCGCCGTGCAGCGCACTCGCAAAGTCATCTTCGAACTCTTGCTCGGCCGCTCTCCGGAGTCGGAATCCCTACGCGCCATGGCCTCGCGTTACGGCGTCGATTCCACCCGCTTTGGCCAAGGCGCACAGCACGATCTCTGCGTGCGCTGTGGCCTGTGCGTGCGAACCTGCAAGGAAAAAATCGGCACCGCTGCAATATCCTTCGCCGGCCGAGGCCAGAGCCGAAACGTTACCACCGAGTTTGGCGCGCTTTCCGAGCTCTGTATCGGCTGCGGTGCTTGCGCCGTAGTCTGCCCGACCGGGATGGTTCGCGTGGAAGACGGCGATGGGGAGCGAACTATCGTGCGAGACGGTCTGACCGTCGCGCGATTCACGCTGCTTAAGTGCACATCTTGCCAGGCTCCGGTAGTCACCGGGAAATTTCTCGATCAGCGCCTGCAAGCTCTTCCCGAGGGGCAATCCGAGGTCCTTTGTCTAGACTGCAAGCGGCAGCGCACCGCCACGCTTGCCGAGAGTTTTCCGAGCATCTGGTCGTAGTTAGTCAAGATATTTGCCCGCCGGCATGCCGTACGCGGCTGGGATAAAAAAGATAGGTGAACTCATGAACAAGCTAGTAATCGCCGATCCGGGCAAGTGTATCGGCTGCCGTACCTGCGAAGTGGCCTGTGTGCTGGCCCATTCCGCACCGGATGCAATCGTCAAACTGTCGCCGGCGTCCTTTATCCCGCGCCTGAAAGTGATAAAAACCGCGAGAGTAAGCACGCCGGTTCAGTGCCGCCAATGCGATGACGCGCCCTGTGCGGTGGTCTGTCCTACCGGCACGCTGGTTCTCAACAACGGTTCTGTGCAGGTCGTTCCCTCGCGATGCATCGGATGCAAGAGCTGCATGATCGCCTGCCGCTTCGGAGCGATAGAAATCCTGCCCATCGAGTTGACGCTCTCGGAACGGCAGATCCCCGCCAGCACGCATGTGGAGGCCGTCAAGTGCGATCTCTGCGAGCATCGCAACAACGGTCCGGCTTGCATCCAGGTATGCCCGACCAAGGCGATTTCCGTGATCGATAGTGCGGTGTTGGCCGAAGCTGTACGCAGGCGGCGTGAACATGCGGCGATTGCACAGGCCGCCGCTTCGGACGGATATCTGAGCCAGCCAGCTAAGTAAGCTGTTTTGCAGCCGCCGGCGCAGACCGGCAGATTCATCGGAGAAGGATTGACGCGATGGCAGAAAAAGTACTGACGGTATGTCCTTATTGCGGCTCGGGGTGCAAACTCAACCTCCTGGTGGAGAACGGCGCGATTGTCGGTGCCGAAGGCGCCAACGGAGTGACCAATGAAGGCGAGCTTTGCCTCAAAGGATATTACGGCTGGGATTTCCTTAACGACACCAAGCTGTTGACGCCTCGTTTGAAGAAGCCCCTCGTGCGCTATCAACGCGGCGCGGAACTGAAAGAGGTTTCCTGGCAGGAGGCGATCCAGTTCGCCGCCTCCCGGCTGCAGGAAATCAAAACCAAGCACGGTGCCGACTCCATCATGTTGACCGGCTCGGCGCGCGGCCCCGGCAACGAAGCAAACTATGTCATGCAGAAATTCGCTCGTGCGGTGATCGGGACCAACAACATCGATCACTGTGCGCGTGTCTGCCACGCCCCATCGGTCGCCGGATTGCAGGCCACCTTGGGCAACGGAGCAATGAGTAACTCCATCGTCGAGATGGAAGATACAAAATGCATCTTCGTCTTTGGCTACAATGCCGCAGAGTCGCATCCCATCGTCGCCCGCCGCATCATAAAGGCCAAAGAGAAGGGTGCAAAAATTGTCGTTTGCGATCCGCGCCTCATTGAGACCGCTCGCATCGCCGATCTCTACCTGCCCATCAAAAATGGCTGCAACATGGCGATTGTCAATGCCTTCGGCAATGTCCTCATCGAAGAGAAACTTTACAACCAGGAGTACGTCGCCAAGTACACCGAAGGCTTCGAAGAGTACAAGGCGATCGTCGCCAAGTACACACCTGAATATGTCGAGAAGATCGCCGGTGTTTCTGCCGAGCAGATTCGCCAGGCGATGCGTATCTATGCCGCTGCACCTTCCGCCACCATCCTCTGGGGCATGGGAGTAACTCAGTGGGGCCAGGGCGTAAACGTAGTGAAGGGACTCTCTGCTCTGGCGCTGTTGACCGGCAACTTGGGACGTCCCGAACGTCGGCGTTGATCCCGTGCGTGGCCAGAACAACGTGCAGGGCACCTGCGACATGGGTGTGCTTCCCAATGTCTTCCCTGGATATCAGAAGGTCACCGATCCTGAAGTGCGCGCGAAGTTTGCCAAAGCCTGGGGAGTTCCCGATCTGCCTCCAAACGTCGGCTATTGCCTCACCGAAGTTCCCCGCCTCACCAAGCAGGGCAAACTGAAGGCATATTACGTCTTCGGCGAAGACCCCGCGCAGAGCGACCCCGATCTTGCTGGCCTTCGCGAAGCTTTGGAGGAGATGGAACTGGTCATCGTCCAGGACATCTTCATGAACAAAACCGCGATGTTTGCCGACGTCATTTTCCCCGCCACCTCGTGGGGAGAACATGAAGGCGTTTACACCAGCGCTGACCGCGGATTCCAGCGCTTTGCCAAGGCAGTCGAACCCAAAGGTGATGTCAAGCCTGATTGGGAGATCATCAGCATGTTGGCGGTCGCCCTCGGCTATCCGATGAAGTACAACAACACCAAGGAAATATGGGACGAGCTGCGCCAGTTGTGCCCACTCTTTTACGGCGCCACCTACGAAAAGATGGAAGGCCTTGGTTACATGCAGTGGCCCTGCCCAACCCTGGATCATCCCGGCACCCAGTATTTGTACACGGGCAATAAGTTTGACACACCCAGCGGGAAGGGAAGTCTGTTTGCCACGGAATGGATTCCGCCCTTTGAAAAAGTCGATAAGGAGTTTCCGACCGTTCTGTGCACCGTACGTGAGGTTGGACATTATTCTGTCCGCACCATGACCGGCAATTGCCGGGCCTTGCAGACGCTGGCCGATGAACCCGGATATCTGCAGATCAACAGTGCTGACGCCAAAAAATTCGGCATCACGGACCAGCAGTTGGTCTGGATCTCTTCCCGGCGCGGAAAAATTATAGCTCGGGCCCAGGTGACCGATCGCGCTAATGAAGGCGCGGTGTACATGACGTATCAATGGTGGGTTGGCGCCTGCAACGAACTTACCGTTGATCACTTTGATCCGATCTCCAAAACTCCGGAATACAAATACACCGCCGCAAAATTGGAGCGGATCGAAGATCAAACTGCGGCTGAAGCCTACGTGCAGGCGCAGTATAACGAGATGCGCGAGAAGCTCTCGGCTGTAGTCAGCTAATCGCCAACTCTACGTAATTTCCCCCGACGTGCCGGGTTCATCACCGGCGCGTCTTTTTTCTTCTCATCTAGCAGCCACTCAAAATCATTGCGAAGACCCGGCCAGCAGCAGCAAGTGCCGGGCGCGCCCGCGCGCGGTATTGGAGACAGATGGATCATCGGCTACTTCCTTCAGCGATTGCGCGATTATCCCGATCTCAATGAGTTGGTGTTTATTGGCGCGATCTTCGGCGAGCTTGAGTGCGCCATCCAGTGCCGCTTGATCGCCGTGACGGAGATCCTCGATCTGTCGGCCAAATTCAATCGAGTTCGAAATACCGCTGAAGATAGCAGTGAGCTGCCGGATCGCCAAGTTGTTCGAGTTCGCGTATGAAGTGGAGTTGCGCACGCCGTTCGTCAGGTGGCCAAATGAATGGGCTGGGCCTTCACTGTAGGTCAAGGTCTTGATGCTGGTATTCGGTAACGGACCACCATCTAAATCAGGCATGCCCTTGAAGTAATGCGCCTGCTGCGCCAGTTCGAAGATACGCTTACAGGTAGCTTCGGAAACGGTAAGTTTCAGAATGTACGGCTCCTCGCCGGTGCTCGTCCATTTTGACTTTCCGTGCCAAGGTTGTGAGAACGATAAGCGGCACTGCCGGAGGACTCCACTGCAATCGCGTAGTCGCCCGGTTCAACCGGGGAGAGCGCGAACTCAAATGTCACAGTTGGAACCGGTTTGTCCCAGGAAAGTTGGGCTCCAGATTCGGAGGCTGCCCAAAGGCGCTCGCCAGCAGCAAGCAGCACACAAACCCTTTCGCGGCCAAATCACGGACTGTCCGCATCAACAAACTCCCGCTGAGCTTATCGCTCCCCGCTGCGTCCTGCCCGGAGTCTGTTAGCATAATTCGCCTTGCCTTAAGTGCGAACCATTCGTTGCTGGTTCACGCCTCTTCGCATTAGAAGTTGGATCGAAACGAATGGCTGCTCGATTCGCGGGAACCCTGGCCCTGCACAAACCCTTCTTAGTAAAGTTGTGGGGAGCAACAAGATGAAAGCTGAGCGGAACAACCAACTTGTGCCGGTTCGCAGCAAAGCCATTGTTCTCCTGCGCCTTGCGGTGGGATTGATTTTCCTCACCCAGGGTATATTGAAGTACATCGATCCCAACGTGGGTGTCATTCGGTTTACAAAGATCGGGTTCTCTCATCCGGCATTCACGGCACACTTCGTTGGTGCCTTCGAAGTGGTCTGCGGAGCTCTTGTTCTTTTGGGGCTTGCGACCCGAGTAGCTGTCCTTCCGCTCCTGGTTGTCATCTGCACCGCAATCGTCACCACCAAGGTCCCTGAATTATCCAGAGCCGGCCAGGGGTTCTGGTTTATGGTCAGTGACGCACGTACCGATTTTTCTATGCTGATGTCTCTGCTGTTTCTCTTAATCGCCGGGCCCGGTAACTGGTCGCTTGATTCTCTTCTTGAAAAACAGAAGCGGTAATGGAACGCGCGTTTTCTGATCTCCGGCAGCTTACATAATTGGCCGATAATAGGCAGTTTTGTCCCAGGTTATTCGGGCGAACGCATTGCTGAATCCAAAAGTAGTCTCCGCACCTCCGAGTAGTAAATAACCATCCGGCTTCATCGCGGAAAACAGTCGCGTAAAGATCTCGCGCCTCTTCTCGATTTCAAAATAGATCAGCACGTTGCGCATAAACACCGTGTCAAATCTCGGCAAATCGATCCATGGCACGGTCAGGTTCAGCGCCCTGAACTCCACCATCCCCCTGATTGCCGGAGAGAGGACCCACTCTGATCCCTGGCGCGTAAAATACTTCGCGAGGTACTTTGCCGGGAGGCCGCGATTGACTTCAAGCTGGCTATAGCGGCCCGAGCGCGCCCGCTCCAGAATTGCCGCAGAGAGGTCAGTTCCCACAATCGAGATCGTCCATCCCGGGAGCCCGCCAAACTCTTCAGCAATCATCATTGCGATGCTGTAGGCTTCCTGTCCGCTCGAAGAAGCAGCGCTCCAGAGATTGAGCCGGCGCACCGCGCTTCGCTCAACCAGCAACTCTGGAAGAATAACGCGCCGCAATAGCTCGAAGGGCAGATGATCCCGAAAAAACCAGGTCTCATTGTTCATCATCGCGTCGAGAACCTTGCGGTGAAGATCCGAGGGCGCTGAACAGCGAATATGTGCGAGCAGCTTCTGAGCTGAATCCATTCCCTCCTGGTAAGCCAGAGGCGTGAGACGTGACTCGGCAAGGTAACCCTTAGCCTCGTCCAGCACGATTGCAGAGTGATCTGCAAGCAATTGGCGCAGGTAATCGAATTCTCGTGGCTCAAGCCCCATGATTCACTCCATCGCGCCCGGCGCCGCGGAGATTCGCTGATCCCCAGGGGAAAATTTGCTTTCCCCTGGCGCCCATAACTGACTCTCTGCATAATCTCATTCGCAATTTCTGGTAGCGGCAGAATTCTGTCCGCAAGCCCGCCTTTGGCAACGTAGCCGGGCATGCCCCAAACCACAGAGCTGGCTTCATCCTGAACAATGATTTGTCCCTGCGCTTCTTTAATGAATTCACAGCCGCGCAGCCCGTCTTGTCCCATTCCCGTCATCACCACCGCCAAAGCATTCTGTCCGAATACTTCCGCCACGGACCGGAAGAGCACATCGACAGATGGACGGCAGGAGTTCTCCGGCGCGGTTTGAAAGATGCTCAGTCGAACCTCCGAGCCATCGCGGCGAAGACCCATATGGAAGTCGCCCGGTGCTATCCACACCTCACCCGCATTGATCGCATTACCCGATGCACCTTCCCTGACAACCAGCGAAGAACTGGCAGTAAGGCGCTCGGCCAGGAATCGAGTGAATGTGGGCGGCATGTGCTGAACGATGACAATGGGGACCGGGAAATTCGCGGCAAGAACCGGGATCACCTCAGCCAGAGCATTGGGCCCGCCCGTGGACGTTCCAATCGCCACAACTTCGACCTTCTGATTCGAATCCGTACGAACAGCAGAGGTAACCAGAGCCGGCTTTTCCGCAGGCCCGGACGCAGCAATCGGGCGAGCTCCGCGCGTTCTCCAGCAGAGCGCTTTGATCTTCGGTATGACCTCCAGCCGGATGATCAACATGCTTTCCTGCACGTCGCCCACATTGCTTGGCTTGGCAACATAGTCATCGGCACCGGCGGCAAGAGCATCCAGTGTGGCGAGTGCGCCCCGCTCGGTAAGCGTACTGAACATGATCACCGGAGTGCGGATGCCTCGAGCGCGCAATTCGCGAAGGGTTTGCAACCCATCCATCTCCGGCATCTCAAGATCAAGGGTGATGGCGTCGAGCGTGTACTGCTCGACCATGGCGAGTGCAATCCTTCCATTCGCCGCAACGCCGGCCACCTCAATATCGGCGTCGCCTTCCAGTGCCTGCCGGACAATGCGCCTCATGACAACCGAATCGTCCACGATGAGGACCCGATGCTTCATTGGCTGAACCCAATGATCTGCAGCTTGCCAAGAATCACGTCCCGGGTGAACGGCTTCATAACGTACTCATCGGCGCCGACCTGCAATGCTTTATCGAGTTGCTCCTCTTCGGATTCAGTAGTAACCATCATGATCTTCATCGTGTCATAGCTAGGATCGGATCTGACTTTCGCAAGTAACTCCAACCCATTCATCTCGGGCATATTCCAATCGAGCAAGACTACGTCAGAGCGGCTCTGCTGCAAACGTTCGAGAGCTTCGGCCCCGCACTTTGCTTCAATCACTTCAAAGCCCGCGCCAACCAAAATGGACTTGAGAACTTTTCGCATTGTTGATGAGTCGTCTACGACGAGGGCCTGCATCGCGCCTCCTCCCGTGATCGAAAAACAAAAGCACAGCCGTGGAAGGTGGTGACCTCCGGCGGCTGTGCCTGCTGGTTAATAACGGAACTGACCGACCAGGGTCTGCAACTCGGCGGCCATCTTTTCCAGCGAGTGCGCGGCCTTGGACGTATCGGTCGCGCCGATAGTGGTAGCCCGCGCGGCATCGGCAACTCCACCGATGTTTCGGCTGATATCGGTGCTTCCCTTGGCGGCTTCCGCAAGGTTGCGTCCGATCTCGTTGGTCGTTGCGCTCTGCTCCTCGATCGCGCTCGCAATCGTGGTTTGAATACCGCTGATCTGGCCGATCACCTGGCTTATCTGACTTATGGCCGACACCGCCCCATTGGTATCGCCTTGAATCGCTTCTATCTTTCGGCTGATATCTTCGGTGGCCTTAGCAGTCTCTTTGGCAAGTTCCTTTACCTCGTTGGCTACTACCGCAAATCCCTTGCCTGCTTCGCCGGCGCGCGCGGCTTCGATGGTTGCGTTTAGCGCCAGTAGATTTGTCTGCTGCGCAATCGAGGTGATCACCTTGATCACCTGGCCCACCTCGGCGCTGCTTTGTCCAAGTTTAGCGATGGTTTCGTTCGTTACTTCCGCGGTGCGAACCGCTGCTGAGGCAACGCGGGTGGCTTCTGCGGTATTCTTGGCGATTTCCTTAATGCTGGCGCCCATCTCGTCTGCGCCCGTGGCCACGGTCTGAACGTTGCTGCTTACCTGTTCGGAAGCCGCAGAAACCACGCCGGCCTGGGTTGCTGTTTCATCCGCATTGGCGCCCATCGACTGGCTGACCTTATTCAGCTCCTCCGCCGAGCTTGCCAGCGCTGCAACGTTGCGACCAATCTGCTCCAGAGCGGAGCGCACCGACTTGGACAATGTGTTGACTGCGTTGGTCAGGTGTTCGTAGTCGCCCGCATACTTGCTGGCCACCAGCGCGGTAAAGTCGCCTCCGGCAAGTTTGGTGAGCGTCGCGCTCACATCCTGCATCGGTCCAATCACCGCATCCAGCGTATCGTTCACGCCTTGCACAATCTTGCGGTAATCGCCCTGATGCCTGTGGGCATCCGCGCGCGTTTCCAGTCTGCCATCCACGGCCGCCTTAGCCAGCATCGCTGCATCGGTCACCAGCGCGCTCACCGCGTCGATGCACTGGTTCAGGTTGAGCTTGATCAGGTTGAAGTCGCCGTTGTAGTTCGCGGTAATCCTCTCCGGAATATCGCCCTTGGAAGATCCGCTCCACGTAGCCGGCCGAGAAAGTCAAAGGTCCAATCACCGCATCCAGCGTGTCGTTGATGCCTTGCACGATCTTCTGGAAGTCTCCGTGATGCAGACTGGCGTCGGCCCGAGTGGAGAGTTTGCCTTGGATGGCTGCCTCCACAAGAGCACCGGTGTCAGTGATCAATGCCTTGAGGTTCTTCCGCACCTGCTCCATGGTGTCATTGATGAAGGCTTTCTTTCCTGGGAATTTTTCGAGTTCCGCTTCGAAATTGCCTTCTCCGAACTGTTTGAGACACGCCATCGCCTTCTTCTTGACGCTGATATGGCCCATCACCATGTCGTTCACACCCTTGGCCATCACGCGATAAGAGCCTTCGAATTTGTCCTCTGGGATGACCATGTCAATGTCACCGGCGTTGTGTCCGTCGGACATGATCTTCATGTCCTCGATAAAAGCCTTGACGCTGCTCCGCAACCGTTCGATGTTCTCGTTGATGAATGCTTTTTTCCCTGGGAACTTTTCCAGTTCGGATTCGAAGTTGCCTTTGCCAAATTCAGCAACGCACGCCATCGCCTTCTTCTTGACGCTGATATGGCCCATCACCATGTCATTGACGCCCTTGGCCATCACGCGATAGGAGCCTTCGAACCTATCTTCGGGGATCACCACGTCGATGTCTCCGGCGTTGTGTCCGTCGGACATCGTCTTCATGTCCTCGATAAAAGCCTTGACGCTGCTCCGCAAACGTTCGATGTTTTCGTTGATGAATGCTTTTTTCCCGGGGAACTTTTCCAGTTCGGCTTCGAAGTTGCCTTTGCCAAATTCAGCAACGCACGCCATCGCCTTCTTCTTGACGCTGATGTGACCCATCACCATGTCATTGACACCCTTGGCCATGGCACGATAGGAGCCTTCGAACTTTTCTTCCGGGATCACCACGTCGATATCGCCGGCCTTGTGTGACTCAGACATGTGCTCCATCTCTGCGATAAAAGCCTTAAGATTCTTGCGCACCTGCTCAATGGTTTCGTTGATGACAGCGCCCTTGCCCGCGAACCGTTCTAGCTCAGCCTCAAAGTTGCCTTCTCCAAACTGCTTCATGCACGCCAGCGTCTTCACGTTGACCTTGATGTGACCCATGACCATGTCGTTCACACTTTTGGCCATGGCACGGTAGCAGCCTTCGAACTTGTCTTCCGGAATCACTACGCCGCTATTTCCGGCTTTGTGTTCTTCAGCCATGTGCTGCATCTCTTCGATGAAGTCTTTGACGTTGGTGCGCAGGCGTTCGATGTGCTCGTTGATGGCAGCTTTTTTGCCGTCGACTTCCTCCGCTTCGGCCTCGAAGTTACCTTTGCCAAACTCGATCAGGACCGCCAAATCGTTTTTCTTGACCGTTTCGTCCAGGATGACCTCGACGACGCCGATGATCTTGTTGTGCTCGTCGTAGCGCGGAGTCGCATGGGCACGGATCAGCAGTCTGCGTCCCTTGACGATGCATTCGGCATCTTCGGCCTGTGCCCGCCCCTCGCGCATCGCGTGCGACGCAATGCAGTTCCCCTTGCGGCAGGCTTCCATCTCAAATAAGTCCCACATCTTCATCCCGACGCATGCTTCTTGTGCAACCCCTGCCATTAGCGACGCAGCCCGATTGACGTATTCGATGTTGTGTTCGCAGTCCATGACGATGACAGGCACCGGGGTGTCGTCAACATAGCTGGCTTTGTTCATGGAACGATCAAATTCAGAAGCGACACCGCCGGCCATATTGATACCCGGCGCGTGCGTTGCTCCAATGCCGTTCCCGTGTGCGCGACCCACTGATATTCCTTTTCCTGCCATAATCACTTTCCTCTCATTCGTTAGACTTTTATTGTTGGTGCGTTCCCAGCCCGCTTCCGGTCGCGGATGCGCCGATATTCACGGACCGTTGCGTGTCAAGGACCAGCAGCAGTTCGTTCTTGAGCTTGTACACTCCACGGATAAGTTCGCGGCTGGTGCTGGCGAGCGTATCGGGAGCATTCTCAAAATCGTTCTCGTTTACTTCCAACACGTCGCCGATCTCGTCCACCAGCAAGCTGACCGCGCCGTCTCCGGTGCGAACCACTACGTTCATTGGCAACTCGCCCTCGGGCCGGGCGCTCACTCCAAGACGGTGCCGAAGGTCAATCGCAGTCACGATCTGGCCTCGTAAATTGATCAGGCCAGCCACCACGTCAAGCGCAAGTGGAACAACCGTCATTTCCTGGTGTCGGATCAGCTCCTGAATCGATTCGACCTCGACGCCGAACATCAATCCTTGAATAAAAAAGGTGCAGAACTGTTGCTGTGTCGTGCTCATGCGGGCCTGCTTTCGCCCGCTACGGACATCAACAATTCCGGCACGTTAAGCAGGTCGGTAACGTGCTGCTGGATGACTGCCGAACCGAGCAGTCGCGGGTTGTCGGCTTTATGGACAACTGAAACGTGCTGATCGACGATGTCAAGAATCTCGTCCACAACCAGCCCCACGCTCCGTCCACGGTCGGAGTGCACAACCACCCGAATCGTGCCCTCGCCAGCCTCATGAGAGGAAAGTTGCAAAGCATCGGATACTCGAACCAGCGGCATGATCTCTCCCCGATACTGAATCACCCGGCTGTTCCCGGACCTCTCGACTTTCGCCGTGTCAAACTCCTCCAGCCGCGACACCATTGCCAGCGGAACGGCAAGCCTGCCTTGATCGCCGACCCGGAAAAGCAACCATGCCTCACGTTTTTCTGCGCGCTCGCCGCTCTCGCCTTTGGCGGTTGCAGCTCCATGCTCACGGCTCTCTCCTGCCAGCGATGCGATTTGCGCCAGGCCTAAAATGTCCAAAATGAGCGCGACTTTTCCGTCGCCCATGATGGTTGCTCCCGCAAAACATGAAATGCCCTTGAGTTGTTTGCTCAGCGGCTTCACTACGATTTCTTCGGTGTCATTGATCTCATCAACTACCAGGCCGAATTGGCGTCCGTCAGCCTGCAGCACCACGATGTTGATTGCGTCATCGCCACTTTTCCGTTTGTTGTCGGAGAGTTTCAGCTCCCGGTTGAGATAGATAACCGGCAAAAGATTGCCGCGCAGCCGATAGACCGAGGCTTCCTGAATTCGTTCAATGCCCGATTCGGCGGCCTTGCCTTCCAGACGTACCAGTTCCACAAGGCTGACCTGGGGAATTGCGAATCGCTCGGCTCCGGTGGTGACGATAAGCGCGGGGATGATGGCGAGCGTGAGAGGAATCTTGATTCTTATCGCGGTGCCGTGGCCATGAACAGAAGAAACATCGACCGTGCCGCCGATCTTTTCGATGTTGGTCTTCACTACGTCCATGCCGACTCCGCGGCCGGAAATATTAGTGACCTGTTTGGCGGTTGAGAAACCTGCCAAAAAGATCAGGTTTCCAATCTCGCGGTCTGTCATTGCGGCGGCGCGCTGCGAGGTCACGATTCCGCGCTCAACGGCCTTGGCCTTGATCCCCTCCAAATTGAGACCGCCGCCATCATCGGAAATTTCGATATTGACCTGCCCGCCTTCGTGGAACGCGCGCAAAAATAGGCGTCCCTGCGAAGCTTTTCCGACCGCTTCACGCTGGGCCGGCAACTCGATGCCGTGATCAATTGAGTTGCGAACAATGTGCGTGAGAGGATCTTTGATCGCCTCGATAATGGTTTTGTCGAGTTCGGTTTGACTCCCCTCCATATCGAGCCGTACTGACTTTCCCGTCTCATTCGACAGGTCGCGCACCACTCGCGGGAATTTATTCCAGATGTTTCCGATCGGCTGCATGCGCGTTTTCATCACGCCTTCCTGCAACTCGGTGGTGATCAGATTCAGGCGCTGAGCGGTGCTCAGGAAAGCGGGATCCTTCTGGTTGGAAGTGAATTGCAGAACCTGATTCCTGGCAAGCACCAGCTCGCCGACGAGATTCATAACCTTGTCGAGCAGATTCACATCCACGCGAATGTTGCTGTGAGTAACGTCTTCGCGGGCCTCGGTTTGCACTTGCAGCGCCTCTTGCACATCCTTGCCAGTGGCCAATCCGCTTTGCACCAGGATTTCACCCACCGGTCTCTGATCACCGCATTTCTGAACATTGAGAGCCTCGGCTACGGATTCCTTCCCCACCGTGCCGCGATCGACCAATATCTCCCCCAGCAGCTTCGGCGCAGGCGGCGCATTCATCTCACATGATTCGACGTCAGCGAAACAATTCTTTTTTTCGGCTTGCGCCAGCACAGAGCTAAGGGTTGCAATGATTGCGCTCGGGTCGAGTTCGCCTTCCTGTCCGCTGCTCTCCAAAGCAGCGAAGAGTTGCCGGTTCACATCGATCATCGCCAGCAGCGCGGAGGTGATTTCCGAATTGACGCTGATCTTGCCATCCCGCAATCGGGAGAGAATGTTCTCGCCCACATGATTGACGGCCTCGAGTTTCTTCAGGCCAATGGTTCCGCTGGTTCCCTTTAACGTATGAACGGCGCGAAAGATTTGTGCTACCAGCTCCTTCGAGTCAGGACTCTTCTCAAACTCAACGAAATTGCGATCAAGCTGGTCGAGCAATTCGCCGCCTTCCACAAGAAAATCCTGAACAAATTCGTCCATCATAATGACTCCGGTCAAACAGGTGAGTTCACTCCATGGCTGCATTCAGAACACAGGCATCGTTCAGTACAGGATGCTTCGCACTTTTTCCGGAAACGAGGACCGTCATACCGGGATGCGCGTACACATGATTCACTGGCATCATCGGAAAATGTGGCGAATACTTTATTTATCGATAAGGGGTAGTCTCGATTCGGACATCGCGCTCGACGAATTCCAATGCGGGCACAAAGATTTCTCGGCAACAACCGACCAAACTATCGGAGAAGATGGGACGCAACTGTGGAACGATTGTCAGAGCGCTCAATCTTTGCCATCACCGTACGTGACAAGTTCGGCAATCGTCTGAAAGTTGTGCAAACGTTAACTTGGCCGCTACTCCCCCCTGTCGTAACCATGAATCACAAGGGTCAATGGTTGAGAGTTGCTGCGGCAGGTGAGAACATACCTTAGAATTACCCACGGATCCTCAAAGCAATTGCGTTTCGCGGGCAAGCAGTGCTGCGGCCCGCAAGGGAGTGCCATTCTCATGCTCTTCAAGACCCTGAGCGCGGCCGTCTACGGCATCGACGCCAACCTGATCGACGTGGAAGTCGATGTCTCCGGCATCAAAATGAACGAGGACCACTTCACCACCGTCGGCCTGCCGGATACCGCGGTGCGCGAGAGCCGTGAGCGCATTCGTGCCGCCCTGAAAAATTGCGGCTATGACATTCCTCCCACCCACATCACCATCAACCTGGCTCCGGCGGATTTGAAGAAAGAAGGCTCGGGCTTCGATCTGCCGATGGCCCTGGGAATCCTCGGCGCCTACGGTGGACTGAACAAGCGCGAACTTGGCGACTTCGTGATCGTCGGCGAACTCTCGCTCGATGGCAGTCTGCGTCCGGTGCGGGGCGCGCTGCCCATCGCCGTGGCGGCGCGTGCGCGCAAGGTCCCGAATCTGCTGGTGCCGGAGCAGAATGCGCGCGAGGCCGCCGTGGTCGAGGGCGTCAAGGTTTTTCCCATGAAGAGCCTGCTCGACGTCGTGCGCCTCATCAACACCGGAGTGGGCCCTGCGCCGCTGGTGGTGGACAGCCAGGCGCTGCTCGAACAGGTCGAGCACTTTCCCGTGGACTTCAAGGACGTTCGTGGCCAGCACACCGCCAAGCGCGCCATGGAGGTTGCCTGCGCGGGCGGCCACAACATCCTGATGATCGGGCCGCCGGGCGGCGGCAAAACGATGCTCACCAAGCGCATGCCGACCATCCTTCCGCCGCTCACCTTCGAGGAGGCGCTGGAGACCACCAAGATTCACAGCGTGGCCGGAGTGCTGGACGCGGGCAACGGACTGGTGGGCGTGCGTCCCTTCCGCTCACCGCACCACACCATCAGCGACGCCGGACTGATCGGCGGCGGCGCGGTGCCGCGTCCCGGCGAGGTTTCTCTGGCGCACAACGGCGTGCTCTTTCTCGACGAACTGCCGGAGTTTCCGCGCAACGTGCTGGAGGTGATGCGGCAGCCGCTGGAAGACGGCACGGTCTCGATTGCGCGCGCCTCCATGTCGCTGACCTTTCCCGCGCGCTTCATGCTGGCGGCGGCGATGAACCCCTGTCCCTGCGGCTTTTTCAACGACCGCGCGCGCGAGTGCAAGTGCACGCCGCCGATGATCCAGCGCTATGTCTCGAAGATCAGCGGGCCGCTGCTCGACCGCATCGACATTCACATCGACGTTCCGGCGGTGAACTACAAGGAGCTGCGCTCGAAGGTGCACGGCCGAGCCCTCGGCGGCGATCCGCGAGCGCGTGCTGCGCGCGCGTGAAAAGCAGTTGAACCGCTTCCGCGCCGCCGGAGAAAAATTCTTTGCCAACGCGCAGATGGGTTCGCGCCAGATACGCACCTTCTGCGAACTCTCCGCCGACTGCGAGCGTTTGCTGGAGCGCGCCATGACGCAACAGGGCCTGAGCGCCCGCGCCCACGACCGCATCCTGAAGGTCTCCCGCACCGTCGCCGACCTGGAAGGCGCCGAACAGCTAGAGGCCAAGCACATCGCCGAGGCGATCCAATACCGCACGCTGGATAGGACGTACTGGGCATAGGGGGATTTCCGAGGGCTGTTTCGCGGATACGATGAAAGTCAAAAAACCACGTTAGCCAAAAGAAGGCGAACGTGGAGACACCCAATGTTTATGCGGCTTCCAGAGGCACTGGAGAGGGAGATTGGCATTTTTCCTGGTGTGAGCGGTCTTCCACAGGGCAGGACAACGATTGCCTTGCGGGGCAATGCATGGAAGGTAACAAAGTTATCTGTTAGTCAATCAACTCCCTGGACGTTCGATCCGCGAGTAAGGTCAATAGCGCATCAGTTAACCGCATGAGGAAAAATGTACTACTGCATTGATTATGAAGTAGTGACTATTATCCAGTGCGCCAATTGTTTCAAGCCGACGGCGGGCTTGAAGGAGCCCACTGAAATCGTATTGGAGCGAGGTCACGCCGACGACCTGCTGGCGTAAAAGTTTCAGCTAAAACTGTTTCCCTAGAATCTGCTGGGCACGCTCGATATCATTTGGAAAGAGGTCGGAGGGAACCGCAAGTCCCGACACACTCACCTTGTACCTGGCGCATTGCATCTTGTCGCCATGGCAATAGGTTTGTTTCATCAAGCCGGTGACATTCGGCAGTCCCTGCATTTTGTCGGCGAAGAACGGGCATGCGCTAAGCTTTTCGCAATCTGCCATTACAATCTCCCGTGCTCACCCCACCGAGATAATAGCCCAAGAGGAGTCGAGCTGTCACTGCGGTTGTTCATTCCTCCGAGTTAACAAAACGTTGGAATCTCTTTTGGGACGGTCTGGCGGTTCCGGGATGGGCGCCGCGAACCCACCAGAGTCAGAGGCCCCTATGTTAGACCAGGAAGGCGGATAAGGTACACCAATTTTGATCTTCTCAACGACGATCTTCTCGCGCTACTTTTTCAGCACCTCTTCCGCCGCATCCAGGATCAGCTTCCATGCCAGTTCCACGTCCTGCAGGCCGGTGGCGATGTTGCCGATGGCGATGCGGATGACGAACTGGCCGTTGAGGGCGGTGTGTGAGAGGAAGGTGCTTCCGCTCTCGTTTACTTTTTCGAGCAGCGCCTTGTTCAGCTCGTCGCTGCCGCGCAGGCGGAAGCAGACGACGGAGAAGGGAACTGGCGCGACGCGCTCGAAGCGTTCGTCGGCATCGACCCATCCGGCGAACTCGCGCGCCAGCTGCATGTGGCGGCGGAGGAACTGCATCACGCCTTCGCGTCCGAAGTAGCGCAGGATGAACCACAGCTTAAGCCCGCGGAAGCGATGGCCGAGCGGCACGCCGTAATCCATCAGATGCACGGCGCGCGGGTCTTCGGAGGCGCGCAGGTACTCGGGCACCAGCGACAAGCGCCTGGCGCAGGATCTCCGGCTTGCGGGTGTAGAAGGCGCTGAGGTCCATCTGGGTCATCAGCCACTTGTGCGGATTGGTGACGACGGAGTGGGCGCGCTCGATGCCCGGAAGTGTTCGGCGCACTCGGGCAGCAGGGCGCACGGGCCGGCGTAGGCGCAATCGACGTGCAGCCAGAGGTCCGAACTCTTCGGCCAGCTGCGGCGCACTCGGCAACCGGGTCGACGATGGTGGAGGAAGTGGTGCCGATGGTGGCGACGATGCAGGCGGGTTGAAGTCCGGCGCGGAGGTCGTCTTCGATCAGCGTGCGCAGCGCGTCGGGCTTCATGCGGAACTCGGAGTCGGTTGGCACCTTGCGCACGTAATTCTGGCCGATGCCGACGGCCATTGCGCCCTTCTCCACCGAGGAGTGCGCCTGCTCGGAGGTGTAGACGACGAGGTTGCCGCGATAGCCCTCGACGCGGCTCTCCGGCTGCGCGAATTCGCGGGCGCAGATGAGGGCGTGCATGGTGCTGGTGGAGGCGGTGTCGTAGATGATGCCGAAGAACTCCGGCGGCAGGCCGAGCCACTGGCGAAGCCATCCCAGGGCCACCTGCTCCAGCTCGGCCACGGCGGGCGAGGTCTTCCAGTGCAGGCCGTTGGTGTTCATGGCGGCGATCAGCAGCTCGGCGAGGATTCCGGGAGTGGAGGCCGGTAGTGCCGAAGTAGGCCATGAAGCCGGGATGGTTCCAATGGGTGACGGCCGGCAGAATCTGGCTGCGAAAGTCGTCGAGGATGGCGTCAAAGCTCTCGCCCTGCTCGGGCGCGCTGCGCGGGAAGCGCATCGACGAGCTCGCCGGGTTGAAGAGTGGGCAGGACGGGATAGCATGCGAATGTTGGCGAGGTAGCCGGCAATCCACTCCACGCTGCCGTGCGCGGATTTGCGGAAGTCTTCGACATAGCGGGCCCAAGCCTGCGGGTCATGGGGATCGGGAAGATGATTGGACAGAAGGGCTGGACATGATTTGCTCCGGAAAGCTGAATTTTACCGTAGCGGGCACATCCGGCGAAACTGTGAGCGACATCACAGCCAAGGTGTTCATGAGAAGATGAGGATCAGAGATGGTGCAGGATACGGAGCTGCCGGCCTGCGGGCGCTGGGGATTCAGGGGTTCTGATGCACGAGCTTTCCATCGTTTCTTCGGTTCTGGACCAGCTTGACGAATTGAAGAAGCAGCATGGGGTGCACGCTTTTCCAAGGTTGGATTGCGCGTGGGAGAGCTGGCGGGAGTGGATGTGGACTGCCTGCGCTTTGGCTTTGAGTGCGTGGTCAAGGATACGGACTGGGCGGAACTGGCACTGGAAATTGAACAGGTGGCGCGGCGGCAGCGATGTCCGGGTGCAGCGCGGAGTTCCAGGCAGAGAACTGGGCAACGGCCTGCCCGCAGTGCGGCGAGGCCGCAACCATCACCATCGCTGGAGAAGAGCTCCAGATCGCATATGTAGAGGTGGAAGAATGAGCCAGATCGCGGTTGAGAAAAAGGTTCTGAACGAAAATCAGAAGATTGCCGCCGAATTGCGTGAGAGGTTTCGCGAGCACAAGATCCTGGTGATCAACATCATCAGTGCGCCGGGTTCGGGCAAAACCACGCTGCTGGAGCGCACCCTGGAGCGGATGGACAAGAGCAGGCGAGTGGTGCTGCTCACCGGCGACCTGCAGACGGAAAACGATGCGACGCGGCTGGCGCAATGGGGCTTCCCGGTGAAGCAGATCATCACCGGAGGCACCTGCCACCTGGACGCGAAGATGATCGAGCGGCACCTGGCGGAGTGGCCGCTGGAGAGCTTCGATCTGCTGATCATCGAGAATGTGGGCAATCTGGTATGCCCGACCAGCTACGATCTGGGCGAGCACTTCAAAATTGTGATGCTCAGCGTGACCGAGGGCGAAGACAAGCCGCTGAAGTATCCTCGATCTTCGTCAAGTCCGAGCTGATGATCCTGAGCAAGGTGGACCTGCTGCCCTACGTGCCATTCAATGCCGAACTGGCGAAGAGCAACGCACGTTCGGTGCATCCGGGAATTCAGATCATCGAGACCTCAAGCAAGGGCGACGGGCTGGACGAGTGGATGAAGTGGCTGGAGGAAAAACTGGCCGCGGTGAAATCCGGCGAGCAGGTCTCCGCCTGAGTGCGAGAGAGTTGCGACCTGGAGCCGGAAGCAGTTATGCTCTCCGGCTTGTGGCAGCATCCGCAGTTGCTACAGCGCCGAGTTATGCACCTTTTACGGCACGGCTGAAGCATGCTGTAAAGCCGGCTCGGCTCCGAGCTATCGGTTTTAGGCACGGCTGAAGCCTCCCAGCCTGTTTTGCAATTCAGTACAGTCCGGCGTCGCGTTGCTTATAGGAGATATCAATGAAACGTGTTTACATCGCTGCTTATCATCAGTCCAAGTTCGGCAAACTGCTCGGAATGACGGTTCCGGAAATCGCGAAGAACTCAATCGAAGGCGTCTGCAAGGAGATCAACGCGGACCCGTCGCTGCTGGATGTGGGTGCGGTTGCGGCCGCATGCAACATTGCGCTCAATGAGCAGGGACTGGTCTCCGGCCTGGCCGCTGCGGTTCCGGGGCTGGCCAGCAAACCGATTGAGAGCGTGGAGAACGCCTGTGCCTCCGGCGGGCAAGCCGTGCTTTCAACGATTCTTAAACTGCAGGCCGGATGGGGCGAGACCGGTTTTGCGATGGGCTATGAGAAGATGCGCGATGCCGAGGGCAAGATGGACGGCAAACTGGTCGGCAAGGCGCTGGGATTTTATTCGCATCCGGATGAGCGCGCCGGCAAGGCCTACATCTTCCCCCACCTCTTCGCCGAAATCATGGAGTGCTACATCAAGCATCACAAGGTGACCGAAGCCGAACTGGCTGAGATTGCCGTGCAGGAGTATGCCAACGCCAACAAGAATCCGCTGGCGCAGATGAACAAGGTGAAGCTTACGCTCGACGAAGCTACGACGATCGGGGACAGGAATCGCTACATCGTCGACGGCCTGCCGCTGAAGACCTATGACTGCTCGCAGATCACCGACGGTTACGCGGCGCTGATTCTGGCGACGGAAGAAGGACTGGCGAAGCTGGGCGTGAGCAAGGCGGACGCCGTGGAGATTGCGGGCTACGCGCAGGCCACCGATCCGCTGCTCAAAGAAGGACGCGACATTTTGCGTCCGGCCGGAGCCAACCGCGCGATGAAGCGCGCCTATGAGATGGCCGGACTGACGCCGCAGGACGTGAACGTGGCCGAGGTGCATGACTGTTTCTCGGTGATGGGCGCGATCGGCGCCGAGGTGATTGGCAAGGCGAAGGTGGGCGAGGGCGCAAAGTACTGGGTCGAGGGAAAGGCTCGCGTGGATGGCGAGTGCGGCATCAATCTCTCCGGCGGACTGATTGCCAAGGGCCATCCGATTGGCGCAACCGGCGTTGCCATGATGGGCACTTGCTTCCGGCAATTGATGGGGCGAATGCCGGAAGGTTTGCAGATGAAGAATCCGAAAGCGGCCGCAACATTCAATGTCGGCGGCGCGATTTGCGCCTCGGTCTGCACGGTTTTGAAGCGGTAGGGAAGCGACTGCGTTCAGCGATGTCAAGAATGCCGGCGATCCAGCGCCGGCATTTTGCTGCGCGCTCTACTCCGGCTCGCGCGAAGGCACGATCTGGCCTTCGCCGGGGATGAAGTCGTCGGTCGAGTAATCCTGAAACTCGTGGCAGTGGGGACACTCGAAGCGTCCTACCGGGGTGTTACGCACAAGCGAGTCGGTGCTTTTTCCAGCGACCGCCTCGCGCGGCAGCAAAGGGAAGCGCAGCGCGCAGATTTTGCATTCAACCAGCCAGACTAAAGCCATAGATGAATGTTACCGCGAAGCACGATGGAAAAAGTTCGCGGAGCGAAAACTTCGAAGTACGCAGACAACTGGCGGGCAGCAGCGATCACCGGAGTACTCGTCCAGCTGCCAGCTTACGGCTACCAGATGCGCACGCGATCCGGCTGGCGCAAGGTAGAGTTTGCGTCCCGGCTCAACGTTAAATGCTGAGTACCAGGCATCGATGTTGCGTACGGTTGCGGCGCGATACTCGGCGGGCGCGTGGCGGTCGGTCAGCACCTGCTGGCGGAGTGCGGCGTCGCGCATTTTGGACGCCCAGTTCTGGCCGAAGGCGATGAAGAACTGCTGGTCGCCCGAGAAGCCGTCTTGCTCGGGCGCGGGCTTGCCGTCCAGCGAAGCGTGATAGCCATCGTAGGCGGCGGAGATCCGGCGACATCGGCGATGTTTTCCGCCAGCGTCTGCTGGCCGTTGACGGAAAGGTCGGGGAACGGCTTGTAGGTGTCATATTGTGCGGCGAGCCTTTGTGGTGACCACGTCGAAGTGCGCCAGGTCTTCCGGAGTCCACCAGTTGCGCAGCGCGCCGGTGGAATCGAAGGCGCTGCCTTCGGTGTCGAAGGTGTGGCTGATCTCGTGTCCGATGATGGAGCCGATGGCGCCGTAGTTGGCCGCCGCGGGCGCTTCGGGATCGAAGAATGGCGGCTGCAGGATCGCTGCCGGGAAGTTCAGCGCGTTCTGCAACGGCAGGTTGACGGCGTTCACCGTCTGCGGCGTCATGCGACCATTCTTGCTGTCGACCGGGCCTCCTAACCGGGCGACGTCGCGGTGATAATCAAAGCGACTGGCTCCGCCAGAGATTGCCGAGGATGTCATCGGGCTTGATCTCCAGCGCCGAATAATCGCGCCAGCTCTCCGGATAGCCCACGCCAACATAGAGTGTGTTCGAGCTTGGTCTTGGCTTCGGCTTTGGTGGCCGGGGCCATCCAGTCCAGTGCGTCGATGCGCTTGCGGAAGGCACTCGATGATATTGGCGACCATGGCTGCGGCGCGCGCCTTGGCCTCAGGTGAGAAGTAGCGCTTGGCGTAGATCTGGCCGACGGCGTCGCCGAGCACTCCGTTGACCACGCTCACGCCGCGCTGCCAGCGGGGACGCTGCTGCGGCGTGCCGGAGAGCGTCTGGCCGAAGAAGGCGAAGCGCTCTTCGGCAAAGGCCTTGGGCAGCACGCCGGCGTATTGTTCGAGCAGGTGGTAGGCGAGCCAGTCCTTCCACGTATCGAGCGGACGGAGGCGACGAGGGCGGATTCGGCGGTAAATGCGGCGGGCTGCCAGACGATGAAATAGCCTGCTTGCCGAGGCCGGCGGCGCGGAAGAACTCCGTCCAGTCAAGGCCCGGAGCCTTGACCGCGAAGTCGGTTTGCTTCCAGGTGTTGTCCGCCTTGATGAATGTCCTCGTTGTCGGCGAGGCTGGTGTGTTTTTCCGCGATGTTGTGTTCAAGTGCGACGATGCGGGCGGCGCGCGTATCGCTATCGACGAAGCCCGCGAGCTTGAAGATGGCGGCGACGTGGGCCTGATACTTGGCTCGGATGTCGCGCATGCGGTCGCTGTCTGAGAGGTAATATTCGCGGTCCGGAAGCACGAGGCCGCCCTGCAAAAGATAGGCCGTGTAGTGGGCCGGAGTCATGAAAGCCCGGCGCGACCCAGAATCCGAAGAGATTGGCGGTGTGGAAGTTGGTGTTGTTCAGCGGATCAACGTCGGCGCGGAGAGTCTCGCCGAGGGCCCGCGCCAGCTGGCGCTTGTCCTTAATTTGCGGAGATGGCCTTGAGCTGCGGTTTGAGCGGCGCCAGGCCCTTCGACTTCAATCGCCTGCTCATTCATGTAGGAGTTGTAGAGATCGGCGATCTTGCGGGTGTTGGAGCCGGCTTCGGCGTCTGGATTTGGCCGCCTCCTCGATGATTCCGGCGGTGCGCTTGCTGGCTGTGTCGTCCAGCATGCTGAAGACTCCGACCGAGCCACGGTCGGCGGGAATTTCCGTGTGCTTGATCCATTCGCCATTGGCGTAGAGGTAGAAGTCATCGCCGGGATTCACGGAGCGATCGATGTGGCTGAGCGCGATGCCATGCTCTTTCTGCGGCGGGGCGGTTTGCGCGAGCGCCGAGAAAGCGAGGGCGAGTGTAAGGCGCAGGGCAAGCGAGGCGAACTTGAGGGAACGTTTCATCAGGGCTCCGGAACCGATGCCGAATTGGCCGCAACAAGTTTAGACGACGGGGAGCGAAATTGAATAGGGCAGCGAACGCGAAAGTGGACGTGCCCGAGCCGGTGCCGGGCGTGAGTCCGTTTTTGCGGGCTACTGAATGCGCTCGAACTGGTAGCCGGCGCTGGCTAGCGCGGTGAGAAGATTCTCGACGTGCTCGTTGCCGCGGGTTTCCATCGTCAGATCGATGGCGGAGTAGCCGAGATCGACGCCGAACTTGCGGTCATACGAGGTTTCCACGATGTTGGCGCGATGGTCGGCCAGCACTCCGGTGAGCGTGTGCAGCGCGCCGGGATAGTCCGGCAGATGGATGCGCAGGCGGATGAGGCGTCCGTCCTTGGCAAGGCCGCGCTCGATGATGCGCGAAAGAATGCCAACGTCGATGTTGCCGCCGCTGATGATGGCGGCGACGCGCTTGCCGCGTGCAGTCAATCTTGCGATGCAGAATGGCGGCGACAGCTGCGGCTCCGGCGCCTTCGGCCACGGTCTTTTCGCGCTCCAGCAGAAGCAGAATCGCGCTGGCGATCTCTTCCTCTTCGACGGTCACGATTTCGTCTACGTACTTGCGCACCATGGGCAGTGTGCGTTCGCCGGCGCGGCGCACGGCGATACCATCGGCCAGGGTGGAGGCAACCGGCAGTGTAACCAGGTGTCCGGCATCGATGGCCGCCTTCATCGATGGCAGGCGCGAAGTCTGCACGCCAATCACGCGGATGCGTGGATTGATCTCCTTCAGCGCGCAAGCCATGCCGCTGATCAGGCCGCCGCCGCCGATCGGCGGTGATCACCACGTCGAGATCGGGAGTCTGGCTGAGCAGTTCCAGACCGAGCGTGCCTTGTCCGGCAATCACGGCGTCGTCGTCAAAGGCGTGGATGAAGGTGAGGCCGGATTCAGCGGCGCGGCGCTTGGCCTCGTCGCAGGCTTCGTCGTAGTTGGCGCCGTGCAGCACCACCTCTCCGCCGAAGCGGCGGGTGGCCATCACCTTGTTCAGCGGAGTGGCCATCGGCATCACGATCTGGGCCGCGATGCCGCGTTTGCTGGCGTGGTAGGAGACGGCCTGCGCGTGGTTGCCCGCCGAAGCCGCAATCAGCCCGCGATCCCGCTCCTGCTGGGTCAGTTCCAGAATCTTATTGAGCGCGCCGCGCTCTTTGTAAGCGCCGGTCATCTGCAGGTTTTCCAGCTTGAGGAAAACCTGGTTGCCGGAGAGCTGCGAAAAGGTTTCCGAATGCGAACACGGCGAAAGGAAGAGCGACTCGCGAATTCGTCGCGTAAGCCCTTCTCACATCGTCAACTGTCACCATTGCTGTTGCCGCACCTGCGGACATGAAGATCTTTCCTGAATGCGATGCGCTTAGTCCGAAGGGCTTAAGAGGCTCGCGGGGGTTTCATCAAGTATAAGCGATTGCGCCTGTGCCCCTCCAAACCAGAGTGAAATACGATTCGGGGGTCAACGCGTGTATGCGGATGTGGCATCTACTTACCAAGTTGACGCTCCCGCAGGGCGAAAGCCGCGGATTGCCGGGCGCGAAAGAGGAAAAACGCGAATGGCGAACGACAAAGTCAGAGTTCCGGTCCATCGTGATCTTTGGAGGAGCTGGATTTATCGGCTCCAACTGGACCGAGCGGCTGCTGAGAACCACCGAAGCCAAGGTGCACGTTTTTGACAACCTTTCACGGCAGGGCTCCCGCCACAACCTGGAGTACCTGCAGAAAGCGGCCGGACGCACGGGGCGGCTGCAGATTACGGTGGGGGACGTGCGCGACGTTGAGATGGTGAGCCGGGTGGTGAAGTACGCAACCGAAATCTACAACTTCGCGGCACAGGTTGCGGTCACAACCTCACTGGCCGACCCCAGGCTGGACTTCGAGGTGAATCTGGGCGGAACCTTCAATATTCTGGAGGCAGCCCGGCAGCACGGGCAAAATCCCTACCTGCTGTTCACCTCGACCAACAAGGTATACGGCAACTCCGGTGACGGCGAGGTTCGCGCTGCAGGATACTCGCTATGTGGCGACTGGGCATAGAGCAACCGACGAGTCGCAGCCGCTGGATTTCCATTCGCCCTACGGTTGCTCCAAGGGTGCGGCCGACCAGTACGTGCGCGATTACGCGCGCATCTATGGCCTGCGCTCGGTGGTTTTCCGGATGTCCTGCATTGCCGGCCCGCGCCAGTTCGGCAGCGAAGATCAGGGCTGGGTTGCGCACTTTCTCTACTCCGCGCTTGAGGGCAGGCCGCTCACAATCTACGGCGATGGCCGTCAAGTGCGCGATGTTCTCTACGTTGAGGACCTGCTGTGCGCCTTCGAACAGGCGTACTCGAAACGTGAGCAGACCGCAGGGCAGATCTACAACATTGGCGGCGGCGAGGAAAATACCGTTTCACTGCTGGAACTGATGGAGCGCGTCGAAGCGCTCACCGGCGCGCGCCTACGCTACAGCTTTGGAGAGAAGCGCGCCGGCGATCAGCTTATCTATGTTACCGATCACGGCAAGTTCTCACGCCACACCGGATGGGAGCCGCGAGTGAATTTGGATGGCATTATCAGAGGGATCTGCAGGTGGTATCGCGGCAATCGGGAGCTGTTTGTGCCCTCGCGCGCGGAGCGGCCGGCCCAGCCAGAGTGGCTGGCTGCCGTGCGGAGGACTGCGTAGTGGCCCGTTACGCATTGGTCAATCCTAACTGGGACTTCACAGGCTCCACTTATTTTGGCTGCCGCGATCCGCACATCCCTCTGGAACTGCTCTTTGCAGCGCAGAAGATACACGCCAGGGGTGATCAAGCGCTGGTGATTGACGCCCAGACCGACGACCTCACGCTGTCCGAAGCCCGTGCGCAAGTGGAGCGTTTCGATCCGGATTTCCTGGTGATACCCTCGGCGCCATCCTACCTGTTCTGGCGCTGCCCTCCGCCGGAGCTTAGGATTCCGTCCACGTGGTTTGCCGGGATCGGGGGACGGGCGGCAAAGGTGCTGATCGGTCCGCATGCTTCGGCCACGCCGCGCGCCGCCATGCACAAGAGCGGCGCCGATGTGGTCATCAAGGGCGAGAGCGAGGACGCGCTCGCCGCACTTGCCGCCGAGCCCTGGGAGCTGATCGACGGCGTGTGCTTCCGCGATGGCACCGGGCGGGAGCACTATAGCTCCGGCCTTGCCGTGGTGGATATGAAGACCCTTGGCGCCGCTCGATTATGCCGACTACAACGTGGAGAAGCACTGGCATCGGCATCACGTCTTCAACCAGGGCAGCGGGCGCGGCGCGGAAATTGAGTTTGCCCGCGGCTGTCCATGGAACTGCACCTTCTGCAACAAGCAGCTCTTCCGCAATAAATTTCGCGAGCGCGAGGTGGACGCCGTGCTGCTGGAGATCGATCGCCTGATCGCGCGCGGCGTGGATTACATTTACTTCATCGACGAGATATTTGGCGTTGGCAAGAACGTGCTGCGCCTGCTGGAGGAGATCTCGCGGCGCCGGGTTCGCATCGGCTTCCAGACCCGCATCGACCTATGGGACGAAGAGAAGCTCGACCTGCTGGGACGCGCCCACACCATCTCCATCGAGTGCGGCATTGAATCGATCACCGATGCCGGACGCGACGAACTGAACAAGAACTGCCGCATGAGCACCGAACGCATCGGCGAACTGCTGATCTACGCCCGGCAGCGCATCCCCTGGGTGCAGGCCAACCTCATTCTCACCGGGCACGATGATCGCGACGAGATTCGCCGCTGGCAGGAGCAGATGAAGGCCAAAGGGGTTTGGGTCAGCGAGCCGGTGCCAATGTATCCCTTTCCCGGTTCGCCACTCTACGTGCAGACCTTTGGCGCACCGCCTGACGACCAGGCCTGGGAGCGTGCTCATCATTACTACACCAACCTGTTCGACCCTATGGGCTACAGCGACATTCAGGAACAACGGCCCGCGGCGCTCGAAGTGCTGGAGAAACATTCCGCCGGTTGAAGATTCTCCGTCACATTGCCGATATCTCCCTAAGCAGCGGATACATCTTTGAATCTTGGGGAGCTGTATGGCACTGTTCACATGGAGTAATGAATACTCGGTCGAAGTTCAATCCATCGACAAGCAACACCAGAAGCTGTTCGACATCGTTAACGAACTGCACGACGCCATGAAAGCCGGAAAGGGTAGCCAACTCACTCCAGAGATCGTGAAGCGTCTTGCGGAGTACGCCTGGGAGCACTTTGCCCATGAGGAAGACATGATGAAACGGGCGAACTATCCGGACTTTTCCAATCACAAAGCCGAGCACGACAAACTCAAGGGCGAAGTTGCAAGGATGGCGAGTGGCATCAGGGGCGGAAACGCCATATTGACCATGCATCTGCAGGAGTTTCTCTGCAACTGGCTGCAATCGCACATCTTGCAGCGTGATATGAAGTACAGCGCGCCTCTGCGGGCTGCGGGCATTCGTCTAAAAGTGCACGTGTAATCGCAACGGAGCCGCAGTCGCTGCGCGGAATCAACAGGACCGCTTCGGCCCTCGAAGCGGTTCGGGACATGAAGCAAGGCCAACAGGCAGTACCGCTCGTCCTATCTGGCCGGTGCTGTCTTTTTCTTTCGATTGACACCCGCCCACATCAGCACTCCATACACTTCTCATATGGGCTCACCTCCAACCTGAACGCCAAGGACCCCCAGCGCGGGAACCTTGGTGCTTTTCCGCATACCGGGTGAGTCGAGTGTAAAAGCTTAATGTAAACGGTAAAAATCTCCTACCAAAAGAGTTTTTGCTCTTGACAGCCAATATATGCAGGTACAAGTAGGGACGTAGTGGAGCAAAGTGGATTGAAATGGAGTATTCTCTCTCAATCCAAACACAAAGGACCCTATGTTTCGCGGCAACTGCCCAACCCGACTGGATGAGAAGGGCCGCCTCAAGATGCCTGCCGATTTCAAGCATGAAATCGACAGGAGGTATGACGGCCAATTCTACATCACGAGTCTGGACGGCAATGTTATCAAACTGTATCCCCTCAAGGAATGGGAGCGGTTTGAGGAGAGGGTTCTGCAACGAGCTCGGAGTACGAACCAGGCGGGAGAAGTTTTCCGAAGTCACCAGCTATTACGGGCAACAGGCGGAACTGGACAGCCAGGGCCGGTTGACGATTGCCGAGTGGCTCCGCAACAAGTTCGGACTGAAGGGCGAGATGGCGGTGATCGGCAAGCTGAAGCACATCGAGATTCGGTTGAAGGATGAGTTCCGCAAGACGGTGGAGGACAACCCGCTTGACCAACGCCGAACTGAATGAGTTGACCAGGCCGAGGAATTAGTGGGTGGACCCCGATAAGGAGTCCGAAGGTGGTGAAAGCGCTCTGACGGGCGCGCATGGCAGAAGACGATTCAGTCATGCACCAGTTCTTTTACACGAGGCAATCGACTTCCTGGCCATAAAGCGCGGCGGAACTTATGTCGATGCCACTCTCGGGTTGGGCGGACACAGTTCTGGCCATTGCAACGCTGCTGGGCTCCGAGGGCAGGCTGATCGGCTTCGATAAGGATACCAACGCGCTGGAGATGGCTCGCAAACGGTTGACGGCCCCTGAGGGGCGGGAGCAGGACTGGCCCGAGATCACGCTGCACCACGCGTCCTACGCCGAGATGGCGGAGCGCGTGGCCCCTGGCAGCGCGGACGGCGTACTCGCCGATCTTGGGGTCAGTTCGATGCAGTTTGACGATGCCAGCCGAGGATTTAGTTTTCAGGCGGAAGGTCCGCTCGATATGCGCATGAATCCGCATGCCGAGTTATCCGCCGATCAAGTGGTAAACCAGTTCGACGAGAGCAATCTCGCTGATCTGATTTACGAATTCGGTGAGGAAAGGAGGTCACGGAGAATTGCCAGAGCCATTGTTCGGGCACGGCCGATAAAATCGACCGCTCATCTAGCACAAGTTGTATCGGCCGCCGCCCGGCCAATGAATCAACCGAGAGGCAAAGGCATTCATCCCGCGACCCTGACTTTCCAGGCGATCCGAATTTACGTGAATCGCGAACTGGAGGATTTACGGGCGCTGCTGAAGGGCGCGCCGCAAGTAGTTAAAGCCGGGTGGAAGGCTGGTGGTCATCAGCTTTCACTCGCTGGAAGACCGCATGGTGAAAGATGCCATGCGCGACGGAGCCCGCGATGGCGTGTGGGAGCCGTTGACCAAGAAGCCGGTGATTGCCTCGGACGAAGAGATTGCGGAGAAATGCGCGGGCTCGTTCGGCAAAGTTGCGTGCGGCGGTTCGGATGGAAATTCGCGGGCGCGCTGGCAAAAGATAGATTTTTTAGAATTGTTCTGAACATCATGTGGAAAAACCTGTGCATGCTGTGGAGAACTTTGAAAAGCAGGGGAGAGATGGCGATCTGGGCAGCGGCATTGCCGCAAAGGATGAGCGGAAGATTGCAGAACACGGCTCCGGCTGCCCCGCGCCGGTATATGCCTGGGGCGCCGGAGATTTACTTTCACAAGGCGATCGATAACTCCCGCCTGGTGCGCTCGGCCGATCCGGTGCGCAAGCGCGAGATGCGCGTATTCACCGCGACCGTGGTGGTGTTTTTCCTGATGGCGCTGGTCTATCTGTGCCAGCACTGCAGCTCGATTGAGTACGGCTACAAGATCGAGGATCTGCGCGCTCAAGCGGGATCAGATGGCGGACGTGAATCGCACGCTGAAGCTTGAAGAAGCCACGCTGAAGGACCCGCAGCGGATCAGTGAACTGGCGAAGGATAAATTGGGAATGGCATTGCCCGCGGTTGGACAGGTTCAGCGGATGGATGAAGCGGGTGCGCGCGATAGCGGCGCTCCGGTGATGGCGCGCGCCAACAATATTTCGGTTATTTCAGTTCCGAACTAAGTACGAATCCGAACCTGGGTTCAGGCGAATGACGGCTCTGGTATGGGTTTTGCACAACAAGCGCCTGTACGGGCCGTCATCGCTGTATTACCTTGGAAAGGTGCGGTTTTCCGGCCTTCTCCAGATATTCCGGCGCGTCCAGCGCTCTGTCTCCAGCTTATCTGGAGTTCTCTCCGTGGTTCCGGTCTGGCCGGCATTTTCAGTTTCTTGTGCAGGGAAGATTTTCCAGGCTCCCCGGCGGTGCGGGTGTAAGCGATGGCGGCAGGCGGCAAGGCTCCAATCAACGTGAAGTCTCGCCTCCTCGAGTTTGGCGTATTCCTCTTCGTCTGGGCTCTGCTCATCGTTGCGCGGCTGATATTGCTGCAGGTGCTGCACTACGGCGAATGGGTGCAGCGGGCGCAGCGCCAGCAGCAGCGCACCGTAGAAATCTCTCCGCAGCGCGGCATCATCTACGACCGCAACGGCCAGGAACTGGCGATGACCGTGCAGGTCGATTCGGTCTTTGCCGTGCCCAGCGAAATTCCCGACCAGAAGAACACCGCAACATCTGCTGGCGAAAGTGATTGGCGAAGATCCCGACAGTGTGCTGGAGCGCATGCAGGCGCAGAAGAAACTTTGCCTGGGTCGCACGCAAGGTGGATGGCGAAACCGCTGCGCGCATTCAAGTCGCTGGACCTTCGCGGCATCTATTTTCAGAAAGAACTGAAGCGCTTTTATCCCAAGCGTCGCTGGCCGCGCAGGTGCTCGGCTACGTGGGCATGGAAGACACCGGGCTGGCCGGAATCGAGCATCTTTACCAGAGCCAGTTGAACGGCGTGAAGGGCCGCGTCGTGATCACGATGGACGCGCGGCGCAAGTGGTTTGGACACATGGAGCATCCGCCTGAGCCGGGCGCAAACGTGGTGCTCACCATCGACGAAAAAATTCAGTTCATCGCCGAAAAGGAATTGGAGCAGGCGATGCAGGATACGCAGGCAGTCAGCGGCACGGTCGTGGTGCAGAATCCGCGCACCGGCGAGATTCTTGCCCTGGCCAATGCGCCTTCGTTCAATCCGAATATCTCGCGCGAGATCACGCCGGAAAAGTTGAAGAACCATGCGGTCAGCGATGTCTATGAACCGGGCTCGGTCTTCAAGACAGTCACTTATTCTTCGGTCTTCGAAGAAAAGCTGGCGCGGCCGGAAGAGGTCATCAACTGCGATCCCGGCTACATCATGGTGGGCGGAATTCGCATTCGCGATTCGCACCACATCGGCACGGTCACTCTGGAGAAGGCCTACGCGGAGTCCAGCGACGTGGGCGCGGTGAAGATGGCGCTGCGCCTCGGTCCCGAGCGCTTCTACAAGCACATGCAGGAGTACGGCTTCGGACAGCTTACGAACGTGGAGCTGCCGGGCGAGACTCGCGGACTGGTGCGCAATCCCAATCGCTGGGCAGCCTCTTCGATCGGTTCCATGGCGATCGGGCAGGAGGTTGGGGTTACGCCGCTGCAGGTGGTTTCGATGATGTCGTCGATTGCCAACGACGGCATCTATTCGCCGCCGCGCATCGTTGCCGGCGTTACTCCGCCCAATCAGGGATATCAGCGCATCGAGTTTCATCCCCAGGCGCAGCGCCGCGTCATCTCTTCCTACACCTCCGCGGTGATGCGCCGGCTGACCGAGGAGGTGGTGCTGGAGGGCACCGCGCGCCGCGCGATTCTGGATGGTTACACCTCGGCGGGAAAAACAGGCACCGCGCAGAAGATCGATCCGCGCACCCACGCCTATTCAAAGACGGATTACGTTGCGAGCTTTGTTGGCTTCGCTCCGGTCAATAATCCCGTGCTGACGATTGCGGTGATTCTGGATTCGCCGCGCGGATTGCATCAGGGTGGGCAGGTCTCCGCGCCAGTGTTCAAGCGGGTTGCCGAACAAGTGCTGGCCTACTATGGCGTGCCTCATGACGTGGAGCCGAAGAATAATCCGGCGCGCCGCTCGCTGGTGGCGCGTGCCGCTGAGGGCGACACGGAAGATGCGCAGCCGCATGCCCCTGCTGTAGTCCTTGAATTGGAAAACGCGGCGGTCCCAGCAACGGCTCCATGGGCGCCAACGCCGCGCCCAGCGCTGCGCCGGAGCCCGCAGTGACGGCCTTGCGCGCGCCCGCCGCGCAGATTGATGCGCGCGGCGGGACCGTGGTACTCGATGTGGGAGGCGGTTCCACGGTACCATCATTGCTGGGTCTCTCCATGCGCGGAGCCATTGAGTCCGCGCACAAAGCTGGATTTGAGTTGCAGGTTGTGGGCAGCGGAACGGCGCGCGAACAGCAGCCTCCGCCGGGCGCCTATCTGCCGCCGGGCTCGAAGATCGCGGTTCGTTTCTCGCGTTAGAATCTGCCTGCCGGGCAGGCTTCGGACAAACTGGCGTGATGAACTTTCTGGAAATTCTCGACGGCGCAGAGGTGCTCTCGCAGAGCGGTGATTGCGGAGTCAAGGGGATCGACTACGATTCGCGCCGCGTGCAGCCCTCGTGGGTGTTTGTGGCCATGCGCGGCGAAAGCACGGACGGCAATCGTTATATTGATGCGGCCATTGCGGCCGGAGCTGCGGCCGTGGTTACGGATTCCGCCGGAGAAACTCCGCGCGACGGCGTGGCCTGGGCGCTGGTGCCGCACGGACGGCGGGCGCTGGCGCGTCTGAGCGCAAATTTTTACAAGCGTCCTGCCGAGCGCCTGCGCGTTACCGGCATCACCGGAACCAACGGCAAGACGACCACGACCTTCATCGTGGAGGCAATTCTGCGGGCTGCCGGACGCAAGAACGCACTGGTCGGCACGGTCGAGTATCACCTGCCGGGAGAGATTCTTGCCGCGCCTCACACCACGCCCGAGTCGCTGGAACTGAATCAGATCTTTGCTCGCGCGCTGGCCCGCGGAGCCACCGAAGCGGTGATGGAAGTCTCCTCGCACGCTCTGCAGCAGGCGCGCATCTTCGGCATTCCATTTGACGTTGCAATCTTCAGCAATCTGACCCAGGACCACCTCGACTATCACGGAACGATGGCGGATTACTTCGCCGCGAAGCGCATTCTGTTCGAGGGTTGTGGCACGGAGCCTCCGCGCTGCGTGGTTGTGAACCTTGACGATGAGTACGGGCGCAAACTTGCGGAGTTTTCGCGTCGCCGCTCGCAGGTGTTCACCTACGGAATTGGGCAGGGCGACTTTCATGCGGAGCATCTGGAGATGACGCCGCAGGGAAACAACTTTGCGCTGACCACGCCGGATGGTCCCATCCAGTTGCGTTCGCCGCTGATTGGCCGGGTGAACGTTTACAATGTGCTTGCGGCCTGTGCCGCAGCCTATGCGCGCGGCTGCACGCCGGAGCAAATTGCCCGTGGAATTGCGGGAATGAGCCGCGTTCCCGGACGCTTTGAGCGCGTGGACGAAGCGCAGCCTTTTGCGGTGGTGGTGGACTACGCGCACACCGACGATGCGCTGAAGAACCTGACGCGCCTGGCGCGCGACTTTGCCTTGCGCAGCAATGGCCGGGTGATTACCGTCTTCGGATGCGGCGGAGATCGCGACCGCACCAAGCGGCCAAAGATGGGACGCGCCGCCGGAGAGGGAAGCGACTTCGTGGTCGTCACCTCGGACAATCCGCGCAGCGAAGATCCGTTGGCGATTATCGAGGAATCCTGGCTGGGACTGCGCGAAACGAAACACGCTTTGTTGCCGAACCCGACCGCGCAAAGCGATTGCACTGGCGCTCGCAGAAGCGAAGCCGCGGTGACATTGTTCTGATCGCCGGCAAGGGCCACGAACGCACGCAGATCACGCGCGAAGGCGAGTTCCCCTTCGACGATCATCAGGTGGCGAGCGAGGAACTCAACCGCATCGGATACCGGCGAGGAGGCGCACACGCATGAAGCTCTCGTTGAACAGGGTTGCGGAATTCACCCAGGGCAGCGGCAGCTTCGATCCTGCCGCAATTGCCGAAGGCTACTCCATTGACACGCGCACGCTGCGCCCCGGCGAGTTGTTCTTTGCCATCAAAGGCGAGCGGCTGGACGGTCATGACTACGTGGAAGCCGCGCTGCATGCGGGTGCGGTGGCTGCGGTGATCGAGAACAGTCAGCTTGCCCGCTATGCCGACAAGTCGAAGTTGATCGCCGTTGCGGACAGCACGCTGGCGCTGCAGCATCTGGGCGCGGCGGCGCGGCGGCTATGGGGTAAGAAGCTGATTGCGGTGACCGGTTCGGCAGGCAAGACCACCACCAAGGAATGCATCGCGCACGTGCTGGGCGCGCGGTTTCAGGTGCTGAAGTCGTTGGGAAATCTGAACAATCATTTCGGCCTTCCGATGCAGTTGTTGCGCTTGGAGCCTCAGTACGAGATTGCGGTAATCGAAATGGGCATGTCGCACGCCGGCGAGATCACCACGCTGGCGCAGATTGCTGCGCCGGATGAAGGCGTGGTGACCAACGTCGGACTGGCGCATCTGGAGAGCTTCGGCACGCAGGCGGGGATTGCGCGCGCCAAGTATGAGTTGATCGAATCGCTGCCCGCCGGAGGCCACGCGTTTCTCAACGCCGACGATCCCTACGCCTCGCAGTTTGGTCGTGATTTTCGCGGTAAAGTCACGCTCTACGGCATTGAGCATCCGGCGACTATCGCGCCGAGAACATTGCGTTGCGCGGCGTTCTGGGCTCCGAGTTTGACATCGTTGGTCCCGGCTTCCGGGAGAGTGCAGTGGTTCCGCTGATCGGTCGCCACAACGTACTGAATGCGCTGGTGGCGGTGGCCGTGGCTGCCGAGCATGGCGTCAGTCCCTCCGATGCGGTGGCGCGGCTGGCTTCGCTCAGCGCTGGCGACAAGCGTGGCGAAGTGCGCGAGGTCTGCGGCGCAATCCTCATCAACGATTGCTACAATTCCAATCCTCAGGCTCTGGACAGCATGGTTGCAGCCCTGGCGGAGACGCCGGCCAGGCGGCGCATCGTCATCGCCGGTGAGATGCTGGAACTGGGGCCGGGAGCGCCGGAGTTGCATCGTGAATGCGGCCGGCACATGGCGTCGAACAGGGTGGACTACGTTGTGGGCGTGCGCGGCAATGGCGAGTTCATCGCTGAAGGCGCGGCTTCGTCCGGAGTGGCCGCTGAGTTTGTGGAGACTCCCGAGCAGGCAGGCGAGTGGCTTGCGCGCAACCTGCGCGAGGGAGATGCGGTGTTGCTGAAAGGTTCGCGCGGTGTGGGCCTGGAGCGTGCTCTTGCGGTGTTTGAAGCGCAACGAAGAATTTAGTTTAACGGCGGGTGCAAGCCCGCGCAAAAATTGAGGACCCATTGCTCTATTGGCTTTTATACGAATACATTTTTCGTCACTTCAACGTGGGTCCGTTCCGGATCTTCCGCTACCTGACCTTTCGCACGGCCTTCGCGAGCCTGACCGCGTTGTTTATGGCGCTCATCATCGGACCGTTCGTGATCCGCCGCCTGCGCGAATTCCAGATCGGCCAGTATATCCGCCAGGAGGGACCGCGCTCCCACCAGAAGAAAGCGGGCACGCCGACCATGGGCGGGCTGCTGATTGTGGTTTCCATCGTGGTGCCCACGCTGCTCTGGTCAGACCTGTCGAACAAGTTTGTCTGGCTGGCGGTGCTCTCCACCCTTTCGTTCGGCGCCATTGGCTTTGCGGACGACTATCTGAAAGTTGTGCACAAACAGAATCTGGGACTGAACGGACGCAGCAAACTTTTGCTGCAGACTCTGGTTGCCTTCGTGATCGCGGTGGTGTTGATTCTGATGCAGGCCGAGGGCGAATATTCCACGCACCTGATGGTGCCGTTCTTCAAGCGATTCCGTCCGGACCTGGTGGTAAGCTCGCTGGCTGTCAATCCTCATCTCTGGCTGATCGCGTTCTTGCCGTTCATCATCTTTGTGATCTTCGTGCTCGTGGGCTCAACCAACGCGGTCAACCTGACGGATGGGCTCGACGGACTCGCAATCGGGTGCACGCTGATTGCCGCCGGTGCGCTAACGGTGCTTACTTACGTCAGCGGCCATGCGCATTTCTCCGACTATCTTGAGCTGCAGAAAATGCCGATGGTCGGCGAGTTGACGATCTTCTGCGGCGCCATGGTTGGGGCCTCGATTGGATTTCTCTGGTACAACACGCATCCGGCGGAAGTCTTCATGGGCGATGTGGGCTCGCTTGCGCTGGGCGGTGCGATTGGCACGGTTGCGGTCATCATCAAACAGGAGTTGCTGCTGCCGTTCATCGGCGGAATCTTTGTACTGGAAGCGCTCTCGGTCATTCTGCAGGTGGGCTCGTTCAAACTGCGCGGCAAACGTATCTTTCTGATGGCGCCGCTGCATCATCATTTCGAGCAGCTTGGGTGGTCGGAATCGAAGGTGATTGTGCGATTCTGGATCGGTTCGCTGATCTTTGCTTTGTTCGCGCTCACCACGCTGAAATTGCGGTAAGTTAAAAGGCAAGCTGCTCGAGGGCAGGAAAGAATCTATGGATGTAAAAGGCAAGCGGGTTCTGGTGGTTGGACTGGGAAAGTCGGGCGTAGCCTCCGCGCTCTTCCTGGAGTCGCGCGGCGCACGCGTAACCGTAAGCGACGCCAAGAGCGAGGATCAACTCCCCAATGAAATTCCCGCGCTGCTTGACCGCGGCGTTACGGTGGAGACCGGCAAACATGGCGAGCGCACATTCCGCGATCAGGATCTGATCGTGGTTAGCCCCGGCGTTCCCGGCAACGTTGGTCCGCTGCAGCACGCGCGCCGCCTCGGCATTCCGGTCATCGGCGAAATCGAATTGACCGCGCGCTTCCTGCAAGGAAAGGTCGTGGCCATCACCGGCTCGAACGGCAAGACCACGACAACGACGCTGACCGGCGAAATCATTGCCTCCGGCGGGCGCAAGACGCTGGTCGGAGGAAATATCGGCACGCCGGCGATCACCTTCGTCGAGCAGTCCTCGCCGGATACCTGGGTGGTGTTGGAGATTTCAAGCTTTCAACTGGAATCGATTGAGACCTTCCGTCCGCATATCTCGGCCATCCTCAACGTCACGCCCGATCACCTGGACCGCCACGGTTCGATGGAAAACTATATCGCGGCCAAGACTCGCATCTTTGAGAACCAGAGCGCGGACGACTACGCGGTCCTCAATGCCGACAGCGAAATCTGCCGCCGGCTTGCCGTAGGACTGAAGCCGCAGGTGCTGTGGTTCAGTCGGCAGCATGCGGTAGAGCGCGGCGCATATGTGCGGGGCGGCACAATCCTGTATCGGGATCGCGAAGAAGTTGAGATCATGCCCGTTGCGGAAATTGCGTTGAAGGGCGCGCACAACGTGGAGAACGTGCTGGCCGCTGTTGCCATCGGCATGGCTGCCGGAGTGGAGCCTGCGGCGATTCGCCGCGCCGTCAAGGAATTCCGCGCCGTGGAGCATCGCCTTGAATATGTTGCCACGCTGCGCGGGGTGCAGTATTACAACGATTCCAAGGCCACCAACGTCGACGCGACGATCAAGGCGCTGGAATCGTTTCCGGCCAACATTCACCTCATCCTCGGCGGCAAGGACAAGGGCAGTGACTACAGCAAGTTGAATGCGCTGATCGCAGAGCGTGTAAAACGCGTGTACACCATTGGCGCGGCTGCGGCAAAGATCGAATCGCAGATCGGCGCGTCGGCCCCGGTCATCAGCGCCCAGACGCTGGAGTCGGCCGTGGCCAAGGCCGCTGATTTGGCGACAGAAGGCGATATCGTGCTGCTGGCGCCCGCCTGTGCCAGCTTCGATCAGTTCCCCAGCTACGAGCATCGCGGACGGGTCTTCAAACAATTAGTGCAATCGCTGGCAGCTCTGCAGTCTGCTTCTCCGACAGGAGGACGTTAGTGGCCAAGCGCGTCAGCGCGGATCGATGGTTGTTCGGCGTGACCCTGTTGATGGTCTTCGCCGGACTGGTCATGGTCTTCAGCGCTTCGGCCATTGTCGCCAAGGAGAAGTTCGGCTCTGAGACCGCGTTTCTGCTGAAGCAGGGCATCTACGCTCTCGTCGGCCTCGGAGCCATGTTCGGCTTCATGAAGCTGGACTATCGCAAACTCAATCGGCCCGCGCTGGTCTTTACCACGCTGGGCGTCACGTCGTTGTTTCTGGCTGCGGTTTTTCTTCTCGACCGCTCGCACAATACCCACCGGTGGATCAAGCTCGGCGGCTTGCTCTCGTTTCAGCCCTCCGAACTAGCCAAGCCCGCGATCATTCTCTTCATGGCGCATTTTCTGGAGAGCCGCCTGCGCTCGATCACCGATCTGCGCCATACCCTGTTGCCGGCGGTCGCGCCGACTGCTGTGTTCTGCGTGCTGATCGTTGCGCAGCCGGATCTTGGGACGGCAATGACCTGCGCCTTCATTACAGCGGCTATTCTGTTTATCTCCGGAATGGAATGGAAGTATTACCTCTGGGCGCTCGGACTTTCAGCGTTGCCGCTCTACTTCCTGCTCTTCCGCACTGCATGGCGGTCTCGCCGCCTGGTCGCGTTCATCGACCCCTTCAGCGATCCGCAGGGCGCGGGCTTCCACATCATACAATCGCTCATCGCGGTGGGTACCGGAGGCCTGACCGGACTAGGGCTGATGGAGGGCAAGCAGAAGCTCTTCTATCTGCCCGAGCCGCAGACCGACTTTATCTTTGCCGTGGTTTCCGAAGAGCTGGGATTGATCGGCGCGGTTTGCTTTGTCGCGGCATTCGCATTCTTCTGCTTCCGTGGATTGCGCGCGGCCTGGAATACTCACGACAATTTCGCCCGCCTGCTTGCCGTCGGCATCACGGCCATGATCGGCATTCAGGCCTTCTTCAACATCAGCGTCGTGCTCGGACTGCTCCCCACAAAGGGAATCCCGCTGCCGTTCATCTCCTATGGCGGCTCGTCGCTCATCGTTACGCTGGCCAGCGTTGGAGTGCTGCTCAACATCACGCAGCAGACGGATTGATATGAAGATCATTCTTGCCGGCGGCGGTACCGGAGGCCACGTGATTCCGGCCCTGGCCATCGCGGAAGAACTCCGGCGGAGAGGGCACACCGCCGCTTTTGTCGGCACCGCGCGCGGCATTGAAACGCGCCTCGTTCCGAAAGCCGGGTTTCCGTTATATCTGGTCAAGGTCGGCGCGCTCAATCGCGTAAGCTTCGCTACCCGCCTGCGCACCCTCATAGATTTACCATTGTCGATCTTTGCCGCGATGCGAATTTTGCGCCGCTTTCAAGCGCAGGCGGTCATCGGCGTAGGCGGATATGCGGCTGGTCCGGCAACCATCGCGGCGGTGTTGTTGCGCATTCCGGTGGTGCTGTTTGAACCCAACGTGGTTCCCGGCTATGCCAATCGCGCGGTGGCCCGCTTCGCCGCCAATGCCGCAGTTCACTTCGCACAGACCGGACGCTGGTTCCGCAGCTTTGAGGTGACCGGAGTTCCGGTGCGGCCCGCATTTTTCGATCTGCCTGCGCGGCGAAGCAAGCGGCCTACGCTGCTGGTCTTCGGAGGCAGCCAGGGGGCGCGCGCGTTGAACCGCGTCGTACGCGAAACCGCCGCGGAGCTGCTCCAGCGAATTCCGGATCTGAACATCGTGCACCAGACCGGGGAACGCGAGTTCAAAGACATCAGACGCGTTCTATAAGGCGCAGCAACTCGGCGTGGATGTTCGAGCATTCATCGACGACATGCCGCAGAGCTTTGCCGATGCCGATCTGATCGTCTGCCGCTCCGGCGCGTCCACGGTTGCCGAGATTGCGGCGGCGGGCAAGTGCGCGCTGTTCGTGCCGTTTCCCGGTGCGGCCGACGATCATCAACTGCGCAACGCCGAATTGCTCGCACAGGCAGATGCCGCGCTGCTGATTCCCAGAGAGCGAGTTGAGCGCGGAGCGATTTGTGCAGGAGGTGACGGCGCTGCTGGCCGATCCGGAAAAATTGGCTCTCATGGGCGGCCGCGCGCGCGCTCTGGCGCATCCCGATGCCGCTGCCCACATTGCGGAGATGGCACTCAGAGCCGCAAAAGGGTCATAATGTCAGGTATTCGCGGATATAGCGGTTGTCAGAGTTTGCGATTTCAGCCGCGCCGCCCTCGAAGATCTTCTTGCCGTCCTTCAACACCAGAAAGTTGTTCTTGAATCCCAGTTCCAGCCGCGCGGCACCGGAACCATCTTGTTTTTTTCGGGGTTGAAGTAGTGGGTCGCCATGGTGAATGCGTCCTGCAGGCGATGGGTCACCAGCAGCGCGCTGGTCTTGTAAACGTCGCGCTGCTTCACCAGCAGTTCGACGATCGTGGTCGAAGTCACCGGGTCGAGTCCTGCGGTGGGTGAATCGTAGAGCAGCACTTCGGGGTTGGAAATGATGGCCCGTGCAATGGCCACCCGCCGTTTCATGCCGCCGGAGAGTTCGGCGGGAAACAGCATCAGCGTGTGCTCCAGTTCCACAAAGCGCAGCGCCTCCAGCACGCGGCGATGGATCTCCTGCTTCCGGAGCCTTTTCCTCAAGCAGGCGGAAAGCGACATTGCCTTCCACCGAGAGCGAGTCAAAGAGCGCAGACTCCTGGAAGACCATTCCGATGCGGCGGCGCAGTTCGAACAATTCCGTTTCGCGCATCGCCGTCACTTCCTGGCCCAGCACAAAAATGCGGCCACTATCGGGACGCAGCAATCCGAGCGTGAGTTTGAGAATGGTGGTTTTGCCGGAGCCGGCTGCTCCCAGCAGCACCTTGGTCGCGCCGTGCTCCAGTTCAAAGGAGAGGCCGTCGAGGACGACCAGCTCATCAAAGCGCAGGCTCACATTTTCAAAGACTACAGCCTTTGTCCGTCCCGTTGCTGGCTGGCCTCGCTCATCGTCTATAAAGGCCCCAGCAGCACCATCAGCAGGCGGGTCACGAACAGATCGACGGCGAGGATGAGCACGCTGGCGGCGACCACGGCCTGGGTGGTTGCGCGGCCCACGCCCTGCGTACCGCCCTTGGCGCTCAGTCCGTAGTAGCAGCCGACGGTGGCGATGATGAAGCCGAAGAGCACCGGCTTGATCAGGCCCATGAAGACGTCGGCATAGCGAAGCGTCTGCCAGCGCTGAGGTCCAGTATTCGTTCAGATCCAGGCGCAGCAGCAGCAGCGCAATCGCGGAGCCGCCGGCCAGCCCCACCAGGTCGGAGAGAATGGTGAGGAAGAACAGCATGAACATGGTGGCCGTCAGCCGCGGCGTTACCAGCTTGCGGCTGGGATCGGTGCCCAGCGCGCGCATCGCGTCGATCTGTTCGGTCACCTGCATGGAGCCCAGTTCGCTGGCCATGCCGCTGGCGTTGCGTCCGGCCACCATCAGGCTGGTGAGCACCGGTCCCAACTCGCGCACCATCGACATGGAAACCAATTGCCCGGTGAAGGAAAGCGCGCCGAAGCGCGCCAGCGAATTCGCGCTCTGCAGGGCCAGCACGGCGCCGGTGAAGAATCCGGTGAGCACGACGATCTGCAGCGAGCCCACGCCGATGGTGTCCATCTGCTGCACGATGTCGCCCGAGGTAGCGAGGCTGGCTGAAGAGATTGGCAAGGCCGCGCCAGGAGAGGATGGAATACTCCTGCACCGCCAGCACATTGCCCTTCGCGTATTCAGTAAGAGAGAATGCCATTCGGTACGGGAGCGCCGCTTATCAGGCTTTGGGCGTGGTGCGCGGCTCTTAGCGACTATATCAAAACGCGAAGGCAAACACCTATGGAATGCTTCGCGGCAGGTACGCGGCAACGGATGCCGCTCCGGATGCCGGTGCGGCGGCTAATCTCTCTCTGTCCGCGCCGCTTGATCTCGATGTTCAGCCGCTTGATCTTCTGGTTCAGGGTGGAGAGCGGCACATGGAAACGCTCGGCGGCCTCCGTCTGGTTCCATCCGCAGCGCTCCAGCATGGCGGTAATCACCCGACGTTCGCAGTCTTCCACAATCTCAAACAGTGAAGCATCGGGCTTGCTGGCGATCAGCGGCAAGGTGTCTCCGCGGCTCACAATGTCTTCGGGAAACAGGTCGGCGGTGATCACCGGATGGGCGGAGAGCACGACGGCGCGCTCGATCGCATTTTCCAGCTCGCGCACGTTGCCCGGCCAGGCATAGTCCATCAGCGCGCGCATCGCGTCCGGCGCCAGGCGTTCGCGCGGGCTTTTCGTTCTCCGCGCAATACTTGAGCAGGAAGTGTTGCGCCAGCATCGGAATGTCTTCCTTGCGATTGCGCAGCGGAGGCAGTTCGATGGTGATGACGTTGAGGCGGTAGTAGAGGTCCTCGCGGAACCTGCCGTCCTTCACCGCCTGCCGCAGATCGCTGTTGGTGGCGGCGATGACGCGCACGTCCACCTGAATCTCCTGCACTCCGCCCAGATGCATGAAGCGCTTATCCTGCAGCACGCGCAGCAGCTTGGCCTGCGTCTCCATGGACATGTTGCCGATTTCGTCGAGGAAAATGGTGCCCCGGTCGGCCATTTCGAACAGGCCCTTCTTGCTGCTGACCGCGCTGGTGAATGCGCCTTTGACGTGGCCGAAGAGCGTGGACTCCAGAAGGTCGCTCGGCATCGAGCCGGTGTTGACCGGCACAAAGGGACGGTCCTTGCGCGGCGAGTTGGCGTGAATCGCCTTTGCGATCAGTTCTTTGCCGGTGCCGCTTTCGCCCTGCAGCAGAATGGTGGAGCGCGAGGGCGCGACCTGCGCCACCAGATCGAAGGTGCGCAGCATGAGGTCGCTTTTGCCGATGATGTTTTCGAAGTTGTAGCGCTGCTTGAGCTGGCGCTTGAGCTGGATGTTCTCCTCTTCCACCCGCTTGCGTCCGATGGCGGCGCGCACGTCGGCTTGCAGCTTTTCGTTGGTCCACGGCTTGGCGATGAAGTTGGCCGCGCCTCCCTGGATGGCGGCCACCGCGTTTTCCGGCGTGCCGTAGGCGGTGATCATGATGACCGCCATCTCCGGATCGCGCTCGCGAATGTCCTTCAGAATCTCCAGACCATTGCGGTCCGGGAAGCTGGAAATCCAGCAGGACAAGATCAACGGCCTGCGCGTCCAGAAGGCTCAGTCCCTCTTCGCCATCCTGCGCATTTACCACTTCGTAGCCGTCGTCTTCCAGCAGCATCTGCAGCGATTCGCGGATCGCCGCTTCGTCGTCGATGATCAGCACCCTGCCCGCGCTGGACTGCTCCAGCGGCGCAGAGGTGCGCTTCACTCCTGCTAGATCAGACATGGATTGCCTTTCTCGACATCGGGAACTCCATCAAGAAACTTGTGCCTTCGCCGGGACTGCTCTCCACGCGAATCTTGCCGGCGTGTTCCTGAATAATTCCGTAGGTCACCGCCAGTCCCAGCCCGGTGCCGCCGCTGCCTCCCTGCTTGGGGCGCGTCTTGGTGGTAAAGAATGGATCGTAAATGCGATGAATGTGCTCGGGAGCGATGCCGGTTCCAGTGTCGATGACATGCACGCTCACGCCGTGATCGTGCGCCGTGCGCACAGTCAGGGTTCCGCCCTGGGGCATCGCATCCTTGGCATTCAGAAAACAGATTCAGAAATACCTGCTGCAGCTTTCCCTGGTTGCCGTGAATCTGCGGCAGAGCGGGCTGCAACTCGCCGACCACGCGGATGCGCGCCGTCTTGAACTGGTGCTCCAGCAGCGCCAGCGTGTCGTGAATGATGCGATTCAGATCGACACTGCCGAATTCCGTGCCGCTGGTGCGCGAGAAGTTCAGTAGGTTATTGACGATCTCAGAGGCGCGGAAGGTCTGCTTGGTAATCTTGTCCAGCAACTCCGAACGCTTCTCATCGCCCTGCAACTGCTTGGCCAGCAACTGCGCGTAGGAGCTGATCACGGCCAGCGGAGTATTCACCTCGTGCGCCACGCCGGCGGCCAGCAGTCCGATCGAGGACATCTTGTCGGCCTGCGCCAGTTGCGCCTCCAGGTCAATGCGCTCGGTGATGTCATCGACGATCACCAGCCGTCCGACCACGCTGAAGTCTTTGCTGATCAGCGGCGCAATCGCCACGTTGACCACGCGCGTATCTCCCGCGGTGGTGCCCAGCCGGAACTTGTACAGGTTGTGAATGCCGGGATTGTCGCGCACCCGGAAGAACTCTTCGCAAAAGGCGGAGGGAAGAACGTCGAGAATGGATTTGCCGATGGCGCTGGCGCGCGGCAGTCCGTACATCACTTCCATCTGCGAATTCCAGGACTCGATCTTGTCCTGCAGATCGGCGGCAAAGACGCCCACGTTGATCGACTCAACGATGTTCTCGTTGAACTCCTTGAGCCGCTCATATTCCTGCGCCTTCTCTTCCAGCGAAGCGTACAGCCGCGCGTTCTGCAGCGCGATGCCGATGTAGCCCGCCAGGGTTTCCAGCAGCTCCACGTCTTCGCTGGAGAGGAAGTCGCCCTCGCTCGTCTTGCCCAGTCCGAGCATGGCAATCGTGCGGTTCATCACCGTGCAGGGAATGTAGTAGTTCAGATCGAGGGCAGCGATCGTCTCCTGCGCCAGTGGCTCCTCGCGCACTGCCTGGTGCGTGTTGTCGAAGAATAGATGGCCTTCGGCGAACTCCGGCCGCTGGCTGCTCAGGAAGCTCAGATCCAGCCAGCCGGTCTGCGCAATGCCGCTGGACTTCGCCAGCACAAAGCCCGGGCTGTCCACATCGGCCAGAAACACGGCCATGCGGTCCACCAGCAGGGTGCGCTGAATGCGCTCCAGAATTGCTTCCAGCATCTTGCCCAGGTCGCGCTCGGAGTTCAGCTCGCGGCCAAACTCGATCAGCGTCTTCCGATAGTCGTAGCGCTTGCGGTAAAAAAATTTGTCGATCCGCTCCTGGATCCAGTTCTTGATGGGATCGAAGAGAACGGCGGTAACCACGATGGCCGCGACCAGACCGCCTGGGCCGGTGCTCGGGAAAATTCTTATGGAAGAGCTCGGCGGTGGCGCCGACGGCGGCAAAGTACACCGCGGCAATGGTTCCGGCGGCGATCGTATAGGCCATGCCGCGCTTGAAGATCAGGTCCACGTCCATCAGGCGGTAGCGCACAATGGCATAGCCGAAGGTGAGCGGCAGAAAGACCAGCGAGAGCACGCTGATCTTCATCGCCGCCGTCGGCCCCCGGCCGTAGAGGAAGGGGATGACGTAGAAAACCGTGAACGGAACGACCGCCAGGAAAGTGCCGCGCGTAACCCACTTCATCTGCTGGCGCAGAATTGGCGTGCGGGCGTGCAGGTAGGTGTGCCAGAGCACGAAGGTCGCGGTCAGGAAGAACGCCGCCACGTAGCCCATCTGCATCCGGTCCAGGTTCCAGAGCAGCAGTCCGCTGGGCTCGGCTGCTGTTACCAGCAGCACCCAGAGGCTCAGCAGCAGCAATCCCGGCAGATAGACCAGCGGCAGAATCCAGCTCCGCTTCTGCACGAAAGACTTGCGCTCCGGAAAGCTCAGCGAGAAGTGCAGAAACATCGCCGGCTGCAACATTCCCGCAACCACATTGGACCAGTAAATCGTCCAGTCAAACTGGTTCAGCTTGCCGGTGAATTTGAAGGAGTAAAAGATGAATGAAACCAGGCAGAACAGGTAGAAGTGGCCTGCTTTCGGCGCGGTCCAGCGGCGCAGCAGCACATACATCCCAATGCACAGGTACACCAGTGCAATCAGCCGCAATCCCTGATTCAAGCTCTTGTCCACCGGCTGCAGAATCACCGGGACATCCAGGCTGACGTTGCCGCGCTCCAAGGTGTAGGAGAGCTTGGTCCAGACGCCGGAGCGATACATCTGGCGCGCCACATCGCCGTTGCTGTGCACCGGATTGCCGCCCACGGATACCAGTGCATCGTCCAGCCTTGATGCCGCCCCGGTCGCCAGGGCCAAGCGGATCGACACGCTGTGCCACCAGTTGCCCATGCGATTCCACCCACCAGACCCCATCCGTGGGGGTGGAAAACTCACGCTCCTTCTGAAAATTGATCCACGCAAATACCACCGCCGTTACGGTCAGCAGACTGAAGACAACTGCGGCAAAGCGTATTTGGGTTTCCTTGGTCATGGGCGATCGCGCGGCTTGCCGCGCGCTCGTTCGGCCCCGGCGCGGAGGTGGGCCACTGCTTTACTTTGCAAGTCAGTTGCCACCTTCCCATTCATCATAGGTCGCCCAAACGTCTGATATTACAAGGATGTTTTCATAATTATACAGCTCAACGCTGTCACCAGATAATTCTGAAACAGGAACATGCCTATGATTTATGGGAGGTCCTGTAATGCAAGAAACCGGGGAGTCTTCGGGGAGCTCCCCCGGCGAAGGCGACAGGAGGCAAAATCAACTGCTTCGATTCCGCTGTGTACAATACGGGTTGCTTGCCGAGTGGGGGTGTGACAGGAACAATGCGTGCAGAGCGTCTCGCCGCAACCTCCCGAACGTTTTCTGCAGGAGCGGGAATTCTGGTTTCCTTGTGGGGCGTATCGCATGCGCTATCTCCACTTGCCCGCCGCCACTCCGGCGTCGACTTCCGTGCCCGCCGTGGTATTCGTCCACGGGCTCATGGGATACAGCTTCAGTTGGCGGCATAATCTGGATTTTTTTGCGCAGCGCCGGGACGTCTATGCCGTTGATCTGCTTGGCATCGGGCACTCCGACCGCCCCGAGCCGGGCGCCGCGGATTTCAGTCTTGCTGCCGCCGCCGCCCGCTTGCTGGATTTCATGCGCTCACTCGGCCACTCACAGATTGATCTGGTAGGCACCTCGCATGGCGGTGCCGTAGCCATGCTGGCCGCCAGCCAGGACCGCTCCTCTCCTCGACCGCTCATCCGCCGCCTGGCGCTGGTTGCGCCGGCCCATCCCTTTATGACGAATGCCCGCCTGCGCCTGGCATTTTTCCGTACCCGCTCTGGGGCGGATGGTGCTGCGCGTCGCTGGCTTCGCGCAGCGCGAGCTCTGCGCAGCAAATCCCTCGGCCGGATGTACGCCGACGAATCGCGCGATCACGCCGGAGACCCGCGCCGGATATGCGGTCAATCTCGACGATCCGCGCTCCTACGACTACGCTCTGGAAGTAGTCCGGACGCTGGCGGCCAGACATGCAGCAACTCCTGGCTGGCGCTGCCCTCCATTGCCGACCTTCCGCGTGCTCTTGCTCTGGGGTGCGGAGGATCGGGTCGTCTCTGCCGAGCTCAGGACTGCTGCTGCGCGAGCACTTTCGCGACGCCGAATACGTTGTGTTGCCGCACGTCGGCCATCTGCCCTATGAAGAAGCGCCTGAGGAATTCAACCGCTGCGTGCTGCGACTTCCTGGAGTCCTAAGCGATTTCCACCCATCCGGTTCCTCGTGTCGCCGCTCCGCCGTCGATGTCATAATTGAGCCCATGAGTTTGCGCCAGCAGTTCGAGGAAGCGATTCGCAGAGTTGAGCGTGGCGCCTGGGTCCGATTCTTTATCGCCTCTTCGGACTTGCGCTGGCCTTTGCCTCGGCGTTGCTCTCCACTGCCTCGCGAGAGGCTGGAGATGCACTCGCCACTGCCGTCTTCGCCTCCTCGGCTCTGCTGCTGGCGGGGGTAGTTGCAGTCTTGACCGTTCCTTACCTTGCACGCCGCGTGGTGGCCCGCCGCGTCCGCGATGCGCTGAACTATGAGGTCACCCGCGAAGGTCTGGTCTACCTGGTCCTCACTCTGCTGATTGGCGTTGCCGCGCTCAACACCGGGAACAATCTGCTGTTCATCGTGGTGGCCGCCATGCTCGGCAGCGGTGCTGGTCAGCGGCATCGTTTCGGCGGTCATGATCAGCGGACTGGAAATTGAGCTGCATCTTCCGCACCATGTCTTTGCCGGACAGAGTTATGCCGGTGCGGTGCTGCTCCGCAACCGCCGTTGGCTGCCCGCGTTCTCCATCTCCGTGGTGCCGCCAATTCAGAAGGAGGATCGCCCGGTGTGGCGCTGGCAGCGCTCCGAGTTTGTCTATCCTCGGGCGCGCACGGGACGGAGGGCAATCATTCGATGGCCTGATTTCGCATTTACAAAAGTACATCCGCCGCGCCAGGGTCGCCGCCCGTCTTTGAGCAGAGCATGTATCTCCCATATCTTCCCGGAGGCCATCGACAGAGCGCGGAACTGAATCTCAGGTTTCCACGGCGCGGACTCTATGCGCAGCGCGGCATTGGAATCTCCACCCGCTTTCCGTTTTCCTTTCTCGCCAAGACGCGCACGATTGCGCTCCAACAGGAGGTGCTGGTCTTTCCCTCCGTTGAGGCTACCGACGAGATGTTCGAAGTGCTGCCGATGATCACCGGCGAGTTGGAGACGAACCAGCGCGGCCGCGGCTCTGATCTCTATCGCATCCGCGACTACGAACCGGAGGACAGCGCCCGCCACGTGGACTGGAAGGCGACCGCGAAATCCGGTGAACTCAAAGTGCGTGAATACACCCGCGAGGATGAACGGCGCGTCTGCATCATCTTCGATAACCCCGCTCCAGGAGTGCTGGATGCGGCGCATTACGAGCGAGCCATCAATCTTGCGGCTTCGCTCGCGTGGCATTTTTTCGAGGAGAATACCGAGCTCAGCTTTGCCGCGCCATCGCTGGCCAGAGATCAGGATGTGTACGGCTTTCTGGAATATCTTGCGCTGGTCTCGCCGCGCATGGACGCGGAGTTTCTCTCGACGCTTGACTCGTACGGACAATACAACATCATCATCACAGCCAGCCCGCACGGACAGATTCCCACCCCGCTCTGGCAATCTTCCTACGTTTTATTTGCGCAGGACTGACCAAGGTGAAGGCAGCTCGCGGCAAGCAACGATGTGCTAATCGGGCAATCGTTGGAAACGGAAAAGTGGCAAAGTAGGCAATCTTTGCACGAGATCAAACGATTGACCGACTAAGCATAGGGAGGCTGCGTGCGTTTATAGACGAGTCAATCGTTCGTGCGGCGACAAGGTGGCGATCCGATCCGGTAGGTACAGAAACGTCCGAGATGCGAATCAGCCGCCTGACAGATCCGCAACTTGAAGTCCGAAGTTGACTTCATTTCGGGGGAAAGATATAAGTCAACTTGTCTGGTTTAAGGGAAGGCGGTGAAAGTCCGCCACTGTCCCGCAACTGTAAGCGACGAGGCGAGAACTACTGGCCACTGGAGAGATTTCTCTGGGAAGGCAGTTCGAAGCCGACGATGCGCAAGTCAGGAGACCTGCCAGATGCTCATCTGCGGATAGGTTGGCTTCGATGGGAGAGCCGACGTGCTGCCTTGACCTCGTGCTGGTCGAAATAGGAAGCTGCCCTAATTGGAATCCCGCCTGACGCCGACGTGCGTCTGGACGAGGTATGCAAGCAAGTTCAAGCGAAAACGTAATGCAACGCACGGTGATTGGAAGGGTGGTTGCCTGCGCCGTTTTCCTGGTGGCTCTGTCGTTGCACGCCGTTGCGCTGCGCGTGGTGGTGGATGAAACGGGGCGCAAGGTCACGCTTCCGGAGCATGTCCACCGTATTGTCTGTATCACTCCCAGCGTTGTTGACACACTGTATTCGATTGGCGCGGGAGCGGATATCGTCGGCATCACCGACTACACATTCTTCCCGCCCGAGGCGCGGCGGAAGCCGAGCGTTGGGGATGTGCTGCGTCCGTCGCTGGAGCGGATTGCAAGCCTGCGTCCGGAGCTGGTGCTCGGGGTTGCGACGATGAACAGTGCGGAGACGATTCGCGGAGTCGAGCGCATGGGGATTCCTGTGTTTCTGGTGAACACCGTGGGGCTGGAGGGGCTTTACGGTTCAATCGAAAGTATCGGCAGGGCGATTGGACGCGAGCGGGAAGCCGCGGCGGTGGTTGAGCAACTGCGAGCGCGAGAACGTAAAGTGCGGTTGCAGGCGGCGCAGGGAAAGCGGCCGTCTGTGTTTCTTGCTCTTACGATTGACCCTTGCATAACCGCCGGTCACAGGGCGTTCATCACGGAGTTGCTTTCGGCTGCGGGCGCGCGTTCGGTTACCGACGATGTCGAGCAGGACTGGATCAACATGAGTATCGAAGCGGTCGTTGCGCGAAAGCCGGATTTTATCTTGCTGATGACGAATTCGCCGATCGGGCTGAAGGAGCTGAGGGAGCGTCCGGGTTGGGCGTCGCTGGATGCGGTGCGCATGGGACGTGTGATCCGGATCGATTACCGGCTGCAATATCCGAGTCCCGTTTCCTTCGATGCGCTGGAGGATTTTGCCCGTCAGCTGCGCTCGGCTGAAGCTCGCTGATGTGGCCCTGCCGTTGCAGCGGACCCACATTTGCTAACTGCGGCAAATATGGGGCACCCTCACTGGATACATTCGCACCGTCACTGGATACGGTCTGGCGACAGTTTGTGAGCGAAGGCGGCGTCAACAAAATGCTTGGCCAGTTGGTGATTGGAGCGGAAGTGCAGGTGGATGTAGCTGGCAAGAACATTGCCGTTTGAATATCCCTCCGGCTCGACCATTCGTGCACCGGGATACTGCAAAGAATACGCCATTTCGACGTTTTCGGCGGCGTGTATTTTGGAGTAGTGAAAGCTGTGTCCGGTGGTCTCCGTTCCGGCAGGGCCGAGAATGCAGTCGCGGGTAAACCGGACTTTGACATATCCGAACTTCACCAGCCGGGGCGACATCTCGATGCTTAGAGGCAGGGCTCCGGCCATGGAGTAGGGAACGCCGTCTACGGCGATGCTTTGGGAGAGAAACATCATTCCGCCACACTCCGCGTAAACGGGCCTGCCGGAGCGGCAGAACTGCTGCACGTCTGCGATCATGGTTGAGTTTTCACGCAATGCGTTGGCATGCAGCTCCGGATATCCGCCGCCGATGTAGAGAGCGTCGAGGTTCTCGGGCAGGCGCTTGTGGTGCAGAGGACTGAAGTCGATGAGTTCTGCGCCATAGTCCCTGAGCAGATCAAAGTTGTCCTCGTAATAAAAACTGAATGCCTCGTCGCGAGCGACGCCCATGCGTACGGTTGGGGCCTGTGGCGCTGTGCTTTCAGAATGCGATGCGGCGGCTTCATTGTCGGCGGTTGCGAGTTCGAGTAGTTTGTCGAGATCGAGGTTCTTTTCCGCCACTTCTGCCAGCGAGGCCAGTTCGGAATCCTTCCATGCGCGCTCGTTCGCGTCGTGCAGGCCGAGGTGCCGCTCCGGGATCGCCCACGCGCGATTCTCCGGAATCCAGCCGAGAATGGGGATGGCGGTGCTTCCTTCAATGGCCTCGGCGAGCATTTGAAAATGGCCTTCGCCACCGACGCGATTCAAAATGACGGCGGCGACTTTTACCTGCGGGTCGAAGGTGGCGAAGCCGAGCAGGGTTGCGGCAATACTGCGCGCGCTGGCGGAGGCATCCATGACCAGCACTACGGGCAGGTGGAGCATCTTTGCAATCTCGGCGCTGCTGCCGTGGTCAGAGCCGCCGGAGAGGCCGTCGAAGAGTCCCATCATCGCCTCGGCGATGATGATCTCAGCTCCGCGCGACGAGGCAGCCAGCGAGGCGGCATTCTGGGTCGCGGAGAGCATTACGCTGTCGAGATTTCTGCACTTGCGGCCGCAAATTGCGGTGTGATGCGCGGCGTCGAGATAGTCAGGGCCGCACTTGAATGCCTGCACGATCATTCCGCGGCGGCGCAACGCTGCCTCGATGGCCAGCGTGATGGTGGTTTTCCCGGTGCCGCTTGCGGTGCCCGCAATCAGAATCTTTTTCATCGTGACTCTCTGTTATGGCTAAAGCATTCGCCAGTATTTTAGGCGTGGGCGGCCGCAATCTCAGCTGAGCGAATCCACCGGGCAATTTGTGGCCAATATTCCGCCAGCGTTTTGGAACCCATGAAAAGGCCAATGTGCCCGCCAGGCGCAAGCGTCTTGACGATCTGGTGCTTGGGCGTTCCGAGATATTTCTCAGCGTCGAAAACCTGCTCCCTGGGTGTAATGTCATCTGCTTCGCCAGCGAGCAGATAGACCGGGCAGGTGATGTCTTTCAGCGACACTGGTTTGTTGAGGCCGATAAACTCTCCGCGAGCGAGGCGGTTTTCTTTAAAGAGCTGCTGGACACACTGGAGATAAAAAGCGCCGGGCAAATTGATCGGGTTCTCATACCAGCGTTCAAAGGTCTCGGTACGCTCGATGTAGTTTTTCTCCTCAATGTGTTGATAGAGGTCGATGTACTTCTCCCATTGTTTCAGGGGATGCATACTTTTCCAGCCGGCGACCATCATCTGTCCAAGCATCAAACCGCCGCCCGTAGCCACGAGTTCCTCATAGAAAGACATCGGTAGGCTGTGCGCTATTTTCTTGATTGAGCCATTGCCGGCATCGGTGTCGATCGGCGATCCGGCCAAGACCAGGCTACGTACCTTGGCAGGGAAGAGTGCAGTGTACATGGCACTCATCCAGCCGCCCTGACAAAGACCGATCAAGTGGACACTGCCGCCTAAGCGATCGACAGCCTTGTCAATGTCGGCAAGGTAGTTGTCGATGACGAAATCCTTCATCGACTGCGTGGCAGTTTTCCAATCGGTGACAAAGATGCGCTGCAAAGCTCCGGCCTGGAGGGTTTCAACCAAGCTTTGACCTTTGGCATAGTCGGCGATGGTGGCGCTATGCCCGGCGTAGGGCGCGTCGACCAGAACTGGTACGCCGGAGGTTGAGGCTGCGCTCGGGGAGAAGTCGCGCAGCCGCATGGTGTCGAGGTCCAGCAGTATGCGGTTTGGCGTAGCCCATTCCGGCGTTGGCGGGAAGGTGATTTCCGCCGCTTCGGCAAGGTAGCGGAGATTGTCCTGATAGAGGCGCAGTCCTTCTTCGCCGAGTTCGATGGCAGCCGCGAAGGGCCAGAAGCATGGAACGCTGTGCTCCTGACGGTTCTTGGGGAGAGCATGAGAAACTGGATTGGTAGTCATTGCGCTCTTCTCCTTCACTCCCACACTGGGCAGTTTAGTCCCTGTGAACTGCTCGACTCAAGGGAAAGAGATCCAACTGCTCCACTCAAGCCGATGGAAGGCTTGAATGGGCCACCCGAGAGCGCTCTGTTTTGTGCTATTTGGGCTCGGAGCGCCAGCGCAGGATTGGTTTTCGGGCGGCGGCGGTTTCGTCGAGGCGCGAGAGGCGAGTGGAGTGCGGGGCGTCTTTGATCAGCTCCGGCGAGTCGATGGCCTCCTGCGCGATGGACTTCATGGCGTCGACGAAGAGGTCGAGTTCTTCGAGCGGCTCGCTCTCGGTGGGCTCGATCATCAGCGCGCCGGGGACGACCATGGGGAAGCTGACGGTGTAGGGATGGAAGCCGTAGTCGATGAGGCGCTTGGCGATGTCTCCGGTTTTGATGCCGAGCTTGGATTGCAGCTTGTCGCTGAAGACGACCTCGTGCATGGTGGGAGTCGAGTAGGGAAGATCGAAGGTGCCTTCGAGTTTCTTGCGCAGATAGTTGGCGTTGAGCACGGCGTCCTCGGTGGTCTGGCGCAGGCCGTCGGGGCCGTTGGCCATGATGTAGGCGAGGGCGCGGACGTGCATGCCGAAGTTGCCGAAGAAGGCGCGCACGCGTCCGATGGATTGCGGACGATCGTAGTCGAGGCGCAGGGTGCCATCGGCGGTTTCGACGACGATGGGCTTGGGCAGGAAGGGCTCAAGATGCTTTTTGCAGGCGACCGGACCGCAGCCGGGACCGCCTCCGCCGTGGGGGGTGGAGAAAGTCTTGTGCAGATTGAGGTGCATGACGTCCACGCCGAAATCGCCGGGGCGCGCCTTGGCGACGAGGGCGTTCATGTTGGCTCCGTCCATGTAGAGCAGGCCGCCCTTGCGATGGAGGATTTCGGCGATGCGCGCGATCTGCTCGTCGAAGATTCCGAGGGTGTTGGGATTGGTGAGCATGAGGCCCGCGACATCCTCGTTCATCTGCGCTTCAAGCGCGGCGAGATCGACCATGCCGCGCTCGTTGCTGCGCAGGTTTTCAACCTCGTAGCCGACCATGGCGGCGGTGGCGGGATTGGTGCCGTGGGCGGAGTCGGGGATCAGAACCTTCTTGCGCGGGTTGCCCTGGGACTCGAGATAGGCGCGCATGAGCAGGATGCCGGTGAGCTCGCCATGGGCTCCGGCGGCGGGCTGGAGGGTGATGGCATCCATGCCGGTGATTTCGATGAGCTGATCGGCGAGCGCCTTCATGATGCGCAGCGCGCCCTGCGAGCTTTGCTCGGGCTGATAGGGATGGGCTCCGGCGATGCCATCGAGGCGGGCGACGACCTCGTTGACGCGCGGATTGTACTTCATGGTGCAGGAGCCGAGCGGGTACATGCCGTGATCGACGGCGTAATTCCAGGTGGAGAGGCGGGTGAAGTGGCGGATGATTTCGATCTCGCTGACTTCCGGAAGCGCGGCGGGTTCGGTGCGCAGAGCGTCGCCGAGTTCGGCGGCGGCATCGACTTCAGGCACGTCGAGCGAGCGCAGGCGATAGGCTTTTTTGCCCGGCGAGGAGTGCTCGAAGATGAGGCCTTCGTTCTGCGAGATGTGGGTGCTGACCTTGCGAATGTCTTTGTTGCTCATCTGGTTCACCTCGATGGCTGCTGCTCCGAGACCGCTGCCGCCTCGCGGAACGCTGCGGCTGCCGGCTGCTGCGTTGCTATGGTTGCCTCACGGCGCTAACATGTCGGGTCATGCGTCAACGGATGCCGCTCCGGCCGCTGGCGCTGTGGTTGCTCATTGGTTCACCTCGCTGGCGGCGGCGTCAATGGCGGCGCGGGAGGTGAGTTCGGTGGCGCACCAGACGGCGGCGTTGCCGAGTTCGGGATAGAACTTGCGCAGGGGAAAGCCGCCGATGATTTTGTTTTTGGCGGCGAGGCGATGCGAGATTTCGTATGCGTCCTCGCTGGTCTGGAGAACGAATTCGTTGAAGCGCGGCGCACCGTCGAAGAGAACCTTGGCTTTTGCGCCGAGCGCCTTGCGGGCGTAGGCGGCCTTGGCGAGATTCTGCTCGGCCAGTTCGCGGATGCCGAGACGGCCATAGACATCCATGTAGATGTTGACCATGAGCGCGATGAGCGCCTGGTTGGTGCAGATGTTGGAGGTCGCCTTCTCGCGGCGGATGTGCTGCTCGCGAGTGGAGAGCGTGAGCACGAAGCCGCGCTTGCCGTTGCGGTCGGTGGTCTGTCCGACGAGGCGTCCGGGGATCTGGCGGACGAACTTCTCGCGGGTGGCGATGACTCCGGCATAAGGGCCGCCGTAGCTGAGCGGGACGCCGAAGGACTGCGCTTCGAGCGAGACGATATCGGCCTCCGATGGGCGGGCGCACGATGCCGAGCGAGAGCGCTTCGGCAATGGAGACGACGAGCAGCGCACCCTTGGCGTGCACCACATCGGCGATGGCGGCAACGTCCTCGATGGTGCCGAAGAAGTTGGGCGACTGGATGAGTACGCAGGCGGTCTCGGCGGTGATGGCGGCATCGAGGGCGGCGAGATCGACGCGTCCGTTGGCGGTGAAGGCCACCTCGGTGAGGGGAAGGCCCTGGTACTTGGCGTAGGTGGCGATGACCTCGCGATACTCGGGGTGGACGCTGCGGGCGAGGATGGCGGAGTGGCGTCCGGTGATGCGCATGGCCATCATGACGGCTTCGGCCGCGCCGGTGGAGCCGTCATACATGGAGGCGTTGGCGACCTCCATGCCGGTCAGCTCGCAGATCATGGTCTGGAATTCAAAGATGGCCTGCAGGGTGCCCTGCGCGATCTCCGGCTGATAGGGCGTGTAGGCGGTGAACCACTCGCCGCGCGAGATGAGCGCGTCGATGACCAGCGGGCGGTAGTGGTTGTAGGCTCCGGCGCCGAGCATGATGTCATAGCCGGTGGCGTTCTCGGCGGCGCGGGCGCGGAACCAGTCCACGATTTCGCTCTCGGCCATCTGGGGCGGAATCGCGAGATCGCGGTTGAGGCGGAACTGCGGCCGGGATGGGCGCGAAGAGTTCGTCGATGGAGTCGACGCCGATCGCGCTCAACATGTGGGCGCGTTCGGCGGGAGACTTGGGAAGATAACGCATGATGGTCTGTCCTGAATGAAAGGCCACACGGGGCTACGGATCAGCGGCGGCTGCGTTCGTCGCAGCCGTCACAATACGAGTACGTCAAAAAGACTACACCCAAACAATTACATCATGATTACACCGGGCCTCGCAGGATACGGCGCCGCGCATGGGGCGTCGGGTACGGGCCACGGATGGCCCTCCGGCCGCGGGCGCAGGTGCTGACACATTACTGCTCCTCGGCGATGAACTTATCGTAGTCGTCGGCGGAGAGAAGGGCGGCGAGCTCGGCGGGGTTGGAGAGGGTGAGCTTCACCATCCAGGCAGAGTGGGGGTCGCTGTTGACCTTCTCGGGCGAGGTGGCCAGATCATCGTTGATGGCGGTGACCGTGCCGGAGACTGGGAGCGTAAAGGTCGCTGACGGCTTTGACGGATTCGACGGTGCCGAAGGTTTTGCCGGCGGTGAGTTCGGTGCCGACCTTGGGCAACTCGACAAAGACGATGTCGCCGAGAGAGTTCTGCGCGTGGTCGGTGATGCCGATGGTTCCGGTGGTGCCATCAACGGCGAGCCATTCGTGCTCTTTGGTGTATTTGAATTCCGGCGGATAGGCCATGGTGATCTCCAGTTTCCATGAAACACAGTGAACTTGAAATTGTATTCCAGACGTTCATCAATTGAACCAGCGAGCAAGAGCGAGAGCAACGGCAAAATCCAGGTGCAACCGCAAGGGCAACGACAAAATCAAGAGCAACGGCACGTCATTGCAGAGGTGAAGGGTGTTGCTTCCCAGGTTATCGCCCAACAACGGGGCGTGAACCTGGGGCACCCGGCGTTTCCTGGCTACCGGGTTGCTTGCGCAGGCCTTGGCCGCTTGTAAAACGGCGTGGGCACCACTTTGCATTTCACGATGCTGATTGCGGACCTCGACGCCCAGCTCGGTGCCTTCGGCGGAATACGTCGAGCGGGACGTAGGCGAGGGCGATGTTCTTCTTGAGAAAAGGCGCGGGCGAGCCGCTGGTGACGTAGCCGATGGCGTGGCCGTCGGGGTCGGTGACGTGGTAGCCGTCGCGAGGAATGCCGCGCTCGACGGCTTCGAGGCCGACGAGGATGCTTTCCAGGCCGCGCTGTTTCTGCTTCGCCAGCGCGGAGTGTCCGGTGAATTCGCCTTTGTCCATTTTGAGGAAGCGGTCGAGACGCGCCTCCCACGGGGTGATGGTGTCGGAAATTTCATGTCCGTAGAGGGAGAGCGCGCCTTCGAGGCGCAGGGTGTTGCGGGCTCCGAGGCCGCAGGGCAGGATGCCGAACTCCTCGCCTGCGGCGAGCAACTCGCTTCCAGACGCGCTGCTGGTGGGTTCGTCGCTGGGGATGTAGATTTCAAAGCCGTCTTCGGCGGTGTAGCCGGTGCGGGCGATGAGGGTGTTGGGCAATCCGCAGACGGTGCCGTGGGTGAACCAGTAAAACTTGACCTTGGTGAGATCGGCGTCGGTGAGCTTTTGCAGGGTGCGCCAGCCGTTGGGACCCTGGATGGCGATCTGGGTGTAGTGGTCGCTGAGGTCTTCGACCGCGCAGTCGAAGGGCTTGGCGGCGTCGCGGACCCAGTTGAAATCCTTCTCGCGGGTTCCGGCGTTGATGACCAGCAGGAAGTCGTCTTCGCCGAGGCGGTGGACGATCACGTCATCGACGAAGGTTCCGGTGGGATAGAGCAGGGCGGAGTACTGGGCCTGGCCGATGGCGAGGTGCGAGGCGTCATTGATGGTCATGTGCTGCACGGCGTGCGAGCGCCTGCGGGGCCGTGCAGGCGGATGTCTCCCATGTGGCTGACGTCGAAGAGTCCGACGGAGGTGCGGACGGCGAGGTGCTCGGCGATGAGGCCGCCGGATGGGCGGCGCGGCATTGGCAGGATACTCGACGGGCATGTCCCAGCCGTTGAAGTCCACCATGCGGGCGCCAAGCCGGCGATGCGCGGAGTTGAGGGCGGTTTTACGGACGAGCGGCGGATTCGGCGTGTCGACGACATCGAGGAACCTCTGGCAGAGGGGCTCATGCGGCCACAGATCAGGCCGGCGGAACCTTGAAAGTTAACACGCGGCAAGCGGGGCAGGCAACGGTGAGAGTGTAGCGCGGGCGCATGGTAGTACGAGGCGACAGGGCGCTTGGGTAACGCTCGCTGCCGCCGGGGCGAAAGATAGTTGCATGCGGAGAAAATGCGAGTTAGAGTGCGCCCATGGCCCAACGATTCCGGTGTAACGTTTGCGAACAAGTGGAAGAAAAATGCAAGTGCGAGAAGTATTGCTATCTCTGCATGGGCGAACACGATGTGCGCCTGGTGGAGGATGGCTGCTACTACTGCCTGGAGTGCCGCGAGGCCTGCGACTATCTCCCGGAAAATGAAAGTGTCCGGCGCGAGGATTAGGCGAGTAGGCGAGGGCTGTCCGATCCCCGCGGGCGAGGGTATCACCGAGATGCTCGGAGCGGCATAAGCGAGCACAATTCGAGCCGTGCTGGGGTTCCTCGCGGGGCTCGGAATGACACCCTCGGAAGCGCACGGCTTTTCTACGCACGCATTCTGCGTGAAGAGGGAGCAGAACTTTTGAGTGTGCTGGAAGTTCGCGCTAGAAGTTGAAGGTGAGGCCGGCGCGGATGCAGCGGGTGCCCTGGACGAGGTAGACGGTGCTGCCATCGGCACTGAGCACGGGACGGTATCCCTGGGCGAGCAGGTTGCGCACGTCGATCAGGGCTTCCAATCCGCTGGGCAAGATGTGCATGGTGGGGATGGGCTGGCGGATGAAGAAGCTCAGGTAGGGGTCGGTTTGTCCGGCGGAGGCGTTGAACATATCGACCGGAGTGAGGGCGCTGCCGCTGAGCCATCGATAGCTGGCGATGACCTTGGTTTTGGTGCGAGGCGCGGTTCCGGAGAGCTTGGCGGCGGCGGAGTGGCGCTTGACGGTGACCAGCGAGGTCGAGGTCTGGCTGACCTGCACGAGACTTTCAGGAGCCGTCAGCACGCCGCCGTAGGCGTAGTCGAGGGTTGCATCGAGGCCGCGCGGCGAGGGGATGGGAGTAGACGGCGCGCACGCCCTGGGTGTGGAGGTTGCCGCCGTTGTAATAGAAGTTTCCCGAGAAGGGATCGCCGATGAGGGCGTTGGTGTCCTGGGTGAAGCTGGCTCCGGTTCCGGTAAGGGCGGCGTTGTGGATGGAATCGGAGAAGAGCAGCGAGCTGAAGCTTGTTGCTGCCGAAGCGCTGGGAGACGGAGAGTTCGTTGTGGTTGGCGCGCTCGATGCGCTGGCCCAGGCGGTCATGGTGAGGCGCGGGATTGCTCTCGCTGAGATCGGCGGGAGCGGTGTCAAAGCCCTTGGCGGCGCGCAGGTCGGGAGCGCTGGTGGCGTAGCGGTATTGCAGGATCGTGTTCTTGCCGGGATGAGCGCTGACGGTGGCAAAGGGACGGTAGGCTGGTGGCGCGCTCCTTGTACTGAACCATCTGGGTTTCGCCGCCGTAGTTGAGCTCCAGAGACTCGCCGAAGGTCATGGAGTTGGCGATGGAGAGAGCCAGAGCCTGGATGGCGGGCTGATCGGGATTGAGCGAGGCGAAGTGCTTGGCGGAGAGGGCGATCTCAGGAAAGGAGCCGTCGGGCATCTCACGCGAGTAGGCGGCGCGGATGACGGCATTGGGATTGGCTGCAGTGCTGCCGAGTCCGCCGTTGAGCGACCACTTGGCGGGCGATGGACGTTCGCTTGCCGAAGATGGATTGCTCGACGTGGAAATTGGTGTCCACGCCGGAGCTGCCGAGGAATCGCCATCGGCTGAGGAGATGAAGGAGACCCGCGCCTTGAGCTGGCCCTCGGAGGCGTCTTCGCACTTCTGCACGACGACCAGCGGTTCGTCATCGGCGAGGCGCAGGATGGGACGGTTGGCCATGGAGCGCAGCGCCCAGCGCCAATCGTCATCATCGTCCGGCGGAAGCCTTGTGGCGGGGGACGAACTGGATGGCTTCAAAGAGGGTGTTGAGGGTGACATTGAGCAGCAGGCTGGCGCCGGATTGCAGGTGGACGCGCTCGCGGATGGTGGGCAGAAAGCTGGGAGCGGTGACCTTGACGGTGTAAAGGCCGGGGAGCAGGCCGGCGATGGTGAACGCGCCCCTGGTGTCAGTGAGCACGGTCTGGGCGCGGGCGGCGGAGTTGGCGAGGATTTCGACGACGGCGCCCATCTGGGGCACTCCGGCGGAATCGTGCACGGTTCCGGTGATGACGCCGGGATTGACGGCGGCAGAGGCGCCAAGGCACACAGATGAGTGCAAGCGCCAGGATTCCGAGCTTACGCATCATTTGAGCCCCCAATGATCTACGGGCCGCTAACATGGGCGAACCAGGCCCGACGGCAACTGCGTTCGCAACCAACTCGATCGATGGCAGCGTGGCCTAAGATAGCACGTCTGCGAAGTCGTGCAAATTCTATCCTACTCGACCTGAAAACGGGCGGAAGGATTAATCGTTTGTTTGGTTACCTCGTCATTTACGGTGACCTTGAGATTGTACAAACCTGGTTCCAGGTTGGCCAGTTGCATCGATTTTTCGATGGTGATCTGGTCGCCGGTGTTGCCGTAAGCGGCCGAGGATTCCTCGGCGTGCAGCACGGACTTATTGGTCTGCATGTTGACGATGTCGTAGCTGATGGTGGCCCGTGTCTTTTTGGTCTGCTGATCCTGCTGCAGGTTGTAGACCTGGAGCCAGATGTTGAGGCGCTGGTCGCGCTTGAAGCTGGCGGGTTTGCCGTCGGCGGCATCGACGCGGGGACGAACCTTGGTGTCGCCGATGATGAAGCTGCCGGCGCCGATGCTCTTGGCCGGGACGTGCTCCATGAGATCGGCGAGGATGAGCGAGGAGGTGGCGAGCTTCTCGTCGTCGAACTCCGGAACGCGGATGGAGCGGACGAGAGTTCCGACGCGGTCGCCGTTGACGTCTTTTACGGCGACATCGATTTTGTACATTCCGGGCTTGAGCGGAACGGCCTTCCAGTAGAGCTGGGAGGTGAGCAGGGCCTTTTCCAGCAGTTCGTTGGGTTCGTCGACGCCGACGGTGTCTTCAAAGGTCGCGGCGACGCGTCCGGTGATGGTGGAGATGCGTCCGAAGATATTGACCGAGGCGCGCTGAATGCCTTCCTTCTGAACGAAGGTCATGTCCTTGGTCTTGATCTGGATGGTGATGGGGACCAGGACGGTGTCGGCGGTGATCTTCACAAAGTCGGAGCGCATGTCGAAGGGCATGAGGTTGTAGCGAATCTTGGTGTTGACCTTCTCCTCGAGATCCTTGAACTTGATGGGCGGAGGCGAGGTGAGCTTGGCGTAGCGCTCGAGGGCGTCAAACTGCTTGCCGCCGCTGCATGCCGGAGCGGTGCCGCCGGGCGTACCCATCATGCGGTCGGCGCGGTTGCCGCCGTCCCATCTGCTTCGTTGAGCGTGGGGCCGCCGCCGGGGGTGTGGAGCAGGGCATCTTTCTCATTGGGGTCGGTGGAGATGTGGTAGTCGTTGCACATGCAGGAGTCAACGAACTCGATGATGACCTCGTTGCCGATGCCTTCGAGATAGCGATAGCGCCAGCGCTCAAAGGGGAAGGTGGAGGTGGTGCCGCCGCCTTCGGACTGGCTCGCGCTGATAGGTGCCGCCGGAGGGATGGGACTCGATTTCGTCGGGCGGGCCCCAGACGATGTAGATGCGGCCGCGATCGGTCCTCCAGCCGGGGATGCCGGCGGCGAAGTGCTCGTTGGCGTACTGGATGCGGCGATAGTGCTCTTCGCGGAATTCGTTTTCCTCGGTGTCGGGAGTAGGGTCGCGGCGGAGCCAGAACTGCTCGATGAACTCGTCACGCTCCTCATCGGTGCCGAGGAGTTTGAAGGCCTGCTCTTCTTCCGGGGTGATGATGTAGCGCACATCCTGATCGAGCCAGGTCTGGTAGGTCTTGCCGACTTCGTTCTTGAAGCTCGCGGAGACGTTCCTTGCGTTCCTCGGGCGGTAAGTTCTTTCTTCTCCGGGAGCGTCCTTCTTGGATGACTTCTTGAGATCCTTGAGGGAGGTACCGGCGTCCTTGTCGTCGCTGGAGGAATCCTGCGCGAGGACGGGCGCAAGCCAGCAGGGCGGCTGCCATCAGAACGAAGAAAATATGACGCACAGGAAAAAAACCGCATGGACAGTCTCGCTCCTGGGAACATTAGGGCTGAACAGATTGTAAGTATTCGCATGGGTCAAGGCAAGGCGCGAGGAACGAAGGTGCAACTGGCCGAGAGAGCAGAAGAAGATGATGGCAAGCCGGAATATGGGACGGAATGTGGGATGGGGCGACGGTTTACAATGATGTGGACGGCATGGTGCGGCAGTGTTGCGGGAAGGCACGCTGGAGCAGCAGTGGTGGAAGAGAGCAGTACTTATTTAAGTCGCGACTTAGTTCGCGGTGGTGCTCATTCAGGTGTACGGACTATATTCATTTGGAACTTTCAAGATACTTTAGCTCGTATGAGAGGATAGGCGCGAGTCACCATACAGGGGAGTGCAAGTCTGGCCGCCGGATCATCTGCATTCTGTCTCCCGTTGAAGCGGGCAATTAACGAGGACCGATGAAAACCTGGAAGAAAGTTTGGCTTGCCGTTGGCGCGGTGGCTCTGATTGGAGGAATTATTTTCTTCACCATCCAGCAGAGCCGCAAGGGCGTGGTTGAGGTGCAGACGGGCAGAGTATGCGCCAGGATCTGACGTCGCTGGTTACGGCTTCCGGCGAGATCCGGCCCAAGACGTTTGTGAACGTTGGCGCCAATGCGATGGGCAAGATCGTGCACCTGTACGTGAAAGAAGGCGATCACGTAAAGAAGGGGCAGATGCTGGCGCAGTTGGAAAACGTGCAGCCCGACGGCCGACGTAAACGCAACCCAGGCGTCGTTGACGGCGGCCGAAGCCGACTACACGGCCGGAGTGGAGACACTGAACACCAACATCGCCGACCTGGACCGGGCCAAGGCCGATCTGGAGCAGAAGCTCTACGACTGGAAGCGCTCCGAGGGGCTCTACAAGGATCAGTTGATCGCCAAAAAAGATTACGACGCCGCGAAGAACGCCTACGAGTCGGCGGTGTCCGGCTTGACCCAGGCAAGGCGAAGAATTGCGCAGGCCAGGGCGCAGCCGAAGCATACAAGCGGCGCATCGCGGTGCAGAAGGCGAACCTGGTTCACAACACCGACGTGCTGAGCAAGACCGAGTATCGCGCGCCGTTTGATGGCGTGGTGACGAACCTGCCGGTGCGCGAGGGCGAGACCGTGGTGATGGGGATCCAGAACGCGCCGGGTTCTACGCTGATGACGCTGGCCGACGTTTCGGTGATCACCGCCGAGGTGAAGGTGGATGAGACCGACATTGTGAATGTGAAGCTGGGCCAGCCGGCAGAGGTGAGCATCGACGCCATTCCGAAGAAGAAGTTCAAGGGCACGGTGACCGAGATCGGCGACAACGCGCTGCTGCGCTCGACCGGCGTGGCCACCTCGCAATCGACGGGCAGCACCCAGGAGGCGAAGGACTTCAAGGTGGTGGTGACGCTGACCGAGGTGCCGGACGGTCTGCGTCCGGGACTGTCCACGACGGCGAAGATCACGACGGCCAGCAAGGCGGACGTGCTGTCGATTCCGATCCAGGCACTGACGATCCGGCAGAAGGGCGACCTGGTGCCGAAGAAGAAGAACAAGGACAAGAGCGGTGCAGGCGGCAGAAAGACCCGAGGACATGAAAGCCGCCAAGGAAGAAGTGCAGGGCGTGTTCGTGATCCGTGAGGGCAAGGCGCAGTTTGTGCCAGTGCAGACGGGCATCACCGGCACCACCGACATCGAAGTGCTTGACGGGCTGAAGGAAGGCGACGAGATTGTGACCGGAAGCTACAAGGTGCTGCGCACGATGAAGCCGGATGTGAAGGTGAAGATCAACAACACGCGCGCCGAAGAAGGAAGATGAAAAGTCGTAAGACAGCAGGTAAAAGCTAAACGTTCAGGGGCCCAGCGACGCCCGTCCGCTGCGGTTGCTGAAGTAGGAAGAGGATAGGGATGGCAACGCAAACCGCTGGCATGGGCCAGGAACTGAAGGCACCACCGCCGGAGTGCATCATCTGCACGCAGGATCTGTGGAAGACCTACGACATGGGCAGCGAGCAGGCGGTGAACGCGCTGTGCGGCGTGGACATCTCCATCAATGCGCAATGAGTACGTTGCGATCATGGGGCCGTCGGGTTCGGGGAAATCGACGCTGATGAACCTGATCGGCTGCCTGGATACTCCGACCAAAGGCGTGTACTGGCTGAATGGCCATCTGGTGAGCGAACTGGACGACGACGAACTGGCACGCATTCGCAACAAGGAGATCGGCTTCGTCTTCCAGACCTTCAACCTGCTGGCGCGGGCTTCAGCGCTGCACAACGTGGAGCTGCCGCTGATCTACGCGGGCGTGCCTTCGGCAGAGCGGCTGGAGCGGGCGCGGCAGACGCTGATCAGCGTGGGCATGGGCGAACGGATGAGCCACAAGCCGAACGAGCTCTCCGGCGGACAGCGACAGCGCGTGGCGATTGCGCGGGCGCTGGTGAACCGGCCTTCGATCATCCTGGCCGACGAGCCGACGGGCAATCTGGATTCGAAGACCGGAACTGAAATCATGGCGCTGTTGGACGATCTGCACGCGCAGGGAAATACCATCGTGCTGGTGACACACGAGCACGACATCGCCGAATACGCGCATCGCGTGATTCATATTCGCGACGGGAAAGTTGCATGTGATGAGAAGACGGCGAGGGCGAAGGCGTAGGAGCTAGGTTTCAAAGGTTGCAAAGTTGTTGAGTCCCTCGGCTGCCGATCCGGGGGATTTTCAATTACGCGTGTTATCGTTTCTTTCAATTTTCCTCATTGGGATAGGAGCGGCGTCAGATGGAGTCAGGATGGCGAAAGCTTGATGACCGGGAGAGGGAAGTACTGGAGAAACTCTTAGCAGCGGAGTTTCCGGGAGGCCAAGAGTGGCGGGAGCAACTGGCTACGATGACCGCCAAACAGATCATTGAAGATGGTACGCTGAGCCTGCGATGCGCTTCGGGTTCTCCATTGCCCACGAACTATAGAAAGCTCCCGACTGAAGGCGTGTGCAAAGACGCGGACGGAGGGGAGATTGCCATATTGCTTCATGCTGACAAAAGCGGATTCCTATCGAGGCTTGAGATTCTGAAGTACGATGGGACGCCGATCATAAAACCGCCTTCTGTCGCCGAAATGGAAATATTGTGAATTTGTTTTCCAATCCGCTGGATGAAACGAGAGGCCTCGGACCGGACGCGGCCGCTGGCGGACCGGATGCGTCCGCGCGATCTGGATGAGTTCGTGGGGCAGGAGCATCTGCTGGGGCCGGGCAAGGCCTTGCGGGTGCAGATCGAGCGCGACGACATCGGCTCGATCATCTTTTGGGGCGCGCCGGGAGTGGGGAAGACGACGCTGGCCAAGATTATTGCGCGGCGGACGAAGGCGGAGTTCGTCGAGTTTTCGGCGGTGATGGCCGGGATCAAAGAGATCAAGCAGGTGATGGTGGAGGCCGAACGGGCGCGGCAATATGGCACGCGGACGATTGTCTTCATCGACGAGATTCACCGCTTCAATAGGGCGCAGCAGGACGCTTTTTTGCCGCACGTGGAGCGGGGCAACATCCGGCTGATCGGGGCGACGACGGAGAATCCTTCGTTCGAGGTGAACTCGGCGCTGCTCTCGCGCTCGCGGGTGTACATGCTGAATCCGCTGACCGAGGAGCAGATTGTGGTGCTGCTGGAGCGCGCGCTGAACGACGTGGAGCGCGGGCTGGGCGCGATGAAGCTGACGGCGAAGCCGGAGGCGCTGGCGCGGATTGCGGCGTATTCGAGCGGCGATGCGCGCTCGGCGTACAACGTGCTGGAGATTGCGGCGACGCTGGCGATGGAGGCGACGCGGCGTCAGGCCGCGCGGCGAGGCCATCTGGGCGTCGGGGTCATCGACAAGGCGATGGTGGAGGATGCGCTGCAGCGGCGCACGCTGCGCTATGACAAGGCGGGCGAAGAGCATTACAACCTGATTTCGGCGCTGCACAAGTCGGTGCGCAACAGCGATCCGGATGCGACGCTGTACTGGCTGGTGCGGATGCTGGAGAGCGGCGAAGACCCGATGTATCTGGCGCGGCGGATTGTGCGCATGGCGGTGGAAGATATCTCGCTGGCCGATCCGCACGCGCTGGAGATCTGCATGGCGGCGCGCGATGCGCTGGACTTCATGGGACTGCCGGAGGGCGGGCTGGCGCTGGCTCACGCGGCGGTGTATCTGGCGATTGCGCCGAAGTCGAATGCGCTGTACAAGGCGTATGGCGCGGTGAAGCGCGATGTGGAAGAGACTTCGGCGGATCCGGTTCCGCTGCATTTGAGGAACGCTCCGACGCGGCTGATGAAAGAGCTCGGCTACGGCGAGGGATATAAGTACGCGCATGATTTTGAGGAAAAAGTTACGGACATGGAGTGTCTGCCGGAGAATCTGAAGGGCAGGCAGTGGTACTTTCCTACCGAAGAGGGCGTGGAGAAGCGGATCAGGGAGCGACTGGCGGCGTTGAAGGCGAAGAAGGAGAAGATGCGGGAGTAGTTGGAAGATTTGGATTTTTCTTTTTCGCCATCGAGTGTAGGCTCTCAGTCGAGAGGAATAGCGCGTGATTCCTGACTTTCAAACTCTTATGCTGCCCGTGCTGCGGAGCTCGGCAAACGGGGAAGTGAAAATCTCGGACGTGGCCCGGCAGTTAGAGGACGACTTCCATCTTTCTCCAGAAGAACGTTCGCAGTTGCTGCAATCTGGACAGACGAGATTCGAAAATCGTGTCTTCTGGGCCAAAAGCTATCTGGAAAAGCCGGGCTCATAGATTTTACGAAGCGAGCACATTTTTGCATTTCCCAACGTGGAAGAGATGTGCTCGCACAAAATCCTGAGCGCATCGATATCAAATACCTGAGCCAATTTCCCGAGTTCCGGCTTTTCAGGAAGGGCACGCAGAGCACACCGAACGGTGACTCGATTAATTCCACTGACGTTGGAGACGTTGTCGAGAACACTGACGTTCTGACTCCCGATGAAGTGATGAAGCAGGCGCACAGCCAACTGGAGTCGTCGTTGGCTACCGATCTGCTGCAACGTCTTCGAAACGGAACGCCTGCGTTTTTTGAAAAAGCTGTTGTGCAACTTCTCATCGGAATGGGGTATGGAGGCGGATCAGTCATCGACTTGGAAAAGGCATTGGTTGGTGGGAGTGGCGACGGTGGCATTGATGGCGTCATAGACCAGGATCTACTCGGCCTCGACCGCATCTATGTGCAGGCCAAGCGCTATGCAAATGGGAACCAAGTAGGGCCAGGGGCGATTCGGGAGTTCTTCGGAAGCCTTGACATGAAGAAGGCTTCTAAGGGCGTGTTTGTCACAGCTTCGGCCTTTTCGCCTCAGGCAAAGGAAACAGCAGAAAAGCTCGGAAAGACGATTGTGCTGATTGATGGTATTCGTTTGGCGGATTTAATGATCCGGCATAATGTGGGCTGCCGAGTAGAGAAAACTCTGGCGATCATGACGGTGGACGAAGAGTTTTTCGAATAGGGATTTGGGTGCGGCGCGCTTTTCGTTCTGCTTTGTAATCGTACTCAGGGTCGAAGTCAACGGTGCCGAAGGCGCGGATCACATCTTGCATCTGTCTGCGGCGGACGTACTCTTCGAGCGCCGCGGTGACGGCGGCTTTCTTGGTCTTATGGTCGCCGATTTGCTTTGCAATTTCGATCAGTGTGTTGAGGTCGGCCACGGTGCGCTCCTGCTGATGACATTATGCACGATCTACTCGGAGAGGCTTGGGTGCCGACGTGCCTCCGAGATTGCAGGAAGATTTCGACGAGGCTGGGGTCGTTCGCTTCGCTCACGATGACACCTAAAAGCGAAATCAAACAAGAACAAATCAAACCAAAAACAAGAACAAAATCAGAATCGACAAAAGCAAACAAGCAGGAGCGGCGGTCGTGGGAGCACGACCGCCGGGGTTGCGTCAGCGCTTGGTGGTGAATTGCTCGATGCCGCTTTTGGCTTCGGTTCCGGTGCCCTCGCCTTGTCCGGAATCGACCATGTAGTAGTAGGTGGTTCCGGGCTTGAGGTGCTCGATTTTGACGCGATGGGTTTCACCTTTGCCGGCCTTATCATCGGCGTAGGGAGCCTCGGCGGTGTTGGTGAGCTGGTTCTTATCGGTTCCGTAGCGCACGACGGAGCTGCCGCCGGTGTCGGTGGACCAGGCGATGGTAGCCCAGGAGTTTCCGGTTGCTTCGACGACGGGGCCGTGGGTGATTCGCTCCACTTCGCCCCTGGTGGGTTGGCTCATGGCACTGGCTTGGCCGGCAGCGTTGGCCGGCGCTTTGTGGTCAGAGGTTTGTGCGATGGCCAATCCGCAGAGCAACAATGACAACGCAAGGAGTGAGCTTAACTTCTTCATACTTTCTCCAGTTCAGCTTAGACGGGTGGCGTTGGCATTCAGATAGAGTCCGGCGCGGGGCAGAGCGTTGCCTGCGGGGAGGCGAGGAATGAGATGACACCGGTGACGCCATCCCTGCCGGGGTCCTTCGCTTGCGCTCAGGATGACCCGCTGAGAACAAGCGCAACATCAACAGATGCACCGCACTGCCACAGTCTATTTGCTTCTTTGCCGTTGGGCTTCGTAGAGCAGGATGCTGGCGGCGATGGCGGCGTTGAGGCTTTCGACTTTGGGGGAATGTGGGATAAGGATGGCGTCGTCGGCGCGGTCGAGCAGGGCGCGCGGGACTCCCTGGCCTTCGCTGCCGATGAAGATGGCGGTGGGCAGGGTGAGGTCGATGTCGTGCACGGGACGGCCTTTGTGGCTGGAGGTGACGGCGAGTCGGACGCCGTGCTCTTCGAGCGCGGACAGCGCCTCGGCGGTGGAGAGCTTGATGACCGGAAGGCGGAAGACCGATCCGGCAGAGGCGCGGGCGACCTTGGGATTGGACGCCGCGACGGTGCCCTCGGTGCTGAGTACGCCGCTGGCTCCGAAGGCTTCGGCGCTGCGCAGGATGGTGCCGAAGTTGCCGGGGTCCTGCAATCCGGCGCAGCCGAGGATGAGCGGAGCGAGGGAAGGCGGGGTTGCGGGTGAGGTCGCCGCGTCCGAGTCCCCACATTTGCGTCGAAAAGCGCGACGCAGATGTGGGCCACCCGGTTCGATATCGTTGCGCGGAGTGGTGGTTGGGGCGGAAGTTGCAGTGGAGGAATAGGCAGAGGTCCGGAAGAGGTCTTCGAGAGTGGCGGCGAGGGGGTGGACAAGGGCGGCGACACCTTGCGGGGTTTCGGTGGCGACGGCGCTGTGAAAGATGTCGTCAGGGAGGAGGATGGTTTCGGTGGCGTGGCCAAGCTGGGGAAGCAGGCGGTTGGCGCGCTCGCGAGCCGACTCGGAAAAAAAGACGGCGCGCAGGCGCAGGCCGCTGCGGATGGCCTCTTCGACCAGTTTGACGCCTTCGATGGCGACGGTGCCATCTGGGGCGGGAGTGGCCTGGGAGAAAGCTTTGCGAAGATCTTTGACGAGCGAATTCTGGTGGCTGGCGATGGGGCGGAGGCGCTGGTGCGGCGGATTAGAGTAGGCCTGGGACATGATCCTCCGGTGCTGCGAGGGGCGCATGGTGGGTATGGGAGAAGCTGAGGCACCCGGCTACTCCTGCGATCCCCCCACTTGCTAACTGCGGCAAAATGGGTACCCAGGGATGCACCTGCTCCGAAAGCGCTCTAAAGCATTGTAGAATGCTGGAGTGCCAGCGTGGACATGATAACCTCCCGCAAGGTGAGGGTTGTGAGTTAACCTAAGTCCATCGCTTTCAATTTTTGTTAAGGTTCGCTGATTTTGAGCCAGGAAGATGAGGTAAAGCGGGTGCGCCCGGAGATCATTCGAATACAAGCAACTGAACCTGAGCCGTCCCTGGTGAACTATGTGGCGGACAGAATTCGCAATGGAAGCGTGGTCGGGATGCCGACCGATACGTTCTATGGCCTGGCCGTCGATCCTTATAACCTGCACGCGGTGGAGCGGGTTTACGAGATTAAGGAGCGCGGACGGCATAAGCCTCTCTCGCTGCTGATTGAGAGCGTGGAGCAGGCCGAGGAACTGGCCAACGAGTTGCCGGATGAGTTCTATCTGCTGGCGGAAAAATTCTGGCCGGGGCCGCTGACGATGATTGTTCGTGCGGCGCCGCGGCTGCCTCTGAAGGTGACGGCGAACTCGGGCAACATTGCAGTGCGCATGCCGGATTCACCCGTGGCGCTGGCGGTGGTGCGAACGCTGAAGTGTCCGATTACGGCGACCTCGGCCAACCTGGCTGGATTTGTGGAGTGCACTACCGCTGCCGCCGTGGTGGAGCAGATGGGCGAGCGGGTGCAACTGCTGGTGGACGGCGGAACGACGCCGCGCACGGTGCCGACGACCATCGTGAATCTTACGGACGGACAATGGTCACTTCAGCGCGAGGGAGCGATTGCGCTGGCAGAGATCGAGGACCTGCTGGGCGATCAATGACTTCTGGTGCGCGCCAGGGATGGCTGAGGCCGCGCAATATCGCCGCCGGGCTGCTGGCCGTTTATGCCTGCTATTTCGCATGGAGCTGCACGCGGATTGTGGCCCAGTCCAGGCGCGACGAAGCGCGGGCGGCGGACGCGATTGTGGTCTTCGGCGCGGCGGAGTATTTCGGACGGCCTTCGCCGGTTTATCGCGCGCGACTGGATCATGCTTTCGATCTTTATGAGCGCAAACTGGCGCCGGTGGTGATCACCGCCGGGGGCAGCGGCGGCGAACAGCAGTTCACCGAAGGCTCGGTGGGACGCGACTACCTGGTGGAGCGCGGCATCGGCGACCGAAACCTGATCGCCGAGACGCAGAGCGGCAACAGCGCTGAGAGCGCCGAGCGCATTGCCAACATCATGGCGGCGAATAATATGCGCTCCTGCATTGCGGTCAGCGATCCCTATCACGTTTTCCGGATCAAAAAACTGCTGGAGGCGCAAGGGCGGGTGGTGTACGTTTCGCCGCGCAGGCCGGAGATAGCGGCGGGAAAAATGGCGCGGGTACTGAACGTGGCACGCGAGGCGGCAAGCTACACGGTTTGGCGGCTGCTGCACGCCTGGTAGCCTTTTTACGTCGCGGGGCGTTACGATAAAGAATCAACCACGGAGGATATGGAATGGCGAATGAACCGGGGAGCGCAGCTCCGCAGTCGGGCATTTACTGGTGCAGCGTTTGTAAGCTGCCAGTGCAGTTCAAGGCGGGCGAGACCTTGCCGACGTGCAAGAATCTTTGCGGCAGAGGGAAGTGGGAGTTTGTGAGGGCGGAGAAGTAAAGAGCAAAGGCCGCCGAAGGGCAGAATCGAAGGGACGGGCCGGAGCCGAGCGCTCCGGCTTTACGTTTTGGGTGGAGATCGCTATGTTTGGCGCGGAAATTAAGCAGGCAATGGTCCGCGCATGTGTCAGTACGGAATTCCGAGATATCCGACTTGAGTTCCAGCCTAATTTACATAGTGGCCGACCATCACGCCGAAGTCATTGATGCCTCCGCCTGATGTTGCCTCCGCGTTGGGGACATCGACTTGAAAGAACTGTCCGTCCGGAGTGCGGACGAAGCCGTGCTCGGTAACGGAGCCATCGTAGAAATGTCCTGAGACGACACCAAAATTATTGAGCCCGAGCAGTATGGTGCCAAAACCGGCCGCAGTTGAGGCGCCCGGAACATCGATTGTGGTGAGCTTTCCTTTGGTGTCCAGCAGGAAGCCATGGTAGATCGATTTCGAATCCATGTAGAACCCGGCAACGACGTCAAGGTTGTTAATGCAAAATGGCTCAGCCGTTGTAATTCCCTCAATCGTAATCAGATTGCGCTTGCCTTTTACGACGGTGAAGCCGACAATGCCGGCCGCATTTTGCAGATAACCGGCGAAGTCTGCTTCATCGTTCACGGCTGTGACTGTGGTGCCTGTATAGCCAGGAACAGTGTAGGTTGTGTACTTCCCATTCTTGAGGAAGAATCCGGCAAAGGAGTTAGTAGCCGTCAGGTACTGGCCCACAATCGTGCCCAGATTGTTCTCTCCGTAAACGTAGGTAGTGCCGCCGACGGGCGCGGTATTCGGGTTAATCAAAGTGACGAATTGCTGCCCGAAAGGGAAGTAGGCAAACCCTTCGATAGCGGAGGGAGACGTCGTGGTTTGATAGTATCCCACGACGGTCTGCAAATTATTGATTTGGTCCACGCTCAAAAAGACATTAGCGGGCGCGTCAAAGCTCAAGAACTTGAAGCTGGCCTCCGGGAGTTGCGCCATCACAAGGGCCGAACTCAACAACAATAGCGTTCCGAGCATACCAATGCCCCACCGTTTCATGTGCCACCTCCTGGGCCAGCCGTCGAGTTGAATCTCCGATTGCGCCGGCGGAGCTTAGGATTCTGCGCCTCACGGCTGAGTTGTTTCGAATAAGCCCAGAATCCGGAGCAGGTGCTTAGCGCCAGCTCTGGAAGAAGAGGATGGCGATGGCGAGGGCAGCGGAAAAGGCGGTGCTGGTGAAGTTGACACCGTTGTTGCCGAGGCGTCCGGGGCGTTCGAGGGTGGCCCCAAGCAGGCTGTCGAGGATGGTTCCGCAGAAGGCGGCGGCGAAGACGGTTCCGTAGAAGCTGGGGAGCAGGAGATTGGCCCACTGGCAGGAGGCACAGACGAGGATAATGGCGCAGAGCGCAAAGAAGGTGCCGGCGAAGGTGATGCCGCCATCCTGGCCAGGGTTGATCTGGCGCCAGTTGGTGATGAGGCGGGGGCTGCCGCCCAGGATCTGTCCGAGTTCGCTGCTTACGGTGTCTCCGGCGGCTTCGGCGAGGGCGGCTGAGGCTCCGGCGAGGAGGATGTAGCGGGCATGGCTGACGAAGATGAGAGGAGCGGCGCAGATGGCAGCGGCTCCGACGTTGGCGAGAATCTGCAGTGAACCGCGGCCATGGCGGTGCTCGGCGTCGGCTCCGGCGTCACCCAGGCGCTGCTTTTTGCGCTGGCCGACACGGGTGGTGAGCAGAGTGAGCAGGAAGACGACCACGACGGGGATCAGCGCGACGGGCCCGGCGGCCAGGCAGAGGACGATGGTGAGAGCCCATCCGGTGAGCGCCGCGCCGATGGTTACAGCGCGCAAGCTCCAGGCAAGAACGGCAAAGGCCAAAGAGAGACCGATGGCGGGAAGCAGGTGAAAAATTGCCAACTGCCAGCTCTGGAAGAGAATCATGCCCAAAGTATCGTACTCCGAAGTGGCCGCCCTGTGCAGGAAGCGGCGCTGGGGCAGCGCAGAGTCCCGGCGTGCGAATCCTAACAGCTTTGATTGTGGAACGGGTGCTCAGGACGGAAAGCAGAGAGAAAATTGTGACGGCTTCGCTCGGGGTAGCTGCTATGGATTCGAATTTCTCTGCGCGGCGGACTGGACGGAAAGGTGCTGTGCGATATGAAACAGGTATTCGCGCTTGCGCGAGCGAGAAGACATTCGCCCCGATGTGCCTGCTTCCTTTACAATGGTCGCACTCGAACAGAGCAGAGGAAATTGGTCGGTAGGCCGGAGTGCGAATGAACCGAATGTTGAAAGCCGCAGCTGTGGTCGTCTTTATGATAGCGGCAACTACGATAGAAATTGGCTGCGGCGACGTCTATCGTCCGGTTGCGATGCCACTGCCGACGGTGACCGGCAATCCTGCGGGGCCTGAGACCGAAGTTGTTCTGAATCAGTGTCCCACCGGCAGCGGCACCGCGTGCAACGGCAGCGTGCTCACCGATATCAACGTCGCTGGGGATACGAACACCGGCAACAAGGCGCTGTACAACACGGTGGCAAGCGTGGTGGCGGGAACGGTGACGGGTGCCTCGGGTCCGGTGAATATTCCGACCGTGCCGATGGCCTTCGATTCCACCCGCACCACGGTGTACACGGCGAACGTGGCTGCCGCGACCGTGCCACCCGCAGCGCCGCTGCCGGCAACAGTGTCGGAGGTTCTGCTGGCCGCGTCAACCGCTGGTTTTGCGGCCAACGTCAACACCATCACGCTCTTCCCAGGTTCGCGGCCGATTGGCATCAGCTTCCAGTATTTTGGCGCCAACAATAAGCAGGATTTCGTGGTGGACGCATCGATTACGACCCCAGCTTGCGCCCCGAACGGCTCGCTGGATGTGATCCTGGAAGCCTCGGCCGACGTGGTGGCACAGGCTTGCGTTGGTCCCACCCCGGTGTTTGCCTGGATATACAGGGACCTGTCCAAGGTGTTCGTGCTGGACTCGAACGGAACTGTCTACGTGGTCAACACCAGCACCTACCAGGTGACGAACTCACTAATTGTCGGCACGGCCCCCATCAAGGCAGCGCAGAGTAACAACGGACAGTACATTTACGTGGTCAACAGCGGCAGCGCGACGGTTCCGAGTTCGATCTCGATCATCGACGGACAGGCGGAGCAGGTGGTGAACACGGTTACCCCAGCCACCAACGCGTTATGCGGAGCGATCTGCAGTTCGCCGATCATCGATATTGGGCAGGACACGAATTTCAACGACACCTCGTCGAATACGCAGATTAACCATGTCTGGCTGCTGCACGCAAACGGCACGGTGAGCGTTTATGACGGGACGACGCCGGGACAGTTGACCTGGATCACCTCGCTTTCGACGATCACAACGGCGCAGGCGGCGGCGGGGGCCTATCCGACCAACCTGGCGCTGATGCGCGATGGCACCCAAGCCTATGTCGGCGTCGGCAACACGGACCAGATCGTCGCGATCAATACCAGCGCACTGGCCACCGGGGCGGTTACTCCGGGAGTGAATTCCTCCGGCGGATTTGCGGCCACTACGCCGGTGACGGTAGGCGTGCATCGCTCGGTTAGCGCGACCCTGGTGGGGTCTGTGACGGCGACGGTGCCGCTGGAAGTTACGACGCCCACGGTGAGCAATGTTGCGGTTTCGCGCGGCGGCAACTCGTCTGATTTATCGAAAGCGTATGCGACGACCGCGACCAATACGATTTACTTCTGCTACGACGCGAACGTTGCTCCCACGGACTGCGGCAACAGCGATCCGTGGATTGGCGGCAACACGGCAAGTGCCAGCAGCGTCCCCTTCCTGGTGGGGACGTGCACCAATCTTGGCCCGCCCGCCCAGTCTGCCGAACAGAACGCCATGAGCTGCCCGAACCTCTACAACGGCACTGCGGTGGTGACTGCGGCGGGCAACGGGTCGACGCCGACTTCCACGCCGATCAATACCAATGTGACGACGATTCTGGCGCCCTGGGAAGGGACTTTCGTGGGGCCGGTGGTGAACACTTGCACGCCGTTGACCGACGGGTACGATGCGCAGAAGTATTGTCCGTCGATGGTTCCGGTGGCGGTGCTGGGACGCAACTAGCGGCGGACGATGTTGTCCCACTCAAAGCAGAAAAAGGCTTGAATGGGGCGCTCGACAGGCGGATACAGAAACAAAGGGCGGGCTCGATCGGGCTCGCCCTTGCCATTTGCCACAGTGCGTCGCAGCCTACGCCGCGGTTCGCATGCCTCTCGATGAGGTCGTGTATAAGACTTAGCGAACGTTCAAGGCATTCGCGTGTTTCTCTGCGTTGTCCAATCGTTACGCCATGTACGAGACGCAGTGGCAGGTCGGATTAAAAATTTCGCTAAGAACACCCCTCCCAATTGTTCGGTTCATACCTTTTTGATACCGAATTCGCTCAAAAAAAGTATTGGCCTTCTTTGCTAGTTACTACTAGAGTCCTGTCGTAGTTTCAATTTGTCCCGCATAGCAGTACAACGGTACCGCAGAACGGTGGTCGCGTAATGCGCACTTTGGCCGGCGATGAACGTTAGTCTGCGCACGACCACTTCATGACGAAGGAGGATTGCGCGGGTGTCGGCCTGGGTGAGCATTCGGAGCCAGAACCTTTAATCGCAGCACGAATCGATAGCTTGACGAAAGTCTCACAAAAACAGAATTACTGTTTTTAAAAATTGCGGTGAGGAGATTGAGTATGAAGACACGTTATCTAGCGCTTTTGTTGGTAGTGGGTGCGGCGCTGACAATTTTGCCAGGCGCGGCGGCCCAAGCGAACTTACCTGTCGTCCCCGCCAAGATGGCATGCACCCTGAGTGCGTTCCAAGCTCTCAACTTGAATGGTGTGGCTGACAATAACGGTATGGTCACCTTTCAGTCTGTGACCCCTTACGCCGCGGGCACGGTTCTTGGCGGGGGACCAGGAGGTGGGTACACAGTTCCTGCCCCTATTTGCCAGGTGAAAGGAAACATCGGCCCGGGTACTGCCACCGGCGACAATTTCGTCCTTTGGCTGCCGATGAACAACTGGACGCAGCGCTATGTGCAGGAAGGGTGCGGCGGTGAATGCGGAAGTGAAAATCTCGGAGCCCCCACGCAAGCAGTGGGCTGTCTGCCGGCCAACGCTGGTCAACTCGCGCTTGCCACGACCGACATGGGCCACGAAGGTTTAAATGATGGATCGTGGATCGTCAACAATCCGTGGGCGGGAATCGACTTCGCCTACCGCGGCGTGCACGTCACGTCGCAGGTCGTGAAGGCGATCATCAAAAACTTCTACGGAAAATCGGCCGCCTACTCCTACTTCGACGGCTGTTCGGATGGTGGCCGTGAAGCGCTGATGGAGGCGCAGCGGTACCCCAGAGACTTCGACGGGATTGCGGCCGGTTCACCGGCGAATAACATGGACGTGCAGAACACGTACCATCACGCGAACCGCCTTCTCACCAACCAGACCACCCCGGGCTACATTCCGCTGCCCGCCCGGAACACTTACCTCTTGCTATCGGGCAACCTGCCCTATATCCATCAAAAAGTAGTCGCCGCGTGCGATGCGCTGGACGGCGTTGTGGACGGTATCATCGGCGATCCGCGGAATTGCCACTTCGACACGAACACCCTGGTTTGCGCGAACAACGGCAATGAAACGGGCTGCCTGACGCAAGCACAGGCTGACGCGGTGTTCCGGATCCACGACGGCGCGAAGACCCTCGATGGTATTCGGCTGGAGCCCGAGATCGCGAGCGAGTGGGGCGGGGAACTCGACTGGTCGCTGTATATGCCAGCAGCTCAAGGCCAGTCGGCCGGTCCGGAGATGTTCGTCGACGGTTGGTTGTACGCGACGTTTATCAACAGTCCCTACAAAGACCCGAGCACAGCCACCCCCCGGACGGTTGACGATCTGGTTTGGACGTTGCCTGCCTACCATGCCACGGTCTCGTCGTCAAAGCTTTATTCGGCGACCAATCCTGACCTGGGGCCGTTCGCTGATAGTGGCGGCAAGTTGATCTTCTGGGCCGGATGGTCCGACCAGCACATCTCGCCGCAGGGGACTCTCCAGTACTGGGAGAGTGTGAACGAGGCGGTAGGAGAGCACAAGGTCCAGGAGTTCGCCCGGTTCTATTTGTTCCCGGGCATGGCGCACTGCGGTGGTGGTCTCGGACCGAACACCTTCGATCTCCTGACGCCGCTGATGTCGTGGGTCGAGAAAGACAAAGCGCCCTTCGCGCTCGTGGCCAACGGCTTCTCCGTGAACTCAACCAACACCGGCAACACCACAACGCCTGTTTCTCGGCCGGTGTATCCTTACCCGACGGTAGCGCAATATAAGGGTACTGGCAGCATCAACGACGCGGCGAACTTCGAACCCTACACGCCGCATTTCGAGCCGGGCCCCAGCGTTAACAATGCCGGGAATTATCTCTACTCACCCGAGTTCCCGCAGGTGGATTGCGCTGCGGTTGGCACGCAGATTGTCTGCCCGCCCGTCAAGAAGTATGGATATGGCGATAAAGGCAAATAGAAAGCTGTTCACAACCTGAACACTGGCGGGGTCAGCAATGGCCCCGCTTTTGCATTGCTGCAATGTACGGAAAGCTGCGTCGCGCTTTGTGCGTTGCAGCCTAGTCGGAGTCGGCGCGGCGGCGGCGGTTGTAGCGCATGGCGACGTTCATGAAGACGCTGCCGGCGGGAGAGGTAAAGTCCATGACCAGCGCTTCCATGTCCTCTGAGCCGCTGAAGCCCTGACGGCCGGGGTGATCGACGGGGGGATGAACCTTGAAGCGGAATCCCTGATCGTTGAGGGTTGTTACGGCGTTGCCGATGACGAGGTTGGCGAGCTCGGCGACGGCTTCGCGGATGAGTTGGGGATCGGCAGCTAATTCCGTGCCGGCGCAGGAGCTGGCGACCTTCATGGCGGTGCTGTCTTCGACGTCGAAGATGACGCGACCTTCGATGTCGCCGGTGATTTCCACCAGCGTGGCGGTGGCGTGGCGCTGATAGGTTTCCTCGGTCATGGAAATATCGGCAACCTCAAACGGGCAGGCGAGGGTTTCAGAGAGCACCGCGTCGGCGGCGTTGATGAACGGCTGAATCAGCTCCATCCTCATGGCGATTACACTCCTGTTCCGATACCGGAGGCGGTCACGGCGGCGTCGCCCAGTACGTAGCGGACGACTTCGTAGAGAAGCTCGGGCTTTACCGGCTTCTGGACGAAGTGGCGCGCGCCCTTTTGCAGGGCGGCGACGATGTTTTCCTGATAGCCGACGCTGGAAACCATGATGACGCGGGCGTCGGGATGCTGGCGCACAATGCGCTCGGCGGCCTCAATGCCTTCCATCTGCGGCATGGTGATGTCCATCAGCACGATGTCAGCGCGGGTGCGGTCATACTCGGTGATGGCCGTGCCTCCGTCACCGGCCTCGGCGGCGAGCTGTCCGCCGTAGGACTCGATGATGCGTGTAAGATTCTTGCGCGCGAAGATGGAGTCATCTACCACGAGGTAGCGTACGGGTTGGAAATCGGTAGCACGTAGTAGAGCGGGAAATTGCTCCATATAGCTCCTCACATATGTCCGGCAGAGCGGACGGGTGACGGTTCCCTGACCGGCATGGCGCGGAGAGAGCCGCAATGTGCGATCAGAGTATTCGGTAAAGCATCCAGAGAAACCACACGCATGGCATAACCACGCTCAATAGCGGCGCGCGGCATGCCGAAAACAATCGAAGAAGCCTCATCCTGAGCGATGGTGAGCGCACCGGCCGCCTTGAGAGCTCCGAGGCCTTCGGCGCCATCCTCACCCATGCCAGTCATCAGCAGACCCACGGCACTGGCTCCGAACTCCTGGGCAACGGAGCGAAACAAGATATCGACAGAGGGGCGATGGCCACCGACCTTATTGCCGTCGGAGAGTACGACCACGTCTCCCAGCGGCATACGCCGCACCCGCATATGGCGATCTCCTGGGCAGATCAGCACACGTCCGGCAGCGAGCAAATCGCCGGATTGCGCCTCCTTGACGTCGAGGCTGCAGGCTTCATTCAGGCGGCTTGCGAAGGTTCCGGTGAATGCGGCGGGCATGTGCTGCACCACCAGAATGGCCGCTGGAAAATCAGCCGGGAGATGACCGAGCATGAATTCCACCGAATTAGGGCCGCCGGTGGAGACGCCGAGTGCAATCACCATGGTTGCGGGGGCGGGGATGCCGGGGCGCTTGGGCTTAGGTTTGGCGACGACTCCGAGCGGGAGCATGGAACGTTGCAGAACAGGACTCTTCACCGCTGCCTTGATCTTGGCAATCATCTCAGCCGCAATTTCGCTCATGCCTTCGGCAAGGACGTTCTCCGGCTTGGCGACAAAGTCGAAGGCTCCCATGTGCAAGGCCTTGAAGGTTGTGCTGGCGCCTTCGCGAGTGTGAGCGCTGACCACGACAACGGGCACCTGCTGCTGGCACATGATGCGACGCAGGGTTTCAATACCGTCCATGCGCGGCATTTCAAGATCCAGGGTGATGCAGTCGGGCTTGAGCTCGGCAATCTTTTTGAGCGCGAAAGCGCCATCCATGGCAGTGCCGACAACGTGAATGGAATTATCACGCTCGAGCATCTGCGGAATGAGCTTGCGCATGAGCGCGGAGTCATCGACGACGAGGACGCGAATCATGCTTGAAGATGGAGTCATGGGTGCGCCCTCACTGCTTCGGGTTCTACTGCGTTACGGGTATATCCGCCGCCCAGCCTCTCCACTACATCGGAGACGCTGAGGATCAGCACGACGCGGCCATCGCCAAGGATGCTGGCGCCGCTGACCAGCGCGGTGCTGACCAGGGATTCATCGAGAGCCTTGATGACCAACTCCTGTTCGCCGATCAGGTGATCGACGACGAGGCCGGCCTTGCGGTCGCCGAGGCTGACCACGACGACGAATAACTTGGGCTTGCGCGGGCCAGCGGCGTGAATCCGACTGAGCCGGATGAGCGGCACGATTTGTTCACGGATCTGCAGCACTTCCTGGCCGTCGACCAGGTGAATATCGCTCTCGCGGGAGCGCAGAATCTCCAGCACATTGGCCAGGGGCACGGCGTAGAGGCGCTCGCTGACGCGGAAGAGCAGGGCCTTGATGATGGCCAGGGTGAGCGGCACCTTGAGGCGAATGGTGGTGCCTTGGCCGGCGACGCTGCGCACCTCGATCGTCCCCTTGAGCCGGTCCATAACGGCCTTGACGACATCCATGCCGATACCGCGACCGCTGACTTCAGTGACCTCGCTGGAGGTGCTGAGTCCGGCGTGGAAGATGAGTTCGAAAGCTTCGTATTCGCTGAGACGCGAGGCCTGTTCGGCGGTGATGATGCCGCGAGAGATGGCGGTGGCGACAAGCTTCTCGACGTTGATTCCCTTGCCGTCATCGGCGACTTCGAGGACGACCTGATTGCCCTGATGAAAGGCGTTGAGGCGCAGGGTTCCGAGGGAAGGTTTGCCGGCGGCGGCGCGCTCCAGCGGCGGCTCGATGCCGTGATCGACGGCGTTGCGCACCAGGTGCATCATGGGCTCGGCGAGGGCGTCCAGAATGCTCTTGTCGAGGTCCGTGTTCTCGCCTTCGATGACCAGATCGATCTCGCGTCCGAGTTGCTTGGCGGTATCGCGCACGATGCGTGGAAAACGGCGGAACATCTGCTCGACCGGGACCATGCGGATCTTCATCACGGAGCGCTGGAGCTTCTTGAGAATCTGCGACTGGAGGAGCAGCAGGTCGGAGCTGCGAGCGCGCAACGGCGGGCTGGCAAGGCTGCGATTGATCTCCGATAACAGCTCCTGCATCATGCTCTTGGCGATGATGAGCTCGCCCACCAGGTCGAGCACCGTATCGATGCGCCCGGTCTCGACGCGGATCACGTTCTCGGTGGCCGTGGGAAGGCGCTCTTCGCGGAGTTTAGGACGCTCGGCGGCGAGGCGCATGGGCTGCGCGGCCTCCACGGCGGCTTGGCCGGTCGCCTGCGGTGGCACAGCCTGCCGCGTCCTCGGATGTTCTTCGGCGGCTGCGGTGGGCGGCTCGGGCGTTGCCTCGGGGGCCGCACTCTGTGCGGAGATAGGGCCGACGGCGATGCCGGTGGCTGGCTCACCGTAGACCTTCGAGATGACGGTCGGAATCTTGCTCTTGCGCAGCACCCAGTCGAGTTCGCGACTGCTGGACAGTACGACCTCGATGACATCTGGAATCGTGGCGTCATCTTCGCCGGGGTGCATTAACAGAATGGCGCCAGCCTCCCGAAGAACGTTGCGGACCAGTTGCACGGCAGCGGCGCGCATGGGGCATGCGGAATCGATGGCGAGCGCGAGGTTGTAGATCTGCTGGCCAGCTACGGCGCTGCGCGCAATCTGCAAGCGCTCGTATTCGGTCCAATTGAACTGCGGGGCAAAGGCGGCTTCGGCTTGAGGATGGCGGAGCTTTTCGATGAGAGCGTGCACAGGCGCGGTGGAAGGCGGCTGCAACTTATCGCGATAGGCGGCGAGCAGATCGTCAAAGAGATCGGCGCAGAGCATTACAAGCTGGGCGAGGGCTTCGCCGTCACTGGCCGCAATCTCCGGGGCGAGCACGTCTTCGACGGCATGGGCGAGTTCGCTGAGATCCTTATAACCGCAGGCGGCGGAGTCTCCCTTGAGGGTGTGGACGCTGCGCCGCAGGTTGCGGATGACTTCCTCATCGCGCGGGGATTTCTCCAACAGCAGGGCCTCCTCATTGAGGGCCTGGAGAATCTCCTGCGAACTTTCGAAGAAGAGGCTTCGAAGTTCGTTGGCGCGATCGTCGGAGAAAATACCCACGTTAAGCCTCAATCCTGCAGTATGCGGTGCCATTATCCTGGTGAATCATGCGGAACTGATCGGTCAGTCCGAACAAGCTTTCGGCGTGACCGACAAAAAGATATCCATCGGGGTTCAGGCAACGCCAGAACTTCTTGATGAGCCGCTTCTGCTCAGCTTCGTCAAAGTAGATCATGACGTTGCGGCAGAAGATGAAGTCATTGCGCTGGGGCAGGAATTCGGTTTTCAGATTGTGAAAGTCGAAGTGGACGAGCTCCTTGACAGCCGGTTTGATGGCGTAGCGCTCGGGACCGACCTTGTCGAAATAGCGCAGGCGGTATGCGTAGTCCACGCTCTCCATCTGGCGCTCGACATAGATTCCCTCCTGCCCGGCGCGAAGCACGGAGTAGTTGATGTCGGAGGCCAGTATCTCCACCTTCCAGGGCGGTGGGATAAGCGGCTTTGGGTTTGGCATGCCGAAGGGAAGGGGATTGCGCAAGTAGTAGTAGGCAAGAGCATCGGCGACCATCATGGCCAGGGTGAACGGCTCCTGGCCGGTGGAACAGCCGGCACTCCAGATGCGCAGGTTCCAATCACGGCGTTCCTGCTTGCGGCGCAGCATATCTTCGAGCACGGTTTTCTGGAAGAGTTCGAGCTGGGGGCGGTTGCGAAAGAAGCTGGTCTCATTGACGGTGAGATTCTCCAGCAGTGCCGACAACTCGACCTTGCCTTCGCGGCTGGTGAGCAGGCGATAGTAATCGTAGAAGGTGGCGACGTTACAGGCGCGCAGCCGCCGCTGCAGACGATCATGCAGAAAATGAGCGCGGCGGTCATCGAAGTACATGCCGCACTCCTGATAGATCAGGGTTTGCAGCAATTTCAGCTCGGATTCGCTATAGCCAACCTGTGGAGAAGACATTGTTGAATACGCTCGCGCTCTACTGTGCCTGCGGAACTGCGCCGGCAGCTTCGGCAAAATCAGAGATACGGCGCAGTTCGCCCCTCTGCATGATCTTTGCCAGATCGATCAAGATGACCAGCTTGCCGCCCAGCTTGCCGACACCGGTCACGTAATTCAGTTCGCCCTGCTCGAAGAGGCTGGGCGGTGGCTCGATAAGTTCAGGATTCAACTTGAGCACTTCGTTAGCGGCATCGACGACGAGTCCAACCAGGTGCCCATCGAGTTCGGCGACCATGATGCGGTTGCGGCGATTGGATTGAACGGGCTCGGCAAAGCGCTTTCGCAGATCGACGACCGGGATGATCTTTCCGCGCAGGTTGATGACGCCCTCGATATGGGAAGGCGCATCGGGGATCTCGGTGATGTCCATCATGCGCACGATCTCGTGGACGACGCCGATGGGTACACCGAAGCTCTCGTTGCCAACGCGGAAGCCGACGATCTGCTGAGTCTTTGCCATCTGATTCTCCAGCCCTCCTAGCGGCTGCTCCCTGCCAACGCGAACCTGGATCCGTTGTTCAGCCGGCGCGTATCCTCCGCCGGTTGATCATCGATGACGAAGCGGTCCATGGATTCCAGCAAGGAGCGCGCCATCTTGGACATCTGCTCGGAGGAAGCGGCCAGCTCGGTTGAGCTGGAGGTGGAGCGCTGAACCATCTCGCGCATCCGTTCCATGGCGCGGACGACGGCTTGCGCACCGCTCGCCTGCTCTTCCACCGAGGAAGTGATTTCGTGGGTGATTTCGTTGAGGCGCGTGGTGGCCTTGGCGATCTGCGAAGAGCCGTGCGCCTGTTCGTTGGTTGCGGCGCCGATCTCCTGGGCGAACTTGTAAACTTCGGTGACGACGTTGGAGATTTTGCGCAGAGCAAGGCTGAGATCATTGCCCAGCTCCAGCCCAGCTTTGACCGTGGAGGTATCCCGCTCCATGTCAGAGATCATGTGGCGTGCCCCGTTCTGAATGCCGCTGATCAGCTCGCTGATCTCTTTGGTGGAGGCTGCGGATTTTTCTGCAAGCTTGCGGACCTCGTCGGCGACCACAGCGAAGCCGAGGCCGTGTTCACCGGCGCGGGCGGCCTCGATGGCGGCATTGAGCGCCAGCAAGTTGGTCTGCTCGGAGATGTCATCGATGACCTCGATGATTTTGCCGATGTTGTCGGCGCGCTCGCCAAGTTCGCGCATCGTGGGCCGTGAAGAGTCGATGGAGGCGGTGATGCGATTGAGGCCCTCAGTGGCGTTCTGCATGGCGACAATGCCGCCCTGCACTTCTTCTCGGGAGCGGTTGGAGATTTCGAGCAGAACCTTGGCGGTGTCCGCGACACGCTGAATGCTGGCGACCATTTGATCGATGGAGGCCGAGGTTTCACTGACGCTGGAGGCCTGCATCTGAGTGTTCTTCACCATGTTCTGCACGTTGATGCTCATCTCGTGCATGGTGCTGGTGACTTCATCGATGGCCGAGGCGGACTGTACGTTGATCTTGGCGGAATCCTCAGATGCGTCAGCGACCTGATTGGAGCCGGCAGCCACTTGCGCGGCTGCGTCGCGTACGGAGCGCACCAGGGAGCGCAGGCCGTTGGTCATCTGCGAGAAAGCCGAGGCCAGTGTGTCATGGTTGGAACGGGGCGAGACCTCTACCGAGAGATCGCCGCCTGCGATGGCGGCCGATACTGTCGCCATCTCCTTAAAGTAGACGACCATGTTGCGGAAGGTTTGGGCGAGGGTTCCGATCTCATCCTGGCCCTCGATGGCGATTTCCTGGTTAAGATCACCCTTGTCGCCAACCTCGCGCGCCACGGTGATGAGATGCTCGAGCGGCTTAGTGATGGACTTGGCGGTGTGGAAGGCGATGAGCACGCCCAACCCCATCGTGATCAGGAATCCGAGGCCGCTGAGCCAGGTAGTCCACAGGGAAGCGATTTCGTCGGTATGGCGGCGCTCATCGAGCTGGCGGCGGTTTGCGGCCTGCACTTCATTGATGACTTCGTTGGAGCGTTTGAGCTGCTCGTTGGGCTGGGCCCTGGTGTAGTGGTCCAGCAGGTCGTTGGCGCTCATTTTGCCGCTGTCAACATCCTTGTGCTCCTGGATGAAACGGTCGGCCACGGTGGAATACCACTCGTGCTCGATGGTCTCGATGCGGTTCAATCCGGCGCGCTGCTCGGCGTCGGTCGCCTTGGTGCGCGCCTCCTGCAGGAGGTTGCCGGTGCGGTTGTTGCCATCACGGAGGCGGTCCAACTCGACGCCGGCGCCGGTTAGAAGATAGTTGCTGAGCGCCAGGTGGTTGGCCATCATCTGGTGGCGAACGTTTTCAGTTGCCTCGGAGAGCTCAAGCGCATTGCCGAGCGCGGTCTTGGCAGCGCGCTCGCGGAGCATGGCAAAAGTGCTGACCAAGAAGATCACTGCCATGACGCAGAGTAGTGTTCCAAAACGAGCGAGCAACTTATTACGGATTTTCATTCCCCAATCGCCTCCCGAACCACGAAAGCCGGTTCCGCGCCTTGCTGATCACAGTGTCTGAATGGCTTGAACCCCTCTTGCCAGATTGGTCCATTCCGATCTCTGCCATTCAATGTGCCCGAGAATCAAAGATGACTTCCCGGAGCGGCGTGCGCAAGTAACTACTCGAACCCTCGGTGCCAGGGGCCCAAGTTGACTCGTTAGGGTACCTCAGCCATGGCTGTTATCCCATTGATAACAACCTTTTGTGCATCGGAAAAGCGTCAAAGGGTCTAGCCCTAAAGTTTGGGTTGGACTTGTTTTGATTTGGTTGGAAGGTTCTTGAGGGGCAAGAATGGGAAGTTGTTCGTGCTGGAAAATCTCAAAGTGAGAAAGTTACTATTGGAAGATGAGTGATCTAATTAAGCTTGACTCAAAATGAGACCAGTGTCTACTCTGGGTGCATTCTCCCCCTGGGAAGCGATACGGAAAGGGTTTACCGGTGCCTTCCTGAGAACTCTCCGAGTCTACCTGCGGCGAAGCGATTGCTTCCAGCGAGGGGATTTCAATTTCAGTCCGACGTGCGAGAGAAGGCAAGAACGTTATGAGCGAATCGGTGCGATTGCTGGTGGTGGACGACGAAGAGCTTCTGCTCTCTTTCCTGAAGACGGCGCTGGAGCGTGGCGGCATGGCGGTTACCGCAGCAGCCTCGGGAGACCAGGCGTTGGCTTTGCTGGAGCGCGGAGAGTTTGCCGGGGTTGTCTCAGACCTGAGAATGGAGGGCGGAATCGGCGGCGCGGAGATCTTCGACTGGGTTCACGAGCACCGTCCCGAACTCTCCTCGCGCTTTCTTTTCATCACCGGCAACGCCAGCGATCCGTACGCCGTGGCGGTCCGGGAGCGGACACGGGCGCTGTTTATTGAAAAGCCATTCCGGATTGCGCTGCTGATTGAGCTGATCAGGAGGATAACGTCGCCGGGGGAGAATGCTCATGCCTCCTGATCCTCTGCCCATTCACCTGCTGGTTGTCGACGACCAATTGAGCATCTGCCGCCTCTGCACGAGTCTGGGGCAAAATATGGGACTGGTGTGCTTCCAGGCGGAGAGTTTTGAAGAGGCGCTGGAGTGCCTGGAGCAGGATGCGCCGGAACTGATGCTGATTGACCTGGTGCTGGGCGGCCAGTCTGGCATGGAACTGCTGGCCGAGGTGAAAAAGCGCGCACCAGACACCGAAGTTGCCATGATGAGTGGCTACGGAACAATTCCAAGCACGGTGCAGGCGATGCGCCTGGGGGCTTGCGATTTTCTGGTCAAACCCTTTCGGGTAGGGGAGTTGAACACGGTTCTGGAGCACATGGCGGAGAAGGTCCGGATGGCGCGGCAAGAGGAATTGCGCCGGCGGCAGGGCCTGACGCCGGAGGCGATCGCGGCAGAGCTTCTGTGTACCGACCTGGAAGAGATGGAACGATTGACCATGCAGCGGGTATTCGATCAGGTGGAGGGAGACAAGGAGCGGGCGCAGAAGCTGCTGGGCATTTCGCGGGCCACGCTCTACCGCAAGATCAAGCGCTACGGAATAAGTGCGGGGCATCCGCGGCAGGAAGAGCTTCGCGGGAAGGCGGAGCGGGTGATACTCTTGTCTCAAAGGTGAGACAAAGAACCATTAGAAAAATGGAAGGTGTCTCCTTTCAGTTACTTCCGCGAAGGCGGCGTTAGTTGTAAGTTACATCTGGACTCCGGGCAGCGGTGTCTTTGGCCGGTGCTCGCTGCGGAGATTTGTGGAGCAAAGCAGGATATTGATCGTATCCGACGATCCGGAGTTTGCGAATTCGTTGGTGCATAGCTGGCAGCGCGCGCAGTATGCGCCGGAGTATGCAGTGTTCAAAAGCGGCTCCATGGCACTGGCCGAGTGCGCGGTAGTGGTGGCCGATGGTCTGGAGGCGCTGGCTGGACTGAAAGGCGAAGTTTGGCGCGCGATTGTCGTGACTGCAAGCGACGAGCCATTACCGGAGACCGGCGCTTTGGTGCGGCGGGTGCTGCGGATTCGGCGCAGTGAGGACTGGGCGGAGCTCGCGGCAGCTCTGGCGCAGGAAACCGTGATGGCAATGAAAGCCCTGCGTCAGGTTGTGGAAGCGCAGGAACGAATGCGGGAACTGGAGCGCTTTGCCGCCCTGGGACGCTTCATCTGCGAAGCGCGGCATGGGTTGGCGAATGCGCTGACCAGCGTGCTGGGCAACGCCGAACTGCTGTTGATGGACTCCAAGGGGGAGATGCGCAGCGAGGTTCGCGGGCAGCTTGAGACGATCCATGAGATGTCGTTGAGGATTCTTGAAACGCTGCAGAGTCTCTCATCGCTGGATTTGGAGATGCAAAAAGATCGAGGTGCGTCGTGCTGAAGAAGATTTTGATCGTTGACGATTCACAGGCGGAGAGCCGGCTGATGCAAGCCTTTTTGCAGGGCGCGGGCTACTCCGCTGTTGCTTTGAGTGACCCGCTGCGCATCGAGCAGATGCTGGCCACCGAGCAGCCGAATCTGATTCTGCTGGACGTGGTGATGCCGGGGCGAAATGGCTTTCAGGCCTGCCGCGAGCTGAAGAGAAGCAAGGAATTCGGCAGTATCCCAATTGTGCTGGTGAGCTCGAAGAACGGCGAGAGCGACAAATTCTGGGGCATGCAGCAGGGTGCCGATGGTTACGTGATCAAGCCGTTTACCGAAGCGCAACTGGTGGGCGAAGTGCAAAGAGTGATCGGATAAGCGATGGCAGGAGAGCCAGACAAGGCGAAGGCGCAGGAGCCTTTGCCGGTCGATTTCGATTTCGAGACGGAGGCGGACGCGTTTGCCGATGAGGCAACGCTGCCCGAGGAGCAGTACTGCATCTTCCGCGCCGGACGCGAACGCTATTGCCTGCATGTGTTGGAAGTGGACGAGGTGGTGGAGTGGCCGCGACTGACGAATCTGCCATTGTCGCCGCCATTTGTAATGGGCGTATTCAATTTGCGTGGAACCATTGTGCCGGTGGTGGACATTGCGTTTACCGAGGTGCGGCGAGGGGATTTGCCGCCCAAGCAAGTTGTGGTGGCCTGCCTGCGCGCAACCGCGAACTCGCCGGATGTGCGGCTGGGACTGGCGGTGGATGAGGTGCTCGGCACCTATTCCACCAGTGAGCCGATACTGAAGGATGAGGCGCCGCGCGATGTTCCGCATTGTGGCGGGATGCTGCGGCATGGAGAGCGGCTGGCGCTGGCGTTGGATTTGAAGCGCGTGCTGGAGGCGTTTCCGGTGGGCGTGATTTGAGATGGAAGGAACGAGTGCGAGTCGGGATGCAGGTTCGAAGGCGCAGGCGCGCTTGAGTGTGAGGCGACAGGTGAGCGCTCAAGGCCGTCGCGTTGTTCTGGAGGTCTTATGAAAGGTCGTCTGAATTCAGCGATCATCGTGCTGGTGGTAGTGAATCTCATAGCCACCATTGCTGTGTTTGGGCTGGCATACTCGGCTGGCGCTCAATCCGGCGGAAAAATGCTGTGGCAGGTGGGCGCGCTGTCGTCGGGCGTGCTGATTCTGCTGCTGGTGGCGTTTGGCGTACTGGTGGTGGCTTCGCTGTTCGTGCTCTTCCGCCTCTCCAACTCGGTGGCCGAGCCGGTCAAGACGCTGACCGAGTTTGCCGAGCAGGTGGGCGCCGGCGACTTCAGCGCACGGCTCGCCGAGGGCGGCGCAGACGACTTCGGCTACATTGCCGCGTACCTGAACCGGGCGGTGGCCAAAGCCGCCAGGGCGGTGGAGGACGAAGAGGCGCAGCGGGCCTTGCAGCGCTCGGTGACTGAGTTCCTGACGATCGTGAGCCAGATTGCGCGCGGCGACCTGACCCTGCGCGGCAGCGTGACCAGCGATGCGCTGGGCAACGTAGTGGACTCGGTCAACTATATGCTTGACAACTTTACCCAGGTGCTGTGCCGGGTGCGCGACGCCGCCACCGACGTATCGACCAGCGCGGGCGAGATTCTGAGTGCTTCCGAGGCGATGGCGAAGGGCGCGACCCAGCAGGATCACGAGATCACGAACACCTCGTCGGCAGTGGAAGAGCTGACGGTTTCCATGAAGCAGGTGAGCAACAACGCCGAAGCCAGCGCCGAAGCGGCGCGGCGCGCCCTGGACGCCGCCGAGCAGGGCAACCGCTCGGTGCACGACACACTGGACGGTATGCAGCGCATCCGCTTCAGCGTGCAGGCGACGGCCAAGAAGATCAAATCCCTGGGCGACCGTTCGCTGGAGATCAGCGAAATCATCAACGTGATTAACGACATTACCGAACAGACGAACTTGCTGGCGCTGAATGCGGCGATTGAGGCTGCGCGCGCCGGTGAGGCCGGGCGTGGATTTGCCGTAGTCGCCGACGAAGTTCGCAAGCTCGCCGAGCACTCGCGCACCGCGACCAAGGATATTGCAGCGCTGATCAAGGCGATCCAGGCCGAGACCAACGAAGCCGTGGTGGTGATGGAAGAAGGAACGCGCGAGGTAGAAGTGGGAGCGCGGCTGGCCGACCAGGCAGGCAAAGCGCTGGAGGCGATTTCCGCCGTGGTGCGGCAGTCGGCAGAGCTGGTGCAGGAGATTTCTATGGCCAGCAAGCAACAGGTGCGCGGCACCGAGGGCGTGGCCAACGCAATGCAGATCATCTCCAGCATTACGCACCAGACCTCGCAGGGCGCGCGGCAGACGGCGCGCAGCATGGAACTGATGGTGAAGATGAGCGAACAGTTGAATGAAGCGCTGTCGCAGTTTAGGGTGCAGGCGGCGGTGCAGCAAACACCGGCGCGCAAAGAGTTGCAGGCGGGCGTGGTGCGCAAGTAAACAGCCCGCAACGCAAGCAGTTCGCAGGGCAGGGAACAGAGACACGCGGTACAGCAGGCGGCGATGAACGACGGGAGCATGAGTCCGGCGCTGACCAGGCACGAAGTGCAGGAGTTGCAACTGCTCGTCGAGCAGCGCTCCGGCATCGTGTTCGATGAGTCGCGCGAGCGCTTCCTGACCTCGCGGGTGGTCGAGCACATGCAGCACAGACGGCTGAACTTCGGCGTGGAATTGCTCCGCCTGGTGCGCAGCTCCAACGTGGAATACGACAACATGCTGGAGCGGCTGCTGACCCAGGAGACGCGCTTTATGCGCTATCCGGGACTGTTTTCGGCATTCGAGCAGCACGTGCTGCCGGAGATGCACGTGCGCAAGTTCTGGGACAAGGAACGCACCATGCGCATCTGGAGCGCAGGCTGTGCCAGCGGCGAAGAGCCGTACTCGATTGCGCTGAGTATTCGTGAGGCGGCCGGTGCAGGGACGGAACTGGACGCCAGCATCATGGCCACCGACATCAGCCGCGATGCGCTGGAGCGCGCCGATCGCGGCGTTTACGCCGAGCGCGTGCTGGAAAATCTTTCGCAGCAGCAGATCGCCAGCTACTTTACCCGTCGCGGCGATGGCTACCATGTGAAACCGGCGCTTCGGGAGATGGTGAAATTTGCGCCCATGAATCTGGCCGAGCCAGTCTATCTGGGACGTTTCGACTGCATCTTCTGCATGAACGTTTTGATTTACTTCGGAGTGGAGTTGCGACACAAGCTCATCCGGCGTTTTTATGACGCTCTGGAGCCGGGCGGCTATCTCTTCCTTGGCCACGCCGAATCGGCGGCCAGCGCGTCGGTGAAGTTCAAGCAGACGATCATGACCGGAGCGCGGCTGCTGCAGAAGCCGGTGGATGGCCTGGCACTGGCTGCGGGGGAGGGACTATGAATGGCCCCAGCCCGGAGATGGTCGAGCTCTTCCTGGCCGAAGCCAGCGAGCATCTTCAGTTCCTTCGCGAGTACTCCGGCATTCTGCAGGATCCCTATCCGCTTTATGAGGACATCGAGCGCCTCTATATCTCAGCCCACGGCGTAGCCGGCACGGGCGGGACCTATGGCTACGCGCTCTTCAATGAGGTTGCGGGCAAACTGGCGCACATCTTCCAGTACGCCATGAACGCGACAATCAGCGCGGAAGCTACGGCTCCGCTGGTGGAGTTTATCTACGAAGGGATCGCAGTGCTGGAGAGCGATCTCATCATGATCGGCGCCAACGGGACGGAGTCGCTGGACGATTTTACCGCCTTCAAGCAACGCTATCCTTTTGCCTTCCAGGGTGCACCGCCGGTCGGGCTTGACGCACCAACCGAACAGCCTCACCCTCCGCGGCCGCATCGCGCGCCAAGGACTGCGGCAACCGCACCTGCAGCTCCGGCTCAAGCATCAGCGCCGTATGAGGCGACAGCACCGGCGGCAGCGAAGGTTGCATCCCGCCTGCTCCGCTGCGCCGGTTGCGCCCGAACCAGAGGCTCCCGCTGCACAGCAAGTAGCTACGCCGCCTCCGGCGGCTGCGCGGGAAACAGTCGCTGCGCCGCCTCCTGCTCGACACCGAGCACGCAGTCAATTCCGCAGCCCGCTTCGCAACCAATTTCGCAGCCAATTTCGCAACCCAAGCCGCCTGCGGTTGCGAAGATTTCGATTGAGAACATACCGGAGCTGGAACTCGACGACAAGGTTCCGCCCGAGGTGATGGAGTTCTTCATCCCTGAGGTCGAGGAGCACCTGCAGTTAATCACCGACTGCCTGCTGGCGCTGGAGGCGAAGCCGAACGACGAGGACATTCATCGCCTCTTCCGCTCCATGCACACCATTAAAGGATCGGCGGCGCAAGTGGGCTGGCAGCGCATTGCCACCATCGCCCATCGCGCCGAGGATCTGATCGGACACCTGCGCGATGGCGAGTTGAAGCCGAGCGCAACCATCATCGACCTCTGCCTTGAAACGGTTGATGTGCTCAGAAAGCTGATCTACCGGCAGTGGGAAGACGAGGCCAGCTTCCAGCGCGCGGCGCGTACCCTGATCGCGCGGCTGGGGAACGCGTCGTCCGCCGAGGGCGCGGCTGCCGGAGTCACGGCTGCTGAGACTGCCGTTGCTGAGTCGATTGCGAGTACGGCCACCGCGGCTGAGGTCGAGAGCGCGGCGATGCCCATGGTTGCGGCCCCGAGCACACCGGAATCACCCTTGACGGCGCCGGTTACTCAGATGAGCGCCCAGGGCGCCGAAGTCAAGGCCGGGGCCGAGCGCGTCCAAGGTTCGAAGATCGAAGATTCGAAGATCGAATATGCCAAGGTCGGTGCGCCGGAGATTGAAGAACCGAAGGCAGAGCAGCCGAAGGTGGAAGCAGCCGAGCCGCTGGCCGCGCCAAGCATTCCGGTGGGCATGGCGCAATCGAAATCGGTGCGCATCGCCTTGGAGCGCCTGGACCGCATGATGAACGCGGTGGGCGAACTGGTCATCAATCGCACCCGAATGCTGGGACGGCTGGCAGAGCTGGAGAGACTGGCCGAGGTGCTGAATTTCTCCAAGAGCCGGATGAGCGACAAGGTTCTGGAGTTTCAGGACAAGTACGAGTTCAGCCGCATCAACTCCTTGCCGGTGCTCTCCTCATGGCAGGGCGCGAGTTCGCAGATGCAGCATCCGGGCGGCTACGGCGGAGCGGGCGGTTACGGCGGGGCAGGCTTCGGGGCACCGGGCTTCGGCGGCGGTTACGAGACAGGCGGCTACGGCGGCGCGGGCCATTCCGAGTTCAGCGAGTTGGAGATGGATCGCTACGATGATTTCGGTATCCTGTCGCGTTCGCTCACTGAAATTTCAGCCGACATCACGGAAGTGCTCACGCAACTGGACGGCTTTGTGCGGAGGGTGGACGGCGATATCGATGAGTTCACCAAGCTTGCGCATCGCATGCAGGATGAGATCACGCAGGCGCGCATGGTTCCCATCGGCAACCTGTTCACGCGCATTGCCCGCACCGTTCGCGATGCCGCCAAGGCCACCAACAAGCAGGTTGAGCTGACCCTTGCGGGAGCCGAAACCGAGCTCGACAACAACATCATTCAGCAGATCGCCGACCCCTTGCTGCATCTGGTTCGCAACGCGGTTGCGCATGGCATCGAGCGCGTCGATGAGCGCTATGAGTCAGGCAAGCCTGACCAGGGCAACATTGCGGTTCGCGCCTATCACAAGGGAAATCATATTTACATCGAAGTGGAAGACGATGGCCGGGGTGTGGACTTTGAGCGGGTGAAGGCCACGGCGGTGGAGAGCGGAGCGTTTTCCGCCGAACAGGCCGAGAGTCTGGGCCGCCGCGAGATGCTGGACCTGCTCTTCCGTCCGGGCTTTTCAACAGCACCGCGCCGCACTGAACTAGCGGGCCGGGGTGTGGGGCTGGACGTGGTGCACTCGAATGTGGCCAACCTCAATGGCGAAATCGAAATCGAGACCGAGAAGGGAATCGGCTCGCGCTTCACTCTGAAACTTCCGCTCACGCTGATCATCTCGCAGGCACTGTTTGTGCAGTGCGGCGAGCAGACCTTTGCCTTCCCGCTGGGCTTTGTGGAGGAGATCCGCCGGATTCGCGCCAGCGAGATCGAAGAGGTGGGCGGCAAACTCATCACCAAGGTACGCGACGTGCTGACCGAGGTGGTCCGCTTCGACGAGGCGCTGGGGTTGCCGCGCCTGGAGCCGATCAATGGTTACTTCCGCCTGGTGCTGGTGAACGTAGGCGGCAGACAGGTGGGCGTGGTCGTCGAGGAGGTTCTGCGCAAGGACGAAATTGTCATCAAGAATCTGGGAGAGTATCTGCGCAGCGTGAAGTTGTTCCCCGGCGCAACCATTGCGCCTGATGGCAGCCTGATTCTGCTGGTCGATGTCAATCGCTTGATCATGGGCGAATCGATTGAGCGGCGTCCTCTGCCCAGCGCGATGAACGCCGCGCGACTGTTCCTGCCGGGCGCGGCAGCCGTGGCGCGCGGTGAGATTCCCGCTGCCGCCGTGGATGCCCTGGGGAAGGAAAAGCTGGTGGTGCTGGCCGACGATTCGATCAGCGTGCGCAAGTTCGTGGGACGCATGCTGGAGAAGGCAGGCTATCGCGTCAAGCTCGCCTCCGACGGACTGGAGGCCCTGGAGATTGCAACCAGCAGCCATTGCGACCTGGTGATCACCGATCTGGAGATGCCGCGCACCAATGGTTATGAATTGATGTTGCACCTGCGGCAGACGCCGGTCACAAGCAAGGTTCCGGTGATGGTGGTGACCTCGCGCGCCGGAGCCAAGCACCGCGAGCGCGCGCTGAAGGAAGGCGCGTCGGCGTTCATGGTCAAGCCGGTGCAGGAAGAATCGTTTATTGCCCAGGTGGTTGAGTTAATTGGGAGTTCGGGACAGCCGATGGCTGCTCCGCCCGTGATTCATTGAGAGAACGATCATGACGAATGGTGAAAAAATCCGGGTGTTGGTTGCCGACGATTCAGCGTTCATGCGCAAAGTGCTGCTCAGCATTCTGGACTCAGACGGCGCGTTCGAGGTTGTAGGCGAGGCGCGGGACGGACGCGAGACGATCGAGAAAGCGGCCAAGCTCAAGCCGCACGTCATAACCATGGACATCAACATGCCGCACATGGACGGACTGCAGGCAACCGAGGTCATCATGTCCACCGAGCCGCGGCCGATACTGATCGTCAGCTCGGAGTCCAAGGATGGGGCCAAGGCTACGCTGCGCGCGCTGGAGTTGGGCGCCATCGATTTTGTGGCCAAGCCCACCGGCGGCATTGACCTCGACATGTCCACCGTGCGCGAGGAACTGGTGCGCAAACTGCGCCTGGCTTCTAAGGTTCGCGTGGTGCGCAACCTGGCGCGCTCCGTGCCGGCGCCGAGCTTCTCACATCCGGACCGCACGCAGTTGGAAATTCTCTCTCCAGTGAACCGGGCTGGATTGCCGCTGGCAGTGCTGGCGGCTTCTACCGGGGGCCCGGCGACGCTGATGAAACTAATGCCGCTGTTTACCGAGGGCTTTCCCGGAGCGGTGCTGGTAGTGCAGCACATGCCCGGAGCCTTTACTCCGCAATTTGCCGAACAGCTTGCGGCGGTCTCGCCGATGCCGGTGAAGCAGGCCGAGAACGGTGAGATTCTACGTGCCGGACAGGTCTACGTCTGTCCTGGAGACAGCCATCTGCGGGTGGTGCATCCCGGTCGCGTCGAACTCGATGGCGGGGAACGTATCGCCGGCTACCGGCCCTGCATCGACGTGACCCTGGAGTCGGTGGCCGCCCTGGCGGGCTCCAACGCATCGGTCGCCATCCTTACCGGGATGGGCAACGACGGGGCGCGCGGGGTGATGGCAATTCAGGAAAACGGTGGACTGGTGGTGGCCCAGGATGAATCGAGCTCGGTGATCTTCGGAATGCCGGCCGAGGCCATCAAGACCGGCGCCGTGGAGTTTGTTTTGCCTCTGGAACAGATTGCCGGGGCAATCTCCCGGCGGGTAGCAGTTCGCTCCGGTCTGGCGCGGGCGGCAGGAGTATGACGCGGCGCAACTTATGCGGTGCTTTATGACGAACGCAGTGAAAGAGAACGAACGTCGCGCATTGCACATCTCGCGCCCAGCCAAACCGGCTGCGGCCACGGTGGGACCGGTGATTCTGTTCACTGCGGGCGGAGTGCGATTTGCCGTGGAGGCCAGCGAGGTTCAGGAGATTCGTGATGGTGCCGAACATACTCCGAGCCATAAACTGAAGGGTGTGGCGGCGGTCGATTTCGCGCAGCAACTTGGGCTGGGGGCCGGTAAGCTGGAGCATTTTGTGGTGCTGAAGCCGGGCGAGTGTTCGCTGGGCGTCACCGAGGTGGAGCGCATGACGGCCTTGCCTAAGGCAGTGCCGCTGCCGGGATTATTCCGCGGCGCCGAGCGCCAGTGGTATCGCGGACTGTTACTGCTGGAAAACGAAGTTGTTCCCCTCGTACGAGCAGAGTATTGGCGAAAGGCTCTGCAGGCGGCACAAGGGTTCGTGAGTGTATGAATGATACGGCGCGATTTGTGACGTTTCCCCTGGGAGCGGAGTACTATGCTTTGGACTCCAGCCAGGTGAAAGAGTTGGTGATGCCGAGCCGCGTCTACACATTCCCCCACACCACGCGTGCGCTGGAAGGGGTGCTGGTACGGAATGGCAAGGTGATTCCGGTCTGCGACCTGAGCCCGGCGTTTGGAGCCGGCGCGAAGCGCAACCTCTACATGATCGCGCAGTGCAATTACGCGGGACGCGCAGAAACCGTGGCCATTCCGGTCAGCGGAGATTGCGCGCTGGTGCGGGGCGAGCGCAGCGATGCGCCGGGCGAGGTTACTTTCGTCGCTGGCCTCTTGCGCACGGGGGGCAGGACGGTTCCACTATTGGATCTAGACCGGATTGTGGCACACTGCTTGCAATCCGGCTTGGCGTTTGCCGGGGAGGCAAAGCAATGAGCAGCAAAACGGAAGCTCTCAATCAGCGGATTCTGGTGATTGACAGCAATGTATTCTTTGCCCGGCGCCTGACCGAGGCCCTCAAAGCGCTTGGCTTTGACGTGGTGCACAGCACCCAGGCCACTTATGCGCTCACCATGCTGGAATGGCAGGCTCCGACGGCAATTCTGTGCGCCACCAACCTGCGCGAACTGAATGTATATGATCTTCCGAAGATATTGCATGCCGATGCCGCCACTACGAATATTCCCATCCTCGCCATGGGCGACGGTGGAGAGCAGGCGTTGATGGAGGCGTTCCGCGCCGGTTGCGACGATTACATCGACCGCCGCCGCGGCCCGGAAAACATCGCTGCGCAGGTGCGAACCTTCCTGCTTAGCCGCGTCGAGGGCTTCCATCCCACGCAGATGCTTGAGTCCGAGCAGACCGTTCTGGAGGGCAGCCTCTCGCATCTGGATCTGCCCGGCGTGGTTCAAATGCTCTCGCACTCGCGCCAGTCGGGCGTGCTCTATATCAATGCGGAGTCGCTCGATGGAACCATCTTCTTCAGCCGCGGTGACGTGCTGCACGCGGAAGTGGGCGAGACCATCGGCAATGAAGCGGTAGTGCGCATTATCAAGACTTGTAACGGCGTGGATCGTGGGGTTTACAAGTTCGTGCCCGGCTCACTGGCCGCCACACGAACTGTCTTCCGGTCCGTGACCGAACTGATGCTGGAGGCGTTGCGCGAAATCGACGAAGAACGCGCCGCCAATGACGGAGGCTACAAATGAGCGCAAAGCCGGTGGTTTACTTCATCGACGACAGCGCAACCATGCGCGAGGTGATTAAGATCGCCTTCCACCGCGAAGAGATGGAAGTCATCACCTGCCATGATGCCAGCAGCGCCATGGACCTGATGGACCATAGCGCGCCCAACGTGGTGATCACCGACGTCATCATGCCGGGACGCGATGGCTATGAGGTCTGCCAGTACATCAAGCAGCATCCGCGCTTCTCGCAAACCCCGGTGATCCTGATGTCGGGCGTGGTGAACAAGGGAGTGGCGGAGCGCGCCTTTGCGGTGCGTGCCAATGAACTTATCCGCAAGCCCTTCCAGCCGCAGGACCTGATTGCCCGCGTGCGCCATCTGCTCACCGCCCCCGTGGAAGCCGAGCCCGATAACGCGCAGACGCCAGACGATGCGACCGCCGTACTCAGCAGCATCTTCAGCGGCCCCATGCCGGCGCGTAACGGGCATGGCCACCCGTCACGCATCCCGGCAGGACCGGTTCCGGTGGCGCCGCGGGTCACGCCGCGTCCGCCTACGCCTTCTATTGCCGCCACCATCGCGGCCGCCATGGCGCCTCCGGTTGCGGCGCCGCCGGTTTCCATTCCCGGCGCGCAGATCACCGGTTCGGCGCAGCTTCCGGTGCCGCCGGCTCAGCCCGGACGAGTTCCTGCTCCGCCGATGCCCGGCAACACCTCAGACGCGGGAAGAATGCGGCTGGAAATTCTGCGGCTGCACAGCCAGATCAAAAAGCTCGAACTGGAACTCGTTGCCGAACGCGAATACGCCAAGGCCCTGGAGCAGCACCTCACTACTTTGCAGGAATACGAGTAGCCCGTCTTCTTTCTATATGCGAAAGCCCGGATCGCTCCGGGCTTTTTCTTTTGATGAATCGACCGTGAGCCAATTCATTTCAAGATTTTGGCTGATTGAGCCTTACCACAATCCACTCCGCGCCCTTGGAGCCGCCCTCGGTTTCAATCAACGAAGTCTCGGAACTAAAGTACGCGTCTCCAGCGTTCAAAAGTTCATCAACGCCGCCGAAATGGACCAGCGCATCGGTTAACGGGACGTAGACAATGCTGTCCCTTCCTTTCGATGAATAATATGAGGACTCCAGCGACCCTCCCCGGACTACGCTATGGCGCGTAACCGTTACAAACCCATTTGTGAATAGGGAGGTAGTCGAGCTGATAGTGACTCCCTCCATCACGTGCTCCCTTGTGCAGTTGGCCGGAAACTCGCAACTCTTCATCGGGCTGTCCCAGTGGTGCTTTAGCTCAATCAGAATCGCCGATAATCCACTGCCCGCGCTTAGTGTAATAGCCTCGGTCTTTGCGATAAAAAGAGCTTCGCCTCGCTTCATCGCGTGAGGGGCACGCGTGCGGCTGCCTACGGACAAGTCGGCGAGCGCTATCAGTACGGCATCGCATCCGTGGTGGTCGAACCTAGCCGGTTCAGGCGATGTTAAATTTAGCTTGGAGATACGCACGAGACTATTTTCTTCAGCTACGTGGAAGCCCGGAACCTGCTGCGCTTGGGCGGTAAGAAACAATACGAGCAGGAACGGAATCGCGGCAACACGGTGGAAGATGGTCGACACCATAATTTTGTCTCGATCGACTTTTAACATGCTGGCATAAGCCGAGGGCTATGTAAACAGGATCTCTTTCGTGCGCAGCTCCTTCAGCGCATCGCGCAACTTCGCAGCGCGCTCAAAGTCGAACTTCTTGGCGGCGTCGCGCATATCCTCTTCCATCTTTGCCAGAAAAGCGTCGAGCTGCTCCTGCGACTTGAATTCCGGCACGCCGTCGTCTTCCACCGGAAGTTCGGCGTAGTCGGCCGCGATGACGTGCGCCAGTGACATATCGGCCGCCCGGAGTATGCTCTGCGGGGTGATGCCGTTCTCCTGGTTGTAAGCCTCCTGCTTGGCTCTGCGGCGGTCGGTCTCGCCGATGGCCCGCTTCATCGAGTCGGTCATGCGGTCGCCGTACAGAATGGCGCGGCCTTCGACGTGGCGCGCGCAGCGGCCAATCGTCTGGATCAACGAGCCCGACGAGCGCAGAAAGCCTTCCTTGTCGGCATCCAGAACCGCCACCAGCGAAACCTCAGGCAGGTCCAGCCCCTCGCGCAATAGATTGATACCAATCAATACATCGAACTCGCCCTTGCGCAGATCGCGCAGAATGTTGATGCGCTCCAGCGTCTCGATCTCCGAGTGCATATAGCGGCAGCGCACCCCGACCTCGGCGTAGTACTCGGCCAGGTCCTCGGCCATGCGCTTGGTCAGCGTGGTCACCAGCACGCGCTCGCCCCGCTCCACGCGCTGGCGAATTTCATGCAGCAGGTCGTCGATCTGCCCTTTCACGGGACGCACCTCGACCTGCGGATCGACCAGCCCGGTAGGGCGGATGATCTGCTCCACAATCACGCCCGCCGATTTCGTCAGCTCGTATGGCCCCGGCGTTGCGCTCACATAGATTGCCTGGTTCACCCGCGCCTCAAACTCCTCAAAAGTAAGCGGGCGGTTGTCCAGCGCGCTGGGCAACCGGAAGCCGTAATCGATCAGGTTCTGCTTGCGCGAGCGGTCGCCGTTAAACATGCCGCGCACCTGCGGCGCCGTCTGGTGAGACTCATCCATAAAGAGCAGGTAGTCACGCGGCACATAGTCCAGCAGCGTCGGCGGTGGCTCGCCCGGCAGCCGCCCGGTGAAGTGCCGCGAGTAGTTCTCAATGCCGTGGCAGTAGCCCATCTCCTTGATCATCTCCAGGTCGAAGCGGGTGCGCTGATGAATGCGCTGCGCCTCCACAACGCGCCCCTGGTTTTCCAACTCCTTCTCCCACCACAGCATCTCCTGCACAATCGAATCCACGGCCGCGCTGCGCGTCTCGGGAAGCATGACGTAGTGCGACTTGGGATAGATGGGAAGCCGCTGATATTTCTGCTTTACGGTGCCGAAGAGCGGATCGATCTGCGAGAGCGATTCGACCTCGTCGCCCCAGAGCTCGATGCGGTAGGCGTTGTCGTCATAGGTCGGATAAACCTCGATGACGTCGCCGCGCACCCGGAAGGTTCCGCGCTTGAAGTCGAGGTCGGTGCGCTCGTAGAGAATCTCGACCAGCTTGCTGGTGATCTCCTTGCGCGTGATCTTCTGTCCCTTTTCGAGGAAGAGCAGCATGCCGTAATAGGCTTCCGGCGAGCCCAGACCGTAAATGCAACTCACCGAGGCGACGATGATGCAGTCGCGGCGCTCAAAGAGCGAGCGCGTCGCGGAGAGCCGCAGCTTGTCCAGCTCATCGTTGACCGTCGATTCCTTCTCGATGTAAATGTCGCCCGCCGGAATGTAGGCCTCCGGCTGGTAGTAGTCGTAGTAGGAGACAAAGTACTCGACGGCGTTGCCGGGGAAGAAGCTCTTGAACTCGTGATAAAGCTGTGCCGCCAGCGTCTTGTTGTGCGCCATCACCAGCGCCGGGCGCTGCATCTCCTCGATGACCTTGGCCATGGTGAAGGTCTTGCCGGAGCCGGTGACGCCGAGCAGCACCTGATGCTTTTCTCCCTCACGCAGCCCGCGCGTAAGCTGCTCGATGGCCGAAGCCTGATCGCCCTGCGGCTTGTAATTGCTATGTACCTTCAATTCCATTCGGCAGAACTCTCCACTGCCCGCAAAGCGCCGTCCGGCTCCCAGTGAGCGCGGCGGACCCAGCGTAACCCTTCATTATATCGTGGGCGAAGAAAAGCAAATGGACGACCACTGCGGGACATAGTGGTGCGCTCGTGCTTCGTTCGCCATTCAGCGATCCTGTCTCCTTCGAAACCCTTAGCTTGGCGGGCGTCCCCACTCAGCGCAAAGCACTGGCACCTTTAGCGGGCGGCGGCGCCCTTCTTTTCCAGAGCCCGGATGACCATGTAAGCCGACCGAGAGAGTTTGGCGGCGCGCGCCCGGATATCAATCTCCGCAATCTGGCTCTCGCGTGCGGTAATGTTGATGCGCACCGTCTTTTCCGGCTCCTTCGCTTCCACCAGGAAGGCGACCGCCCCCTTCATCGCAGGGTCGTTCTGCAGGTCGTCCAACGTGGAGGGCAGGGGTATCTCTTCTCCATCCTCCTGCAGCCCGGCGATGTGCAGCGAGAGAGCCTCCACCGCCATGCGCCGGGCCTCTTCCAGCGTGGAGCCGGCAGTGATGCAGCCGGGGAAGTCTGGAAAGCTGACCCCGTAATCCGACTTCTTGTCCTTGTGCAGATAGGCGATATATTCCATTGTTCCCTCCACTAGCGGAGTTTGATCCCTGCCTGTTTTTCGATGCTCCGCAGCGTTCCCAGCGGCACGTCCTTGCGGGGAGCAGGGACCGTCACTCGACCTGGCTTGCTCGCATGCTTGAACTGCTTGTGACTGCCCACCTGAGAAACCTCAAACCAGCCGTTCTGCTCCAGCTTTTTGATGATTTCCCGGCTATTCATGTAGGCCCCAGTCCCCGGCACCAAATTATTATACACACGTAATACACACCATACAAGAGGCGTCATCACGGAAAAAAACGCCGCACCTCCCGGCGAGCGCCAGCGCGCCCAGCGTAACCATTGATTAGTCGGGAGCGCGCTGAGCACGCTCCTGATTCTTAATCAGGCAGCGGCTTCTTTTCATGGACTGTTGAGCGCGTTGACATTCGAAATTCCATCCCGCAGTGCGTGCGTTGCCATGTCGGTGAACTTCAGCATCTGGTCGATTCCTGAGAACGGGAGCAGGCCGGCGATGGCGAGTTTGGCAACGCCATGCACCATCGACCATGCGAGCAGCGCCAGCAGCTGCGAATCGCCCCGCGGAAGCGATCCCGCCGACTGACACTCCTCGATATATCCAACCAGTGCCGCAAACGCGCGCTCGCCGGCGGCATGGGCTTCCGGATGCGCGTGCAGTTGCTTCGGTCCCTCGAACATCACCGTGAAGTGCTGCGGGTAGCGCAATGCAAACTGAACGTAGCCGCGCCCGCTCAGGCGGAATCTGTCAAGCGCGTCATTGCCCGGATCGGCAGCCTGGGTCATCGATTCCGTCAGCCGATCAAAGCCCTCGGCGGCCACCGCTCCCAGCAACTCGCCCTTGTCGCGAAAGTGCCGGTAGGGAGCGTTGTGGGAGACGCCGGCAAGCCGGGCCACCTCCCGCAAAGTAAACGCCTCAGGCCCGCGCTTTCGAATCAGCTTCAAAGAAGCATCAAGCAGAGCCTGCTTCAGATTTCCATGGTGGTAAGGTCGCGTCTTCGTCATCGCAGTTTATATATAACAGAAACATGTTGACAGTGACAACATATTGGAGTGAGAATGTGGTCGATGTCCACATTGAGGGACGCGAAGCAGAATTTTGAGGTGAACTTATGACCGACCTATCCGTGGGATCTTCTTACAACCAGCATTCCATCGCGGACGACTGGGATGCCATCGTCATTGGCTCGGGCATCGGCGGGCTCACCTCCGCAGCGCTTCTGGCGCGCTACGGCCACAGGCGAGTCCTGGTGCTGGAAAGGCACTACGTGGCGGGAGGTTTCACCCACGTCTTTCACCGCCCCGGCTACGAATGGGACGTGGGCGTCCACTACATCGGCCAACTCCAGAACCCGGCATCTCCCGTGCGTGCGGCCTTTGACAATCTCACCGAAGGCCGCCTGGAGTGGAGTGCGATGCCGGATACCTACGACCGTGTCTTGATCGGAGAGCGTGAGTACGAATTCGTCGCTGGCCTGGAACGCTTCCGCGAGCGGATGAAGTCTTATTTCCCCAGCGAAGCCCGTGCCATCGACCGCTACATCAAGGCGGTGCTCTCCTGCAGCCGCGCGAGCGGGTTGTACTTCGCGGAGAAGGCGATGCCGCGTCCGCTGGCGCGAGTTGCCGGAGCGCTGATGCGCGCGCCGTTCCTGCGCTGGGCGCGGCGCACCACGGCAGAGGTGCTCGCGGAGATCACCAGCAACCGTGAGCTGATCAGTGTCCTCACGGCGCAGTGGGGCGACTACGGTCTGCCGCCCGACGAGAGCAGTTTTGCCGCTCACGCCATTGTGTGCGGCAGCTATTTCGAGGGCGCCAGTTATCCCGTTGGAGGAGCTTCGAAGATCGCCGCATCGATCGCGCCCACCGTGGAGGCCGCTGGTGGCCGAATCGTCTACAACGCCGAAGTCAGCGAAGTGCTGATCGGGCGCGGTCAGCGCGCCGCCGGAGTTCGCATGAAGGATGGCCGCGAGTTTCGTGCCGGCATCGTAATCAGTGACGCCGGGGCCTGGAACACATTCGCTTCACTGCTGCCGCCGGAGACCCCAGGCGTCTCCTCCGCGCTCAAGGAACTCAGCAGCGTTCCTCCGTCCAAGTCGCACCTTTGCCTCTACGTTGGACTCAAGCAAAGCGCGAAGGAGTTGGGGTTGACCGGAACCAACCGATGGATTTATTCCACGCCGGACCACGACGCCAGCGTCTCGCGCTTCGACCGTGACTCGTCTGCGCCGTTCCCGGTGTTATTCGTTTCATTCCCCTCGGCCAAGGACCCTGATTTCGAACGGCGGCATCCCAGCCGGGCAACGGCAGAGGTGATCACTCCGGCGCCCTACGACTGGTTCAGCCGCTGGGAGAACACGCGGTGGAAAAAGCGGGGCCAGGATTACGACGACTTCAAGCAAGCTTTGGCCGAGCGCATGCAGCGCGGCCTTGAGGAGCATGTACCCGCAGTGCGCGGCAACATTGAAGTTGCCGAACTGTCCACACCGCTCTCAACCCGCCACTTTATGAATTACAGCCGTGGCGAAGCCTATGGTGTGAGCGTAGCTCCTCAGCGCTTCCGCCTGCGTTGCCTGACGCCTCAGACCGCCGTGCGCGGCCTCTACCTGACGGGGCAAGATGTGTGCCTGCTCGGCGTTACCGGCGCGATGATGGGCGGAGCCCTGACCGCCTCGGCTGTGCTGGGACGAAACCTGGTGTCGGTGATTACGAAGCCCACGCCAGAGGCGAGAAGAAATCGCTCGTCCGCTCCCAAGCAACTTCGGCTGGAGGCTAACGGAGATCCCACCGTCGACCTGAAAACAATCACGCCGCACACCTCATAAAAGTGTGCGGCGTGATTGTTTTCGAAGCTGCGGCTCAAGCTCAGTGTTTGACCGAGCCGTGCATTCCTGCCTCGTAGCTGCGGCGGTCAAGCCGCGTCAAGGCGCGTGCGACCTTGTCTGGAAAGAGCGCATAATGCCGCGCCTCCGCCAGGTATTCAGGCACGCACCAGACATCTTCTTCGCTGGTCATCCAATGCTGGCGGTCAAAGCGCGCCAGGTTAACGGGCGCCGAGTAGGCTCGCAGAGTGCGTTCGCCGCGCAGGTTGTAGTAGTGCTCAAAGTAACTGAGTGCAAGCTCGCGCACGCTGCGGTAGATGGGCGCGCGGAAGCGCAGTCCCGCATAGTTCGACTTGGCGATGCCGCCCCACAGGCCGTGTTCGCGGTAGAGCGCCACCACGTGATCGTCGTCGCGAACCGCTTCCAGATCCATCAGCAGCGGCGGATAGCCGTTCACGCGCAGGGCGGCGGCAGCCAGCAGCGCGCCTTCCATGCAGTGCCCGGCGCGTTCTCGCAGTACGCGCCTCGGAGACCACGCGGTATCCGCGTACTGGTAACGGATCGAGTCGAGGAACTGCTGAATCTTCGCCGGTGTATTCAGCGAGCGCAGCTTGCGCACCTCCGCCGGTCCAAGAGCGCCGTCAGCAACTCCGGATCTGCGAAGGTGACCGTTACTGGGTGCTGCGGCTTGCTTTCCCAATGCTTTGCTCTCGATACCTGCGAAACAGCGGCCAGACGGAAACCTAGCGCTTCCAGTCTGACCGCTGCGTGATTGGATTGCCTCTTCCCGCGACCTCGTGTTTACGACACGGGCTTGGGCTCTACCTCCCAGACGCCGCTGGTCAGGTATTCGTGGATGGATGCGGCGGCCTTGCGGCCTGCGCCCATGGCGAGGATCACGGTAGCTCCGCCGGTCACAATGTCGCCTCCGGCAAAGACGCCGCGCTTGGAGGTGCGGGTGCTTTCCTCGTCGACCACGATGTAGTTGCGCTTGTTGACCTTCAGGTCCGGCGTAGTGCTCTGAACCAGTGGATTCGCCGTGGTACCGGCGCCGATGATGACCAGGTTGGCAGGCAGAATAAAGTCCGAGCCCTTGATCTCCACCGGGCTGCGGCGACCGCTGGCATCGGGCTCGCCCAGCTCCATGCGTACGCAGCGTGCTCCGGTCAGCCAGCCTTTTTCGTCGCCCAGCAGCTCCTCCGGATTGGTCAGCATGCGGAACTGCACGCCTTCCTGCTTGGCATGGTGCACCTCTTCCAGGCGCGCCGGCATCTCTGCCTCGGAGCGGCGGTAGACCAGGGTTGCGGTGCGTGCGCCCAGCCGCCGCGCGGTGCGTACGGCGTCCATGGCTGTGTTGCCGCCGCCGACGACGATCACATCGCGGTCGCGGCAGTCGTACACCGGCTCATCGGCTTCAGGAAATTTGTAGGCGCGCATCAGGTTCACGCGGGTCAGGAATTCGTTGGCCGAGTAAACGCCGTTGAGGTGCTCGCCCGGAATTCCGAGGAACTTGGGCAATCCCGCGCCGGTGGCCACAAAGACGGCGTCATAGCCCTCGTCATTCATCAGCTCATCGATGGTTACGCTCTTGCCGACGACGACATTGGTCTCAAACTCCACGCCCATCTTGCGCAGGTTATCCACCTCGCTCTTGACGATCGCCTTGGGCAGGCGGAACTCCGGGATGCCATAAACCAACACGCCGCCGAGTTCGTGCAGCGCCTCAAAGACGCGTACGCGGTGGCCCTTCTGGATCAGGTCTCCTGCGGCGGAGAGGCCGGCCGGACCGCTGCCCACGATGGCAACGCTCTTGCCCGTTGGGGGAGCGATATGAGGGCAAACCAAGCTGTCCGCTGGCGCTCTCGTAGTCGGCGATAAAGCGCTCCAGGTTGCCGATGGCGATCGACTCGCCCTTCTTGCCCAGAATGCAGCCGCCTTCGCACTGGTTCTCCTGCGGACAGACGCGACCGGTGATGGCGGGTAGCGCATTGTCTTCGCGCATCTTGGATGCTGCCGAGAGGAAATCGCCGGCGTAAATCAGGTCCACTACCTCGCGAATTTTCACTCCGACCGGGCAGTCCAGCATGCAGCCAGGCTTGTTGCAACCGATGCAGCGCGTAGCCTCAATCTTCGCGTCCTCTGCGGAGATTCCCAGGTTCACCTCTTTAAAGTTGCGGCTGCGAAGCTCCGCATCCTGCTCCGGCATGCGGGTGCGGGGAATCTTCACCCGCTCTTTATTGGGCATAGTATTTTTTTCAGCCATTGTGTGCCTCCTGCTTGGCAAACTGTGCCCGCACCTCAGCCAGTTCCTTTTCCTTTTCCGCCTCAAAGCGCTTCAGCGATTCGCATTCTTTATCGCGGTACATGGCATTGCGCTGCATTAGAACCTCAAAGTTCACCATCGATGCGTCAAACTCCGGACCATCCACGCAGGCGAACTTGCTCTGGTTGCCCAGCAGCACGCGGCAGCCGCCGCACATTCCCGTGCCGTCCACCATGATGGAGTTCAAGCTCACCATGGTCTTGATGCCGAGCGGCGCCGTTATCTGTGCCACGGCGCGCATCATGGGCACCGGACCAACCGCCAAGATAAAGTCGATCTTGCGTCCGTCGGCGAGCAGGTCGTTGAGCTTCTTGGTGACCAGCCCTTTCTCGCCGTAGCTGCCATCATCGGTCATGATGTAGGCTTCGTTGCTGGCCTGGCGAACTTCATCTTCAAAGACCACCATCTCGGTATTGCGCGCGCCCTCGATGAAGACCACGTGATTGCCTGCCTGCTTCAGGGCGTTTGCCGTGGGCAGTGCCATGGCCGTGCCCACGCTGCCGGCCAGAATCGCCACAGTGCCGAATTTATCGATTTCCGAGGGATGGCCGAGCGGCCCAACAATGTCCAGGATGTAGTCGCCGGTTTCCAGCAGGTTCAGCAGCGAGGTCGTCTTGCCGATCGACTGCACCACGATGGTGACCGTGCCGGCCTCGGGGTTGGAGCACTTGATCGTCAGTGGAATGCGCTCGCCATTTTCATGCAGGCGCAAAATGATGAACTGGCCCGGCTGCTGCTTGCGCGCAATGCGCGGTGCCTCGATCTCAAACTGCTTGATATTGAAGCCCACACTGCGGGCTTCCACAATTTTGTACATGTCGCGACTCCCTAACATCCAAGGTTGGAAACTCTCGAAATCCGCAGCCAGGACAGGCGATTTGGTGCGGTGACCCCGACCCGCAGGATGAATAATAGTATAATAAGAGTACTGAAATTCACCCCATCCGTCCAGCAAAGACCTGTTCAGCAGCAATAAAATAATTCTACACAATCGCAGGCCGATTCCGCCGAATCCTGCTGCTGAAATTCTGAAAAGCCAGGAGCAACTCGGCTTTTACACCCATCGAGCCAGAACCTGATCAGAAAAGCTTTCGAAGGGATCACGGAAGCCCCGCAAAATCAGATACTAAGCCTCAAACTCAATCGTACCTGCAGGCAAAGACGACAGTGGTGCACTGGAGTGGAGCAACCCCGTGCTGCTGCATGGCTTCTGAGTGTAGCTGGGCGGCTACTCTTATGCGCAGACGCACTGTCCAACACGGAACGATCCGGATCGCTTCTGCCGCCGGTGAAATCAGACATATCAGTGTCTCGGGTTTAGCCAAAGTCAGCTTGCTTTGGCTTTTCAGACATTTCTACATTCTGGATTTCTCAGTATTAAACAAGAAGCAGCAGCAACGCATAGCGAAGCTTTGGCATGCCGGAGCGAGCGCCGACGCCGCTGACGAACTGAAGCTCATTGGTACGATCGAGGGGTTCACGCCTGAGCTTTATCAAGCCTATCAACCAATTTATCAAGCCCGTCAACCATCTGTTCCTCTTCGAGCCCCTCAACCATCTGTTCCTGCCCGGCGATACAGGCGCCGCCATATCGTACCCTTCATGCGGTGGAGCGACCTGCGCATCATCGCGGTTTGGGCCGCAGCCTGCGCTGCGATGATGGGAGGTGCGATATGGCTGGGGCCGATGCACCGCGCGACACCGCAATTCCGTGTAGCCGCGGTCGCCGATGCCGGCAGCGCGAGTTCGGCAGTTCTCGCCGCGCCTGCCAATAATCAGAGTTCAGCAGCAGGCGCCGCGCCAGCCAATCGTGTCAGTTCAGCCGTTGCGATTCCGATTGCCGCTGAGCCGGCAGCGCCCGTCGCCTACTCTCCTGCGACGGCCGCGGAGGCTCCCAGCCATCCTGTCACGCATCCGCCCGGTGCAATGGCTCAAGACCTTTCGTCGCTGGATGTGGCCGATGTCAGCACCAATGCCGTGGCTCGAAGCGTGTCATCTTCGGATGTGAAGCCATCCCCTCTGGTCGCCGTCCGCACCAAAGCGCCTGGAAAACCGGAAGTCCTTATTCGCGTCAGCGTTGATTCGCAAGGGCGGGCCAGCGCGTTCCAGATCTTGCAGGGGAACCAGAACAAGAAGTCAGCAGCGCTGAACGCAGCCAAGCGATGGTCCTTCCAACCCTGCTCCGGCTCCGTTGATTGTCAGCATCTGCTGAAATTTACGGATCACGGCGACGCCTCTGTTGTGCAGATGCTCAACTAAGCGATTCACAAATGTTTCTCAAGCCCTGCTCTTCCGCCAGGACGGCGTCCCCGCACGAAAGCTGGTTAGCTGGCGTCGGACTTCTGATCGCAAATTCATAGCGGGATACTGGACGACTTGAACGAAGCCGCTTTGCGGCGGACGCATTCGCGTGCGTGAGTTGAGCCGCGCCTGAGCTGCGCTAAGGTGTGTTGCAGAGGAGGATTCTCTGTGACCCATCTACGTCAGATCATGATTGAGGAGTTGCAGCGTCGTAACTTCGCCGAGTCAACCATCCGTTCCTACGTCCATGGAGTGGAGCATTTCAGCCAGTACTTTCACCGCCGCCCCGACCGACTTGGTCCGGAGCACATTCGCCAGTATCAGGCGATGCTGTTCAGCAAGTTGAAGTACAGCCCGAACACTGTAATCCAGCGTCTTGGCGCGTTGCGGTTCTTCTACATCAAGGTATTGAAGAAGAACTGGAGCGTGGCCGAGACGCCCTACCCGAGGAAGGTGATCCGGCTGCCGGAGATTCTGAGTCCGGAGGAGGTGTCTCGACTCATCGACGCAGCCGACAGCACATTTCATCGCGCCATGTTGATGACCCTTTATGCCACCGGAGCACGCCGCGCCGAGGCGGCTCATTTGAAGGTCTGTGACATCGATAGCCGGCGCATGGTCGTTCACATTCATGGCGGCAAGGGCAACCGGGACCGGGACGTGATGTTGAGCCAGAAGCTCCTTGATGCACTTCGCGATTATTGGCGAGGACTCCGGCGCAGGCCCACCGAGTGGCTCTTTCCTGGCAACGCATGGCACACATCCAGCCGTCCGGTAACCACCAAGGTCCTATGGATGGCCTGCCAGAGCGCCGCCGAACGTGCCGGCCTGGATAAGAAGCGTATCTACCCCCACCTGCTTCGACACTGCTTTGCCACGCATCTTCTGGAAGCCGGTACCGACCTGCGTACCATCCAGATGTTGCTCGGTCATCGTGACCTCGAAGAAACCACCATCTATCTGCATTTATCCAGCAAGCATCTCAGCGTGACGGCCAGTCCTCTGGATGCGCTTACCATCCGCGAGCAGGGAGGACGAGCAAAGCACGAATGAACCGGCTTCCTCTGGAGGTGGCCGATATCGTTCGCCATGCAGGACCGTCCTTTGTTGAACGCAGTCGCCGGTGGATCAACGGGCAACACGAAAAAGTGTTGCTGGCCATCACGCGCTGCCGCACTGCCGCGCTGGGCGGACATCGCGATCAGTGCGCGGAATGCGGACATACTGCCATCTCGTACAACTCGTGCCGCAACCGGCATTGCCCACGGTGCCAGGGCAATGCCCGCATGCGCTGGCTTCAGGCGCGGGAACGCGAACTGCTCGCCACCCGCTATGTCCACGTTGTCTTCACGCTACCGCGAGAACTGGCCCCACTCGCGCTGCAGAACAAACGGCTGATCTACAACCTGCTGTTTCACGCCAGCGCCGAAACTCTGCTGGAGATCGCCAGCGATCCCCGTCACCTCGGAGCCGAGATCGGCTTCTTCAGCGTACTTCATACCTGGGATCAGCGACTCCAACATCACCCCCATGTGCACTGCGTGGTCGCCGCTGGCGGCCTTGGTCCCGGTCACGCTCACTGGATCTCATCCCGTCAATCGTTCTTCCTGCCCGTCAAGGTGCTCAGCCGCGTCTTCCGCGGCAAGTTCGTCGCCGCACTCAAGACCGCTTTCCGCGATGCCACGCTTGAGTTCCACGGCCAGCTCGCGCCGCTTGCCGAGCCGCAGGCCTTCGCATCCTGGCTCAGAGTGCTGTTCCGCAAGGACTGGGTGGTCTATTCCAAGCCCCCCTTCGGTGGACCGGAACACGTGTTGCGCTATCTCGGCAACTACACCCACCGCGTTGCCATCTCCAACCACCGGTTGCTTGCTCTTGCCGATGGCAAAGTCACTTTCCGATGGCGCGATTCCGCACACGGCAACCGAAAGCGGCTCATGGCTCTGCCGGTCGATGAGTTCCTCCGCCGCTTCCTGCTCCACGTGTTGCCACGCGGCTTCGTCCGCATCCGCAACTTCGGCTTCCTTGCCAATCGGCGACGAGCCGAGCTTCTTCCACTCTGTTTCCATCTACTCCCTCATTTAGCGCAACGAACAGAGAGCGCGGCCTCGTCGGCCGCGCTCTCCATTGATTCGCTATGCATGTGCCCCGTCTGTGGTGGCACCATGCACGTCATCGAGCGACTCTCTAGCGCACAACTCTTCCTGACGATCTCCCCCTCATCCTTGTCGGAGCGCAGCATGAAGTCACATCTCCAGCCTCGAACATCCCTCGTGCAGCGGCACGCACAGTCCCTCTGTGCTTCGTTTTTCTCAGACCCTGGTCTTGCGCACAGTTCCAGATCCTCCGACGCATACTGCTACGATACTTCCACCTACGAATGCCCGTTGGTGTGCCAGCACACTGGTGGCGGAGTGCCATCGCACAACAATCAAAACCGGCTTAGCCGCATACAAATCCCATAGTCCCGGAGGGCGGCTTCCTTCAAGTCGCTGTATCCGAAGCGCCCGCAATGAGCACCTTCACCAACAGACCCCCACCAGTGGGCGCTTCAGATACAGCCCTAAGACTTGGCGATCTATATTTCCTCTCGGCAAACCACGCTGGCCGAATTGGGGCCGCTCTGTACAACCCTGTTTTGCACTGGTGAATCTGTTCCGTCCTGCTGCCGATTCGTAGCCCAGAAAGGTAAGTACATGGAAAAGTTGCGCCGAATATTTTTGCTGACGTGCGTTTTGTGTTTGGCGGTCTCTACGGTTCTCGCACAAGACGTCACGAAAGTCGACGGAGGGCCGGAGACACACAAAGTAATTCTCGATAATGATCAGGTTCGCGTGCTTGATGTTCGCATACCGCCCGGACAGAAAGTAGCAATGCATTCGCATCCGGAGAACGTTGTCTATTACGTGACCGATTACAAGATAAAGGTCACGTCTTCTGACGGGAAAACAGCACTACGCGAGGGCAAAGCTGGTACAGCCGTCTCATTGGGGCCAACGACCCACGCCGTGGAAAATGCAGGCACCACTGAGCTTCATCTTGTGCAGATCGAAATGAAGGGAAAAGCCAAGTAGAAAAAAACGCTGGCTTCCGAAAGGCCGATGCAAGGACTACCGCCATGCCGGAACCACTCCCGTCGCCAGTCCCAGCACCTCCAGCAACTCGCCGGGCCGGTCGATCAGTACATCGGGCGGATGGATGGCCAGCGACTCCGGTGAAAAGCCGTAGGTCACGCCCACGGAGAACATTCCCGCATTGTTGGCCGTCAGCACGTCGTTCTGCGAGTCGCCGATCATGATGGCTTGCGCTGCCTTCACGCCGTGTTCCTGCAGCAGCACGCGCGCGCCGTGTGGATCGGGCTTCTTGGTCGGGAAGCTGTTGCCGCCGTAGATCTGGGTCATCAGTGGAGTGAGTTGCAGGCCCTCGCAGATGCCCCGCGAAGGCACGATAGGCTTGTTGGTCAGCACTGCCATCTTGATGTCGCTGCGCTCGCGGATCGCCTTCAGCGTATCCATCATCCCCGCATAGACGTAGGTATTGTCCAGTTTGTGCTCGCGATAGTAGTGCATAAAGTATTCGATCGCGCGCTTTACGTAGGCTTCGTCCTGCGGATCTCCCAGGGCGCGGCGCACCAGCATGGGCGCACCGTCGCCAATATAGCTGGCCACCACCTCAATCGGCAGTTCGGAGCCGTTAAAGTGGCGCAGCATGGCGTTGACGGCATGGGCAAGATCCAGTTCGCTGTCCACCAGCGTACCGTCTAGGTCCCAGAGCAGCAGTTTTATCTGTGTAGCAGGAATCGGTCGCCGAGTCTGAATCATCTTAAGTCGTAGTATATTCGCTGCTCGACCGCCTCGTCTGGGCGCCCCGGCGGTTTCGGATAGAATTATGCGTCCACCCGGGGCCTCTTCGCATCCATCGGGAGCGGCCCGCATCTTCATCGAGGAAAGCGCGCATGGCTTCGAAGGTTGTGCAGAGCGAACCGGCAGTCACGGCGGAAAAGACTTACGAGGGGCTGGTTCCGCAGCAATTGCTGGAGATCTATCGGCTGATGTATCTTTCGCGCCGCATTGACGACCGCGAGATCATGCTCAAGCGTCAGCAGAAGATATATTTCCAGATCTCCTGCGCCGGGCATGAGGCGTTGCTGCTGGCCGCCGCCGCTCACCTGCGCTCCGGCTATGACTGGTTTTTCCCCTACTATCGCGACCGCGCCCTCTGCCTTGCCCTCGGCGTCACCCCTCAAGCCATGCTGCTGCAGGCCGTCGGCGCCGCCGATGATCCAGCCTCCGGCGGACGCCAGATGCCATCGCACTGGGGCAGCCGGAAGCACAATATCTTTACCACCTCGTCACCCACCGGGACGCAATTTCTGCAAGCCGTGGGCTCGGCGGAGGCGGGGCGCTACTTCAATCAGCATCCCGCGGCAGATGCCAGGCAAAGCGGCGACTACCGCGAGTTCAAGGACGTGCAGCACCACGCCGACGAGCTCACCTACGTCTCCGCCGGAGACGGCACCACCTCACAGGGCGAATTCTGGGAGTCGCTGAACACCGCCTCCAGCGAAAAGCTGCCCCTGCTCTACCTCATCGAGGACAACGGCTACGCCATCTCCGTTCCGGTCCGCTACCAGACGCCGGGCGGCAACATCAGTCCCCTGGTGGCCAATTTCCCCAACTTCCACTTCGAGGAATGTGACGGCACCGATCTGCTCGAAAGCCTTGCTGCCATGCGCCGCGCCGTCGAGTACGTCCGCTCCGGCAACGGTCCTGCGCTGGTGCACGGCCACGTCATTCGCCCCTACTCCCACTCGCTCTCCGATGACGAGAAGCTCTACCGTCCCGAAAGCGAGCGCAAGCAGGATGCCGAGCGCGATCCCATCACGCGCCTGCAGAAGTTCCTGATCGCCGAAGGTATTCTCGACGCCGCCACAGTACAGAAGTTACACCGCGAGGTCGATGCCGAGGTGCAAGCCGCCGCCGATGCGGCGCTCGATGCAGCATTTCCGGAGCCCTCCAGCTATGCCCTCAACGTCTATTCGGAGCAGCTGAGGCCCACCGACAAGCGCTTCGATTCTCCCGCCGTCTCCGATGGCGGAGACCGCACCATGGCCGATCTGATCAACAAGTGCCTGCGCGACGAGATGAAGCACGACGAGCGCATCGTCATCTTTGGCGAAGATGTAGCCGATTGCTCCGAGATCGAGTACGTCGAAGAGAAGAAGGTGAAGGGCAAGGGAGGAGTCTTCAAGCTCACCAGCGGTCTGCAGTGCGCCTTCGGCTCTGACCGCGTCTTCAACTCCCCGCTCGCCGAAGCCAACATCGTCGGCCGCGCCGTGGGCATGGCGGTGCGGGGACTCAAGCCGGTGGTCGAGATTCAGTTCTTCGATTACATCTGGCCGGCCATGCACCAGCTTCGCAATGAGCTGCCGCTGATCCGCTGGCGCTCCAACGGTGCCTTCTCCTGCCCGGCCGTGGTTCGCGTCGCCATTGGAGGCTATCTTACGGGCGGTGCCGTCTATCACTCGCAGTGCGGCGAGAGCATCTTTACCCACACTCCCGGCATGCACGTCGTGTTTCCCTCCAACGCGCTGGATGCCGCGGGCCTGTTACGCACCGCCATCCGCTGCGATGACCCGGTCATGTTCCTCGAACACAAGCGTCTCTATCGCGAGTCCTTCGGACGCGCCCCCTACCCCGGTCCCGAGTACATGATTCCGTTCGGCAAGGCGCGCCTCTGGAAAGAGGGCAGCGACATCACGGTCGTCACCTACGGCGCCACTGTTCCGCGCTCCCTGCAGGCTGCCCAGCGACTCGAGCGCGAGCAGGGAATCAGCGTGGAGGTGCTCGATCTGCGCACCCTGAACCCCTACGACTTTGAGGCCATTGCCGCCTCGATCAGCAAAACCAGCCGCGTGCTGATTGTTCACGAAGACATGCAGAGCTGGGGATACGGCGCTGAGATCGCGGCCCGCATCGCCAGCGAACTCTTTGACAAACTGGACGCGCCGGTCGAGCGCCTCGCCGCCAAAGACACCTTCGTCGCCTACCAGCCACTGCTGGAAAACGTGATCCTGCCGCAAACCGACGACATCTTTGCCGCCATCCAGAAGCTCTGCGCGTACTAAGGGCGACGCATCTGCCCCCAAGGACCGAACGAACCATTAATCTCAATGTGAGATTCTGAGTGCCTTGGGCTGTAGTATTCAACTAACGTAGAACTAGCTTGCAATACGGCGTAAAGTGACGATTCAGGAATGTTCCTAGACTACGGAATCATAGCAATCGCATCAATCTCAACCAGCATGTTGGGCTGGGAGAGGGAGGCTGGCTGCATGAAGGTACTGGCAGGTGGTTCTTCCAGCAGGCTGGGGGCGTATCTCTGCCAGTAGTCTCTTTCTGTCTGGCGCATGATGCCATAATCTTCCAGGTGTTTCAGATAGATTGTGGTCTTTACTATGTTTTCCATGGACGTCCCGACTTCCTTCAGGGCCGCTCTAATCTTGTCCAGAGCAACAATCATCTGGTCAACCAGTTTGTCTGAGGAGACGTCTCCAGTCTCCATGGTGCGGCCGCTAGAGCCGGAAAGAAATACCAGGTTACCCACGACTACGGACCGGGCAAACTGCTGTTTCTTGCCAGCGTATATCAACGGATAGGTCTTCTTGTTCATCAGTTTTCTCCTCGTGCCATTGGTTGCATTTCAAGTCAAACCTCGGCACGAATACGAGCACAGCGACGAAGTACAACACGATAAAAACGACTGCGTATTCCTGCGTTCGCGTTACGTCAGCCGCGATTGTACCCGCAATCACATTGGTAATTGTTGTGAAATCGCCATTGAGCTGGGCATCGCTGGCGCGAAGATGAGGGAGATTATCAGCAGAAAGCGGCAAAAAGAACGGCTGTTCAAACATCGCCTGCCCTCGCGGTGGCGCGAGTATGTTCTGTGCTATGTTGCGGGAATGAGTCTCACCCGAATTGCCGGCCTCTCCGAACTCCCGCCCGAGGGCGAGTTGCGCGAATTCCCCTTCGGCTCCGCCTCGGTTTGCGTCGCCAACTCCGGAGGAATATTCACAGCCCTGGGCAATGTTTGCCCGCACAAAGGCGGCCCGCTGTCGGAGGGTGTGATCGAAAGCGGAAGACTCGTCTGTCCCTGGCATGGATGGGAATTCGTACTCTCGAACGGCCGCTGCGTCAATCGCCCCGGCGCATCTGTGAAGCTCTTCGAACTGGTGATCCACGGCGACGATGTCTTCCTGAAATCCTGATCCAGAGATTCGCCCCCTTGATTGCTCGTAGGATGTCGGAGTTCCTCAGGATAGGCCTGCGATCCTTACCGGCTTAACGCCTGATATCCTGCAACCTGTGCATCGCGTCACGACCTCAGCCTCTTTTCTGACTTCAGATAGAGCACTCTGTCTCGCTTACAAGACGGAGCGCCAATGCGTCGCTGACCGCCTCACCTATACAGTTTTAATGTCTTGAGCCAGATGTAGAGACTTCATTTACTTGGATCTATGGACGTTTGTACTTGCATCATAATCGTCAGAGCGCTACAGTTCTGCTTAAGAAAGGCATCCGAATTTGGACACACGTGCCGTGTTCATCCCCTTTCACTGTTTTCTTCGGACGCGGCGATCAAGAGATGACACAACAGAATTCGACGCACTCGCGGCATCCGGGCATGTCCTCTGGCTCAAACGAGCCGGAGTGTGCCGAGCGCGGATATGCGGGAACGGGTGAGCGAAAAAAGCGGGTGCTTGTAGTCGATGATGAGCACCTGATTGCCGACACTCTGGTCGTCATTCTGAACCGGGACGGCTTCGATGCCTTTGCCGCTTATGACGGAAGCGAAGCCATCGAGCGCGCGCGACGGGAAAATCCCGATCTCATCATCAGCGACGTTTTCATGCCCAACGTGAACGGCATTGAGGCGGCAATTCGCATCCTTGAATTCCTGCCGAGCTGCAAAATACTTCTCTTCTCCGGCAACGCTGCCTCCCCAGGTCTCCTGGAGAATGCCCGTAGTCGCGGCTATGAATTCGAAATTCTCGCCAAACCAACGCCGCCTCCGCTCCTGCTCCAAAGAGCCCGTGAACTCTGCCACGGGCAGCAATCCTAGAACACCTCACTCAGCAGTTGAAACCGCTCCAGCGTCAGCAGTCTCTGCGGCTCCGGCGCTGCGCACAGCTCCGCATGCTCCAGAATCCAAGTCTTGGCGTGCGGAATAAACACCGCGTTCAGTCCCGCGGCAATCGCCGGATTGATGTCCGACTTCGGGCTATTGCCCACCATCCAGGTTGTGCTCCGCTCCAGCCCATATTTACCGACAATGGTGTGGTAGCTCTCCGCGTTCTTCTCCGCCACCACCTCCACGGCCTCAAAATACGGCTTCAGTCCGCTGCGCTCCACCTTGCCCGTCTGCTCGCGCACGTTGCCCTTGGTCACCAGCAGCAGCCTGTGCCGGCCGCGCAACGCGTCCAGAGTCGGTCCCACGTGCTTCAGCAACTCAATGGGCTGCTCGGCGATGGTCTGGGCAATGCCATGAATGGTCTCATGCAGCGCGGGCGTCAGCGGGTCCACGGAGAGCCGCTCGAAGGTCCCCACCAGCGCCGCCGCAAAGCTGTTCAGCCCATAACCCAGCTTCGCAATGTTCTCGTGCTCCACCTCATTCAGCTTCCGCCGCACCTCGGCGGGGCTGAAGTGCCGGTGATTGAGGAACGAGATAAAGTTCGCAATCGCGCGCTCAAAGTAAATGTTGTTTTCCCACAGCGTGTCATCGGCATCGATCATCAACGTCTGGCGCGAGTTCTTCCATGCATCGCTCATCGGCATACCGAAACAGTGTAAAGGATGCGAGATGCGGAGGCCGCCAAGGAAAGCTTCCGGATTGTTACAATCGAGCTGAGACCGTAATCTGGCCGAAGGAATCCTTGCTCATTGTGCGCTCCGCTCTCTTCTCTGCTGCTCGCGCCGCGTCACTGTTTTGCGTCTCGGCGCTCTGCCTGTCGGCGTTCTGCGCCCCGGCCCAGGCCCAGTCGCGCCAGCTCTCGCCGCCCAGAAAATTTCCTATTGGCGGCTCGGCTCCAAGCGGTGCGAAAATCAAAGCACCTGCCGATCTTGCCAGCCGCATCGCGCGATGGCCCAGCGTGGAAATGCCCTTTCGCACCCCGGGGCTTTCGCCGCGCCAAGTCAAAATGATCGACAAACTGGTGGAGGCCGCGCGCCAACTCGACTCCATCTACTGGCGGCAAAGCGATCCCTACGCGCTCACCTTGGAGGCGCAGCTCAAAGGCTCGCACACGCCGCGCGATCAGCAGATCCTGCGCTATCTTTTCATCAACGGCGGCCAGTACGATCTGCTGGACGGCAATCGCAGCTTCATCACCAACCAGCCTGCGCCCCCGGGACGCGCCTTCTATGCCACCGGCGTCACCCGCCCGAGCATCGAGCGCTACGTCGAAGCTCATCCCGGCTCGCGCGCTGAACTCTACAGCCCGTACACCCTCGTTCGCCAGATGGGATCGGAACTCGTCGGCCTGCCCTACCACTCGGCCTACCGCACGCAACTTCTGGAGGCGGCGAAGGCTTTGCGTGAAGCCGCCGCGCTCAGCGACGATGTGGCCTTTGCCGAGTTCCTGCGCGCCCGCGCCGATGCCCTGCTCAGCGATGACTACTACAAAAGCGATCTGCTCTGGCTCGATCTGAAATCGCCGAAGATCGATCTGATCTTTGCTCCCGGCCTTGTCTATCTCGATCAGCTTCTCGGAGTGAAGACCTCCTATGGCGCGGCCATTCTGATTCGCAATGAAGCCGAGAGCCGCAACCTCGAGATCTTTCAGCAATACATTCCGCAGCTTCAGATGGCGCTTCCGCTCGCTGCCGTCGATAAGCCCGAGAAGCGCGGCCAGCCCCAGCCCATGGAGGTCGTCGATTCGCCCTTTCGCACCGGAGACTTCCTGCACGGCTATCAGGCCGTCGCCGCCAGTCTCCCCATTGATCCGCGCATCCACCAGGAAAAAGGCACCAAGAAGATCTTCTTCAAAAACTTCATGGACGCGCGCGTCAACCACGTCCTCCTGCCGCTGGCTCACAAGCTGATGGAGCCATCGCAGTCCCGCCTGCCCACCGCCGGCGGCTACATGACCGTGGTGATCCTGCATGAGATCAGCCATGACCTCGGTCCCACCTCGGCCCGTGTTGGCGGCAACCTGCTCTCCATCCGCGAGTCGCTCGGCCCCATCTTTTCCGCGCTGGAAGAGGCCAAGGCCGATGTAACCGGAATGTACTGCCTGCGCTGGCTCATCGCGCACCAGGTGCTGCCCGCCGAACGCGCGCAGGAGTTTGACGCCTCCTATCTCGCCGGCATCCTGCGCTCGGTGCGCTTCGGTCCCGCTGAAGCCCATGCCCGCGCTCAGTTGATGGAGTTCAACTACCTCCTCGCCCAGGGTGCCATCGTGCCCCATGCCGGAACCCTCAGCCTCGGCACCGCGCGCGTCGTCTTCGCCCTAGACTTCGGCAAGTTTCCCGCCGCCATCGAATCGCTGACCAGGGAACTGCTGGAGATCGAAGCCACCGGCGACCGTGCTCGCGCCGAGCAATGGTTTGCCCGCTACAGCTCGGTACCGCCCGCCCTGCAATCCGCGCTCGACTCAACCAAAGACGTTCCCGTGGACATCTTTCCAAAATTTTCCTGGGATGTGCCCGTGAGGTAGCAAAAGAAAAGCTCCGCGCATCGCACGGAGCCTGTCACCACCAGAGCTAAGTTTTCCTTCACCGAGCAGGTGCCCCCAACTGCCATAGTCGGCAGAAGGGGCTACGCCTTCTTCGTCGCAGCCGAGTCGCCTACCCACTCCAGTTTGAGAGCGGCAGGGATGATGCCTTTTTCATGGCCCATGTTGAGCAGTCTGGCCACGGCCTCGCGCCCGTCGTTGCCGTAATCCAGAGTGCGCTCGTTCACGTACATGCCCACAAATTTGTCGGCGTCCCTGGCATCCAGGTCGCGGGCAAACTGCATGGCGTATTGCAGCGCCTGCTCGCGGTTGTCCAGCGCGTGCTGAATGCTGTCGCGCAGCGCCTTGCAAACCTTGGCAATCGTCTCTGGCCCCAGGTCTTTGCGGATTGCATTGGCGCCCAATGGCAGCGGCAGGCCGGTCAGCTCGCGCCACCATTTCCCCAGGTCGACAATGCGATTCAGCCCGCACTTGTCATAGGTAAGCTGGCCCTCATGGATGATCAGTCCAGCATCGTACTTGCCTGCCAGCACGGCGGGCATGATCTTGTCGAAGGGCACCACTTCGGTCTGAATCCCAGGCGCAAACAGTTTGAGCGCCAGCACGGCGGTGGTCAGCGTGCCTGGGATGGCGATTTTAAGCTTCTTCACCTCGTCAAGGGTGTAGGCCTTTGGCGCAATGATCATCGGCCCGTAGCCATCGCCCACGCTGCCGCCGCAGGACATCAGCGCATAGCGCTCCTGCAGGTACGGATAGGCGTGGAACGAAATTGCCGTCACCTCGTAATACGCTTCTGCAATCGCCTTGTGGTTCAGCGTCTCGATGTCGCAAAGCACGTGGGTGAACTTCAGTCCGGGTACCCGAATCTTGTTGGTCGCCAGCCCGTAGAACATAAACGCATCGTCCGAATCCGGACTGTGTGCAATTTTGATTTCGATTGTTTCAGAACTGCTGCTCATAGACCTTTTTCCGCGGCCTCCAGGCCGCCCTTAAGTATGCGATAGACGTACCGCCCAGGCGAGCCGTGCGGCGCAAAACTTCAACTCTCACGAACCGCTTTCCGGCCCGCCGCAATCATCGCCGAAGCAGCTATGACGAACGCTTCTTCTCGCTAGCCTGCAAAGCCTCTGCGGAACTGCCAGGGCGCGCCCGCCGCGACTTCAACTGCCGCCAGACGCGAACCGCCACGGCAATCGCCACGGCCATCAAAGCCACCGAAGACAATATCAGGATCGCAAAAAGAGCCTTGATGATCACAAGGCTCTAGCATAACAGAGTGCGGACCAGACGTTCGCGCTTCGCGTGCTCCAAGTACCTGCTTCAGCCGGCGCCAGGATGGCGTCTTCGCGCCTCCAGCGAACTGCGCTCAACAAAAGGTTCGGGGCTGAGTACGAACAGTATTGCCGCAACGTAGCTCGCTGGTGGCCGCGTCTCTGAAGCCGTCTAATTCGGCTGAACTCCCATGTTTCCAGCAGCGGGCGACGACGCGGTGCCGCTCTCTCTCGGGTCGAGCATCGGGGCGGTGAGGGGTACATTGCTCTTCAGCAGGTTTGTCTTGATCTCCACCTTTTGTTTTGGTTGTGGACTGATCTCCGCCTCGAAAGTTTCGTAACCCGGAAGAGCAATCGTGATTCGATGTACTCCGGGCGCGACAAGCATTCCTCGACCCACGCCATTGAACTCATCAACATGGCCGACATAAAGACCGTCCACAAAAACCGCAGCCCTCGAAGGGTAGGCCGAGATTTTGACCGTCGAGGTTGTTCGTGGCAGTGGTCCTGTAATGGCCTTCTCCATGGCAACGCTTACAACCTGCTTTTTTCCCGGCTGGAGAGTCACCTCGTCCGTGAAGTCCTTATAGCCGGCCTGACGGATCACGATCGTGTGTTTGCCGGGCAAAAGTGTCACCTTCTTCGATCCTGTAAGTTCTTTCATATATCCCACGTACTGTCCGTCAACCCACACTCCGGAGCTTCTCTCAACGTTCGATTTCCCCTCAAACTCGATCTCTCCCGTCACAGCGTTACTGGCGCGGCAAGCGGCAGGAAACAGCAAAGCAGAAAGCACCAGCGCGCACACCACCCGCATCACGTCCCTCATAGCTACCCCCATTGCTTGACTGAAGTTGTAGTGAGCAATAACCATGCCAAAGCAGTCGTTGCAAAAGGCAATCGCTGCAAAGGGCTGCCGGAGATCAGCTCACCGAAATAAGTCAGAGAGGAAGAAATGCCTGGTCCTGCGGAAAAAATTCCATCCCTGCGCCTCCGGATCCCTCGCTGGTGCGCGCTGCACCGCACGGTCTGCAGTCAGGCGTGCGGGCCTGCTTCACAGCCCAGAGTCGCCGCCCTGATTCGAGAGTCCACGGGCGCCACCGCCGCTCATGGAAGGCTATTCGTATCTCCGCAAACGCCGGAAATCCGCTTAACCGAAGTAACCGACAACGTTGGTTGCGTCTCGAGGCCTTCGCTCATGGCGCCGGGCACATGCACAACCGGTGTGACTTTGGCCGTCACCTGCACAGTCTCGTCATTGTGTGCCCTGAACTGCTCCGTGCTCCCCGTTAGTCGATAGGTAGCTCCCGCAGCATCGGTCAGAGTGTAATTCCCAATGGCTCCGTCGAGGCACCCTACAAGGATCATCTCGGTTGCAGGTGTATTGCTCTCGCTGTTTGAGTCGCTGTTGTACTGAGCCATCGCCCACACCGCACACAGCACCATTATCGCGCTAAGCAGCACAATCCTTCTCATGGTGATTTCCTCTGTGTATTTGAGTGGTACGCAGGAGGAAGCGGGTTGCACCACGCGCTCTGGATATTGCCGCCGAAAATTTCAAACACTCAGGTCAAGCGGAAAACCTGCTTTGCTCGCCAGCCTTCAAAACACATGCTGCAACTCAGTTCTGGAGGTAATGCCCCAATGGCCAGCAACACCCGACCCGACCTGTCCGTATCAGTGCAATCGCAAACACCTGTGGCAGAGCAGCCCTTCCCGCAACGGTTTTTCAACTGCATGACTGCATACAAGCAGGGTGCCGCGTTGAAAGCTGCAATGGAACTTGACCTCTTCACACTACTTTCCGAAGCCAGCCACAGCGCGGAATCGCTGGCGCTGCGCCTACAGTCGTCCACCCGTGGCGTGCGCATCCTCTGCGACTATCTGACCATCGAGGGATTTCTCGTGCGCGAGAATGGGCGCTATTCTGCGACACCGGGCGCCGCCAAGTTTCTCAATCGCAAATCGCCCACCTTTATGGGAAGCACAGCCTTCTTTCTCGGAAGCCCGATGCTGATGGAGAACTTCCGGGACCTTGCCGGGTGTGTGCGCAAAGGTGGAACCGTGAACGCCGAGGGCACGCTTGCACCTGAGCATCCGGTGTGGGTTGAGTTTGCGCGCTCCATGGCGCCCTTGGCCGCAATGGACGCTGAGTTGATCGCGCGATTACTCCGCGTCGATGCCATGCAAAAGTGCAAAGTGCTCGACATCGCCGCCGGGCACGGGATGTATGGAATCACTCTCGCTCGTCACAACCCCAACGCGGAGATCGTGGCAGTTGACTGGCAGAATGTCCTCGCCGTGGCGCGCGACAACGCTGCCAAAGCCGGTATCGGCAATCGCTACCGCACCGTCGAGGGCAGCGCCTTTGAGGTCGAATTCGGTGAAGGGTATGACATCGTAATGCTCACCAACTTCTTGCACCACTTCAACACCGAGACCAACCAATCGCTGTTACGCAAAGTACATCGGGCATTGCGGCCCGGCGGCCGCGCCGTTACCTTGGAATTTGTTCCTGACAATGACCGGCTAACGCCCCCAATGGCAGCGGAGTTTTCGCTGATCATGCTGGCAAGCACCCCGGAAGGTGATGCCTACACCTTCCCCGAGTTGGAACAAATGTTCAGCAACGCGGGTTTCCAGTCAGCCCAACTGCATGAGATTCCTCCCTCTCCCGAGCGAGTAGTCATCAGCAGCAAGTAGTCGTTGCACCAAGCGGGATAGGATGAAGAGCGGCTCGAAGCAAGGAGAAGGAGGAGACCCTCCCTCTCAACTGATAGATGCGAGAATCAAGGAGTTGAGTGATTGGCGGGGCGAGACGCTCGCTCGGCTCCGAGTTCTCATCACGCAGGCCGACCCCGAAGTGGTCGAGGAGTGGAAGTGGCGAGGGGTTCCGGTGTGGTCGCACGCCGGAATGATCTGCACCGGTGAGACGTACAAGAATGTCGTGAAGATGACCTTCGCCAAGGGCGCCTCATTGGAGGACCCTTCAGGCCTCTTCAACTCCAGCCTCGAAGGCAACACCAGGCGTGCCATCGACTTCCATGAGGGCGAAAAGATTGATGAAAAAGCGTTGAAGGCGCTCATTCGCGCCGCCGTGGCACTGAACACGGCTCTGCGCAAGCAGTGAAGCTCACCCGATATCCGCCTCATGCGTGCCGTTGACCACACTCCTTCGCGGGGTATAGAGTCCAGGGCTGTTGGAAGTTAAAATGAACACCCGATCTAAAGGAGAGCCGCAAATGGCCAAGAGCAGGAAAGCGACCGCAACCGATGCAGAACTCTGTATGAAGCTCTACGAATTGCGCCGCGAAGCCGAAATGCGCAAGGCGCGCAACTTCGTCAACTTTCAATTCCAGCCTCAGAGCATCGATGACTTTCTCAAACTCACGCAGGCGATAGGCACGCCGGAGAACGCTTGGGTGCGCCAGGTTTTTTCTTTCTGGGAGAATGCGGCCTCCTTCGTCCTCAACGGCATCGTCCACCCCGGTCTCTTCTTCGCATGGAACGGCGAGATGGTATTTGTCTACGCCAAATACAAGCCCTTCCTTGCCGAATTGCGGCAGCAAATGGAAAATCCCGCTTTCTTTGCCGGCGTCGAAAAGGCCGTCAACAGCTCGCCGGATATGCGCAAGCGAGTGATTATGATTCAGAAGCGGTTGGCTAAAATGGCCGCCATGGCTCAAGCTGCCAAAGCAACAAAATAACTATGTGCTGAGTTCTCGCCGCTGGCGCGGGAAAATCGCGTTCCGGCTACTCGCGCTGCGGGTAGCCAGTGCCGGCCCATGGTTTCGGTGAGAACTGCCGCCATCAGGATTGCAACGCTACGGGCGATTGTGCCGCAGGTTGTCCATCGCCCAGCAGTATTCAATCACGGGCGCCCTTGAGTTTCTCGCAGCAAGTTGTAGTCTAGGAGCGCCATGACCAGAGCTGCCAACTCGGTATCTTTCTTCCAACCCGAGCTCTTCCAGTTTCTCCGCCAACTCAAGCGCAACAACAACCGCGAGTGGTTTGCCCGCAATAAGGCGCGCTATCAGCAACTCGTGGTCGAACCCGCCATGCTTTTCATCAGCGCCTTTGCGCCGCACCTGGCCAAGCTGAGCCCGCATTTTGTCGCCGACCCCAGACCCACGCGCGGCTCGCTCTTCCGCATCTACCGCGACACGCGATTCTCTTCCGACAAGCTCCCCTACAAAACGCATATCGGGATTCACTTCTCTCACGAGAGCGGCAAAGACGCCCACGCTCCCGTCTTCTATCTGCATTTTGAACCGGACGGCTGTTTCGTTGCCGCCGGAATTTGGCACCCGGACAACCGCGCGCTCACAAAGATCAGAACCGCGATCGTCGCCGAGCCGGAGAAGTGGAAGAAAGCCTGCCGCAAGCTGGAACTCGAAGGCGAGAGCCTGACCCGGCCGCCCAAGGGATTCTGCTCCGAGCATCCGCTCATCGAGGATCTGAAACGCAAGGACTATATCGCCTCCGTCCCCCTCACCGAGGAGCAGCTCTGCGGTCCGCAGCTCATGCACGACTTCACCACAGCCTGCCGGAGCATGACGCCCTTGGTGGAGTTTGCGACAAAGGCGCTGGGCCTCAAGTTCTAAGGTCTTTCATAAGCGCCAAAACTGTTTGAGAGTGCTACAATTCGCGTCGGCAACAGACCGCGTTGAGGAGAAAAACAGGTGTGTCGCTGGACGTGCAATCGCTTGAGCTTCGTCTTATTATGGAGTGGTAGTTGCGGCTGACTGGCATCTAATCATTGATATTGTATGGACCCGGAAAAGACTATCGCCGACATTGAAATGCTCGAGCACCTGCTCGCGCTGCCCGATAAGCGACCCCTCCGGATGCCCGACTGGAAGGCCGCTAACCAGAAGCACGACGAGCAGCATGGCAATGATCCCTGGTTCCGTCTGTGGAAGCGGGACAACGGCCCCGAACGCGATCACCGCTAGCGCGATCGCGCTCATCCACCCCGCGCATTTCGGCGAAGCGCACAACAGCTCACTTCCATCTCAGATGCGCATCCTTCACTTCTTCTTCATCGCCGCTTCCACATCCTCCGCCGTATGCGGCAGTTCGGCAGTCAGGTTCACCAGCTTACCTTCCTCATCGAGCATTAAAATATCTTCAATCCGCACTCCGATTTTTTCCTCGGGAATATAAATTCCCGGCTCAATCGTGAACACATCTCCCTTGTCCAGCGGCCCGGTGCCCACGTCGTGCACCTCCAGCCCAACCCTGTGCCCCAGTCCGTGGATGAAATACTTGCCCAGCGGCTCACCGTGCAAATCCTTCCCATGGCTGTTGATGTAGTTCAACGCGACCGTAAAGAGCGATTCCGGCCCTCGTCCGGTCAGCGTGCTTTTGCCCGCCACCACTGCGTGCATCGCCGCCTGTTGCGCGCCCAGCACAACGTTGTAGATCTCACGCTGGCGGGCCGTAAAGTGTCCGTTGGAGGGTAGGGTGCGGGTAATGTCGCTGGCATACATCGCGTACTCGCCCGCCACGTCCATCACCACCACATCGCCATCGTGGATCTGGTGCGAATTCTCCGAATAGTGCAGCACCGTCGAGTAGAATCCCGAACCCACAATCGGCGCATATGCCGGACGCTCACAGCCATCCTCCTCGAACTTGTACTTCATCACCGCCGCAATCTGGTATTCGTACATTCCCGGACGCATCGCCTGCATCGCCGCGCGCTGTCCGGCAATGGAAGCCTGGGTAGCGTGGCGGATGCGTTCGATCTCGCCGCTGTCCTTGTGCTTGCGCAGCTCCGCGATGTTGTCCTCCACGCCCTGGTAGCTTACCCGCACCGGGAAGACGTTGCTCCGCTTTAGCCACTCCAGCGGAGCCGTTGAGGGAGTGCTCTCAGGAGCCGTAGCCATCGCGCTGTAGATCTCAACCCGCGACTGCGGAACAATCTGCCGCAGCACTTCGGGCATCTGGTCCAGGCTCGCCACGCGATCAAAGCCGGTGATCTCCGCCGCCTGCGGATCTTCCGGCCCCAGCTTCGGTCCCGTCCATTTTTCTTGGCTCAAGCTGTGCGCCGGAAGAAACAGGACCTCCGCATACGGCCGCGCCGGAGTGCTCCCTTCGACCTCCATCGCCGGTGCAATCACCAGCGCTGCCCCTGGCTCCGTCCATCCCGACAGGTAGAAGAAATCGTTGTCCTGCCGGAAGCCATAAACATCGTTGGGGCCCTCTGCCTCCGTCGCCGCAAACAGCACAGCCACGCCGCCGTTCAGCTTATTGGAGAGCGCAACCCTTCGTGCGCGATAATCCGCACCCGGTTGCCGGTCCAGCCCAAACAGCCCGGTTGTGAATGCTGAACTAAATAACAGGCAGGCGCAGGACAGGAGAATTGTTGAAGACAGCGTGCGTAGCTTCATGGAAGCCGAGTATAAACCTCGCTTCGGAGCCGGGCTAGAGCGCGGGTGCCCGGGATTTGCCTGACTAAACGCTTCCTGCCCAAGAACTAAACGACCTGCTCCCAATTTGGAATAGTGAGTGCCTTGGCCTGTTTTCGACAGGTATCTGGAAATTGCCGCTGCTTCGGAGTAGATTGCTACTCGTGAACAGCGCAACCAACCGAACCCACCGCGTTTTCGCAACGATATTTATTGGGATTCTTTTTGGAGCCTTTGCCCACGCGCAGGACACCCTCCGTGTCCTCGTGTTAGATGGAAAGAGCGGCAAGCCGGTTTCAGGACGCACCGTCGTGATCTATTCCAATGGACCAGCTTCGGAGCCAATCGTACAGGGGCTTACTGATCAGAAAGGTATATTCTCGACTGTCGCACAACCACCCAAGCAGATAGCCGTTAACGTAAGGGGCCGATACCTTTGCAGTGGGAGGTCTCGTGGCACATCTGTTCAACGCCTAGATAACATTCTTTCCGTTGGTGTTGTTGAATCCAACCTGTGCAACTCCAAGGTGCTACGTTCTCAAGAGCCAGGAGAACTTATCTTGTTTGTTCGTCGTGAGAGCCTGAAGGAATTCCTCGATATCGACTGAGAAGATGATCTTTGGCCGCAACAGCGTAGATGTTTCCTGTCGAATAATCGCCAAGTAGCTCACTATCCAAAACAGAACCGTTAAGAGAGCGTGCTTGCCCCAAAAGCAGATGTTTTGCTGTACTGATTAGGCAAAGTTCGGGTGCCCCACCTTCGCCGCTGTATTTGCGGCAAGGTGGGATTGCGTGCTAAACCCCAACCGGGAAGGGCTTGATATGCTCCGACTCATTGCTCGCGTCGGTGCGCCCAAACAGCTCAAAGCGTCCCTGCAGCAGAGACATCAGTCCGGTGTACCAGTAGCCGTAAACAAACAGAATCAGGAAGGGAACCGTGATGTAGTTTTCATTGGCCATCGCGTACCACACGGTCATTGCGAAATAGCAGCCCACCGCCAGCTCGATCCACGGGATAACGCCCAGGCGCTTGCGGTACTTCCGCGCCGCCTGCACTGCTACGCTCTTCTGTCCCTTGCTCTGCACGCTGTATTTCGGCGTACGCGCAAATGCCGACTGCTTCCCGACCAGCGCCTCGATGACGCCCTTCGAGTTCGTAATCGTCAATCCGATTCCCAGTGCCATCAAAAACGGCAGGTAAAAAAATGTTCTCCACCAGCGTCCAGGAAACAGCTCCTTCTGCGAGACCAGGTAAAAGCTGGAGATGGAAAACGTCGATGCCAGAAACAGCGGCACGTCGATGTACATCATCTGGAACCAGCCCTGGTAAAAGCGGATGACCATTGCCGGCAGCAGCAGAACCGAGAGCATGATCATCAGCGGGTAGCTCAGGTTTGCCGTCAGGTGATACCACGCCTCAATCTTCTCCCGCACGCTCACCTTCGACCGCATCAGTTGCGGCAAATCCTTGATCGCGCACTGAATCAATCCCTTGGCCCAGCGCACCTGCTGCGTTTTAAACGCCGTCATCTCAATCGGCAGCTCTGCCGGGCACTCCACGTCCTGCAGGTAGAGGAATTGCCAGCCCTTCAACTGGCAGCGATAGCTCAGGTCGGTGTCTTCGGTCAGCGTATCGTGCTGCCAGCCGCCCGCCTCCCCAATCGCCCGGATGCGCCACATCCCCGCCGTGCCGTTGAAGTTGAAGAAGACCCCTGCGCGCGAGCGCCCTCCGTGCTCCAGCACAAAGTGCCCGTCCAGCAGAATCCCTTCCACTTCCGTCAGGAACGAGTAATGCCGGTTGATGTGCGTCCAGCGTGTCTGCACCATGCCGATGTTGGGCTCGGCAAAGTGGTGGATCACCTTCATGATCCAATCCGCGTGCGGCGTAAAGTCGGCGTCAAAAACGGCGACGAACTCGCCCTTGGCCGTCTTCAGTCCATTTTCCAGCGCGCCCGCCTTAAACCCCGTGCGGTCGGTGCGATGGACGTGGACAATGTCATGCCCCAGTGCGCGGTAGCGCGCCACTACTTCTTCGGCCACCGCAACCGTCTCGTCTGTCGAATCATCCAGCAACTGGATGTCCAGCAGATCGCGCGGGTACTCCAGCTTGCAGATCGACTCCACCAGCCGGTCCACCACAAACTGCTCATTAAAGATCGGCAACTGGATCGTCACCCGCGGCAGTTGGGTGAATTGCGATTTCGGAACCGTCGTCTTGTTCTTGCGGTTGCGGTAGTACATCCACACAAGCTGATAGCGATGGAAGCCGTAGCTGGCCAGAATGATCAGCACAATGAAGTAGGGAATCAGCAGCGCCAGGTCGAAGCCGTTGACCTGATACAACCCCTTGAATGCGGGGTTGGTCTGCTTCTGCAGAAATTGCACCACCGGATTAGGCCGCGGTGTGAGCGCGATCATAGCCGCAAACAGAGTTAACAAGGCAGATCCCGAAGAGCTGGATTAAGCCGGACGCAAAACAATATTGCCGGAAAGTTCGATTGTACTCGAATCACCCCACGCCTTCGCAGCGGATGACGCACATTCTTCTCTTCGTAATATTTCTTTTGCCTCCAGCCCCCTCCTACACCCTCCGGCTACTTCTCCGCCTCTGCGCCTGCGGCCGGCAGCGAAGCGTTACCCGTCACCCCTTCGGCTACTTTTCCGCCTCCGCGCTCGACTCCTTTTCCGCGACCCAGGTATCGGTGCGGCCCATCCGTTTGTCCACGCTCACAATGGTCATTGACTTGCCATCCGGCGAGACCGTCATTTTCGAACTGCCCGTTACCTTTCCATCGCGCATGTAGGTCTCTTCAAACGTAGTGGGGTCGATCTTCTTCAGCACCACCGAAGTCGTTCCCGGATCGCCCTGGAATGGATATTCCTTCCCATCGAACTGCGCGCTGTAAGACTCTCCGGTGTCCGCTTTAAATTTCAGGCCGTCACCATTGGGAGCATACTTAAACGTCAGAACGTTGTTGGAAGCCGAATTGTAGCTTTCAATCTTCCACTGACCGGATATTCCATGGGCTCCCATCTCCGGCTGGCTGACGCGCGCGTACGTGCCCGTCCAGTTCACCGTCTGCCCGTTCGAGTTTTCCGTCATGCACTTCGGTCAGCGTTTGCCCATCGGCGGAAATCGTCAGCTTGTCGTCGGACCTGACCTGTCCATCTTTCTTCGCGATCCGCTCAATTTCGTTCGGCCCCACTACCTTGACGCTTAACGTGTCGATGTAAGGCGATCCGGTCACCTTCTGGTCTTGCCCATTGGCCTTCACCGTGATCTTCGGATCGCACGACGTGCAGGTGTACGTTCCATTGTTCAGCTCAACCACCATTGGCTTGGTGTCAAGCTGCGCTTTCGTCAGGTCAACCCGCCATGTCCCTTCAATCGCGTTTTGCGCGACCGCAACCATCGGCAGGAGTAACAGCACTATCCCTAGAATTCTTTTCATCGTCATCCCTCTCCGCGCTTCCAATGTGATGGTTAGAGCAAAGCCGGAAACTATTCTCCGGCCACTTCAGCAAACGTCCTTTCATCGGCGTCAGGTCTCTTGCGCCCGAGGCCGGCAGCGAAGCGTTACCCGGCGTCCCACTACTTCTCTGCCTCTTGCATCTCCTGTTTTTCAGCCACCCAGGTACTGGTTCTGCCTGAGTGTTTGTTATTGCTCACCAGGGTGAGCGTCTTGCCATCCGGCGAAATCGAATATTGCGTCACCCACACGACTTCGCCGTTAAGTTTGTCGGTCTCTTCAAACGTCTTGTCGTCGATCTTCTTCAGCACAACTGAAGTCGTCCCCGGATCTCCCATGTACGGATAGTCCTTGCCATCGAACTTGGCGTTGTAGCCGGAGCCATCGTTGCCCTTGAACATCAAACTGTCGCCCTTCATCGCCCAGGTAAAGGTCATCGGAGTCTCCGAAGTGCTTTTCTCCACCTTCCACTGACCTGAAAGCGCATGCGCTCCCGGCTCCGGATCACCAACGCGCGAGAGCATGTAGGTGCTTGTCGTCACCTCACCATTGGCGTTGAGATGCTCTTCAAATGTGCGTTTCAGGGTTTTGCCATCCGCCGAAACCTCCATCGTGGCGCGGAAAGATACTTTGCCCTCCTTCATCCCATCCACTTCCACCGTATTCGGGTTCACAACCGTCACTTTTTCGGTATCCGCATACGGGTAGCCGGTCACCTTCTGGTCGCTCCCATCGGCCTTGACCGTAATCTTCGGATCGCAACTGACGCAGCTATATGTGCCGTCCTTCAGTACGATAACCACAGGCTTGGGATCGAATTGCGTCTTGCTCCGGTCGACCCGCCAGGTACCATCAATTGCGCTCTGTGCAAATACCGTGATGGGTAGCAACATCAACAAAAACCCAAGAAGTTTTCTCATCGTCGTCCTTTCAGAACTGAGGTGTGGTGGTTAAAGGAGAGCTGGAGATTCGTCTCCGGCCGCTTCAGGCAAGTCAATCGTTTCTGCTTTCAGCCAGCCGTTCTGCCGCCGCAATAGTTAGTTTCCCGCTTCCTGCGCCTCCTGTTTTTCGGCAGCCCAGCTACCTGATTAGCCTGGGCAGACGAGAGCCGGGCGTTGAGTCGGCCTCATTCATGTGAACAGGGCCTTGTGATGCACTGATCCCGGCGTGAGTTGTGGTGAAGCCCTCCCCATTCTGCAAAATCCAGTGCGGGTGTACTCTGGTCAGAGCTCCTGAAGTTGTGTTGCGGAGCAGAGCTGCCTTGCTTGGCCCTGTTCCTCTCTCAACTCCGTGAATTTACTGAAATTCTCGCTTCGGTTGTGAGTTAGATCACATCCTGTTTCGCCGCCGCCGTAGTGCAATGCATAAAGGGGAGCATCGCGCACAAAAACTGCATGGCGTTGATTGAGCCCGAACGGTTCAAGTCGCCAGCTTTGCCTTTATCCCATGGAGGACCGATTGATGGATCGGATTAAAGTGACGGTTGACGGCAATGAAGCCGCAGCATACGTCGCGCACAAAACCAATGAAGTCATAGCTATTTATCCCATTACCCCGTCCTCGCCGATGGGCGAGTTCAGTGACCAGTGGTCTTCTGACGGCCAGCCCAACATCTGGGGCTCGGTTCCTCAAGTGATGGAGATGCAAAGCGAGGGCGGCGCCGTCGGGGCGCTCCACGGAGCCCTGCAGGGCGGAAGTCTGGCGACCACCTTCACCTCGTCGCAAGGCTTGCTGCTCATGATCCCCAATATGTACAAGATCGCCGGCGAGCTTACGCCCTGTGTCATCCACGTAGCTGCGCGCTCTGTCGCCGCCCAGGGTCTATCCATCTTCGGCGATCACCAGGACGTAATGGCCGTACGCCAGACCGGATGGGCATTGCTGGCCTCCAACAACGTGCAGGAGGTGATGGACACCGCTCTGATCGCGCAGGCTGCAACCCTCGAGTCGCGCGTTCCTTTCGTGCATTTCTTTGATGGTTTCCGCACCTCGCACGAGGTCGGCAAGGTCGAGCAGCTCACCATGGACGATATGCGCGCCATGCTGCCCGAGGAGTACGTACGCCAGCACCGCTCGCGCTCGCTCTCGCCAGACCGTCCCGTCCTTCGCGGCACCGCCCAGAATCCCGATGTCTACTTCCAGGCGCGCGAGACCGTCAATCCCTACTACCTCGCCGTTCCCACCATTCTGCAGAATGTAATGGACCGCTTCGCCCAGGTCGTCGGACGCCAGTACAAGCTGTATGAATATGTCGGCGCCCCCGATGCCGAGCGCGTCATCATTCTCATGGGCTCCGGCTGCGACGTCGCCGAAGAGACCGTCAACCACCTGGTCGCCGCCGGCGAGAAAATCGGTGTGCTCAAGGTTCGCCTCTATCGTCCCTTCTCCGCCGAGCACTTCCTTGCCGCCCTCCCGGCTACCGCGCGCACCATCGCCGTGCTTGACCGCACCAAGGAACCCGGCTCGACCGGTGAGCCGCTCTACCAGGAAGTTGTGACCATGATGGCCGAGAGCCTCGCCGCCGGCAAAATCACTGCTATGCCTCGCATCGTCGGTGGCCGCTACGGTCTCTCCTCCAAGGAGTTCACCCCCGCCATGGTCAAGGCCGTCTTTGACAGTCTAAGCCAAACGCAGCTCCTCAATCACTTCACCGTCGGAATCAACGACGATCGTCAACCACACCTCGCTCCCCTACGATCCCAGCTTCTCCACCGAAGATCCCCGCACCGTGCGCGCCCTCTTCTTCGGCCTCGGCGCTGACGGCACCGTCGGCGCCAACAAAAACTCCATCAAGATCATCGGCGAAGATACTGATAACTATGCCCAGGGCTACTTCGTCTATGACTCGAAGAAGTCCGGCTCCATCACCACCTCCCATCTGCGCTTCGGCCCCAAGCCGATCCACTCCAGCTACCTGATCACCCGCGCCAATTTTGTCGCCTGCCACCAGTTCACCTTCCTCGAGCGCATTGATGTGCTCAAGGCCGCTGACACCGGCGCGGTTTTCCTGCTCAACAGCCCGTTCGGCCAGGATGAAGTCTGGGATCAGCTGCCCCGTCCCGTGCAGCGGCAGATCATCGCCAAGAAACTGCGGTTCTACGTGATCGACGGCTACAGCGTGGCCAAGGAAACCGGCATGGGCCGGCGCATCAACACCATCATGCAGACCTGCTTCTTCGCCATCAGCGGCGTGCTGCCCCGCGATGAAGCCATCGCCGCTATCAAGAAGGCGATCAAGAAGACTTACGGCCAGCGCGGCGAAGCCGTGGTGAAGAAGAACTTTGCCGCCGTGGACAGCACCCTCGCCCACCTTCACCAGGTCACGGTTCCGGCCCAAACCTCCAGCAAGGTCGAGCTTCGTCCGCCGGTTCCCGCCGCCGCTCCCGCTTTTGTGCAGGATGTTCTGGCGCCCAAGATCTTCGGCGACGGCGATGATCTTCCGGTCAGCGCCATGCCCGTCGATGGAACCTACCCCACCGGCACCGCGCAATGGGAGAAGCGCAACATCGCCCTCGAAATTCCCGAATGGGACGAGGACCTCTGCATCCAGTGCGGCAAGTGCGTGCTGGTCTGCCCGCACGCCGTCATCCGCGCCAAGATCTATCCCGGCGACTGCTGGCCTCGGCGCCTCAGTCATTCAAGTCCGTCGACGCCCAAGTGGAAGAACTTTGCCGGCCAAAAGTACTCGCTGCAGGTGGCGCCGGAAGATTGCACCGGCTGCGCTCTCTGCATCGAGGTCTGCCCGTCCAAGTCCAAGAGCGAAGCCAAGCACAAGGCCATCAACATGGTCCCGACAGCCTGCGATTCGCGAGCGCGAAGCCCGCAACTGGGACTTCTTCCTCACCCTGCCGGAGACTCCGCGCGAGCAGCTTTCACTCACCCAGGTCAAAGACGTGCAACTGTTGCAGCCGCTCTTCGAGTTCTCCGGCGCCTGCTCCGGTTGCGGCGAAACTCCTTACGTCAAGCTGCTCACCCAGCTCTTCGGAGATCGCACGGTCATTGCCAACGCCACCGGCTGCTCTTCGATCTACGGCGGCAATCTGCCCACCACGCCCTACACCTTCAATAAGGATGGCCGCGGCGTCGCCTGGTCCAACTCGCTCTTCGAGGACAATGCCGAATTCGGTCTTGGCATCCGGCTCGCCATCGACAAGAATCGCGACTACGCGCGCGAGCTGCTTGTCCGCCTTGCCGCCAAGCTGCCTGAAGAACTGGTCAAGGCTCTTCTCGCCCCGCAGCAGCGCGGCGAAGCCGGCATCGCCGCCCAGCGCGAGCGCGTCGCCCAGCTCAAGCAGGCATCGGCGCGCATCGATCTACCAGAAGCCCGTACCCTGCTCGATGTTGCCGACCTGCTCGTCGAAAAGGCGGTCTGGATCGTCGGCGGCGACGGCTGGGCTTATGACATCGGATACGGCGGCCTCGATCACGTCATGGCCTCCGGACGCAACGTCAACGTCCTGGTGCTTGATACTGAGGTTTACTCCAACACCGGCGGGCAGATGTCGAAGTCCACTCCGCGCGCCGCTGTCGCCAAGTTCGCCGCCGGCGGCAAGACCGCGCCCCAAGAAAGATCTTGCCCTGATCGCCATGAGCTACCCGGCCTATGTCGCCCGCGTCGCCATGGGCTTCAGTGACATGCAGACTCTCAAGGCCTTCAATGAAGCCGAAGCCTACGATGGTCCGTCACTCATCATCGCCTACAGCCATTGCATCGCCCACGGCTATGATCTGGTGCACGGCCTCGATCAGCAGAAGCTTGCGGTGCAGAGTGGACACTGGCCGCTCTGCCGCTACAATCCCTCTGCTCCAGCCGGCCAGGCGAACTTCGTTCTGGATAGCCGCGCTCCCAGCATTCCGCTCGAACAGTACATCTATAATGAGACGCGCTACACCATGCTTCGTCAGAGCAATCCGAAGGAAGCAAAGCTCCTCCTTGCTGAAGCCCAGCAGGATGCAACCGAGCGGTGGAAGTACTACGAGGCTCTGGCGCAGAACTCCGCTGCCGCTGCCGCCCCAGCCGCGCCAACTGCCGCTCCAGCCACCGCCGCAAAAGGAGTCCAGTAATGATTGATCTATCCACCAAGTATCTCGGGCTCAAACTCCGTAATCCGCTGGTTGTCTCCGCTTCGCCTTTGAGTAAGGAGATCGCTAACCTGCGCCAGATGGAGGACTGCGGCGCCTCTGCCATCGTCCTTTACTCGCTCTTCGAGGAGCAGATCAACCTCGAGTCCAATGAGCTCGACCGCTATCTCTGGGACGGGGCCGATGTAAGCGCCGAGAGCACCACGGTCTATCCCGAACATCGAGAACTTCAACATCGGCCCTGATGCGTACCTCGAACACATCCGCGCCGCCAAGCAGGCTGTCTCGATTCCGGTCATCGCTTCGCTCAACGGTGTCTCACGCGGAGGCTGGGTCAGCTACGCCCGCGAGGTGCAGCAGGCCGGCGCTGATGCCATCGAACTCAACGTTTACTTCATTCCCTCTGAACCCCACGCCACTTCGGACGAGATCGAAAAACTCTATCTCGACCTGGTCAGGGAAATCCGCCACACCGTCACTCTCCCGATAGCCGTGAAGGTCGGTCCCTTCTTCAGCGCCTTCGCCAATATGGCGCAGCGCCTGGAAGCCGCTGGCGCAAACGGCCTCGTCATCTTCAATCGCTTCTATCAGCCTGACTTCGATCTTGATTTGCTGGAGGTCGCTCCGACGCTCACTCTTTCGGATAGCAGCGAACTGCTGCTCCGTCTGCATTGGGCGGCCATGCTCTATGGTCACGTCAACGCCGACATTGCCATCACCGGCGGAGTCCACACCGCGGAAGACGTGGTCAAGTCGATGATGGCCGGAGCCAGCGTCACCATGCTGGCATCGGCTCTGCTGCGCCACGGCATCGGCTACCTGCGTCCGCTCTGCAGTCAGCTTGAAGCATGGCTGGAGCATCGCGAGTACGAAAGCATCCAGCAGATGCAAGGCAGCATGAGCCAGAAGAACGTCCCCAACCCCAAAGCCTTCCAGCGCGCCAACTACATGAAGGTGCTCTCAAGCTACGCGATGAAGTAGGCGTCAGCAGACTCGATGCAGTAACAAAGGAGCGGCCCCGTGCCGCTCCTTCGCTTCACCCCAAAACATACAAGGTGGGAAGCAACACCCTGCGCATCCGCACCCGTCTGCAGTTGCGGTTGCTCTTACGCCGCCCGTGTTCCTGCCTTCACTTCATAGTGGCCCTCAAACGAAGCCTCGGATTCCGTTGGCGAAATAATCCTTCCCTTGAAGTTGCCATTTCCTGTAATGCCGTTGAACTGGCCCGTGCCGTGCGTGAACTTCCACGTCCCTTCCGCCATGATCTGCCCGTTGACGGTGGTAATTTTGCTTTCAAACGTCCCGCAACTACGGTCGCCGTTGGAGTGTTCGTTCATAAAGTAGCCGTGCTCGTGGCCATTGCCCCGGATCAGGTCCGCCGTGTTCCAGGACGTGTGCTTTGCGCCGTTGAAGTGAGCGTCGCTGCACGATTGGCTGGCGGTGCCATGCCGGAGCATCAACTCATGTTCCGGAGTGTCATTCAATGAAACGCAGGTCATCGCAGCGGTTTTGCCCTTCAAGTTCCCTGTAATGTTCGGCATGGTTCCTCCTTTTGCCGTTGTAGTGAATGAGTGTGCGCGGGACAGATATCTCCCCGCATGTGCTTCGCCTAATCATCAGCTCCGGATCATTTTCTTACGCGGCGCGTGTTCCCGCCTTCAGTTGATAGCTGCCCTCAAACGAAATCTCGGTTTCCGTTGGCGAAATGATCCGTCCTTTGAAGGTGCCATTGCCCGTAAGGCCGTTGAACTGGCCGGTGCCGTGGGTGTACTTCCACGTCCCTTCCATCGTGATCTGCCCGTTGACGGTGGATACCTTGCATTCATACGTTCCACCGTCGCGGTCGCCGTTGGCGTGTTCGTTCATAAAGTGGCCGCGCTCCTGGCCATCGCCCCGGATCAGGTCCGCCGTGCTCCAGGAAGTGCACTTTACGCTGTCAAACAGAGTGTCGCTGCAGCGCTGGGTAGCGACGCTATGCTGGAGCATCAACTGATGCTCCGGAGTGTCATTCAATGCAACGCACGTCATCGCAACGGTCTTGCCCTTCAAGTTCCCTGTAAAATTCGGCATCGTTCCTCCTTTTGCCGCTGAATTGTATGTGTGTGCGTGGGCCGCAAATCTCCCTGCGTGTGCTTCGCCGAATCATCCGCCGCCGAATCATTCGCTCATGCCGCGCGTATTCCAGCCTTTAGTTGATAGCTGCCCTCATACGAGGTCTCGGCGTCCGTCGGTGAAGTCATCCGTCCTTTGAAGGTGCCATTGCCCGTAATGCCGTTGAACTGGCCGGTGCCATGCGTGTACTTCCACGTTCCTTCCATCGTCATTTGTCCGTTGACCATGGATACCTTGCATTCATACGTTCCACAGTCAAGGTCGCCGTTGGAGTGTTCGTTCATAAAGTAGCCGCGCTCCTGGCCATTGCCCCGGATCAGGTCCGCCGTGCCGCACACCGTACTCTTTGTGCCATTAAACAGGGCATCGCTGCTCATGTGCGTAGCGAGACTTTGCCGGAGTACCAGATCGTGCCCCGGAGTGTCATTCATTGAAACGGCGGTCATCACAATGTTTTTACCCTTGAAGTTACCCGTAAAGTTCGGCATGGTTCCTCCTTGTTAGCCGTTGAACTGCGCGTGGGCCGAAAATCTCCCGCCTGCGCAGGAGCTCCGGCTCGCGAAGTGTGGTTGGATTTAGAGTTCCCCCTCCAAATTCAATTCCCTCCACGCAGCGGCTTTGGCGCTGATCTGCGCCCGATGGGGAGGTGCCCGACGTTGCCGCCTGCCATTCCACCACGCGCTTGCCGCAAGATGGGAGTAGATGAATTTCAGGAACATTTGCCCGGCAGACGAGAGCTCATGCCAAGGCTTGCTCTTCAGAGGCAGTGAGCCCCGTGCGAGTTGCCTTCCACTGCAAATAGAATCAGCTACCCACACCAGCAAAGCAGCATGAGTCAGGAGACAACACCAACGCCCTTCAGCGCGCCAACTCCATGAAGGTGCTCTCCTATGCCCGTCACTGTCGCGAATCAGGCGGCTTTCGCCATCCGACAATATTGCTTGGCCGCCTTTTCAATCCCCGGCGCACCTTTCTTGAAGTCGGCCGGGGATGGCTGAAGGCTTTAGGCGTTTCCGCGATCGCCTCGCCTACCTCTCACGTTTCTAGTACGTTGTAGGAATATCGCGACCTCGGTCGTGACGTTGCGCCGTCTTTCCAACTTGCTCTGCCGATCTCGTCGGCAACGCGGTTCCACATCTCTTGATCTTCTAACCTCTCAATCCTCGCTGGGGGTCCGGAGGCTGTGGAGTGATCTATCGTTGGGTTTAGGTGGATGCTTTGATCAATCATAGTTGCTCTCTCCTACACGGGGGGCCAGATGGTTCCATGGACTCGTTTCTGGAAGCAGCAATCTCGGAACCACGGCAGGGATGCGAGAGTGGCGCGGACTTTAGTACCGAATACCCGTGCGGTGCAAGTACACAGGTCACACGTGTGCAGCTGGATGGCGGCTCAAACGATGATTCAACCAGTTGAGGTTTGAGGTGAGCTCAGTCTCCTGCGGCCAATAGAAATCGGCTACTCCCGCCAGCAAAGCAGCAGAAAAGCTTACCTTCAATCTGCATCTCTGCTCCTTGCGTAGCGATGGCCAGCTATCTTCCTGATATGATATGCAGTTTACTGATTCACTCTCAGGAGTATTCATGTACCGTCGCATTCTCTGCACCTTTGTGTTGCTTTGCGGTTTCGCCGCATTCTCCTCTGCCGATGAAGGTATGTGGCTCTTCAACAACCCACCCCAGGAACAACTCAAGAAGGATTACAACTTCACCGTCACCCAGCCCTGGCTCGATCATCTCCGTCTCGGCTCGGTGCGCTTTAACAATGGCGGCTCCGGCTCCTTCGTCTCTGCCGATGGTCTCACCTTCACCAACCATCACGTCGGCCGCGTCTGCCTGCAGCAGCTCTCCACCGAAAAGGTGGATTACATCACCACCGGCTTCTACGCCCAGACACAGGCCGATGAAGGCAAGTGTCCCGACCTCGAACTCAACGTCCTGGTCGGCATCGAGGACGTGACCGCCGCCGTACAGGACGCAGCCAAGCCCGGCATGAGCGATGCCGACGCAGCCCAGGCGCAGCGCCAGAAGATGTCCGCCCTCGAAAAGGAATGCAGCCAGAAAACCGGCCTTCGCTGCGACGTCGTCACCCTCTACGGCGGCGCCGTTTACAACCTCTACCGGTACAAGAAGTACACCGACGTGCGCGTGGTCTTTGCTCCAGAGGCGCAGATGGCCTTCTTCGGCGGCGACCGCGACAACTTCGAGTACCCGCGCTACGACCTCGATATCACCTACTTCCGCGTCTATGAAAACGGCAAGCCGGCACATCTCGACGACTATCTCAAATGGTCGCCCACCGGGACCAAGACCGGCGACCTCGTCTTTGTCTCCGGAAATCCCGGCGGCACCGAGCGTCAGCTCACCATGGCCGAGCTCTACTTCCTCAAGGATTTCCAAACCTCCTTCATCATCGACCTGCTGGCGGGCCGCAACAAAGCACTGCACGAGTACGCCGCGCAGTCGGCGGAAAATGCCCGCGTCTCCGCCGACGACATCTTCAGTGTCGAAAATTCGCTCAAGGCCTACAAGGGCCGTAAGGAAGGACTGGACGACAAGGAGTTGATGGACAAAAAAGCCGCCGCCCAGCAAAAGCTGCGCGCCGCCGTCGATGCCGATCCCAAGCTCAAAGCCGCCTGCGGCACAGCCTGGGATGAGATCGCCAAAGGCGTGGAAGTTCGCAAGCAGATCTTTTTCCCATACGCTTTTCTGGAGCGAGGCTTCGGCTTCAATGCCACCATGGCGCGCTATGCCCGAACTTTGGTGCGGGTCACCGCTGACAAGCAGAAGCCTGATCGAGATCGGCTCCGCGAGTACACCGACGCCCGGCTGCCTTCGCTGGAACAGCAGCTATTCTCCACCGCTCCCGTCTATCGCACGTTGGACGTTGCTACCCTCACCGAATCGCTCTCCCTGATGCGTGAAAAGCTCGGTGCCGATGATCCAACGGTGCAGCGAGCCCTCAACGGAAAGACTCCAGCCGAAGCTGCCAAGGCATACATCGACGGCAGCAAGTTGAGCGATCCCGCGGTGCGCAAGCAACTCTACGAAGGCGGTGCCGACGCCGTGGCCAAGAGCACCGATCCGCTGATCGTGCTGATGCGTGACATCGATCCGCGCGCCCGCGAACTGCGCAAGCAGTACGACGACCAAGTGGATGCGGTCCTTCGCTCCAACTCCACCAAGATCGCCAAAGCGCGCTTCGCCGTCTACGGAACCAGCACCTATCCAGACGCTACCTTTACCCTGCGCCTCAGCTACGGCGCCATCAAAGGCTACCAGCAAAGGCGCAGTTTCATCGAGCCTTACACCACCATGGGCGGTGCCTATGAACACGCCGCCGCTAACGGCAACAAGGGAGATTTCGAGTTGCCCAAGTCATGGGAGATCGCCAAGAGCAAACTCGATCTCCAGACTCCGCTGAATTTTGTCCACACCTCGGACATCATCGGCGGCAACTCGGGCTCCCCCACCGTAGACCGCAACGGCGAGGTCGTCGGCATCATCTTCGACGGCAACATTCAATCGCTGCCATGGGACTTCGCCTATGATGACCGGCAAGGCCGCGCCGTCTCCGTGGACTCGCGCGCCATCCTCGAAGCCATTCGCAAGATTTATCATGCCGACGCGCTGGCCGATGAACTCGTGAACGGTCACCAGCCGAAGGCTTCCTCCGCCGCCAAGTAAATCTGTAATTTACTTTCAACCCGGGCCGCTCGGGATACACAAAAGCGCGCGGCCCATTTTATTTGGTGGCCCACATCGGCCGCGCGCCCGCGGCCGGAGCGCCGTCGCTTAGCGCGTACCCGGCAGCGAAGCTCTCAGTTGGCGAATGTGGGGAACGGAAGTCCTCAACCGACGCCAACGATTGATCTTCTTGCCAATCCCTTGGCCGCCTATCGATCACCCTATGGTTAATCGTTTCAAGTCCGCGCAAAGATTGCTCAACCGGTTATGTCGCCTCGGGAAACGATTATCAGATTCGGTCAATCGTTGGCTCCTCGGGTCTACAATCGGTGGCAGCCGGTTTATGCTGCGCACCTACTTTCATGTCGATATGGACGCGTTTTTTGTCTCGGTGGAGGAGCTCTACGATCCTTCGCTGAAGGGCAAGCCCGTGGTTGTGGGCGGGCGTGCCGATCAGCGCGGAGTGGTGGCGGCCGCATCCTATGCGGCCCGCAAGTTCGGCGTACACTCGGCGATGCCGCTGCGCGAGGCCGCGCGGCTCTGTCCGCAGGCGGTATTTCTGGAAGGCCATCCCGAGCGCTACCGTGAAGCGTCGGCTTCGGTGCGCCGCGTCTTCCTGCAGTTCACACCGCTGGTCGAAATGGCCTCCATCGATGAAGCCTATCTCGACATGACGGGCACCGGACGACTGCACGGCCCGGCGATGAAGGCCGCGGATTTACTGCATCAAACGATGAAGCGCGAGACGAAGCTGAACTGCTCCATTGGCATCGCCGCCTCGCGCGTGGTCGCAAAAGTTGCCAGCGATCAGGCCAAGCCCAACGGCGTCTTGCAGGTTCTTCCGGGGCTGGAAGCCAGCTTTCTCGCGCCGCTCGCCGTGCGGCGTTTGCCCGGCGTGGGAAAAGTCACCGAGGAGCAACTGCGCCAGCACGGCGTGCGCACCATCGGCGATCTGGCCGCGCTCGACTGAAGCCGCGCTCGGTTCCAGAATCGGCGATGGTCTTGCCGCGCTGATTGAAAAGGCGCGTGGACACGATGCCGGCGGATGGTATGACCAGGAGGTCGGCGCCGACGGCGAGCCGAAGTCCATCAGCCATGAGCACACGTTCAATCGCGACGAGCGCGACCCGGCAGCATTGGAGTCAATGCTGGCGCGGCTGACCGAGATGGTTTGCCGCCGCCTGCGTGAGCATCGAGTTGCACGCGCGCAAGGTGCAGATCAAGTTGCGCTACTCGGATTTCACCACCTACACGCGCGGACATACCTTGGAACGCGCGACGCAACTTGACGCCGAGGTGCTGAGAGATTGTGCGCGCGCTGTTCTGCGCCAACTGGGAGAAGGGCCGTGCCGTGCGCCTGCTCGGCGTGCAGACAAGCTCGCTCGAATCCGCCAGCGGACAGATGGAGTTGCTTTCCAGCGTGCAGGAGACGCGACTGAAGCAGGCGATGAACGCCGTCGATGCGCTGCGCGACCGCTTCGGCGATTCGGCGGTTTCACTGGCGAGCGGAATGGGTGCGCGATTTCGCGAGCGCACCCAGGAAAATCCAGCGGCGCTTCCCGGCAAAGAGCCGAAGGCAAAGCGCGAGCCAAGCCGATAATTTCTACGCTTTCTGCCCGCTGTTTTCCTGCAGAATTCCTGGCACTCCAGTCGCAGGCCTCGCGATAATGGTCCCAGATAAAATCTTCGCAGAGCCCGCGCTCCGCGGCATTGCTCGCGATTTCCTCCCACGCGCCGCGCTCGCAGCTGATGGCCAACTGCAACAGTTTGCCGAGTGAGTTGTCCGCCGCCGCAAAGCGCTTCTTTACATTCCTGGTAAGCGGGAGCTGCGAGATCACTACGTCCATCGGGCGGTCGAGGATGGCATCCATCAGCGACAGGATGCCGACGATGAATGCCCCGTTAGTATCTTCTGCAACAGGCGGCGGCCAGAGCCTCACAGGTGCGGGCGCGGGAGAGCGCGCTGGAGATCAATTCGCAGGGACGGTCGCTGGAGATCGAGATGACCACCACGATCGAAACCCACTTGCGGATTTCGCGCTGGCCCAGCAGCGAAAGCGCGTGCCGGATGGAACGGACAGGAAAGAGTCCGAATGCGGCGGAGTTCAGATAGCGCAGCAGACGGTAGCAGAGTGAGGGCTCGCGCAGAATGGCCCGTTCCAACTCGCCCACTTCGTAGAGGTCGCGGTTGGCGATGCTCAGCACCTGAACGTAGGAGAGCTTGGAGCAGGGGATATCATGCATGGTGAGCGATTGCGGCTTGCAGAAGAAATATCCCTGAAAGTAGTGATAGCCCAGGCGCAGCGCGAACTGGAATTGTTCTCGCGTCTCAATCTTTTCCGCTACAAGACGAATGCCGCGTCGGCGCATCTCGGCGGCGATGGCGGCCTGGCGTGCCGCATCGGTCGCCAGAAAGTCCACCTTGACCATGTCGGCGAAGAGCAACAGACGCGCGTTGTCGGAACTGGGAACGTAGTCGTCAAGCACGATGCTGTAGCCGGCACGGCGCAGGCGGTCGCAGGCAGCCAGGACTTCCTCGTCGGCGGGAACATCCTCCAGCACCTCGATTACGACGCGATCACGGGGCAGCAGTGTAATGACGTCGCGCAGCAGAACATTGCGGGTGCAATTGATGAATGCAGGCTGAGGGCCGGTGAGCGCCAGCGGAACCGAAGAGCAGGGAAAAATCGATGGTGTTGCAGGTGGCAGTATCAGGATCATTGCACTGGAAGAAAGTTGTCAGGCCCCGAGCGGAACAGCAATTCGTAGCCGTAGGTGTTCTGCTCGCGATCCAGGATTGGCTGGCGCGCGATATAACGCAGGTAGGGACGCGATTCGGCTGGCGTAAGCACCTGCGGCAGAATGGGGACAATGTCAGCCGATTGCGGAGAAGCATTCACATTCGAGATGTAACACGCCCACCTGTGGCGGCTGATCAAATCGCGCGAAGTGGATGACATGCCGCGGCCTCGTTAAGCCACTTTGAAAGGCAATTCCGCTTTGGGAAGAAGCGCAAGATTTCTCAGGAGTACGGCTTGAGTACTTTATGGGATGCGCACGATGGTGGTCTTCAGCACAGACCATGCAAGCTGGTTCTTGCTGATCCGTTAGAATGTTCGCATGATTCTGCAAAGCGAAGAGGTGGAGCTGTTCTATGAGATGAGGGGCGAAGGGCCGGATGTGGTGATGCTGCATCCCTATCCCTCGGATCACACTTTCTGGCATCCGCTGGCGCGGCATCTGGAGTCGCGCTTCCGGCTGGTGCTGCCGGATCTGCGCGGGCTGGGACGCTCCGGCGTTGGGCCGGGTGCAACCACGATGGCCAAGCTGGCTGCGGACCTGCTGCGGCTGTGCGATGAACTGAAGATCGAACGCGCCGCGTTCGTGGGATGCTCAGTGGGAGGCTATCTTCTCTTCGAGTTCTGGCGGCGCTGGCGCGAGCGGGTAAAGGCCCTGGTGCTGATGGATACCAAAGCCGGTGTGGACAGCGATGAAGCCGTGCCGGGCGGCTGAAAAATGCAGAAGAAATTTTGCTGAACGGACCGGATTGGGCCATCGAGCAGTTAATGCCAAAGCTGCTGGCGCCGGTGACGATGAACTCGCGGCTGGACGTGGTGGAGCAGGCGAAGGCAACTATGCAGCGGGCGAGCGCGGCAGGGATGGCCGCCATGAGCGCGGAATGGCCGAGCGCTCCGACAGCTTAGCCACGCTGGCTGGGATCGATGTGCCGGTGCTGGTGCTGGGCGGAGAAGACGATGCGCCTTCTCCTTTGAGCGAGCTGGAGCGGATGGCGCGCGGAATTCGCGGCGCCGAGCTGAAGATTGTGGGCAGAGCGGGACACTTTGCCGCCTTCGAGCAGCCCGACGAAGTGGGGCGGATCTTGCGCGAATTTCTGGAACGCAACGGGCGCTAGGCTAGAGCGACGACGGCGCCGGTGGGCAGCGCTGGAGAGGTAGATGTGAACTACTGGCTTGCGGTGATCGCGGAGGCGCGCAGTTTGTCGAGAAGCGTGCGTGCGTCGTCGGCAAAACGGCCGCTAGGTTGGCGCGCCAGTAAGGTTTCCAGTTCAGTGGTTGCACGGGGTCTCTCGCCGAGTCCGATCAGGGCATAGGCACGCATCAGATGTATCGCAGGCGGTTCCTGCTGTGGACCGCCTGCAAGCTCGGCGGCGCGATCGACGCTGCGCAAAGCGTCTGTAAACTGTCCCATCCCGAGTTTGGCGCGGGCAATTTCGAACTGGACATACCACAAATTGGGAGTAAGTCGCTCCGCCTGAGTGAGGACAGGAAGCGCCTCGGCGAAGCGACCGGTAGAGTTGAATACCGAGGCCAGAGCGAGGTAGGCGACGGCAAAGCTGGCGTCGTACTGTATCGCCTGCTGAAGATCGCTAATGGCCTCGGCGAACTTCCCGGCATCCTTCTCCAACGCCCCGCGCAACGTCAGGGCTTCGGGGAACTTTGGAAAGATGAGCAGCGCGGCGTTCACTTTCTGAGGGAGTCGTCGCGGTTGCCATGATCCAACGAGAGAACCGCCTTTTTATAAAGCGAGCGGACCTTGGAGGGAACGGTGAAATGCGAGAGCTGAGATGGTAGCCCCTGCTCCGGCACCGGGGGCTTGCTCCGGGCGGAGATAGACGCCGGTCTCCGTGCCGGGGAAGCTGCCGGACTCTGCCCGGTTGCGGGAGCGGCAGCGAAAGACATGGCTAGGCATAGAATGAAAGAGTCTGCGACCAAACGGCAATGCATATGTCCTCCATCCTGAACTGCAAGGGCAGTGCGTCTCGCCAAGCGAAAGAGCATAGCCTATGAGCCCTGCCGCATTCGCGTCGGGAGTTGCGGCGCCGAAGCGTTAGCTAGGTTGGAGAAAACGCGGGCAGGAGGGGTTGGCTTCGGTCAAGGACGGAGCAGGATTTATGTTTCCATTTTGATACGAGCAGCTCGAAACCTGCAGCCAGTCCGGGTGAGGGACGGTAAGGAGAGGCGAATGGATGTAAAAGTAAGTGCGGCAAAACAGATCCGGGGTAGCGTGCGGACGGCGGGAGACAAGTCAGTTTCACACCGTTACGCAATGCTGGCGGGGATTGCCGAAGGTACGTCAGAGTTCGAAAACTTTTCAAGCTCGGCCGATTGCGCCAGCACGCTGGGGTGCATGGAAGCGCTCGGCGCACGGGTGCGGCACAATGGAAATCACGTGGAGGTTGACGGAGTTGGCGGTGCGTTGCAGGCTCCGGCGCGGGAGCTGGACTGCGGCAACAGCGGTTCGACGATGCGCATGTTGAGCGGAGTGGTGGCGGCGCAGCCTTTCAAGAGCGTGATGACCGGCGACGCGTCGCTGAGCAAGCGGCCGATGCGCCGGGTGATCGATCCGCTGCAGAAGATGGGAGCCCGGATCGAATCGCACGATGGATGCGCGCCTTTGACGATTCATGGCGCGAGGCTGAAGGCGATGGAGTATCAGCCGCCGGTGGCGAGCGCACAGGTGAAGAGCTGCGTGCTGCTGGCGGGCTTGTTCGCCGAGGGCGAAACAACGGTGATCGAGCCGGTACGAACGCGCGATCATACGGAGCTGGCGATCAAGGCGTTCGGCGGTGAGGTTGTGCGTAATGGCCAGCGCGTGAGCGTGCGCGGAGGGCAGAAGTTGCGCGCGGTGAAGGGCTACGTGCCGGGAGACCTTTCTTCGGTTACGTTCTTTCTGTGCGCGGCGGCGCTGTTTCCAGCTTCGAGCCTGGTGGTGGATTCGGTGCTGCTGAATCCGACGCGCTCAGTGGTACTGGATGTTCTCTCCGGTATGGGAGTGAAGATAAACTTCATAAAAGTGGAAGAGCAGTACGGCGAGCTGATTGGAACAATGCAGGCCGAAGGCGGAGTGTTCCAGGGCGGAGTAATTCGCGGCGCCGAGAGCGCGGCACTGATCGACGAGTTGCCGGCAATTGCCGCCATCGCTCCGTACAGCGTGAAAGGTGTGGAGATACGTGATGCCGCCGAACTGCGCGTGAAGGAGAGCGACCGCATCGATGCAGTTGTTCGCAACCTGCGGGCGATGGGCGCGGAGGTGGAAGAGTTCCCGGATGGGATGAAGATTCCAGGAGGGCAAAGTCTGCGCGGCGCCGAGGTTGAAAGCTTCGACGATCATCGCATCGCGATGGCGTTCGCGGTGGCTGCGCTGCGTGCCGAGGGCGAGACTACGATCAAAGATGCGCAAGCGGTCGCAGTGTCGTTCCCGGAGTTTTTCGACGCGCTGGGAAAGGTAGTGGGGTAGTGGAGAGCTACCGAAATGGCGTCGCAAAGCCTTCTGGGAACAAGTAGATTCGCAGAATTCGATAACCTGTAAGTGGCGTGGCTGCGGCCCACCTGCAGTGGGCCGCAGCCATCTGAACCCAAGAGCATTTTCACCCGGTGTGTCTGGAAGCAGAAGCCTCCGGCAAGTCTTCGGTGCGGGCGAGATGGAGGGGTAAGCAGGAGGAATTCGAAGTATGAAGCCCATATTTTTTTGGGGAACAGTTCTGATGCTGTATGTGCTGGCAACTGTGTCAGTGGCGCAGGTCAGGAGCAGCGCACTTTACAACACTGGGGAAGTTGGCGCATTTGCGAACTACACGCGCCTGAGCAATGCGGATGACGCCAACTTTTATGGCATGGGTGGACGCCTCAGCTGGAACATCATACCGGAAGTCCAGATCGAGGCCGAAGGCGCGTACGACTTCGAGCGCACCGTGACTGTGATTTTTACCAGCAGCTCTGGCACATTTATCGCCGGGCGCAGCGGACTGAACATTGCTCATTTCCTCTTTGGTCCCAAGTTTCAGCTTGGCGGGTCGAGTCCGGTGCGTGTTTTTGCGACGCTGAAGGGCGGACTGATTAACTTTTCAACCAACGCGAACTTTGCGGGGCAGTTCGCGAGTATTCAGAATAGCAACACGGACGGCGTGCTTTATCCGGCGGGCGGAATTGAACTTTTCTCGGGCTGGTTTGGAATGCGCTTTGAAGTCGGCGACGAGATCTACTTCGATTTCAATCGAGCAAATAACAACCTGCGCGTGACCGCGGGACCGGTGATTCGCTTCTGAATGTGACCGGCGGTTCACCGGCGCATAAAAGAGCTCTGGCGCTTCCGGTGACGAGGCGTCAGAGCTGCGTTTACGACCTGAAAGCGTGAACGGCCTGTGATTAGCATATAATTCTCTAGGTTTGGCGAACTCTCTCCATCTCGCCGATTCATTGCTGCCGCCGGAGCGTAAGCCATCCAGCGCGTGATTGCATTTTCTAAACTCACTTGACTCCCCAAAATAAGGATGAAGAGGAATCTATGACCGATATCGATCTGGTACATGCGCGTGAAGTTCTTGATTCGCGCGGTAATCCTACGGTGGAAGCCGAGGTGACGCTGGGCAGCGGCGCCAAGGGGCGTGCAATTGTTCCGAGCGGCGCCTCGACGGGCGAACACGAAGCAGTGGAGTTGCGCGACGGCGATAAAGCACGCTACCTGGGCAAGGGGGTGCTGAAGGCGGTTGAGAACGTAAACAACGTGATTGGCCCGCACCTTGAGGGTCTGGATGCCTCGCGCCAATCCGAGGTGGATGCCGAGATGATCGAACTGGACGGCACCGAGAACAAGGAGAAGCTAGGCGCGAACGCGATCCTGGCGGTGAGTATGGCGGCGGCCCGCGCCGTGGCCGAGCACTACGATGTTCCGCTCTACCGCTACCTTGGCGGAGTGAACGCGACCATTCTGCCGGTGCCGATGATGAACATCATTAACGGCGGCGCACACGCGGACTCGAGTGTGGACTTCCAGGAATTCATGGCGATGCCGGTGGGCGCGCCTTCGTTCTCCGAGGCGTTGCGCTGGGTTGCTGAGACCTTCCACAACCTGAAGAACGTACTCAAAAAGAGAGGTTACAGCACGGCTGTTGGCGATGAGGGAGGGTTTGCGCCCTCGCTGAAATCCAATGACGAAGCCATCGACGTGATCCTGGAGGCGATTACGCAAGCCGGGTACAGGCCGGGGCAGGATATTGCGATTGCCTTGGACCCTGCGGCGAGCGAATTCTTCGAGAACGGCAAGTACGTTTTCAAAAAGAGCGACAGGTCGGTGAAGAGCTCGGAAGAAATGGTGAAGTTCTACGCCAACTGGGTGCGGCAGTATCCGATTGTTTCGCTGGAAGATGGCTTGGCCGAAAACGACTGGGATGGCTGGAAGATTCTAACCGACGAACTGGGCGGCAAAATTCAGCTGGTAGGCGACGACATCTTCGTGACCAACACGGCACTGCTGGCACGGGGCATTGACAGCGGCGTGGCGAACTCGATCCTGATCAAACTGAACCAGATCGGCACCATCACGGAGTCGCTGGAAGCGATTGAGATGGCGCGCCGCAACGGCTACACGGCAGTGATCTCGCACCGCTCGGGCGAAAGTGAGGACACGTTCATTGCCGACCTCGCTGTGGCGACCGGCGCAGCCCAGATCAAGACCGGCTCGGCGAGCCGCACCGACCGCATTGCAAAGTACAATCAGTTGTTGCGAATCGAGGAAGAACTCGGCTCGGGCGCGAACTTTCTGGGACTTGGCGCGCTTAACTACGGTGGCGAACTGCTGGAAACGGCAGGCGAGGAGTAAGTTGCGGCTTTTGGGACGCTAAGCGCTGGGAGCTTCGCGGACAATGCCGAGCTGCTCTCCGGCGCCGGCGTGTGCAGAGGAATTTTTCAGGAGGGGGTGGATGGTTGGTCGCCTAGGGTCGTGCATTTTTCTAGTGCTTGCGATTTGTGGAGTGGGACTGGGGCAGCAGGCCGCCCTGGACAACACTCCGCCCTCGCGGGCGCAGGTGTTGAAGCTGATGACGGCGATGGGGATTCAGCAAAACATCGATGCCGCTCTGCTTAACACGCAGAACAAGCTGAAGATGGCGGCGCGAGCCTCATTTCAGAAGAAGAATCCTGACGCCGATGCCGCCACGCTGAAGAAACTCGACGAGGTTTTTGACAGCACGCCGCTCTTCAACTTTGAAGATATTTCGGAGGCGGTAATTCCGGCGTACCAGAAGAATCTGAGCGCCTCGGATGTGCAGGCTGGAATCGATTTCTACACTTCGGAGGCGGGAAAACGGCTGCTCGGAAAGCTGTCGGAGATTCAGCGCGAGGCCAACGAGAGCGGGGGAAAACTGGTGCAGCAAAAGTTGGAGGCATACAGCGAGCAGCTTACGCGCAAGTTGGAGGCCTTCGAGGCAGAACAGGACAAGCATAAACCGGCGGCGGATAAGCCCAAAGCCGCTGACGACCAATCTAAGACCTCGGACGGGAAGTCCAAGTAGCGCGCGGGATGGCGCAGGTTCCTGGGAGTTATTGAACGATCATGACTCGGCCAAAGCCGCTGGTGCTCATTATTCTGGATGGTTGGGGCTACGCTCCACCGTCAAACTCGAATGCAATTTCGCTGGCCTCCAAGCCGACGTATGACAAACTGCTGCGCGAGTTTCCCAACACGCTGGTGCACACCAGCGGACGCTTTGTGGGGCTGCCGACCGGGCAGATGGGCAACAGCGAGGTAGGACACCTGAACATCGGCGCCGGGCGCATTGTGTACATGGACATTACGCGGCTGGACCTGATGATCGAGAACGGCGAGTTGTTCAAGCATCCTCTGCTGTTGGAGGCGATGAAGCAGGCGCGGAAGAATGGGCGACGGCTGCACTTCATCGGATTGCTGAGCGATGGCGGCGTACATTCGCACGAGAATCACCTCTATGCGCTGCTCCGGATGGCGAAGCAGAACGGGGTGGAGCGGGTCTTCGTTCATGCCTTCCTCGACGGACGCGACACGCCGCCGGATTCCGGCGCGGGCTACCTGGAGAAGCTGCAACAGAAGATGCGCGAGTACGGCGTGGGCAAGGTGGCCGCGGTGTGCGGGCGCTACTACGCAATGGATCGCGATAAGAAGTGGGAGCGCGAGCGCAAAGCCTTCGACGCGATGGTTCACGGCAAAGCCGAGGGCGGTACGACGACCGATCCGGTGAAGATGGTCAAGGAGTCCTACAACCGGGGAGTGATGGACGAGTTCGTGATTCCGTTTGTTTGCGTGGACGATAAAAACACGCCGGTGGGGACGATTCGCGACGAGGACGTGATCATCAACTTTAACTTCCGGGCCGATCGCGCGCGGCAGATTACGCAGGCGTTGACGCGGGAGAGCGGCATCACGGCGCAGGCGGGCGCAGACCTGCCGGATGCCGAGAAACTCGAAGCAGAGATTCCGGCTCGGGAGCTGCCAAAAAATCTGCACTATCTGTGCATGACCGAGTACGATCAGCGATTCAAGCTGCCGACCGTAATTTCGCCGGAGCGGCTGAACAATATTCTGGCGAACGTGATGGCTGCGCAGAAGATGCGCAACCTGCGCGTGGCCGAGACGGAGAAGTACGCGCATGTTACGTTCTTCTTCAACGGCGGCGTGGAAAAACCATTCCCGGGCGAAGACCGCGTCCTGGTGCAGTCACCCAAGGTTGCCACTTACGATTTGATGCCGCAGATGAGCGCGGCCGAAGTTGCCCGGCAAGTGGTGAAGAACATCGAAGACAACACCTTCGATGTGATGGTGGTGAACTTTGCCAACGCGGACATGGTTGGGCACTCGGGCAAGATTGAGCCGACGATGAAGGCCGTGGAGGCGGTGGACGCAGGGCTCAGCGAGATTTATGCGGCGGTGAAACGCCGCGGCGGAGCGATGCTGGTGACGGCCGATCACGGCAACGCCGAAGAGATGATCGATCCAGTGACGGGTGGGCCGTTCACGGCGCACACCACAAACCCGGTGCCGTTCATCTACGTTGCTGAAGAGGCCAACCAGTTCACGCTTCGTCCGGATGGCGCGCTGCAGGATATTTCGCCAACCATGCTGGGGATTCTAGGCGTGCAACCGCCGGTCGAGATGACGGGCCGCGATTTGCGGGTGAAGAAGCAGTAGCCCGCGAGCTAATTGACCGCTGCAGATCGAAAGCCCAAAAAACACGACACGACGTCCCTTCTTCTTGTTCCAACCAACCGGCGATTACCTTACAAGGGCGTTCCGCACCGGTACGTGCTCGGCGATCTCGATGTCGAAACCCTCCAGGGCGGCGACGCGACGCGGATGATTGGTGAGCAAGCGAATGCGTCGGAGTTTGAGATCGGCGAGGATCTGGGCACCGATGCCGACGTCATGCTGGCGGGTGCGCTGGTTCTCCGGAAGCGTGGGCAGTGCACGGTCTTTGTGGAACTGCAAGGTGGGCTTGCCCTGGAGTTGCTCTACGGTGAAGCCGAGCGAAGTCTGGTGCAGATAGATGAGGGCTCCGCGGTTCTCTTCGGCGATGCGGCGCAGCGACAGATCGAGGACGCTGCCGCATTCGCACAATGTGGTGCCAAAGACGTCTCCAAGCATGCAATGGGTGTGCATACGAACCAGCGGCGGCGTGGCCGCGTCGGCTTCGAGATCGCCGCGCACGAGGGCGACGTGGGACTGTCCGTCGAGTGCCGAGCGGTAGGCGATCATGCGGAAGTCGCCGTAACGCGTGGGTACGATGGCTTCACCCTGACGCTCGACGAGGCGCTCGTTGGCCATGCGATAGCGAATGATCTCTGCGGTCGTGATCATCTTGAGATTGTGCTGGCGGCAGAAGACGGCGAGTTCGGGCACACGCGCCATGCTTCCGTCGTCACTCATGATTTCGCAGATTACACCGGAGGGATCGAGCCCGGCCATGCGGGCCAGGTCAACGGAGGCTTCGGTCTGACCGGCGCGGACGAGGACGCCGCCTTTGCGGGCGCGCAGCGGAAAGATGTGGCCGGGGCGCACCAGGTCGGAAGGACGCGAGGCAGGATCGACGGCGACCTGGATGGTGCGGGCACGGTCAGCGGCGCTGATGCCGGTGGTGACGCCCTCACGGGCTTCGATGGATTCGGTGAAGGCGGTGCCGAAGGGCGACTCGTTGGCGCTTGTCATGGGCCCGAGGCGGAGAAAGTCGCAGCGCTCCTCGGTCAGCGAAAGGCAGATGAGTCCCCGGCCGAAGCGAGCCATGAAGTTGATGGCCTCGGGGGTGATTTTCTCGGCGGCTATGGTCAGGTCGCCCTCATTTTCGCGGTCTTCATCGTCGACGACGATGACCATGCGCCCGGCGCGCATCTCTTCCAGCGCGGCGGGGACATCACAGAATGGCGGATTTGGACTCATACACTCCGGATTCTAGCACCTGCGGAGGATGGGCCTGATTTGGCCGGAGCAGGGAACTGGCTGCTCCCTCAAATCGTATCTGCTTAGCAGGCTGACGGCTCGGAGTAGAATCGACTGTTTGCTTCACATAACCTTGCACGACTGGAGCACCCATGCAGAACAATTTTAACCGGATCGGATGGCTGGCGCTGCTGGCAGCCAGTGTTTGTCTTGGGCAGACCGCAACTCCGCAGGCATCTGCAAAGGATGCGCCGCAGTTGGAGCGATTTGATGCGTCGCTGCTGGACAAATCGAAGGACCCTTGCGTTGATTTCTACCAGTATGCCTGCTCGAAGTGGCAGGCAACGCATCCGATCCCGAGCGATCTGCCGGCGGTCGCCGTCGATACGCCGCTCTACCTTTGGAACCAGACGATTCTTCGCGAGACGATGGAGAAGGCGGCTGCGAATCCCTCGGCCAAAGGAACTGAGCAGCAGGTGGGCGACTACTGGAAGAGCTGCATGAATCTGGATCTGCGTGCTGCCAAAGGCAAACAGTGGCTGGCCGAGGCGCTGAAGCCGGTGGATGCGATGAAGAACAAGCAAGAACTGCCCAAGGTGCTCGCGCAACTGCAGAAGGGATTGGCACCGGGCTGGGAGGGTGCCGACAACCAGACGAACACACCGCTGATCGGTTTTGGTTCGTCGCAGGATCTTGAGGACTCGTCGAAGATGGTTGAGGGCTTCGATCAGGCGGGTTTGTCGCTGCCTTCGCGCGATTACTATCTGGACCAGGATGAGCACTCGAAAATGATCCGCGAGGCCTACAAGAAGCACTTGGTACGGATGTTTGGGCTGGCGGGAGACACGCCGGAGCAGGCAGCCAAAGAAGCAGCCGCGGTGTTTGATATCGAGAGCACCCTGGCAAAGGCGCAGATGAATGCCGTCGATCGTCGCGATCCGTTGAAAACCTATCACAAACAGTCGCTGGCGGAGATCAAAGCTGCGCTGCCTTCCTTCAACGTTGATGAATATCTGGAAACGATGGAGGCACCGACGCCTCCCTTCTACATCGTGAGCTCGCTGGAATTTCTCTCGGCGCTGAACGAGCAGATCAAGACGAGGTCGCTCGATGAACTGAAGTCGTACCTGCGCTGGTGGACGATCATGTCAGCGGCAAACAAAACTACTCCGGAGCTGGAGCAGGCGAACTTTGATTTCTTCGGCACCCAGATGCGGGGCACTCCGAAGATGCTCCCGCAGTGGCGGCGCTGCGTGGCTTCAGCGGACGCGCGGCTGGGTGAAGCGCTGGGCAAGGAGTACGTGAAAATAGCTTTCCCGCAGGAGAGCAAGGCCAAGGCGGTGGAGTTGATGAACGGTATCCGCGAAGCGTTGAAGGAGGACATCGGCGAGGTGGATTGGATGACGGAAGCGACGAAGAAGCAGGCCATAGAAAAGCTGGATGCCATGATTCAAAAGATCGGTTATCCGGACAAGTGGCGCGACTACTCCTCGATGAAGATTGTGCCGGACAACTATCTTTTCAACGTGGAGTCGGCGAATGCGTTTGAAGTGCGCCGCCAGTTGAATAAGGTGAACAAGCCGGTGGACAAGATGGAGTGGATGATGCCTCCGCCAACCATCAACGCCTACAACGATCCGCAGAACAATACCATCAACTTTCCGGCTGGGAATTCTGCAGCTTCCGTACTTTAATGCGCAGCAGTCGGATGCGGCTAACTACGGCGCGATCGGCGCGACCATCGGTCACGAAATTACCCACGGCTTTGACGATCAGGGGCGCAAATTCGATGCCAAGGGCAACCTGCGCGACTGGTGGACGGCGGCAGATGCTAAAGCCTATGACGAGCGCGGAAACTGCCTCGCCGCCGAATATACGCACGAGGTTCCAGAGCTGGGCGCAGCCGTCAAAACCAATGGCAAACTGACCCAGGGCGAGGATACGGCCGACAATGGCGGTCTCCACCTGGCGATGATGGCGTTGGAGAATCTGTACAAGGCTCGCGGCAAATCTCTGGATGTTCCGGAAAAAGATGGATTGACGGCCCGGCAACGTTTCTACGCAGCCTACGGGTTTAGCTGGTGCGAGAACGCGCGCCCGGATGTGCAGCGGATGCAGATCATGACCGATCCGCACTCGCTGGCGCGATATCGCGTGAATATCCCCGTGAGCAACCAGGCGGATTTTGCCAAGGCATTCGGCTGCAAGCCGGGACAGCCGATGGTGCGAGAACCGGCTTGCCGGGTCTGGTAGCGACGGCGCAGCACAATGGGGAGCCTACGGGTTCCCCGGTTGTGTTGATGCGGGCTATGCCGCGGAATTGAAGGAGCGCACCAGGTAAAAGATCGCTGCGGCAACCGCCGCTGAAGCCGGGATGGTGAGGACCCAGGCCCAGACAATTCTCCCGGCAACTCCCCAGCGCACGGCGGAGAGACGATGCGTGGTGCCGACGCCGACGATGGCTCCGGTGATGGTGTGCGTGGTGGAGACCGGAATGCCCGCCAGGGCGGTTCCGAAGAGGGTGATGGCCCCAGCGGTTTCCGCGCAGAATCCCCCAACTGGCTTCAGCTTGGTGATCTTGCTGCCCATGGTGTGAACAATCTTCCATCCGCCGAAGTAGGTTCCGGCGGCGATGGCAGCGTTGGCAGCGATGATGATGGGCCAGTGGAAGCGGCCCCAGTCATGTGTGATGTCGTATTGGGAGATGATGTGGCCGGTATACAGAGCTCCGGCGACGATGCCCATGGTTTTCTGCGCGTCGTTGCCGCCGTGGCCGAGCGAATAAGCAGCAGCCGAGAGCAGTTGCAGCTTGCGAAACCATTTGTCGACCTGGCGAGGCGATTTGCGGCGGAAGATCCATGAGATGGCAACCATGAAGCCGAAGCCGAGCACAATTCCCATGACGGGAGCAACAATGATGAAGATGAGGGTCAGGGTCCAGCCGCCGGGGATGATTACGCTCAGGCTGTGCCGCCATCCGTGCAGGATGGCGGCGCGGGCAATGGCTGCTCCGGCATAGCCCCCTATCAGCGCGTGGGAGGATGAAGTAGGCAGGCCCCACAGCCAGGTGAGCAGATCCCAGGCAATGGCTCCGAGCAGCCCGGCAAGCACCACGTATTGGGTGACGATGCTGAGATCGACCATGCCTTTGCCGATGGTTTTGGCAACAGCGGTGCCGAGCAGAAAAGCAGCTACAAAGTTAAAAAAGGCCGCCCAGACAACCGCAAGCCTGGGTGAGAGTACGCGGGTGGAAACCACGGTTGCGATGCTGTTGGCGGCATCGTGGAAGCCATTGATGAAGTCGAAGGCCAGAGCCACCACGCAGGTGAAAATGACCAGAAACAATCCAGTGTTCAAGACGTACCTCTAGCGGAGGCGCCACGCATCCGCAATGTAGAGCCGTTACTCAGGCGCTCTTGAGTACTACGGTTTCCAGCACGTTGGCGACATCCTCGGCCTTGTCGGTGGCCATTTCCAGAACTTCGAGCAGCTCTTTGTGCTTGATGAGCTGAATGGGATCGGTTTCGGTTTCGAAGAGCAGACCGATTGCGGCGCGGCTGATTCCGTCAGCTTCGTTCTCCAGACGGTTGACCTCGACGCAGTACTTGATCAGGGCGTCGCCCTTCTCAATCAGGGAGACGGCTTTGGCGAGTTCCTCCGCCTGTCGGTGGATGATGGTCGCCAGTTCGACGGCGGCGGCAGGTGGCTTGGTGATTTTGTAGGTAGTGAGGCGGTCGGCCGCGGCATTAATGTAGTCGAGCACATCGTCCAGAGAGCTGGCCAGGGTGTGAATGTCCTCCCGGTCAAAGGGCGTGATGAAGGACGAATTCAACTTGATGAAGACGGCATGGGCTATATCGTCGCCTCTATGCTCGGTACCCTTGATCTTCTGGACAGAGGCGGAAACGTCCTGGTAATCCTGTAGAAGATCACGCAGTTGGCGGGCTCCCTTGGTGAGATTGTTCGCCATATCGGCAAAGAGCTCAAAGAACTTGGTTTCACGCGGGATGAAGCGCATAAGAGCGGGAAAATCTCCTCTAGGGCGAGCAGGTCAAACGATAGGCGCCCAGGATTGTAACCTTCTATTCATCAAATGTTAACAATTGACTATCGCACCCGGAGTCCCTGGCCGTCAATTGAGAGTACTGTGAATCGGAAGGGCAACACGGCTGGCGCGTCGGTGGGGGCAAGAAAAAGGCCGCCATCTAAGGCGGCCTCGTCAGGGCTGAATTTCGAATTCAGCGTTTCATCTACAGCGTCGACTCAATTTCAAATCCCCAAGCTTCGAGAAGCGGCTCGGGAATGTACTTCGAGTTCTTGTTGCGGCGAGCCCACTCGCGCAGACGGGTGGAACGGAGGTACTGGTCCGGAGTCAGCTTGAATTCGCGGACTACCTGCTCAAACTCAGTGATAGTGGGAGTTACGGGGCCGATTGGTTCCGGCTTGCCCCAGTTGGGATTACCACGTCTTTTGGCCATGGGTATTGTCCTTATCTCTGCGATGAAATTGAATCACCGAGTGGGAAATCAAGAAATCAAGTTCATCTGGCGCGCTGGATACCATCCGCCGTCTGCACCCCAAGTTGGCAGCTGTAGCGTTGGCATGAAAAAGCCTGCGAGAAGAACGCACTACGTCGATCCGGCGTTGAACCCACTCAGTCTAACGAGTCCCGTGTGACAATAAATCGATTCATAATACTACGATTTTGGGGTGAATATCCAGCCGCGATTAATGCGCGCTCCCGAAGTTTTAAAGTCAAAAAAGGTAAGTTATATATTTTCAACAACTTGGAAAATTCAAAACTGCCAGTTAATAATCGACGATAAATTGCGGCGAGTTTCTGAAAACGAGCATGGGTGGCGAAAAATCTTCAGGCGCTCTCACCATCAGCGTTGGCCACGGAAGTGGTGGCGCGCAGCCGTCTCCACAGCTCGTCCCGTCCGAGTCCGGTCTTGGCCGAATAGGGGAGAACGAAATCGCTGCCATGGGCTTGCTTAAGTGCATTGAGCGTGGCTTGAACGCGACTTCCAACCCGGTCGGCCTTGGTGGCGACGATGAGGAGCGGCCGCTGGGTCTGGCGCAGGTAGTCGATCATATGTGTGTCTGACGGTTGCGGCGGAATATTGGCGTCCACCAGGCAGAGGCAAAGGCTGAGCGTCGGACGTTCGGCGAGATATGGCTCGATGAACTGTGGCCAGGTGCGGGAGACCTCGCGAGGAACTCGGGCGTAGCCATAGCCTGGAAGATCGGCGAAGATGAGCTCGGCACGCGGCCGTCCCGGCCAGCGAATCTCGAAGAAATTGATGGCCTGGGTGCGTCCGGGAGTGTTGCTGGTCTTGGCAATCTTGGCGCTTACCAGCGAGTTGATCAAGCTGGACTTGCCGACATTGGAGCGGCCAAGAAAGGCGATCTCCGGCAGTTCGGCGGGAGGAAATTGTTCGCGCGCATATGCCGAGAGCAGGAATTTGGTAAGAACCTTCATGTATTTATCTTAGCCTGAAAGGCGCTTTCGATGAATCGACCAACCTGAAGAGCAGGGTCGCGCCAGTGTATTCGGAACTCGATCACCACACCAGGAGCAAACCGGCGCGTCCACCTTTCCTGGACGCCCACCACGAGCGCTCCGGGGACGCTTTACGTTCTTCCCCACGCCTCGAAGGCCGCCGGCGCCGGAGATATCCCTGACGAATCAGGCAGAGTCGAAACCAATACTTCTGAGATGATTGTCCCAGAGCCGCTGTTGCTTGAAGGCGCAGGGAATAGGCCGCGGGCGAAAAGAGGTAAGGCTTAGCACTGCTCTTTCTTGCGTGCCGAGTGCGTCGTGCTCGTGTAAATTGGACTCTGCATCCAAATTGCGGTGAAATACAACGAATGGGGAAGTTGAGCCACAAGTACGGCCTGCGGACGGTGGCAGTCCTGGAAGCGTTGAAGGGCGCGGCTGTGGTCGCACTCTGCATTGTGCTGCTCTCATTGCTGCACCAGGATCTCAATACCATCGCGGATCGCCTGACGGACTGGTTGCGGCTGAATCCAGACTCGCGGGTTGCGGACTGGTTCTATGAGCTGGCCGACCGCACGACCGGCCGTGGAATCTGGACGGCTGTGTCAGTGGGGATAGCGTATTCGGCCTGCCGCTTTGTGGAGGGCTACGGATTGTGGAATGAGCGGCAGTGGGCGGAGTGGTTTGCCGTGATTTCAGGTGCTGTCTACGTGCCTTTTGAGTTGTTCGCGGTGATCGCGCATCCTCAGTGGATCAGGGTCGCAGTGCTGCTGGGCAACATCATCGTTGTGCTCTATATCGTGCGGATTCTGATGGAAAATCGCCGGGAGCGCCAGACTCCAGAATGCGCGGACAAAGGCGGAGATGATTGAAGCCACGCGGGCACTGGAGTCCCGCGTGGGTACGCAGCAGACTAGGGAAGCCGGGTCCAGGTTTCGGTGCGTCCCAGCAGCGAGATGCCGACAAAGCCGCGCATGGATAACTTATCCTTACCGACCGCCCAGACTTTACCTTTGTAAACTTTCCCGCTCTCCGGATCTACTACGGTTCCTCCCGCCCATAGATCGCCGTCCGGTCTGAAGTTGCGGAAGATGACCATACCCAGAATGGGCTTATTCTTCAACTCGCCCGAACACAAAGTACAGACATCACCCGGCGCTCGGCCAGGGCGGAGCTGCGTGACCTTGCCGAATAGCTTGCCGTCTACGATATAAGTCTCGACCTGACCATTCAGCGTGCCGTCGTTTTTGATCGCCTGCCAATGTCCGACGGCGGCTTGAAGAGCGGGTGAGAGCTGCTGGGCGTGGACTCCGGCAACTGAGGCCATCAGGAATAATGCGAAGGTCAAAGAGCAAAGTCCGTTGCGGTGCGTCTTCATGGATGAAGTCCCCTTCAACCGGCAATATCAAACTGCTCAAGTATGTTAGAGCCAAAGCCACAGGTTGCAGCAAGAAAAAAGCCCCCGCGACCGGGGGCTTCTGTCGGCAAAGCGGTTCAGGCTTCGGCGGCGACCGGCTCGGTACCCTTGCGTGGGCGGCGGCCGGCCTGCAGAATCTTCTTTCGCAAGCGGAGCGATTTGGGTGTGACCTCCACCAACTCGTCGTCAGCGATGAATTCCAGGCTCTGTTCGAGGCTGAGGGTGCGGAAGGGAATCAGGCGAATCCCCTCATCGGATGTGGACGCGCGCATGTTCGTCAGCTTTTTTTCGCGTACGGCGTTCACGTCAAGATCGTTTTCGCGTGAGTGCTGGCCGATGATCATGCCCTCGTAAACTTCCACGCCGGGGCCGACAAAGAGTTCGCCGCGCTCCTGCAGGCTATTGAGGGCATAGGTGGTTGTAGGGCCGTTGCGATCCGAGGTGAGGACGCCGGCAGCACGATGAGGGATGGTTCCCAGCCATTCCGTGTAGCCGTCGAAGAGGGAATTCATAACGATGGTCCCGCGGGTTTCGGTGAGCATCTCGCTGCGCAGCCCAATCAGGCCGCGGCTGGGGACGCGGAATTCGATACGCACGCGGCCGTAGCCATGATTGTGCATCTTGCGCATCTCGGCCTTGCGCGCTCCCAGTTTTTCGATGACCACGCCGATGAACTCTTCCGGGATGTCAACGGTCAGCATCTCGACCGGCTCCATGAGCTTGCCGTCGATGGTGCGGGTGACTATCTCAGGCTTGCCGACTGCAAGTTCAAAGCCTTCCCGGCGCATCATTTCAATGAGGATGGCAAGCTGCAGTTCACCGCGGCCCATGACGGTGAATGTGTCCGGCGCGGTTTGATCGACGCGGATGGAGACGTTGGTCAGCAGCTCCTTCTCCAGCCGTTCGCCGAGGTTGCGCGAGGTGACGTACTGGCCTTCTCGTCCGCAGAATGGCGAAGTATTGACGACGAACTGCATGGCAATGGTGGGCTCGTCGATGAGGATGTGAGGCAGCGGATCGGGAGTCTCATAGCTGGTGATGGTCTCGCCGATGGTGATGCCGGTAACACCGGCGACGGCAACGATATCGCCCAACTCGGTCTCGGTGATGTCGGTACGCTTGAGTCCGCTGAAGCTGAAGAGCTTGGTGATCTTGACCTTCTCGATCTCACCGTTGAGCTTGGCGATACCGACCTCTTCTCCGGTACGCAGAGTGCCGTTGAAAACGCGGGCGATGGCGAGGCGGCCAAGATAATCGCTGTAGTCGAGATTGGCGACCAGGATTTGCAGGGGCGCGGCCGGGTCTCCGGCGGGCTCGGGGATGGTCTTGACGATGGCCTCAAAGAGCGGCTGAAGATTCGTGCCGGGCACGGCAGGATCGGTGGTCGCGGTGCCAAGCTTTCCGTTGGTGTAGAGCACGGGAAACTCAAGCTGCGACTCTTCGGCGTCAAGATCGATGAACAGATCATAGACTTCGTTGAGCACTTCCTGGGTGCGCGCATCGGGACGGTCGATCTTATTAATGACGACGATGGGCTGCAGCCGGGCTTCCAGAGCTTTGGAGAGCACGTAGCGCGTCTGGGGCAGCGGACCTTCGCTGGCATCGACCAGCAGCATGACGCCATCGACCATCTTCAATGCGCGCTCGACCTCTCCGCCGAAATCACTGTGGCCGGGAGTATCTACGATGTTGATCTTGAGGTCGTTGTAAAAGACAGCGGTATTCTTGGCGAGAATGGTGATGCCGCGCTCGCGTTCGAGATCGTTGGAATCCATGACGCGGTCCACCAACTCCTGGTTGGCGCGGAAGACGCCGCTCTGGCGCAGCATGGAGTCAACCAGCGTGGTCTTTCCGTGATCGACGTGGGCGATGATAGCGATGTTGCGAATCTGGGTGGTCAAACGGTTTCATCCTTATTTGGCAAACTGGTGACGTGACGGCGCGGCGCTGGTCGGCGCGCGAGTGAGGCAGGAAATTCTGCCGCGAGTCCGTTGCACGATTCGGTTACGAAGCGAGGGAACGACAACTCAGGAATGCTGTATTGATTATATCGCGAAGTGCCATTTACCGCAGCTTTGGTAATGACAATGCGATGAATCTGCTTCGAGAATCGCCGTAGCGTGCGCTAAACTTCATCTGAAAATCATGGCCATCGAAAACCTTCCAGCAAAGCCGGCGGAGATCCGTGGAGCGACAGGCGCGCTAGAGCGGAATGTTTCCCGCCGCCACTCCCGCAGCATTGTCGCGCTGGCCGGCAATCGCCGCCACGCTGCTTAGCGAGCGCTGGTTGAGCCGGATTGGGCTGTTGCTGGTGTTGGGAATCTATCTCCGCGCGATCGGATTCGCTCCGGTCTATGACGATAATTTAATCACTCCGTGGAATTCTCTGAGCGACATTCCCAAGTTTTTCACTCACGACATCTTTTTCAGCCTCGATGGAACCGCTCACTCGGTTTATTACCGGCCGGTGGCGATGACCTGGTCATTGTTGATTTACTTGGTCACTGGGGGCACACCCGGCTGGCTGCACCTTAGCGCGATTCTGCTGCATGTGACGGTGATCGTTCTGGCCTACATCTTTGGACGCCTTTTGTTTGGCGACGAACGGCTGGCGATGCTGACGGCCCTGCTGTTCGGCTTGCATCCTTCCAAGGTGGAAAGCGTTGCCTGGATCGGCTGCAGTTGCGTGGACGGACTGGGAGCGGTCTTCTTCTTTGCTTCGCTGATTGCGTTCCTCAAGTGGCGCGAGAGTGAGGCCGTGCGCTGGCTGATCGCTTCCGTGCTGCTGTTTACCGGCGCAATATTCACCAAAGAGACGATGGTCTTCATTCCCATCCTGATCGCGGTTTACCTCTGGATGATGACCCCGCAAGCAGGACGCGCGTCGCGGATATGGAAGACATTGCTGCCGTACGCAGTGGTGTGGATCGCATATATGGCGATCCGGCATGAGGTGATCAAACCGGCGAGTTCCAGTGCCGAATATATTCATCCAACTTTCACACTCGCCAATCTCTGGACGGCGCCGTACGCGATCTGGTGGTACGTCCGGCATCTGGTACTGCCCTGGGGACTTTGCGTGGAGTACACGGCCACGATTCTGGAGCGCCCGACTCTGTTGGGATTCGTCCTTCCTGGAGTGGGTCTGCTGATTTTGTTGGCCGTAGCCGTGCGGCTGTGGAAAGTGCGGCGCTCTAAGATCGCGGCTTTTCTGATCTTCTGGTTTGCACTCGCGCTATCGCCAGCAGTGATTGTGGCTCCCATGGTGCTGCAACACGACCGTTACCTGTACATCTCCTGCTTTGCGTTCTGCGCTCTGATTGCGTGGGCCATTTTGTATTTAGGAAGTCTGCCGGTAGTGTCGCGTTTGGTATTGGCAGTCTGCGTAGTGGCGCTCTGGGCGGGGCTGACCTGGCATGAGATGGGCTACTGGGATTGCGAGAGGACGCTATGGAGCCGGGCGCACGAGATTGCACCTTCGGAACCGAAGCCGCAATTGCAACTTGCCTTCATCTATAGGAATGACGGAGATGTTCCCAAGGCTCTGGCCATGCTGGACGAAGGGTTACGCTACCGTCCGAATTCTCCGAACATCTGGCTGGCGCGCGCCAGCATTCTTCAAGGAGCCGGCCAGCTCGACCTTGCCCGGGCTGCGTATCTCAGGGTGATGCAGGCAACCGAGCCCGCAGCGGGAAAGGCAGTGCAGGCCGGCGCAGCCACGCGTTTGCGCGCCAATGCCGCGCATCAATTGTCTCTGATGGACATTGCGGCGAAGGACTTTGCGGAAGCCGAACGCTACGCACGTACCGCTATCAGCTTGAACTTCGACGGCGCCGGATATCACGCGATTCTTTCCGAGTGCCTGCGCGGCGAGGGCAGGAGAGAGGAAGCCATCGCCGAAAACGCTCTGGAGATGCGCTTGCGAATGGCGCAACACGCGAACGATCAAACTCATCATCCGTGAGAGAATGAGAAGACAACTCACGGTGCGGTTTACTTCTGAATGATTCAGCTTACAGACGCCGGTAAACGCTACGGCCACAAACTACTTTTCGAAAACCTGAACTGGCTGATTACCCCGCAAGATCGGGTCGGACTGGTGGGCGCCAACGGCACGGGGAAAACCACCCTGCTCAAGATGCTGGCCGAGATCGAATCGCTCGATTACGGCAACATCACTCGCGGCAAAGGGGTCAGCGCCGGCTATCTGCCACAGGACGGACTGAATCTCAGCGGGCGCTCGGTCTTTGCCGAGTGCCTCTCGGTCTTTGACGATGTGCACGCCATGGAGCGCGAACTGGAAGAGTTGACGCGTCGGATGAGCGAAATTGATCCGGCAAGCGCCGAGTACGAACAGGTGAGCGAGCGCTTTCATCGGGTGCAGAGCGAGTTTCTACACCGCGATGGTTATAGCCTGGAGTCGCAGGTGGGCACGGTGCTGACCGGGCTCGGATTCGGTAAGGAAGATTGGCTGCGCCAGACCGAGGAATTCAGCGGCGGCTGGCAGATGCGCATCGCGCTGGCCAAGCTGCTGCTGGAAAAGCCAAACATGTTGCTGCTCGACGAGCCCACCAACCATCTCGATCTTGAGACGCGCAACTGGCTTGAAGATTATCTAAGCAACTATCCCTACGCTTACGTCCTTATCTCGCACGACCGCTACTTCCTCGACGTAACGGTGAAGAAGATCGTAGAGATATGGAACAAGGGCGTGCACTTCTACAGCGGGAATTATGACAAGTATCTGCGTGACAAGCAGCAGAGGCGCGAGTCGCTGGCGTCGGCCTATCGCAACCAGCGCGAACGCATCGAGCAGTTAGAGGCTTTCATCAGCCGCTTCCGCTATCAGGCGACCAAGGCCAAGCAGGTGCAGAGCCGGATCAAAGAGCTGGAGAAGATCGAGCGCATCGAAGTGCCCGAGGACGAAAAGACGATTCACTTTACATTCCCGCAGCCCAAGCCCAGCGGACGCATTGTTGCCGAGTTCAAGAACGTCAGCAAGAGCTATGGCGAAAAGCACGTGCTTCGCAACGTGAACTTCACCATCGAGCGCGGTGAGCGCATTGCGCTGGTCGGCGTCAACGGTGCGGGAAAATCCACGATGATCAAGATGCTGGCGCAGATTGAGCCTGCCACCGGAGGCGAATATGCGCTGGGACACAACGTCGGAGTCGATTACTTTGCGCAGGACCAGTATAAGGAGCTCGACACCGAAGCTCGAATGCTGGACGACCTGAACATGATTGCGCCGCGCTCGCAGACCGAGTTGCGCAGCCTGCTCGGCAGCTTCCTCTTCAGTGCCGACGACGTCTTCAAAAAGATTGGCGTCCTCAGCGGCGGCGAGCGCAATCGCTATGCGCTGGCGCGGATGCTGCTGCATCCCTCGAACTTTCTGCTGCTCGACGAGCCGACCAACCACCTCGATCTGCGGGCCAAGGATGTGCTGCTGGAGTCGCTGCAGAAGTTCAGCGGAACCTGCGTCTTCGTCTCGCACGACCGCTATTTTATTGACCGGCTGGCGACGCGCGTCTTTGAAGTTGCCGATGGCGCAGTCAACATATATCCGGGTAACTACGAGGATTATTTGTGGCGCAAGCAGAACGGCGCCCAGGCCCTCGAGGAATCACTGCGTTCCTCAATGAGCACCGCGCCCACAAGGGTTGCCGCTGCGATTGCCGAGCAGGTGATTGAGGCGGTCGGCGAACCAAAGCGGCGTGTGAATCCGATGAAGCGCAAACAGATGGCCGAGCGCCTTGCAAAGGTGGAGGCCGAAGTGAGCCGTACGGAGGCCATCATCGCCGAGTCGGAAGAATCGCTCGGCCGCTACGTCAGCGCCGAGGAGACGCAAAGACTCTCCGACTTGCTGGAAGCAAAGCGGCGTGCGCTGCAGACTCTTGAAGGCGAGTGGGCGGAGTTGAGCGAGGCGCTGGAAGAGACGGAATAGCAATACCGTCGATCGCTCCGATTGGTCTAGTGCCCGAAAGCCGCCTGAACCTTGGGTGGAATTTGGTCGGCGTACTTCACTAACATCGTCACTTGCCAGCGTTGCGTCTCCGATAACGTGCTCGCAAAGCCAGGCATTCCGGAAAGCCGAATGCCATGTGTCACCTTCCAATAGGTCTCGCCCTCCGGGTCGCCGGTCATCATCTCTTCTTTTTCCATGAGCTGGGGTGGAGCGGGGGACATCCCCTTCGATATTGCCGTACGCGGCTGCTCCGGAGCACCGTGGCAAAGCGCGCAGTTCTCTTTGTATACACGCACCCCGGCCAACATATTGTCATCGGTGAACGGAAGCGGATTCTTCCGATCCTCTGCAATGCCGATGCTCGCGCGCAGCGCCAAGCCGGCAACCGCTTCTTCCATGGGCAGGGGATGTGCGGTGGTCGCCAGGGAAACTCCTCCGCTGCGCACGAACATGTAGCCGCCCACAACCAACACCAGGAGTGTCAGGAGTACACCAAGAACGATTCCACGCACCGGTCACGACCTTTCATCTCCACAACAGATGCTCTTGGTAAGATGCTCCTCGCACCATCTCTGTTTTATGCTACCGAGTCCAACTGGGCACTGAATTGTGCGCGTGGCTTGCCCGTTGTCCGGTTGCGCGATAACGTGAGAGAACATGTTTGCGCGCCGAACCAACTGGAATCTTTCCGTGAACCGCTACTCGCTCGCCTTGGAGCAGGCGCGGCGTAGCGGGCGCGCCCTGCTCGACCTGACTGCCTCGAATCCCACCACGGTTGGCCTGCGCTACGAGGGCGAGCGCATTTTGCGTGCGTTGCAGCATCCACGGGCGCTGGAGTATGAGCCCGCCTCGAAAGGAATTGCGGCGGCGCGCGAGGCGGTGGCGGGCTATTACGCGGCGCGCGGCGTTGAGCTTTCACCCGAGCGACTCATCCTCACGGTCAGCACCAGCGAGGCGTACTCGTACTGCTTCCGGCTGCTCTGCGATCCGGGCGATGAGGTGCTGGTGCCGTCGCCGAGCTATCCGCTCTTTGAATTTCTCGCCGACATACAGGATGTGAAGCTGGTGCCGTATGAGCTGGTCTACGACCACGGCTGGCAGATCGAGTTCGAGTCGCTGCGAATGGCGATCAGCGCACGTTCGCGTGCAGTCATGGTGGTGCATCCCAACAATCCCACCGGGCACTTTACTCGCCACTGGGAGCTGGAGCGGCTGAACACGCTCTGCCGCGAGCACGACTTGGCATTAGTGGCCGACGAGGTATTTCTGGACTATGGATTGACAGGCAGGGGACTCACCGGCGAGCAGCCGCTGAGCTTTGCCGCCAACCAAGGCGCGTTGACGTTCACATTGAGCGGCCTGTCGAAGATTTGCGCGCTGCCGCAGATCAAAGTGGCATGGATTGCCGCCAGCGGCCCGGCTGAGTTGGTGCGAACGGCCCTCGAACGCCTTGACGTAATTGCCGACACCTATCTTTCGCCGAACGCTCCGGTGCAATGGGCGGTTGCCGAGCTGCTCGCCACACGCGAAGGAATCCAGCGGCAGTTGCGCGAGCGCACTCGGCACAACCTCAGCGAACTCGACGCGCAGCTTGCGAGAGCGAAGATGACAACGCGGCTGGCGCTCGATGCCGGCTGGTACGCCGTGCTGCGCACTCCTTCAACGCGCAGTGACGAAGACACAGCCATCGCGCTGCTGGAGCAGGAATCGGTGCTCATCCATCCCGGACACTTCTTCGATTTTCCCGGTGCAGGATATCTCGTCTCCAGCCTGATCGCACCGGAAGAGGATTTTCAAGATGGAATTGGAAGGGTGCTGCGGGCGCTGGACGCAGGGCAGTGAGTTCCAAATACAATTTCCGGATTGCCCGTCGCTCGCCCGGAACAGCGCAGAGCCAGGGGAAACGTTGCCAGAAGCCGGCTTAACAGAACATATCTCGTCATGGCGCGGCCAAATTACTTCCAGATTTATCTAGAGCTTCCAGATCGCGTTTGCCACCACAACAAGACCCAGCGTCAAGCCGGCGATTAATGCCTCCCCCAGCACGCCTACGATGAAGGGCCTCACTCCCTGGTTAGACATGTCGCGGAAGTTCGTGCGCAGCCCGACACCTGCGAACGTCAGTAGAAACGCCCAGCGGGAAAGGTTCGCCAGAGCGCCTACCTGCTCCCTGTTGAATGCGTGAACCGAAACGAGCAACGAGATCACGAGAAAGCCCAGCACGAACTTCGGAAACTTGCTCCAGAGGAATGCTCCCTTGTTCCTCACCTTTTCCGCTTGCCCGCGGCTTGCCCAGTAGATCGCGTAGCCGAGGACAACAAAACCAATCGTCGCGTTGCGCGTTGTCTTGGCCAGCACGGCAACTTTTCCGGCAACATCGGAATACAACGCGCCAGCGGCAGTGGCTTCTGCGGTGTTATCCACAGCAAGTCCCGACCATAGTCCATACGCGGTGTCACTCAAATGCAGCGCGTGTCCAATCAGCGGAAACGTCACCAGCGAGATGGCTCCAAGCGCGAGGATCGCCGCAATCGCAAACGACGAATCCTCATCGTCCGCGTCGATGGCACCCTTAGCTGCGATAATCGCCGAGACGCCGCATACCGCGGATCCAACCGCGAGCAATGATGTCAATTTAGGCTTCAGGTTGAATAGATTGCCGAGGAAAGTCATCAGTAATAATGATCCTGAGATTTCCAGCACAACCAGCGCGATGCTGATCCCGCCCAGTTTAAGCACGTCGCCAACTACGAAACGTGCGCCAAGCAGCACAATGCCGGCTTTCAGCCAGAACTCGTACGTAGCGATCCCCGGAAGAAATATCTTTGGAATCGTCACCGTGTTTGATATCGCCAGGCCAATCGCAATTGCCCAGAGCACGTACTCAATGTTGGGAATGACAAAGTGATGAGCCTTGGCATAGCCGTTGATCGATTGCTCAAGCACCTTCCCGGCAAAGCCGATTGCCGCCAGAAGCAGCACACCCGGCACAAATCGAACGATGTTCGCAAAAGGGTTCTGATGCTCTTCGCTCGGAAGCGCTACAGATGTTGCCATTTCCTTTTTCCTCGTTGGGACTCAGCTCTTACCAGGGGATGTGCTTCAGCACTCCGACGCGCACCAGGAGTGCCAGAAGGAATGCAGTGATGACTGCCCAAGCGTCAAGCGACAGACCCACTCGGGCAGCCACCGTTGCGATTTTGTTATCTTCGGACATCGATGAACTCCCAGTTAGGCTCTAATCCGCCGCATGTCTGTTCGTAAAACTGCCTCATTCACGATAAGGCAATGCCGGATGGAGTGTGGCGATTCAGACAGCGTTCAGGCGCACTGTCCGTTCACTTTAATCTTCTTCCCGTCCAGTCTCAGATTGGCGATCCAGTGCTGAACACAACTATACTACCGGCAAACGCGCAAGGTCTTGCAATCGCAAGTGCGCGTGTGCAAGCAACCTGTGTGCTTGCCCGCGGAGTGTTTGGCGTCGTGGCGATTTAGCGTTTGAATCTCTGGGTTCCGGGTGTGTTGTCGGCTACTCGGAAGCTGGCCCCCGGCGGAAACTTTGAAACCTTTGCCTCCTGCGTCTATCATCACAATATGATTCACGAGATTCTTGCGGTTGGCCCTATTCAGTGCAATTGCTCCATCGTCGGCGACGAGCTGTCGCATGAGGCGATGGTGATCGATCCCGGCGCGGATGTCACTGACATACTCGCCATTCTGGCGCGGCATGGATTACAGGTGAAGCAGATCGTGGTGACGCACGCACACATCGACCACATTGGCGGGGCAATGGAGCTGAAGAAGTTAACCGGCGCGCCCATTCTGCTGAATGAAAATGACAAGGCGCTGCTGGCCATGCTGCCCGCGCAGGCCGGATGGATCGGGGTGCCCGATCCCGGCAAGGTGGAGATCGATGGCAGTCCGAAGAGCGGGGACAAGGTTTCCGTCGGCGCGGTAAGCGGGCAGATCCTGCTGACGCCGGGGCATACCGAGGGTTCGCTCTGCCTGTACTTTGAGCCGGAGAAAAAACTGATTGCCGGCGACACGCTGTTTGCCGGTTCGATTGGGCGCACCGATCTGCCGGGTGGAAGCTATGAGAAAATTCTGCGCTCGTTGCACACCACGGTTCTGGCGCTGCCAGACGACGTGATCGTAGTTCCGGGGCACGGGCCGCTGACCACGATTGGCGAGGAGCGCGAAGAGAATCCGTTCCTTCAGAAGTAATCTGGGAAGCAGGGAAGCGCGAGGTTAAGACCGCTCCATTCAAGCCGGGCTTAGGTGGGCCGCCCGCAAAAACAACATCGAGGAACTGGGAATGAAAGCTACGCCACAGATCGCGGTCTTTGATACCACATTAAGAGATGGGGAACAGGCTGCGGGAACCCGCTTGGGAAGCCGCGACAAGATGACTATTGCGCGCCAGCTCGCCCGGCTGAAGGTGGATATCATCGAGGCGGGCTTTCCTGCCTCTTCTCCGGAGGACTTTGACGCCGTCCGGAAGATCGCGCTGGAGATTGAAGGGCCGACGATTTGCGCACTCTCGCGGGCAGTTGCCGCCGACATCGAGTCCTGCGGCAAGGCGCTCGCCAAGGCCGACCGGCCGCGCATTCACACCGGAATCGGCGTATCCGACATTCATATCATGGGCAAGTTCCGCGACGACCGTTATGGCAAGACGCTGGGCGGAAAGAAGGCCAAGTTGGTGAGCCTGGCCGTGGATGCCGTAAAACGCGCGCGACTCTGCGTGGACGATGTTCAGTTCTACGCCGAGGACGCGGGACGCGCCGAGCCCTCGTACCTCTTCGAAATGCTGGAAGCCGTCATCGATGCGGGCGCAACCGTCGTCAACATTCCAGACACCACGGGCTATGCCGTTCCCGAGCAGTACGGTGAACTGATCCGCGGCATTCGAGACAATGTTCCGAACATTGCGCGCGCAACCATCAGCGTGCACTGCCACGACGACCTTGGTCTGGCCGTGGCCAACTCCCTTGCCGGTATTCGCAACGGCGCACGCCAGGTGGAGGGCACGATCAATGGAATCGGCGAGCGCGCCGGCAATGCCGCGCTGGAAGAGGTCATCATGGGCCTTCGCACCCGCGCTGATTACTACGGACTGAGCACAGGAATCGAGCCGCGCGAGTTATCCCGTACCAGCCGCATGGTCGCCGACATGCTCGGAATGCCCGTTCCGGCCAACAAGGCTGTCATCGGCGCCAATGCGTTTTCCCACAGCTCAGGCATCCACGTGGATGGCTTCCTGAAAGAACGCCAGACTTACGAGATCATGCGTCCGGAAGACGTTGGACTAAGCGAAAGCAGGGTTGTGCTGACGGCGCGCACTGGCCGGGCAGGGCTTCGCTCGCGGCTGGAAAAGCTCGGATACGAGCTCTCCAAGCAGGAGATTGACACCCTGTACCAGCGCTTTCTCACCGTGGCGGATAGGAAACAGGAGGTGCTGGACGAAGATCTGGTTGCACTTGTGCACGATGAACTGCCTCCGGCGCAGCAGCACCTGAAGCTGGAATACCTGCACAGTTACGGGGGAACGGCAGCCATACCGACCGCAACCGTGCGTCTGCTGGTGAGCGGGAAGATGAAAGAAGGAGCATCGATTGGTGACGGACCGGTCGATGCCGTCTATAAGGCGATTGCAAACGTCACCGACACCAAGGCGAAACTCCTGCGCTATGACATTCGAGCCGTGACCGCGGGCACCGAGGCCATGGGAGAAGTCACCGTACACCTGGAGATCGGCAACCGGCGGGCCATGGGGCGCGGTGCTTCCACCGACATCATCGAAGCTAGCGCAAAGGCTTACGTGGACGGGCTGAACCGGCTGGGCTGAATCGGGTTGCCACGGCTCTTTACGCCGCTGCGAGCTTGCAGACAACGATGGCGCGTCAGAGATGACGCGCCATCGTTGTCTGCGGAAACAGATACTTTTCAGCGCCGAGCTTATTTTGCCGGCGTCGTCTTCACCGGAGCGGACTTGGTATTGTCCAGCACGGAGCCAGTGCCGCCGTTGCCGTGGCGGGTTGAGATGATGGCCAGAGTGAAAGAGGTAAGCATGAAGATAATCGCGGCCCAGGTGGTGAGCTTGGTGAGGATATTGGCTCCGGCGCGCGGCCCGAAGGCCGTCTGGCTGCCAAGTCCTCCGCCGAAAGCCCCCGCAAGGTCGGCGCTGGCACCGCTCTGCAGCAGAACTACCGCGATCAGGAACAGGCACACGATAACGTGAACGATGGTGACCAGAACGATAATCATGCTTCTTCCTTCCCGGCGGATACGCACGCCGGATATTTCTAAACTTTGCCTGCTTGGGACTGGTTGGGGACGTACGACTCCGGCTCGGAAAAGCTGGGTAGGACGTATGGTGCGGAAGGCGGGACTTGAACCCGCATGCCTCTCGGCGCCACCCCCTCAAGATGGTGTGTCTGCCAATTCCACCACTTCCGCACTGCCATCGTCACGTGTGCCGCACCTGCTACTCGGGCCGCGACGATTTATAAGCTTCCAAAGAACTTAAACAGGGGCAAATCGAGTATAACAAACTCGGCGCGAATGGGAAGCCTCGGCGCTGGAGCATCGCACATAACTGTTGCAGCACTCCCGTCTGCCCAAGCGAGGCAAACATGGGAGCGCGGCCTGTCCTGGCGCGCCCCCATGCTGATCTCACACTACCATTTCACGATTTTTGCGAAGGAGTCAGCCTTGAGGCTGGCGCCGCCCACCAGCGCGCCGTCAATCTCCTCCTGCGAAAGCAACTGGTGGGCGTTCTCCGGCTTGACGCTGCCGCCGTAAAGGATGCGAAGTTGGTGGGCATACTCGTCGCCAAAGACGTTGGCAGCTTCCTGGCGGATCAACTGGTGCGCTTCGTTCGCCATCTCAGGGGTCGCAGTCAGTCCGGTACCGATGGCCCAGACCGGTTCATAGGCGACCGCCATTTTGGCGGCCTTGCGGGCGGAGATGCCGGAGAAGGCGCGCGAGCACTGGCGGCGCAGCACGTCTCCGGTGACTCCGGCTTCGCGCTCTTCCTTCACTTCGCCGATGCAGACGATGGGGGCGAGTCCGGCCTCCAGCGCAACCTTCAGGCGTCGGTTGACCGTGTCATCGGTTTCGCCAAAGTACTGGCGGCGTTCGGAGTGGCCGAGGATGACCCATTTGCAACGGGCTCCAACCAGCATTTCGCCGCTGATTTCGGCAGTGAATGCGCCTTCTTTTTCCCAGTAGATATTTTGCGCGCCAACTTCGATGTTGGTGCCTTCGGCTTTTTCTACGACGGCGGCAATATCCACAAAGGGCGGGCAGATGACGATTTCGTCGCGGCTGTGTCCGGCCACCATGGGCACGAACTCTTCCATGAACTGGCGCGACTGCTCCGGGGTTTTATACATCTTCCAGTTGGCTGCAATGATCTTCTTGCGGCTCATAGTTGCCTCATGTGTTTTTAAGGAATAGTTCTATCGATCGGCAGGGTTGCGAAATTCCAGCGCGGTGGCGTTGCGCCGCCGCTGTTCGTCTTTCGCCGCCTGTATGAATACGGACAACATATCAGGACTGTACAACACAAAGCGCGCCTGATGAACGCTGCGCGCGCTGCTTAATTCATCGATCACGGTACAAACCGCCTGCCCGGCTGCCGCCTCGGCTGGGTATCCGTAGACCCCGGTGGAGATTGCTGGAAAGGCTACTGAGTGCAATCCCAGACGGTCGGCCAAGCCGCAGCGAATTGCGATAAGCATTGGCGAGAATGCCGCTCTCGCCCTGCATACCGTCGTGCCAGATGGGTCCGACGGTGTGAATCACAAAAGCTGCCTGCATGTCTTCCGCCGGTGGTCTGCACGGCTTCGCCGGGTGGCAGATGGCCGTCGCGGGCGACGATCTTGCGGCACTCCTCGAGAATGGCCGGACCACCAGCGCGATGGATTGCTCCATCGACTCCGCCTCCGCCCATCAGGCTGGAATTGGCCGCGTTGACGATGGCGTCGGTGGATTGCTTCGTGATGTCGCCAGCCTCGAAGAAGACTTGCGCGCCTTCTCCGAGGTCTAGCCGAACAATGTTTTTCGCGATCTTTTTCTTATTTGTTGGTCAGCGCTTCTACGCCGGGCAGTTTTTTGCCTTCCAGAAATTCAAGCGACGCTCCGCCGCCAGTAGAGATGTGCGTGATTTTATCGGCTACGCCAGCCTTGTGTACTGCCGCCACACTATCGCCACCGCCGACAATCGAGGTTGCTCCCGGATTGTCGGCCACGGCTTCGGCGATCTTGGTAGTGCCCTTGCTGAACTGGTCGAATTCAAAGACGCCCATGGGACCATTCCAGACGATGGTACGCGCGCGCGCAATTTCGTCGGCGAACAGCTCAATGGTCGCCGGACCAATGTCGAGCGCCATCTTGTCGGCGGGAATCGGCTGGCCTTCAGGAATGATTGTGCCTACGGCAGAGGCGTCAAATTTGTCGGCCACCACGTGATCCACCGGAAGCAGCAGGCGAACATGCTTCGCCTTGGCTTCGGCAATGCAGTTCGGTTGCCAGCTCAACTTTGTCGGCTTCCAGCAGAGACTTGCCGATCTCCTGGCCCTGGGCCTTGAGAAAGGTGTATGCCATGCCGCCGCCGATGATTAGCGCGTCCACTTTGGGCAGCAGATTGCGAATCACGCCAATCTTGTCGCTGACCTTGGCGCCGCCCAGAATGGCCAGGAAAGGCTTGGCTGGATTTTCAGTGGCTTTGCGCAAGGTATTTCAGTTCGCGCTCCATCAGCAGTCCGGCAGCGCTCTTGGCGATAAAGTGGGTCACGCCCTCGGTGCTGGCGTGGGCGCGGTGGGCAGAGCCGAATGCGTCATTGACGTAAATTTCGGCGAGGCTTGCCAGTTGTTTGGCAAACGCCGGATCGTTCTTCTCCTCCTCCGGCGTGGTAGCGGACGTTTTCAAGCAGCAGGGTCTGTCCGCGTTCCAACTGGTTGGCCATCTCAGCGGCTTGCATGCCGATGCAATCGGGCGAGAAGCCGACGTTCTGGCCGCGGCCCATGCACTCATCGAGCAGAATGCGCAGGCGTTCGGCGACGGGCTTCAGACTGTACTTGGGATCGGGCTTGCCCTTGGGCCGACCAAGGTGCGAAACGAGGATCAGTTTGGCGCCATGGCGCAGCGCGTACTCAATGGTGGGCAGCGTCTCCCGGATGCGGGTGTCATCCGTTACGCGGCCGTTATCGAGTGGAACATTGAAGTCCACCCTCATCAAAACTCTGTTATTGTTTAGCTGCAGGTCGCGGATCGAAAGCTTGGACATGGCGTGCTTACCTGGTGATTCGTTACTGCCGAGATTGCTTCGTGCTCGGTTGCGGAAGTGAAGACGGGTCGAAGGCCGTTGCCTCCAACCCGTTCCGGTTTACTAGTCCCTTTGCGCCAAAGAAAGTGATCAGATCTTTGACGCGGTTGCTGTAACCCCACTCGTTGTCATACCAGGCGAAGGTCTTCACCAGATTGCCGCCGATCACGCGGGTCAGCTTAGCAGTCCAGAGTCGAGGAAGCCGGGTCGCCCTTGAAGTCGGAGGAGACCAGCTCTTCGTCGGTGTAGTGCGAGGTAGCCCTTCAGTGGGGCGGTCTCGCTGGCCTTCTTCATGGCAGCGTTGACCTCTTCCACCGTTACGTTGCGGCCAACAACGGTGACCAGATCCACCGCCGAGACGTTCGGCGTCGGGACGCGTACGGCAAAGCCGTCCAGCTTGCCCTTCAGTTCGGGAATCGCCAGATAGATGGCTTTGGCGGCGCCGGTCGAGGTCGGAATCATCGAGAGCGCGGCGGCGCGGGCGCGGCGCAGATCGGAGTGCGGGAAGTCCAGGATCACCTGATCGTTGGTGTAGCTGTGAATGGTGGTCATGGAGCCGCTGACGATGCCAAAGCTGTCCTGCAGAACCTTGGCTACCGGAGCCAGGCAGTTGGTGGTGCAGGATGCATTCGAGATGATGTGGTGTTTGGCCGGATCGTACTTGTCCTGGTTCACGCCGAGCACGATGGTGATGTCTTCGTTTTTCGCCGGAGCGGAGATGATGACCTTCTTCACGGTTCCGCGAAGATGCTTTTTTGCATCATCTGCGTTAGTGAAACGGCCGGTGGATTCCACGACAACCTGAACACCCAGCGACTCCCAGTCCAACAGCGCCGGGTCTTTCTGCGCAAAAACCTTTACCTTCTTGCCGTCAACGACAATGGAGTCGCCTTCGGCCTGAATGTCAGACTTAAGATTGCCGAGGATCGAGTCGTACTTTAGAAGATGGGCCAGAGTCTTCGGGCTGGTCAGATCGTTTACAGCGACGATTTCAATATTCGAATCGTTCAGTGATGCGCGAAAAACATTACGGCCAATACGGCCAAAGCCATTGATGCCAACTTTAATCGCCATTCTTGCCTCCAGGCATTAGCAGACTCATGCGGAGTCGATGGCGCAGTTCCGACCGCGCTCTTTGCAGCCGAAAGAAATGCTAGCACCGCCATTCATCCCGGAGCAAACTGTCGGACAAAAATAGTGTTTAAAAGAATTATTCCAGCCGAAGCTCACCTCCGCCTGGACCGCGGCCGGGCACCGGCTGCTGCCGTCGCAATGCGTCCGCGGCTGCACGGCAATCTGCGTCGGATCATCGAGCAAGCCGGACGCTGGGGTAAACGAATCGGTAAACGGAAACCATCTATAATTTACCGCGCAGGACTCGCCCGAACTCGGCAGACGTGGTATAAGTCCCTTATGCGCAGATGGATGCGCGATCGCGTGAAGCGTCGCAATCAGAAGAACAAGAATCCGCAGCAGTCCGGTGATCAAGCCGCAGGGGCCAGCGCCTCTGCAGCCGACTTTTCTCGACCGTGAAACTTCCTGGGCAGAACCCGCCGAAGGCGCAGCGGAGGCTCCGGCAGAGGGCTTCACGCCGCAGCCGGTGTACGAGGCCCAGCCCGAAAAAGATCCATTCGACGCGGATGCGGAAAGCGCGTCCAGCTGACTCGTTCGGCTGGGCGCCGCGACCGTTCGCGCCGCCGAGGTCGAGGCGGACGCGGCCGCAACCGCACAGACCAGCAGCAGAAAGCCGCACAATCATCCGCGGTGTTGCGGGACTGCCGATCGTTCCTGGCCAGGCCACCGGCGAAGCTGCCGAGATCGACGAACCAGGGGCAGCGGCGGAGGCTGCCGGAGACTCGATGCCGCCGATGCTGCGGAGCCTCGCAAAGCCGCTGCGCCCAAGGGCAAGAAGGGCGCGGTAGTGCTTGCCATCGGACTTCCCGGCTCCGGCAAGAGCTCATGGTTCAAGCGCCACAACATCATTCCGCTGTCCAGTGATCTGGTGCGTGGACTGCTCTTCGATGACGCCACCGAGCAGCGCTTTCAGGATCTGGTGTTTTCTTCGCTGCGCTCGCTTGCTGCGCGCCCGTCTGATCGCGGGCCGTCCGATGAGCTTCATCGACGCCACCAACCTCTCGCCCAAGGAGCGCCATAGCTGGATCAAGATGGCGCACGACTTTGGCTATGAGGCGCACGCCGTCTTCTTTGACGTGCCTACCGAGGTTTGCATGGAGCGAAACCGCAAGCGTCTGCGCAACGTTCCGGACGAAGTGATGCTGCGCATGGCGCAGAAGCTGCGGCCGCCGAAGTTCGACGAGGGTTTCGCCAAGGTGATCGTGGTTCGGCTGAAGAGCAAGAAAGGAGCTGCGCCTGAATGCCCGCGGCTGAATTGCCTGATGCTGAATTGCCCGATGCGCCGGTATCGGAAGAGGACGGTGGCGAAGAGTAGAGATGAGCTCCGAAACAAGAAAAAAGCGCGGGTCATATGCCCGCGCTTTTTCTATCCTTACCGTTTTGGACTGGGCGCCTGCCGCCTCAGGAAATCATGCGAATGTTGTCTTTGCGTTAGCGCGCCGGCTGGGCTGCGGGCAGGCAGATGGTGAAGTGCGTTCCATGGTCAGTTTTGTCGACGCTGCTGCGGACGTGAATCGTGCCGCCCAGCTTCTCCACGATATTGCGCGAGATCCAGAGGCCGATTCCCAGTCCCTTTTCACCCTTGGTGGTAACGAACGGCTCGAAGATTTCGTCCATCTTTTCCGGATCAATACCGGAGCCGGTGTCGGAGAAGATCAGTTTCACGTCCGACCGTCCAGAAAAACCTCCAGTTCCAGAGATCCCCCTGTCGGCATGGCATCAATGGCATTGGAGATGAGGTTGGTGAAGACCTGGCGCAGTTCTCCGGGAGTCACGTCGATCATCGCGTCGGTGTCATAGCGGCGTACAACCGTAATGTGGCCTTCCTCGATCTGCCGATGGAAGGACTCGATTGACGCATCCACCAGACTCGGTGGCCTTGATCTTTACCCGCTCGCCCGAAGTGCGATGCGGCGCCAGCGTCTCCTTGGCAATGGTGGACAGCCGCTCCACTTCCTTTCTTGCCGACTGGAGCAGCGCTTTGGAGTCGTCCGTCAGCCCTTCCTGCGAATTGAGCACGTAGAGAATATCGCTCAAGGACAGACAATGGATTGTTGATCTCGTGGGCGAGACTGGCGGAGAGGCGGCCGGTTGCGGCCAGCCGGTCAGAGCGGCGCAGAGCTTCCTCCAACTGCGCAGTTCAATTTCTTGATTTGCGCCTCGGCCTTTTTGCGCTCGGAGACGTCGCGAACGGCTGCGGTGACGACCATGCCGTCCGGGGTCTTCATCGGGCTCAGGCTGATTTCCACCGGAAATTCCGAGCCGTCCTTGCGCAAGCCGAACAGCTCCAGTCCAACGCCCATGGGGCGGACGCGTGGGCGATGAGAAGAAGTCGCCGCGGTGCCCGGGGTGATACTGGCGATAACGTTCCGGGACGAGGATTTCGATTTTCTTGCCAACCAATTCCGAGCGCTCATAGCCGAAGAGCCGCTCAGCTCTCCTTGTTGACTAGCAGGATGCGGCCCTGGCTATCGATGATCGCCATACCGTCGGGCGCCGATTCCAAAAGACCACGAAAATAAACTTCACTTCGTCGCACAGCTTCCTCATCGTGGCTGCGCTGCATGGCTGTTGCAATGATATTGGCGACGGAGCGGAGAAAATTGACGTCGTCCGTGTGAAGCTGCGCGCCGCTCGAACTGTATGCGCCCAGCACTCCAAAAGGCTCTCTGGAGCCCGGGGATGTGAACCGTGATACCGCTGCAGAATCTTGTGCGCGGCCAACAGCGGCGAAAGGACGAACGGCGCATCCGAACTATAGTCCTCGGCAACTACCCGGCGCTGCGTCAGAAAGGTGTATCCCGCCTGAAATTCGCGGGACACCGGAACCGTGGCCACTCCCACGCTACCCGGCTTCCAGCCAAGTCCGGCGCGCAACAGAAATTCATTCCGCGACGGCTGGAACTCCAGCACCTCACAATAGCGGAGATGAAGTGTCTCGGCAACGAAACCGACAGCGCTCTCCATCAAAGCAGCCAACTCCCCTCGCTGCAACGCGAGCTGGCTCAGTTCCGCGAGGGCTGCATGTTGCTTGGTTATGCTGTCCGTATTCTCCTCCGGCTCTGGCGGTTCTTGTCCATCCCACATGGCCATCGAATTTGAGTTCTCCAGCTCAGAGGCCCAAGCTCTTACTGCTCTAAGCTCTTCCTGCTAGGGGGTTTTGATGCATAAAGGTCTGTTCAGGCTGTTCGAAAGGAGTTATTCAAAGTCACAATTTCGAGTTGAACTCTGAGTTACCCTTCAGAAATGGTTAGCTTGCCAATTCGAGAGCTTCGCGATACAACTCATCCTGCCACATTGCTATCAGTTAAGCAGAGTAACTGAACTACTCCTTGAGGTAATTTCGATGCGCGCACTACTGGCATTGTTGCTGTTCTCCACTTTCGCTGCGGCGCAGCAGGCTCCCGCGCCCGATGGCGGTACGCCCCAGACGCCGCCGGCGGTTGTCGATCCGAAAACACCCCCGTCGGCCGCGCCAGCCGTTCATCCCACTCCGGCCTCCTCGTCCAACGCCGATGCCTATACGCTTCCCGCGGGAACGCGAATCCCGGTGACTCTCAAGCACGCAATCTCCACCAAAAGCGCACGGGAGAACGATTCGGTCTATGCCGAAACCTCCTTCCCGGTGCTTTCGAACGGTCACATCGTGATTCCGGCCGGAACCTATGTCCAGGGAGTGATCCAACGCTCGATCCGTCCCGGCAAGGTCAAGGGGCGCGGGGAGTTGGTCATTCACTTCAATACCCTGATCTTCCCCTCCGGTTACACGCTTCTACTCCCCGGAGCGATTGACAGCGTGCCCGGCGCCGAGAAGACGGAGATGAAAGACGCCAAGGAAGGCAGCATCGAGAGTCAGGGCACCAAGGGCAAGGATGCAGGAACCATCGCGGGCAGCGCCGGCACTGGAGCGGTTCTGGGTGCGGCAGTTACACGCAGCGCCGGAGGAGCAGGCGTCGGCGGACTGGCAGGCGCAGGAGTTGGGTTGGCAACGGTTCTGCTGACGCGCGGGCCAGACGTGCGCATCGAGAGCGGCACACTGGTGGAGATGGTGCTGGAGCGCCCAATCGTCGTGGAGCATGACCGCATAACCAGCAAATAGAATACGGCCAAGTGATGAAATAACTTTCTAACCAATTCACGTGTTAGGGCAAAATATTAAACTGTTACTTTAATGTAAAAAGCACATTCACACGGGCCGACATGGTGATCTTCGCCGGAGCAAAATCCTCAACCGGAGACGGAGCCGCGACCTCGCTGGCGGCATGCGCTTTCATCATCATGGGGCGCGGCTGTGGAATGAACTCGTTGGCGTCTACCGAAGCATAGCTCATCGCGCCCAGCGTCCGCCCCCCGGCGTGGGCCAGCGCTTCGGCATTGCGATGCGCCGCGCGGTAGGCGTCCTCGATCGCTTTGGACTTTGCCTGGTCGATGTTCTCAAGGGTGTAACTGATGCTGAGACTGTCGGTAGTGTCCACCTGCGAAAAGCCATCGATGAGCGGGCCGAGCTTGCTGAAATCGCGAACCTTTATAGTGACCTGGCTATTGACCTGGAAGCCCATCAGTTTGCGCTTGGGATTCCAGTTATAGACCGGCATCATGGAAAAGGAACCGATCTCTGCGTCTTTGGGATCGAGGCCGTTATTGCGTAAGGTCTGACGTATCTTCTCCGCGGACTCCTGAGCCTGGGTGTACGCGGTTTTCAATTCCGGCTGCTGTACGGAGATGGAGAACTGCACCAGGGCGGTATCTGGCGCGCTCTCAAACTTTCCATCGCCGCCTGCCCAGAGCGTGTCGGCAACCACGGGGGTCTGCTGCGCCAGAGCCAACGCGGCAACGAACAGTAACGGTAAATTCCAGACGATTCTTAAACGATTCATATTTCTCCTTGCACGGCGCCGCCGGAAGAGCAAGAGACCACAGAGGCTGCGAGGCGATTGTAACTATAGTTTGATGCGGAGCAGGATTTCGTATTGCTACCAGACAAGAATTGCGGAACAATGAGAGACACTGGAGTTGTAAATGAAGGTTCGTAAATGGACCATACGAATGGCGGTTGTAGGGTTGGGCGGACTGGGAGCGATGCTGTTTTCAGAACGTGGTCGCAAGCTGATTCGATCGGCAGATCGGCTTAGCGGTGCGACAGGACGGTTGGCAGCCTGGAACGATGCGGCACAAAGGGAACTCGATCATATCCAGGACGCTGTCATAGAACTTGAACAGTCATTGGGAACTCATACAGCACATTAGCTTTATTGCATCGCGAAAGTATGTCCGGCGCATGCGACTTTTCTTTTAGGTCGTCTACCCGGCCAGGGAATCGATTCGGCGCGCCATCTGCAAATCCTTCTGGGTGAGCCCGCCCGCGTCGTGGGTGGTGAGCGCAAGCGTCACGCGGTTGTAAACGATCCGGATATCCGGGTGATGTCCTTCCTCTTCCGCGACTTCTGCCAGTTTATTCACGAAAATCATGGCGTCGACGAAATTTTCAAAGGTCAGCGCGCGCTCAATCTGGTCGCCTCGCAGGATCCATTGAGGAAGTTTCTGCAGCCCTTCGGCCACCTGCTGTCTTTCCAGTTTGACTGCCATTGCACGGCTCCTTGGGGTCTAATTCAGGTGTCTTCAAAAGATGCTCATTGTAGTGGAAGCGACTACTTTGAGAATTGATTTCATTGTGCAGGCTCTCCCATACGGAAGCAGGAATTGCGAGGAAAACCTCGACAATGGAAGGGTCGAACTGCCGTCCGGACCAGGCTATAATCTCGTTTCGCGCTGCACCCACGCTCCTTGCAGTGCGATAAGGACGGTCTGAGGTGATGGCGTCCAGGGCATCGGCAATAGCGAAGATTCGCGCCCCCAGGGGGATATCTTCGCCTTTCAGCCCGCGCGGATATCCACCCCCGTCCCAGTGTTCCTGATGTGCGTAAACGATTTCAGCGGATTCGGCTAGAAATGGAATCTTCTTCAGCATTCGGTAGCCGAGGTAGCTGTGCTCCCGCGTGATCGCTATTTCCTCTTCAGTCAGGGAATGCGGCTTGCGCAGAATTGCGTCGGGAATTGCCATCTTTCCAATGTCATGCAGAAAGGCGCCGCGGGCGAGCACGCGCATGGCGTGCGGCTCAAATCCCATGGTGCGTGCGATTTGGATGGCGAAGGCAGTCACGCGCTTGGAGTGGCCCTCGGTTTCAGCGTCTTTCAGATCAAGCGCATCCCCCAATGCTTCCAGGGTCACGTCGTAGGAGCGTTCCAACTCGGCGATAGTCTCGCGCAACTCCTTAGTGCGCGTGTCCACCAGCGCTTCCAGATTCGACTGATAGATACGATTCTCGACCCGAAGGCGGTTGGCTTCCAGAGCGCGCCGCACAACGGCGAGCAGTTGCTCGCGCTCAAAAGGCTTCAGCAGGTAGTCGTAGGCTCCATTGCGGATCGCCGCAAGAGCCACCGAAATATCGTGTACCGCAGTGACCATCACAACCGGCAGATCCTGATGTTTCCTTCTGACGCCTTCCAGCAGTCCCACGCCGTCCAACTCCGGCATCATCAGATCGGTTAGTACGAGCTGGAAATTACAATCCTTGCCGAGAATTTTCAGCGCCTCCACTCCCGAGCAGGCCTGCTCGCATTTGTAGGAAGCATTCTGCAGCATGGAACAGACGATGTCCCGGATCGGTTCTTCGTCATCGACAACCAGGATTCGCTCAACCGACATCAGGAATTCGCCTCATCAGATTCGCTACAAGTCTAACAACATCTGCCTTCGTTAGATGGACTTTCATTGTATCGGGTAATCCATCAACACACATCCAGATAAACTATGGTAATGGAGAAGGTAACAGCGAACTTTAATCTGAAGGACGGCAAGGCACGCAAATGGGATGATCGGCGACGTTCTTTCAAAGACCTCGGATCGGTACTCTTGGATTCGCAGTGCCGTCGCCCTAAGGATCAGCGACCACGCCTTGATGATTGTCGGACTGCTGGCCTTTCGCGTTTTCGGTAAGCAGGGCAAACGCGAACCTGGCACCCGACTCCATCGTGACAGTTGCAAGCCGAAGGGTACGGCCCAAGATCGAAGATCTCAGATCCGCGTGACAAGGCTCTATTTTTCGAAACAAGCTGCTTGCACGGCTGCAGAAGGCCTTCTATGCTTCCCTCAAAGGCTGTTGCCCACAGACCTGAAGGACAGCGTCTTTTGGACAGCGGTACTTAATCCCGATCCGACGAAGTTGGACACATAATGAGCATCAAAGTTCCACTATAGAGGCTCAAACTTCCCTATTATTGTGAATAAAATGCACTGGGTAAGGTGAATAAACTACTTCAAATTAGGAAAGATGAAAATTATTGGTGGCCTAAAGCGAATGATTAAGAAAGCTTGTAAAACTTTCCACAAGCAGAGATGATGCTGGATATGACTTGGGCACTCTGATTGCTCAACATAGGGCAAGGCTAGCTTTTCAGTTCTTCGCTGAGGCGAGCCCAGCCGAGTACAGTAAGCGGCATGGGCGGAACCTCCAATATTTTAGCTATTTTCGCAAGAGCCGGAATCTCCAGGGGGTCGATCGTGTCAAGTTCTTACGGGCAGATTTTACCAACAGCGATCGTGCAGTTCCTTCCTAGTGCCAGGAGCAAGCGCCTGAAGCATCAACGCGCGATCTACGAAGCGAATCGGAACCGCGTCTACTCATTTGCGTTCTGGATGACGGATAGCGAACCGGCGGCGGAAAAGCTTTGCGAGCGTACCTTCCTGAGGGCGTTTTTGCTGAGCGATCGGCCGGGCGACGAGATGATTGATCGGGCACTGTTGCGCGAATTGCAAGACGAAGCCTCGGTCTCGATGGATCCGCTGCAGTTGCAGTGCGCTACGGTGTACGAGGTGAGCAGCATCCGCCGCAATACCAAGCGAGTGGAACTGGAACGCGCGATCGTGCAACTGCCGCACACCGAACGCATGATCTTCTGCATGCACGATGGTGATGGCTACGATCATGAACGCATTGCGCGCACACTCGGCATCAGTGAGAATGACTCGCGCCAGGGACTGCACCAGGCGCGGCTGCGCATTCGCGAACTGGTGAACGCCAGCGCATCGCAAGCGGCTGCATAGCCGCAATCCTGCAAAGTTGAGGCAAATCAAACGCCCCTCTCACGGAGGGGCATTTGATTTGGACCAGGCCCGGCGGTGCGATGACGAGTTATTTCTTGACCAACGTAATCTGGGAGATCGCAAGGTCCCAGTGAGCTTCCAGGATCTCAAAGCGGCGCTGCTCCTCACGCTTAAAAGTCGCCTGGTCGGGAAAGAGCTCAAGCTGAATGGCGTGTTCGTCGGCCGGGGTATAGGCGGCCTGCGCGTTCTTGAAGATGATCGTGACACGGAAATCCCAGCGCTCCTGCTCCGGCATGTGGAAGGCGGGGGTATCCATGCGCACGGCTAAAATACGGCCTAACGCAATCTCCTTCTGCAACACGGGGTAGTGATTCTTCTTGAAGAGTTCGAGGAACTCCTCCTGATGGCCCCAATGCGTTTTGTAGTAGTACTCCATGACATAGGGCTTATCGGGATCGGGCGCTGGCGGAGCTTGCGCCAGGGCGGTCGCGGAGAGCAGGAGCATCGAAGCGAAGAGCAGAGCTACGGATATCGATTTGCGCACTGGAAGCCTCCAACGGGTCTGGGACATTGTAGCCGAGTCGGCCAGCAAGGTCCTCGTTTCTTGAAAATCGAATCCCGCGTACTCGCGAGCAAAGCCGCACCGGTGATTAAGCAATTGCACTCATTGCGGGCAGTGCATGGCCGGTCTATGATCGGGTATGGCTGATGTTATCCCCTTCCGTCCCAAGTCTGAGCCCCCGTCCAAGTGCGGCAATTCCGCCCGCTGCAGCGACAAGCTGACGTGTCCGGCATGCAATTACGTGGCGTGTTCCACTGACGAGCTTCACTCCCATATCGCAGAGCTCCACCCGCTCACGCCCAGCGGATCGAAAACCCTCCAATTCGGCCAACGCCCCACCGTCGTCAAAGAGTAGCGTCAAAGAAGTAAGAGTAGCGCTCAGCCAATCCGGGACCGAACCCTCCTCTCATCGTCGCAGAGCCGAGGACTTGCCTGAGGCTCGATGAATCCCGCCGGCGACTCCACGCTGTTTGCTTCACTTCCGCGCGTGCCCACAACTTCTTTGCTTGGTAGCCTCCTCGCGAAGGCGCATAATTCTACAAACATATTTTTGCAGGATGAAAGCGTGATGGTGTGGACCAGAACGAACGGGAATACCAACACAGCGCGAGGCAGCCGTTGACAGCGATAGACCAAGTGAGTAAGCGTCCAATTTTAATTGCCATTCTTGTTGCAGGTGCCTTCTACATGGAGAACCTCGACGCGACGGTGATCGCCACTGCCTTGCCGCAGATGGCCCAATCATTCCGCACCAGCCCAATCAGCCTGAGTGCCGGGATGAGCGTCTACATGCTGGCGCTCGCCGTATTTATCCCCATCAGCGGCTGGATGGCGGACCGCTTCGGCAGCCGCACCGTATTTAGCATTGCGGTTGGCATTTTTACCTTTTCTTCTATCCTCTGCGGATTCAGCAATACTGCTTTCCAGTTCATCGCCGCCCGGGTTTTGCAAGGGATCGGCGGAGCCATGATGGTGCCTGTAGGGCGTCTCGTCGTGCTGCACAACACCGAAAAGAAAGACATGATCCGGGCCATAGCCTATCTCACCTGGCCGGCTCTGCTCGCACCAGTGATCGGGCCCCCTGTGGGCGGATTCATCACCACTTATGCCAACTGGCGCTGGATTTTCTTCCTCAACGTCCCACTAGGTGTGGCCGGGATTATCTTTGCCCTGATACTGATTCCCAACAGGCATTCTGATAAAAAGACGCGCCTTGACGTGGTCGGATTTCTGCTCAGCGGTGCAACATGCATCGCCGTGATGTACGGCATGGATTTGATTGGCCATCGCAACGCGCCCTGGCTGCTGATCTCTGCGGTGGTGGGCGCCGGATTGCTCTTCGGCTATCTGGCGGTAAGACATTCCAAGCATCATCCGCACCCGCTCCTCGAGTTCTCCGCGCTCAAGATACAGACCTTTACCTCAACCATCCGTGGCGGATCATTGTTCCGCATGGCCGTCTATAGCATTCCGTTTCTTACGCCGCTGATGTTTCAGATTGGCTTCGGGCTCAGCGCCTTCAACTCCGGGCTGATGGTTTTGGCCATATTCCTGGGCAATGTCGCCATGAAGCCGCTGACCACGCCTGCCCTCCGTCGCTATGGTTTCCGCAAGCTTCTGATTGTGAATGGAATGCTGCTTGCCGCCGCGATCGTGGCCTGCGCCTTCCTCAATCCAGGCACGCCTCGCTTCATTATTCTCGCCGTTCTCTTCTGGGGTGGATTGTGCCGCTCCATGCAATTCACCTCCATCAACACTCTCGCATTCGCGGATGTTCCCGCGCCACAGATGTCAGGGGCGAACACGCTCTACAGCATGGTGTGGCAGATGTCCATCGGCATGGGAATTGCGCTCGGGGCGGTGACGCTGCAGATGTCATCCCTCATCCATGGCGGACGCAGCACTTTGACGGTCAGCGATTTCCACCTCGCCTTCATCATGATTGCGGTGGTCTCGCTGGCTTCAATTTACGATGCCATCAGTCTCGATCCCAGAGCCGGAGCCGTTGTCACAGGGCACGCCGCGGCGAAGTCCGAGGTGCGCGAAGAAGCAGACGAAATGGCGGGCCGGAAGTAGCGCAGATTGCTGTAGACAGTTGCAATGGTGTTTCTCCCGGCCCCAGGTGAAGAAACTGCCGCTCGCGTTATGCGGCAGTTTCTGACGGCTCTTTTGCTTTAACCAATCCTACGTCCACCAGGTGTTCGCTCAGAAACCAGACCTGCATTTCATTGGAGCGCAGAACTTGGCTCACCAACAAGTCATTGGTGCCATCGTCGCCCAGCTCAGAGGCCTTGCGAGCCATCTTGCGGGTTTCACCAATGATGAGCTGGTGAGCATCCAGCAACCTCGAAATCTGTACAGGTGGTTCTTCACGGCCGCGGGGTGGGCGCTCGACCTGTGTGGTCTCTGCCACATCGTGCGCCATCGCAATGCTCAGCCCGCCCAGCATCTGAATGCGTTCGGCGATGGAATCAACGAGTTCAGCTTGCTCGCCAAAGTGCTTATCAAAGAGCAGATGGAGCTGGTAAAACGTTGGCCCAGACGTCTGCCAATGGGACTTCTTGTACAAGTCCCGCAGGGTCATCGTATCGGCAAGCAATTGATTGAGCTGTTCGGTCATTTCCAGCCGGACCGGCTCCTCCAAGTCCAGCGGCAAAGCATGCAGTACAGTTCCGTAGGCCTGAAGTTCGCGCGTCCTTTGATGGAGACGAGGCTGCGCGCTAACGAGGTGGGAGGCTTTTTCATTCGAAGACTTTGTTGCCATAGCGGATCTTCCTTCCTTGTGCGAATCCAACCGGTCAGATTGTGAAGTGTGTTGAAAGAGTAGCTGCTGATTAACGAGCGACCTTTCTCTAGATGAAGTCCTTGCGACTGGAGTTTGCCGCCGGACCAACCGCGCGATGAGTGAAATTCTATTAGCTTTTTAGCAACCGGCGGCTAGGAGCACCTTACATAGCGCGGCGTCTTAGCACCTGAACCCACAGAGCCCTCCGAAGGCGCTCGGCAAGCTCCCTTTAGGCGGCTGGAAGGCAGGCTTAGCAAAGATTTCGTCTACATTCGCTCGATCAAGGGAATCTCACTCGCTTGTGTCGTGTTATCTTTGGGGCTGGAGGGTTGCCTCTTGGCTATCGCGGAAATCCATTCGGGCGCGTGCGGATTCACCACTGTGGTAAAGGCGACGGCAATCGGCTCTCACCAGGTTGAGCTGTCTATCGAGAGCGCTTGCCCCTACGTGCAGAAGATGGCGGAGTCAGTCAAAGTCGTGGATGCGTACAAAGAGCTATCTTGTCGCCGGGGAACTACGTCCATCATCGCCGCCGGACTGCTGCATTGCACGCATGCCGCCTGTCCTGTACCCGCTGGCATCGTCAAAGCAGTAGAAGTGGCAGCCGGATTGGCCGTGGCTCGTGATGTTACCATCCGCATTACCAAGGAAGATTAGCTCGCCAACGGTTTCCAGCGAGTTTACCGTCCTCGCGAGTTGCTGCTCCTGTTTAAGCATTGACTCGTGTCTCTTGCTGCAATCTCCTGCCGCTCTTCGTGTGATGAAAATGCTCTGCGCCATCGGAACGCATACGCGGGAACCCATCCGAAATATCTTCAATGAATTAGAGAGCATGCTAGTTCATCCCTGCTGAACTCTCTTTTAGAACTTTTTCTCCAGAGCGGGTTCTTACTCCCAACTGGGATGGAGTCTCTTTGCCTCAGGGGGTGGAAATGCCTCGGACGAAGCTGATTGGCGCAGCCCTCGCGCTGTTGCTGTTACTGCCCTCCACCGCACTGCCCGTCTTTGCCCGTAAGCGAAACAAGAAGCAGCCATCGGCCCCGCCCATCCGGCGCATGGACGAGCGCGAGCGAGCGATTCATGCGCTCAACCGGCTGACCTTTGGGCCGCGTCCAGGAGACGTGGAGCGGGTGCTGGCCTTGGGCGTGGATAAGTGGATCGAGCTGCAGCTCAGCCCGGCCCAGATCGACGACCGGGCGCTGGAGGCGAGGCTCGCGCCCTATCGCACCCTGCGCATGTCTGCGGCGGAGATGGTGGAAAACTTTCCTCCGCCGCAGGTTTTAAAGGCCGTCGCCGATGGCAAGCTGGCAATGCCCTCCGATTCGCAACTCAGAGCGGTCTACACGGCAGGAATCGCGCGGCTCAACGCGCGGCAGGCAGCGAAAAATGAAAAGGCCGCGCAGAATGCTGACCTGCTCGAATCCAGTCCTGACGACCTCTCGCAGGAAATGAAAGAACAGCGGCAGAGTGCGCGGGAGCACGCTCGTTCGCGCGCGCTGGATCTGATGGAGCTGCCGTCGCAGACGCGCACTCAGAACCTTGCCGCCATGGACGCCGACGAGCGGCGCGGCTTCTGGCGAGCTCTATCGCAGGACGACCGCGAAAAGCTGACCGCCGATATGACTCCGCAACAGAGGGAGCGGCTGCTCTCACTGGAAAATCCCGTCGCCGTGGTTAATGGCGAACTGATCCAGTCCAAGTTGCTGCGTGCCACCTTCAGCGAGCGGCAACTGCAGGAGGTGATGACCGATTTCTGGTTCAATCACTTCAATGTATTTATCGGCAAGGGCGCGGACCGCTACCTGGTCACCGCCTATGAGCGCGATGTGATCCGTCCGCACGCGCTGGGCAAATTTCGCGATCTTCTGTTGGCCACGGCGAAAAGTCCGGCAATGCTCTGGTACCTGGATAACTGGCAGAGCATCGGGCCGGACTCGGTGGCCGCGGCGCGCGGCAAGAATAACGGAAAACCTGCAAAGGGCCTGAACGAGAATTACGCGCGCGAGGCGATGGAATTACATACCCTCGGCGTCAACGGCGGCTACACTCAGCAGGATGTGACCGAACTGGCGCGTGTGCTCACCGGGTGGTCGATCGAGGAGCCAAGGCTTGGCGGCGGCTACATCTTCCGCCCGCTGCGCCATCAACCCGGCGACAAGACCGTGCTGGGACACACCTTCCATCAGGATGGCGAGCGCGAAGGCGAGGCCGCGCTGGCCATGCTGGCAGCCGAGCCGGCCACTGCGCGCTTTATCTCCACCAAGCTGGCGCAGCGCTTTGTCAGTGACGCGCCACCTGCCTCATTAGTGGATGCGATGGCCACAACCTTTACCAAAAGCGACGGAGACATCCGAGCCGTACTGCGTACCATGCTGGCCGCACCCGAGTTCTGGGACCGCCGGGAGTATCGCGCCAAGGTGAAAACGCCGCTGGAGTTCACCGTTTCGGCCTTGCGCGCCACCTCCGCCGAAGTCACGCGCACCCAGAGCGTAGCCGACGCTTTGAACCGCATGGGGATGCCGCTCTATGGCGCGCAGCCGCCAACCGGTTACTCGATGCGCGCTGATAGCTGGGTAAACTCCGGAGCCCTGCTCAGCCGGATGAACTTTGCCATCGGCCTCGCCACCGGCAAGCTCGCGGGCGTACGCATCGACGCCGCGAAGCTGGCGGGTGCAAGCCCTGACGCCGAGCAATCGCTGCGCATGCTGGAGCAGACCCTGGTGGCTGGAGGCGTATCGGCGCAAACGCATCAGACGATTGCAGTGCAGTTGAACGATACGGCGATGACAGGACGCAAACTAGACGACCCTCCGAGGCCGGTAAATCAAGCAGCGCTGGCCGGACTGATTCTGGGCTCGCCGGAGTTCCAGCGGCGCTAGCAACACAACGCCGGCATCAGTGCGTGTCGGCAGGAGAAGTTGCGATGAGAATCACGATGGAATCCGCGATGGGAATCACAAGACGGATTTTTATGAAGAACGGCGCCATGGCCATAGTCGGCATGGCAGCCGTACCGGAATTTCTGGCACGTGCGGCGCTGGCCGCGGAGGCCGCCCAGGCGCACAAACGGCTGGTCGTAATCTTCCAGCGCGGCGCGGCCGACGGCCTTAACATCGTAGTGCCACACGGTGAGGCCGCCTATTACGCCCTGCGCCCCACCATTGCCATTCGCCGGAGCGAGGTGATCGACCTCGACGGCTTCTTCGGCCTGCATCCGGCGATGAGCGCGCTGCACCCGCTATGGAATGCCGGGCATCTCGCGATAGTCCACGCCGCCGGCTCGCCCGATCTCACACGCTCGCATTTTGACGCGCAGGACTTTATGGAGAGCGGCACTCCAGGGGTAAAGACCACCGCGGATGGCTGGCTCAATCGCGCGCTGCTCGCCTCGGCCGCTCAGCCGCAGGCGCAGCAGAAAAGCGCGGCCTTTCGTGCCGTGGCCTTGGGCACGTCGCTGCCGCGCATTCTCAGCGGTAGTGCTCCGGCGCTCGCCGTTGGCAACGTCAATGACTTTGGCGTAGCCCCGCGCAATCCGCAGGCGCAACCACTTGCCCAAACCTTCGAATCGATGTATGCAGGCAGCGTGGATGCCGTGCTGCACGGCACCGCGCAGGAGACCTTCGACGCAGTAAAGATGCTCAAGGCCGCCAACCCCGCCAACTATCGTCCGGCGGCTGGTGTGAGCTACCCGAAAGGACGCTTCGCCGACGCACTCAAGCAGACGGTGCAACTGGTCAAGGCTGACCTCGGCGTGCAGGTGGCCTTCACCGACATCGGCGGCTGGGACAATCACGTCAACGAAGGCGCAAGCGCGGGACAGCTGGCAAATCTGCTCAAGGAATTCAGCGCTTCGCTAGCCGCGTTCTGGCAGGATCTGGGTCCGCTGGCCGAGGATACCGTAGTGGTGACGATGACCGAATTTGGCCGCACCGTGCGCGAAAATGGAGACCGCGGCACCGACCACGGCCACGCCAGCCTGATCTTCGTCATGGGCGGCGCCGTGCGCGGTGGCAAGGTCTATGGCCGCTGGCCGGGCTTGGCCAACGAGCAACTCCACGAGCGGCGCGACCTCGCACTCACCACCGACTTTCGCCAGGTGCTCGCCGAGGCCGTAGCCAAACAGTTGTCCAATCCAAGGATGGAAAGCGTCTTTCCCGGCTTCCGCAACCCTGGATTCTTGAACCTTCTCGGCTGAACTGGTTCGCTATGCTAGCCGGCTATTCGTCTGCTCTCTTACGGTGCGCTTTTGGAGGTGGTTGGCGCTTGGCTGCAAGCTCCTTGAACGTATCCCAGAAAATGCGTACCGGATGAGTGGGCTCGTATAACTCGTCGGTTCCAGCTCTCCGAAACAAGCCTCTTTCATGAAAGAGGTCGCAACCTTCAAAGTGGTACATGTGAAGAACGCCCTGCGATTCGATATGCTTTAGAGCTTCCGTGGCGATTAATTCCGAACAGATCATGCATCCTTCGCGCACTCTCAAACGCAGCAAATCCAAGCCAAACTGCAGATCATTGCACCACTCCACGACGTTCAAACCTTCTGTACTGCCTAGGGTCCTGGCGATGAACTCCTTCATCACGCCGTCGGTTCGAAGGATCAGCGGCAAGCTGGAGGATCGCAGTTGTTTGACGTCGATCTTGGAGCCGCCTAGCAAAACATTGGACACAAGCACAAAGCTCTCTGTGCTCCAACGGATGAACTCAATGCCGCGTTGGATCGGGTGGCCCGTGATAATGCCGCCCAGGGCAAAATCCATCGTCGGATCTTCAAGACATGCTTGTATCTGATCTGAGCCGATATGGATGAGCTCCTGCTCGGGCTGGCGCCCAAGCTGTTTCAAGCGCTTCCAAATTGGATCATCGATCTCTGCCAGCAAGGGAATCGTATATTTGGTAATCGCAATGCGTAGCCGATATATCTTTTCCATTTGCGTGCGCGTGCTCCTGAACTCTCCCAGAATTCGCTGGGCTAGTTCGTACACTCGTTCGCCGCCGCGCGTAAACCGCAGCTCCGCACCCCGGGCTGATGGTTTAATGATCAGCCTCTCCTTGTTGAAATTCCAAAAGTGCTCTTCCAGGGTTTTTAGCTGCTTCTCTACGCTGGATTGATCGCGCTTGAGAATGCGAAGCGCCGCGGCGCGCGTAGATCCCGTTTCATACACTGCGACGAATGTGCGCAGTTGGTCAACGGTTACGGACACAAATGGTGCGAGCTCATCCGCCCATTCTTCGAGCTTTCGTTGCTGCTCATCAGGCATGTTCTTGGTGTTTGTCACAGTTATTCATTCACCCGCTATTGATCTTTATGCCAGTAATTGCGGTTATCGTACCATCGCCCGTGCTGATCCGATAAACATATTATCCGCTGAATCTTTCAACAATAGACATTCCCGTGCTAATCTGCTGCCCATGTGATCAGAAAGGGTAGGTGCTTTCGCGTTTTTCAGACGCTCATAATGCCGCATGCGGCACGTCATGCACCCAACAGATATCAGGCCAGTCATCAATGCTAGAAAAGAAGAACTGTGTCGCCTTGATCGGCGATATTCATTGCAAGCTCGACGAGTACCTCTCCATCATCAATAGCCTGACGGTGCCGTCGATACAGGTTGGCGACATGGGTCTCGGAGATGCTTTTTTCGTCCCACCTGGAGGTGTGGATCCTCCACCGCTGAATGGACATAGGTTTTTGCGCGGCAACCACGACTCGCCTCAACTGTGCCGCGCACATCCAAACTACCTCGGGGAGTTCGGAATGGACGACAACACCGGGATATTCTGGGTGAGCGGGGCCATCTCCATGGATCGCCAACGCCGACTCGCCAGCGGGTCGTGGTGGCCTGACGAGGAACTAAGTGATCAGCAGTGGATGAGCCTGCTTGCAGACTACGAGCGTCTAAAACCAGAGTTCGTGGTTTCGCATGAATGCCCAGGCTCAGTCAATCAGCAGATGCTAAACAGTATCGTCCCTGAACGCATCGCCTGCCGCTCTGATGTTTCCGACTCAAGATTTGCAGCTTACATCGAGAAAAAGCGTAAGTGCTCGCAGAGTCTTACCTGTACAAAAATGGATTCCATGTTGCAGGTTCACCGTCCAGAGCGTTGGGCCTTCGGCCATTATCACAAGAGTTGGGAGTGCAATGTCGGAGGCACGCAGTTCTTCTGCCTGGCCGAATTGGAAATGCGCCAATTTGAACTGTAGCCCACGGCGCTGCCTTATGGCTGCTGCTTGAGTCTGGCCCTTGCAAATCGTCCGCGCCACTTGCTGGCAATCCTGCGCATCAATATCTGACAATGCCATCTGGCAGCGCTGTGTTCTTCCTGTTCCTTCCTGCGTGGCGCGAAATAATTCTCACGGGGAATAGCTTGGGGAAGCTGGAATTCTAAAAATGAAAGCGCAGATCAAGTTGGGAACTGTGTTCGGCGTCGAGTTGGGGCTGCACTACAGTTGGTTCGTCATCGCGCTGCTGATCACGTTCTCTCTGGTGACAAATTTTCATGCGACGAATCGCGATTGGACGGAAGCTGCGGTGTGGAGCGCCGCCATCCTGACTTCTGTACTTTTTTTCGCGGCCCTGTTTGCGCACGAATTGTCTCACGCTATGGTCGCCAAAGCGAAAGGGTTGCCGATCCACAAAATCACTCTGTTTCTGTTGGGAGGCATGGCACAGATGGAAGCGGAGCCGAGCGACCCCAGCACCGAGTTCTGGATGGCCATTGCAGGGCCAATCACGAGTGCTGCAATCGGGCTCATTTTGCTTGCAATCGCTCGGGCTTTGGGTTGGGTCCCATGGACAACCTCTGCCCAGACGCTCGGGGTGGCCGTACTCGTCTGGTTGGGATATATCAATTTGACGTTAGGTGTCTTCAACATGATTCCCGGCTTTCCGCTGGATGGTGGACGCGTCCTTCGCGCCATCATCTGGTGGATCACAGGCAATGCCGATCGTTCTACAAAGATTGCGGCGCAGGTCGGCCAACTGATTGGTACTGGATTCATCGCATTCGGAATCATCAGCTTTTTCGGAAGAGGCGGATTTGGCGGTCTTTGGTTTGCCATTATTGGATGGTTCGTGCTTCAGGCTGCAGGCGCCAGCCTCTTGCAACTCAAGATCGGCTCGGTACTGCGGGGGTTACGTGTACGGGACGTGATGTCTGAAGACTGTCCGTCCGTGGATGGCAGTATGGGTCTGCAAGAATTTGTGGACGAACAGTTGCTGAAGACCGGACGACGTTGCTTCCTGGTAGTCGATAATCACCACGTTGCGGGACTCATTACTCCGCATGAAGTCCGAAGCATTGAGCGCGCACGATGGCCTTTTGTCACGGTTCGTGACGCAATGCGGCCCGTCGATGCTATCCATTCGTTATCTCCTGACGCCCCCGCCATGCAGGCTCTGGAAATCATGGGGCGCGAAGACGTCAACCAGCTTCCAATCGTCGTGGATGGGCGTCTGCAGGGGATCGTCTCGCGTGGCCACCTGCTCCAGGTGATGCATTCACGGTCTGAATTGCTCGGCCGTTAAGTCGGAGAGATTTGGGATGTCCATCGTTCCAGCGCACAATTATCGACCCATCAGCCAACGGAGTGGAGAATGCCGAGAATCCAAGTCAAGATGATACCCTGTTTCCTTGCGAACTGATTCTCCTTGGATGCTTTGACGAGTTGCTTCTTCGGCGGGTCCTGTTTGTGTCCCATGGGTTTGGGTTGGTGGTGCGCGGGGATTGTTGGCGAGGGCCACGCTCTCGGCATGTTGTCTCCGCGGCAAGAAAAGCATGTCTTGCTCGCGATGAGTGAGTGAAAAGGTGAAGTGAAGTCTGCGAGGTTTTAAATGCAACTGGGAATTATTGGATTAGGGCGCATGGGGTCGTATATGGCGCAGCGGCTCATGAAGGCAGGCCAGGAGTGTGTCGTATACGATGCACACCCGCAGGCCGCGCAAGGGTTGGTCAAACTGGGTGCGAGCTATGGTGCGACGCTTGGCGAGTTTGTGCAGAAGCTCAAGAAACCACGAGCCGTATGGATGATGGTTCCCGCCGCGGCGGTCGACTCTGTGCTGGGATCGCTCGCACCGCTGCTCGAATCGGGAGACATCGTAATCGATGGCGGTAATTCGTATTATCACGACGATATCCGTCGTGCGGCCGAGCTGCGCACACACGGGATTTATTACGTGGATTGCGGTACCAGCGGCGGTGTTTGGGGACTGGAGCGGGGCTATTGCCTGATGATCGGCGGTGACGAAGCTGTGGTGAAGCATCTCGATCCAATCTTCAAGGCGCTGTCGCCGGGAGTGGAAGCGGCACAGCGAACTGTCGGCGCAACGGGTGAACCGTCGACGGCCGAGCACGGATATCTGCGCTGCGGCCCCAACGGCGCCGGACACTTTGTAAAAATGGTGCACAACGGAATCGAGTACGGTCTCATGGCAGCTTACGCTGAGGGTCTCAACATAATCCGAAGCGCGAATGCAGGGAAAGGCAAACAGGAAGTCGATGCAGAGACAACGCCTTTACGTCATCCCGAACTCTACCGATATGACATCAACTTGGCGGAAGTAGCCGAAGTCTGGCGCCGCGGCAGTGTCGTTGGCTCGTGGCTCCTCGACTTGACTGCTGCGGCACTGCGAACAAGTCCTGACCTGTCGAATTTTGAGGGGAGAGTATCGGACTCTGGTGAAGGGCGCTGGACGGTGCAGGCCGCCATCGACGAAGGAGTTCCAGCGCCAGTCATCAGTGCCGCTCTGTTTACTCGCTTCGCTTCGCGCGGAAACGAGGAGTTTGCTGACAAGTTGCTGTCGGCGTTGCGTCTCCAATTTGGCGGGCATCTGGAAAAACCGGTCACTAAGTCGGGAGCGGATTGATGACGGGCGTGCAGTCGGATGCATTTGTATTCCTCGGCGCAACCGGCGACCTCGCCTACAAGCAGATCTTTCCAGCGCTGCAAGGTCTGATTCGCAACGAAGGTTTTAACCTTCCCATTATCGGCGTTGCAAAAGCAGGCTGGACGCTGGACCAGTTCAAGGCTCGTGCGAAAGACAGCCTTGACCATCATGGCGGAATCGATCAACCTGCTTTCGAGAAACTTCTCGGACTTTTGCGATACGTGGATGGCGATTACAACAGTACCCATACATTCGCGCAGATCCGCAAGGAACTCGGTTCAGCGCAGAGCCCTCTCCATTACCTTGCTATTCCGCCAAGTTTGTTCGCGGTTGTTGCCGAAGGGTTAGGTAAGTCGGGCTGTGCTGCAAATGCACGAGTCGTCGTGGAGAAGCCGTTCGGTCGTGACTTGAAGTCCGCGCAACAGCTTAGCCTTACGCTGCATCAGTTTTTCCCCGAAGAAAACATCTTTCGCATCGATCACTTCCTGGGCAAGGAACCGGTGCAGAACATGCTGTACACGCGCTTCGCCAACCCAATATTCGAGCCGATCTGGAATCGCGATCATGTTCGCAGCATTCAGATCACGATGGCCGAGGATTTCGGTGTGCAGGACCGAGGGAAGTTTTACGACGAAGTAGGCGCGTTGCTTGATGTTGTGCAGAACCACATGCTTCAGATTGTGGCGAACCTCACCATCGATCCACCCACCGGTGAGGAGCACGATGCGGTGCGCAATCGGAAAGGCGAACTGCTCAGGGCAATCCGGCCGCTAGCGCCGGACGCCGTGGTACGCGGGCAATATGCCGGCTACCGATCCGTGCCGGGCGTGGCCGCAGGCTCAGCCGTCGAAACTTTTATCGCGCTCAAGCTTGAAATCGACAGTTGGCGATGGGCTGGAGTTCCCATCTACCTTCGCGCCGGCAAGATGTTGCCGGTCACATGTACCGAAGCGTTTGTTGAGTTCAAGCGCCCTCCGAAGGAGACCTTCGGAGAACTTGTGCCGGCCACGTCGGCGCACCTCCGTATGCGAGTCAGCTCGGATATCACGATCGGGCTCGGAGTGCGGACGAAGATTCCGGGAGATCGAATGGTGGGCCATGATGTTGAACTTGAACTGCATCGTCAAGACGTTGACGATTTGCCGCCATACGAAAGACTTCTCGGTGATGCCAGCCGTGGAAACAGCGAACTATTCTCCCGGCAAGACCTCGTGGAGGAACAATGGCGAATCGTGGAGCCTATTCTGGGTAACGTAACTCCCGCGTATTCGTATGAGCCGGGAACCTGGGGGCCGGAAGAAGCGAACCAGCTCATTGGAAATGACGGGCCGTGGCTGAATCCGAAAGCGTCACCGGAGCCGAATAATCAACCCTGAGGGTTCGCAAACGGCGCTGAATCCAAATCCGAGCAGTTCTGTTTCTAAGCCGCTGTATGCCCAGGAGCAAATACCGTCCATGCGCTTCGGGTTGAATCAGATCACGCAGTGCGAGTCTCTGGCTCCCGACGAACTATGTGGAGAGCGGATAGCGCAGTTTCTGCGGAGTAAACTCCATTCCGGAATTTAATCGCGCGTTGCCCGATGGCGGGGATACGTTCGCCGGGGACGATGATGCCAACGAGGTTCATGGGGTCGGCAGCAGAGATTGTAATGATCTCGTCAGAGGCAGGTAACATGCGCATTTCGCGCACACTCTCGACAGCGACCGGCAGGGCGAATTGTTCGCCGACAAAGCCGGAGACGAAGCGTCCGCCTCGGATTTCTCCGCGATCTTCGAGGCGGCGGAAGGCCCACTGAAGTTCCCGCCATCTCGGAAGGTTCGATTCGCGGGCGAGCAACTCGCGAAAGACGATGCCATAACGGCGCAACAGCATCCAGCAGATGGCCTCGATGCGTGTAGCCGTGGGAGTTGCAGTTTCGCGGCCTCCGCGCGCATGATCGCCTGCTTCATCTTGCGCAGCCTTATCTGCAAATTCGTCGGAGTTCCAGAGCAAAGACCAGCGTCCGGCGGTATGTGGCGGGCGCTTGTTACGCGCAGGGAAGTTGGAGCGCCGCGACTTGGTAATGATCCCTCGAAGGTTTTCAAAGGCGTCGGCGGTTACGAAACCAGCAGCGACTAACTCCCACAGGGCGTTATCGAGTTCGGCGCGGAGAAGAGTGGTGATGCGCAGGAGATCGGCAAAGAACAGCGCGCCGCGGCGGCGGAGCGTGGTGAGCACGAGTTGCGCGGAGCCGCTCAAATAGAGCTCGGGATGGTCATCGTGCAAGCGCGGCAGCATCCAGGCGCAATCTTCGCGGAGGAAGAAAGTGATAGGAGCAACCGAAGTGGGAACGATGCGGCGGGTGTGTCCGTTAGCATCGTCGAGGGTTGCTGGATGCGGCGAGAGGCGGCCCCAGCCGGCGGTTCCCATGAGACAGAGACGGTCGAGTGCGGTGCCATCATAATCGGCGACGCGGCGCGCAAGGATGTGGCGCTCCCAGGAGCTGGCGGGGATTTCAAAGCCTTGTAATTGGCGCAGAGCCTCGAGCACTCCGTGCTCGCCGCGCAGAGCGGAGCCAGGCGCGAGGTGCTGCCATCGCAGCAGCCAGTGCATGAATTGGGCGGCTGTTACCGGCTCGATCTGCTTGCGCAAGGTTGCAACGGTGAGGCGGTGAATGCGCGCGAGCAGACGGCGGTCGCACCACTCAAGCGCTCCTGAGGTGTTGCGGAAATGGCCGCGAAGGATCGCTCCGGTTGCCTCAAGGCGCAGAAGCGAGGCTTCGAGAGAGGCAGGCGAGAGCCAGCAACGATTGGCGTTCTGGGTAATCGTTTCAGTGGCAGGGGGGTACGGTTGAGTCAATGTTTGCACGAGCGCGGAACCATCGCGTTTCCCGGCAACGGTGAAGAGGTCGATGAGTTCCTCAGTGGTTAATGGTCCGGTGAGTTGCATCCAGCCGAGGAGCGCGCGGTCGAAGACCGCTTCGGGCGTTGAGGCGGTGGCATCGATTTCGGGTGGCTCCGGAGAAAAAGATGCATCGACATATATCGATCTAAAGCCCTCGGCTTTTTCGGAGGCGACCCAGAACTCGCGATCGCCTGCGAAGGCGAAGACGGCGCGATGGCTTTCTACAAGTTGGTGCATCCAGCGGGCGAGTTGGGGCGCCTCGACGTTCGGCGTTCCAGGCGAACTCAAGCCACCCTGGTGCGTAGGCGTGGGGTAAAGGACCAGGGTTTGCAGAAGATCATGGAGGTCATCGGGATCGCGGAGATCGGGGCGCGACTCTTCGACGACTTGCGCGACAGCCGCCGGATCGAGCTTTCCGGCTTCTTCGAGCACGGAGGCGGGAAGGGTGCGGCGGAGCTGGACGGCGCGAGCGCGGCGCTCTTCGAGCGGAGCATCGTCGAGGAAGGCATAAGGATTGGCGTTGAGAATTTCGTGGGCGAACTGCGAGGGGACAGGTGTATCAACGGCAATTGTCCGGATGCGTCCGTCGCGAATGTTTGCGAGGACCTTGCGGAGCCCGTCGATATCCATGGCCTCGTGCATAACGTCTTTCATTACTTCTTCGACGAGGGGATGGTCAGGGATTTTGATGTCGCCAACATTGTTTTCAAAGCAGGCGGCAACGGCAGGGAAGACGGCCGCGAGAAGATCGTCGCTGCGCATGCGCTGAATCTGCGGTGGAACTTTCTTGCCGTTCTGGAAGCGGAGAAGAGCGAGGGAGCGGTTGGCGTCCCAACGGAAGCGAGTGGCGAAGATGGGCGAGCCGGTGAGCACGGCCTGTTGAAGAACATCTTCCACCGTTTCCGGTTGGAGGAAGTGAAAGACGTCGGCCAGAGGGAAGCTGTGCTGCTCGGCGAGGGCGATGCTGATGCCATCGTCAGTGGCGGCGGCCTGAAGTTCAAAGTTGAAGCTGCGGCAGAAGCGCTTGCGAAGAGCGAGTCCCCAAGCGCGGTTGATGCGCGCTCCAAAGGGTGCGTGGATGATGAGCTGCATTCCACCGCCCTCGTCAAAGAAGCGCTCGGCGATGACGGTGCGCTGAGTAGGAACAGCGCCAAGGACGGTGCGGCCTTCCGAGATGTACGCGGCGAGCTGGCGTTGAGAGTCAGGGTCGAGGAAGGATGAGGCGTCTCCAGGAGCGAAAGGCAAAGTCGATTGCTGGCTGGAAGGCCTGGAGCCGAGTTCGAGAACTGGACCGTGCTGGGGTCCTTCACTTCGTTCAGGATGACACACCTCCTTGCGACGAACATCCTCATCGCTGATGAGCTGGCGAAGTTCAGCGACCTGGGCTGAGAGTTCGAAGGTGCGGGCCGGAGCTTCGCCGCGCCAGAAGGGAATGGTGGGCGGCTGGCCGTGGGCGTCCTCGACGAGAACGCGCCCGGAGCGGGACTCGACGCGATGGATGCGCCAACTGCTGTTGCCGAGGAGCATGATATCGCCAGCGTTGGACTCGACTGCGAAATCTTCGTCGAGCGTTCCAATCACAGCTTCGGTGGGCAGGGCGACGACGTTGAAAAGCGCGCTCTCAGGAATGGCTCCGCCGGAGGTGATGGCGGCCAGGCGGGCGCCGCGACGGGCGCGAAGGCGGTGGTTGACCCGGTCGCGATAAAGATAGGCTCCGAAGCGTCCGCGTTTGGCGCTGATGCCTTCGCTGAGCATGACGAGAACTTTATCGAAGGATTCGCGCGAGAGATCGCGGTAGTTGCGAGCGCGACGGACAAGGGCGAAGAGCTCGTCCTCATCCCACTCGTCGGCGGCACAGGCTGCCACAATTTGCTGCGCGAGGATGTCGAGCGGCGCGTCAGGAAGGGTGAGGCAATCGAGGTCGCCCTGGCGGATGGCGCGGATGATGGCGGCGCATTCAACGAGTTCGTCGCGCGTGGTGGCGAAGAAGCGTCCCTTCGGGATGGCGCCGCGCCAGTGTCCGGCGCGGCCTACGCGCTGCAAGGCGACGGAGATGGCGCGAGGAGAACCGATCTGGCAGACGAGGTCAACGTTACCAATGTCAATGCCGAGTTCGAGCGAGGCGGTGGCAATGAGTATGCGGCACTCACCCTGTTTGAGGCGGCGCTCAGCTTCAAGGCGGAGATGGCGCGAGAGCGAGCCATGATGGGCGGCGACATTCTGCTCGCCCATGCGCTCAGCAAGGCGGTGCGAGACGCGCTCGACGAGGCGACGGGTGTTGACGAAGACGAGGGTGGAGCGATGCTCGAGCGCGAGTTGCTGAAGGCGGTCGTAGATTTCGTCCCACATTTCATTGGAGGCGATGGGGCCGAGTTCGGTGGAGGGCAGCTCGATGGCGAGATCGAGCGGACGAGTGGAGGGGATGAGGACGGTGACAGGCGAGCTGGATTGCGAGATCGACGCAGGTAATAGATCGATGCTCGTCGATGTATCGGAGGGAGCCGGCTGCCTATCGGCAGCAGCGGTGGGCTGCGCTAACTGGCCGGAAAGAAATTCGGAGACCAGTGACAAGGGGCGTTGAGTGGCGGAGAGTCCGATGCGATTGGGGCGATGGTGAGTTATGGCGTCGAGGCGCTCAAGCGAGAGCGCGAGATGTGCCCCGCGCTTGTTGCCGACAAGGGAGTGAATCTCATCGACGATGACGGTTTCGACGTGGCGCAGAGTTTCGCGGCCGCGGGCTGCGGTGAGCAGGATGTAAAGCGACTCCGGCGTGGTGACGAGAATGTGTGGAGGAAGCTTCATCATGCGGGCGCGGTCGCGGGCGGGAGTGTCTCCGGTGCGGACCATGGTGCGAATGGCAGGCATGAGAAAGCCGCGGGCGGCGGCGAGTTGCTGGATCTCGGCAAGCGGCTGATCGAGGTTTTTTTGCACGTCATTGCCGAGCGCCTTGAGGGGAGAAATGTAGAGCACGTGAGTGCGCTCAAGCAGAGCTCCGGTAATGGAGAGGCGGACTAACCCGTCGATGCAGGCGAGAAAGGCGGCGAGGGTTTTACCGCTGCCGGTGGGGGCGGAGATGAGGGTATTGCGGTGAGCGAGGATGTGAGGCCAGCCCGCGATTTGCGGCTCGGTAGGCGTACCAAAGCGCGTATTGAACCACTCGCGCACAACGGGATGCGCCCAGGAGAGATGGTCCACTGGAGTACCCACGAGGAGATTCTAGAACATTTTGGAGGGGCATGCTGAACGGCAGGACAGAGCGGAGAAAGACATTCCTGCGCGGACTCGGATCTGAGCAGGGGTTGTTCGCCGTTGTTCTGAGTGTCTGGTGCCAAACAGACTCTTCCCGCTAGTCCGGTTATCTTATATAATTTGCCTCACATCTGATTGACTTTATCTGCTTTTCTTTGACCGAACTTAAGTTGCTTTTCGTCAAACCACGAGGAGAAGGCAATGTCGAACAAGAAATATAAGGTTCTTGTGGTCGATGATGAGCCGGATATCGCCTCCACCCTCGCGTTGATTTTCAACTCCCATCACTATTCCACGGCCACCGCCAACAGCGGAGAAGAAGCAGTTGAAGTAGCCAAGTCATTTCGACCTGATTGCGTGGTGAGCGACGTTATGATGGGCGCGATGAACGGTATTGAATCAGCAATGCTGATTCTGGATGTGCTGCCCAATTGCAAGTTGTTATTCATATCGGGTAATGCGGCCTATCAAGACCTTGTAGGAAGAGATTTGTTAGTAGATGCGAGGGCGAGGGGCTTTAACTTCGAAGTTCTTCAGAAACCAATTCCTCCGATTGAGCTGGTTGGGAGAGTGTCGCGGCTTCTCCTGCAGCTAAACAAGTAAACCGATCAGCGTTGGAAAAAACGAGGTTCGACCGGGAGGGTGACAAATGTTCGAGTATCTTACGTCATTGTTGGGCTGTGCTCACCGCCACTGCACGTTTCCGATAACGGTCAAAAAGAGGGATACAGTTCCTGCCAAGGGGAAATCACTGAACACCACATACATTGTCTGCCTGGACTGCGGAAAAGAGTTTCCTTACGACTGGGAAGAAATGAAGTTAGCCCCATCCAGAAAGCAGGCCGCTTGACGCACGCCGAAGGTGAGGGACACTCGTGCGGAGGGCTAGGCTGCGCCGGACGCAGCTCCTGCCTGCTGTCCTGTTGGGATAGTTACTTCCCTGCGAGTTTTCGACTTTCGTGATACTGTACGTCTGCTATTTTCAGCGATTGTAATATTTAATACGTCACGCAGTTTCAGACGCGCCTTGTGAAGCTGCGACTTGCTATTGCCGATTGTGCATCCCAGCATTTTGCCAATCTCGTAGTGTTCATATCCTTCGACGTCATGCAATACGAAAACGATGCGGTAGCCGGGGGGAAGGTTTTCGATGGCATGTTCCAGAATCATACGGTCGATAGAACCAGCCAAATGCTGATCCTCGGAGCCATAGTCTTTCTGAGGAGCACCCTCTTCGCTCTCCTCCAGAGTCTCGTCAAGGGAGATCTCCTGGAGACCCTTCTTGCGAAACTCCATGAGAATGATATTTACGGTGAGGCGATGCAGCCAAGTGGACAGTGCAGAATCACCGCGAAAGCTCGCGATCTTGCAGGAGAGCTGGAGAAAGGCTTCCTGCGTGAAGTCCTCAGCGGCCTCCTTGTTGCCGACCATGCGGAGGCAGAGCGAGAAAATGCGCCTTTTGTGAAGATCGTAAAGAAATTTGAAGCAGTCACCGTCACCCAGCTTGGCACCTTCGATAGCTTCGGCTTCTGACATTCTCGATGCCAGCATCACTTTCGGTGTGGTCATAGAAACTCCTTGGAAGCGCTACTTAGCTCTTAACTCCGCACCCCATTCTGCGGAGAGGACATGTCTCGGCTGCGCCAAGACTGGCGATGCTATGACCTGTTCAGCTTCCGACAGGTACAAAGTCTGACTGTCGCAAATTCTTTCTTTCTTTCACGCATTGTGACACAACTCTGGCGAAGGTCAAGCAGAGCTGGTTATAGGTCAATGCACGAAGGTAATCAGAAAGGTACACCGGGCGGAACTGCTGCATGTTACTGGTTTCGCACACGAGCAGGATCTTCAACGGGCTGTTTTCCACTTTCTTGTCTGTGCTTCGTTCTGTTAGCATCCTGCTTGCACCAGAGTCGACTGGTGGGGGCCTCAGAAGACGCCGGAACGTGCCAGCGTCTTTGGTATGTGCGCCTATCCCACAAGGAATGCTGCAGGGATATATCCGTAAGAGTCAGAGGATCAACGCGGCTATCGAGCGGGACGAAGCGCCGAACTACGGGGACAGACGATTTCATGGACGAAAATGTGATGGACGTCGCAACAGTCACACCGTCTCATTGGGAAAGTGATGCTGCTTTTGCTGATTATCTTGCCGGGCTAGAGGTCGGACTAGTCGCGGAGAACGCAAGGGCCGGGGTGGTCACCGAGGCCGAGAGGAAGCGTGCCTTCTCAGGGTCGGCGAGTATTGCAAGAGGCGGGTTCTTTAATGACATTTTTTCCATGGTGGCAGAGTCCGCCAAGATTGAAGTCGAAGGTGCCGGCGGAACAAGCGTGGGGCGCGTAGGTTTTGCTGTACTGAAGACTGCTGCCGGCGTATTCGTAAGTGCGATTGTGTTAGCCGCAGCAGTTGCGTGCGGGATTATCGGAGTGGTGGGATTCGCGTTCTATCGCCTATGTAAGAAGTAATCTTTTGTCGTGGCAGTCCAGCTGCCACGTCCAGGTGCTTTCAAGCGTGTGGGGTTAGCCTGGTTGGAAGAGAGCCATGTGCGCAGGCAGCGTTGAACTTATCGGCCGCCGGGGTTAAGCTTTGCCCCAACATCAGGGGTGAGCCATGGCAGACAATCGAGAACGAAAAGATTACCGCTTGTTTCTAGCCGAAGAGCCTTGCGACATCGCTATTCTGGGCGAAGAGGAGTTGTTGAATATTGCCGTACAGCACGCCGTCCATGACCACGGATGGCGGGACACGCCGGCGCTCCGCGAAGAATTGCGCTCAATGCTGCGGGAAGAGCGCAGGAAGCTGAAGGCGGCTTGAGACTCTAACGGTACAAGAGCCGCGAAATGCTGGCTCGCTATGCCCTTTTGAGAGACATGTAGCTGGCTGCCATGAGATTTTCGCCTAAAAAGCCAATCTTATCGAGAATGCGTCCAACTTGCTCGAGCAATACGTACGTAACGCTACCGCTCGTCTTCGACTCATCCGGGTAAGTGTCGTATGCACCGCGAAGGATGTTTTCGCGCGTGCTCATCATGGCTCGGTAGATGGTCTGAGCCTCACTTTTATTCAGATTGACTTCACCCTTCACCAGTTTTTCGCCGTCATAACCGATTCTTAACTGCAGGTTCGTCGCGTGTGCGCAGCCGAGTGCGCCATAAAGTTCCGCGCCATCTTCTTCGGTCAGTATGCGATTCATGGCTCACCTCCCCGTCACACCGGCTGTTTGAAGCGTACTCACCCAGCCTCTGTTAGTGGGGTATCTATGAATTAGAGCTGCCGGAATCAGACAGAGTTGCATGTCCGTAAAGGATGGCTGGATCTGCTTACAACCTAGACTGAGAGTGGTTTCTACAATGCTGAGCTGCTGGGCCATCGCCTGGCATTCTTTGCGGTGGCGGGCTGGCATGTTGATTCTCAAACGTGCCAGTCAGGGCTCACGCACCAGGGCCAAAGAGCCTAATCCAAACGCACCAGAAAAACGCCGCCTTCGCTCACCTTAATGTCGCTGGCGAGGCTCTGCGCCCGAAGACGATCGTCGTCCTGCACGCGCATGCGCACCCAATAGCCCGTGGCTCCGGGGAAGTCCATCAGGCGTGCCTGGCGAAAGCGGGCGGCAAGGGTCTTTTTCAGCTCGAGAGCGCCATTGTGCTGGGGAAAGGCGCCTATTTGCACGCACCATTTACCGCCGCTTTCGATGGCCGCCGGAGCGTGCAGCACTTCCAGTTTGACGGTGGCCAGTCCCTGCGACAGCATGTCCAGCGCCTTGGCCGCCGTCAGCGAGAGATCGATGACGCGCCCGCCTATGAATGGTCCGCGATCGTTGATGCGGACGATGACCTGACGGTTGGTTTTCAGGTTCGTTACCCGCACTACGGAATGGAATGGCAAGGTGCGATGTGCCGCCGTCAGCGCCGAGCCGTTGTACGGCTCACCGCTGGCCGTCCTTTGGCCGTTAGGGTCGGCAACGTACCAGCTGGCGATTCCAGTCTGCGTCCATGGTTCCGGCTTCGGAGCCTTTGGTGGGGGAAGCGGTGGAGCAGGCGGAGCAGGTGGAATCGGTTGGGCGAGTTGGGGAACGACGGTCACAGTAATTTCAGGCGGCGGAGGCAGCACGGCTTGCGTCTTTTTCTTCTCGCCGCAGCCTGTGGACGCCAGGGCCAGCGCCAGCAATAAAGCCGCCCAGACGATGCAGCGTTCTGGCTCGCGTCGCGGCAGCACCAGGCGAAATTGCGTGTCCTGAAGGATCACAGTGAACCGGCTCTTTCCGGCTTTCCCTGCCCGCGAGCGTTCGTCTGCCTGCGATCAACCTCGGCCAAGGATGGCCAATTATGCAAAGGTGGTCGAGGCGGGTCAATGATCGGAAGTTCAACGTCCGATGTTCCTGCTTGTACGGCGTTTTGCTGATGGACTTGGTTTCTCGCCCGGATTATCTTCCCGGCCTAATGATGAAACGCCGATTCTGGTTTGGGTGCCCGCACAAATTCTCGTTCCCGTTCAAGTCATCTGACGGGAGCTACTATGAGGTCTGCATCCACTGCGGCGCGGAATACGGCTACGACTGGAGCCGTAAGAAGCGGACTAAGCCGCTGCGTCGTCAAGTCCAACGGACTTTCCTGGACCAAGGCCGGCAGGTATTGGCAACCAGCTACACAAAGATGTGTAGTGCAGTAACGGTTGCCGCAAATGCGGCTGAAGGCTGGGTCGCCGTTGCAGCGGGCTCGACCGCCTACAGAAAAATTTATAGTGCGGTGAGAGTAGTTGCAAATGCGGCTGCAAGCTGGGCCGCCGCTGCCAGGCGGTGGAGCTTATCAAGCGGGTGGCAAATTCGGCTTGCTCCTGTTGTCTTCGTAGTGCTCCTCTCATTCGCATATGTTGTCGTTCACCGCTCGGGACGCACTATTCCCGAACAGAAGAGTCCTGAGGCCGCCGCGCTGGTGGTGGCGGTGGATTCCACGACATCATCCGCGACCTCAACCGAGACGACGGCGGCTGCCTCCGAGGCGCCATCTGCGCCGAGCAAGAGCAACCGCCCCGGCGGCGGGAGGAAGCTGAAAGCTATTTCCGGTGTGCAGCATGTTGGGACGCCGGTGTTGGTGGTGGGTGAAGCGCTGGTAAACTCGCAGCCGGATGGCGCTCAAGTCCGGTTCGATGGCAACAGTGACCCTGTCTTTGTCACTCCTGCCGTAGTGGGATCGATTCCGCCCGGTCATCACAGCGTTGTGATCTCCAAGCCCGGATTCCTTTCGCAAACGGTGGCGCTGGAGGTGGTGGCGGGTGTCCGTTCCACGGTGGCTGCCCGCCTGGTGCAAAAAGGATCGGTGCTCGCAATCTCCAGCAATCCGGCCGGGGCTGCGATCCTTCTGGATGGCAAGAGTGTGGCCCTGAACTCGCCGGCCGAGCTGCGCGTCGATGTAAACGGAATCCACATCATCACGCTCGTCCAGCCGGGCTTTCTGCCGGCGCAATCACAGGTCAACGTCAGAGATGGGGAGAATCTCTCCGTCGCCTTTACCCTGATACCGGCGGGGAATGCCGCCAACAGCAAGGTGGTAGGCGGAATTAAGCGGTTGCTCCCGGTAGGCGCTTCGAAGGAAATGGCCGAGGTGCAATTCAAAACCAATCCCAAGGGTGCGCGATTAATGCTGAACGGCTGGTCCGCGCCGAAGACCACGCCGGTGGAACTCAGGCTGCCACCGGGCGGCTATGACGTGATTCTCCAGGCCGATGGATTTAAGAGATTTTCGAAGGAGATCGTTCTGGAGGCGGGTAAAAAGGTGGTGCTGCAAGAGGATTTGGAGCGTTCTGCAGGGGACGACCGTCCGGACAGGCCATGACGGCTCTGCATCGCTCTGCCATGCGGCCGGGCGGCCAACCCTTATGACAGCAGGCCGTACTCGCGCAGCTTGCGGTACAGGTTTCGCTCGCTGATTCCGAGAATCCTGGCTGCATTGCCGCGGTGCCCTTTACTGGCCTCGATCGCCATTCGGATATGGGAAAGTTCCGCCTCCTGGAGTGTCGGCAGCCTGGAGTCCTGGGCCAATGCGGCGGCGGCCGGAGCAGCTTTCGCATTTCGCAAGGGGGCGGGGAGATGCTCTGGGAGAACCTGCGCTCCTTCGCAGAGTACGAGAGCAGCTTCGACCACGTGCAGGAGTTCGCGTACATTTCCGGGCCAGTTGTGGCGACGCAATAGCTCCAGCGCTGCTTCGCCAATCTGCTTGTTGGAGCCGAAGCGTTCGTTGAGCACAGAGGCGAAGTGTTGGGCCAGCAATTCCACGTCTCCGCCTCGGGAGCGCAGGGGCGGCAGCTCCACCGTGATGGTACTGAGCCGGTAGAACAAATCCTCGCGGAAGAGCCCCTGCCGCACCATGGACGGCACATCGCGATTGGTCGCGGTCAGAACCCGGACATCCACTTTAATTTCTCGAGTGCCGCCGACATGACGGAAGGTGGAGGTATCGAGCACGCGCAACAGCTTTGTCTGAGTGGCGGGGCTCACCTCGCCGATCTCGTCGAGAAAGATCGTTCCACCGTTGGCGACTTCGAAGAGGCCGGGTTTGGCGCGCTCGGCTCCGGTGAAGGCTCCGCGCTCATGGCCGAACAATTCGCTCTGGAGCAGGCTCTCCTGCAGCGCGGCGCATTCGACCACCACGAAGGGCCGCGACCGGCGGGAGCTGCGCGCGTGAATCAGCTTGGCCACCCTCTCCTTCCCCACGCCCGTCTCGCCGGTGATGAGCACGGTCGAATCACTGGGGGCCACGCGCTCTATCAGGTTGAGCAGGCGCTGGAATTCCGGGCTGTCGCCGACGAAGGAGCTGCCGAGGTCGGGCGGAGTCAGGCCACGTTCGAGGATGGTCGCTCGCTGGCGCAAGGATCGCCGTTCGAGGGCCCTCTGAATGCGAATCTGAAGTTCATCGAGCGGGCAAGGTTTTACTACGTAGTCACAGGCGCCGATTCGGATTGATTCGATGGCGGTGTCGATGGAGCCATGCCCGGTCAACATGATGACCTCGGTTGCCGGCGTGGCGGCCTGGAGTGCCTTCAGGGTCGCGATCCCGCCCATGCCGGGCAAGCGCAGGTCAAGCAAGACGACTTCCGGCTCTGTGGCGGCTACTCGCTGGACCGCTTCCTCGCCCGTACCAGCCGTGTCAACGTCGTAACCGATGCGCCCCAATTCGCTGGCCATCACCCGCCGGAAGGCCGCATCGTCATCGACCAGAAGGAGGGAAGGTCGCTTCATTGTCCACCCTCCGGTTGCGGCCTGGAGGAGATCGACGGGATCACGACTTCAAACGTAGCCCCTTGTCCGGGAGTGCTTACAACGACGATGTTGCCTCCCCAGCTCCGGACAGCATTCAGCGAAAGAAACAGGCCGAGGCCGGTGCCTCCCTGGCGCAGGCTGAAAAAGGGCTCGAATATCTTCTGCTGGTTTTCCGGAGCAATCCCGCAGCCTTCGTCGGTGACGCGAATATAGACGACCTCGCCGCCTTGTGTGGCGATGACAACCTTGCCGCCGGGCTTGGACGCCTGAACCGCGTTGAGCAAAAGATTGACCAGCATGTTTTGCAATTCGGCTTCGTCGGCACGGACATGCAAAGTAGTTGCAAATGATTGCACCTGGACGGTGACGGAGCTGGCGCGGGCCGTCGGCTCAACGAGCTTTTGGGCAGCCGCGATGGCTTCATCCAGATCCACAATATCTGCTGCGTGCCGCTGTCCGCGCGAGAGGCGTAGGAAGTGTTGCGTGATACCGCGGCAGCGCAGGATCTGCTCGCGCGCGATGGTCGCATTCTCAAGGATTCTGGCCTGATCCATTTGGCCGTCGGGTGCGGCGGGAGCGTCACGAAGGATTCCTTCGATGCACATCAGGGTCGTTGCCAGGGGAGTGTTCATCTCGTGCGAAAAGCCGGAGGCCAGGACTCCGACCGAGGCCAGCCGGTAAGACTCGGCCAGTTTCGCCTCTGCCGCGCGCCGCTCGGAGATATCGCGCCAGACCTCCACGACCTGGGTCAGCCGTCCCGAGGCATCGAGAATCGGCGAAGCGTGGATCTCTTCCCATGCCACCGTGTTGCCGTCGGTTTTGCGCTCGCAGATCCGGACCTGGCGCGCGCCCGACCGCATGCAGGCGAGGGTGAGGCAATCCGATAAGTTACACGAGCCGGGCTCGAGCTGATAGCAGCAGCATCCCAAAACCTGCTCGCGGGAGTGAGCGGCGCGCTGCAGAAAAGCATCGTTGGCGGCCATGATCTTGCGCTCCGCGTCGAGCACTACAATGCCGTCATCGATGCTGTTAATCACCGTTTCCAACTGCTCCCGCTGGGTACGGACTTCGCCGACCAGGCCTGCGACCGAATCGGCCATCTCGTTAAACTCCTTGGCCAGCCATCCCAGCGTGTCCGAACCTTCCTCCGGCACGCGCCGTCCCAGATCGCCGCGGGAGATCAGGCGTGCCGTGTTCTCAAAACGCTGCAGGCGGCGCAGGACGGAGAGGCGGATCACCAAAGCTATGGATCCTACAATGACGAAGGTCAAGGCACCGGTTCCGGCTACCATCCAGCGCAGGTCGCGCGTCATGGCGGCGCGGACCTCCCCGGCGTTGTAGTCCAGAATCAGGATGCCATTGATCTTCTGGCCGGGATCGTGGCACCGGTGGCACTGGTCACGGTTACGAATCGGCACCACGGTCCGCAAAATGGTCCCACCCCGGGTCTCGATCACGCGCCCTGAGCCCCGGCGCTCCGGAGGATCGCGATGGCACGCCTGGCAAGTGGGAGAGTCGAGGCGAAAATCATTCCCCGCGCTCGCCGGATTACTGGAATAGCGCTCCACGCCGTTGTGGTCCAGCAGCATGAGTTGCTCGACCCGCGCCTGTTTTCCGAAACTCTCGATCATCTGCGCGATCAGAGTGCGGTCATTGCCCATCATCTGGTGTTCGAGCGCGGTTCGGATCAGTTCGCCTTCGGCAAGCGCGCTGGTGTGCGCAGTTTCCATAAGGCTCTGAAAATGCCGCACGGAGAAGATGTAGGCGGCTACCGTGCAGGCGACGACCACCGCCGCCGTGACGCCGATGGTGAGGCCAACCGTCATGCTGGAGAAGCGCAACTTCATAGGGAGGGCAAAAAGAGTTGCGAGATGATGGCACAGGGACGGCCTGCCGTCAACGACAGACGAAGCGCCGGCCTCGACCTGCCGCTGCTACGGAGCCGCCGGACGTAAGGCTTGGCGATTCAGCGCAAGTCGTCCGGCACCCCTCCCGCCACTTCTTGCGCCATTTTCACATCCGCTTGGCATCACCGTTGCCTGCATCTGGGCCCGCCAACCGCTCTGATCCCTGAGGCAGGGAAGGGAATCAGTGTCCGCTTCCGAGCAGGCGGTGGTGGGTCCTGCCTGACCTGCAAGCGAGCTGATATATTCGCTGGATGGAGAATTAGATGCCAAGCCAAGATTTTCGTGACTTCCTGGGACAACTGGAACAACAAGGGCAACTCGTCCGGTTTTCTGACGAGATATTGCCGGAGCCCGACGTGCGGGCCATCGCTCGCGCGGCGGTTGACATGGTGGACACCGGTCCCGCGGTTCTCATGGACAACATCAAGGGTTACAAGGGCAAAAAGTTGGCGGTCAATGTGCACGGCTCCTGGGCTAACTACGCGGTCATGCTGGGGATGCCGAAGACAAGCAGCGTGAAAGAAATGTTCTACGAGTTGGCACGCCGATGGGAGTCCTCTCCTGGAGAGATCAAATGGATCACCAAGCCGGTGTGCCAGGAGAATGTGATTACCAGCAACATCAATCTCTATGAGATCCTGCCGCTTTACCGGGTCAACCCGTACGACGGCGGCTGTTATCTCTCGAAGGCCTCGGTGATCACGAGAGATCCCGAGTATCCCGGCAATTTTGATAAGACCAACGTCGGCTTGTACCGCATGCAGGTGCATGGTCCCGATACCATCGGTCTCAACATCCAGCCGGTGCATGATATCGGCACCCATTTGCGCAAGGCCGAAGAGAACAATCAGCCGTTGCCCATTGCCATCTGCCTTGGGGTGCATCCGATGCTGTCGGTGATGGCCTGCACGCCTTTAGCCTACGGGCAATCTGAATTCAAGTTTGCGGCCACGCTGGATGGACGGACTCAGGAGCTTGCCAAGGCTTTGACCTGCGATCTTGATATACCGGCGGGAACCGAATTTATCCTGGAAGGCGAAGTCGTGCCCCGCCAAAGGTCCGCGGAGGGGCCGTTCGGGGAGATGCCGGGATGTTATTCCGGGCTGCGTTCCCAGTACAGGGTCAAGGTCAAGGCCGTGACCCATCGCAACGACCCAATCATGGAGAGCTTGTATGTCGGCATGCCGTGGACAGAGCACGATACGTTGGTTGGTCTCAGCACGTGCGTCCCTCTCTACCAGCAGTTGAGGGAGACTATGCCGGAAGTCAAGGCTGTCAACGCTCTGTATCAGCATGGTCTTACGGTGATCGTGGCTGTAGATAACAAGTTCGGACACTACGCCAAAAGCGTTGCCATGCGCCTGGCTTCCACTCCTCACGGCGTGTCTTATTGCAAGAACATTATTCTCGTAGATGGCTCGGTCGATCCGTTCGATCTGTTGCAGGTCATGTGGGCTCTGTCAACGAGGGTTCGTCCGGACAAGGATGTCATCGTCATGCATCCCACTCCTGGGCATCGGTCGGACCCGTCCAGCGATCCTCCGGGAATCAGCGGGAAAGTCATCATCGACGCAACCACGCCTGCGTATCCGGATAAAACCGGTCCGGAATACCGGCTCGTGGATAAGGTCGAGAAAACGGAGATCTTCCGGAAGCGAATCGTTGAATTGCAGTCACTCATCGGCCGCTGAAAAAGATGAAGCAGCCCGGACAAGAGAGGAATTACACCCATGATCTGTGTGCGTTGTTTAAGAGATAGTGCGAACGTTGTGGCCCAGGCTCCTGATGGCAGTGGCGCCTGGGAGATGATTTACTGCAGCCAGTGCAATTTCAGTTGGCGAACTTGCGAGGAAGATCAATATATCAATCCCGCGACACGGGATAAGATGTTTCAGTTAGAGGGAGCGGCGTTGGACAAGCTGCAGGTTCTGGTGCCGGTACCGCCGCTGCGCAAGCAGTAGGAGGGTCAAGTTGTGGATAGCTCCGGAGAATCCCCCTCGCGCATCTAACGGAAACATGAGTACGCGTACGCCGCAGCGCAGCTATCTTCCAATTCTCGTTTTTGCCTTGGCCATTTCCGCTTACGTTTGTTTGCATGCTTATGTCGACGACAGTCACGCCGGTGCGCAAACCTCGCCGCCTTTCTCGGACTACCATTCGCAATCTCCCGGGCGCACCCACCACATCACTTTGCAGGATCTGCCGCAGCCCTTTGCCACGCCTTCGGCGAATAACCCTTCCACGGTGGTCGAACGTCCGGCGGACGCGTGGCCGAAGGCACCGGCGGGTTTTTCAGTGCAACTCTACGCTGCTGGACTGCATAATCCCCGGCTGATACGTACGGCTCCCAATGGCGATGTGTTTCTTGCTGAGAGCGAACCCGGAAATATCAAAGTCCTGCGCGGGATCGACGCCAAGGGCGGCGTACAACAAGTGGAAACGTTCGCCAGCGGACTCGACCGGCCCTTCGGTATCGCCTTCTATCCGCCCGGTCCGGAGCCGCAGTGGATCTATGTCGGCAACACCGGTTCGGTTGTGCGCTTCCCCTATCGCAATGGAGACCTGAAGGCGCGCGGCCCCGCCCAGAAGCTCTGCGACCTTCCGGGCGGCGGACTGCTTCACGGAGGCGGTCACTGGACGCGCGACATCGCTTTCTCGCTCGACGGCAAAATCATGTACGTCTCGGTGGGCTCACACTCCAACGATGACGATGCAGACACTCATCCCGAGGAAAAGGATCGCGCCGATATTCTCCAGTTCACCCCCGAGGGCGGCGACAAGATGATCTATGCTTCAGGCATTCGCAACGCGGTTGGTATCGCCATCCATCCTCGCAGCGGAGAGCTATGGGCCTCGGTGAATGAGCGCGACGGACTTGGCGACAATCTCGTTCCCGATTACATCACTCACATTCAGCCCAGCGGTTTTTACGGATGGCCGTGGTGGTACATGGGAGGCGTGCAAGACCCGCGTCATAAGGGCAAGCGTCCCGAGCTGAAAGATAAGGTGATCACGCCGGACGTCCTCATCCAGCCGCATGATGCATCTCTCGAAATGCTCTTCTATCAGGGGCAGCAATTCCCGCAAGAATATCGCGGAGACATCTTCGCCGCGGAGCACGGCTCCTGGAACCGGGCCATCCGCACGGGATACGAAGTAATTCGTGTGCCCATGCATGGTGGCACCCGCTCCGAGGGCAGCTACGAGGACTTCCTCACCGGCTTTGTTACGCCTGACGGAAAGGTCTGGGGGCGTCCGGTAGGCGTGGCCGTGGCGGCTGACGGCAGCCTGTTCGTCAGTGACGACGGCGGCGGAGTGATCTGGCGCGTAAGCAGCTCTAAATAGGCACAAAACCGAAAGACACGGACCGGGACTAGCCGGAGCCCTTCCTGGCGCTCGTCGAGGCTTCGTGCTTCCTTCTTTTTCGGGCCATTTTTGGATCACTGGCCGCGTTCGGGCCGGCTTCCGCCGCGAATAGCCCCACCCTCTTGAGAAGGCCATGAAGCTGGCGCTTTTCGGCCTCGTTCAAGGTAGCCATGGCGAACTCCAGTTCCCTGGCATGGCGCCGAAACGCTGCTTGCACCACGCGTCGTCCTTCAGGCGTAAGTTCCAGGACCTTCGCACGCCTGTCCTCCGCAGTCGGCCTTCGAACCACCAGGCCTTTCCTCTCCAGGCGGTCCACTGCCGCAGTCATCGAGCCGCTGGCAAGCAGCACCTTGGCCTGTATCTCGGTAATGGTCAACGGCCCCTTGTGCAGCAGAGCTTCCAGTGCCGCAAAATCGCTCAGGCCCAATCCTGCATCTGCAACGCTGCGTTCTGCGATTTGGCGCAGCGCGCGGTAACACCTCGACAGGACCATCCACAGGCGAGGCGCTTGCTCCCTCGCGTCTGTGCTCATGAATGCGTCAGCCTCCGCTGTGTCGCACCAGATGTTTCAGCCACGTTGAGGGCGTGATCGACTGAAAATGCTCCGGCCCCACGGACCATCAGAAAGGTCGTTATTGCGAGCACGAGCAAGTGATATTCAAAGCCCTCGCCCTTCTGGGCGCCACTCCAGTTCATAAAGAATCCGTTGGCTAAGTGGACCTTCGCAATCGCAACCAACATATTCATCGTGATGCCAAATGCCGCGATTCGCGTGAGGAATCCCACGATCAGGCCGATCCCGCCAAAAAACTCCGCCGCGATGGCCAGAAAGGCAAGCGGAGCTGGAATGTGCATGGTACCCGTGAAAAACCCCATCGTAGCCGAGAAGCCAAAGCCGCCGAACCAGCCCAGCATTTTCTGAGCGCCGTGCGCAAAGAAGACCACTCCGAGCACCAGTCTCAGAACCGTTGTCGCAGTGCAGTCATCCGTGGCAATCAGTTTTCGAAACATCGTTGTACTCCTTAATAGAATTCGCCGACCAGACGCGGCGAGCGAGCAGCCGCCGTCCCACGGGCGATCAGATACTGTGATGGTTTACACTTATATGAAGATTCATTCTTTCGAGGTAATTGCGCTTGCTCGGCAAGGACTGGCAACTACGGCACTAATCGGAAGGGTTTCAATTCCGCGTACCCAGCACACGATCCAGGTTGAATGCTGCGCTGATCAACGCAAGATGCGTAAATGCTTGCGGGAAATTGCCGAGTGCCTCGCCTTGCGGTCCGGTTTGCTCCGCGTAGAGCCCAAGGTGATTGGCATAGCCGAGCATGCGCTCGAACAGCAGCCGGGCCTGATCCAGTTTTTCCGGAACCACCTGACCTGCACGCGTTAACGCCTCCACCAGCCAGAACGAGCACATGTTAAACGTGCCTTCCTCGCCCGGAAGTCCGTCGATACGGGGCTTCGGCGGATACCGATAGACGAGGCTGTCACTGACCAAACCACCTTCGCGAGGATTCTGCAGGATGGCAGAGATCGTGTTAAGCATCCGGGGATCATTGGGGGCCATGAAGAAGACCAGCGGCATGATTAATAGCGATGCGTCCAGATCGTCGCTGCCGTAGAACTGAGTGAACGCGCACCGTTTTTCATTCCAGCCACGGGTCATCACTTCTTCATAGATGCGGTCACGCTCACCAATCCATTTCGCGCGGTTGGCGGGAAACGCACGCTTATCGGCGAGCCTGATGCCGCGGTCCAGCGCGACCCAGTTCATAACCTTCGAGTAGACGAAGTGCTCCTCGCGATTCCGCATCTCCCAAATTCCTGCATCCGGAAGTTGCCAGTGCTCGCAGATCCAATCAAGGCGATATGCGGAGCCTCACCCACATGTCATAGGAGATTGGGCTGACATATTTGTTGTAGAGGTAAAACCCGTCCATCAACTCGCCATAGATGTCCAGTTGGAGTTGTGAGACGGCGGCATTGCCTATGCGAACGGGCCGCGGAGCCGCGGTACCCCTCCCAATGGTCCAACGTCTCCTCGATAATTTGATTGTCGCCCCGGATTGTGAAAAGCGTCGGTAGCGGCACATCTGGGGCCATGTGCTTTGACGCGTATTTCTCGAGCCAGTTCATAAAACCCGCTGCCTCATCTCTGAATCCGATGCGGAGAAAGGCGTAAATCGTAAAGGCGGCATCACGGAGCCAGGTGTAGCGGTAGTCCCAATTGCGAGTGCCTCCGATGACCTCGGGAAGACTGGTAGTGGGAGCGGCGACGATCGCCCCCGTCGGCTCGAAGGTAAGCAGTTTTAGAGCCAAGCGCAGATCTTTGCACCTGCTCACGCCAGCGTCCGCGATAAGTACAGGCAGAGAGCCACTTCTGCCAAAACTTGACAGTCCCCTGGAACAGTTCTTCGCCCTCTTCTTTAAGCGGAGGGCAAGGGACAAGGTCATCCCCAAGATGTGCCCTCAAGAGGAACTCTTCCGACTTGCCTTCCTCGAGCAGGAACTCGGCGGTCACGCTATCCTGTTCTCCCAGCCTGAGTGGCACCGCCGTGGAAAGGGCGAGGGTCAAGCCATATGACTTGAACAACAGCACCATTTGGCTCCAGCTGTACTTGGTGGGCCTTCCGTCCATAATCGAAAGCCGGGCTGACAAACGAGTGACATGCGCACCGCCCCTCTGACGCAACGGATGCGACGAAAGAGATGCTGATACCACGGCGAGTCAGGAGGCAGCCCCACGGGCATAAAGTCTTCCAGCTCGGCGATTCCCTCCGCGAGCAAGAAACGGGTGATCAGGATATTGGTTGAAGGCCAATAAAACTGCTTGTGCCGCACTGCATCGCCGATCGGGGAAATCTGGAATCGGCCTCCTTTTACATCGTCCAAAAGCGCTCCAAAGATGCTGGGCGAATCAAAATGCGGGTAGCAGTACCAGTCGATCGAGCCGTTCATGCCCACCAGGGCGACGGTACGCATGTTGCCGATGATTCCGTAGTTTTCGATGGGCTGATATGGCATCGGTCTTCCCTCGGCAAGTGGCCTAAGCACTCCTTTGATGCGCGTAGGATGGCGCGCGTAGGTCAGCGGAAGAGGTGAGCCGCTGCGAGGCAGCGAAATGGGTGCTGCAAGCCCGGAGCTTGGCCCCAACCGGCGGGATTGAGCCGGTGGAGAAGGATTCTTTGTTTACGGTTGCCCGCCTCTGCATCTATATTTACGACATTTTATGTGCCCGGAGATAAAGCTATGCGCAAGCTGCTGATGATTGTCGGTGGAGTGGTCCTGTTATTGATCGTGGTGGCGGCGGCCCTTGCCGTCTTTGTGGATGCCGACCGCTTTCGTCCCGAGGTTGAACAGAAGGCCTCGGATGGTCTCGGGCGTCAGGTCACGATTGGCAAGTTGAGATTGACGCTGCTTAAGGGCGGCGTCACGGCTGAGAACCTGATGATCGCCGACGACCCCCAGTTCAGCAAAGACCCCTTCCTCACCGCCGGGTCGATGAACATCGGCGTGGATATTGGGGCGCTGATCTTCAGCAAGAAGCTGAACGTCCAGTCATTCCTGATCCACGCGCCCAAGCTCAATCTGGTGCGGAATGAGCAGGGCCAGTGGAATTTTGACTCGCTGGCAAAGCAAAAAACCGCCGCTCCTGCGGCGCCGGCAGGCTCCGCCCCGCCTGAATTCACGGTTGGCAAGTTCATGTTGGACGACGGCCAGGTTTCCGTCCATCACCTCGGCACCGGCCGCACCAGCGAATACTCCAAGCTTCGTCTGGAGGCGACCGGCGTCTCGCTGGCTTCGAGCTTTCCCTATGAGTTCTCCGCCACCACGCCCGGCGGCGGAACGGTCGAAGCGAAGGGAACTTTCGGTCCCATTGCCCAGCAGTCCCAGCACACGCCATTGACGGCAGCCATCACCGTCAAGAACCTTGACATTGCCGCAACCGGCTTTTCCGATCCGAGCTCTCCGCTGAAGGGAGTTGTGGATATCACCGCCAACGTAAAGTCAGACGGTACGCACGCCGATGTCGATGCCCAGATCATCGGCAACAAAATGTGCCTGGCCGCCGGTTGCACGCCAAGCACAACGCCGATCGGAACCAATGTGAAAGCCAGTTACCTGCTGGCCGACCAAGTGGCGAATCTGAGCAGCAGCCAAATCAAGCTGGGCTCAAGCGCGGCGAACCTCTCGGGCACGATTGACATGAAGGGCGCGCGGCCTCAGGTCAATGCCAACATCGACGCCGCCAGTCTCGCCGTTGCTGATATCGAAAGTGTGCTCCCGGCGCTCGGCATCGTGCTGCCGCCTGGGGCCAAACTGGAAGGTGGCACCGCCAGCGTCAAAGCCACCGCCGTTGGGCCTGCCGATGCGCTGATCGTCAAGGGGCACGTCGGCCTGTTCAACTCCAAAGTCACCGGCTACGATCTCAGCTCCCAGATGTCGGCGATCACCAAGCTCTCCGGCGTCAATGTCGGCAAGGAAACCCTCATCCAGGAGTTTACCGCCGATGTGCAGCAAAGCCCCGCCGGCAGCAAGGCAGACAACATTCTGCTTGTGGCGCCCGGCATCGGAAAACTGACCGGCGCGGGAACCGTGGGCAAGCAGAACGACCTCAACTTCGCCATGAAAGCGCAGGTGGACATATCGAAGAGCGCCGTAGGACAAGTCAGCTCTGTCTTCGGCCAGAAGAACACCAGTGTCGGCGTCCCTTTCCATATCACCGGAACCACTAAGGATCCCAAGTTTACCCCGGAGCTCGGCAATGGCTTGGGCCAGTCGGCCGGCGGCCTCGCCGGAAGTGTCGGCAGTGTTGCGGGAAAGGGTACCCAGGGAGTGACCCAGGGAGTGAGCAACAGCTTGGGCGGGCTCTTTGGAAAAAAGAAGTAGGTTTGCGGCTTCGCCGAATAAGGCTGCTGTTAAAGACTCTCGGACTCTTCAGAGAAGAACGAGGCCGCGACGAATGCCGAGCGCGACAGCTTCGGTTCGGCTGGCTGCACCGAGCTTGCCCAGAATCGACGCGACATGAAATTTAATGGTGTGCTCGGAGACCGCCATCCGTGCTGCGATTTCCTTATTGCCGAGTCCGCTTGCGAGCATCTGGAGCACTTCGCTTTCGCGAGGCGTAAGTGGCTCGACAAGTTCTGCAAGCGGACGCGAAGCCGGCCTTGCGGCCGGAAAGAACGCGGCAACCTCAGCCGGATGCATGACAATGAGCCCCTCCGCTGCGGCTCGGAGGGCGGCAACGAGTTGCTCCGGTGATAGATCGCTGGGCAGTACGGCGCGGACGCCTGCTCGCAGCGCCTCCGAGAACCATCGCGTCTCAGCGTGCTCTGCGAGAACCACGATGGCCGCCTCGGAGGCAAGCTCAGATGCTGCGAGAGAATCCATCACTGGCGCAAGTTGGTCGCCGGATGCGTCAACCAGAACGAGGTCGGCTTCCAGTTCCGTCCATTGGCCCGCAAGCGATTCCAAGTTCGCGACACTGCCAACCACCTCTACGTCGGGCGAGCGAACCAGACTTTGCAGTCCTGCACGAGCCACTGGCGAAGCGCCGATAATGAACACGCGAATCACGCGGCTGCGACTCCCCTGGTTGTAGTTTTCGTGGTCGCATTCTGTCCACCCAACTGCACCGTGACACGGCGAAGGCGCGAGTAATCTCCGCGCAGATACTCGAGCCGCAGAAGCCGCGGGCCGGCGCCTTGCAGGGCCTGCGAAAGTCCGCTCACCGATGTAAAGGCTTTTTGAGCGGTGCCCAGCAAGATGTCGCCCGGCAAGAGAGACGCCGCGGCGGCTGGACTCCCAGGCTCGACTTCAAGCAGCACCAAGCCAGCAGTGTGGTTGCTTCCAGACGGGTTGGGCCGAGGCACGCGCACCGGCTGAACGGTCACGCCCAGCCAAGCGCCGCTTGGGCCGGCGGAAAGAAAATCCCGAACCACGTTACTCGGAATGGCCAATGCAAGGCCGCCCGCAACCATGGTGTTGATCCCAATCACGCGGCCACCGGCATCGGCCAGCGGCCCGCCGGAATTTCCCGGCGCAAGCCTTACATCGGCTTGTACCCATGGTCGTGAACCAAGCCCCGGAAGCGGGCCGACCGCGTGAATCACGCCCGTCGTAAGGGCGCCCACAAAGCCCATCGGATTGCCGATGGCGATCGCGAGTTCGCCGGGGCGAAGCCTCGATGAGTCCGCCACAGACGCTGCGGGAAGGCTCGTCGCCTCGATTTGCAGCACAGCAAGGTCCCGCTGTAGATCGCGCGATGAGACGGTCGCATCAAAATCGCGTCCATCCCAAAGGTGAACACTGACCTGCCCACTCCGCGCAACGTGAGCATTGGTGATAACGCTGCCATCACTCGTCCAGATCACGCCCGAGCCGCTGCCCCGGCCACCAGCCTGAATGAGAACGGTCGAGCGGCGCAGTTTCTCTGCAATCTCGCCGAATCCGCTGACTGCCATCTCATTCACCTCCGTGCTGGCGCTCCGAGACAACGATGCTCGTTTCCTGTACCGAGCCGCCTCGAACGAATTTCAGCAAAAGTGATTTGCCGATGGCATCTTCGGCGAGAAGAGACTGAACGTCTTCGGGTCGAGTGACAGGATGGCCGCCGAGTGAGATCAATACATCCCCAATGACGAGTCCAGCCTTGTCTGCGGGACCGCCGGGAAGTACCTCCAGCACGATTACGGCAGTCCTTTCGCTTCGCCGCAACGTCTCACAAAGCGCGGCCGGAAGGCGCAATGGCTGCAAGCCAACTCCCAGATATCCGCGCGGAATGCGGCCTTGTTTCAGTAGCGTGTCAGCGACCTTGTCGATCGTTGAAGCTGGAACTGCGATCACGCCGAAGCGCCCGAAGCGCGGCGTTGCGAATCCGACAGTATGGCCGCTTGCATCGACGACCGCGCCGCCTACAGCCGTGGGTTGCAGTCCAATGTCGAGCCGGATATAAGGAGTGAGCAACGCCCCGGTCCACGCGCGCCGCTCTGAGGTAACAAGGCTGACGACTCCGAAAGCCGCAACTGGACCGCTGGCGCGGGTGCGGCCCACTACAAGCGTCAGGCTGCCCGGCTTCAGCGAAGCTGCATCACCGCACTCCGGCCCCGCCATATCGGCCGCAGCGCACTTCAGAACCGCCATGTCGGTTGAGGGATCGCGCCCCGCAAGGGTCGCCGGCACGACGCTGCCATTGGGCAGCGTCACCTGAATCTCTTCATCGCGGCGCAGAGCGTGCTCGGAGGTCACGATCACTCCGGGGCGCCATACCACTCCGCTGGAAGATCCGCGTGACTCCGTGTGGATGGCCACAACCGTAGCGGCGGCGCGGCCCGTTACTTGCGCTAATGTGTTTGAAAGCTCGATAAGGTTTTGTGACATCTTCTGTCCTCCAGGAACAAAATGCCACGGATGCCCATGCGTCCACATCCGCCGATTGGCTAGCTCTGAACCTGGAAGATTGGATGGGTTTCCGCCCAAAGAGTTACTGAGCGTGCATTGCGCCGCCTGTGAAGTTGGACTCTGCGTCAGTGCAGCCTGGAAGCCGGCAGCTTGCCGTCATCTGTGGTCAGTAAGCGCACCATTCTGATCTGCCAGGAACTCCAGAATTGCTCGATGCGCTGCTTCGGGCTGGTCGGTATTGAAGAGGTGGCTGGCCTGCGGAAGCAAGATCAGCTTCGCGCCGGGGATTGCCTCGGCGATCAATTTTCCATTGCCTGCCGGCACCAGCCGGTCGGACTCACCATGAATTACCAGTGTTGGCGAGTTGATCTGAGACAGCCGACTGTAAGACTCAAAGTTGAGAACTCCATCCAACTGTGATTGGTATACCTCGCGTTTTACATACCACGGTCTCCGAATTTCCAGATCCTCTTCGATGAGCTTTCGCGGCGTGGCAGGGTCGTAGATAAACGGCACTGCTGCCTGGGCTGCTTCCTCTGGAGTCATGCGGGCGCGCGACATGAGCATCTGGATCGCTTCGCCTTCGGCGCGCACCGCATGGGGACCACCCGCAGCCGTGCAGCCGAGAATCAAGGAACGCACGCGCTGTGGATACTGTAGGGCGAACTCCTGCGCGATCATGCCTCCCATGGAGATGCCGAATATGTGTGCGCTTTCGGCTTCGGCGGCATCGAGCACAGCCGCTGCATCGGACGCCATCATAGCGATCGAGTACGGTCCTGGCGGAGCATCGCTCCGGCCGACACCACGATTGTCCAAAGCAATCGTCCGGTATTTGCTCGATAAAACCGGACGGCTGCGATGCCATGAATAAGACGGATAACCCAGTCCCATGATGAGCAAAAGAGGATCGCCCTCTCCAGCTTCATCCCAGTAAATCTTCGCGCCTTGGTTCGCCGTGAATGCCATGAAGGTCTCTTTGTCCTGACTGTCAGATTGCAGCTTCACCGTTTCGATTCGCCATCGCGGATACTGACGTTGAACAGACTGCGATTCTACTAGAATCCTACGCTGCGGCTACTTGTTGACAAGAACACCAGCGCATTCCACGATGATTGAAGTTCCACATCTTCAGATGTGGGGCAGCGATTGGTACTTTGTATCGGCTTGCGAAGTTCAGTGAGCGTGCGTGGAGTCGTGAGTGAGAATCGGGATTGATTTGGGTGGCACCAAGATTGAGGTTATAGCGCTTGCCGATAACGCCGCCAGTACCGGCGCCACACTCTTGCGCCATCGTGTCTCTACGCCCGCCGGAGATTACGCTGCCATCTTGAACGTTGTAGCTGAGCTGGTCGCCTTCACAGAAAGCGAAACAGGACAGATCGGTACGGTGGGCATTGCCACCCCCGGCGCGATCTCACCCTCAACGGGACTGCTGAAGAACTCGAACAGCACCGTTCTAAACGGCAAGCCTCTCGACCGCGACCTTGAGGCCCGCTTGGGGCGGCCAATTCGCATCGAGAACGATGCCAATTGCTTCGCCCTTTCCGAGGCTGTTGATGGCGCTGCGACGAACGCCCGCGTCGTTTTCGGCGTCATACTCGGGACAGGCGTGGGCGGAGGAATTGTGGTGAACCGGCAGCTCCATGTCGGACGCAATAAGGTCGCCGGCGAATGGGGCCATAATCCGCTTCCCTGGGCACGTGCCGACGAACTACCCGGAGCCGTTTGTTATTGCGGGAAGCGGGGCTGCATCGAAACCTTCCTGTCGGGTGCCGGTGTAGCGCGTGACTACCGCGTGCGCAGCGGCCGGCAGAGTACGGCCCTTGCGATTGCTGAAGCCGCCGCCGCTGGAGATCCGCTGGCCGTCGAGTGCTTAGATCTTTATCAGGACCGGTTGGCGAGGAGTTTAGCTTCGATCATCAATGTCCTCGATCCTGATGCGATTGTGCTCGGGGGCGGACTCTCCAATTTGATGTGCCTCTACGCCGCTCTACCCACGCTGCTCAAGTCCTACACATTTTCCGCTGACGCCGGTACACCCATCGTGCGCGCCATGCACGGCGACTCCGGCGGCGTGCGCGGAGCTGCGTGGCTATGGCCCGATCAGCGGGACCAGGATGGCCGCAAGGCAGTCTCGGAGTAGAGGATTCTCGCCACCACCTCAGGTGAGCGGCTTCAATGCCTTCAGAAATCCCAGAAAGCGCCGATCTCCTGTTCCGTGAAGTCCCACACGTCGTTGCTCGGAGGCAGTCGGTCGGTGCTGAAGAACTCGGGAAGGCGATCCCGTTGGCTGGTCAAGCCGGCGTCCAGGTTGAACTGATGCTCAGTCTTGAGGATGTACGACCCGAGCCCATGCAGGTATTCGTCGGCGCTTCCACTCGCACCGGAGCGCGCATTGAGCATGTTAACCAGTGCCGGAATACATTCGCGGGTCGCCGCCTACAGCCATGTCTACGAACGTACAGAGTCCAAAGGAATCCAGAGCAGCGGAAACCTGTTGCAGATGTCGCGAAAGACCGACTTGCCCCTCTTTCTGATGCCCGTCGATAATACCTGCCAAGGTTGGGCCGATGGCATAGCCGGCGGTATGGTCTGCCCCCATCGGGCTGGTCGCATAGGTAATGCCAATGCCCTTGATCGGACGAGGGTCGTAGGCGGGTAGTGCCTGGTCCTTCACGGTCGCCACCCGCGTCATCCCATAGATCTTTCCCACGGCGGCGGCACCGCAACCGAGCACACGCCCCAGCGCTGTCCCCTTTGCAACTTCGTCCGTCAGCACACGCAGAACGCTGTCGCCGTCACCATAGGGCAAAACTCCGGCATCCATGAGTACGGCAATTCCAACCGCTGTGTCGATCGAGTCCAGGCCAAGGTCGTCCATCACTCGGTCCGCCTCGGCAATTCGCTCAAGACTGTCGATTTCGCAGGCTGCACCCAGTAAGCCCAACGTTTCATACTCCAGACCTGAGGTCACCACCTTCCCATCTTTGTCGGGATAAACCTGGGAGCACTGGATCACACAGCCGGGCTGGCAGGCATGGCTCGGCTGGCCGCCTCGCGCCAGGATGGTCTCGCGCATGGTTTCGCCGGAAACCATGTCGTGCTTTTCGTACCGGCCGTTGCGAAAATTGCGTGTAGGCAACGCACCATACCCGTGAATGATGTTAACCAGCATCGAGGTTCCGAGGGGCTTCATCCCGTGCACAATTCCCGGTTGATTCAGCAAGATCTTCGCGAAGCTCTTGGCGGCTGCATTGAATTTTTCCGGATCGGCTACCTTGACCGCTTCAGAGCCCGCATCGTCGATCGAGATGAGTTTGACCTTCTTCGAGCCCATCACAGCGCCTAAACCACCGCGGCCATGACTGCGCACCCTCCCGTCCTTATCGCGGACAGAGATGTTAGCGGCAGCCATCCTGAATTCACCCGCTGGCCCAATGCTGAGACAGCCGCATTTCTTGCCTAGCTCAGCTTCCACGGCTTCGAAAACCGCAAAATTGCCTTTGCCAATCAGGCTTTTTTCTTCCTGAATCCGCGCTCCATCCTTGTCGATGTGAATGCGGTACCAGGAATCCTGTTGCGGAGCGCCCTCGATGATCAACGCCTTAATCCCCAACCTGGCGAAGACCTGCCCGGCGAGGCCGCCGGCGCTGCTTTCCTTGATGCCGCCCGTCAACGGGCTTTTGGCGCCGGCAGAAAGCCTGCCGGAGTTCACCGCAGTTGTCCCGGTCAGTGTTCCAGGAGCAAACACCAATTTGTTTTCCGGCCCGAGAGGATGGCAAGTAGGTGGCACTTCCGCAGCAACAATGGTCGAGGTAAGAGCTCTTCCGCCGAATCGAGCCCACGCCGCGGGCGCTTCTTCTATGCTGACCCGCAAATTGAACATATCGACGCGCACGATCTTATCCATTGTTTCGCCTTTCTTCTGAGCTTCTGGAGCATCCCATTTTACGCCACTATCGTTCAGAGCTGCTGTTAATACATCGGCTATTCGCAGTTCTCTGGGCGTTGTAGGAGTTACTAGTATCCTTTCAGTTGGTACAGGAAGTCCGTTCACGGTGGCCTTGGCTGCCCGACTCCAACGGCGCATACTTCAATCGGTACAACCTGATACAGGTTGGGAGGACACGATGTCGCCACGAACTGCATTCCTCAGCAGGTTAATCGGGCTCTACCTGATTCTCGTTTCGCTCGCTATGGTCGCGCACAAGCAAGCGACCGTCGAGTCGATGGCCGCGCTCGTTCGCAATCCTCCGGTGCTGTTTGTAATCGGTGTGATTGCGGTGGCTGCTGGGCTGGCGATGGTCCTCAGTCACAATGTCTGGTCGGGCGGCGTGCATCCGGTCGTCGTCACCCTCATGGATGGGTGTTGCTGATCAAAGCCGCGCTGCTCTTGTTTTTGTCGCCGGAGGCGGTATATGCGATGCTTCTCGCTGGAGTTCACTTCGAACAGTTTTTCGACCTGTACACCGCCGTTATGTTTTTCCTCGGCATGTGGCTGAGCTATGGTGGTTTCAGGTTCTCTGCGCGCTAAATCGCATCGAGTGGCTACTCACCCCCAGCCTGTTCTGAGCAGCAATCCTCTCACGTACTTCTTGTACCTCCCTAAGTTGTTGGCGGCGGTAAGACGTTTGCCCTATATCGCTGAGTCTCTCAGTACATCGGACCGGGGCAATTTTGTGTTTTGTTAAGGTAACAGGAAGGTTGAACGGCACTGCCGAATGGAGCACGATGTGCTTAGGAGCGGAGATACGCATCCTACCAAATGGTAGTAAGCAGGTAGAATCGTGGAGGGATAGAGAATCCCACCAAGCGGGCAGCACAGCATGGCAAAGCGTCAAGAAAAACGTCACAGCCTTAGCCTTCCCGTTCGCATCTGGGGAATGGACGCAACCGGACAGATGTTCGAGCAGAACGCGACCACCGTCGACGTGACGACGACAGGTGCGCACATTACCGGCATAAAACATCTCTTGCAGCGTGGGTGCGTGATCGGCGTCGAGCACCGTGGCCGTGCCCGCTATCGCGTGACTTGGGTTGGAGGCACGGAAGACGACGGGCCCTGCGAGGTCGGCGTGCAGCTGATCGAAATCGGCAAGTTCATCTGGGGCCGCGTGATTCCCCGCGTGTTTGTGGACTCGGAGGCTAATCAGACCGAATAAACGATGGTCGGATATGGAACAGGGAAATTGAAGCCGCTTGTCGCTCGGTGGGGCTAGCGGAAAGAATCTGTTCCTGAGCTCGAGGCCTTTTCCTTCGAGGGCTCCGAATACCTACCCTATGCTCTGGCTCCGGCGGCTCCTCGCGCGTCTTCCTAAGCCCGCTGTTGCTTTTGCCAGTTTCCTTCCGTGTCCATCCCCTCTAGCCTGAACATCATCAGGGCGCACACTCCGGCTCTGGAAGGGGATGTTATGGACGACATGTGGATGCGCGTAGGAAGTCAATTGATCGCCCGTGTGAGCGGGCCGATGAAGTTCAGACTGGTTCTCCAGCCGTGCATGGCGGCATTTTTCGCGATTCGCTCGGGGTTGGCAGATGCCAGGGCCGGCAATCCGCCTTGGTTCTGGGAGGTAATCTCGAATCCCGCCAAACGCTCGGAGTTGATGAAGGAGGCATGGAAGCGTATCGGCAAAGTGTTCATTCTCGCGATGGTGCTGGACGCGGTGTATCAGATCATCGAGTTGCACTTTATATATCCGGGAGAAATGATCATCGTCGCCTTTGTCCTGGCGATCGTGCCCTACGTGATTCTGCGCGGGCCGGCCATGCGTCTGGCTCGAATGATTGAGGCGCGGCGCCACCCAAGCACCTCGACCTCAAAACACTAAAGTCTCTTGTTGCTGCTCTCGCTACCGGCATACCGGCGTGTCGGCGGATGCTCCGCGCCGGGGGACCATGTAGTTGGAGAGCTTAGTAGGGAACATGGAAACCCGACGGCAACAAAGCGAAATCGGGAATAGTGCCAAGCCAAACAAGCAATACACCACACAGTCCGCAGCATCCCGGCATGGCTCGGGATCGTGGAGGAGGACATCGGTACTCCCGCGCGGGGTTCAACGGAAATAGGGCAGCAGTGTAGCCGCGTCGCTTACGGTTTTCTACTGCCAGTCTGACAACAAAGGCCTGTCCCGACCGCAGCGGGTTGGCCACGCTCTGCGAGGCCAGTCCACCAGAGACGATTTGCGTGCGGATTGACTGTTATGGGGGCGACAAAACGTTTATAGTTTGAATCCAGCAGCAATCCCTTGCAGAGGTTCCGTTGGTGGTTATCGGCTTGGTTGCGACGATACCGGTGGTGGTCTAGCAGAGTATGACACTAAGCAAACTGCGCAAGCAGAGAGCAACTAGTCGTATCTCAAAAGGACCGAGGATTCGATGTTTCTGGGGGCTCGGATTGGTGGCCGCTTTGCTGCTATGTCCGGTGCTGCTCCGTGCTCAAGACCTTGCGCCGCGCGCCTATATCATCACGCCGCTCCATTTCAACGCAGTCACGCTGACCTGGGGCTTTTACGACGGCAGTATCAATCTCAATGGCGCGCTCCCGGCCAGCGATGCGACGGGGACATACAGCGTACCTATCTTCAGCTACTACCACTCATTCGGCTTTTTGGGCCGCTCCGCCAACATCGTTGCCTCGTTGCCATATGGAGTGGGAACCTTCCAAGGAACTATGTTCGGAGCAGGGCAGCACCTGCGCCGCTCCGGCCTTGTGGATTCGGGATTTCGTTTCGCAGTAAACCTTAAGGGTGGGCCGGCATTGCCACCGCAGGAGTTCATGAAATGGCAACAGAAGGCCCTGCTGGGCGTTAGTCTGAGAGTGCTGGCTCCGACCGGCCAGTACGATCCCACAAAGCTGGTTAACTGGGGCACCAACCGCTGGTCCTTCAAACCGGAATTTGGCTATTCCCAGCGCTGGGGCAAATGGATCGTCGATGGGTACACCGGAGTGTGGTTCTTCACCACGAATCAGGATTACTGGTCGCGCAATACTTACTATCCGGGGACGAGGTCCCAATCGCAAAAGCCAATTGGAGCCATGGAATCGCACCTGAGTTATGACTTCAAGCCGCGGCTCTGGGTCTCGCTCGACAGCAATTTCTGGTTCGGCGGAAGCACGAGCGTGGCGGGCGTAGAAAACTCGCTCACCGAACAGACGAACTCTCGTCTAGGATGCACCGCCGCGATCCCGATCACTAAGCACCAGGCTTTCAAATTCAGCTATAGCAACGGCACCTATATTCGGTTTGGCGGCAACTACCAGAACGTGTCCGCCGCATGGCAATACTCCTGGCTGGGCAGACCAAAATAGTTCATCGAGCGTCGTGGATGATCCGCCTGGCGATCCAAGACGCCGAAGCGCTATGTTGCGGTGTTGCGTTCGTCATGGTCAGCCTAGAACGCGAATGAGCACGAAGGCGTAGATTGCGGCGGACAGAACAAAATACCCGAAGCGTCCTCCGCGTCCTTCGGGCAATTCCACCACCATGCTGTTCATGATGACTCCTCCGGAGACAAACCCCGTGATCCGGGCCAGCCACAACTCCGGAATCGATGCAATTATTCCAACAGACCAGCCTGCCATCACGGCCAGCGCAAGTATCCATCTTCCGCGACTTTCATACAGTTCATGGCCCTGCTCAGCAAGGGAGTGGTCGACGAGAAGCAGGTGAAACGCCATTGCCAGAGAATAGAGAAGCAGGGATTGAACACCGGTCCAAGGGCTGTCGACGAGAAGGTAGGCGATAAAACTGCTGTATAACGCAAAGGCCGCGATTCGGAGTGAGAAGGCGACACCACTGTTCTCGCGTTTTCCGCCAGGTGACGACGCCACCATGTATTCCAGTCCGTAAAAAAGTACAAAGCCCAGCATCGCGAAGAGATAGACGGCCTGCTCCTGGAAAAGGGCGGCGCCGGCCGGAGCGTTGGCCGAGAACTTTGCTTGCTTTTCAGAGATTGTCGGCAGTAGGTCGACGAAGATGGTAGCAACGGATACTCCGGCAGCGATGGAGATCCACCGCCGATGATGCGATCTGGCACGCAGCCTGCCACTGAAGACGCAAACGCAGGCCAGAAGCACTGCCGCAGCTAACGTGTATGGGTAAGGCATCGTATCGCACCGCCAAGATTAGTTGAAGCTCCCTGCCCGCATCGTTCTGCGAGTCCTTCAGTAAAGTTGCGGGCCGATTCGGTGCCCGTTCATTGTGGCTTCTTTCTAAGGCAGGATAACGACCATACCCCTAGCCCTGAGTGGAGGAAGACCGCGGGCCAAAGAGCTATTCCTGACAAGTGTGCGCCCAGTCGAGCAAGGAGAAGAAGGACTACGACAGAAACGTCGTAGACGAGCAGCGCGACGATCAACCCGATGGCCCCGCGGCTTTCGCTGTGATTACGCTCCACCCAGCAGGCGATGCCAACCGCGACCAGGATGACTCCGGCGAAACGAGCGAGAGCGATTGCGCCAGACAGTTCAAGCGGTACTCCGATCACCAGCGATACTACCTCGAAGGGACGAGCAGCATCGCCAGGCCGGCCAATACTTCCACGAAAGATTTGGTGCTCAGCAAAGTTTTCATCGGTCAGGGTCGCTCCGCCTAGCTTGGCGGACGGTAACCCGGCGTTCCTCCCGAGGTCGGCACGTGGCGCTTAGCGGTGAGCTGCTCGACCAGAAGCTGGTGCATGCGCGCCTGCAGCTTGCGTGATCGGTCATTGGCGTTGCGCGGGTGCGCGAGGTTGCGCTGTTCAAGTGGATCGAGAGTGAGGTCGTAGAGCTCGTATTCGTCCGGTGTCGGCTCGGTCACCGTGACAATATTCTTCCCGCGCTGGAGACGATCATCGCGTACGCCGGGTACCGTCCAGAATTGCTGGTTGTCGTGGTAGCGCGAAAGCTTGACGAGGTGCTCTTCGCCGTCGACATCGACCTTTGCGATGACGGTCTCGATGTGATTCGGTTGGACGACCTCCGCGTATGTTCCCAGCTTGCGGGCCCAGCGCTGCAATGGGCTGCCAGGTTTCGCGCTGCCCTTGCTGATCTCGTCGTCGGTGGTGAAGAGGACAGGCTCGGGCGGTGGCGCTCCGCGGTGCCGCGGATGAGGCCCGAGAGGTCGCGACCCACGAGAGGGCGCGCTTCGGTGTGGCTGGCGGCAACGCGCTTGAGTGCCTCGTCGTGATCGATGCCGGCGAGCCCGAGCAACGTGGGCAGGAGGTCGGCGTGACTCGTGGGGATGTTGCCCTCGTGGCGTCCCCCCTGAAAGCGGGGGCTCGCGACGACGAACGGAACATGGGTAGTCTCTTCGTAGGCGTTATGCCACTTCTGGTGCATCCCGCCATGGGCGCCCAGCATATCCCCGTGATCGGCGGAGAAGACTACGATCGTGTTCTCGTAGGCGTCGAGTTTCCCGAAGGGCGGCGAGCACGCGTCCGATCTGGTCGTCGACCGCGTGTTGCAGCTGGTAGTAGAAGCGCCGCTGCGCCTCGATCCACGGCTGCGGCGCGAGTATCTTTCCCCACGCGTCGACGTAGCTTTGTTGGCACGCGGGCTTGGTAGACAGGTCCTCGCCCTGCGTCGGCGGCTCGGGAACGGGCGGCACCGAACTGAAGTCGTAGCGAAGACCCTGTGCCAGCGCGATGGCGCCGAACATCGAGATGTCGTGCGGGTTGAGGAACGAGCACACGGTGAGCCACGGCTGCTTGTTCTCGTCCTGGTCCAGCCGCTTCAACAGAGCGATGACCTCGTCCGCCGTGAAGGGATCTCTTGCCGTTCCCGTGTTTTGGTGGCCCAGCCCGTGCGCCTCCGGCCCGACCCACTCCGAGAAGCCGTAGGCGTCGAGCAGGTCCGCCTTGAGGTAGGCGGCGACGTTTTCCGCGTTCACGTTGCCGTCCTTGTCCAGCGTCTGGAGATAGCCCTCGCCGTCGGGCGCGGGGAGGTGCGCGTGCGAGACGTGCCATTTGCCTTTGTAGAACGTCCTGTAGCCGCCGGCCCGGAACCAGTCGCCGATGGTCGGGACCGTGTCAGGCGCGAGCCAGAACATCTCGTTGCCGTCGGCGCTCTTCGCGAGGCCGTCGGTCTGCGTGACGCCGTGCAGCGACGGGTAATGGCCCGTTATCAGCGACGCGCGGCTGGGTGCGCAGGCCGCCGACATAGTGTAATGGCGCTCGAACGAGACGCCCGAATCCCGCAGACTCGTTTCGGCAGTAAGCACCTCGCGACGGAAGCGGCGCTGATCGTCGGATTCGTACACCGTAGGGTGACGCTAGCTGATCGGTCAAGATGATGAGGATGTTCGGTTTTCCATCTGACATTGCTCATGCCCCTTTTCAATTGTGTCACCGCTCGATTGGGATTTCCCTAATGCCGGGCCTTTTCCCTTTTTGCGAAGATATGCAAAGCATCACGCCCGCGTCAATCGTAATCGGTCTAGAGTGCCGTTTCTATCGATTACTGCCCAAGCGCCTTGTAATCGGAGTTAGTTGTCGTCACCACGAGATTCTTTGCAGTAGCGTTGAGGACGGTCTGTTGTACATAGTTCGTACCGTCCGGCAGGCTGGCAAACTGAACCGCCAACGTGACTACATCCTTGGGATTATCCAGGTAGGTGTTCACGTTTACCGTGGAAATCTTCTTCGCAGCCGTGTCGAAGGAAAGCGTCATCTGGTCGCCGGGTAGCGCATAGTCTTTGAAAATAATCTGCGCCACGCCGGAACTAGCATTGGGACTCAATGAGGCCTTCCCGGACCCGAATGCCTGTTGCATCTTTTGCGGGTCGGGTGGAACGTACTTCGCGAGCAGCACCTTCACCTCGCCCATGTAGTCCTTCATCTCTTCCTTCTTGTTCGCGATCACCTTCTGCTTTAGTCTTCCGCCACTTGGAGGCGGGGGTGGCGGGGTCAGCGGGGTCTTCTGCACTTTCCCGTCCGGACCATACTGGCATGCTGCCTGGCTGGGAGGCTTAGGATCGCCCTTTAACGTGAGTTGGGTCGTTTCTTTCCATTGATAGTGATGCAGCTTCTGCTGGTTTTCCGCGGTCGATTGCTTCACCGCTGCCAATTTCTGTTGTAGCTCTGCGCCTGCTCCGCCCGACTGGGCAATCGCTGGGATAACAGCGGCCAGCATGGCGACGGCGACGAGCGTCGCGCATTTAAGCGTAAAACTGGTTTTGCTCTCGGATGAGGTCACGTTATTTTCCATTTTCTGTCCTTTTGTGATCGGTTATTTAATCACTCCACCGCAGCGATGCCATTGAGCTTCCACGTCCGTCGAAGGCCGGCGCTTGCAGGTCGTAGATCCGGAAACCGAACCACCAGCCTATTACCAGCCTTTGCCCGGAATGATCTTGATCCTGTCAAGAGACAGCCACATGACGCCTGGCGCGTTTTTGCCCCGTGGTTGCTACCGCGGAGCAGTTACCACGACGTAGGTTGTGCTTGTGCCCACAAACTTAGGCTGGTACCAGGCACTGCCGCAGTGATGGTAGGTAAGCCCATTTACATACACAACGGTACATGAGGGTGGAAGTGTGTTTACCATGGTGCCGACCACAATGGCCGTCGCAACCACCGCAGCCGCGACAGGCGCGGAGTTGTAGCAGCAAGAACTGCTGCTGTGAACGTAGACGTTTTTGTTTACGTTTACGTTGACGTTTTGGTTGGTATTGACATTGACGTTCTTGTTCACATTTACGTTGGTGTTCTTATTCGCGTTCACGTTGTAATTCTGGTTTACATTCGCGTTAACGTTCTTGTTCGCATTGACGGTTGTGTTCTTGTTGACGCTGGTTCGCGTGGTGCTGTTATATTGGGCGAACATCGTGGCGCTCGAAAGCATCAGCACGAGAGAAATCGAAATCGCACGGCGAGTAGATTGGTTCATTTCACGCCTCCCTTTTCTGATTTCTTCTCGGTGCTGGGGGACGCGGGGGTTTCCGCAATTGCGATTCTTTGTGCGTCCTTCGGAGGATCAAACATGAAGGCCTCGTCGTTGAATGACGGGGCCAAGTTCCAAGTCAAAACTTGAGAGAAACGCGGTCGGGCTTCTTCGTCCGTCGTTGTCAGGATCAACTTTCTGGGCAGCGGATAATCTCCCAGCTGGATCCAGATCTGCCAGTCCAGCCCCTGCTGCCGGAATGCATACTGCTCGCAGGTTGTGCCCTCGATAGAACCCGGACCAATATCGATCGCGCTAGTGATTGCCTGAGATGCAGTGGATTGGGGTGAGCCCCACATAAATAAGTCCACCAGCGGCATCTCGATGCCATACTTTTCGTCGATCTTTCCGATCAGTTCGGCGATCGTGGGCGGGGCCGGCACCGTTGCGTAATAGTTGACGAGCTGGCCATACACCGTGAAGTTTTTCCCGTCGTACAGTAAGAACACATCCTTGGTATCGCTCGTGATCTCGGCGCGAAATCGATTTGGCCTAGCTGCCAGGAGATCGACGACCTGTTCCGACTGAATCGCTTGCCCGTTGTCCATCACCTCGTCCGTCGTCTGCGCAGCGTTCACTTGAAACGTCGTAAGAGTGCGAAGGTAGGTACCCATCTTGTCGAGTGCCGTCATCGCTGCTGGATCAATGTTAGCTTTCGCCTGATCAGACTTAACCTGTCCCGCAAGGGACAGAGAAAAGCTCAATATCGCGACGAAGCAAAATAATCGTCGTTTACACATGTGCTCATTGCCTCCATTCGATTCTGAATTCGTGTGCGGCTCGTCTGAATACAGCTAGACTCTATGTACGCGATTGCTGGTTCTTGCGAGTTTCGTGCTTTCCGTCAGTGACAAGTGTCGAGTCCGCGTTGGGCACAGTCTACTGTCAGAGTTGACAGCGCTGTTGCTAGTCTCTTCATGCTCGCGCATCATACAGGCGACTCACTTCGGCTCTTCGATGACCGCCTCGATCTTTCCATCGCGGATCGCACGTTTCAGTACGGCGTGGTCCTTTTCGTTCTGGTCGGCGTAGGCAACGGAAAAGGCGGCGAGCGCCTTGTCGAACACGTCGCTCTTGCCCAGATACCCGCTGATCACCGCGGGGTCCCCGGAGCGCGCATGGGAGAGCGCCAGCGAGTAGCCGCACCACTGGGCGAAGAGGGTCATCTCGGCCGTGCCGAACGTCTCGACGGCAAGCTTGATCTTGACGTCCCGGAGCTGGCGGACATAGAAGTGACGTCCTCGCCTGCCCTCGGTCCAGCCGAGGAAGATGTCGCTGGCCGGCTGCATGAGCCGGTGGCCGTTCACGACACGCTGTCCGTGGTTCGGGTAGACGCTCTTCCCCGCATAGGCCTCCAGAACCGAGGCGCGCGCCTCCTTGACCTGGAGAATGAGAGGGTCTCCTCCGCCGGCCATCAAGAGCATCATCCAGCAGGCGGTGCCGACGCTGCCGACGCCGACGACCTTGACCGCGGCGTCTTTGATTTCGTAGCGATCGAGCAACATGCGATGGGCGGGCGCCAGGGTTTCGCGGTACTGGGCGAAGGCGTTGCTGACGTCCGGATGGATCTCCCCGGCGGAGTGATCTTTCCAGTGGAAGATCGCCGGGAGCTGGTCTTTGATGACCGGCGACCCGCTCGAATCGTCTACGAGCTTCGGGAAGACGCCTTCGGAGGTGCTGCTCTCACGCGCCTTCGCCAGGCTCTTGATCGCGCGGCGGCGGATCCCGGCATCCTTGATGCCCGCGATCAGCATCTCGGCCTCGACGGCGAAGTACCACAGGTCCAGCACCTTCATTTCGGCGAACTCGGCCATGTGCTCGCGGTAGGACCTGACACAGCTGAGGGCCGCATCCTTGGCGGCGGATTCGCTAAGGCCGTTGTCGCGACAGGCGATCACGAAGCTCGTCGCGAGACGCTTGAGGTCCCACTCCCAAGGCGCCGGGAGGGTCTCATCGAGGTCGTTGATGGCGAAGATGACTTGCCTCTCCGGGGTGGCGAGACCCCGGAAGTTGACCAGGTGGGAGTCTCCGCCGCATTGCACGCGGACGCCGGTAGACGGAGTGCCCGCCAGATCCACCGCCATGGCGAGCGCCGAGCCCCGGTAGAAGGTGAAGGGAGACAGCACCATGCGCCCGTGGCGAAAGGGAAGGAGATCGGGGAGGCGCCCCTCGTCGGCCTTCAGCACCAGGCGGACCGGATCCGGTCGGTCGTGCGGCGGTTTCCATTCGGCGTGCGAGATTCGCGAACACTTGTCCCGCAACGCTTTGCCCATCGCCTTGAGCTCGGCTCGCGAGCTGTGAGTGTGGAAGGCCGGTATCTTGTCGATTGGCTGCTCGGACTTCGACGTCTCGATCATTGCTGCGCGTGCCATGGTGATGCTCCTTCCGTCGGGCCGCGCCATGCTTGGCCAGCCGATTGCAGTTTCAACATCAATGCTATGCCAATTAGCGCGTTATGCCACTCACTTCAGATTCCAGGTGACGCCCAGCACGGGGCCAGACAAAGCCAAGTTGGCAGTTGCACTCGCCGTGCCACCTTTTTGGCGATCGAAATACAGATAACGATACCCAACCTGCAAAGCCATCTTGGGCTTCAGCTTGTAACCGAGAAGGCCGACCACTTGATATTCAATTTGAGAGCCCGTTCCCCATCCGCCGGCGTCACCCGCGACCGTGACCACGGCCTTCGGGGAAAGAGTGCCTTCAATTCTTGCTCCCGCCAGAGGATCCACCCAACTCTGAGACTTCGAAAAATTCAGGCCAAGGAGGGACGGAGTGAAATTGACACTCTCCCCGAAGTACCAGTAGCGAATTCCTGTCAAGAAATAGGCCTTGACCGTTTCCTCGTTGATGAGGCGAACACCGACTTTCGGAGTGAGAACGAATATATTCCCTGTAAAGTTCGCCGATGTAGCCAGCAAGCCCGGCGGGAACGGAATCGCTTTGTCAGCCCCGAGTCTGATATACAAGAGGTCGACGTTTGCCAATAACCAGTTGCGGCGAGCTTCGGCCGTCCCCATCAATCCAAAGCGGGCATGAGAGAGAAGATCGTTCGGGGATACACTGAAGCCGACGTCGCGTCCAAATGCACCCACCGTACCGTGCACCCACGGGAACCAGAGATATGGGCTAACAGCGACATGCCACTGATTGTCGTCAGGGGCAGGCCCACTTTGCGCGGTGTTGGAGCCAGGAGGCTTCGATTGGTCAGTGGCCGGTGGCTCGCCATCGGTCGCAAGGGCTGGCGTGACCACCGAGTTCACTCCGGGATCAGAGACCACGCTGGCATTGAGAGCAATCTGCCCCGGCCCTTGGCCATTTTGTTGCGCCAGTAAGACTGATCCACAGCCAAGAATGAGAAATGTAAACAGCAAGACCCAATTTTTGAGCTTCATCGTTTCCTTTCGAATTAGCATCGGATTTCTTACAATGTGAAGGAGCGAAACCTGGGATGATTTGGTGTGCTCGTGCTTCACACCGCCATTCCGTGCGATTCGTTCGTCTCTAACAACAAGACAGAGTACAGGCCCCCTGTTGGGCTGAGGAACTGTCAAAGCTGACAGTCACGACGATCGTTAGATTGAACATCTTGTCCAAGAATCCAGTAACTCGGCAGGTGCGAGCTCATTGCCGGCGATCCGACTGGTTTCGGCAGCTACGTCCTAAACGACATTGGCCCGAGCCATCCGCTTGCCAGTACTCCCAGGCGAACTCGCCACCCACTGTCGTAAGTGACAGTTCCCAGACCACAGCAAATAGTTTGAAATGGGGAAACCTCGCCCCTTCCGCGAATCGGCCGACGCGCGCCGACGGAAGGCAAGTCACTGCTCGTGCCTTGGAAGCGGCGCGAGTAAGCTGTCGAAGCATCGCGATAAAGGAGAGTGTTCATGAACACGAGAGTAGCTGGTAGGCAGAGGACGCAGTTTGGCGCCGATCCATTTGCGGGCATCGGCAAACGCTGGATGATGATTGCTGCTGTAGTACTTGTCAGTACTTTGCCGTTGATCGCACAGGGTGCTGAATTGCAGCAGAAGTTTGCAGACGCAAAGCAGGCTGCCGCACAAAACAAGCAGATGCTGAGGCAGTATCAGTGGACTGAAACCACGCAGCTCACCCTGAAGGGAGACGATAAACCTCCAACCCGAAACCTGTGCCAGTACGGTTCCAACGGGGAAGTTATCAAAACTCCGATCGGTCCTCCGCCGGAACCGCCGAGTGGCGGCAGAATTAAGCAAAAAATAATTGCCAAGAAGAAAGCGGAGATGAAGGACTACATGTCGGACGTGAAGCGCCTCTTGAGCATGTACGTTCCGCCGGACCCCCAGAAAATGGAGCTGGACTACCGGGCCGGCAAACTCTCTTTGAATCCTGCTGGGGGCATCCTGAATTTCATCTTCAAGGATTACGCTCAGCCCGGCGATCAGATGACCCTTTCTTTCGATCCTGCCCAAAAAAAGATTATCTCCTTGAGCATCAACACCTACATGGATGATCCGAAGGATGTGGTGACCTTGCAGGTTCAAATGGCGAGCCTCCCCGACGGTACCAACTATGCGGGGAAGACCGTTCTGAACGCGACGGCCAAGCAGCTCGTTGTAACCACGACGAATTCTAATTATCAAAAACTCGGAGGGTAGCAAACGAACCCTTCGGAGTCTTCATCGGCGACGCTTCTAAGTACTTTCATAAGCGACACGGGTTGTGACGTCCACGTAGAGCCGCAGTATCGTTCACGCGTCACCTGTTTAAGTGCAGGAAATAGATGAAATGGGGGAGGGCCCTCCCTCCTCCAGCATCTTTGATAATCCGCTCGGCGATCTAGGATGCCAGGGCAGAAACGCCGAGCTGATATTGAGGTGGGCGGCTGCCTGTTAGTGGTGAGAAGCGCAGGCTTAATGTCCGCTTCGCACAAGGGGTTGACATAAAACTTTGCTCTTTCCGACACAACCGCACTCCCGGACTCTGGATCTGAAAAGAATCCTTGTTGGCCCTGTAACGGCCCTGCGTTGAAGGATCGATTCTCGACGGTTGGTGCCGGAGTGGTCGTCACCCGAGCAAACACTCAGCAGGTCACATGGAGAATGGCATTGGTGTTTTCTGGGCGCTGCTTCAATATGTCCAAGGCTTCTTCCGTTGGGAAGATGATCAGTTCAACTTTGCGTCGCTCAGCCTCACGTCTGACCTCATTCATGACTGGCAGTGCTCCCGTGCCGGTGCCGACCACCAACCGACGGCATTTCCAAGGTATCTCCTCCTCCAGTGAGAGCGGCGTGTGACCAAAACTGTCCCGAAACTTCTTCGATGGTTTCTTCTTGCGCCTGCGAATTTTTCCCCGGTCGATCACGATGTCATAGTCGTACGCGATGCCATCGATCTGAACTTGCCCAAATGAGAACTGCTCGAATTTCATGGCAGACCTCCGATAAAGGATACCGATACCGATCCGAGAGCCCCGTCACCCATCAATAGATACACGACTGGATTCCCAATACAAAGAATTGGATTGGGGCCAACGAATCAAGGTGGCCATCAGTCTTGTCACAGCGTCCTAACCCGCATTTCTCACCAGAGGTGAGATTTGGTGGATTGATTTGCGGGTTTGAGTGGAGGGGAGCTTTCCGTGAGGCTTAGGAGTGGTGCGCGGAGAGTAGTTGGGCATGGATTGAGTCTGTCGGACTGTTTTTTGGGCATGGGTCATCAGAGGGATTGATCTGCGGTTGTGATTTTTTATGTTTTAAAGAAGGTACTCAGCAGCGCAGTGCCGCCCAGGCATGGATGAACAGTGGTTTCCATGGATAGGCTGCGCTGTAACGCAGACGGATGCGGCAGGCGCTGATCTGCACTTGAGCGGCGACCTTCAGAAGCCGTAGCCGGAGGGTGTCCACCTGCGCTTCGGCCCACTCGGTGCCGCGCAGCGCCAATCGGCGTAGTGCTTCCAGCAAGGTATAGGCCATGGCCGACAGGTAGAGGCGCAGTTGATTGGCGCGCATGGTTTCGGTGCTCAGCCGGTCGGCGAACAGACAGAGCTGTTCCTTGATGCGGTTTTCCATCTCGCCACGTGCGCAGTAGAGCTTCTCGTAAAGCGATTGCGGTTCACCTTCAGCCAGCGAGGTGACGACGAAACGCGGGTTCTCCTTGCCGGGGATGTACTCGGCTTTGGCGATCACGCGACGCCAGCGGCTCCAGCTCTTGTGGGTGCGGTAGCGGAACTGGGTGAAGACACGAGCGGCTTTGCCGGTTGTCTCATACTGCTGTCGCGCCTCGCGCATCGGCCGCTCCAGCAAGCGGCGCAGGCGCTCGTTGCGCGCCAGTCCGAGGATGTAATCGATGTGATGGTCCTCGCACCAATGCATCAGATCCTCGCGGCAGAAACCGGAGTCGGCGCGCACAACGATCTCGACCCGCGGCCAGCGCTGGCGGATCTGTCCGACGATGCGCTCGACTTCTGCGACCGCACCGGCGGCTCCGTCCTGATCCGCCGGACGCAGCCGCGCACACAGCAGATGGTCTCCGGCAAAGATGTAAAGCGGCAGATAGCAGTAACTGTTGTAGTAGCCATGGAAGAAGCGCCGCTCCTGATGCCCGTGCAATGGGATGTCGGTCGAGTCCAGATCGAGCACGATCCGCCGTGGCCGCACGCGGTGCGATTCCAGAAACAGATCGACCAGCAGGCGATCGATCTTCTCCGAGCTGTAGCTGATCTTGTGATAGCGGCTTGCGGCTTCCTCGGCTCGCGATAACTCCAGCCGGTTTAGCGTGCTCTTTCCCGCCAGCGGCGAATCCAACTCGCGCTTGCCGGCCAACAGCGCGAGCAGCGGATCGTGACGCAGTTGCTCGTGATCGTTGAGGTCCTCATAGCCCAGCGCCAGGCCATAAACGCGCTGCGATACCATCTCGGCTACCGAGTGCTCGATGCGCAACGGATCGCGGCGGTCCCGGAAACAGGCGGCAAAGCGGCGCAGCAGCCCGATGCGCCGGTCAACCTGACGTAATAGCGGAGAACCGCCTTCGGTGGTGAGCCGGTCGGCGGAAAACTCGGCCACCACCCGGCGCGAAAAATGTGCTGCAAACTCGAAGCTTTCTTGAGTAAACTCTGTCATAAGAAAGGCCGTCTGTTCCGTGGTGTTAACTTCGTCTCGATAACGTAGTTATGCCCGAAACAACGGCCTTTTGCCACTCAAAACAACTTCTTGGAACCTACTCTCGTGAGAAATCCGGGCTAATCTTCGACACCGTGACCGGGCAAAGCTGGCAGATTAGGCCTTTGGGTGCCTTTCCAAGTGCGCGGCTATCCAATTCGCAACGACAGATTAACGAATAGGGAGTGCGTACATGAGCCCGCCGTGCGTCCACAGATGGTTCGGACTGCGAGCCAGTTTCATCAACGACCCCGAACCGAGGTCGCGTTCGAATATCTCGCCATAGTTGCCAACCGCTTCGATCACTCTTGCAGCCCACTCGTCGTCGAGACCTATAAATTGGCCATAGCCGTGCTGCGCGCCGAGCAGACGCCGGACCACTGGATCGTCGCTCTTCTTCATTTCAGCGAGATTGGCCTTCGTCACTCCGCTCTCCTCAGCCTGGATCAAAGCTTCGACGGTCCAGTTGACGATGGAGGCCCATTGCGGATCATCGAGGCGATAGGTAGGCGCCAAGGGGTCTTTAGCGATAACGTCCGGCAGGATTTCAAAATTCCTAGCCAACCCCTTAAATGCAATTCGCTCGTAGGCTAGTTGCGATACATCGGCGCTGATGGCGGCGCAGTTGTTGGTGATAAAGGCGGCTTCCATTTCACCTTCCTCCTGAAAGACGAAAGGCAACCACTTGAGCTTTTCGCGAGCCATGTAACCTTCAAGCTGGTTTTCGATTTCTGTACCACCGAGAAAGCAAATTTTCTTACCAGCAAGATCCTTCGGAGAGGTGATTCCCATGGTCTTATTCACCAGAAAGCCCTGGTAGTCATAGAAGACGGTACGCGCAAAGCCATAGCCTGTGTTGGCCGTGTTGATGAAATTCAGAGATCCTGTGGCGAGCAGCGCGATTTCGCCGGATTTGAGGGCTTTTAACGCGTCCTGTTCGTCTCGGTAAGGCACGACGGTGAACTTGGCGTTCGGTCCGAGCACCGCCACCGCTACTGCCTTGCAGATGTCCAGGTCGAAGGCGGAGTGATTCCCATGCGCATCCTGAGTTGAATACTCAGGCTCTTCGGTGTTGATTCCGCAGGGGAGGGAACCGGAGGCTTTGATTTTATCTAGCGTAGTCCCGGCGTGGGCCGTCGCGATGGTTGCGATCATCAGCCATACAAAAAAAAGTGCAAGTGCGGAAACTCTATTCATGCGGTTTCAGTTCCTTTTAACCCAATAAGGGATATGCGTGTAAGAGTGCGGCGACCGGAGTAAAGATCCGGCCGCCGGTTAAGATTTGGCTGAGACAAGCCTAGTTAGTCGGCCAGGTACCAGACGTCGGCATACCCGGGTTGGTGCTGGGGCGAGGATTGAAGTCTGCTGGTGCCGGATCGATGAGTACGCCACCGACAATATCAGTCGGGGTGATGTGCAGTGCGCTGCAGCCCTGTGCCCCAAAGTGCGGAAGACTCGTCACCTGAGCAGTGGGAATCATCGCGTACTGCGCCGGCAATGGCTCCGCCTTGTCTTTCAATCGGCCGTTGTCGAATGCAGAGAAGAGGTCGCCGACGCCAGGAGTCTGGTCGTCGGATGGTCCAAGGTACTTCTGGCCGTATGTCTTTTCGCCAAGAGCGCGGGCCGCCGCTTCGTCGGGAAGATCGGCAAGCGGCGTCAGATTGAAGAGCTCGTCGATGAACTTGATGATCGAACCATGCTCGGTGGCTTCATGGGAGATGGCGTGGGCTTTGCTATACGGCGAGATCACAATCGCCGGAATGCGCGGGCCCTGATCGAGTGCGTTCCCAAGAGGATCGAAGGTGCGAATCTGCGGCTGGGTGTGGTCGTAAAGGCCATCGGTTTCATCGTAAGTGATGATGATGGCGCTCTCCGGCCAATATTTGCTGCTGGCGATCGCGTTGATCGAGTCAGCCAAAAGGGCTTCACTGATCTGCGCGTCGGAGTAGCCAGGATGATCGTCATTGCCCGGGAAAGCTTTCTTGACCGCCGGGCTGGGTGAGCGAGGAACGAGGCCGTCGAGGTTGCCATATCCGCCGCGGACGTAGAAGACCCCACCTTCCTTGGGCAGAGCGTTAGCGTTGATCGCGGTAAAGAAATCGCCGAGGCCCTTCAGGTGTGCCTGGGTTTCAGACGGGTTATTGGCCTCGTAGCCAAAATATTGCGGTCCGTTGTGGTGGGCAATGTAATCGAGATTGGTCGCCGGGCCGGCAGGATCGGTCGGCTCGTGATCGTAGCCTTCCTGGAACCAGCCCCAATTTACGGGCTTGTTATGGTCGCCGGCAATTTTCTTGATGTCCGCTTGAACATCCAGAAGGTCGGAATACGGGTCCAAGTCCTTGGCCGTGGTGTTTACGATCTGGTCTCCCATGAAGGAGAGCGGTAAGGATGCAAAGGTTAGGTTCGAAGACGGGGTGGAAGTCACTCCGCCCGGGTTGTCAACGGGTTGTTTTTCAGTCGATGGAGTAAGAACGTCCAGGGCTGATCCCCAGAACGGCTGAGGATCGCCGGTCACGGGTACCTGCCCGTTGGCGTAGATGCCGGTGCCGCCCATTGCCAAAGAAGGATGTTCGACCCACTGCGTTTTCCCAGACTGGCCGGCAATCATGGCGATGGCGTTTGGCGTCGATGGCCCAATCACGGTGTCAAAGAAGTTATCGAACAGCGTAAACCGATCCGCGTAGTTCCAAAGGAAAGGTGCAGTGTCGCAATCCACATGTCCGACAACCAGTTCGCCCTTTTGTACCTGTTTTTCGGTCGGTGCCACTCCGGTATAGGTTGTCCCATCGCTGCTCAGTGTCCCCGTCAACCCTTGCTCGACGAAGGCATAGCGATTGTTCTGGGCGACGTGATTCGTATCCAGATTCAACTTAGCGTCGATTGCCGTATGGCCATGATTCACCGAGTCGGTGTCCTCCGGGTAAAGGAGCACGGTATTGCCATTGATGTCGGTGACTGACTGAGGAATCTTGAAAGGAGAGATGGTGCCGACTGTGCCGTTGGTCAAAACAATCGGCTGGACGAAGCCCGGTGTTTCGGCTGAAGGCTGAGAGAACAAGCCGCGAGCCCCGGGGTAGGTGCCGAAGTAGAAATCAAAAGACCGGTTCTCCTGAAAGAGAACGAAGACGTATTTGATTTTCTTGCGGAGTAGATCGAGTTTCTGATCATGAGTGAGATACGGCGAATCCTCAATTCTAAGCGTGTGTTTGGCAACCTCATCGCTGGACTTCGGTGCGATTTGGACAAGCCTATTGCTCGCTGGCTCTTGAGCAAACGTGCTAACTGGCAGCATCATCGACGCCGCCATCATTAGGGAAGTGCAGCCCCTTACCAATTTGTTGATGTTCATAACGATTCCTTTCGCGGATCCAAAGCTATGTGGCCATGTGGTTACTGCCAGTGATCCTGGAGACCGCTTAAGCTGGTGCGGCCCAGGGAGGATTGCTTCTGAGACTCGCGGCAACATTACCAAGGTCGCTTCGAAACGCTGGTGAAAGCCTGATGAACATTTTGTGAAAGATTTCAAGGAAGGTCGCGAGGTGTTAGCGGTCTTTCACTGCAAAGAGGGCCAGCTGCTGCTAATCCACACACTGACGTATAGTGACCGCGGCTTTCGGATCGTTCTTTTTCGCAAATCGCTAGCGCGCAATCACGCGCGCGATCGCGGTCTCGAGAATTTCACGGGTAAAGATGGAACCTGCGGCCTGTTTTGTGCGTTTTCGGTAGAGAGCTGTAGTCTGGCAAAGCACGACAATGTCCTCGATCTCTGCGGGGTTGACCACACAATCCAGGATTCGTGAGCTGAACTCTTCCTCGCTCAGACCTTCCAGTCGAAAACCTCGTCCCTTCGCATCTGCAAGATAAAACTGGGTAACTTCGGACAACATGCGCTCTGCCTCGGCGGAGATTTCGGGGCGGTCAGCCGGATTCAGACCCGCGCCGGGAAGCGCCAGTTTGATGCCAAACATATTATCGAGATCACTGTCTGCGGCAAACGATACGGTTGTTGCGATGACAAGCACATTCAGTTGCTCTGACGTCGTTTCGATCAATGCATCAAGTTCAGCAAGTAACTCCGGATCGCCCAGTTGGTAGGCAAGATCGATTCGTGGAAGAAGCAACATAACCTTCTTACGTTTGTATCCGCGCACGATGCCTTTGGCTTTGGCCAGAGCATCGCTGTCACGCGGATTGTACACAGTGATCAGGCGTTCCATTCCGGCCATCTGGGCGATACGTTGCGCGAGACTCTTCTTTCCGCTTTGATTCGGACCGATGATCAATACCTCATTGCCGATCTTTAGATCCTGATAAGCGGCGGGTGTACGCGCGCGATCAACCAGGTCGGCAATGCCATCGAGCAGGTCGCCCAACCCCGCGAGCCGTGGACTGAGGCTGCTGACAGGGACATCCTCGAGGCTGAGATAGACGCGTTCGCGCCGCTTTCGCCGGTCGGAAATAAAGTCGATGAACGCTGGGAGGGCCGCCACGGAGCCAACGATTGTCGCAAGGACAAGGATTTCTTCAGTGAGGAGTAAAGCAGAGTCGCTGCCTGCGGCAGGGTCGAACATGATCAGAGGATAACACCATACGACAATGGATCTGCGAAACGGGATCAGGCGGTATTCCTGCTACGAGCGTGGTAGGCCGCAGACCACCATGGATGGAGGCGCCGATCAGTAATGCGACGGCGGCTGTAGCTTTGCAACGCTCGCCGATGCCATCAAAGCCGCTGGCTACGACCACGTGAAGTTCGTTTTCTTAAGGCAAGACGAATGAGCGGCCCGGATATTTTATGCGACGCTGCAAGTCAAGTCATAAGCAGTTCAAACTGCCTGCGAAAAATTAATAAATGTTTCCTGACTGTATGGCAGCTGTGCCGGTATTTGCGGCATCTATTATGAATGTGACTGATCGAGGGGACAGTTCTGGCTTGGATAGTAGGCCTGCTCGCCTCTGCTAACAAACGCGTTGAACATCAATTGAACCTCATTTGTTGGTCGAACGCATCGACGAACTGCTTCGCTTCACTAACTTGCCCGGCGTTTGGGATGACGTGGCAATTGAAGGCACGAAGCGATGATGCGAGCAGCAGTAACTAACGGTTACGGTCTGGAGAACTATTTTGCCTATGTCGTCAGAGAAGCTAACATTCGAACTCTTGGAGGGCGCAAGCCCGAATGAGCACATTTACCGTTTGAAAGGTCCGATGGTTCTCGGCAATATGTTTGCCTTCCAAGAGGTCTTGCGTGCGGAATCTGTCACCACCATACTCGACTTAACAGACGTTCCGTATGTCGACTCTGCTGGATTGGGTGTACTGACCAATTCCTATGTCTCCCATCAGAAGCAAGGACGGAAGTTGCTTTTGGTGGGCGTAAACGAACGGGTGCAGACGCTGTTCAAGATAACTAAACTCGACCAACTGTTTGAAGTTTTTCCGACTGTGGACAGCGCGCGGGCCGCTTAGCAGCTCGGCTTGAGCTCACTCTATTTCACCGGCAAATTGGGGAAATCAAAGTATGGAATCCCAGGTCATAACTGTCGCCAATAAGGAAATCGCGGAAGCCATTGCCAAAGGGTTGCGGCTGTGGTTCGAAAGCGATCCGACAATTCGCCAAGCAGAAGATGGTTGGGGGGTTTTCGTCGGCGGTATTGTACCTGAGAGCGTCCGCCTCCTGATGAATCACTATGGCTTAGGCGTTCTCGACTGCAAGACCGGCAGGGTTTGAAGCCCCGCCAAATCCACTCACATGGCAGTTCCGCTCCGTGTCTAAAGATGCTGCAATACCGATTTCGGGTTATTGGCATAGCCTTGTGCCGCCCAAGGCTATGCCTTGTACTCTAGCTGAACTCGCCGCGGATGTAGTCCTGTGTGTGCTTGTGAACCGGCGCACCGAAGAGCTGCTTGGAGTCACCAAACTCGACGAGGTACCCAGTGCGTCCGCCCTGCGAGGTATCAACGTAGAGAAAGCCTGTGTAATCGGCGACGCGCTGGGCCTGTTGGAGGTTGTGGGTGACGATTGCGATGGTGAACTTCTTGCGCAGTTCCAGCATCAGTTCCTCGATCTTTCGGGTGGCGATCGGGTCCAGTGCGGAGCAGGGCTCGTCCATCAGCAGAACCTCGGGCTCGGTAGCGATGGCGCGCGCAATGCAAAGGCGCTGCTGCTGTCCTCCGGAGAGCGACAGGCCGCTCTTGTGGAGCTTGTCTTTCACTTCTTCCCACAGGGCGGCAGCGCGCAGCGCCTGTTCGACTTTTTGCGCCTTGTCTCCCTTGTAGCCGTTGATGCGCAGGCCAAACGCCACATTGTTGTAGATGCTGGTGGCGAACGGATTAGGCTGCTGGAAGACCATCCCGATGAAGCGGCGCACCGCAACCGGATCGATAGCGGCAGAGTAAATGTCGCGCCCGCGATAGCGCACGTGGCCTTCAAAGCGGAAGCCGCGCACAAGATCGTTCATCCGGTTGATGCAGCGTAGCACCGTGCTCTTGCCGCAGCCGGAAGGTCCGATGAATGCTGTAATGGAGTTCTTCTTCACCGGAATCACGGTATCGCGCACCGCCTTGAAGCTTCCGTAGTAGAGCTCACGAATGTGGCAATCAACCACCACGTCGAGATTGTGTAACAGTGGTACGCCTGCCTGCGAATTCGAACCAGGTTGAGGAATTGCGTCCGTTGCCATCACCATTTCTCCTAAGACTGTTAAAGCTGTTGAACCTGCTGTCCCGACAAACTGCGGCCGATCAGGTTCGCTGCCAAAACCAGCAACACGAGCACCAGGGCTGCGGCCCACGCCAGCTCCACCTGGTTCTCAAACGGCATTCCGGCAAAGTTGTAGATCAATACGGCAAGCGATGCTGTGGGGCGCATCAGTTGCGCGTGGCCGTGCGACCAGAGCCAGTAATTGCTGAAGAGACGCGGTGAACAGCAGCGGCGCGGTTTCGCCCGCCGCGCGCGCCACCGCCAACATCACTCCCGTAAGAATTCCCGGAATTGCAGTCGGAAGCAGCACCATCCATACCGTCTGGGTCGGCGTGGCGCCCATACCGATGGCCGCCTCTTTCATTTTCGAAGGCACCATGCGGATGGCATCTTCCGATGTGAGAATGATCGTCGGCAGCATGAGGATGAAGAGCGCGACCGCGCCCGCAATAGCCGAGTAGCCTCCCGTAGCCAGCACGATGGCGCCGTATGCAAACACGCCCGCTAGAATCGAGGGAAACCCGGTAAGTACCTTGGCGGCAAACCGTACTACTTCCGCAAGTTTGCTATGGCGGATTCTGCGCGAGATAAATCGCCGTCATGACACCGCCAGGGACGGTGATCGCCACGGCGATTCCTACCATCAGCAAGCGTGCCAATGATAGCGTTGCCGAAGCCGCCGCCGGCTTCCATCGCAGAAGGCGGCAACTGGGTGAACACTGCCAGGCTCAGCCGCTTTCCACCGCGCCACGCCAGCATCCATATCACGCTGAAGAGCGGAACCAGCGCCGACAGTGTCATGGCCGTGACCAGGCCGCTCAGCAGAAAATCCATCAGCGTGCGGGGGCGGCGCAGAGAGTGTTCGAGCTGTCCGAAATCGACTCCTGCAAAAGGATCGGTCACGCCGAAATTCGAGTCTAGGTTTGCGGTTGCCATTCGGTTACTCCACTGCACTGCGCGAGGCCCGCTCCAGGATGAACGCGCCAAGGATGTTGACGATCGAGGGTGATTCCCAGCAAGCACCAGAGCTGCGTACATCAGAATGCCGACTTCTTTGGGTCCAGCCTCGGGAAAGTTATTGGCCAGCAATGCCGCCAGACGTATTGGCCGGCGAAAAGAGCGAAACGCTGATCCGGTTTGAGTTCCCGACCAGCATCGCCAGCGCCATGGTTTCGCCCAGAGCGCGGCCAAACGCCAGCACCATGCCTCCGAAGATGCCGCGCGAAGCGGTCGGAAGAATCACGCCGACGATTGTCTCCCAACGCGTTGCGCCCAGCCCGTATGCGGCCATGCGCAGCTTCGGTGGCACCGAGCTGAGCGCGTCGCGGCTGATCGCCGTGATCGTCGGCAGAATCATGATGGCGAGCACGATCACCGCGGGCAGCACGCCGGGGCCGCTCAGGTCCGTGGAGAACAGCGACATCCAGCCGAGCTTCAGGTGCAGCCAGTTGCATGCCGGACGAATCAGCGGGATCACCACAAACAATCCCCACAGGCCATAAACCACGCTCGGAATTGCCGCCAGCAACTCAATCAACTGCTTTAACAGGTCCTCAACCTTGTCCGGAACCTTGGACCAGAAGGGGTGAAGATGAAGATGAAAGCTGCGCAGAATGCCGAAGATCGCCTGCCCCATGTAGCCTTCGCTGAGGAAAATTGCGGCGGCCACTCCGAATGCGGTGCCTATCACCAGTGCCAGGATGGAGGTATACAGCGTGCCCCAGATTTCTCCAGCGATTCCATACTGCCCCGCGTTGGGGTCCCAGACCCGCCCGCTGAGAAACGAGAGCCCGTCGCGGCGCATTGCGGGGAGTGCAGAGACCGCGATACGCAAAACGATAAAAGTTACCAGCAGAATCGTGCAGCAGGCGAAGAGAAAGCTGAGGCGGCGGAAGACCGCGTCGGTCAGGCTTTGCAGACGTGTCGGTGCTTGGGTGATTTCGCCTGGCCGGATTGCGAAGAGAGCTCCCGAATCCGAATCGGCTCCGGGAGCAACGGGACTATGACTCGCCATCAAACCATCCTTGCGCTAATTGGTAATCGTCTGAACTGCCGCCAAATCCTTGCTGGAAACACTGGCAGGAAGCGGAATGTAGCCCAACGCCTCGGCATCTTTCTGTCCGTCGGTAAGGCTGTACTTCAACAAGTCTTTCAACGCCGCAAGTTTCTTGGCGTCGGGATATTTCCGGTAGCAGATTATCCAGGTGTATGTAACGATCGGGTAAGCATCGGGCGCAGCCGGGTCGGAGGCCCACGCGATCAGGTTGTCCGGCAGAGTGGCGGAGGCCAGAGCTGCCTGACCCGAAGCCGTGGAAGCAGCTACATACTTACCGGCTTTATTCTCCAGCATCGCAGTGGTCAGCTTCTGGCTGTTGGCATAGCCATACTCCACATAGCCTATTGATCCGGGGGTGGTCTTCAGGCTCGCAGTGACACCCTCATTTCCCTTGCTCTTGGTTCCCACCGGCCAGTTCGGCATCGTGTTGGTGCCAACGGCTTTGTCGAATTCTTCGCTTACTGCGCTCAGGTGCTTGGAAAATACGTAACTGGTGCCGCTGCCGTCGGCGCGGACAACCACATTGATCGGCAGATCGGGCAGCTTGGCCCCAGGGTTAGCTGCGGCAATCGCCGGGTCATTCCACTTCTTAATCTTGCCCAGGAAGATGCCCGTATATGCCTTGCGCGAAAGGTTCAGGCTGTTCAGGCCATCAACGTTATAAGCGATCACAATAGCGCCGGCGGTCATTGGAAGCAGTTGCACGCCGCCCTGCACACTGGCCATCTCTTCGTCGGTCATCGCGGCATCGCTGGCGCCGAAATCGACCGTCTTGTCGATCACACTCTTCTTGCCGCCGCCGCTGCCAACCGACTGATAGTCCACCTGCACGTCAGGATGACTTGCGCCATAGCTCTTGAACCACTTTGTATAAAGAGGGGCAGGAAAGCTGGCGCCGGCGCCCTGCAACTTGACGCCTTCCGAGGCAGAAGAGGAATTGCTATTGCAGGAACTGAGAAACGCGGCGAGTAAGACAAATGAAATGGCGGCGGTCCAAAAGCGGATCTTCATGGCAGATCTCCTTGGTTAAGACGTGGGCTGAAACTTGGCTGGATCCGGCGCCCGCCAGCGTCCAGTGCAGCGGCAGAACTACGACAGTTCCCTTTGTTCATGCGCTCGGCAGGCATGATAGTTTCGAAATATCCGGCCAAGAACGACCGAATGAGATACATCAAATGTAGTTAAGGAACGTTACAGGGAAGTTAAAGCAATGTTACAGAGCACAAAAAAACAATTGAAAGACGCAGGCAACTCAGACTTATCCTTCTCGGCGCGACCTCCATTTTGAAGAAAGCATGGAGAGTTTCTGCTCGACCGAGAGCTGCGGTTGCTCCGGTGGCTTTGGTGCTTGCGGCTTGCGTGTCTGTGCCTTCGGAGCGGTCTCTAGCAGAGCTTTGATTGAGAGGGCGATGCGCTTGGTCTTTGCGTCCGCGCTCAACACTTTTACCTTCACAATCTGGCCCACCTTCACAGCTTCGCCCGGATCCCTGATGTAGCGGGTTGAGAGCTCGCTGATGTGAACCAGTCCGTCCTGGTGCACGCCGATATCGACGAAGGCACCGAATTTAGTCACGTTAGTGATAACACCTTCCAGAATCATTCCCGGCTGCGCATCGGCGATTTCGCGAACGCCCTCCGCGAAGCTGGGCGCAACAAATTTAGCGCGCGGGTCGCGGCCTGGTTTCTTAAGCTCTTCGAGAATGTCGTTGAGAGTAAATGTGCCGACAGTGAGCTGAGTGCGATCCACTTTCTCCAGCAATTCCGGGCGCCTGATTAATTCTCGCACTGGAGTTTGCAGCGACGCCGCGATTTGCTCTACGACTGGATAGGACTCGGGATGAACGGCGGTCATGTCGAGTGGATTTTCGCCCTCGCGGATACGCAGGAATCCAGCAGCCTGCTCAAACGTCTTGGGACCAACGCCGGGGACCTTCATCAGTTGCGCACGCGATTGGAAACGGCCATTCTCGTCGCGATACTTCACGATGTTTACCGCGGTGCGTTCAGTGACTCCTGCCACGTAGCGCAGCAGCGCCCAGGAAGAGATATTCAGATCCACTCCAACACGATTGACGCAGCTTTCGATCACGGCCTCAAGCGACTGCTGCAAGTTGCGCTGATCGACATCGTGCTGGTACTGTCCGACGCCAATCGATTTGGGATCTACCTTCACCAGTTCAGAGAGCGGGTCTTGCAGACGGCGGGCAATACTGATAGCACCGCGCACGGTGAGGTCGAGGTCTGGAAACTCTTGACGGGCAACTTCCGAGGCGGAGTACACGCTGGCACCGCTCTCACTGACGGTAACAGCGAAAATATTGTCGAGCTTGCGCTCGCGTAGAAACTCGCGCACGAATTGATCGGTCTCGCGTCCGGCGGTTCCGTTCCCAATGGCGATAGCGCGAACATTGATGTTGCGCCATCAACTTCTCCATTACTTTTGCCGACTGTTCCAGCCCACTCTTCGATGTGAAGGGATACATCACATCATGGGCGACAAACTTCCCTGTCTCGTCGACTATGGCGAGTTTGCATCCGGTGCGCAGGCCAGGGTCGATGCCAAGTACGGAGATCGCTCCGGCGGGCGGAGAGAGGAGCAGGTTGTGCAGGTTGTCACGGAAGACGGCAATCGCGTCGGCATCGGAACGCTTCTTCAGTTCAAGGCGAATCTCACCCTGAATCGATGAGTTCAACAGGCGCTGCCAGGCGTCTTCAATCGCCAGCGTGAGCTGCGGAGTCCAATCTCCCTGGTTGCGCAGGATGCGTGAACGCAAAACATCCGCCGCACGCTGTGGCTCAATCTCCATCAGGAAGAACAGGACGTTCTCGGCTTCGCCGCGGCGGATGGCCAGCATACGATGCGAGGGGATGGTCTTCACGGGCTCGCGATAGTCGTAGTACATTTTGAACTTTTCCTGCTCATCGACAGCGTCAATGGCCTTTCGGCTGGTGATCAGGCCCTCGTCGAACATTAGCTTGCGCAATGCCTTGCGCAGATCGGCATCTTCGCTGATGATTTCGGCCACGATGTGGCGCGCGCCTTCCAGTGCTTCATCGACGTTGGCGACGCCTTTCTCTTCACTGATGAATGTCGCGGCAAAATCGCTGAGAGAAAGCCCGGTGGGCTGCTGCCCCCAGATGTATTGTGCGAGCGGCTCTAACCCTTTCTCGCGCGCGATGGTGGCCTTGGTGCGGCGCTTGGGTTTGTAGGGCAGATAAAGGTCTTCGATCTCGCTTTTATCCAGGCACTTTTCGATGCGTACCTTCAACTCATCGGTCAGTTTGCCCTGCTCCTCGATGGAGTGCAGGATGGTTTCACGACGTGAGACCAGATCCCGGAAATAGGCGAGCTGCTCTTCGATTTCGCGGACGTTTACTTCGTCGAGATTGCCGGTGGCCTCCTTTCGGTAACGCGCAATGAAGGGCACCGTGCCTCCGCCATCAAGCAACTCTATGACCGAGACAAGGCCGCGCAAAGGAATATCAATCGTTTGTGAAATGTGCAACAGGATTTCCGGGGAGAGAGTTCTCAATTCAGACATGGCTTCTGGTCAATTCTAATTGCACGGCCTGAGGAAAAGCTCGGGTGGAACCACTCGAAAGGTCTATCTGAGGTTGGCGGATGATCTTTGGTTTTCCCGAGCGTTATCGTCCACTCATCTAGTTTCAATCGGCTGTACCGAAACCTCAACTTCTACGCTGTGGGAGCCACCTCCGACAGCGATACCGCTTACAGGCGTTACGTCGCCGTAGTCCCGGCCCCAGGCCAGGGTCACGTGGCCATCTGAAGGCATTACGTCGTTAGTGGGATCGAAACTCAACCATCCGCTACCCGGGACAAAAGCCGATACCCAGGCATGGGAGGCTTCTGCTCCCTGATTTCCGGGGCTGCTGCGCAGATATCCGCTGGTGTATCGGGCCGCCAATCGCAACGATCGAAGAGCGCCGATCATCACATGTGCAAAATCCTGACAAACGCCCTGCCGTTTGCGCAACACTTCGAGAAGAGGCGTCTTGATCGAAGTGGATTTCGGCTGATAACGGAATTCGCTGTAGATACGGTGAGAAAGTTCTTTCAGTGCCTCCACCAACGGGCGCCGGGGAGTAAAGGTCGGCCGCGCAAACTCAGCGAACTCAGGGCCGGTGCAGACGAACGGAGAATCGAAGACGAATTCGATTGCCTCAAGAGATTCGTCATCGGGCTGTGAGGCAATTAGGTCGCGAGCCTCCTCCCAAGGGACGGAAGAAACGTCAAAGGGCGCTGTTTGTACTTCCACCACGCTGTTGGCCTCAATCACGAAACGGCTGTGTGGTTCATAGACCGCGACGCAAATAACATCGTTCCCAAAATAGTCTTTCCTGCGCTGCAAGAACTGCTGGCTCGGGTTGGATGGAAATATCAATCTCCCGGAGTTGCTGACCAGGGAGCGTGCGCGGAGTGAGGCGCAGCTCGTTGAGAGACTGAGAAACCGGCGATTGATAAATGTGGCGGGTGATATGGGTAGCAGCGTAGACCATGGCGGTTCTCACGGGGACGACACAAAGCGCGAGGAGACAACAGGACTCAGGTAGTGAGTGGCGAGCGCATCGGAGAGCTCATACATATCCGCCTTCAGTTGTTGGAGGAGTTCAACCAATGCCCCGAGGTGGCCATTCTTGTCTCTCCGCGACAAATCCACCATGGGCGTTGCGCGAACCGTGTTCATAGCTTTGGATACTAATTCTTTCTCGAAACGACAGGCAATGCCGTTGTGCTCCGGCAGCTTATCGAGGTGGATGAGAAGAGCGGCGAGCTGAAAAACGAGTGAGCGTGGATTAGACTCATCAGCGAGCAAAAGATCGAGTACCAGATCGGTGCGCAGGGCGGTGAGATAGCGAGTGCGGTAGGTGATGGAGCTATCCGCGATATAAAGCAATATCCGAAGGTATGGCTCGATCTCCTCCGGCGCTTCAGCCACGCCGGCTTGTAACAGTTCTGCCATATACCGGGCGCGCTCCAGGCGCCGTCCGATTTCAAGAAAATGCCATCCGGGCCCCCTGGTTGTATTCTCCATCACCAGGCCGGCAAAAGCGGAGAGTGTCACGATGGCACCGTCGAGCAGATTCATCTCGGAAAGATAACGCTGGTTAGGATCTGTGGGAATACTCTTTGAAAAATCGCTATCAATCTGCTGGAGTACGCGCCAGGTGTCGGCGGAAAGGCGTTCTTTCAGGTGCCGGGCTACCCTGCGCATCTGCCTGAGATTCCATCCAAGGCCGATGGGCCGGCTCTCGTCGCCAACCATGTTAGCCAACAACCGCTGCACCTGCCACAGTTGCTCTCCAAGCGAAGCGCGGGAGACTTCGGACGGCAAATACTCCAGTCCAATCAGCAACTGAACAACCGGCTCAAGGGTAGCGGTGCGCCCAAAGTCCTCTTCGCCCGAGAGTGCGGGCAGCAGGGCTCTCACAAGGCGTACCCGTTCCTCCACGCGTTCCGCGTAGCGGCCAAGCCAGAAGAGGTTGTCGGCAACCCTGCTGGGAAGATTCGTCCAGCTAGGATGGGCGGCGATCGCTCCCGATAACGGGCGCGAGGCGACATCAGGTTCTCCCGAGCCGCCGGACACCCAAGTGTCCTTGGTTCCACCTCCACGGTGAAGGGAAACTGCTAGGGGAGCTTCCTTCTCGTGAAACGCGAGTCAGCCCTCCAGGCAGCACCGTGTAGGAGTGTCCATCCCAGGCGGCAAATACTCTGAGCACGACGTGGCGAGCTGACAATTCCGGCTTCGGTGTAAACCGGTGCCGTGGAAAGAGCGACCTGCTCCTGAGCCGTAAACTGCTCCGGTTGCGCTTCGATTCTGCCAATAAGATCCTTGCGGGACGCCGCATCCATGGATGCGGGAATCTCCAACTGCCGGCGAGAGCGCGGGAAGGCAGGCTCGATCACCAAGCCGTCAAGGTGTTCGAGCGCGTAGCGCCGGGATTCCGCATCCCCGCACCACCAGGTGGCAACCGATGGCAGCGCCAGTTCCTCCCCAAGCAGATGGCGGCAGAGTCCGGGCAGGAACGCCATGTGAGCCGGGGCTTCCAGCAATCCGCTGCCCAGAGCGTTGTCAATCGCCACGGTGCCGCATCGCGCGGCCTGCACCAGACCAGGGACGCCCAGCACCGAATCGCCGCGCAATTCAAGCGGGTCGCAGAAGGCGTCGTCAAGACGGCGCACAATCAAATCCACGGGATCGAGCCCGGTTAGAGTTTTTAGATAGACGCGGTTGTCGCGCACCGTCAGGTCGGCGCCTTCCACCAAGGGGAAGCCCCAATGGCCTGCAAGAAACGAATGCTCAAAATACGTCTCGCTATGCGGCCCGGAGGTCAGCAGCACAATGCGCGGGTTAGGCTGGTGATGAGCCGCCAAGCTCAGCAGAGCGTCCCTTCTTATATCGAAGAAGCGAGCCAATTGCCGGACGCGGCAGGTGCTGAATACGTTGCACAGCGTGCGGGCGCTGACTAACCGGTTTTCCAGCGTGTAGCCAATGCCCGAGGGAGCTTGCGTCCGATCGGATGTCACCCACCAGCGTCCATCGGGTGAGCGTGCCAGATCCGCCGCATACGAATGCAGATACACGCCACCGCGGGGCGTAATGCCGTGGCAGGGGCGCAAGAAATGCGGGTTCGCAAAGACCAGCGCGGGAGGAATCAGCCGTTGATGAAGGAGTTGCTGCTGCCCGTAAAGGTCGGCCAGCATGGCATTGAGCAACGTGGCTCGCTGGATGATCGCCCGTTCGATTTGTGCCCATTCATCTTCGGCGATCACCAGAGGCACGGGATCGAGCGGCCAGGAACGTTCACTACCGTGCAGGCCACCTTCTACGTTGTACGAGGTGCCGTTGGCCTGTAAGAGTTGCTGGCCGGTTTGCCAGGAACGGCTCAGTTCGCTCGGTCCCATTCGCCCAATGGCGACCGCGAGTTCTCTCCAGTGGCGGCGCGGAAAGCCGGATGGCATCAAAGCCTCGTCCCAATGCCCTTCGACGCAGGCGTAGCGCCACTCGTTTCCGCGCGTTTCAGCCGATCCCAAGAACCCTGCACCTACATCGGCTGTCCGGCAGTGAATTCCCCCTATTGCATTCCCCTTAACCTCGATGCGCGCCGCAGGTCCAGCGTCAGAGGGAACTCGGGGTTTTGATCGAGCGGCGGCACGGCCATGGAACCCGGCGTATGCCCGGAGGCAAAAAAACGCGCCAAGCGCCGTCCTTCGGCCTCGTTCGAGTTAACCGGGATCGTATCATAGCTTCGCCCGCCGGGGTGGGCCACGTGGTATGTGCATCCTCCGATGGAGCGGCCCGCCGCAAGATCGATCACATCGAAGACCAGCGGCGTATGCACCGGGATCGTGGGATGCAGGCAGTGCGGAGGCTGCCACGCCCGGTACCGGACGCCACATACGAACTCGCCATCAACGCCGGTTGGATGGAGCGGTAGCCGCCGGCCGTTGCACGCAAGCGCAAAGCGCTCGCCGACGAGACCTCGCACCCGCACCTGAATGCGTTCGAGCGACGAATCCACGTAACGAGTCGTCCCGCTGGTGCCAGGTTCCTCGCCCAGCACGTACCAAGGTTCGATGGCTTGGCGGAGTTCGATTTCAATGCCCTCATAGCATACCCGCCCGAAGACGGGGAATCGAAACTCCCGATGAGGGGCAAACCAATCACTTTCGAGCGGATAGCCCGCCTGCTGCAACTCGGCAATCACCCGCGTGAAATCCTGCTCAACGAAATAGGGAAGCAAAAAGCGATCATGCAGGCGGGTGCCCCAGCGGATCGGCGATTCCTCGTACGGCTGGCGCCAGAAGCGCGCCACCAGAGCACGAACCAGCAATTGCTGCGCAAGGCTCATGCGCGCATGGGGCGGCATTTCAAAGGCGCGCAGTTCGAGGAGTCCCAATCTTCCCGTGGCGCTGTCGGGAGAATAGAGCTTGTCAATACAGAACTCGGCACGATGAGTATTGCCGGTGACATCGACCAGAAGGTTGCGGAATAAACGGTCCACCAGCCACAGGGGAAGCTCGCCTGCATTCGCGCGGCTGAGCTGGTTGAACGCAATCTCCAACTCATAGATCGCGTCGGCGCGGGTTTCATCCACTCGCGGAGCCTGGCTGGTAGGGCCAATGAATACTCCCGAAAACAGATACGAGAGCGAGGGGTGATTCAGCCAGTACCCGATGAAGCTTTTCAGGAGATCGGGGCGGCGGAGAAAGGGGCTGTCGGCGGGCGTGGGGCCACCAAGCACGATGTGGTTGCCGCCACCGGTGCCGGTATGACGGCCATCCATCATAAACTTTTCGGTGCCAAGACGGCTTAGGCGCGCCTGTTCGTAAAGCGTGACGGTATTGTCGACGAGCTGTCGCCAACTCGCGGCAGGCTGCACGTTCACCTCGATGACACCCGGATCGGGCGTGACCTTGAACAGGCGCAATCGTACGTCGTTCGGAGGCGGGTAGCCTTCGATCGCAACGGGCATGTCGAGCTCTGCCGCAGTGTCCTCGATGGCGGTCACCAGTTCCACATAATCTTCCGCGGAACTCACCGGAGGAAGAAATATGCAGAGACGCCCCTGTCGCGCTTCGACCGCCAGTGCGGTGCGTACCACAGGTCCTAGCGTGGTCCCGGACGAAGCGGCGTCGGGGGAGGATGAAACGGTTTCCAGGCTGCGCTGCCGCCGCTCGATTTCGTTTCGCCGCACGGCTATCTGAGATAGTCCGTGAAATAGATGATGCGGTACACGGCAACGGAGCGGCAGGAGCCATCGGGTCCAGTGTCCATACCTGTTGCCTCTGCTCGGGCGCTTCCCAGAGCAGCGACTCCAAGGGGAGCCGGAACCCTACCGGCGAATCGCCTGGAATCAGAAACAAATGCCGGGCGCGGAGCATCCACAAGCCGGTCTGCCACTCAGGGCCGCTCTTACCCTGCACGCGCAGCAAGGGCAGCACAAAGCCGGTGGGCTGGCCGAGACCGCGCTCGAATACGCGGCGGAGCCGCTCGCGTTCCTCGGGGTCGTCGAGCTTGTTATCCACGGGGTCCACGTTCATCGGAAGTTGACGCTCTTTGTGTATGTAGGCGAGCGGATCTTCGTAAGCCGCGATCACTGCTTCGATATCGACCGCCAACCTCCGCGCCAACGTTTCGGCAAATTGCAGAGCCTCGCTGTTACCGAATCCATAGTCCCGATCTGATTTGGCGATCAACTGGGAATCGCGCCAGAGCGGAATCCCATCGGTACGCCAGTAACAGGTAAAAGCCCAACGCGGCAGCGACTCGCCTGGGTACCACTTGCCTTGCCCGAAGTGCAGTAGACCGCCCGGCGCGAACTTGTCGCGCAGGCGCTGCAGCAATTCGCCGGCCAGGCGGAGTTTGGCTGGGCCCAGCGCCGCGGTATTCCACTCGTCGCCGTCCATATCGTCGATGGAGACGAAGGTCGGCTCGCCCCCCATGGTAAGGCGGACATCGTTTGCCGTAAGTTCGCCGTCAATCCGCTCCCCGAGGTCGCAGATGCGTTGCCATTCCTCGTTCTGTGTAGGGCTTGGTAACGCGCGGGTCTTCGTGGATGCGGGTAATGCGCATCTCGTGATGAAACTCCACTTCACAAGGGCTTACCAGGCCGGAGACCGGCGAGGCGGATGCGGGTTCGGGGGTTGCCGCCAGAGGGATGTGTCCCTCGCCTGCGAACAGTCCTGAAGTCGGATCCAGACCAATCCATCCGGCTCCGGGCAAGTAGACTTCAGCCCAGGCATGAAGGTCGGTGAAGTCCGCCTCCGGACCCACGGGGCCTTCAAGCGGTTTCACGTCCGGTTTGAGCTGGATCAGGTATCCGGAAACAATGCGAGCCGCCAGGCCCAGGTGGCGCAGGATCTGGACCAGCAACCACGCCGAATCGCGGCAGGAGCCGCTTGCCAGTTCGAGCGTTTCTTCCGCGCTCTGAACTCCAGGCTCCATTCGAACCACGTAGCGGATTTCGCGGCTCAGCCGGGCATTGAGGCCGACCAAAAAGTCGATGATCCGAGTCTCGCTCCGGTTGATACCGGCCAGAAATGCTTCAAGGCGCGGACCGGCTGGCGGCGCCTCCAGGAATAGAGCCAGTTCACGCCGCTCATTGGTTCCGTAGCGAAATGGAAAACTCTGGTAGTCCGGCTCGAGGAAAAAATCGAACGGATTGATGACCGCCATCTCTGCCACCAGATCCACTTCCAGGGAGAGGTAGCGTGTCTGGTCGGGAAAGACCAGGCGGGCCAGGAAGTTGCCGTGCGGGTCCTGTTGCCAGTTGATGAAATGGTCCTCTGGTTCGACGCGCAGCGAATAACTCGATACCACAGTTCGGCTGTGCGGCGCGGGGCGAAGGCGCACGACCTGCGGCGAAAGCACGACCATCCGGTCGTATTCGTAAATTGTCTTATGATGCAGCGCGACGCGAATCCCCATCAGCTATCGCCTAAGGTCGAAGCGGTCATGGTTTGCTGCCGAAGCGCAAAAAAGTCAAGCAGGAGGTTGTCGCCGATTGCGTTCATTTTGGCCTGTAAATCGTCGAGGTACTCGTGAAGACCATCGCCGATGATGCGATCCACCGAGGTAAAGTCCAACTCGGCATGGAGCAAGCCCATGAGCTGCTCGGAACGGTAACGGAAAGAACCCATGGGAGTACCGGTGATGGCGTGCAAGCATTCGTCCGCGTTATGAATGCAGTGGTGGATCGCACGTGGAAAATTGTGGTCCAGCACCAGGAAATCGACGATGTCGCTGGGGGATATCCGCCCGTGCTTCTTGCGATACATTTCAAAGCCGCTGACAGATTTGAGTACCGCCGACCAATGAACGTCGTCATAGGGGGTTCCAACAAAAGTGGTTGAGGGCAGCAGAATGAAGTACTTTACATCCAGGATGCGCGAGATCTTTTCGGCTCGCTCGATGCTGCTGCCAAGACGCATGAAATGCCATGCCTCGCTGTGGCTCATGGTGGTTTCGGAAATGCCGTGAAACAAATGGCAGCCCAACTGAAGATGGCGCAGCCGCTCCGCAAATCTCTCGGATTCCGACAGCGGCCAATAACCCGGCTGGAACTGGAGGTACGTCCGATTGACTTGCTCCCACATCTCCGAAGAAATCGTCTCCCGAACCGAGCGGGCATTTTCCCTCGCCGCCCTAAGGCAGGAGCAGATCGAATTAGGGTTAGTTGCATCCACGATCAGGAATTTAAGGACATTTTCTTGTGTGGCCTCGCCGTAACTCTCCTGAAACTCCGCGGTGTCTCCGCTGGCGTTAATCAACGGTTGCCACTGGTGCGCGGGCGCGAGCGGAAGGTCCAGTTGCAGATGAAGATTGACCCCGATGAAACGGGCCACATTCTCGGCGCGCTCAATGTAGCGAGCCATCCAGTAAACCGACTCTGCCACGCGGCTCAGTAAGGGCTGGGATTTAAAGATCATGTGGCCTCGGGTTGCGGGGCAGCAAGTACCCAAGTGTCCTTGCTGCCGCCGCCCTGTGATGAATTCACAACCAGCGAGCCCTTGCGCAACGCTACGCGAGTAAGACCTCCCGGCATAACGATGATTTCTTTGCCGTAGAGAATGTAAGGCCGGAGATCGACGTGACGGCCCTCGAAGTGATCGTCTACCAGGGTCGGCACCCTGGAGAGGGAAAGCGTGGGCTGAGCAATGTAATTCCGGGGGTTGGCTTCGATCTTCGCGGCAAAGTCCGCGCGCTCTTGAGCAGTCGAGTGAGGTCCAATGAGCATACCGTATCCGCCAGATTCGTTGGCGGACTTGACCACCAGCGTTTCGAGATTCTGCAGGACGTGCTGGAGATCCTGTTTCCGCCAGCACTGGAAGGTGGGCACGTTCGGCAGAATGGCATCTTCTCCTTCGTAGTACCGGATGATCTCGGGCACGTAGGAGTAGACCACCTTGTCGTCGGCGACGCCGTTTCCCGGCGCGTTCGCCAGCGCCACCCGGCCAGTCCGGTAAACTTCCATCAGGCCCGGTACGCCCAACATGGAATCCGGACGGAACGCCAGTGGATCAAGGAAGTCATCGTCAAGACGGCGATAAATCACGTCCACCTTGCGCAAGCCTCTCGTGGTACGCATCCACACCGCGCCTTCCTGCACCACCAGGTCACTTCCTTGCACCAGTTGAATTCCCATTTGCTGCGCCAGGAAGCTGTGCTCAAAGTAGGCCGAGTTGTACATTCCCGGGGTTAGCAGTACCACGGTCGGATCATCTGCTCCAGGCGGAGCAATTGCCTGCAAAGTCTCCAGCAATCTGCTGGGGTAATCCTCTACATGGCGCACCTGGAGACCCTCAAAGACGCGTGGAAACGTGCGCTTCATCAGGGCCCGATTCTCCATAACGTAGGACACACCGGAAGGTACTCGCAGGTTGTCTTCTAGGACATAGATCTGCCCGTCGCTATGGCGCACTAAATCGGTGCCGGTGATGTGGCACCAGACTCGCCGTGGGGGATTGATTCCGCGGCACTCGGGACGATAGAAGGCGGCCGAGCGGATCACTTCTTCAGGAATGATTCTGTCCTTCAGAATCTTCTGATCGTGATAGATGTCGTCGATAAACTCGTTGAGAGCGTGAATGCGCTGCTTGAGCCCGCGCTCGATCCATTCCCATTCCTTGGCGCTAACAATGCGCGGGATCAGGTCGAAGGGGAAAATTCGCTCCGTTCCGGCAGATTGACCGTACACATTGAAGGTGATGCCAAGCAGCAACAGCAGTTGCTCAGCGGCACTTTGGCAGCGCAGCAGCTGCCCTTCTTCGAGCGACTCGATGGAATCAAGCAGCATGCGCGCGTCCGCGCGCACTTCGCCATCGGCAACGAACATCTCGTCGTGAAAGCCCTCGACATGATAGGAATCGAATCGCACTGCGCGCCTACTTCCTCGCACACCATGTTCTCACGCTCTCCCGCACGCCCCTTATTCAAAGAACTTATAGGGCAGATAAACGGAAGATTCTGAGTCTGATGTTCTCTATCGCAGAACGCTCGCTTTCGAAGAATGCGTTACAGAGGAGCTTCCAATACTTCGTCCGTCCAGACCTTGAAACTTTTCAGCGTGTTGAGGCCGAACGTGTTGCTGAGTGGAACGTCGGCTGCATCGCGGCCTCGGGCCATCAGCACCCGACCGATGCGCGGGGTATTATTCCGAGGGTCAAAGGTGTACCAATGGCCGTCGAGATATGCTTCGAACCAGCCAGCGAAGTCCCCTACGTATGGCGGCGGCGTCCCGATGTCGCTCAGGTAACCGGTGCAATAGCGCGCCGGAATGTTCATGCATCGACAGAAGGTGATCGCAAGATGTGCGTAGTCGCGGCAGACGCCTTGGCCTTGGCTGTACACCTCCCACGCGGATTTCGTGCGGTTGGCGTACTCATAGCCAAAGGCAACATGGCGATGGACGAAATCACAGATAGCCTGGACCCGGCCCCACCCAGTCGGGGATTGACCAAAGAGATTCCAGGCCATTTGAGAAAGCCGATCCGTTTCGCAATACCGGCTGCCCAGGAGAAATACCAGAACCTCTTGCGGCAAATCCTGTACGGGCTGCTGCTGGGCCCAGCCGGCAACAATATCCGGGACGCCCGTATCCCTTACGACGCCATCAGCCGAAATACGAATCTCGCCAATCGGCGCGACGATTCGGCTGCACCGGTTGCCGAACGCATCATCATAGACGGCAATCGGCGTAGAGGGGGTGGTCGTCAAAACGTCCGGCACGATGATGTCGGCAACGCGGGTACGATGGATGTTCAACATCAAAATCATTGGCGTTGGCTGCGGACATTCATAGATCAATTCATAACCAACGCGGAGAGTGCTCATGATTTGGATTCCTTGGCCCAGCATTCGTTCGGTGCTTCAAACAGAAGCTACAACGCCCTAGCCTCCGCCGCAAGCGAACAAATGCGTCTATCCCAGTTTCATATTCTAAGGAGAAGTCATGGACGCCGGAACCCAAACAGCCAGAAGCGCTCCGCTGTATTTCGTGGCAGCAAATAAAGATCAAACCAAGCTAAAGCCGATGGATTGGAGCGCAGTGTGGACATAGCGATAGGAATGCGGAAAGCGGCATAGGCTGTCTTCATCGTGGGCGTCCACCGCGCACGTTGACGCCGAAGCGTTCCGGGCTGTGTCCGACCTCGCGCTGTAAGCATCCACATGGTATGAACTCCAAACAGAAAACCGCTCTCATCCGCACTGCTGCATTTCCGTTACACAAACGGCCTGCTTGAGTTCTTGAATTTCCGCTTCCAGAGCCTCGACATCCAATTTGAGCGACCAATTAAACGGATCGTGATTGAGAAGGTCGAGGTGATACTCCCTGCTTCTTTCCTTTGCCTTCAACTCTGCAATCAAACTACGATCAGCCATTTCTCCTCCTAGGGAAAATCGCGATCTCCTGATTACAGACCAAATTCCCCGGCGACTGCAGCCATTAGCGTCCCAGACGGGACGGACAAAAGCGGAGTGGGTAGAAAAAGGTAGGGCGCAATTATAGCTGAACGCGCCTTCATCAGGAGATGTCTCTTCTGTTAAGGAGATGCCGGCGCAACTCTGGAAGGTTGCCCTGTCGAGAGAGAAAACAGAATTGCCGATGGCCGCTGCCTCCGTTGAGAGCATCACTGATTTCGGCTGAAATCGTTGGCAGTACACACTGCTCAGTCTTGGCTCCACGCGCCCCGCTAGAGGTCGAGTTCGACATCCTCTTGCGGCTGTGCGCAGCATACGAGGACATTTCCCTCCGCCGGTCGATCGAGGGGGTCAGGTTGGTAGTTGACGGCCCCGCCAATCAAAGCACATTCGCACGTATGGCAGACGCCGGTTCGACAGGACCACCTCACCGGCACGTCGCACGCTTCGGCCAGTTCCAGCAGGCTCTGGTAACGCGGAGCCCAGAAAACCGTCAAGCCGCTTCTTGCAAATGCTACCCGCAGTCCCTCTTCAGTCGCCGCCGGCGGCTGGTGCGGCATCCGCGAAGGCCCTCTCTTTAATCCAGGTGTTATCGGCGGCAACGAACCAAAAACCTCTGAGTGGATTCGAGACGCAGGAATCCCTTTGGCCCGCAGACCTGAACTCAAGTCCTCCATAAACGTGGGCGGGCCGCAGAAATAAAAATGAGCGCTGTCGGGGATACCGAGCCTCGCTATATCAGCGAGGGTGAGCCGGCCGGGCGCATCAAAATCCGAGCCGAGTCTGTCGTCGTGGCCGGGCTGGCTGTACTTTATGTAGCTCTTCGCGCCGGGCAAAACGTTTACGAGCCTTCGAGTTTCCGCCGCAAATGGGTGATCTTCACGATTGCGAGCTCCGAACAGCCACCAAACCGGACGGGTTGTCCCAGCGGACGCCAGAGCGTGGAGCATTGCCAGGACTGGGGTCGCCCCGACGCCGGCGCTTAAGAGCACGACCGGATCATCATCCTGTTGGAGTATGAAGCTCCCTCGCGGTGCGCTAACCTCCAACACGTCGCCGACTTGTACCGTTCTCTTCAGATAACCGCTGACTTCACCGTGCCATTCTTCCTTCACGCTTACCCGATAGTGATCTGAGCTGGGCGCATCCGATAAGGAGTAGCTGCGCAATAAAGGTGGAGAATCGGGTTTCGTGCGGACTCTCAAGACCACGAACTGTCCCGGATGGGCCGCGGCCAGCGGTTTGCCATCCGCCGAGGCCAAAAACAAGGAGAAAACAGTCTTGCATTCCTGAGTGACAGCCGAAACTCGCACCTTTCGGAATCCGGGCCACGCCGGAAGCGGACCAGAATCCGGCGCGAGACCAGGATTTCCCTTCAGTGGTATCCCACCCTGCTCCTGTTCGAGAAGCGCCCTAAAAGAAGCCTGCCAACCAGCGGGCAATGCGGGAATTGTCAACGCACGCTGCAACTGCTCGCGCGAATGCCCGGGCAGGTATAACAGGGCATCAATCTCGGCTACCGTCATTTGCTCAGGGCCCGCGTTGACCTTCACGATCTCATCACCAGCCCCGATGTCACCTTCCTGAAGCACTCGCAAATAGAAGCCGGGCCGGTGGTGGGCCACGAGCAGAGATGCCATGCGGGGCTCATCCATGCGGATGCCAACTCGGTAGCAGGTAACGCGTGGCTGGGTTACTTCCAGCAAGGCTCCGCCAATCTGATAGCGGTCGCCTATGCATACTTCGTTGTCCGGCAGGCCGTCGACGGTCAAGTTCTCACCAAACTGCCCATACGCTGGAAACTTTCTGCCGAAGTAGCGCTCCCAATAACGATAGGAATCGATCTGGTACACCATCACGGCGCGATGTTCTCCGCCGTGGCCTGCAAGATCCCCCTGGCCGTCACCGTCGATATTCAAGCGCCTCACCGTCCGACGACCTTGCACGGGCTCTTTCCGGATAGCGGTGTGCACGGTTTTCCCGTGCCAGTCAATATCCTTAGGCAAGCCGACGTTAACTGATAGTAAGCGGGGAAGCATTGTCGTTATCCTTAATGGCTTGCAACCTCCACTGCTTCTGCCGTCGCATCAGTTTGGCCTCGCATGCCTACGCTTGCGTGACCGATTCACAACGCGATGGAAGCGCTGCCTGACGTCGGACCTCTCGTCATTAAATGAATCAATTTACAAAGCTGGCTCATGCTGGGGAGGGTTGTTGACCGACTAAGGTGTCCGTCAATCAACAAATGGCAGGAGGCATTGAGATGCGCTGCGCAGAATCTCGGCGCTACCAATCCCAGTTTTCGCTCATCCAACTGCCCGTCAATGTTTGTTTATCCAGCGTGCTAAGGAGATGGATTATGAAAGCGGTTGTTGTCCACAAATATGGCGGTCCCGAAGTGCTGAAGTTCGAAGAATACCCTGATCCGGTGCCCGGTCCGGGAGAAGTGCTGGTGCGGGTCGCTGCCACCAGCGTGAATCCGATCGACTACAAGCGGCGTGCTGGATTAACGAAGGATTTTTATCCTATTCAGTTCCCGGGCCTCATAGGAGTCGATATGGCGGGGACTGTGGTCAAGATTGGGCCGGGGGTGGAAGGCTTTTCCGTCGGCGACCAGGTGTTCGCTATGGCGGACGATACTTACGCCGAGCTTTGTGTCGTGAAAGCCGCGGTTCTGGCGAAAGTTCCCAAGGGGCTCGATTTGATCCGGGCGGCGGCGCTGCCGCTGGCGACAACGACCGGCAACCAGCTCAGTTCCGCTACGGGAATCAAAGCGGGCCAGACGGTTATGGTCGTAGGTGCTGTAGGAAATGTCGGGCGTTCGGCGGTGTTCACGGCGAAGCAACGCGGGGCGACTGTGATCGCGGGAGTCTTGAAGAGGCAGATTGGTGAAGCGAAGACCATCGGCGCGGATCAGGTGGTCGCAACCGACGACGACACCGCGATTGCGAATCTTCCGCCGCTCGATGCGGTGGCGGATACGGTCGGCGGAAGAACCGCCGAGAAGCTGATCGGCAAGGTCAAGCCTGGAGGAATCTTTGCATCGGTTGTCGGGACACCGCAGAACGCCGCGAAGTACCCATCTGTGAAGGTGGTGCCAGTATTTTCGAAATTCGACAGGCGAACACTCCAGTTCATGGCCGAAGCGGTGCGAGATGGCAAGCTGGTAATCCCGATTAGCGAGACCCTGCCACTCAGTGAAGCGGCCGAGGCTCAAGCAGCGGCAGAAAAGGGTGGTATCGGGAAGATCTTGCTGGTGGCTTGACATTATTTTGCGAACAAAGGACATGAAAGGAAGATCGGAAGTGAAAAAGGGTCTGCGCGGAATCAACCCCGCTTCGAAGCCGAGTGGCGATGGGTGTGTGGAATGCCTGGCGTCACCGAAAGGTTGGTGGCTTCACCTCCGCCGGTGCGCGGAGTGTGGGCACATCGGTTGCTGCGACAGTTCTCCGAGCCAGCATGCATCCAAGCATGCGGCAGCGACAGGGCATCCGATCATTGCCAGCTTCGAGCCGGGTGAGGATTGGTTCTTCGATTACGAGCGGCAGGGGATGATCAAAGGTGAGGAGTTGCTTCCGCCGCATTCGCATCCCCAAAATCAGCCCGCTCCTGGACCAGCAGAAAGGGTGCCCGCCGACTGGGAATCGCTTCTAAACTAGCTGCCCGTTATAGGGTAGCCGGCAGATGAAACGCTTCCTCCAGACCGTAAGCGTTTCGGCCGCATCCTAATTGATCGACAACAGGAGGCACCGCATGTCACACGAAGGCTTCTTCGCAACTCACTTCTTCACCGTGAGCGCCAAGGACAAATCGACGCACTTCTATGTCCGAATTCTTGGCGGGAAAGATTATGTGTCCATCCGTTCGACCCATTGAGCGCGCCATGCGGGAGCCACGAACGGATCCGCAAAGTACTGTGTTTCCCGCGCAACCTTGTCGTCCCTGAACTCCATGATGCTCACGGTGTAGGACGGCTTGCCGTCATATGTCAGGATGAATTCGGTGATCCAGAGATCACCGCCGCCAATGATTCGCCGGACAGCAAACCGCTTTTTGCTGGGCTGACTAGCGCGTTGGTTCTGTATGTTGCGTCGACCGCGGGTTCGCTCGCCTGACTGCGGGTATTCCAGCACTGCGTCCTCGTGATAGATGCGGTGCTCCGTTTCAAAATCGTTGGCATCGGACGCCGCCCAATGCTGATCCAGTGCCGCACGGATCTCCCGATTTCGCACTCCAGAATACTGCTCCTTTTTTTGTTGATCGTTCACCTTGGGCCTCAAATTGACAAGAAGCTAAATGCTTTAGCGGAATCGGAGTGTACGACTCGTCGAGTCGCGCTGTTTCGCCCTGGATGCTGAACTGAGTCCGCAAACGGCATCCGGCAAAGCCTGTCGCTAATTATTTGATGAAACAACGCGCGGCTTTGCATCAGATGAACAACCCGCCGCACGGGCTCGCCCAAACTCTTAAGGGAGTAGCTTCGATTGAACGTAGAGCAAGCACCTCAAGATGGCCTCCCCCTGGAACAGCAAGTCGCGCGTTTACAAGCTTTGCTGGAAGCCACCAGGCAGGTTCATTCGACCATTCGCGTGAACGAAGTTCTCGCCCAGACGGCGCGAATCCTGGTGCGCGAATTGGAAATGGAGGGCGCGATGTTTCTCGCTCCGGCCTCGGAGGATCAATTGGTTTCGTGGGGCAGTGTTCCTGCCGCTCCCTATGAAAACTGCCTCCGTTTCCCACTGCTCTCTAAAGACAACCAACTCCTTGCGGAATTGGTCGTCGCTCCTCCTGGTGACGGGTCATTCTCGCTTTATGAGCAGGATTTTGTGGAAAGCCTCGTACTGCAAACCTCCGTTGCGCTCGATAACGCGACGCTGCACGAACGCGACATCGAGTGGGCTCGCGTGCAACAGGATCTCGACGCCGCCCGCGCCATCCAGAGATCTCTACTGCCCCGCTGCATGCCGAAAATCCCAGGGTTTTCCATCGCGGGCCGCTCCACCGCTTGTTACGAAGTCGGTGGCGATTACCTCGATACGGTGCTTCTTCCGGATGGCACATACTTGATGGTGGTGGCCGACGTGGCTGGCAAGGGCCTGGCTTCCGCCATTGTCGCCACTAGTTTTCGTTCGGCGTTGCGTTCCCTTGCTAGCCAATCACTGGGGCTAGAGGAGCTTGCCGTTCGTATAGGACAGCAACACTGGGAAGAAGGACTCGAAGCCCGCCGGCGCTATGTCACGGCTCTCTTCCTGCGCCTCAGTAGCACCAGCGGCAAAATCGAGATTGTCAACGCCGGCCACAACCCTGCTGCGCTTGTCCTTCCCGACGGCACCATTCGCATGGTCGATGCTTCCGGTACGCCTCTTGGCATGATGCCTGGCGTCCGTTACACCGCCGAAACATTCGCCTTCCCTGTCGGCTCGCGGATTTTGCTCTACACCGACGGATTGACTGAAGTATTTCAAGGGGAAGAGGAATTCGGTACCGAACGCCTCGTTGCAACCTTCCGCAGCATTACTGCCCCCGACGCCGAATGTATCCTAGATCTTCTTTGGGCTGAGCTCGCCACCTTTTCGTCCAACGCACCTAAGACGGATGACATGACCGCGCTTGCGATTTGTCACCTCGATTCACCTCAACAGGAGCCTGTTAACGCATGAAGAACGGAAGTTTCGTCCAAGTCCGTCTCCCTTCAGAACTCGGATACGAAAAAGTGGCGATGAGCACTGCCGCCAGCGTGGCCATGCTCATGGGGTTTTCCGCTGACCGTATTGAAGACCTTAAGACCGCAGTGGCTGAAGCCTGTATCAACGCCATCGAGCACGGCAATCAGCTCGACAATTCCCTGACTGTGGGAGTTGTCCTCTCCAACCTCGATGATCAGCTTGAAGTAAAAGTCATCGATGACGGTTTAGGGGTGCACGAATTGCCCACCGTTCCCGACATTGATCGCAAGGTTCTCGGCGAGGAAGATCCCCGCGGCATGGGTATGTTTCTGATTCAGTCGCTCGTGGATATAGCGGAGTGGCACCAAGGCCCCCCGGGCAAGAGTTTCGTTCGTCTCATCATCCGTCTCGATAAGGAGAGCCAATAATGCAGGCGACAACCAAGGTCACCCATCGTACGGCGACCGCAGTTTCAGGCAGCGCCGTCGCCATACTTGCTTTCGCCGGAGACATCTCTTCGGCTTCGAAGGATGTCATTCTCACCGAATACCACCGTTTGGACGGATCTACTTCCAAGGTTCTTCTAGATTTCACTGCCGTCGAATACATCAACTCCTCTGGAATCGCGATCATTATCCAGATGCTTCTGGATGCTGGCAAAGCCGGAGCCCACGGCTTTGGAATTTTCGGCCTGAGCCCTCATTTTCAAAAGGTTTTCACGATGGTCGGCATCAACAAATATGCTGCGCTCTACCCGGACGAAACTGTTGCCGTTGCTGCGCTGTGATGGCCTCAATTTGAGCGTACCTGTTATCCGGCTGCGGCCCCCAAGGCGGGAAGAAAGGAAACCCGATGGACCAATGGAACAGCCAGCAACGGCGGAGGATCAACGCTTCAACCCTGCCATTCGGATGGATGAATCAGCTCCGCCTCTTCGTCTTGGTTACCTTGGCGTTCGCGGCTTTGTGCATACCTGCTTCCGCGACGGCGCAACAGCCCGAATCGCCAACACTCGTGATCGACGGCCTGGGAAAAGGAACGGCTGCCCTGGACGGCGCCTGGCAGTTTCATCTCGGCGATGATTCGTCGTGGGCGTCTCCAGCTCTGGACGATGGGACCGGTCACTCCGGCTGGGAGCAACTTACGGCTGACAAACCTTGGGGCTCGCAGGGCCATCTGGCCTATGCCGGATATGCTTGGTACCGTCGTCACCTACATCTGTCGCCGGCCCCCGGCGCCTCGCCGGAGTTTGTCCTGCTCAACCAGAAAATCGAAGACGTATATGAGGTTTACTGGAATGGCGCGCTTATTGCACGCCACGGACAGATGCCTCCGAGCCCCGCCTTCCCATACGCCGAAGGACCCCAAACCTTCAGCCTGGGAGCAGCCCGCGATGGTGTGCTGGCATTTCGCGTCTGGAAGCAACCGTTGGTTTCGTTCGACACTGGCGAGCAGGGAGGGTTCAGCGCCCCTCCAGTGGTCGGAAGCCCTGACGCAATCACCGCAGAATTGGCAGCGAGCAACTACAAGTGGCTCCGTTCGCACCAGTATTTCTTTGGTGAGGCAGTAATCACCGCGATAGTCGCTCTGCTGAGCTTTATCGGGTGGTGGCGTAATCGGGAGCAGCGCGTGCTCCTGTGGATGGCCATTTTCTGCGGATCCTGGGTCTGTACTGTCGTGCTGGTCGATATGCGCGTGCCCCTATCATTCAACGTCGCTCTCGGATGGTTGCAGCCTATCCTCGGCCTGCGGGACATCGGTCTGTGGTTCCTTTTGCTTGAGCTGTTGCAATTGACATACAACCGTCGGCTGGTGCGCGTCACATGGACGCTGGCTTTCATTACCCTCATCTCGACATCGCTCGACGGTATGTTGAGTGCAGTGGACATGACTTCGCCAGCGGTGGCTCACGCCGAGCAAGTCGCCGACGCGGTACTGACGGCTATCTTCACGCTGGCTGAACTCTATGCGCCAGTTCTGGTGATCCTAGGTCTGCGCCGCCATCCCGATCATGCGCGATGGCTGGTGGCCATCACCGCTTTTTTGACGCAGATGATTTTTGTGGTGCGCATCGCACTCTCGCAGGGAAGCCGATTTACCCATTGGAAAATCGCGGAGAAAATCCAATTACCGCTCTTCTCCATTCGTGGGAATGACTTCAATGTATCCACCATCTTTCGGCTATTGCTGTTGATATCCATCGTTTATGCCGTCTACCGCCACGCCCGGGCGGAATTTAGCCGGCAGCAGGCTGTGGAACAGGATCTTCTCGGTGCGCAGGAACTTCAGCGCGTCCTGATCCCCAACTCACTGCCCTCATTGCCGGGCTTCTCCCTCACCAGCGCCTATCGTCCGGCGCAGGAGGTCGGTGGCGACTTCTTTCAGATAATCCCGCTGCAGGAAGACTCCTCGAACTCTGCGCTGGTGATACTAGGTGATGTCAGCGGCAAGGGACTCCGGGCTGCGATGGCGGTTTCACTCATTGTGGGGAGCACACGCACACTGGCGGAATTTACCACAAGTCCAGCAGAGATATTGGCCGGACTCAATCGCCGTCTGCACGGCCGTCTCTGTGGAGGCTTTGTCACCTGCCTGGTCCTGCGCCTGGACCACAATGGACGCTGCGTGATCGCCAACGCTGGACACCCTGCGCCGTTTCTTAATCATCAGGAAGTTGCCGTTCCCGGCACGCTGCCGCTTGGATTGGTCCCCGCGGCCATCTACGAAGAGACCGCCGTGCATTTGCAACCCGGCGATCATTTCGTTCTCTACACCGACGGCCTGGTTGAGGCGCGAACCGCGACGGGCGAATTATTTGGCTTCGACCGCCTGCGGGCGCTGTTCACCGGCCACCCTAACGCCGAGCAGGCTACTGAAGCCGCAGTGAACTTCGGGCAGCAGGATGACATCACTGTTCTTACCCTCACCCGCCTTGCGCTCGGCGAACAATCCACCAGCCAACTGACGGCACCCGAACCTGCGCCAGCCTGACCAAAATGGTCGCCATCTCGTCGAGCACGGTATCCAGTGAGAAGATGCCGTGGGGAAAGGGGGCGGGCGGTTATCGTCCGATCCGTACCGGTAAACGCCGTGCTTCGCGTCTGGATCTATCGTTTATCCGGCCTGATGTAAGATCTTGCGCCAGTGGGGATTGAATCAGCCGGACGAGAAAATCGGCAGTCCCTTATACTTTATCCATGGCCTTTCCTGAACTTCATCCCAGCCTGCTTCGTGCGCTTGCAGCGAGAAACTACACAGAACCTACACCTGTTCAACAAGCCGTGCTGCGGCCTGAAGCAGCAGGTCGCGACCTGCTGGTGTCGGCGCAGACCGGCTCGGGAAAAACGGCAGCTTATGGCCTTACGTTAGGAGAAACGCTGCTCGGCGAGGAGCCACGTTTCGGGCGGCCGAAGCAGCCACTTGCGCTGGTAGTGGCGCCCACCCGCGAACTGGCGCTGCAGGTGCATCGAGAGTTGGCGTGGTTGCTAGGTGACGCAGGCGGGCGGGTGACTTCTTGCGTGGGTGGCATGGATATTCGACGCGAGCAGCGCGCACTGGAGGTGGGTGCCCATGTCGTTGTCGGCACGCCGGGCCGCTTGGCGGACCACCTCGACCGGGGATACCTGGATCTGTCGGAGATTCGCGCGGTGGTGCTGGACGAGGCCGATGAGATGCTTGATTTCGGCTTCCGCGAAGAACTCGAACTACTGCTGAACGCGACTCCCCCGGAAAGGCGCACCATGATGTTCTCGGCAACTTTGCCGAAGGCGATCCTGGGGCTTGCCCGGCTGTATCAGCGCAATGCGCTGCGCATGGCGTTATCGGCGGAGAACGAGCCTCATGCCGATATTGAATACCGCGCATTTCTTACCGGCCCGCGTGATGCGGAACATGCCGTGGTCAATTCGCTGCGATACTTCGACGCGCAAGGTGCGCTGGTGTTCTGTTCAACACGAGAGGCGGTGCGACATCTGCACGCGAATCTTCGGGAGCGTGGATTCTCTGCGGTCGCGCTCTCAGGAGAACTGAAGCAGCACGAACGCACCACTGCGCTGCAGGCGTTGCGCGATGGGCGGGCTCGCGTCTGCGTTGCAACCGATGTGGCCGCACGCGGATTGGATATGCCTGAGCTCGCTCTGGTGATTCACGCCGACCTGCCGCAGAACAAGGAGATGTTGTTACATCGTAGCGGCCGCACCGGGCGTGCCGGCCGCAAGGGATTATCAATCATGATCGTGCCGGCGCAACATCGGGGAGCGGGGGAGCGGTTGCTGGCCTCGGCAAAGATCAGGGCCGCCTGGACGACTGCGCCTTCGGCGGATGCGATTCGTACACGCGATGAGGAAAACCTGGTGCGCGAAATCCTCGCATTGGCAGACGCTCCGGCGGAAGACGATTTGGCGGCAGCACGAATCCTGCTCGCGGAGCGGAGTGCAGAGCAAATTGCTGCCGTTCTCGTCCGCAGTCGCCGTGAACTGCTGCCCGCACCCGAGGTATTGGAAGATCCCGGCACATACAGAAAACCAACGCGGCTCAAAAAGAAAAGTCCTGCAACCAGCAAAAGAACGTACGGGGCGAAAAAGACGTACGGTGCCAAGCGTCCATGGACCGGCCCGGGCAAGACACGAGACGGCCGAGCGCAGCCAAAGGATAAGCGACGGTAATGCAAGTGTGCTTACCCCGCGACGCTTTGAGATTTCCGTCACTGCCGATACTTGTTCGTGACTGCCGCAAACTAGCTATCTATACTCGACGGATCTTCCAAAGTATCTAGCTCCAAGAAGTGCGGATCGAGCGGCCACGACTGAGTGGTGGTCCATTCAACGATTGTAGAGGTGAACGAACTCTTGCTGGCGGTCACCCTCCGACGCGCTCAAGGAATCGCTCCCGACGCTCCTTCGGCCATCGCCCGCAATAGGCCGGCTTCTGTACCATGACCCGCTTCTGGCAGACCGCGCAGCCGGGCAAGCACGGATTGATCGGTTCTCTTGTTGTCGCCGCTCACCTTCCGCGGCCAGAGTGGATCAGCAAAGAGGACCCGGGCCAAGCCCACGAGGTCGGCCATCTGATTTTGGAGAATAGTCTTTGCCGTCTCCAGGCTCTGGATACGCCCTGCCGCAATGACCGGGACGCCCGGCACAGCCTGCTTGATGGCGTGGGCAAACGGCGCCATGAACCCTTCCTTCGCATCGTCCTCGACGTAGCGCGGAAGCTGGAAAGAGTCGTAGCAGCCCGTCATAACCGATAGATAGGCGACTCCGGTCCGCGCCAGTTCCCGGGCGAACGGGACCGTATCATCCAGGGTCAAGCCGCCGGGAACGTATTCGTCGGCGATGAAACGGTAGCCAACCGTGAAGTCCTCGCCCACTTCTGCGCGTACGGCGCCCAGGACTTCGAGCGGGAAGCGCATCCGCCTTTGCGCGTCTCCGCCGTAAGCGTCATCGCGGAGGTTGGTGCGCGGAGACAGGAACTGCGGGAGCAGGTATCCAGTACCGCCGTGCAACTCTACTCCGTCAAATCCAGCCTCCCGTGCGCGTCGGGCACCAGCGGCGTAGGCGTTGATGACGCGCTCGATGCAAGCCTGATCCATGACTTCCGGCCGCACGCCCCAGGTTTCAATCGCGGATGGCGCGATCCGATCGGGGCGCTTCGCGTAGCGTCCTGCGTGGTGGATCTGCAGTACAGCGGGTACACCGTGGCGTTTTATGGTGCTTGCGAGTCGCGAGAGCCCAGGAACGAAGCGGTCGTCGGACACCAGCATCGTTCGAGGCTCCCCCAGCCCGCACGGCTCTACGGTCACGTTCTCAACCACCACGAGGCCCACACCCGAGACCGCAATCTCCTCGTAGTAGTCGAGCACCAGGTCGTTAACCTCGTGGTCTTCGTCGGGATAGGCGAGGTACAGCGGAAGGCTGACGATCCGGTTCGCAACCGTAATAGTGCCGATATGGAAGGGAGTGAAAAGTATGTCACTCATAGTGTTCTCCTCACTTTGCGCAACGGATGGTACTAAGCCGGCTATTGCGTGTCAACGTATTTGGGAAGGCAGAGAACAGTCTGAATGTCTGCAATAGGAAATAGCAGCGCTTCCGGTCAGTCTGTTTGCTGAATGCGTTTTCTGCCCGCAGGTGATTGAGATGTCAGGGGCCGGACTATTCCCGGATGACGCTCTACCAGAAAGGATTCCTTTCGTTAAGTTGGCGGTGAAATACGGCCTTGACGTGCTTGGGTCCAGAAGGCGCCCTTGCCAGCCACCGGAGCCAAGCACACTCGCGTCGGGGCCGTCCTAGGCCGGCAAGCTCACCCCTTCAGCCTTGCTCACCCTGCACAGCAGTGCCCGGCAACTGGAACCGCCGATGACCGGGTCAAAATCGTCGCGCAGTTCGGTCAGCACGTTGGCTCCGGTCGCCATCGTGCCCTCGATCAAATCCATGCCCGGCATGTACCACAGGCCCTCGACGTTCACTACGCGCGTATCCATGCCTTCAAGGCACGCTACTCGGCGCAGGATCCGGCGGTCAGTAGTCGGCGATTCGACGAACACCCAGTCGTTCTCGGCCAGACCAAGTTTTTGCGCGGCCTCCGGCGACATCTCCACCATCGGCCAAGGACGTTGCTTCCGCAGTCGCGGTAACTCAATGCCCAGGGTGGAGTAGTATTCCACCGAGCGCGTGCCGCTCAACATCACAAAGGGATAGCTGGCCGCCACCTCGGGTGTGCGGTACGGGCTGTATCGCGGCTCGCGGAAATCGGGCAACGGATCATAGCCGTGCGCCGCCAACGTGGACGAGACAAACTCGATCTTTCCCGAAGGCGTGTTGAAGCCCGGTTGGCCGTCTCGGCGGAGCTTGCCCGTACGGTACTTCAGCGGCTCATCGTCCCGCGATACGACGCCTTTCTCCTGAAACTGCTCAAAGTTCATTCCCAACGGCTGCAGGCGGTAGTCCAGCAGTTCCCGGTAAGTGGAAACGGGCAACTTGTCACCGTAGCCCATGCGCTTCAGGACTTCCAGCACGGGTTCAGCTTCCTCCCGCGCCTCCCCCTCGGCTCTACCGCACGGCTGCGGCAGGCAATGAAGTTCATTCCGACGTATTCAGAGATCGCATTGGACTCCAGATGCGTGGTCACGGGGAAAATGTAGTCGGCCAAGTGTGCCGTCGGGGGATTCGAACAGGTCGGAGACGATCAGCAGATCGAGCTTCTTGAACGCCTCCACGATCAGCGCCGTATCCTCCAGCCCCACCACGGGATTGCAGTCCGTCCACAACGCCTTTACCGGATAAGGTTCACCCGTCAGCATTGCATCAATGACCTGGCGCGGGTGCGGATACGGGGACGTGACGGCTTGGGGCCCGGCCAGCAGCGGAAAGCGGTCGGCGCTCAATTGCTGGGCGAGGTCTTTCTTTTGCCCCGGGCCCTTGCTCGCTCCATAGTAGCTCGGCATGCGGACGGCGGTCGGCAGCAGAAAACGGTTGTTGCCCGGCTGATCGATGCCTCCCTTCAGCGCAGGCAAAAAGCCCATGAGGCGCAGGGTAGAGACTGCATTGCCGCCCATGCTGGCGCCGATGAATGTGAAGAGAGAGGCAGCCGAAGCGGTGCCGAACATCTCGGCCGCACGGCGGATATCGTTGGCGGGAATCCAGGTAATCTGGGCCACCCGTTCCGGAGTGTAGGCGGCGGCGCGCTCAGCCAGCGCCTCGAACCCGACCGTCCAGTCGCTCACGAATTGTTTGTCGTACCAGCCGTTCTGGATCAGCAGGTTGATCAAGCCATAGGCCAAGGCGCCATCGGTTCCCGGCCGGATGCGCAACCACAGGTCGGCCTCGCGCGCTGGGGCAATGGGACGAGGATCGATCACAATGGTGCGCGCGCCGCGCTTCACCGCGTCCTTTACCCGCATGTGCTTGGAGCCGTTCGTCTCCGGCAGATTCACGCCCCAGAGCATGATGACGTCGGCCGCGTCCAGGTCGGCAAACCCGATGTAGGTAAGCAGGTTGCCGAAGGTCAGCACGTCGGAAATCAGTTGCGGCGTGAAGCATTGATGCGAATCATGCTTGAAGAACGTCGCACCGCCGAGCGCGTCGCAGAACAGGTCGTAGACGAAATACTCTTTGGGCGGCAGCGCTTGCACGGCAACGGCGCGAGCGCCATGTGCGGCAATAATCTTTTGCAAGCGCGCGGCGATGTCGTCCAGCGCCTCGTCCCAGGTAACCCGCTTCCACTGGCCCGAGCCGCGCTCGCCCACCCGCTTCTGCGGATACAGGATGCGTCCCGGCGCCGTCATCAGGTCCAGCGAAGCCACGCCCTTAGCGCACAGAAAGCCTTGGCTCATGGGATGACTCTTGTCCCCAGTAATCCTGGCAATTTTGCCGTCCTCGACCTCCACGTTCATGCCGCAGCGAACCAGGCATAGCCGGCAAGTGGTACGCACCGTTGCCATAGATTTCCGTCCTTCCGTTAAATTGAGATGGACCCCGAGTCAGGCGATTGTACGCCCATATTTACTGATCGCGGCATTGCGAAACGATTTTTCTACTGGAACACTCCTGCCTATGCATGGCCGGGATAGTTGGAGGTCACGTGTGCGCCGTTTCAGCACCCCTGCCCCGGATTCGCTTTACCGCTGTCTTGATCAGGACCCGACACTCGGGTCTTAGGATTAGGCACAGCTCAAGTCGGCACCCCGAGCTTAGGCAAGACGAACCGGGTTAGCGCCAGGTAAAGGATCAGAAAACCTATAACTACGAGTAGCTCGTTCATTGATGCCCCCACTTCTGAACGCTTTCAGCACGAAGAAGAAATGCGGTTCTTCCGGATTCGTTACAAGGTAGCATATGTAATGCTACGCTATTCGCCAGGATCAGCCGCGCGTTTCTGTACCCGATGCTTTAGTTCCATTCGCAAGAACGGGATCAAAAATGGCGCCTTCCGCCCTCGAGTTCTATCCTCTAACAGTCGTCGCCGCGTGCGTATCGGATGGACGTGTATGGCGGTCAGCCTGAATGGAAGCAAAACGTGGAAGCAGCTCAGAAGTTGGGAGCGGCGATGGCGAAAGCGGTGAAAGCTTTGTCGGATTCTCACAGCTTAACCGCCATTAAGCTCGAAAAACGAGAATGGCTCCCAATCGCCGAAATTGGAAGCCGTTGAAACCAAATAAATTACCTAAGATTGCAGGGGCAAGATTTGAACTTGCGACCTTTGGGTTACGAGAGCTGTAAGCGAAGTATTATCAGGCAGTTAGAGAGCACCAATGGCGCTGTAAGTCACTGAAAGCTCTCATCCGCGCGAGCGTGCTTTCCGCGAGCCGGAGCTCGAAGATCTGCGCGGACGCAAGTTGATCCGGATTCGTCGTTATAGCGGCAGAAGTCAGGAGCTCTCGTGGGTGTGAAATTCTTTGCCAAGCCGGGCCCTTACACTACAAGTTTGCGCCCCTCGGCCACCTGCTTCGGAGCACGTTGCGGATAAGTTCGCACGCCGTCTTCACCTCTGGCAAGGCGAGAGTACATAGCAACTGCTTACCTACCCGGCTTGTGGATACCACCCCGGAATTCCTCAAAATTGCCAGATGTTGCGAGAGGTTCGGCTTGGAAATGCCCAATTCCTCAAGCAATTCGGATACGTACCGCGCACGCTCTCCGAGCATCTCCAGTACCTGGATTCGAACGGGGTTCGCAAAGGCTTTACATATGTGGCTCTGCCGCTGATAAATAAGCCGGTCTGTGCTGGACGCACGTCTAGCCTTTGGCTTGGAAAACACGGCGCGATCGATTCAGCTTTATTCTTTACCAACGTTTGCTCCTCCCGAAATCCGGGAGACGACTAGTCGCTTTTCAGCTTGCCCGGCTCGGTTGATTGGAATTCCTGCTGCCAGCTTCTCTGTTCTATTTTAGTCTGTTTCCACCATTTGAAGTGATGTTTATACGCAAAGAGTTCGTTGACCCTCCCTGTAATCATTGAGAAGAAGGCGGGTCGTTCCTCCGGGAAGACCGCACCCATATACGCATGCACCATCAGACCGGAGACAACCATTCCAACGGCGACAAAGTGGAGCAGCATCGCCCAAGCGACCACGGCGGTTCCAAACAAGTGGAAGCTCATAATAACTCCCGTAACCGCAATCAAGGGTAAAGTGGCGTAAACCAGCAGAGCGAACAGCTTCTGCCCGGCGTTATAGGAGCCTTGCTCCGGCAACTCCTCCTCTGTACGGTGCAGGATCAGCAATAGGCGAATCCGCAACCACTGCCAATCGTCTTTATCCAGCCCCATTTCATTGACCAGCACCTCCTTGCGGAGATAATTTCGAAAGCCGAAAACACCATACACAATGAAGACCACAATCCACGTCAGGCCAATTGCGATATGGAAGCGCAACATGTTGGCACGCGAACCGAGGGCGCCGGCGATCATCGTGATGTACCACAGCGGCATCACTCGATAGGCCGGTCCCACGATCAGAGCCAGGCCAGTGAGTAATTCTGCAAGCCAGACCATGGCATTAAACCAATGCAGGAGAACAATGGCCACATCATGCTTCTTAATACTCAACTGCTCCATTGCCGTGGCCAGGTCGGCTGTAAGAGGAACAGGGTGAGAAGGAATCTGCTGTTGGTTCATGTCAGCCCTCAAAGTGCTTTTCGCCAACCGCTAGTTGGCGGAAAAATGCGATGGCCTGTCCTGCAAAGCTCGCCCCGACGGCGAACAGGACCAGTTTCTTAGCGAAAGCTCCCCATATGAGACCGGGAGCGATCGTACGCGGCGGAACAGGCGCAAAGCTGGCAGCCTGCACCTCCATGTGCTCCGGGGTTCCGGTGTAATAGACGTTGGGACCAATAGAAACCGCGTCGCTCACCATGCGGCGCGCACCCTCGCGATAGACCATGTGATAAACATCGCTGGAGGTATCCTCGAGATCTCCGAAGACCTTTGCATCTCCGGGACAGGTCAACACGCAGGCGGGTGCAAGCCCCTGCTCGCGGCGTGGCGCGCAGAAGTTGCACTTATCGGCCTTCCCCGCTTCGGGATCAATGTAACGCGCGCGGTAGGGACAGGCGGCCACGCAAGCACCGCAGCCGATGCACAGTGCGCGGTCAATCTGCACCGTCCCGTCCTCCGCCTGATACGTCGCCCCGCTGGGGCACGCCGGGACGCACGTCGGCCGGTCGCAGTGATTGCACTGGTTCACGTGAAAGCTGGTGTTGAGCCTGGGAAACGTGCCGCGAGTTCCAGTCTCGGGGACTCGCGTCCGGGCATAACCGTTTGGCACATTCCACTCCGATTTGCAGGCAACGGTGCAGGACTGACATCCCACGCACCGTTCCGTCTTGATGACCATTGCATAGCGCGCCATCGTGACTATCCTTTCCTCTCGTTCGCGAGCAAGCGGACGAAGTTCACCCGCATTCCCGTTCCGCCCATGATCGGATCCACTGAAACTCGCGTAATAAGCTTCGTGTCAGAAGCACCGCGCCGGTTGGCTTTTCGCATTTTCGGTGCGACAGCCCCGAAACCGTGCACCATGTAAGCGCAATCATCGCGAATCCTTTCAGTAACGCGAATATGGATGGGATCGCTGCGGAAGCCGTCCTGGTTTTCAAGCGTGACCACATCGCCCTCTTCCAGTCGCAGCAACGACGCATTCTTGGTGCTGACCCAAACCTGGTTTTCCGGCATCAGGTCGTCCAGCCACGCATTATTCTCCGTCCGCGAAAACGAGTGCATGGGAGCCCTGCCGTAAATAAGCCGGAGATAGCCCGAAGGAGGCTCCTCCGGTGCGCTGTACACAGGCATGGGGTCGAAGTGAAGATCGTTCAGCACCGTGGAGTAGAGTTCGATCTTGCCGCTCTGGGTGGGAAACAGCGGTCCGTCCTCTTCCACCCGGTCCTCGATGTAAGGCTTGCCCGGAAACGAAACAGCACCCAGGCTCATCAACTCGGACCAATTCACTGCCAGCGGTGCGACGAGGCGGCGAAGGTGATCGTCCGGATCGTTCCACGGGAAATAGGCAGCGAGATTGAGCCGCTTCGCCATCTGTTTGGTAATCCACCAGCCGGGCTTGGATTCGTACATCGGCGTGCAGGCAGGTTGCCTTATTGCGATAAAGGGGGGCTTTGAAGTCGTCGAAATCGCGGGAGGGTCGTAACGTTCAGATACGTCGCCTCCGGCAATACGATATCCGCATAGTCGGACTGCTCATTGGGCAGCACATCAATAACGACCAGCAGTTCAAGCTGCTTGATCGCCTCCAGTGTTCGCTGTTTCTGCGGGATACTCTCTAAAACGTTTTCTCCATAGACGATCCATGCCTTAATGGGGTAAGGCTTGGCGTTGATTGTGGCTTCGACGAGTCCCTGGGTCAAGCCCTGCGCCTCTTCTGCTGCCAAAGGATATCGGTCGCCGCCACCATCGGCGCGGCCTTTTTCGGAGTCCGGCATCGGCGGCAAAGGGATCCTTCCTTGCTTCACTTTCGTCGGCAGGAAAATGCCACCCTTGCGGCCATAGGCGCCAAGCAGAGCGGTGAGAATCGCCATTGCCCGTGCGCGCTGCGTGTCGTTGCCGTACCAAGTCACGTGACGGCCGGGGTGGAGTGCCACAGCGGGTTTGGCCTCGGCCATGGCACGCGCCGTCTCGCGAATCCGGGCGGCAGCGATGTCTGTTAATAACTCTGCCCATTCAGGAGTGAAGCCTTGCACATGGGCAGCCAGTTCTTTGAACCCGCTGGCATACTGCCCGATGAATTCTTTGTCGTACAGATCTTCCGTAATCAGAACATTGGCCCATGCAAGAAGCAATGCGGTATCGCTGCCCGGTTTAATCGGGAGCCACCAGTTTGCCTTGGAAGCCGCCGTAGAAAATCGAGGATCGACCACCAGCAGCTTCGCTCCACGGCTCAGTCCCTCTGAAAAAGCTGTTACCTGAGATGTGAAGACGTTCTCTCCAATGTGGCTCCCGATCAGAACAATCAGCTTGGACTCTACGAAGTCGACAGGCTCCGGAGAATTCACCGGACGACCGAACGTAAGCTGATATCCAACATCGCGCGGCCCCGTGCACTGGGCGAATGCAGTTTCGGCTGAATTGGGCGTGCCGTAAGCCTTCATCAACGTGGCGAAGAAACCTGAACCCACGCCATGATTAAACAACGCAACCGCCTCCGGACCGTACTTCTGTTTGATTTCTTTCAGTCTGCCGGCAAATTGATCGAGCGCCTCATCCCACGAGGCGCGCTTGAATTGCCCGGCCCCTCGCGAACCGGCTCGAAGCTGGGGATATTTCAGCCGGTCCGGATCATATAACAACTGTGTCCCTGCATTTCCGCGCGCGCATAGCTTACCTTTGGTTAAGGGGTGATTGGGGTTGCCTTGCAGTTTTAGAATTTTGCCATCTTTGACTTCGGCTAAAACTCCGCACCGCCAGAAACACATCTCGCAGTTGGTAGCGATCAGTTCGACGCGCTCACTGCCCCGGCGTCCGGGCGGACGCGATATCGGTTCTGCGACTGCAGCACTACTCCCGGCAATTGCCGCACCAGCGGTAGATGCTTTCAGAAAGTCGCGGCGAGAGATTTTCGAATTCATATTTGCTCTCCGGGCATGGCTGAAAAATGTGGGACCGGACAGAGTCGGCCCCACCCAGGGGTGCAGCTAGAAGCGCGCGATAAGACCGAGTGATGCCATGTTGGCTGTGTTGAATGTCGGGAACCCGAGAACCTGAGGAGTACCACTGAGTTTCTCGGGCGCTCCGACGTCCCAACCAGACCCGCTCCACTGCGCGTCGTAGTGGATGTAGTCCGCCTTGGCGATGAAGTGAGGATTGATACGGTGGGTTAGATAAGCCTCATAGACGTTGCCGCGAGTGCTGGTCTTCGGCGCGATGATGTCATCTTGCGCCAGTGCGAAATTGAACCAGTACTTGGATCCATGATTGAACTCGAAACCCGCCTTAGTGCGGTCATTCGGAAAGTCGTAGCGAGCGCCTGCATAAAACATGTACCCATTGTGGCCGAGCGGAGTGCTAAACGGATCTGACCCGAGCCCACCAAAAGGTCCTGTCACGTCGATGGGGTTAAGCCAGTCCCAATTGATGTTTGCAAACAGATCGAAGCGCCCTAAGTGCCGCTGGACGAGAAGTCCTGCAAGGTCGATTGAACCCAGGTTCGTTGTCGGCGTAAATCGCAAGATCGCCGGCGGAAGCCCCGTCTCTCCCGTCAGCGGATTCGTCTGGAACACGGTAAGGCCGTCGAAGCCGTCGGTGACATTGAACGCATGCGCGTAGGTAAACTGGACCAGCGTGTCATCCGTGGCCCAAAGGTCCAGATTAGCGCCGATGAAATTTGTATCAGACAAGCCATTAGAAACAGGGCCATTACCAAAGCCGGAATCGTATCCTACTCCATAGCAGGCGCGCAGTGTGGTCTTGTCGCCGATGTGATAGCCAAGCGTGATTCCGTCAAACTGGTAGTCGATCAGCGATCCCATCGGAGTTCCGCCCCGAGGTTCGTCCTGCCGCAGATTCATCGGCGGGCCTTCCGTTGACGGACGCCGCCCAATCGAGAGGTAGAACGGGGTGCCAGCGATTTTGGTCCAGTTAAAATACGCCCGCTCGACTCGCAGAATATCGGAATTCGGAACCGTTGCAGTTGTACCATCCACATTCACAGAGGTAGGCTGGCCGTTAAATATCTGGACACCCGTGGAGTCGCCAAAAACCTTGTACATGCTGAGGCGGCCGGTAAAGCTGAAGTTCTCAGTCATCTTCGTGTCGAAATTCAGGCGTAGCCGGTTTGTCTGGAGGGACTGGTTCTGGTACTTGTATGCCGCCGTCACGCCGATTTGCTGCAACAGGCTTTGCTGGAAGGCAGCGAATCCCACCGGACCGAACATCTGCTTAAAGCCTGCCACAGCAGTTTGCAGATCTGCGTATGTGACGGCATTGAGGAACTGTTGATAGAGGGCGTAGTTGTTACCGCTGCTGTTGATGAAGGTAGTTGCGCCCATGCCTTGCGCGCCTGCTGGGGCGTTGAGGGGCAGCATCGGATTGCAGCCAAGTGCTCCGTTGTTAAAACAAAACACGGTACGAACCAGAGCGTTTTGCAACTGCATGCCATCGTAGTGCGCGGGAATGTGTTCATAGATGGAATGCAATTCATAGCGGTAATCGCCGCAAAATTCAGACGATCGAGCGCGGCATGCATCTCGGTCTTCTGTACACGTTCATCCAGATCTTTAACCTGTGCCTGCAGATCAGTGGCTGTGGGTGCCGGTTCGGCAGAAAGAGCAGTGGTTGCAGTAGCAGGAGCAGCGGGTGCACTTGGTTCGGCCTTCTTCTCCTGCGCGGCGAGCTTTTGCTCCAAATCGGCGAGCATTTTCTTCAGTTGCTCCACTTCCTGGCGAAGTTGGGCATTGTCGTTGGACGGAGTGGATATCTGCTGCCCCCAAAGTGCCGGAGCGCTGGCGAGACAGAGCAATAGAACATAAGCTGCGAACTTTAGTCGCATGTGTGTCCTCCCTCGAAAGTCTTAAAGTTTTCAGTGCCTCGCTCTGGCTAACCGCAGGTTGCCGGTTGCTCGGAGTCGGCGGCGTGATCAATCGCAAAACGCTGGATAGCTTTCATCTGCTCGGGGGTAAGTGACTCAAGCAGTTTCTTGCCCGTTGTGGGATGGATGACGCTCTTGTGGGAAGACACTAACTTCGTGGAGAAGAACGAACGCCACTGAGCCTGTGTAAGCGTCATCGGGGTGTACTGCTTATGTGGCGACCCCTTGTCGTGGCAGACTCGGCAGTTTTCGCGATAGAGCGTTCTTCCGTCCATTCCGCCGGCAAGTGCAGTGCCGACCAGCATGAACACGCTCGCAATCAGGATTGGAAAAATTCGGCGTAGATACATTTTTAGAGCCTCCGTAACATAAAGGCGCTGCGCGATTTGGAGCCGCCTCGAGAAGCGGAAAATAAAAACGCAAGCGTCAGTCAGAGACTTTGCTACGCGGGCACAAATTTTGTCTGTGACATAGATCACGTGTTGCTGTATTAAGGAACTGCGCAACTAATGACATGATAGGTGATGAGCCAGGCTGATGAAGAGAGACCGAAGGAAGAATTGGATGAAGAGCAGGGCGCACACAGACCACCGCGATTGGATGTGCCCACACGGTGGTGAGCGTGGGCCACCCGCACAGCGCGCCCCGCACTTCTTAGTGCTGGCAGTTGCAGAAGGCCGACGGTACGACTGGGACATCTCCACATAGATAGGCTGTGGCAGCTTCGTGAGCGGTGCGAGGTCCCAGAATGACCACCGGTTTGAGCCCACTCGCCTGCAATGATTGTGATGCTCCTGCTCCCATTCCTCCACAGAGCACCACGCTGCAATCCCGCAGAAGGCCGAGAATGCCCCGATGGCCATGTGCTCCCTGATGCGGCTGATCACCGTGATTGCAGATTCCCTCGTTGTGGGGCGTGTCCTGGTTGGTGCGCAGTTCACTGCTGACTATCTTCGTTCCGTCCACCTCGAACACCACAAATCCTTTGCTCTGGCCAAAATGCTGCGAAAGGGAAACTCCGTCAGTCGTCGCCACTGCAATTTTCACATTTTCTCCTTTTAATCCCGCACTAGTTGTAATATACACCTAGCTAACCGACAATCAAAAGAATTATGCCGAATCCAATTTCTCAGAAGGCAAGAATACGGAGATATTCGTCATCGAGAGCGGAAGCATGACCCTCAGGCGGTTGACAGCTCGCCAAGAGAAACATTGGCGCGGGCGGCCTGACCGGTTTCATGTCAAGCTTATAAAAGCCTCCGAACGCAGGGTAAGTGTAAAAGTATGGATCGACAATACCTTTAATTATCGCGGTAGCCATTGCGGTCATTCTTGTACCGAAACTGGTCGGCCGGATTTCAATCGAAGACGCACAGGCCCATCTTAAGAGCGGAGCGTTGGTAATTGACGTTCGCAGCGCCGGCGAATACAGCTCGGCACATTTACCGAATGCGATCAACCTCCCTCTTGGGGAAATTGCAGCCGCCTTGCCGCCTCGCGTAAAGAACAAGAACCAGGTACTGCTGCTGCACTGCCATAGCGGCATGCGAAGCGGGATGGCGAAGAAGAGATTGCAAAAACTCGGCTACACCAATGCTTTCAACCTTGGCTCTTATGCGCGAGCTGCAAAGATCGTAAGTGCCGGGTAGTTCCTACGCTCGAGTACGTTTGGAACGCGGCCAGCAGCCACGAGACAAATAGGACGATGGTTTACAAATCGGAGGATGCAATCAGTTCCATGAGCTATTCGTATGCTGCAATCGGGACCATACACAGTCCCTTCAATACAGCCGCGGGAACGCCCATTCAGCCCTCTCGTGCGAGCGGGGCAAGGGGAGTAGTGCAGGTCGATACTCCTTTCCGTCAAGGACTGCAAGACTTGAAGGGATTTGACGAATCTGGCTTATCTATTACTTTCATGAATCTCCGCCCGGGCAATTACTGGTCAGGCCATTTCTCGATACAGTCCTTCGCGGAGTGTTCTCCACTCGCTCTCCAGTACGGCCTAATCCAATTGGAATGTCGGTGGTACGGCTCTTAAGCGTTCACGAAGACAGCGTTGAGGTAGCGGATATCGATGTAATCAATGGAACGCCGCTGCTCGACATAAAGCCCTATGTACCTGAATTTGACAGCTACCCCGGCAGTAAGGCGGGCTGGTTTGACGAATCAAGCAGCAGGCGCCAGTGCGCTGACGAGCGCTTCGGGTCGCAACACCCAACTGGAAATCAAACGAATAGTTATGGTCGGGTATCAGCGGGCGTCGCGATTTGTACCATAAGAGACATGGTGAAGAGAATGAGTGCATACGACGAAATGACTCGGGAAGAGCTGTTGAAGTCACTGCAACTGTTTGCCAAGAATTGGCTGGCGCACGACGGTTGTTGGTTTCTGGCCGCGGAAGAGCAGCTTGGCATTGCTGCGGCCATCGAGTTGGATACAGCGTCCTGGGCGCGCTTCGCTGCGGTCGAGGCTCGGCGCATCATGACCGGTTCCATCTCAGCGAGGGCGGGGGGCTCATCGCGTTGGAGAAGGCGTTGGGACTGCGCATGTACAGCTTGATCAACGCTCAACGCACTGAGTGGTCGGAAAACCGGAACTGCCTGCGCCTGGTTGTGGACGTGTGCCGCACACAGGAAGCGCGCCGCCGCAAGGGGCTAGCCGACTTCCCATGCATGAGCGTTGGAAAGGTAGAGTTCGCGACCTTCGCTCAAACGGTTGACTCGCGAATCCAAACCCGATGCCTGCACTGCCCGCCGGATGCCGCTGCCGCCAATACTGCGGCTGGGAGTTCACGATAGACCCTCTGACCGGCGAGCGAACGTCGTAGAAACGTCATGTTCATTCTATGATGTAGCCTAAGTTCCGCGTGGGAGCCGAGTTTAAACAATGCGATCCGATGTCAAAAGAGCTTTCGAGTTGTTGCAATCGGGTACCCCTGCTCACATACTCCAAGCCGTCGAGCTTCTCCAGAACACGGTGTTCTCATTCAGCATGAGTGTTTGCGGACACCGCGAGGACGCTGAGGACACCATGCAGGAAGTGCTGATCAAGGCGATTCCATACCTGTCCCACTTCGCTGATCCGAAAGCGCTTACAACCTGGCTCTACACGGTGGCCCGAAATCGCTGCTGGATGTCTCGGCGCAAAAGCAAGTTCGCGCCAAAGGAACACCTGTCATTGGACAACTCATGCCGGATGCAGCGGAAATGGATCATCTTCGAGAGCTCGCCGCCGGAGGGCCCTCGCCGGAAAAAGTGGCGATCGTGCGCCACGACATGGGGCGCCTGATGCGCGCCATCCAGAAGGTTCCACCATCGTACCGGATCGTGCTCGTCTTGCATGATGTTGAAGAGCTATCGAATGAAGAGATTGCCCGCATTCTGAACCTCAAGGAAGGCAACGTGCGCGTACGTCTGCATCGGGCGCGCCTCTTTGTTCGTAAGGAACTTGCATTGGCCCCGACTGGCGCGGAGAAGCGGGTGAAGCCCCTGGCAAGTTCTGCACTCCCGCGCTCCCGCAAATGCAAGCAGATATTTGCCAATCTTTCCGAATATCTGGACGGGAATCTGGACGGGGTACTGTGCGAGGAATTAGAGCGGCATATGGCCGGATGTACGCCCTGCGAAGCTTTTCTTTCGAGCCTGCGGGATACGGTGACAGCATGCATGCGTTGCCAGGCAAGGTACCGGCCGCACCGGTGGCGGCGCGCGTCCGTGCCCGCGTGGCCAGGCAGTTGCAGTCGCCGCCCTTGGGAAAGTAGCCTTGTTCGCGCATTCAGGCGCGCAATACTTTTTTCAGCAGGATTCTGTAACGATTGCCACTCGTTTGCATTTTTTCGTTAGCGCGTTACCGCGAGCAGCAAAGGTCTTCGCGAAGAGAAGGGAAGAATCAAATGGCAAAGAGAGTTTTGGTGGTGGGCGGCGTTGCGGGAGGAGCGTCCTGCGCTGCACGGCTGCGGAGGCAATCGGAAGACGCCGAGATCGTCATTTTTGATCGCGGGCCTTATGTCTCGTTTGCCAACTGCGGATTGCCCTACTATGTCGGCAACGTCATTCAGGACGAGCAGAAGTTGCTCCTTGCCTCGGCGGAACTCTTACTCTCACGCTTCAACATCGACGTTCGCACTGAGAATGAGGTGCTTTCGATTGACCGCGAGCGCAAGGAAATCGAGGTGAAGCGCTTGCAGACTGGCGAAATCTACCGTGAGCCTTATGATGCGCTCGTTTTATCTCCGGGGGCTGTGCCGATACGTCCGCCACTTCCCGGTGTCGATCTTCCCGGAGTCTTCGCCCTCCGAACCATTCCGGATAGCCGCCAGAATCGCTCCTGGCTCGAGGATCGCAAGGTCGAGCGCGCGGTCATCGTAGGCGGCGGGTTTGTGGGTCTGGAAATGGCTGAAAATCTTGCTCGCCGGGGCATCCTGGTGAGCGTGGTGGAGATGCTGGATCAAGTATTGCCGCCGCTCGACCCCGAGATGGCAGAAGCAGTTCAGGAGCATTTAACGCAGAATGGTATTGTTCTTCACCTGGCTGATCCGCTGGCCGCATTCGAACAATCTTCTTTGGGCGGCCTGGTGGTCAAGACCCAGTCCGGTGCCAGCCTTCCCGCAGATTTAGTGCTGCTCTCCATCGGGGTGCGCCCGGAGATCAAACTGGCGAAAGAGGCTGGCCTTGAGATTGGACAGCGCGGCGGAATCCGCGTGGATGAACAAATGCACACCAGCGATCCCAACATCTGGGCAGTTGGCGACGCAGTCGAGACGCGCAATATTGTCACCCGGGAGTGGGGCTTGGTGCCCCTCGCCGGGCCGGCAAACCGTCAGGGTCGCGTAGCTGCCGATTCCATTTGCGGGCAGGAGGCATACTTCCGTGGCGTGCAGGGTACGGCAGTTTGCGGTCTCTTCGGATTAACAGTTGCCACCACGGGCGCCAACGAGAAAGCACTTCGCCGTCTTGGAATAACGGACTTCAAGGCGATATATCTGCATCCCGCGCACCACGTCGCCTACTACCCTGGAGCCAGCACCATCCACTTGAAGCTGCTGTTCTCCTCCGAGGACGGGCGCGTTCTGGGAGCTCAGGCAGTCGGGCGTGAGGGAGTGGAGAAAAGAATCGACGTCATCGCCATGGCCATCCAGGACGGCGCCAGCGTCTTTGACCTTGAAGAAGCCGAACTTTGTGACGCACCCCAATTCGGCGCCGCCAAGGACCCGGTTAACATGGCCGGCATGATCGCCGGCAACGTGCTCCGCGGTGACGTTCCGTTAGCCCCATGGGAGTCATTATTTAGGACTGACGCGTTGCTGGTGGATGTGCGTCAGCCGGAGAAGTTCACCACCGGGCACATCGAGGCGCAGTTAATCTTCCGCTGCCCCAGTTGCGCAGCCGACCTCGGAGAACTCCCCCGCGACCGCGAAATCTGGCTGAACTGCGGGGTCGGTCAGCGCTCCTACTACGGCCTCCGCATCCTTTTGCAGCACGGCTTTAAGGCGCGCAATCTCTCAGGAGGGCTCGCCACCTACAAGCATGTTGCTCCGCGATTGCATCG
>CAWCZZ010000008.1:0-178906 GCA_963800195.1 uncultured Acidobacteriota bacterium
TGGACGCTGGGCATGGAATGGGCGCTGGACATGGCGGGGGATTCGGGGAGTAAGAATTGCGCACGCTGCCGCGCTGAAGCAGCCAACTTAAATAGGTTCAAGGGGGAGTCGGGCCAGGTAATGCATCGCTTCAATGAGGGCAGCAATGGAGTCGGGGATGTGTCCGGCAACGTCGGCTCCTCGGAGACGTGCAGCAACCCTTCTGGGGTGGCGTTTGAAAAGCATTACTCCGTGCAGCACGTCGCAGATTTGTGGAACTTCGGGGTTGACAAGGTAAGGGAACTCTTCCGTGACGAGCCCGGCGTGATTATGGAAGGGTGCGAGGAAAGCCGCTACAAACGCGGCTACATCAATATGCGCATTAGCGAATCCGCAATTCGGCGCGTCTATGCCAACCGCACCACTCATCGCAAGTTATGATGCCGATTACACCGAGCCGCCCCGATATCGCGTTAGGCCGCGCAGTTCCCTCGCCTCAGCTCTTACCTCCGTCCCAACTGACTCAGTACATATAATCATTAAGACTACCAATTGCTCCTCTGTATTGAGCGAGAAGACTAGCATCCTTTCGTGTCTTGTTTCCGCCAGTCGTCTGCCGGTTGCTGTTTCCATTTGGTCTCGTATCCAAAGAAGTTTCGAAAAGAAATGATAAATCGGCGACGGATCGGGTCCGATTTGGCTCATACGTTTCTTAGGAGGCGGATTCAACGGCCACTCGACAGCTCCAAGTTCCTCAGAGCCATGCGCTGCGCCAAACGCAAAAACTCTGGCAATCCCCCGCGCGCCAATTGCGTCCAGCCAGTCAGCATCACGTACACACTTCGCCTCAATGGAAAGCGGAGTCATACCGAGGCCTTGTGCGCCATAGGTGGAACAGACGATGCACATATGACCCTGAGCGACTTCCGACTCTGTGAAGCCTAATGTTTTCAAAAACGAGGCGGCTGTTGTGCTGAATACTCTGTATGCTGTGCGTAAATGAGCTTTCGTCTCGGTTCGAAGTCATGAAAATAGGCAGCAGCTGTCACAATCCTGAGGTTGGCACCCTCTTTTCTTGCAATGTGCCGGGCATATCGCACGACGCAGCTGACATGATCAAATCCGTGGGCAAGGTCGTGCCCTTTCCGCAGGTTTTGCTGTATATTGCTTGCGATTTTCTGTTCCTCCAACTGCGAAAGGTCAGCAATTGGGCTTGACACGAGGGGGAGTGCCGGGGCACCGAGCTCAAATAAGGCCGGTTTGGGACGCGGCTTGATTTTCTTGCAGACCAATTGCGGCTCGATCAATTTGCCAATTGACACGACTTCAGCGATACAACCGCCTCCACACTCCTTCGCGACGCGACATTTTCTGCATTCGTCAATCGCTTTATAATCCTCTACCGCCTCCGTGGTTCGCCTTCCAAAGTCCTGCAAGCGAAAAAGCAATTCCGCAGGGGGATCCGTGAGCAGATTCCCCATTAGAAACGTTTCTTGGGGTAGGTTTGCGAGTAGGTGACAAGGATATATGTTTCCGTTTGGTTCGAGGTGGGCTACCTGCTTGCCAGCGGGGCACCCCTGCAGAGGTGCGTTAAAGCGATGGAAATTTACGAAACGTACCCTCTCTCGCAGTGCTTCAGAGATGGTTACCTCCGACAAAGTTCTTCGTAGAATGTCCTCCCCAGGGCCGACATTTGCCTTGACGTATCCAATATCATGCGGATAGGTCACATACACGCTTGAGAGCGAGCTAAAGTCTGAGGCAAACTGGGACGCCTCAGCGAGATACTCACGCAAGTGTGGCAACGACTCTGAGGTAACAACCCCCGTTGCCTTCAATGGGATGTCCTCCTGCTGGCACCTCAATAGGACGTGGCGGACACGGTCTGACAACCGCCTATTAGCGTCCTGCGTTTCCGTCGTGCGCGGGTCCCAACTGATATTGAGGGCTCTAGGTCTTAGCTGCAGCAGAAAGTCAATAAAATCGCGATCGTGGATATAGTTTGTTGATAAAGAATAGGTAATCGACTCGTTGGTCAGAAGATCGCAAATGTCCGGAAGAGCATCCTTCACCCAGCGCACCTCGCCCCCGGTAAGCAAGACGTCGCTTACGCCCAGTTGTGGCATCCTGGTTATGATGGTTCGGAAATCGGTAGGGTGCAGGACCCGGATACGATTCTCATTTCTCTTTTTTGCCTGAAAACAGTAGCTGCAACCGAACGTACAATGGTGTGTGATCTCCCAAACCAACTTCAAGCCGTCGGCCGGGAGTGTTTTGAAGCAACACTCACGGAACTGTGCAGTTCGAAGGTCCATACTAACCGTCCTCTTTAGCCAGCGTTCCCAACCTCGTTCGGATCGCTCATAAAGCTTTCTGAAGCTATACCCAGAATTGCATCTATTACATGTTTTTCAAAGAGGATATTGAAATGGTTGGATTAAACGCCCACGACTGTTTGCGTTGCCGTCGAAAGCTGAAAATCTGCAACCTGCCGCTTATCAGCAGGCTGAAGATTTGATTCCATGCAGATCCTCAGGGTCACGAAGCGGGTTCAGACGCCATCGAACCACTACCGGGCCCAAAGTCGGGTTCTGGGAGGTTTGCGGGCACCTTGCGACTGATCGCGACGGGCAATCCGAAAGGAACGCTACAGGAGGCGGCACTCCACCGGAATTGGTGAAGCAAACCGATGGGTTCAACAGTGAGTAAGCAACAGGCTACCGCTGCCCCGATGCTTTTGCTTTCGCTCTTTTCTCTTCAGCCTTCGCGCGCGCCTTTCGCACTTCTTCTATCAAATGATCTTGGCGCTCACGCACGAACGGCGCGTAATGCTTTTCCGTAATCTTGATGGAACTGTGGCCAAGCAGCAGTGACACATCCTGTAGCTTCGCCCCGTTCAGGAGAAGGTCCACCGCGAACGTATCGCGGAGCATGTGCAGATGGCATCGTTTCGGGGTGTCATCGGAATTCTTGATGTCCGCTAACTCAACCAGCCGATAAAACGCACGTTGCCAATCGGCCACCGTGCTTTTCCTTTCACCATTGCCGGACCAGAAGAAATAGCGCGAATTCGGCTTCGGTCCGGGCGGAACATTTCTCAGAGATTCGGCAACGTCGTGGGGAAGGGGAACGAAAACGGGCACGCCGGTTTTTTGCCGGTAGAGAAAGAGCGTGTCGTCTTCGTTGAGACGCTCGCGCTCAAGGGTCGCAGCATCGCCGATTGCAAGGCCGGAATAGCGCATGAGCGACAACAGCGTCTGCAATCTTTCGGCATTCGGGCTGAGACCAGGACTCGCCTTGTCGCGCTTGTCATACAGATAAACTGCGTCGAGGAGTTTGGCGAACTGCGCATCAGTGAACCAGTCCGTCGGCTTCTGGCGGACCTTGATTCGGCTGAGTTGAGCGACGGGGTTGTTCGCGATCCAGCCGAGGGTTTGGCACCATCGAAAGAATGAGCGCAGACGTTCCTGAGTCTTCGCGGCGGTAATGTCCGCGACCGTCCAGGTATGCCGGAACTCCTGCAACTTCTGGAGCGTGAGGTCAGTCAGGAAGTACACGTTGTGGAGCTTCGCCCATCCGAGGAGCTGCTTCTGCAGCGTGTGTTCGATCTTGCCCTGCCACTGAGCGCCGATCTTCTGGCTCTTCTTGTCAGCAAGGTATTGCTCTACCGCCTTCTCCAGCGTTACAGCGTCCTGAATGGCGGTCGGCTCTCCGTTGAGAGCGAGACGGAACTTCTCTTCAAGACGGCGAGCGGCGTCCAGCGCCTTCTCCCAACTGCGAGTCTTTGCGCTCTGGCGGACAGTGGTGCCGTCCTGCCTCCAGGAAAGCCATTTCGGGCACTTACAGCGTTTCCAGTCGCGAACATCAGCTTTGGGACAATCAGCAGAGTGACGGACGTACGCCTCAACGGCGGGGACACTGGCGGGATTCATGCCGAACATTATAGCCCGGATGAATGTACAAATCGCGTACGTTTCTTTTCGTCTATCTCTAAGTTATTGATAATAAACAGCTTAAAAATGGTGGAGGCGAGGGGAGTTGAACCCCTGTCCGAAAGCGCTGAAAGCAAGGAGACTACATGCTTATTCGATTCCTGCCGTGGTCATTAGCCACAACGTTCACCAACTATGCTAAGAATCGGCAAGAAACCTAGTTGGCTAGCCTGAAGATCTTGCTCCTACCCCCAGACGTAGGGTTTGGAGCCAGCCTACTGTGCGACGTTCTGACCGAAGCCCGTAGGCGAAGCCGCGGAGAACGGCAACTTAACTAATTAAGCTGCGTAAGCCAGTTCAGTGTTGGCAACTGTTTGTTTTGCACACGATTAAGGGTGTGTGCGCCCCTGCATGCCTCCTGGCCGCAACCGTTTCCGTCGAAGCCGTGACGCCCCCAAAAAATGCACCCAGCCGGACTCCAGTTTTTGAGTCTCGGTCGGGCTCCGCGAAACAAAGCCAGTTTCGATATTGCGAGTCCGCGGAGATCTTTGCGTCGTGGCCGCTCCGCGCCGAATTCAATCGGTTGGAGCCGCCGGCCTGCTTCGCCGTTAAGTTCAAGGCGAAGCTGAAAGGTTAAAAGACCATTTTCAAAGAACTGCTTCCAGTCTAACTGAATCAGGCGGTGGAAGCTATTAAACAACTGCTATATAGATGCTGGAAGTGCCTGGAATGATTCTTTCAGCGGCGTGGGATTGCAGAGCACGAGGGTTCGTTAGGTTCGCCGAAAGAACTGAAGCGCGGCAAGAGTTTGGGGGCTTTCCTGATCCCACATTCGCCAAAAGAGGGCGAATTTGGGCCACCTGTGCTTGCTTAGAGAAATTCAAGTTCGGGAGCGCGCTCGATTACGGCGCATTCGGCCGCGAGGGTGAAGTACAGCGAGAGACCTTTCGCGCACTCGGCGTCTAATGTGTAGTGGATGTTCTGGCTAAGATAGCCGGCGATTGCGGCTTCGCTGAGCCCCAGGCGGCGGGACCATTGGGCGGCGATGGCGGCCAGACTTTGCGGGAGCAGGCCATGATCGCGCGAGCGTCCGAAGATGCCTGCCAAGTCCAAGCCGGCGCGCATCTCGGCCAGAGCGGCCTTGCGCACGGCCCAGACGGCGAAGACAAAAGGGAGTCCGGTTTTGGCGCGCCAGAGTTCAGCGAGATCGTAGTTGTAGAGGCCGTCGGTCTGCACGGTCATGGCGGGATCGCCGATCAGGAGGCCGGCGTCGCAGCGCTCCAGCATGGGAGCCAGCACGGGAGGCATCGGAGTGAACTCGCGGCGTCCGCCGAAAAACTTGGTCAGCAGGACCTGGGTGAGGCCAACGGAGGTACGCGAAGAGGTATCCACGGCGACAGTGCGAATCTGCTCGATTGGAATCTTGCTGACCAACTGAATCGACCACACTTTGTTGAGCGCGGCGATGGCAACGTCAGGCAGCACCACAAGGCCAGGAATCTGGGCAGTGGTGATGACGGGGATGATGCCGATGTCGGCTGTGCCCTCGCGCAGCGCCTGGGCACACAGCGAGGGCAGGGTGTAGTCGATTTCAAAATTCTCGCGAATCTCCTGCGAGGGGTTGTGTTCAAAGTCCCACATCAGCGGGACAGTATTCAGGAATGAAATTGCAGAAATCTTTAATGCACGCATATCGTGTATGGCCAACCCTCTACGATTACAGATCGCACTCCGTTCGCGCAAGTCGGCTGAGGTTGAGCGGGCGCGGCTTTGTTTGGGCACGGCTTGGTTTTTCCGTGACTCAGGCGCGGGGCTCCGTTACACTCGGCTCCATCGATTCTCTTATGGCTGAAGCTACTCAAACATGCGTCTCCGCGCGTGACCGCGAAATGCTTGCGCTCTCGCTGACTCCGCAGCTTGGAGCTACCCGTGTCCGGCGGCTTTTTGAGCGCATTCCGCGGGTGGAAGATATTTTTCGCGCTCCGCTTACCGAGTTGGAGGCGGCTGGTTTGCCAGCTGCGAGCGCGCAGTCGATTGCGCTGGGAGACTCGCTGCGGCTGGCCGACGAAGAGCTGAAGAAGCTGGCCAAGGCATCCGGAGTCACGCTGGTCACGATGGGCTCCGAGCTTTATCCCGAACAGCTGGAGAGATTTATGATCCGCCGCTGGTCCTTTATGTGCGGGGCGATGCTCGGGTTCTGCTTGAGGTGGGAATTGCGGTGATCGGCACGCGCCATCCCACGCCGTACGGGCTGGGTATGGCCGAGCGTCTCTCGCAAGATCTGGCCAACTGCGGGCTGGTGATTATCAGTGGCATGGCGCGCGGCATCGATTCGATTGCGCACAAGGCTGCGGTACAGGCGCGCGGACGCACGATTGCCGTCTTCGGCACCGGGGTTGACGTGATCTATCCGCGTGAGAATCGCAAGCTCTCGGAGCAGATTCTGGAGCTGGGCGGCGCGCTGGTCAGTGAATTTCCTCTGGCGACCGGGCCGAATCCGCACAATTTCCCGCTGCGCAACCGGATCATCAGCGGGCTGTCGCGTGGAGTGCTGGTGGTGGAGGCGGGCGAGTATAGCGGCACCCGCATTACCTCGCGCTGCGCGCTGGAGCAGTGCCGCGAGGTCTTTGCGGTTCCTGGAAATGTGACCAACAAGCAGGCCTGGACGCCCAACACACTGATCAAACAGGGAGCTAAGCTGGTCGCCACGTGGGAAGACGTTTTCGAGGAACTGCCGACGGAGATCCGCCTGCAGTTACAGGAGCGTCAGGCCGAGCTTCCGACGCCGCAGGCGGCATCATTATTTGATCCGCCGCCTGAGGCCGCAGCGATTCCAGGCGAACAGCAGAAGGTTTTCTCCGCCATCAAGGCCGATCAATCCATCCACTATCGATGAGCTGATTGAGAAATTTGATTCCGAGCTCTCCAGCTCAGAGATTTTTTCTGCGCTTTTCGAGTTGGAGATGAGCAACAAGATCCGCCAGCTCCCGGGTAAGAACTACGTGCGCGTCTTCTAAAGCAGAGCTGATAAAAGCAGAGCTGGCCGCGATTGCAGAGCTGACTGGGCAACTCCGGAGAGCAGCTGACCCTCTCTGTAGCTGTAGCCAGCAGTCTGCCAAAGGGGGTGGCTAGGATGAATCTCGCAACCAAACTAAGCGGAACGGGCGGTTCCCCTGCAAACCGCGGTCCTGTGCATGGACTGCGAGATCGTGAGCGACAGCCGCTTGGACCATTGCCCGGTATGCGGCAGCCACTCCCTGCTCAGCCTTGCCAAAATTATTGGCGGTACTCACCTCTCACCCGAGGCCCCAAGCTTCAGGACGAACCAGGAGATGCGCTTCGACGTCGAAATTACCATTGGCTGGAAGAAGCTTCTGACCAGGGAGTTGAACGGCGCCATCGAAAGCATCGACCGGCTGATCGGCCCGTGGCTGATCAGCGGCCAGGCATCCTGCCACATCGACGTTGCGCCGCTTCCGGAAATTCATAAGGGCGACGAAAGCAAAGCTGCTGCTTAGCTGAGCGTCCGGTGCGTGCGATGTATTCCGCCGTCGCCGTTCGACGTAAAACTAAAGTTTTCTCCATTTCACTGAGGGATCAATAGGTTACGCGTCCTGATTGCGTATCGGGAGGGGAGTTTTCCGCCCCTCCGGTTTTGCCATCACCGTTGCTTCGTGCTAGGTTACGTTCCAGTTTGAAAAGATTGAGAAGAGGTTCCATTGCCTAAAGGTTTGGTTATCGTCGAGTCTCCCGCCAAGGCCAAGACGATTCAGAAGTATCTCGGCTCCGGTTACGAAGTGGAAGCATCGCTCGGCCATATTAAGGATCTGCCCAAGAAGGGCCTCGGTGTGGATGTTGACAACGATTTCTCCACCGAATATGAAGTCATTCCCGGCAAAGAGAAGGTGGTCGCGCATCTGAAAAAGCTGGCTCGCTCGGCCGATGCCATCTACCTTGCGCCTGACCCGGACCGCGAAGGCGAGGCCATTGCCGCGCATCTTGCCGAAGAGCTTGGCAGCAACAGCGACGGCGGACGCAGCCACAAAAAAGAGGTCAAGCCGGTCTATCGCGTCACCTTCAACGAGATCACGAAGAAGGCCGTGCAGGAGGCCTTTGCCCATCCCCGCGAGATTGACTGGAACCTGGTCGATGCGCAGCAGACGCGCCGCATTCTCGACCGCCTGGTCGGCTTCCAGGTGTCGCCGCTCCTGTGGGACAAAGTCCGCCGTGGACTCTCCGCCGGACGTGTCCAGACCGTCGCGCTCCGCCTGATTGTCGAACGTGAGCGCGAGATCCAGAAATTTGAGAAGAAGGAATACTGGACGCTCGACGCCCATCTGCACGCCGCAAAAGCACCGTCCTTCGACGCACGTTTCCTCGGCATCAACGGCGAAAAGCTGGAGATCAATAACGAAGAGGAGTCCAAGCGCATTGTTGAGGCTCTGCGGGCCGCGACCTGGGCCGTCAGTACGGTCAAGAAGGCAGAGCGCCGGCGCAATCCGGCGGCGCCGTTTACGACCTCGAAGTTCCAGCAGGACGCCTCGCGCAAACTTGGCATGAGCGTCAAACGCGCGATGATGGTGGCGCAGCGGCTGTATGAAGGCGTCGAACTGGGCTCGGAAGGCACGGTCGGTTTGATCACCTATATGCGTACTGACTCGGTGCGGGTCTCCAATGATGCGCTAACGGAAGTTCGCAGCCTGATCGACCGCGACTACGGCAAGCCCTTTATGCCTGAGCAGCCTAACGTTTATAAGACGAAGGCACAGAACGCGCAGGAAGCTCACGAGGCCATCCGGCCCAGCTCCGCGCTGCGCACTCCGGACGACGTGCGTCCCTATCTGCAGGACGATGAGCTGAAGGTTTACAAGCTGATCTGGCAGCGCTTTGTGGCAAGCCAGATGTCGGCCGCCGTATTTGACCAGACGACGGTCGAGATCGACGCGACGGTGAACTCGACGCGATATAACTTCCGCGTTACTGGATCGGTGCTCAAGTTCGAGGGCTTCCTCAAGGTCTATGAAGAGGCCAAGGACACCAAGGATGAAGAAGACGAGTCGCTGAAGCACAAGCTCCCGCCACTTGAAGAGGGGCAGAAGCTCAAGCTGGAAGTGCTGAAGCCGGAACAGCATTTCACTGAACCGCCGCCGCGCTTCAACGAGGCGTCGCTGGTTAAGGAACTGGAAGAGCGCGGCATCGGGCGGCCTTCGACGTACGCCGCCATCATCAGCACGATTGTCGATCGCGGCTACGTGCAGAAGACGGCAGGGCGCGGGGGAAAGTTCTTCCCAACCGAAATTGGCTTTGTGGTGACCGAGCTGCTGGTGGCAAATCTCAAGGACATCTTCGACTACGAGTTCACGGCCCGCATGGAGCTGGACCTTGACCAGATCGAGGACGGGGAGATCAAGTGGACCGCTGCGCTACATGAGTTCTACGACAAGTTCGAGGAAGACCTTGAATATGCCGAGCGAGCACATGGAAAACGTGAAGCGCATGGAGAAGGCGACGGACCAGAAGTGCGAGCGCTGCGGCGCTCCGCTGGTTCTGAAGTGGGGCAAGCATGGCTCGTTTTTCGCCTGCTCGACATTCGACAAGAAAGATCCGAACTCCTGCACGTTTACCAAGGAAAACCCGATCAACCTGACCGACCTGGGCGATGCGGAAATCTCCTCCAACAACGAGGAGGAGTTCTGCGAAAACTGCGGTAAGCCGATGGTGCTAAAGCGCGGACGCTTCGGTACGTTTATGGCGTGCACGGGCTATCCCGAGTGCAAAACCACTCGGCGGCTAGATTCCGTGCAGAAGAAGCCGGACACGCCGCTTGACGAGAAATGCCCGGAGTGTGGACGCAACCTGCTGCTGCGCAACGGCCGCTTCGGCGAGTTCATCTCCTGCTCGGGCTATCCCGAGTGCAAATACATCAAGCAGAACTTTATCGGGGTGAAGTGTCCGCAGTGCAAGACGGGCGAGATTGTGGAGAAGAAAGCACGGCGCGGCAACTTCTTCTACGGCTGTGCCAATTATCCGAAGTGCGACTTTACGGCTGCTACGAAGCCGGTCGCCGAAAGCTGTCCTGAGTGTGGCAGTTCCTACCTACTGGAGAAGGTGACCAAGGAAGGAACCTTCCTGGTGTGCCCCAACAGCAAGGCACCGGCAAAATCCAAGGCGAAATCCGCGAAGGCGGAGAAGCCGGCCAAGGCAGGGAAAAAGACCAAGGCAAAGCCGGCTACTGAGGTTCCAGAGGTCGAGCCGGGATCGTGTACCTATTCGAAGAAGATCGCTGAAGCGCAACCGGTGGCCGAGCCGACGGTGGCCTGAGCGGTAACAAAAGAGGTTTAGAGCAGGAGAGAGCGCTCGATATGAGACAGATGGCCTCCTGCGTTATCCGCGCGAAAGCAGCGCGGATAACGTAGGTCACCCGGCGGGCGGGCCTCAACTCAGCGGATTACTTTGACGTCGTGATTTGCGGGGAGGGCGGCTCCGATCGCGAAGAGCGCGGCCATCACAATGAGCAGAATGGTCGTCGTCATAATCACCTCCAGATCAGCTCTGATGCAGACAATCAGCTAGCAGCCGCATTCTTTTCCTTCGCTAGCTTCAACCCGGCCAGTACCAGGTTGGTTCTTATCGGGACTTCCGTCATCGACATGCTGGCTGTGGCGCGTGATGGATGCCAGCTCCAGCAAAACCAGGCGGGCGGTGGCCACCAGCAGATTCCGTTCATTGCGGTGAATCGTTTCCCAGCATGAGCCTTCTCTTGGGCTCTTCGGCGGAGCGCATGGGAAGTCGGGCGCAAGCGCCTCACGGTAGTGAAAGAACAGCTTGGCTAATTGTTCGGGAGCGATCTCTTGAAAACCTGTCATCTTCTATCCTCGCGGCTAGGCCCGCTACAAGGGGCTTGGCGGTGCCATGCCAACTGCACTTCGTTGGATTCATGCAGCTCTAAATTCCGCATAAAAGGTGCCTAAAAGGTTGATAAACGACCGCGTATGGCGGTGCGGGAAGGCGGAAGCGCGCCGCGTGTTCTACAATCCCCCAATGCCGCTTAAGCAATCCGAGGCGATCGTACTGCGCACCTACCCGCTGCGGGAGGCGGATTTGCTGGTTACGCTCTTCACGCGCTCGGAAGGCAAGGTGAAGGGCGTGGCCAAGAGTGCCAAGCGCTCGCAGAAGCGCTTTGGCGGAGCCCTGGAGCCGCTTACTTGTGTGCGCGTCCATTGGCAGGATCGCGAAGGGAGCGAGTTGGCGCGGCTGGATTCCTGCGATGTGCTGCTGTCTCCGCTGGCGGCACCGATGGACTACCCGCGCTGTGTGGCCTTGGCGCACGTGGGAGAGATGCTGGATGAGTTGATGCCGGAGCGCGAGGTCAACGATTCAATCTTTCGCCTCGCGTGGGGCGTGTTGCAGGCGCTGGAATCGGGGGAGATCTGGCTGCCGGTTACGTATTTCGATTTGTGGATGCTGCGGCTGATGGGATTTCTTCCGCCGCTCGATGAGTGCATTGAGTGCGGCGAGGCGCTGAATGGTCAGCCCGCGTTTTTCCACGCGCTGCGCGATGGGCTGGTTTGTGAGCGCGACCGGCGGATTGCGAGCTCGGAGATGTCGGTGGAGTCACGGGAGATTGCTGCGCGGATATTTCGCAACCCGGTGGATCACTTTGCGGACGAGCCGAGTCCGGCGTCGCGGCTGGGGGACCTGCGGAAGTTTCTGATGCAGATTCTGGCAAGACACCTGGATAGGAAGCTGCAGACGTCGGCGCAGTTGGAACGGCTGGATTAGGGCGGGCCCACAAAAGCTGAGGTGGCTGGCTGAAAAGCCTCTGAAGTGGCGTTCGCTATTTGAGCAGAGCTGGGGTTCCTCACTGCGTTCGGAATGACACAAATCAGGAACAAGGGCAAGACCTTCATGACAACTCGGGAGCAAGGGCGAAAGCGGGCGGCGTGACTTGGGAACCGTTCCTATTGCCGGCAGTCTTGTTGCCACCAGTCACCCGCTTGCTCGATAGTGGCTCAGCAGCCCCTTCACCATTTACAATTATTTGCCAAGATCGGATTTTCATTCATGACAGCGAAAGCTCTTACGTTTCAGGAACTCATCCTCAAGTTGCAGGACTTCTGGGCCCGGCAGGGATGCGTGTTGCAGCAGCCTCTCGATGTGGAAGTGGGCGCGGGAACGATGTCGCCGGAGACATTTCTCCGCGTGCTTGGACCTAAGCCGTACCGGGTCGCTTACGTGCAGCCGTCGCGGCGGCCCGCCGATGGGCGCTACGGCGAGAATCCTAATCGGCTCTACAAGCACACGCAGTACCAGGTGATTCTGAAGGCTCCGCCGGAGAACGTGCAGGAGCTGTATCTGGAGTCGCTGGCGGCGATTGGAATCGATCTGGCGCGGCACGACATTAAGTTTGAAGAGGACAACTGGGAGGCTCCGACGCTGGCGGCATGGGGCGTGGGCTGGCAGGTGATGCTGGACGGGCTGGAGATCACGCAGTTTACGTACTTCCAGCAGTGCGGCGGCATCGATCTGGATCCGATGTGCGCCGAGCTGACCTATGGCATGGAGCGTATTGCGGCTTTCCTGCAGGATGTTGATTCGATCTACGACATTGTCTGGGTGCATGGGCCGCAGGGCGACGTGACCTATGGCGACATCCGGCTGCCGGACGAGGAGCAGTACTCGGTTTACAACTTTGAGAAGGCGGACGTGGAGCGGCTCTGGCAGCACCTGAACGCCTACGAAGCCGAGTGCCAGGCGCTGGTGGGTGAATACGCCGCGAGGACCGCGGAAGGAAAAAAGAAATCCAAGGAAGGCGCGGCCACCGAGGCTGTGGCAAAGTTCACGCCTGAGGAGCGGCGGCGTTTTCCGCTGCTTCCGGCCTACGATTTGTGCCTGAAGTGTTCGCACCTGTTCAACCTGCTCGATGCGCGGGGAGCGATCAGCGTTACGGAGCGGGTAGGGGTGATTGCGCGGGTGCGCAATCTGGCCGTGGCAGTGGCTCGCGCCTGGGTCGATCAGCAGTCGGGACGGGAAGTGAGCCGCGGCAGTCCGCGAAGGTGTAGGCGGCCCGGACGTTAAATTCTGCACGCGATTTTGTGAATCTGGTTCTACCGGCAGCAAGCAAATAGGCTCAAAATAGAAGGAAGCGTTCGACTTCATGTCAGATTTCCTGTTAGAGATCGGTACCGAAGAAATTCCGGCGCGCATGATTGGCTCCGCCACGGAGGAGTTGCAGCGCCGCATCGGCGAACTTGTCAGCCGCGAGCGTCTCTGTGCCAGCGCAACGGTTGAGGCCTTCGCCTCGCCGCGCCGTATTGCGGTTGTGGCGCACGGACTTGCCGCAGCGCAGCCCGACGTTGCCGAACAACTGCTGGGCCCTGCCGCTGCCCATGGCTTACAAAGACGGCCAGCCGACGCAGGCGGCCATCGCTTTTGCGAAGAAAGCCGGAGTTCCGCTCGCTGAGCTGACGACTACGAACACTCCCAAGGGCAGCTATCTTGCTGCGAACGTGGTGAAGAAGGGTAAGCCTGCGTTCGAACTGCTCACGGAACTGGTCCCCAAGGAAATTGCCGCGCTGTACTGGGCCAAGAGTATGTACTGGCGTCCGGGTAAGCCGGAGCGTTTTGTGCGGCCGGTGCGCTGGCTGGTAGCGCTGCTCGATGGCGAGATCGTTCCGCTGGAGTTTGGCGGCATCACGGCCGGGCGCAGCTCGCGCGGACACCGCATTCTGGCTCCGGCTCCGGTGGAGCTTGCGGCTCGGCAGGCGAGTACGCGGAAAAGCTCCGGGCGGCAAGCGTTCTGCCTAGCTACTCCGAGCGCGAGCACAAGATACGCAAAGCGCTGGACGCTGCTACGCGACGGATTCCGGGCGCGCGCTGGCGTGAGGACAAGGGGCTGCTGGATACGGTGGTCAACCTGACCGAAGCGCCCTCGGTGATTCTGGGAGATTTCGATGCGGAGTTTCTGGCGCTGCCCGAAGAGGTTCTGGTCACGGTGATGCGCGATCACCAGAAGTACTTTGCGGTGGAAGACGCCGATGGCAAATTGGCGCCGCACTTCCTCGCGGTGCTGAACACGGTGACCGACGCCGAAGGCGAAGCGATTGTGCGCCACGGTAATGAGCGCGTGCTGCGGGCGCGGTTTAACGATGCGCGATTCTTCTGGAAGACGGATCAGAAGCTGAGCCTCAAGGATCGCGTGGCCATGCTTAAGTCGGTCACGTTCCAGAAGGAACTGGGCAGCTACCACGACAAGGCAATGCGCACGCAACATCTAGGCAGTCTGATCTCGGCTGCGGTTACTGAGTTTTATCCCGAGCACAGGCAGGGTGTGGTGTACAAGGCCGCGCTGATGGCCAAGTGCGATCTGACTACCGAACTGGTGAAGGAGTTCACGGAACTCCAGGGCATTATCGGCGGCCTGTATCTGGTGCACCAGGCCGAGAGCATGGAGCTTCCCGAGGGTTCGGCGAAGGCGATCGGGCAGGCCATCTACGATCAGTACAAGCCGGCGTCGATGGAGGATGAGGTGCCGCACTCGCTGGAAGGCGCGGTGCTTGGCATTGCCGACAGGGCCGATACCATCGCGGGAATGTTTGCGCTGGGGATGATTCCTTCGGGCTCGAAGGATCCGTTTGCGCTGCGCAGGGCCGCCAACGGAATCGTCCGCATGCTGGTGGAGCACAACATTCCGCTCAGCCTGAGCCACTTGATGGCCGATGCGCTGCGCCAGTACAAGGGCAGCGAAGCGGAGTCGCACTTTAGTGCGGTGGCAGAGTATAAGCAAAACGTCGCCGCGTTTTTCCGCGAGCGTCTGGAGTTCTACCTGCGCGAGGCGCGCGGCTTTGCCTACGATGTGACCAACGCGGTGCTTGCCTCCGGAGCCGATAATGCGGTGGACGCGCTGGCGCGTGCTGAGGCCGTAGCCAAGGTTCGTGGCAGTGAAGATTTCGATGCCATCGCGGCTTCGGTGAAGCGGATCAAGAACATCCTCCGCCAGGCGACGGAGGCAGGGAAGTGGCCGGTGGAGGCACAGCAGAGCTTGGCGCAGCAGCGTTCTTCGCAACAGAGCGCGGATAACGATGCCGAGCGCATTCTGGCCGAGCGCACCGCGGAGCTTGCTTCCAGCACCGCCAAACTTTGTGCTGAGAAGCAATACGACGAGGCCCTCGCCGTGCTGGCTACGATACGGCGCCCGCTCGACGATTTTTTTGACAAGATCATGGTGATGGTGGACGACGAGGCGGTGCGCAGCTCTCGTCTCGGTTTGCTCCAGACCGTTGCTTCCACATTCCAGTCAATCGCCGATTTCAGTGAGGTTGTGACCAAACAAAAGGCTTCCTGAGGGAAGCCGTTTTGTTTGGCAGCAGAGTTGTTTTTTCATTCGGAATGATAAGCAGCCAGATATTTGGTTGCGGGTACAAATGAGTAAGTTATCAGTTCAACACCCAGAGAGTGAGGCTATGGCTACTCCTACAGTGAATGCAGTGAAGTACGTCTACTCCTTCGGCGGCGGCAAGGCCGAGGGGAACGGCAAGATGAAAGATACGCTCGGTGGCAAGGGCGCCGGCCTTGCTGAGATGACCAATGTCGGTCTCCCTGTTCCTCCGGGATTCACCATTCAGACTGAAGCCTGCCGCGAGTACATGCGCGGTGAGGTAAGCAAGAACGTTGACAAGGAAATGAACGCGGCGCTGGCGCAACTGGAAGCACTGCAGGGGCAGAAGCTCGGCGCGGGCGACAATCCGCTGCTGGTGTCCGTGCGCTCGGGCGCAAAGTTTTCCATGCCGGGCATGATGGACACGATTTTGAACCTCGGCCTGAACGATGAGAGCGTAAAGGCGGTCGCGGCGCGCACGCAGAATCCGCGCTTTGCCTATGACTCCTACCGGCGCCTCATCCAGATGTTCGGCAACGTGGTGCTGGACATCGAAAAGGCGCATTTTGAGGAGGTCTTCGACGGCAAGAAGAAACAGAAGAAGGCCAAGCTCGATACCGACCTCGACGCCGACGCTCTGCAGGAAGTGATCGCCGAGTACAAGAAGGTGGTCAAGAAGTTTGCCAAGATCGACTTCCCGCAGAACCCGATCGATCAGTTGGTGATGGCGCGCGATGCGGTTTTCCGCTCCTGGCAGAACGATCGCGCCAAGCACTATCGCCGCATGAACAATATCGATGACATGCTGGGCACGGCGGTCAATGTGCAGGCGATGGTCTTCGGCAACATGGGCGACACGTCGGGCACGGGCGTGGGTTTCACACGCAATCCTGCTACCGGCGCCAAGGAGTTCTACGGCGAATTCCTGCTGAACGCCCAGGGCGAGGACGTGGTCTCAGGCGTGCGCACACCGAAACACATCACCGAACTCGAAAATATGATGCCCGAGGTTTACAACCAACTGCGTGAGATCACTTCGCGGATGGAAAAGCATTACCGCGACATGCAGGACTTCGAGTTCACGATTCAGGATGGCAAGCTGTACATGCTGCAGACCCGCAACGGCAAGCGTACCGGTCTGGCGGCGGTAAAGGCTGCGATCGACATGGTGGAGGAAGGGCTGATCACCAAGGAAGAAGCGGTTTTCCGGGTCGAGCCCAACCAGCTCTATGACTTCCTGGTCCCGCGTCTGGACGAGAAGGGCAGCCAAGGTTGAGGTTCTTACCAAGGGCCTGCCCGCATCTCCCGGCGCGGCCGTCGGCCAGATCGTCTTCTCGGCAGACGAAGCGGTCGCCGTGCACCAGAAGGGCAAATTCAAGTCCATCATCCTGGTCCGTGGCGAAACCACGCCGGAAGATATCGCCGGCATGGAAGTCGCATCCGGCATTCTGACCTCGCGTGGCGGCATGACGTCGCACGCGGCGGTGGTCACTCGCGGCATGGGCAAGTGCTGCGTGGCCGGCGCCGGCGAAATCGTTGTGGACGAGAAGAAGAAGGAGATGCGAGTCAAAGGGCAGACCTTCCGGGAAGGCGACTGGCTTTCTCTGGACGGCACCACGGGACGCGTGATCAAGGGCAAGCTGAACACTCTGGAAGCTTCGCCCGATGACAAGGACCTGGTGAAGTTCATGGCCTGGGCCGACCCGCATCGCCGCCTCCGCGTACGCGCCAATGCAGACATTCCGCGCGACGCCAAGACCGCCATCGCTTTCGGGGCCGAAGGAATCGGACTGTGCCGTACCGAGCACATGTTCTTTGCCGAGGATCGTCTGCCCTTCATGCGCGCGATGATTATGGCCGGCAACGAGAAGGATCGCCGCGCGGCGCTGAAGAAGCTGCTTCCGATGCAGCGCGCCGACTTTGCCGGACTATTCAAGGCGATGAAGGGCTTTCCGGTCACCATCCGTACCCTCGATCCTCCGCTGCACGAATTCCTGCCGAAGCGCGAAGATCTGCTGGTGGAGATCAAAGAGCTGGAACTGACCAAGCCGCGCTCGCCGAAGCTAAAGGAACTGCGCGTGATGCTGGCACGCGTCGAAGAGCTGCATGAGCAGAACCCGATGCTTGGCCACCGTGGCTGCCGTCTCGGAATCACCTATCCGGAGATCACCGAGATGCAGGCGCGCGCCATCATTGAGGCCGCTCTGCAACTCAAGAAGCAGGACATCACCGTTATCCCCGAGATCATGATTCCGCTGACCAGCACGCTCAAGGAGATGAAGAATCAGGCCGACATCGTCCGCCGCGTTGCCGAAGAGGTTTTCGCCGAGAAGAAGGACCGTGTCGAGTACCTGGTGGGAACGATGATCGAACTGCCTCGCGCTGCTCTGGTGGCCGATAAGATCGCGGAGGAGGCCGAGTTCTTCAGCTTCGGAACCAACGATCTCACCCAGACCACCTTCGGCTTCTCGCGTGATGACATCAACAAGTTCCTCCCCGAATATATGAAGGAGGGAATCTTCAAGCAGGATCCCTTCGCCTCGCTGGATCAGGAAGGTGTGGGACAGCTTGTGGAGATGGCAACCGAACGCGGCCGCAAGACCCGTCCGAACCTCAAGGTTGGAATCTGCGGCGAGCACGGCGGCGAACCCGAGTCGGTGAAGTTCTGCCACCGCGTCGGCCTCAACTACGTCTCCTGCTCACCGTTCCGCGTGCTGACGGCGCGGCTGGCGGCGGCACAGGCGGCACTGGAAGAAAAAGGTGGAGCTGGCGGCGCTACCAAGTAGCTATCGATTCAGCCTCCGCGCCAACGTCAAAAGGGGGATGCGCAAGCATCCCCCTTGTTCATATTGCGGCACCGCTAGGCGGTTGTTCCCATGATAGGCTTGGTGACGGCAGCCTTCGGGGCCTTCGCCGCCCTCTGACCCGCGTCCACGATTCCCAGCTTCTTCTTCAGTGTGGGCAGGGCGGCTCGCATGGTTTGCTCGCCGATGGCGATCAACTCATCGGTGCGGGCAAAGTCATCGTAGGCGAAGCCATCCACGTTGGATTCGAGAAGTAAGTCGGCGTCCTTGATCCATTGGTTACTCATGCGCGACTGAGCGATCGTGAAGCACTGGCCGATGACTTCGAAGAAATGATGTGGAGTGCCGGGCTGCGTCCAGTTCGACTGGAGGTGAACTCCCATCACGCAGTCAATGCCCATTTGCTTGAGGGGAGTGGTGGGTACCTCGTAACTCAACATGCCGTCAACGTGGAGGACGCCGTTGATCTCGACCGGAGTGAACATTCCGGGATAGGCGCAACTGGCTCGCACCGCACTGGAGATGGACCCCTCGCGGAAGATGGCAGGCTTGCCAGTGAGCAACTCGGTTGCGACTACGGCGAGGGGAATACGTAGTTCAGAGAAGTCTTTGCGCGGGCAGGTGCGGGCGATGAATTCACCGAGGCGGTCGTTGGTGCAGAGACCTCCACGCTCCAGGGTCCAGCGGGCATAATCCTTAAAGCGCAAGCGGCGGCCAATCTCGGCCAGCTCCGCCACTGAAAGCCCACTGCAATAGCCGGCGGCGACAACGGATCCCGAGCTGGTGCCGGCGATGGCGGCGATGGGAATTTGCTCTTCCTCAAGCACCTTAAGCACGCCGAGGTGAACCCCGCCTCGGGCAAAGCCTCCGCCCAAAGCGAGGCCCAGAGTGCGTTTTGGGGGCAGAGTACCGACTTTCGCAGCTCCGGCCGGGACTCCCCGCAGTCCACGGAAGAAGATCTGGACAGAGCGCGAAATCGAAGAAATCTGCTTCATGCGAACCAGCCTCTTTCGATACCAACCCAATGCCGCAGGCCAAGTTGCGAGCAGCTACTACTTTGGATTCGCTATCTTGTACTTTGATTCGCAATTTTGCAAGGCGAGTTGTAACTCAACAGGCGGCTTTGACATGTTGCGCGGCAAAGTGGCATCCGGGGTTCGGGAGGTAAAGAATTCGAGCAAAGGCTTGCTTGAAGCTCCATTGTTTGCGAACATGGAGCATTAGGCTAGGGTCCGGGTTCCGCAACTGTGTCCAATTTATCTGCTCACAAGAAGATAGCGCACGAAATTTCCGCCGGCGAGGGCGCCGCCGCTTCGCCGTCGGCGAAGAAGACGGTCTATGAGACGTCGGCTGGCGGGGTGGTGCTCAGACACATCCGCGGGGCATGGCAGGTCGCCATCATCGAGCCCAACATTATCAACGCGGACACGGTCACGCGACGAGCCAAGTCACGGCCCGAAGGCACGGTCTTTGCCTTGCCGAAGGGCGGGGTGGACGAGGGGGAGACGCCGGAGCAGAGCGCCGATCGGGAGGTGCTGGAGGAAACCGGAGTCCGTGGGACGAGATTGTTTCGCCTGACCACGATCCGTTACCTGTACGTGCGTTCCTGGGGAGGGCGCGAGCGCGTCTCCAAAGCGGTGAGCTTTTACCTGTTTCTGTATGCTTCTGGACGGCTGGGGCAGATTCGCCCGGATATGCGCGACGAGGTCCGCCGGGCATTCTGGTTCCCCCTGGACAAGGCTCATCGTAAGCTGACGTATCGCGGCGAACGTGAGGTACTGAAGATGGCACAAAAGATCGTGCGCGAACATCCTGAGCGGCTGACCCCGCCATCGGCGCACAAGGTTGCCAGCGGCCCTGCGGTGGAGCGCCCGATGGCACAACAGCGCAGCCCGTCGCAGCGGCTGCTGCCGCAACGCGGAACAGCACAGCGCGGGGGTGAATCGCGTCAGGATCGCGCAAACAGCGCGGATAATTTCCGCGGCCGACAGAGACCGCTCCCCTCGTAAAACAATTGTGTTGATCCGGCAGTGTTGATCCGGGCCAACGGCCGCGACCCATAAGACTGCGCCATTCAGCGCGAGCTAGGCTGTTCTTGAAAAAATATATCTCACTTATTATCATATAGTTAAACGAGAATCACTTGACTGAATGACAATTCATTCATTATGATCGTTTCAATTAAATAAGGCGCGCGTCGTTGCCATCCTCACCCCACATTCTCGACGCGCGCCGCCTCAATGTTCAGGGTCTTTTCTTATTTTCATGGGCAAGCTGATTTCGGAAGCGCCAGGTCGTGCGATGTCGAGTCGATTGTCAAATCCTTTCCTGTTCGATCATTCTTGCTTCACCGTTTTGCTGCATCCGAACTCTTATCGGAGTGCATCGGCCCCAGGGACTAATTCGGCCTGACGCATCGCTGGAAGGTGTTTTAACTGTGCCGCAATCAATGCTGTGGATTGTTCGGAGAAGCTCGACCAATGTTGAAGAAAATTGATAGAGTCGCCGTCCTCGGCGCGGGAACCATGGGTTCCCGCATCGCCGCGCACCTGGCTAACGCCGGGGTGCGTTCTTACCTGCTGGACATCGTTCCGCCAGACTCTCCTGCCGGCAGCGCGCCTGCGGGACGCAATCGCATTGCCGAAGCGGGGCTGGATGCCGCCCGCAAATCCAAGCCTGCTGCCTTCATGGAGCCAGGGCTGGCACGGCTGGTCACAACCGGAAACTTTGAGGACGATCTCGGCCTTCTGGCTGAGTGCGACTGGATCATCGAAGCCGTCGTGGAAAATCTCGACCTCAAGCGAGCGCTGCTGCGCAAGGTGGAGGCAGTGCGCAAGCCCGGCACAATCATCACCACCAATACCAGCGGCCTGCCCGTGCATTCCATCGCCGAAGGCTTCAGCGACGATTTCCGCCGCCACTGGTTTGGAACACACTTTTTCAATCCTCCGCGCTATATGCGGCTGCTGGAGATCATTCCCACGCCGGAGAGCGATCCGGCGGCGATTGAGGCGATCGCGCAGTTTGCGAGTGTGCGCCTGGGCAAGGGCATTGTCTATGCCAAGGACACGCCGAACTTCATCGCCAACCGCATCGGCACCTTCAGCGTGGTCAACATCGTGCGCCTGATGCAGGAGTTTGACTTCTCCGATTGAGGACGTGGATGCACTGACCGGTTCGGCGATCGGTTTCCCGAAGTCGGCGACCTTCCGCACCATCGACATGGTGGGTCTGGACGTTCTGGGCCACGTGGTGCGCAACGCCAAGCGCATGGCACCGGCGCTGGCCGGAGCTGGAGAGCGGTGAGGCCGAACATGCTCGACGAGCGCGGCGACCTGGACCTGCCCGCCTTCTACGACCAGATGGTGGAGCGCAAGCTGCTGGGCGATAAGACCAAGTGCCGGCTTTTACAAAAAGGAGCGCGGCCCGGATGGCGAAAAGCGCTTGGCGCTGGATTGGAAGACGCTGGAATATCGTCCCGCGCAGCGTCCGAAGTTTCCTGTCGCTGGAGATGGCGAAGACGGTTGATTCGCTGGGCGAGCGGGTGCGCATGCTGACCGGCTTCGGTGGCGAAAAGCTGGACAAGGCCGGACAGTTTCTGTGGACCGCGCTCTCGGAGGTGTTCACCTACTCGGCGAACCGGATTCCTGAGATCAGCGACACCGTGGTTGAAATCGACCGCGCGATGCGCATGGGATTCAACTGGGAGATGGGACCGTTCGAGCTGTGGGATGCGGTCGGCGTGGAGGCCTCGGTTGCGCGGATGAAGAAGGAGGGCAAGCCGGTTTCAGCGAACGTGGAGAAGCTGCTTGCCTCGGGCTACACCAGCTGGTACAGCGATGCGCCGCAGGCGCGCCAGCGGCCGGGCCTACTTTGATCTGGCCACTGCTTCGATGAAGGAGGAGAAGGTTGCGCCCGGCGTTTGGAGCGTCACGGTCGCGAAGAAATCGAATGGGGTGGTGAAGTCGAATTCCGGCGCGTCGCTGATCGATCTGGGCGACGGCGTCGGCTGCATCGAGTTCCACTCCAAGATGAACTCGCTCGGCGCCGATATCATTCAGCTCACCTCGCAGGTGCTTAAGCCGGGAGGATTGGGCGAAAAGTTTGACGCGTTCGTCATCAGCAACGATGCGGCGAATTTTTCGGTCGGCGCCAACATCATGCTGCTGCTGATGGCGGTGCAGGATGAGGAGTGGGACGACGTGGACATGATGGTGCGCCAGTTCCAGAACATGACGCAGCTCATCAAGTTTTCGTCCAAGCCGGTGGTGGCTGCGCCGTTTGGCATGGCCCTGGGCGGCGGCTGCGAGGTTTCACTGCACGCTACGGCCCGCCAGCCGCACGCGGAGCTCTACATGGGACTGGTCGGAGGTGGGCGTTGGCCTGCTGCCCGGCGGAGGCGGTTGCAAGGAGATGACTCTGCGCGCCGTTGATGCCGCGCAATCGATCCGTCCTGAGGGACGCGGCGAATCGGTTGAACTGATGGAGGCGATGAAGAAGGCGTTTGAGACGGTGGCGATGGCGAAGGTTTCCACCTCGGCCTTTGAGGCGCGCGGTCTCGGCTTCCTCAACGGCGGCGATGAAATCACGATGAACCGCGAGCGGGTTTTGAACGACGCGAAGGCACACGCGCTGGAGCTGGCCCGCGACGGATATCGCGCACCGGTGCCGCGCACGGATATTCCCGCTCCCGGCGAAAGCATTCTTGCCACTTTGAAGCTTGGCGTGCATCTGATGCGCCAGGGCGAGTTCATCAGCGACCACGAGGTCAAAATTGCAACCAAGGTGGCCGAGGTTCTTTGCGGCGGAGCGTTAACGCCAGGGCACTCCGATCAGCGAGCAGTATCTGCTCGACCTGGAGCGCGAGGCCTTCAAGAGCCTGTGCGGCGAACGCAAGACGCAGGAGCGAATTCAGTTCACGCTCAAAACCGGAAAGCCGCTTCGCAACTAAATTCGACCGAGGAGATAGCGAGCCATGCGAGAAGTAGTGATCGTAAGCGCCGTCCGCACCGCGGTCGGCAAAGCCTACAAAGGAACTCTGCGCGCCACCCGTCCCGACGATCTGGGCGCGGTGGCCATTGGGGGCGCGCTGGCGCGCGTCCCGCAACTGGATGTGCATGAGATTGAAGACGTGATTCTCGGCTGCGCCATGCCGGAGGCGGAGCAGGGAATGAACGTGGCGCGGATTGCCGTCGCTGCGTGCGGGGCTGCCGGTGGAAACCTCGGCAATGACGATCAACCGTTTCTGCTCGTCCGGATTGCAGGCGATCGCGATTGCCGCCGATCGCATTGCTGGCGGGCGGAGCGGAGGTCATCGTCGCCGGCGGCACGGAGTCGATGACGATGATTCCGATGGGCGGACACAAGATTTCATGCAATCCATCGCTGGTGCAGAACTATCCGGACGCGTATCTCTCGATGGGACTGACGGCGGAGCGACTGGCGCAGCGTTTCGGCATTACCCGCCAGCAGTCCGACGAGTTCAGCTATCAGAGCCATCAGAAGGCGTTGCGGGCGATTGAGTCCGGAGCATTCGCCGATGAGATCGTTCCGGTGCAGGTAACTTTCCGCGCTCCGGCGGCGCAGGCCACGCGCGGCGCGGCGGCGGTCAAGCTGGCGGTGCAGGCCATCGAATTCAAGGTGGACGAGGGTCCGACGGGCCGATACCACGATGGAAGCTCTGGCTGCACTCAAGCCCGCGTTTCACTTGAAGGGGACGGTGACGGCCGGAAACTCATCTCAGATGAGCGATGGCGCGGCCGCCGCGGTGGTGATGAGCGCGGATCGCGCAAAGGCTCTTGGACTGAAGCCACTGGCGCGCTTTGTGGCCTTTGCCACGGCGGGCTACAAGCCGGAAGAGATGGGACTCGGCCCGGTATTCGCGATTCCAAAGGCGCTGAAGCTGGCAGGGCTGACCCTGGACCAGATCGGCGTCATCGAATTGAATGAAGCCTTTGCCGCGCAAGCGCTGGCGGTGATCAAGGAAGGCGGACTCGATCCGGCAAAGGTCAATCCGAACGGCGGAGCCATCGCACTGGGCCATCCCCTGGGCTGCACCGGAGCCAAGCTTACGGCAACCCTGCTGCGCGAATTGAAGCGCCGCAAGGAGCGATATGGAATCGTGACCATGTGCGTGGGCGGCGGCATGGGCGCTGCGGGAATTTTCGAAAACATCGACTAATTTCAATCCGCGCCGGGCGAACCCGGCGCGCAGCGATTAAGGAACACGGAGGAGCAAGAATGGCAACAACCGTCACAACGGCGCAGAAGAAGATCACAGGCGGAAACTTCCTCATCGAGGAGACCAATCCGCAAGAGGTTTTCACTCCGGAGGATTTTAACGACCAGCACAAACTTATCGAGCAGACCGCCGAGGACTTTGCGATGCAGGAGATTGTGCCCAACGCGGACCGCATCGAGCACAAGGATTTTGCCTTCAGCCGCGAGCTGCTGAAAAAGGCGGCGGAGCTTGGATTGACAAGTGTCGATGTTCCGGAGGAGTACGGCGGCGCGGAGATGGACAAGGTATCTTCGGCGATCATCGCCGACCGCATCGCCAAGCAGGGTTCTTTTGCCGTCACCTTCAGCGCGCACGTCGGCATTGGCACGCTGCCGATTGTGTGGTTCGGCACCGAGGCGCAGAAGAAAAAATATCTGCCGCTGCTGGCCAGCGGCGAGTGGGTGGGCGCTTACGCGCTGTCGGAGAGCAGTTCGGGCTCCGACGCGATGAACGCGCGCACCAAGGCGGTGCTCTCCGCCGACGGCAAGCATTACCTGCTCAATGGCGAGAAGATGTGGATCACCAACGCCTCGTTCGCCGATCTCTTCGTGATCTTCGCCAAGGTCGACGGCGAGAAGTTCACGGCTTTCCTCGTCGAGCGCACGTTTCCGGGCTTCAGCGTTGGCAACGAGGAGCACAAGCTCGGCATTCGCGGCTCCTCTACCTGTCCGCTGATCCTCAACGATTGCCAGGTTCCGGTTGAAAACGTACTGGGCGAAATTGGCAAGGGAGCGACAATTGCCTTCAACATTCTCAACGTGGGCCGCTTCAAGCTGGGTGCGGCCGCGGTGGGCGGCGCTCGCACCTGTCTTGCCACCTCCATCAAGTGGGCGAAAGAGCGCAAGGCTTTCGGAAAGTCGATTGCGGAGTTCGGCATGGTGCGCGAGTTGCTGGCCGACATTGCCATTGGTATTTACGCGGGCGAGGCGCTGGTCTATCGCACGGCGGGAATGATGGACGCGGCGACCGCGGACATCGAAAAGGGTTCGCCGGAGGAGTGCAAGCTCATCCGCAAGGCCATTGAGGAGTACGCGGTCGAGTGCTCGATCATCAAGGTGTGGGCCTCGGAGATGTTCGACAAAGTTGTGGACAACCAGGTGCAGATTTTCGGCGGCTACGGTTTTGTGGAGGAGTATCCGGCCGAGCGCGCCTATCGCGACTCGCGGGTCAATCGGATCTTTGAGGGAACGAATGAAATCAATCGCCTCATCATCACCGGATGGCTTTTGAAGCGCGCTCGTGAGCGGTCAGCTTCCGCTGCTGCCTGCGATCAAGAAGCTGATGGACGAGATGATGGCGGGGCCGGGCTTTGCCGAGGCGGACGAGCGCACACTGGCGCCACAGCGCAAACTGGTCGAAAACGCGAAGAAGATTGGTCTGATGGCGGCCGGTGTGGCTTCGCAGAAATACATGCAGAAGATTGTTGATCACCAGGAGGTGATGGGTGCGATCGCCGACATTGTAATTGAGGCATATGCAATGGATTCGGTGCTGGCGCGCACGCTGAAGCTGATTGAAAGCCAGGGCGAGGCGGCATCCGCGCGTTGCCGTCGCAATGAGCGACGTGTATCTGCAGGGTGCTTTTGCCAATGTGGAGGCGGCAGCGAAGAAGGTTCTGGCCGACGTTGCCGACGGCGACATGCTGCGCACGCAGATGACGATTCTGCGCCGCCTGGTTAAGTCTGAACCGGTCAACGTAATTGCGGCGAGGCAGAAGATTGCGAATCGCGTGCTGGATGCAGGCAAGTACAGCTTCTAAGTCCACCACGGTGCGGGGGCGGGATTAGTTCCTGCCCCCGGCGATTGGGTTCTTGCAGATGCCAGGTGGAGCACACTCTCCAGAGCGTCGAAGATGCGTTTCATGTGTTCCAACGCAAGCATGCACAATCCCGTTCACGCGCACGCAGTCTTAGATCTGAAGAACTGATCAGAGGAGAACGAGGGGCCACAACATGCGTCGCTGGACTACAGACATTGTTCTCACGCTGGCTGTGATTTGCGTGCTGGCGTATGTGGCGGACTGGATTGTGCTGCAGCTTCGCGAGCGTGGTGGCTCCGCGCATGGCGTTGTGATGGTGAACAGTACCGAAGCGATCAAGGAGAAAGGCAGCAAGGTGGAATACTTCTTCAGCCCGCCGCAGCCTACGCCGTGTGTGCGTTCGCTGTTTCCGCACGAAGACCAGTCCGCGTGCTGGTGGCTGGCCCGTCACTCGGATAAGCAGACGTTTATGAACTAGGGGCGCCTGGGGTTGATGCGCCGCTGTGCGGCGCTGCCGGAGGCGGTTGCTGGAATCGGCTTAAGTGCTGCAATGCGTCTTTCAGATGGACACGTTCCGGGTCGGAGGTCTTCGGATCGTTCAGGAGCAGATTCATCCAGGCAATGGCGGCGCGCGGCGAGACATGCGGTACATCCGGGCTGATCGCGGTCACGAGCAGGTTGCCGTTTTGTTCCTGCACCTGAAACTGGACGCGATCGGTCTGTGCGACAGCCGTGTAGCCTTCTCCCTGCTGGTAAAAACCCACCGTCTGATAGCTTGCCATCAACTCGTCGCTCGGCTGCTCGGGAGTTTCGATGTCGAAGCGGGTGACGATGACGATGCGACTAAACTCCGGATTGGCGCGCAGCGAGGTATAGGGCCTAAAACGGCTCCAGCCCGCCGGTTGCAAACGAGCGCCCTCAAAGTCAAGCCGGCAATAGCTGGAGAGAAGGCTCTTCTGTTCGCCATAGAGTTCGGCAAAGCTCCGGCCCCGCAGCTTGACGCCGGGTTGTGGGGCAGAGCCGAACTGCGCCATTGCGGCGGAGGTCAAAAGAGAAAGAAATAGGAGAAAGAGCAGGCGACGATACATTAGGATTTCAAGCGCTCCGCTTTCAGCGTAAAACGCCGAGGCCACAAAGAGCAACCTGCATGTTCGCACCGAAGGGCCGCAAATGCCGGATTCAGGGGGTGTCCCTCTGGAACCTGGGCGTCGTGGCAGTTATCTCCCGCAGGGCGCAATTTGTCGTAGGATAAACACGAGCACATTGCGCGACCACCATGCCGAATGCGCATTCGATTGCCGGACGAATCACGACTCTGCTGCTGCTGTTGTTGACGGCGGCTTTGCCGCAGAGCCGCGCCGGATCGCCGTCTATACTCCGCAAACAAACTACCAGGTGGATATTCTGGTTCGTGACGGCGTGGACTATGTCGGTGTTACCGATCTGCTTGAGCCGCTCGGGCGCCTGGAGTCTCGCACTGACGGCAGCGAGTTTGCGCTCAACTTCAACGGCAAGGCCGCTGTGTTTCAGGTTGGCAAGCGGCAGTACAGAGCGAGTGCTACAAACAAATTGGAACTGGCCTCGAACTTTCTGCTAATCGATGGCCGGGGCTACATACCGGTGGCATCGATGGTGCAGGTGCTGCCGCACATTGCGGATATGACGGCGGAGTTCCACGCCGTGCCACGAAGATTGTTCGTGGGCTCAACGCAATTTCGCTATGCGGCGGAACTGCGCCACGCGCCGTCCCGGCTGGTGCTTACCTTTCCTGTTCCGGTCAACCCTTCCAGCGTGATCGAGAAAAGCCGCGTACGCCTGGTCTTCCGCCGTGAGCCGGTGGTGAGCAACGGGGTTGATAGCGTTTCTTACAGTGGCGACGCATTTCTACTCAGCACCAGCTTTGCTGAGATTCCGGGAGGGGCCGAGTTCGTCGCGAGCGTTTCGCAGCCTGCCACGGTCTCCCTCGGCGACGGAGGACACACGGTGACGATTTCCGCTGTGCAGGCTCCGCCCGCCGCATCAGCAGTGCAGCCCGCCAAACAGGAAGCTGCAAGCCCGGAGCATCCGACGGCGCAGCCTGCAAACCCGGCTCCGCGGGTGCGGCCCTTTGTGATTCTGGACGCAGCTCACGGGGGCAGCGATAGCGGAGCGGTGCTTTCGCCCACACTGCTGGAGAAAACGGTCAATCTGGCACTGGCCAAGCGGCTGCAGAAGGAGCTGGAGGCGCGCGGAGTCCACGTGGTGCTGACGCGGGTTGCCGACAATCTGCTCGGCTGGGACGAGCGCGCAGCATCGGCCAATACGTCTCATGTTTCGCTTTACGTTGCGCTGCATTCTTCCGGCAGCGGACGCGGCGTGCGGGTGTATACGTCGATGATTGCTCCGTCTCCGGCAGGCCAGACGAATCGCAGCTTTTTACGCTGGGAGCTAGCGCAATCGCCTTACCTGCAGAAATCCGGCACAGCGGCCTCGGCATTGGTGGCCGAGTGCAGCGATGAGGGATTGCCAGTGCGCAGCTCCAGTGCCCCGTTGCGCCCCCTGAACAACATTACCGTGGCAGCGGTTGCGGTTGAGATTGCGCCGCTGGAGGGCTCTGCCGACGAGCTAGGTAGCGCGGAGTACCAACAGAAGATCGTCACTGCGTTAGCAACCGCCATTGTCAAACTGCGAGAGAAGCTGGAGGCTGCCCAGTGATTCCGCGCCGCCTGCAGTACGTGATTGCTGCCCTGGTAGTGGCCATACTCGCCATGGGCTCCTATCTTGTGCATCTGAAGCGTAAGGCGGAGTCCATCGCCGGTCCAACGGCGACGCAGCCATTGACGGCTCCGGTGAGCGGCCCCGCTGAACAGATGACTCTTTATCTGGCCAACGATGAGCAGGATTCGCTCCAATCCGTCAACATCAGCTCGGCACTGCCCAGCGACCCCGGCGAGCGCGGGCGCCTTGCGCTGCATATGCTGACCACGCGTTATCTGGAGAAAGACTCCGCACATCCGCTAGGCGCAGGAGCCGATGTGCGCGATGTGTATCTGCTCGACTCTGCATCGGCGGTAGTAAATCTTAACGGGGCGTTTGCCGAGTCTCACCGCAGCGGCATTGAAGTCGAACAGCTCACGGTCTTTTCAATGGTGCTCACCTTGAAGGCTCAGTTTCCGCAACTCAGCCGCGCGCGCTTCCTGGTGGATGGAAAGAGCCGCGAAACTTTAGCAGGACACATCGACCTGACGGGTTGGTATGACGTTGCCCTGGTGACTGAGGCCGCCAAGGAGATGAAGTGACCCGCTTCGCGGGCTCGGGAATGCAGACGACTGTTCAGGATGCGCTGCGCACCGCTCTCCAAGTCAGAAGGCCAAAGATGAGCGCACCGGCGAGCATGAGCGAGGTGATTCCGGTCATGAGCGATGGACTGGCTCCGGCAGCACGCAGCAGAACGAACCAGCGGTCCCAGCCAAGTCCCACTGCGGCCGGTTCCACGTGCAGGTACTTCCAGATCAGTTGAAGCTGGCCTGAGATCGGCGAATAACTCATCCGGTAGTCCCAGTTTCCAACGTAGTAGTGGTTGCGGACCATATCCTCCAGGATGTTGGTTGAGAGGCCGATGGCTTGAACCAGGAATCCGGCGATCGCCGTAATCCAAAGAAGGGGGCGAAACCACTGGGGCTGCTCGCGCATCGGCTCTCGCAAAAACAGCGCTGCAATTGGAAAGCAAAGCAGCGTGAGGCTGGGAAGCAGGTAACGCGGGCCGTAGCAATAGCTGCCTTCCCATTGAGTGCGGAACGAATAGAGAATCAGATTCGCGACGGGGGCCGCGCCAGCCAGCAGGGCCAGGGCGCGGTTGCGACGCCAGAGGCGCGGAAGGCCGAGAATTCCAAGGATTATGGGTGGGCAAAAGAGGAAAGCCGATTTTCCGGGTGAGAAGAGAAAGCCGAGTACGCCTGTCCAGAAAGGATTGCGCCAGGAATCGAGGTCTTTGGCATTTTCCGCGGTGGTGGGGACTCCAAAGTCGAGTGGATTGCCAAAGAATGCGTAGTTGCGTGCAAGGTAAAGCGCTCCGCTGATTCCGACGACTACCAACAGGATCGCCGTCGTGCGGTATCTGCCCGCTTTGTCTCGCTCCGAGGGTTCGAGGAGCACAGTCGCGATGATGAATACCAGGACGGTCACCATGTTGGCGGGACGCACGTGGATTGAGAATCCGAGCAGCAGGGAAGACAGGAGAGCGCGAGAGATGGGGATCTCCTTTCCTGAAGCGAAGAGTAGAAGCGCGGCGACCGCGAAGAGCGCGGTGCTTGCAGCCTCGGAGAAGAGCCATCCGGAGTAGACAAACAGGGGAGTGGAGAAGCCCAGGAGCAGGCTGCAGGCCAGGGCGGAGCGCAGACTGTTCCCAAGCTTACAAAAGAGCAGGAAGGAAGCAGCGACCGCCAATGCCGCGTAGGTCGCGTTGCTCCAGCAAATGGCGACGGTAAAAGCCAGGTCGGAGATATTCCGCGGAATTCCGGGCAGCGGCATCAGCAGGTAGCGACCGATCGCACTCCACGGTAAGACGAGCAGAGCGTGCCCGACGGGCCAAGCCGAGCGCGGAAGTCCATGCTGATCGAGTTTGCCAAAGTAAATCCCCGCGTTCACTGCCTGCGGAATCACGGTGCTGTGGCGGAGTAGGAGACTTTCCGACTGCAGCACTGGATCGATCTCGTCGATGCTGCGGGCCCGGCCGGTCGATGTCAGCAAGTACAGGCAGTTCAGGAAAAGAAAAAGCAGGAGCACAATACGCATCGGGGAAGCTGACGCAGCAACCCGGCGAGAGACCGCTCGGGACGGAGATTCCTGGCTGGCAAGGATTGGCATGTTATCCATTGTCGCACCACTGCTTTAAGGTAGGGAATACTGGAAAGGGGATGATCGGTGCACGTGCGGCGGGTCCAGCTCCCGTGAGCCAGATGATCCTACTCCGCCCTCGGTTGACGGTGACCGCTGACCCACTTAAGCCGACAGAAAAGGGGGCGTGGATGGGGCACCTGCCACGCCTATTAGAATGCGTAAGGTGGATCTTTGGGCCATTCGCGTGGGAGGAGCTTGCCTGCGCTCTCCGGGTCCAATTTGACGCCTGCTATTTCGGCAGCGCGTGTCATCACAGGGTCTAGGCTGTTTGCTAAGTCTGTGGCAGCCGGAAGGATTGTCTCATCGGGCGTAACACCCAGATGCTCGAGGCTTTTTCCGTCGGTCATTACTAACTCAGCTTTGGTGACCATCGCTGCGTAGTAGTACCTCGTAATTGTTCCTGCAGTATGTCGGTAACACATACCCTCCATGGTCATGCCGGATGTATGGTCACCCAGAACAGTTCCCCGCTTCTCGATTTGCACGACGCGTGCGAATAGCTCCGCTCCCGAAGCAGAGCCGCTGTCAACAAGCACAATTAATTTTCCAGAGAAGACATGGTGATGATTGCTCTTTGCCGTTACGGATTTTTTCGTTTCTCGCCCCACGCGTTCCGCGATTTTGACGTCGCCCGCGAAGATGCCCGCAAGCCAGTTCTGGAGACTCTCCTCCGCGCCTCCGGGATTTCCCCGAAGGTCCATAACAAGGGTCTTGTGCTGGCTCGCCCTGTCTAACAATCCCTCAATCTCCAGCGCTGTCTGGGTGAAAGCTGGGAGCTTCATAATGATCAGGTCAGGCCCCATCTCCGCGTATCGCACGCGCGCAACGCGCCGCGCCTCTTCCCTGATCAGTCGCAGGCGCCATGAATCTCTTCCGGTCATTTCGCCGGCGTCCATCATGGTCTGTGTCTGACGCACCCTTGCTTGCACATCGATTTTGAGCAGCTTTCTTGAAGGTTCCATCAACTCCACCTGTAAGAAACGCTGGGGCGACAGAACATTGAGGGCGTACTCCATCCTCCACAGGCTGTCCCGGGCTGGCACAAATCCATCGATGGTGAGTACCTGGTCTCCCGGTTTCATACCTTTCGCCTGGGCGTCGCTTCCAGCCTGCACCTGAGATACGTAACAGCGATTTCCAACCATCTGAAAGCGCCAGCCGTAATCTACCCGCTGGTCAAAGCCTGGTGGCATGAAGAAAGTATGTGAGTCGTTCAACGTTTCCAGCAACGCGGCAATTTGCAGGTAGGCCACATCCAGCGAAGGCGCTTTCGCGATCCCCTCTTTTGCCTCGCGAACCTTAGCGTCCCAATCGACCCCGTGTAGCTTTGTGTCGTAGTACTCCTTGCGAACATCAGAAGCGACCCCGTCGAGCATCGCCTGCGCGACCTCGCGATCAGGGCCGGAGAAGTGTTGTGAAAAAGACGGGAGTTCCAGAAATCCGACCATCAGGAATAGAGCAAGGACCTTTGCGAGCACCTTGCAAGTAAGGAGTTTCCGGCTCAATACTCACGCTCCAAACAATTGGAAGATTCAGAGCTGAAAGTATACTCCTAGTTGGACCGCCAATTCTCGTGTCGTCAGGGCAATATGAATCTGAGCGATGGTAGGGTGTCGAGCTCACTTTAGCTAACCGGCAATCTATAATCGCATTTTGCGATCAGCATTCCTTTTCAATGGAGTCCTTGTGGCCTATAACGATCTGCGTGAATGGATAGCGGCGCTGGAAAAAGCCGGCGAACTCAAGCGCATTAAAGCCGAAGTCGATCCGGTGCTGGAAGTGGCCGAGATTACCGACCGGGTCTCCAAGTGGGGGGCGAAGAACGGCCGTGGGCCGGGCGGGCCGGCGCTGCTGTTTGAGAATGTGAAGGGGTATGCGGGACACAAGATTTTCATCAACCAGTTTGGCTCGGAGCGGCGGATGAACCTGGCGCTGGGATCGAAGTCGCTGGATGAGATCGCAGAGCGGATTCACCAGATGATGGACATGAAGACTCCGCAGGGGTTTCTCGACAAGCTGAAGATGCTGCCGATGCTGGCGGAGCTGGGGAATATGTTTCCGAAGCGGGTTGCGACGGGGCCGTGCAAGGAAGTGATCAAGCGCGATGGCTTTTCGCTGCTGGATTTTCCGATTCTTCAATGCTGGCCGCAGGATGGAGGACGGTTCATCACCTTGCCGTGCGTGATGACGCGCGATCCGCGGACGGGCAAGCGCAACGTGGGAATGTATCGCATGCACGTGTATGACGCGACAAGCACTGGGATGCACTGGCAGCGGCACAAGAACGCGGCGGAGCATCAGCGGGAGTTGATGCGGGCGGCGGTGGCGGATGGGCCGACGCTGGGACGGAGCTCGTCGGTGGACATTATGGCGCGCAGCGGCGGGGCAAGTATCGCCATTCATGGCAAGCCGGTGCAGGGACGGATGGACGTTGCCGTGGCGATTGGGACCGATCCGGCGCTGACTTTTTCGGCGATTGTGCCGGCGCCACCGGATATTGAGGAGTATATGATCGCGGGCTTTTTGCGCGGCAAGGCGATTGAGGTGGTGAAGTGCGAGACGAGCGATCTTGAGGTACCGGCGAGCGCGGAGATTGTGGTGGAGGGATATGTAGATATTGGCGAGATGAAGGTGGAGGGGCCGTTCGGCGATCACACGGGCTTCTACTCGCTGGAGGATTTGTATCCGGTGTTTCATGTCGAGTGCATTACGCACCGCAAGAATCCGATCTACGCGACGACGATCGTGGGTAAGCCTCCGCAGGAGGATGCATGGATGGCGCTGGCGGTGGAGCGCATCTTTTTGCCGGCGGCGAAGATGATGATTCCGGAGCTGGTGGATTATCATCTTCCGCCGGAGGGCGTGGCCCACAATCTGATGATTATTTCGATCCGCAAGTCGTATCCGGGACAGGCGCGCAAGGTGATGAATGCGATCTGGTCATTGGGACAGGCGATGTTTACCAAGTGCATTGTGGTGGTAGATGAGGATTGTGACGTGAAGGACCTGCGTGAGGTGACACTGCGGACGCTCAACAATATCGACCCCGAGCGCGATATTCAGTTCACGCTGGGGCCGGTGGATTCGCTCGACCACGCCTCACGGCTGCCGAATTTTGGCAGCAAGATGGGCATTGACGCGACCCGCAAGTGGTCTACGGAAGGATTTGAGCGCCCTTGGCCGGACGAGGTTGAAATGTCCGAGGCGGTGAAGCAACGCGTCACGAAGCGCTGGAAGGAATTTGGGATCGAGTAGGGATTAGCTGAAGGATTGAGAGGCCGCCGCAACGGGGGAGTTGCGGGGATCTAGCGAAGACGGATGAGGATGAAGGTCAGAAGGCTCCAAAAGAGTGCGGAGACCATCCAGGCCACGAACAGGCCCTCAAAGGCCGCAAGCGGCGAATGCGTGCGAGGGAATGCAGCCTGCTGGTCGCACGCTCCGGGAAGCGCTCTCCCATAAGAGGGAGTGCTGAGCCAGCTGGCCAAGCGCCGCAGTTGCTTCAATGGAAACACGAGCACTCCTTTCAGAAATCTAATCAAGCATCGATCCGGCTATAGTAGCAGACTTTGGGTAAAAACACTGAGAAACTTAGAGAATTCTCCATCATTTCACTTAGGGTTGAGACCTTAGACGCATGTTATGGCGCGGAATTCGCGCTATTGGAAACGGCGAAGCGGATTCGTTGTGCGATGGTGGGGTGCGAATAGCTCCAGAAGACGAGAAACGGCGAGGGGTTGGGATAGGAGTAGGACTTTTCGCCGAGGAGTTGAAAAGCTTGTGCGGCAACCTGTCCAGCGTTTTTTGTAACCGGCGTCGTGATAGTGAGGCCGTAAACATCGGCTTGATGCTCTATATGGCGGCTGAATGCGTTGCCCAGTGGTTCGCCCAAAAAAGATAGAAGAGAAGCCAGCAAAATCAGCAGCGGAAGCGAAGACCAGTCGCTGAGGGCGCGGATCTGCCAGCGTTGGGAGAAGCGCGCAAGTAATGCCTCGGCGAGGCGAGCGGTCAACCAGAACCCTGCAAAAAGCAGCAGCGCACCGAAGGCGAGACCGCGGTAGATGTGGTGGAGAACGTAGTGACCCATCTCATGGCCGAAGACGAAGAGGACTTGCGGGAGAGTGAGGTCCCGGGCAGTGGTATCCCAGACGACGATGCGTTTGGTCGCACCGAAGCCGGTGACATAGGCGTTGTAGGTGGTCACTTTATCGCTGGCGTGCATGAGGAAGATGCGGGACTGGGGAATATCGAGGCCGGCGGAGCGGGCAAGGCTCTGGAGCTGGACGGTGAGCTCGGGGTTGCTGTTAGCGAGCGGCTCAAAGCGGTTGAAGAGCGGGTCGATGACCACGGGGGCGACGAAGACCAAGGCGCACATGATGGGGAGGCTGAACAGCCATGCATAGAACCACCATCGCCGTGGAGCGTGGCGAATGACGGCATATAGGGCCCACAGCGCGAGGGTGGCAAAGACGAGGGTGAGCAATTCGGCCTTGGCCCAGTCGGCCAGCCACGAGGCCCAGCCCTGCACGCTGAGTCCATAGGCTAGAGAGACGTGGTGGCCGTAGAGCTCCAGCGGCAGTTGAAGGCAGGCGAGCACGAGCAGCAGCACGGGAACGAAGATCAGCGCCTGGAGGATGCGTCGGCGGGAGATGGATTCCACTACGCGCTGTAATTTGGGCGCAAAGCGCAGGGCGATCAGAGCGACGAGTACAGCGATGCCAAGAGCGGTGGAGGCGAGTTCGAGCAATAGGTGGGTACGGTGCAGTCCTTCGGCTTTGCGGAGTTGCGCGGGGGCGAGAGTATAGGTGGTGATTGTGCGCTGTGCGACAGCCTCGCCGGGAGTGCTGGCGGCTGCGGGGTTGGCGGGAGTTGGCATCTTTGAAGAATACGGCTGCAAGGGGTCCAGTTTCTAATTATCGCAGCGTGAGATGCGGGAGAAGCTGAGAGGAAAGGCCCGGAGCAGGCGCAAAACGCTGGAACACTACGTCGGTGAGCACCGCTCAATGCCGATTCGTCGCCGTTCCAAGGCACGAAAGCGCATCACAACCCGCAATGCGCGCCATTCGACTGCCGGGTTGCCCCACATACTACATTAATTTTGCCAAAGCAGTGCTGCAGGGGAGAGCATAAGCTGTTTGCAGTAATGACGTTGACTCCTTAAGGAAGCGGATCATATCGATGGCGACAGGGCAAAAAAACACTCCTACTGAAATTGCAGCAGCCAAAGGGAAGCTCGGAATATTGATCGTCGGATTAGGTGCGGTGGCTACCACGTTCGTAGCCGGCGTGGAGGCCGTACGCAGAGGCATCGCCTCCCCTATCGGTTCATTGACGCAGATGGGAACGATTCGCCTGGGCAAGCGCACGGATGGACGTTCGCCGCTGATCAAGGACTTTGTTCCGCTGGCAGATATCAACGACCTGGTCTTCGGTGGATGGGACATTTTTACCGACAGCGCCTACGATGCGGCGGCCAACGCCAAGGTGTCTGGACGCGGGATTGCTGCTCCAGCTCAAACCTTTTCTGAACAAAATTAAGCCGATGCCGGCGGTCTTCGATCACAAATACGTGAAGCTGATCAGCGGGCCAAACGTGAAGACAGGCAAGAGCAAGATGGACCTTGCCGAGCAGCTTCGCGAGGACATTCGCAACTTTAAGAAGAAGAACAAGTGCCAGCGGCTGGTGATGATCTGGTGCGCTTCGACGGAGAGCTTCCAGAAGGCGAGCAAGGTTCACGCGTCGCTGGAGGCCTTTGAAAAGGGCCTGGCGGCGAGCGACCCGAACATTGCGCCGTCGCAGATTTATGCCTACGCGGCGCTGCAGGAGAGCGTGCCGTTTGCGAATGGAGCGCCGAACCTGACGGTCGATCTTCCGGTGATGCAGGAGCTTTCACGCAGGCACAACGCGCCGATTGCGGGCAAGGACTTCAAGACCGGGCAGACGCTGATGAAGACGATTCTGGCGCCGGGCTTCAAGGCTCGCATGCTGGGAGTGAACGGCTGGTTCTCGACCAACATTCTGGGCAACCGCGACGGTGAAGTGCTGGAAGATCCGGGCTCATTCAAGACGAAGGAAGAATCGAAGCTGAGCGTGCTGGATGAGATCCTGCAGCCGAAGCTCTACCCCGAGTTGTACGGGAATATCTTCCACAAGGTTCGCATCAACTACTATCCGCCGCGCGGGGATAACAAGGAAGGTTGGGACAACATCGATATCTTCGGCTGGCTCGGCTATCCGATGCAGATCAAGGTCGATTTCCTGTGCCGGGATTCGATTCTGGCGGCTCCGTTGGCGCTGGATATCGTGCTCTTCCTTGATCTGGCGGCGCGTTGCGCGGAGTTGAAGGGAATTGGTATTCAGGAGTGGATGAGCTTCTACTTCAAGTCTCCGATGACCGCGCCGGGCCTGTATCCTGAGCACGACCTGTTCATCCAGATGATCAAGATGAAGAACACCCTGCGCCACATCAAGGGCGAGGAGCTGATCACGCACCTCGGCCTGGAGTACTACGACTGAGTTCGCGGATATTGGGGCGAAAATGGCAGGAGCTTCGGCTCCTGCTATTTTCATGGCTGCGGAAACAGCTAACGAAAAACAGCAGAAACACTGAAATGTGTGACGGCCCGGATCACCGGGGCATGGAAAAACGCATCGTAATGTGAATGAAACGGATGGGGTTGTGTTCGCTGATTGCGGTGCTGCTGCTGGCTTCTGGGCTGTGGGCCGAAACGCAAGGGACCTTTCGCGGCGAAGTGGTGAGCCCGCCGCGCGGGAGAATCGCCAGGCATGATTTACCTGATGGGGCGTGATGGCAACGTGCGCCGCGTGGTTGTGGCGCGCGCCGTGATTGTCTATGACGCCACTGTGCCTGCCGGCGATCGCCACCAACCCGCGCGGAGAGCCCTGGTGCCCGGCACCGAAGTTCGCGTGACCGCTCTGGTGGATGCCGACAGCGGCGAATGGACCGCCTCACGCGTGGAGGTCATACCCAACCACGCCGGCGAATTCGAGGACGACTACGGCGGAGACAGCAGCGGACCAGACCAAGTCACGGCGCCGCGTGGACCGATTGCCGACTCACAAACCATCTGAGCGCCTAACCTTGATTGCGGCGTGGGATTCCGGGAAAAGCCTGAGAACCGCCAAGCATACCGAACTGCACGGAAGCATTGCCACCTCAGCAATCCAAAGCCGCTTTACCAAACCCTGCAAACTCTCGCTGATACCATGGGCTGCCCAGCTTTGCAACCAAAGGCCTTGCCGAACTCCGGCATATTGACTAGAACTCCATTTGTGCGGAAGCGGTCGGGTGAATGCGGGTCAGTGGTTGCTACCAGGCGTTCCAACTCCGGCCGCCACTGCGAGCACCAGTCCTGCGCAAAGCCAAGGAAGAACTGCTGCGTGGGCGCGTAGCCCTCGGCAGACTTCTGGTCTAGCGCCATGGCATCCTGCGCAGCGCGTGCGAGGAACGCCATGTAAGCCAGGCGCATCCCGCCGTTGTCCGCCGTGTTTTCGCCGAGGGTGAGCTTGCCGTTCAGCTTGGTGTCTCCGACGCTGAATTGGGCATACTCGTCGACGATGCACTGCGCTTTCTGGTCGAACTTATCGCTGTCTTCCTTGCTCCACCAGTCTTTGAGGTTGCCATGACCATCGAACTGCCTTCCTTGATCGTCAAAGCCGTGGGTGAGTTCGTGGCCCATGAAGAGGCCAATGTGTCCGTAGTTCAATGGAACCGGCTGGGCGGTTTCGAAGAATGGCAGCTGCAAGATTCCAGCAGGGAAGTTGATGTCATTCATGCTGGGGTCGTAGTAGGCGTTGACGGTGGGCGGGGACATGAGCCACTCCTGGCGGTCAACCGGCTTGCCGATCTTTGCCAGTTGGCGGCGCGACTCGAACTCGCGGGCGCGCAAACTGTTTCCGAAAGCGTCTCCGCGCACGATTTTCAGCTTGGAGTAGTCGCGCCACTTGTCGGGGTATCCCACTTTGTTGGCGACGAGGTGGAGCTTTTCCTTAGCAAGAGTCTTCGTGGCGGGGCTCATCCAATCGAGGGAATCGATGTCGCGATCCATGGCCGCTTCGATGTCGCCGATCATCTGCAGGGCTTTGGTCTTGCTTCTGGGCGAGAACCGTTGTTCAACGTACGACTTGCCGAGGGCTTCAGGGAGAGCGCGGTCAGTGGCGCGTACGCAGCGCTTCCATCGCGGTTCCTGCTGGGGAGTGCCAGCCAATTTGTGCTGGTAGAAGTCGAACTGTTCATCGTCGAGCGCCTTGGGCAGAACCCACCCTGCCATGGAGCCGGCCAACTGCCAGCGCAGGTATGCCTTGATGGCAGGAAGATCGGTTTCAGCGATGACCTGGTTCATACCCTTGAAGAATTCAGGCTCGGCGACATTGAGCTCGGTGAAGGCCGGCGAACCCGTGTTGGAATAAAGGCGGTCCCAGTTGAAGATTGGAGTGAGTGCTTGCAGTTGCTTGACGGGCATCATGTGATAGACATTGTGGGGATCGCGCTGCGCGGTGATGTCGAGGGAGACTTTGGCCAGCGCTGTTTCAAGCTTCATGATGGCGGCGGCGTCGGCGGCCGCCTGCGTGTCGCTTGATCCGAGTAACTTCAGTGTGTTGGTAATGTGCCGCAGATATTGCGTTCTGATCTCTTCATCCTTGGCTCCGGTGCGGAAGTAATAATCCTTCTCGGGAAGGCCAAGGCCGTTCTGGCTGACGGCTGCAATCGATCTGGTGGCGTCTTTGTAGTCCTGTTGCGATCCAAATCCGAGAAAGGCATTTACGTCGATGAGCTGATAATGCGCCAGCAGCTCCGGGAGCTGGTCTTTTGCGGTGAGTTGATTGATGCGGTCCAACTCCGGCTGCAATGCTTTGAGGCCATTCGCTTGCGCGGTGGCTTCATCCAGGCAACTGGCGTAGTAATCGCCAATCTTCTGCGTGTTGGAGTCGCGCGAGGGATCGTTGGCCGCCGCTTTCTCAAGGATAAGGTGCAACTGTTGCCGGTTGTATTGGGCCAGGTTGTAGAACTGGCCGGAGTAGGGCGAGTCGCTTGGGATGGGATGCAGCTTGCTCCAATTGCCGCAGGCGTACTGATAAAAATCGACGCAGGGATCGGCGCTGGTGTCCATGAGGGACTTGTCGAGGCCCGGAATCAGCGAGAAAGTTTGTGCAGGAGCCGGTGGGTTGGCGGAGGTCTGCGCCAGGGTCATGGCAGAGCACGCGAGGAGCAAAAGGAGTGCAAGAGCTTTGGCAGTCGAGAGCATTTCGTTTCCTCCCCAAACCGGCGATGATACTCCTGGGCAACGGAGTGCTGCATCAGGAGATACGGAAGGGACAGTGGTCAGGTTCCAGATATCGCCGACAAACCTTCAGAATGTGATGGAAGGCAGAAACGCGCCTGTAGGTTCGTTGTAGAGCCCCATCGTCATCAAAGTCATCGGCTGGACGACGCGGAGCCCATTCTCAAGGCACCAGCGGAACAGTCCGGCATTGCGGGTAGGGACAAGAATTCCCGGTCCGGCAAACTGCGCAGCCGTGGCAATAAGAGCCTGAAGATCCCGGTTGTTTTCGCCTACAGCGTGACCGAAGAAGCCGACCCCGGAGGCATAGGCCCTGAGATGCCCGTCCAGTTCAGCGACCACGGCGGTTCCTTCTTGAATTGCGTCAGCCAGTTCGCCGCTCCGGTGGTGCCCGTGGACGCGCTGGCAGAGGTCGTTGCAGGATGCAATGTCCTCCGAACGCGCGGGCCGAACGCGATAGCCGGATGGGGTCTTCTGAATTGGAGGCCCCTGTAGAAGGGCAAGCGGTTCGCGGACAGCGAAGCCGAGCTTTGCGTAGAGCGCGAGCGTGCGATTGTGATATGCCACCTGGACCAGGCGGATTCCCTGGAAGTTGCGTTCGGAGGCGCGCGCCATCACCGCCTGCATCAACTGGCGGCCTGCGGTTTGATTCTGCGCGGCAGGATCAACCGTGATCGGCCCGACACCGGCAATCGGCGTTCTTTCATCCAGGCAGTTGCTTCCGATGAGCTTACCGTCCTGCTCCGCCACAACGCAGAAGAATGCGGGATGAGCGAACATCCAGGCGAGAGCGTCAATGGGTTGCTGATGAGCGGTAAAGTCGGGAGGGAAGTTGTGCTGAGCGGCAATGTTGCCGAATGCCTCGAAACAGATTTTTCCGCAGACATCGGCGTCTGCGGAAGTGGCGCGGCGAATGCGGACAGATTTCCCCTCGGGAACGAACGCCGCTTGTGTTTGCTCAACCATAGCGCTTGCCTCCTTCACCGATTGGGAGATTTCCCGACACGGAGTTGCTCGAATTGTAACCGAAGACCGGAGCCGCAGGGCGTTTGCGGCAAAAGGAAAAGCCCCTAAGTCCGATGGACTGAGGGGCTCGAAGTTGCGAAATCGCGCTACCTGAGCAGGGCAATACCTCCCGGATTCAGGCCTGTGACGGACCAGTTCACGGCCTGGATGAAAAGGTTGGGAAAGAGGCCGATGACGACCGTGGCTGCGGCGGTAATGCCGAGGGCAAGTCTCATGGCCGAGGGAGACGAGACGGGTTCTTCGCAGGTAGCCTTGCCCATGAACATGGCATTGGCGACTCTCAGGTAGTAGTAGAACGCCACTACGCGTAAAGAGCACAGCCACAGTTGCCAGAGTGTAATGGCCGGTTTCCATCAGGCTGAGGAAGATGAAGTACTTGCCGTAAAAGCCCGCAAGGGGCGGGATTCCTGCCAGTGAGAGCAGGAAGACGAGCATCAGCACGGCTTCGACGGGTGCCCGCTGGGCGAGTCCCGGCAATGTCTTCGATGGTGTCTCCGGCGATCTTGCGGCGGCGCAGCGAGGTCAGCACGGCGAATGCGCCGAGGTTCATGAAGGTGTAAACGAGCATGTAAAGGAGGATTCCCTTGATTCCGGTGCGATTGGCGAGCACCGTCACTGGCAACCAGGCCGAGCAGCATGTAGCCGACATGGGCAGATGGAGGAGTAAGCCAGCAGGCGCTTGATATTGGTCTGAGTGATGGCCGCCAGATTTCCGGCTGTCATGCTGAGCAGCGCGGTAAAGACCAGGATCGGGACGTAGAGCGAGCGCAGCGGATAGAGTCCGAAGAGAAGGACGCGCAGGATCAGAGCCCATCCGGCGGCTTGCACGGAGACGGACATGAATCCGGTGACGCTGGTCGGCGCGCCTTCGTAAACGTCTGGCGCCCACATGTGGAAGGGCGCGGCGGCGATCTTGAAGAGCATGCCGGTCATGGTGGTGAGCAGAGCCAGCAACACGAGGGGATCCTTGGGATACATTGCGGCGCGCTGGGTGAGCGCATGAGCGATGTCGCCAAGGTTGGTGGAGCCGGAGAGTCCGTAAAAGAGCGAGAGACCGTAGGCGAAGATCGCCGAAGAAAAAGCTCCCAGCAAAAGGTACTTCAGCGAGGCTTCATTGGAGCGACGGTTACTGCGCAGGAAGCCGACGAGAATGTAAGTTGAAATGGCCATCAACTCGAGGCCGATGAAGATCAGGACAAGGTCGAATCCAGCGGCCATGCACATCATTCCGATGACCGCGAAGAGGACGAGGGCGTAGAACTCTCCGTGGTTTTCGCGCTCGATTTCGAGGTAGCGGATGGAGATGAGGATGGCTACCGCGGCTCCGACCAGGAACAGATAGAAAAAGTAAATGGCAAAGGGATCGATCACGACCGCGCCGAAGAAGCCGCGCAGGGAGTCGCCGTTCTCCGGCAGCAGGAGCTGGATAACGCGCGTGGCATAGGCGGCGACGCCGAGGCCGATGAGGGCCGGAATCGCGCTGTATTGCTTGCGCGCGGCGGGCAGCAACGAGGTCAAGACAGAGAATGGCCAGGGCAAATAACGTCAACACCATCACGGGCGCGCCGAGACGGTAGTCCAAGGCCGTGAATCGTGCAAACATCGGCAGCGTGACAGGCAGATTCATGACGCTAACGCCCCGCTTCCGGCGCCGCAGAGCCCGGTATGAGTCTGGCGGCCTGAGCAATGGTAGAGGCCTGGGGCTTCGCCTCCGGCAGAGGCAGGTGCCGCACGTTATAGACCTCAGGATGGTTTATCTGCTGCACCAATGCAGTTACCGGCTGATCGAGAATCTGGAACAACGGCTTGGGGTAGAGACCGATCCAGAAGGCAATGACAACCAGCGGCAGGAAGGTGGCCATCTCGCGCGCACTGAGGTCGAGAAGCTTGGCATTCTTCGGGTTCTCCACCTTGCCGAAGAAGACACGCTGATAGAGCCACAGCAGATAGGCAGCGGCTAGAACCACTCCGGGAACGGCCCAGGCGGCCCAGGCCGGATTGGCCATGAACGCGGCTTGCAGGATGGTGAACTCGCCGACAAATCCGTTGAGCAAAGGCAGGCCCATGGAGGACAGGAACATGATGAGCGCGATGGTTGCGTAGACCGGCATGATGGTGGAGATGCCGCCGTACTCGGCAATGTCGCGGGTGTGACGGCGCTCATAGAGGATGCCGACGATCAAGAAGAGTGCGCCGGTGGAGATGCCGTGGTTAATTTGCTGAATCACCGAACCGGCTAATCCAGGTCCGTTGAGGGCGAAGATGCCGAGGGTGCAGAAGCCAAGGTGGCTGACCGAAGAGTAGGCCACCAGCTTCTTCATGTCCTTCTGGACGAGAGAAACCAGGCCGCCATAGAGAATTCCGATGACGGAAAGCGCGATCATCAGCATGCGCACTTTGGGGTAATGAATGACGTCAGGGAAGAACGGCAGCGAGAAGCGGATCAGGCCGTAGGTTCCCATCTTCAGCAGAACGCCGGCGAGGATGACCGAGCCAGCCGTCGGCGCTTCGACGTGGGCATCCGGCAGCCAGGTGTGGAAGGGGAACATGGGAACCTTGATGGCGAAGGCCAGGAAGAATCCGAAGAAGAGCAGGGTCGCCGCCGTGGTAGTGCCGTAAACCTGCGGAACCAGCGGAGCGGTGTGGTAGAGCTCCTGGATGCTGAAGGTATAAACGCCGGTTTGGGCGTGATGGAAGAAGTACAGGAACAGCACGCTCAACAGCATGAGCACGGAGCCGAGCAAGGTGTAGAGGAAGAACTTGATGGCCGCATAAAGCCTGCGCGGACCGCCCCAGATTCCAATCAGCAGATACATCGGCACCAGCATCGCTTCCCAGAAGACGAAGAACAGGAAGAAGTCCAGCGACATGAAGACGCCGAGCATGCCGGTCTGCAGGACGAGGAACCACGCATAGTATTCCTTACGCGATCCTGAATCCCGTCCAGGAAGAAAGGATCGAGATGGCGCCGAGGAGCGTGGTCAGCATGATCAGCAGGAACGAGATGCCGTCAATGCCGAGGTAGTAGCCGGCGCCGATGGTCGGAATCCAGGTGTTGGGCGCGCCCTCCTGGAACTTGAAGCCGGGGAGGTCTTTCACCTGCCCAGAACCAGCGCACCAGCGGCAGCGAGACGACGAAGCCCAGCAAGGCGAAGATGTTGGCCACCCAGCGAATTGCATTCTTGTGCCCGCCAGGAATGAGCATGAGCACGACGGCCCCCACCAGCGGGGTGAACAAGATGATCGAGAGAATGTGGTTGTACATTTAATCCGTTCCTGCGGAGTTCTCCGCAACCATTTGCTCCTACCGGAGCACGTAATACCAAAGCAATCCTGCAACACCGAAGACCATGACGAGCGCGTACCACTGCAGCAAGCCCGCCTGTACCAATCGAACCGGACGGGAGAGCATGCGAGTGATAACGGCGGGGCCGTTGACGCAAATGCCGTCGATAATCCACTTATCCCACCAGGAGGAAACGTTGCCGATAACGCGCGTGAGCCAGCCAGCTCCATTGACGCCGCCATCCAATGACGCCGGAGTCAAGCTTCCAGAGCGCCTCTCCTGCGCCGATGGCGCCGAGGCGGACCTCGCCGATCTTGGCTGCGTCCGGTGAATAGCTTGTCGTAGAGCTCATCCACGTAATACTTGTTGAGCAGAGTGCGATAGACGCGGGCGCGGCGACCGCGATCGGCTCACGCACAACGTCTTACATTTCGCGTAAGAGCGGCGTGCGCTCCACCAGCCGGCACCCGCGGCGGCGATGGAGAGCGCCATCAGCAGATACTCGCTGGGCGAGCCTTCGTCTTTCGGCTCTTCCTTCTCCGCGCCGGGGCAACGCCGCTGTTCGACGGCGAGCAATCTCCGAGCCGTTGTCGAAAACAGGCGCGAGGAAATGCTCGAAACGATTGGTTTCACCGTGGAGGCCGACAAAGCGCGCGATGCTGGGCGATACGCCGAGATAGCCGGCAAAGACCGCGCAAGTGGCCAGCACAATGAGAGGCACGGTCATCGACTTGGGCGACTCATGGACATGATGTTCCACGTCATGCGACATGCGCGAGCTGCCGAAGAAGGTGAGGAAGATGAGGCGGAACATGTAGAACGAAGTCATCAGCGCGGTGATGAAGCCGACATACCACAAAGCGCGAAACTCGCCATTATGAGCCGACCAGGCCTGCCAGAGAATTTCGTCCTTGGAGAAGAAGCCCGCCAGGCCGGGGATTCCGGCGATGGCCAGCGTGCCGATGAGCATGGTGGCGAAGGTGGTTGGAATCTTCTTGCGCAGATTGCCCATGCCGCGCATGTCCTGCTGCCCACCCATGGCGTGGATGACCGAGCCGGAGCCGAGGAAGAGAAGCGCCTTGAAGAACGCGTGGGTGAAGACGTGAAAGACTCCGGCGGTGAAGGCTCCGACGCCGAGCGCGAGGAACATGTAGCCGAGCTGAGAGACGGTGGAGTAGGCGAGTACGCGCTTGATGTCGTTCTGCACCAGGCCGATGGATGCCGCGAAGATCGCGGTGAGGGCACCGACGACGGCGACGACTTTCATGGTCTCAGGCGCCAGCACGAAGAGCGCGTTGGAGCGCGCCACCATGTAAACGCCGGCGGTGACCATGGTGGCGGCATGGATGAGGGCGGAGACCGGAGTGGGGCCTTCCATCGCATCCGGCAGCCAGACGTAGAGCGGAAGCTGCGCCGACTTGCCGCAGGCTCCGACGAACAGCGCCAGCGTCGCCGCGGTAATGATGCCGGTTCCCATCAGGGTTGCCGACTGTGCGCGAGCGAGTTCGGTGACGCGCACAAAATCGAAAGTTCCGAAGAGCCAGAAGATGGTGAGCGAACCGAGAATGACTCCAGCGTCGCCGATGCGGTTGGTGATGAATGCCTTGTTGGCCGCGGTGGAAGCCGAGTGCTTGTGGAAGTAAAAGCCGATGAGCAGATAGGAGCACAGGCCCACTCCTTCCCAGCCGACGAACATCATCAGGTAATTGTTCGCCAGGATCAGGGTGAGCATGGAGAACATGAACAGGTTCAGGTATCCGAAGAAGCGGTAGTAGCCGCCTTCATGCGCCATGTAGCCCGTGCTGTAGATGTGGATGAGGGTGCCAACGCCGGTTACAAAGAGCAGCCACACGCAACTCAACGGATCGAGCAGTACGCCGGCGTTCACGATGAACTCCGCGGTTCCTCCGCCGTGCAGCGTGTACAACATTTTGCCGCCGCCGCTGCCGAGCCAGGTGAAGAGCACGTGTTCGTAGTGGGGCAGTCCGCTATGGGTGAATTGCCAGACGGCCAGCGCCGTCCAGACGAACGACAACGCCACCGCGCCCACGCAGATGACGTTCACGGCAGCGCTTCGCCAACCGCCGCCCGAAGAGCAGCATGAGTGCCGCGCCTACTGCGGGCATCAGCGGTACGATCCAGATGTTATCAAGAAAGAACATTTCAGCTCTCGGTGTTCGCTCTGGCTGATTTGTGCCGCTTACCACTTCAGCAGATCCACTTCATCCATGTTTACCGTTGCGCGGTTGCGGAAGAAGGCGATCAGGATTCCAAGCCAACAGCTGCTTCCGCGGCGGCATCAGCCGCAATGAAAAGAGCGAAGACCTGTCCGTGCAGTCCGTAGAGACGGGAGAATGCCAGCAGGTTCAGATTCACCGCGCTTAACATCAACTCAATGGACATGAAGATAATCATCACGTTGCGGCGGGTGATGACGCCTACCATTCCGATGAGGAAGAGTAAGGCGGCAACCACCAGATAATGCATAGTTCCAATTTCCAGCATGCTCACACTCTCCGCTTCGCCAGACCACGGCGCCAACGACCGCCACCAGAAGGAGCACGGAGGCGATTTCAAAGGGGAACATGTAATAGCCCGTGTCGTGGCCGTAGAGAAGCAGTCCGATCTGCTGCACGTTATTCTGTTCGGGAAGATTGACGATGTGCTGCGGAAGGGTCTTGGCGCCGCGCAGCAGCCCTCCCAGCATCAGCACCGCGAGCAACGCGGTCGCCACCAGTCCAACCTTCCATTGCTTGTTCAACATCTTTTCGACGTAGAGGTCTTCGATATTCACCAGCATCATCACGAACAGGAACATGACGAGAATGCCGCCGGCGTAGAGCACGATCTGGACCGCGGCCATGAACGGCGCATAGAGCATCAGGTAGAGTCCGGCGCTGGCCAGCAGGGTCACAATGAGCGCCAGCGCCGAATGCACGGGATTAACCTTGGTGACCATGATGATCGCGCTGATGACGGCAATGCCGGAGATGAAATAAAAGAAAAACGGGGTTGCGACCGGTGTCATTTCTCGTATACCTTTCGCGGAATTCCCTCCTCCATCTTTTCCGGTCCAGTTGCATTCCTTCGCGGGTATAAAGGGCCAGTTCGTACTCCGGGCGAGAGTTTCAGGGAATTGTGGGGCAGGCCTCTTCGCACAGGCCGCAGAACATGCAGCGGCCCAGGTCGATAATCGAACGCGGTGAGCACTTTCTTTTTGGTCTCGGGATCGCGCAGGCTTCCGATCTTGATCAGCTTCTCTGGACAGGCCAGAGCGCAGGCTCCGCAGGCGGTGCAGAGCGTCTTCCCGTTGGCATCCTTCAGCAGGCGAGGCTGGCCGCGGAAGCGGTCGGAGATTACGGGGCGCTCCAATGGATACTGCTCGGTGACCAGGTCGGCGGGGTTCTGATGACGGAAGGTCACCCACAGGCCCTTGAGCAGATCGATCAGAAAAAACTTCTTTAGCAACTCGATAGCTTTCATCGAACTACCTCCACACCAGAGCGAAGAGCTCTTGCCGAACGCCAATCAGGGCCGTCAGGATTACCACGCGCAAGCGAAATCGGGAGCAGCACCTTCCATCCGATCGACATCAACTGATCGAAGCGATAACGAGGGAAGGTGGTGCGGCACCAGACGTACAGATACATGAAGAATCCGACCTTGAGAGCGAACCAATAGATGTCCTGAATGCGCTCACGCACGCCAGGCAACAGCAGGACAATGCCGACGAGGCCGAGAACGCAGCCGAAACCTGCCAGGCCGATTGCGTTGGCGCGCATGGCGCGAATCTTAGGCATGCGGGTGTAAAAGAAGAAACAGAACGCAGCCAACATCAGGAAGGTCAGGCCGGGAACCAGCGAGAACGCGAGGTCCCAGTTCCTGCCGCCCAGCAGGTTCGGGAAGGGACGGAGCCAGCCGCCGAGCCAGAGCGTGGTTGCAATCGCGCTGACGGCCATCATGCCGGTGTATTCGGCGAGGAAAAACAGCGACCAGCGGAAGCCGCTGTACTCGGTCAGGAAGCCTGCGACCAGTTCGCTTTCGGCCTCCGGCAGATCGAAGGGTGCGCGATTGGTTTCCGCCACCATGGCGATGGCAAAGACGGAAAACGCGATCAGGCCGACCGGGAAGAACGAGAAGGCGAACCAGGTGTGCTGCTGCTGCTGGGCCTGCACAATGCCGATCATGCTCAGCGTTCCGGTGCCCGTGGCCATGCTGGTCATCATCACGGCGGAGACCACCGACATGCTCATTGCGACTTCGTAGGAGACCATCTGCGCGCCCGATCGCAAGCTGCCCATGAGGGGATAATGCGAGTTTGAGGCCCAGCCCGCCATGATCACGCCAAGCACTCCAAGCGAAGAAACACCGAGCATGAAGAGCACGCCGATGTTCATGTCGGTGATGGCATGAGTGCGGCCGAAAGGAACGACGATGAAGCTGCAGAAGGCGGTCATCACCACGCAGACGGGCGCAAACCAGAAGACGATCTTGTCGGCGTTGGCCGGCATAAGGTCTTCCTTGATGATGAGTTTGAGCGCGTCAGCGATGGGTTGCAGCAGTCCATGCGGACCCAACCCGCATGGGACCGATGCGCACCTGCATGTGCGCCATGACTTTGCGCTCGAACCAGTTCATGAACATGACGCCAACAGAAATTCCAGCAAATACCAGCAGGACGTAGACGGTCACCCAGAACAGGTTGCCGGCCTCGCCCGGCGTCACGTTCGAATGCAGGTATTCGAGGATACTTTTCATTACCGGTCCACCTCACCGAGCACGATATCCAGCGTTCCGATGATGGCCACCACGTCGGCCACCAGGCCTCCTTTGGCCATCTTCTCCAGCGCCTGCAAGTTAATGAACGAGGGCGGACGCACCCGCACGCGATAGGGCTGGGCGGTGCCGTCGCTCACCAGGAAATAGCCCAGCTCGCCCTTGGGAGCCTCGGTGCTGACATAAACTTCACCGGCGGGAGGCTTGATGCACCTTGGGCACCTTCGCAATGATTGGTCCCTCGGGCAAGTCCTTCCACCGCCTGACGGATGATGCGGATCGACTGGCGCATCTCCTCCACACGAACCACGTAGCGGTCGAAGGTGTCGCCGTTGGTGCCGATCGGAATATCGAAGTCGAAATCTTCGTAAGACGAGTATGGCTGCGCCTTGCGCAGATCCCAGCCGATGCCGCTGGCGCGCAGCACAGGGCCGGTGATTGCGTAGCTCAAGCAGTCTTCCGGCGGAGATGTAGCCGACGTTCTTTGTGCGCTGCAACCAGATGCGGTTCCCGGTGATGAGATTCTTGTACTCGTCGATACTGGGGCCGAGGTCGTCGCAGATCTTCAGCACTTCCTTGGAGAAGCCTCGTAGGCATCCCAGCGGCAGCCACCGATGCGGAAGGAGTGGGTGGTCAGGCGGGCGCCGCAATATTTCTCAAAGACATTCAGAATGGCTTCGCGGTCGCGGAAGGCGTAGAACAGCGGCGTCACCGCGCCGATATCAAGGACGTGGGTGCCGAGCCAGACCTGGTGACTGGCGATGCGGGCACAGTTCGGTGAGAATGACGCGCAGGTATTGCGCCCGCTTTGGCACCTCTACACCGAGGAGTTTCTCCACCGCCAGGCAGTAGCCCAGATTATTGGCAACCGCCGCGGTGTAATCCAGGCGATCCACGAACGGTGCGAAACTGCGCCCAGGTACGGCTTTCTCGCAACTTTCTCAATGCCGCGGTGCAGATAGCCGATCACGCACTCGAGGCCGTTCACCTTTTCGCCATCGAGCTTCAGGATGACGCGCAGCACTCCGTGTGTGGATGGGTGCTGCGGCCCCATGTTAAGCACAAGCTCATTGGAATTGAGATCAGTCTGGTTAGGCTGAAGCTCTTCGAACGATTCATAAAACTGGTTATCGCTCATTGTCCACTCTCGATTCCCAGGTTCTTACGTACCCAGATCGGTGTCTTGCTGCTGGACGTCGTAATCCTTGCGCAGAGGATATCCGGTCCATTCGTCGGGAAGGAGAATGCGCCGCAGGTCGGGATGTCCGGCAAAGCGTACTCCGAACATGTCATAAACTTCGCGCTCCATCCAGTTTGCTCCCGCCCAGCTGTCGGTGAGGGTTGGCACTTCTTCGCCATCAGCGAAGCGCGCTTTGACGCGCACGCGCACGTTGTCGGCCATGGAGTAGAGAATCCAGACCATCTCGAATCGGCAGTTCGTCTTTGGGATAATGCACGGCCGTCAGGTCGGTCAGGCTGTCGTAGCCATGGGCCTGGCATAGCGTGGCCAGCAACTGGCGGGCGATGGAGCGGTCCACAACCAGAAAATCCTGTCCCGCAAAAGTTGCAGCCTCAAGAACTCCGGAGCCGTACAGGGTCTTCAACTGCTGCACCACTGCGCTGTCCCACGGTTGCGGCCGCTGGTTTGGGCGCAGGCGCGGCGCGCAGGTGCTGGAGCCGCAGCGGCCACCGCAGGCGCCGGGGTCGCGGGAGTATTCTCCGAAGCAGGCTTCGGCAGATTCCCCTCTGGTACTTCGGACATTCGTTTTACCCCACATTTTCCGGTTCGAAGCCATTGACTCGAACGCGGTTTTCGAACTTTGCTGAAAACTCAATTAAAGCCTAGCTGCTCACCCCACCGGAGGCAGCCTAGAGCCGCTAAATAAACGGCTCTAAATCCATTCGAGCGCGCCCTTCTTCCATACCCAGACGTAACCGATCACCAGGATTCCGAGAAAGACCAGCATCTCCAGGAAGCCGAAAGCCCCAAGCTTCTTGAATTGAACGGCCCACGGAAAGAGGAAGATTGTTTCCACGTCGAAGACGACGAACAGTATGGCGATGATGTAGAAACGCACCGTGTAACGGTGGCGTGAGTCATCGATCGCCTCGATGCCGCACTCGTAGGACATTCCCTTGACCTTCTCCGGGTTGCGCGGACGAACGATGGTGGCGACCACGAGTGTTCCCGCCGCTACCAGGAAGGCAACCAGCAGGAAAACGAAGATCGGAACGTAATTTTGTGGCATAGAATTCGGGCACCCCAAGCCCTGTCCTATCGATTGACTCTTACTCCTTGCTACTCATCCCGGCACACGCCTGCGTCAGCCAGGCTTTTCCATTCTGTCACTGCTCGCAGGGATGGATCAGGAGTACCTTCTTTTGTAATTCGTACCTGCCACATGAATCTGTGATATACATCACATTTCGCGGCGTGCACTCCTTTTTGTCCGCACCCGTCGGTGCTGGGTCGCACCGCGGCGCAGGGCGAATTGAGGCGCACCGCCGGGGCCGAGGCGCAACGAGCAGCCCACTGCTCAAACTGGCAGACGAACGATGAAAAATTGTAGCATGGGCTGAATGGCAGCCGAGGGGGTGCGGGGTAATCATGGCGGATGCAAACGAAGCGTTGAGGACGGAATTCAACCAGTGGGCCGTGCAGGGACGCGGCAGCGAGATGGAGAACCATCACATCACCATCGCCGGGCAGACCATCGCCCGCATGGGGTTGAAGGCGGGAGACCGGGTGCTGGACCTTGGCTGCGGCGCGGGATGGGCAACTCGCATGCTGGCCGGGGCCGTGCAAGGCGGGCAGGGAATGGCTGCGGGGCTTGATATTTCCGAGGAGATGATTGCGCGGGCACGAGCCGGCGCGCGCGACGTGGAAAATGTTCTGTTCGCGATTGCTGCCGCCGATGAGATTCCATGGATGGACGAATATTTCGAGAGCGCACTGTCAATCGAGAGTTTTTATTACTACCCCGACCAGGATGCGGTGCTGCGCGAACTCTATCGCGTACTGGTTCCCGGCGGCGGGCTGTTTATTCTGATCAATCTCTACCAGGAAAATCCTTACTCGCTGGGCTGGGTAAAGCAGTTGAAGGTTCCGGTGCATGTGCGCTCGGAGATTGAGTACGGGGAGATGTTGCGCGCGCATGGATTTGCCGGCGTGCGGATCTCGCACATCGCGGACTTGACGGCGACTCCCGAGCAATACAGCGGCCCGTGGTTTGCAAATGCCGAAGAATTGCGCGAGTTCAAGCGGATCGGCGCACTGTTGCTGGAGGCGCGCAAGCCGGATGCTACGGTGCCTGAGTAGTATTGCGGTACAATGGTTAGCAAGTGTTCGGCACGAAGATTTTGTGGGGGAAGCATGAGTAGCTGGATCGACGATCGTTTTGAAAAGAATTTTGTGGTTACCACGGTGGACTACGTTTTTAACTGGGCGCGGAAGTCCGCCATTTGGCCGATGACCTTCGGCCTTGCCTGCTGTGCCATCGAGATGATCGCCTCATCGACTTCGCGCTTTGATATTGCGCGCTTCGGTTCGGAGGTATTCCGTCCCAGTCCGCGGCAGAGCGACCTGATGATTGTGGCCGGAACCGTGACCTTGAAGATGGCTCCGGTAGTGCAGCGCATCTATGCGCAGATGCCGGACCCGAAGTGGGTGATTGCGATGGGTGCATGCGCCTCGGTTGGCGGCCCATTCGCTACCTACTCCGTGCTGCAGGGAGTGGACAAGATTCTGCCGGTTGACGTTTACGTGGTGGGATGTCCGCCGCGCCCGGAAAATCTTTTTTACGGATTGATGAAGTTGCAGGACAAGATCGACCAGATGTCGATCTCGCGACGTCCAACGGAAGTGCGGCTGAAGGCAGAGATGGCCGATGAATTTGCGCGGCAGATGACGGTCAAGCAGACCATACGCGAAGGCTCGGTGACCTCGCTCGGCGATCAGCAGCAGCAGTGAAGTCCGGACGGTGTGGGGAACGTTCGATTGCGCCACGAAGCTCTATTGGGCCGCACATAGATCTATCATCACAGGACAATGTGACGTACATCACGACCGCTTTTGCGGCCCAAGCGGGAAAATATCTTTATCGGTGAGGAGGCAAAATGGCCCGTGGGTCAGTGTCTATAGTCGTAGAACGATGTAAAGCTTGCGGTTTCTGTGTCGAGTTTTGTCCGTCCAAGGTACTCGCACTTTCTTCCGCTTTTAATTCCAAGGGATATCATCCACCACACGCAGTAAACCCCGACAAATGCAATGGATGTGATCTTTGCGGCATGTATTGCCCGGATTTTGCCATCCACGGATACCGTACGGACAAGGCTGCAGCGGCGGCGACAGTCGAAGCCGCACCGGCTGCGACCGAGCCAAAGGAGGCAGACGATGCACGCTGACCCAGTAGGCGTCCTCACAGGCGCACATTTCCTGGACGGCGATCACGCCGCCTGCGAAGGGGCAATCGCCGCCGGCGCGCGCTTCTCCGCCGGATACCCGATTACGCCTTCAACTGAAGTAGTCGAGCGCTTCTCGGCGCGCGCTCCCAAGATCGGGGCAACTTTCATTCAGATGGAAGATGAACTTGCCGCCTCGATCACCATTCTTGGCGCGGTGTGGGCTGGAGTAAAGGCGTTCACGGTAACCTCCGGTCCTGGATTTTCTCTGATGATGGAGCACATCGGCTACGCCGCCATGACCGAGACACCCTGCGTATTCATCGACGTGCAGCGCGGCGGCCCTTCTACCGGACTGCCCACTCTGCCCGCGCAAGCCGACATGATGCAGGTGAAGTGGGGATCGCACGGCGACTACGAAATCATCGCTCTGTGCCCGAACTCTCCGCAGGAGTGCTTTGACCTGACCATCAAGGCCTTCAACTTTTCCGAGCAGTACCGCGTGCCCGTCTTCCTGATGATGGACGAAGTGGTTGGGCACATGACGGAGAAGGTTGTGATTCCGTCAGCCGAAGAGATTGAGATTGTGCCGCGGCGGTTTACGACCAAAGACAAAAGCGCATTCCGGCTCTTTGCGCCTTGCGGCGAAGAGCAGGTTCCGGAGATGGCAAAGGCCGGCGACGGATACAAAGTGCATGTCACGGGCCTGACCCATGACGAGCGCGGCTATCCTGACATGACAATTGCCATGCAGGACAAAATGGTGAGGCGGCTGGTCAGCAAGATTCGCGACAACGCCGCGAAAATCTGCCTGACTGAACAGCATGATATCGAAGGCGCCGACGTGGTTGTGGTGAGCTATGGAATCACTTCGCGGGTTGCGCAACGTGCGGTTGAGACCGCGCGCGCCAAGGGAATCAAGTGCGGCAGTTTGCGCCTGATTACCGCCTGGCCATTCCCCGAGCACATTATTCGCGCCATCGCGCCGACGGTGAAGGGGCTGGTGGTTCCGGAGATCAACCTGGGCCAGATGGTGCGCGAGGTGGAGCGCTGCGCCGGCGGAAAGTGCCGTGTGGTGCCAATCGACCATGCCGGCGGCACAGTGCACAGACCTGAGCAGATTTTGAAAGCCATCGAGGAGGTGGTGCGATGAGTACCCCGGTGATTAACCCAACCATACCGCCGAACCCGGTGGAAGAAATCCTGCGCAGTGAGCGCATGCCGCACATGTGGTGTTCGGGATGCGGTATCGGCACTTCCGTAAACAGCTTTGCCAGCGCTTTGCTCGATATGAAGATGGATCTCAACAAGCTGAGCATTGTGAGCGGCATTGGATGTACGGGACGAGTTGCCGGTTACACCAATCTGGACTCCTTCCACACCACCCACGGCCGCGCGATCCCCTTTGCAACCGGACTGAAGCTGGCCAATCCCGATATGACGGTAGTGGTTTACAGCGGCGACGGTGATCTGTTTGCCATCGGCGGCAATCACCTCATCCATGCCGCTCGCCGCAACATGGACATCAAGGTCGTCTGCGTGAACAATCTCACCTACGCCATGACCGGAGGCCAGACCGGACCCGCCACGCCGCTGGATGTCATCACGGCAACTGCGCCCTATGGCACTTACGATCCGGCATTCAACCTGCCTTACCTGGTGGAGGCCGCAGGCGCGGTGTACGTTGCGCGCTGGACCACCTTCCACGTAAGACAGTTGGCCAAATCAATGGCGGAGATGTTCAAGAAGAAGGGCTTCGGATTCATCGAGGTTATTTCGCCTTGCCCAACGCTTTACCAGCGGCGCAACAAGATGGGCGACGGTTTGGACACCATGAAGTTCTACAAGCAAGTTTCCAAGATCAAGCACGGAGCGCCAACCAACGAGGTAGGACTCACCAAGAGCGGCGAGATTGTCGTCGGCAAGTTTGTGGACCGCGAGCGGCCCGACTTTGCGACCATGATGCGCGCGCATCTGCAACAGCGGCTTGGCGATCAATTCATTGAAGCGGAGGCTCCCGTATGCTGCGGCTAAGCGAGATTCGAATTGCCGGTTTTGGAGGACAAGGCGTCATCATGTGCGCCAGCGTGATTGGCCGGGCCGCTTCCATTGTGGAAGATGGCTTTGCCACGATGACGCAAAACTTTGGTCCGGAAGCGCGTGGCGGCGCCTGCTCGGCGCAACTGGTTCTATCGCCGACGCCGGTGCTGTATCCCTACGTTACGCAGCCGGATTTGATGGTTCTGATGTCGCAGGAAGCGTTCATCAAGTTCCACAAGGACATCAGGCCGGGCGGCACGCTGATCGTCGAACGGGACCTGGTTCGGGTGCAGGACGTTACGACGCCGGACGTGAAAGTGTATGCGATTCCCGCCACACGCATTGCGGAAGATCTGGGCAAGAAGATGGTGCAGAACATCGTAATGACCGGATTCTTCGGCGCTATTTCCGGACTGCTCGAGCGCGATTCATTGCGTAAGGCGGTGGAGGATTCGGTGCCCTCGGCTTTTGCGGAGATGAACCGGACCGCCTTCGATGCCGGCTATGAATACGGGTTGAAGCATCTGGAGGAAGGCGCTCTTGAACTGGGTGAGGAAGACCCGGTTGAGGTCAGCGAATAGCGGTAGGTAGCGACATGCATTTCCAGAGCCCCGGGCAACCGGGGCTTTGCTTTGGCGCGCGGGATTCGTATGGGTGAGTCAGCCACGCCAGAGATGATAGAGCAGGTAGTAGATCACGACCCCGGTGACGGAAACATAGAGCCATAACCAATAGGTCAGTGGAGCGATTTTGACGTGCTTGGCATACTGGCCCCGAAGGCCACGGCTGAGGCTGAGAAGGATGAGAGGCACGATGACGACGGCGAGCAGGGTGTGGCTGGTGAGCAAGGTGAAATACACGGGCCGACGCCAGCCCCGCCCGGCAAAGTGCAGCACCCCGGCGTGGGCGTGGTAATACAGGTAGCAGATGAGAAAGACTACGGAGGTCGAAAACGCCGCCAGCATCGTCCGCTTGTGCGCCTCCACCTGCCTGCGGCCGATGAAACGCCGGGCGGTGACCAGCAGAACAGCGGCGGCACCATTAAGGGTTGCGTTGATGGCAGGAAAATGGGAAAGCGTTTGCGCTTGCATGAGTCCCCGCTCCTCAGGCGGCGGGCTTGGTGGTGCGCCGATTGGCCACCACAAAAGCCAGAATGAACATGACCAGCGTAAACACGACCAGCACTATGAGGCAAGTTGCTAGCGGAAATTCAGCCGATGCACTAGCGGGGAAGAGCAGGTTGCGCAAAGCCTCAGTGCCGTAAGTGAGCGGATTGATCCTCATCAGGAAGGCCATCCACGGCGAGGCGGAGCTGACCGGAAAGAGCGAGCCGGAGAGCAGCCAGAGCGGAATCAGAAACAGGTTGATGATGGCGTGGAAGCCGGAGGTGGAATCCATGGGCCAGGCGATGATGAAGCCAAGCGCGGTGAGCGAGAATGAGACCAGGAAGATGTCCAGAATGACCAGCAGCAGTTGCACGATGCCAAAGTGAATTCCAAGCAGCGGGGCAATCACCAGAAAGAGCACTCCTTGCAGAGTGGCTAGCGTCGTGCCGCCCAGCACCTTGCCGAGCACGATCACCGAACGATGCACGGGCGCGACCAGCACGGAGAGCAGAAAGCCTTCGTTACGATCCTCGATCAGCGACATCATGGCGAAGATCGAGGTGAAGAGCACGATCATCATCAGCGCGCCGGGAAAGAAGAAGTCGAGGTAGTTCTGGCCGGTGCCCGTGGTGGGGTTGCGGAAGGAGTTGCCGAAGCCTGCGCCGATGACCACCCAGAAGAGCAGCGGCGAGGCGATGACGCCGACAACACGGCTGAGATTGCGGTAGAAGCGCACGACCTCGCGCCGCCATAGCGAGAGTGCTGGCATAATTCCGAAGGTAGTTCCCGTGGTTGTTTCCCGATGCAATGTTGTAGTCGTTGCCAAGTTCAGCCCCAATTCTGATTAATGCTTTTTCTTTTTGGTCGCAGCCGCGCGTTGTTCCAGGCCCTGGGCATCTTCATTCCAGAAGCGGTGGCCGGTGCGGCGTATGAAAACGTCTTCGAGCGTAGGCTTGCTGACGCTGACCGAATCGATCTGGCCGGGGAATGCTTCGACGAGTTCGGTAATGAAGCGATGGCCGGCCTCGCGTTCGATGCGAACGCGGCCATCGTCGAGCACGGCGGCTTCGGCAGCAAAGCGCGCGTTGATCTCGGCGGCGAGATCCTGTGGCTCGTGGGCATCGAGCAGTATCACGTCACCGCCAATCTCGCTCTTTAGCTGTGCGGGCGTGCCGAGGCCGACGAGGTTGCCATGGCTGAGGATGGCGAGGCGGTCGCATTTTTCTGCCTCTTCCATCAGGTGCGTGGTCACAATGATGCTGACGCCTTCCTGATCGCGCAGAATCTGAAGGTATTGCCAGAGGTCACGGCGTGCGCCGGGATCGAGGCCGGTGGTAGGTTCATCGAGCAGCAGAACCTGTGGGTGGTGCAGCAGTCCCTTGGCCAGTTCGAGGCGGCGCTGCATTCCTCCGGAGAAGGTTTCGGCACGGTCTTTGGCACGGTCGGCGAGCGAGACGCGCTCCAGCATCTCAGCCACGCGCTTCTTGAGGGCAGCGCCGACGATTCCGTAGAGATGGCCAACGTGAATGAGGTTCTCCTCCGCCGAAAGCTTCACGTCAATACTGCGCGACTGGAAGACCACGCCTATCTGACGGCGCACCCCGCTGGGGTCCAAAGCAACGTCGTGGCCGAGAATCAAAGCGCGTCCAGCGGCGGGCAGCATCAAGGTGGAAAGAATGCGGAACATGGTGGTTTTACCGCTGCCGTTAGGGCCGAGAAGGCCAAAGATTTCGGCGCGATTCACGGTGAAGGAAACGCCGTTGAGAGCCGTGCGTTCGCCGTATTGATGGCGCAGGTCATCGATCTGGATCACCGTCTCGGGCCCGGCGGAGGCGGAGGCGTCGAATTTTTCGTCAATCGTCATGGTTGCCAAAGCGATAAATCCTCAGGTGGAGCGGAGCCCGCAGCGCTGCATAATGCGTACTTCATGCCGCGCTGTTGAGCATCATTAATGCAAAAAGCAATGGAAGGTAGGTGACGGTGGCCTTGAGCAAGGTGCGGGCCAGAATCCGGGAGCGGGGAACGGAGGGCGGCTGGCATTCGCTCCAGATTCGGGCGCAGAAATAGAACAGACCGAGTCCGAGCGCCGAGGCTCCGATGAAATAGGGCAGCCCTGCCATGCCGAGCAGAGTGGGGGCAAGCGTGGTGGGAAGCAGCGCCGCTCCATACATCAGAATCTGGCGGGCCGTGGATCGTCCGTCGCTCTCCACTACCGGCAACATGCGAATGCCCGCCTTGGCGTAGTCGTCGCGGTAGAGCAGGGCGATGGAGTGGAAGTGGGGGAATTGCCAGAAAAAGACAATGGCAAAGAGCACCAGGGCTTCCCATTCGAGACGGCCGCGGGCGGCGGTCCAGCCCAGCACTCCGGGCATGGCTCCGGGGAAGGCTCCCACGAAGGTACAGAGCGGGCTGATCTTTTTCAGCGGCGTGTAGATGAGCAGGTAGCAGAGGGCGGTCAGCAGGCTGAGCAGCGACGTAAGGGGATTGAGTTCGATGGCCAGCAGAGTTGCGCCGGTGGCGGTGAGAAGCGCCCACACGGCGACGGCATGGCCGAGTCCCATGGAGCCCGTGACCAGCGGGCGCAGCGCGGTGCGGCGCATCAGGGCGTCGGTTTTGCGCTCGATAATCTCATTCATGCAGGCGGTCCCGGCGGAGACCATTCCGACTCCTGCCAACGCCCACAAAAGCTTGATGGTGAGCACGGGCAGGCCGGACTTGTGCTGGCCGAAGAAGAAGCCACACCACGCAGTCACTACCACCAGGGTGGTCACGCGAATCTTTGTGAGCTGCGCATAGTCGCGCAGCAGTTCCATGGGGCCGCGTGCGCTCACAACCAGGGGTTGCGCGGGGGCTGTGGTCATGCGCTCACCGTGGAGCCCGACCGGGGCAGTTGCGTCGCGGTGTTGGGGATGGAATGAGGCGCAGCATGACGGTGAATCTGAATGGCGAGGACGACGGTGGTGACCAGCAGCAGCGCACCACAGGCGACATGCGCTACGGTGGCAATCACCATGCTAGCCAACGGCACCGAGGTAGGCTGACTCCAGAGAACGCGGGTGACATAGCTGGCCAAGCCAAGTGCGACCTGCACCAGGAGTAAGGCGAGGAGCACAGCTGCGGGCGTAGCCAGTTGCGGTGTCCCGCGATGACGCCTGAGGGTTGATACTGCCAGCCAGCTCACCATACCGAAGACCACGCAAGCTCCGATGATGTGTGGCAGCAGACGGATTCCCGAATGGCGGAAGGCCGCGCCCATGATGAGCTGCAGCCATACGGCGGCCACGGTCAGCAAGGAGAGCGTTGTCAGGCGCGGGTACACATCCTGGACGATTAACGGCGCAGGCGCCTCGACCCAGCTCTTACTAGTGAAGAAGGCAAGGCTGACCATGATGCAGAAAAACGTTTGTCCGAGGGTGGCATGAGCGGTGGAGATGGCGGGCGGCAGATAAAGGAGCACGGTCAGTCCGCCGAGAATCCCCTGCGCGATCACCGTTCCCAGGGCGCTCCAGCCAAGAACGCGCATCCAGCGGCGCTGGTCCACCTTCTGGGTCCAGATGGCGACACCGATGGTGAGCAGGCCGATGAACTCGGCGATCATGCGGTGAATGTGTTCGAACTGCACTCCGCCTACCAGCGGCGGAATCCGGTAGAGCGAGCCGAAGGAGGTGGGCCAGTCTGGAACGGAAAGCCCAGCGTCATTGCTGGTTACCAAAGCCCCGGCGATGATCAGCAGAAAGATACAGCTCGCCACCAGCACCGTGAAGCGATGATGCGCGCGATGATAGGGAGTGCCTGGTGAGCTTGGAAATTGCGTCATGAAGTTCAGAGAGCCTGATTGGCGGCGAGCCAATCCATCATTCTTAAATGCCTGATTCTCAAAGCGCCGGGACAATCCCGACCCGTGGATTCCTTCACTTCACTGCCTAGAGAGAAGATGATACTTCATGGGCGCGCGATGCAGCCGGATTGCGCTTTCATGAACATTTTCCGGTAACGGCCCGGCAATTCCGTAAATGCGCCCGCGAGAACCACCGGGCGAGCAAGACTTAGACCGGATTTGTTTCCTTGGCTGCCTGTTCGCGCCAGGCGGGGCTCTCCATGGCCTCGATAACGGCGTCGGCGAACTCCTCGGTGCTGGCCGTGCCGCCCATGTCGCGAGTGATGTGCTTGCCATCGCGATAGACCGCGTGGACGGCGTACTTGACCTTGGCAGCCGAGTCCTGCTCACCGAGATGGCGCAACATCAGGATGCCGGAACGGAGCACCGCGGTCGGGTTGGCAATGCCTCTTCCGGCGATATCCGGGGCCGAGCCGTGGACGGCTTCAAAGATGGCGCACTCGGTTCCGAAGTTTGCTCCTGGCACCAGGCCCAGGCCGCCAACAAAGGCAGCGCACAAATCGCTGACGATGTCTCCGTAGAGGTTCTCCATCAGCAGCATGTCGAATTGGTAGGGATTGGTGACAAGCTGCATGCAGGTATTGTCCACGATGCGCTCGCCGTAGGAGATTTCCGGGTACTCCTTGGAGATGTTGCGCGAGCAGCGAATGAACAATCCATCGGAGAGCTTCATGATATTCGCCTTGTGAACGGCGTGCACCTTCTTGCGTCCGAACTTGCGGGCGTACTCAAAGGCCCAGCGCGAAATGCGCGTGGAGGCCTTCTCGGTGATGATCTTGATGCTTTCGACGACGCCGGGAACGACCTCGTGCTCGATGCCAGAGTACAGTCCCTCGGTATTCTCGCGGATGATGATCAGGTCGACGCCGGGATAGCGTGTGGTGACGCCGGGCAGATTGCGGATGGGGCGGAAGTTGCAAAAGAGTTCGAATTGCCGGCGCAGTTGCACGTTGATGCTGCTGAATCCGCCGCCGATGGGCGTGGTGACCGGACCTTTCAAGGCTACGCGAGTGCGTTCGACCGACTCGGTCAGCTCCTTCGGAATGTATTCGTGATATTTGGCAAAGGCGTCGGCTCCGGCCGCATAGCTCTCCCACTCGAACTGAATGCCCGTGGCTTCCAGAACTCGTACGGCTGCGGCGGTCACTTCCGGACCGATTCCGTCGCCCGGGATCAACGTAACTTTATGTGCCATTTGCTCCCCTGAACTATCTACGGCAAGTCCGAAATTACTCTTTTGCCGAACGCTTGCCGTGTTCGGCGACCAGCGCAGCTTTTGCCTCGCGCACGTCCTTGGAGCGCAGCAGATCCTGCAACTCCGACATGAACTCGTGCACGTCCTTGAAGTCCAGATAGACGCTGGCAAAGCGCACGTAGGCCACTTTGTCCAGGTTGCGCAGCCGGTGCATGATGAGTTCGCCGAGTTCGCCGGTCTTGCGCTCGCGCTCCGGACTGTCGATTACGAAGGATTCGGCCTCGTTGACAATCTGTTCGAGCTGGCTGATCGGAACCGGGCGTTTTTCGCAGGCGCGGAGCAGACCGCTGAGCACTTTCTGGCGCTCGAATTTTTCCCGGCGTCCGTCCTTTTTCACCACCATGTACGGGATCTCGTCGATGCGTTCGTAGGTGGTGTAGCGCTTTTCGCAGCGCAGACACTCGCGGCGGCGGCGGATCGATTCGCCTTCCTTGCTCTCGCGCGAGTCAACCACTTTATCCTGATCAAATCCACAAAAGGGACATTTCATGGTGCGTCGGCGCCCTCTGTCCGGCCGCGCAGCCTCTCCTGTCGGAGTCAGCTAGCCGCCCGTGAGCCTAAAGATTGTATCAGCGGGATTGTATCAGCAGCGGCAGGTTATGGGGCCCCGGCGGCATCTTTCTCGGCCACTTCCTCCTCGACCAACTCCTCCTCGTGCGTGCTTTCTTCGGAGAGCCGGAGGAAGGAAATCTTTTCGAAGCGCGCCAGTATAACCCCGGCTGGAATGACCGACATGAAGGTCACCAGCCAGAGCATGATGCCACAGCTGACGGCCAGTTCCCGCGTGATGTTATACGGCTCGCCGCTGAACAGATTCGACTGCAGAACGCCGATCACCGCCAATTGCGAGCCGCCCACGCCCCCGGGCAACTGCACCACCGAACCCAGTATGCTGGAGCCCATCACGACCAGCACATCATCGAGTTTCATCGTATTCATGCGCGCCACGCGCTGCACTCCGGCTGGATCGGCCGGGGCGGAAACAGAGATCTGGGGGTAGGCATGAAGAACTTCAATATAGGCTCCGGCGATCATCAGCCACATGGCAATCGAAACCATGACCAGTTGGATGAATTCACCGACGCCGTGAATTGTGTTGAAGCCTTGCCGGAAGGCGTAAAGCCTTGCGCGCAGCATCGTTGCCGCGTGTCCGGAGGCGCGCTTGAGGACAAGTAGCAGGAGCGCCAGCACCACCAGCGCGGCCACGACGAGCGGAATCTTGTGGCTGGCGTTGTGAGCCGCCATCTGCACTCCGTTGTGCATCGACTGCAGCAGAATGTGGGCGAGAAGGCCACCCTTGATTGCAAAAAACACAGCCACCAGCAGGATGATCGACCCGACGTCGAAGAAGCGCTCGACCGTCCACACCGCGAGCTGCGAGGCAAAAGAAAGTTTTTCCTTGCGGGCGATCAGGTACGGGCGGGCAAACTCGCCGGCGCGGCCAAAAAGTCCCAGGGCGGCGAAACCGATGATCTGCGGCCCCACCAGGCGGCGGAAGCTGGTGGGCGCGGTGGGTTTCAGGAAAATGGCCCAGCGGATGGCGCGCATCGCGTACGCCAGGTAAATCAGCGCGACTGCTGCAACGATGTGCCACAGGCTTACCCCTCCGGTGTATTGACGGAACTTAGCCCAGTCAAACGTGCGCCAGGAGCGGAACTGGAAATAAACCAGCGCTGCGAGGATTGCGGCGACAACAATGAGGGAGATAATTTGCTTTTTCTTCATAGAGGAACAGCGAGCTGGAGATTAAGTTCGCGGATGCCTTTCAACCAGAACCGTTCTCCGGCAAGCTGGCTATTTCGATGCGCCTTCGGCCGTGGCCGCATAACCGTTTGAGGCGCTCATTTTCTTCTCCGTGGATGGAGACTTTCCTGTGTTCAGCTTGCTCTTATTGTAATCACGGATAACACGCTGCACGTACTGGCGTGTCTCACGGTAGGGCGGCACTCCCTTGTAACGGTCCACGGCCGCGGGGCCTGCGTTGTATGCGGCCAGCGCCTTGATGGCGTCGCCGTCGTAGCGTTCCAGCAGTTCGCGCAGGTAGCGCGCGCCGCCGTGCACGTTCTGCTCAGGACTGAAGCTGTCATTCACGCCAAGTTGCAAAGCCGTACCGGGCATCAACTGCATCAAGCCGCGCGCGCCCGCAGAAGAAACTGCACGGGCATTGCCCGCGCTCTCTTGCTTGATGACGCTGAGGATGAAGTCCGAGTCCACGCCATGCTTTTCCGAGGCCTCGCGAGCGATCTGGCCGGTGCTCTTGGAAGGCAACGTCACAGGCAGAGGCGGCGGATCGGCCTCGTGTGAGTAGCTCTCGATCTGGTCTACGGGGATGTCGACAAAGCTGCTTTTCTGGTCGTCGATATAAAGCCGCACCAAGCCGTCGCGGGTTTCGTGAGTGCGGTGGCGAATGGAGAATCCATTGCGCAACTCTGCAATCTCCGCCGCAAAGACGGTACTCGACAGAAGCAGAAGGGTCGCCAGCAGGCGCAGCGATCTCATCCCTCTATTCTAGTCCATTCAGGGCAGCTTCTACGGCAATTGCGACCCCATTTTCATTGTTTCCGAGGGTTTTTTGCCAGCCGCGATCACGCAATTCCTCGGTGGCGTTACCCATGATGTAGGAGTGTCCAGCAAATTCGAGCATTTCGATGTCGTTGTAGTTATCGCCGATTGCCATGACTTCAGCGGGATGGTAACCCTTGGAGATTGCCCAGCGTCGCAAGGCCGCGCCCTTGGTGCAACCTTTGTTCAGGATGTCCAGCATGCAAAGATCGCGGGCGTCATACTGCGTTTTCAGGACGGTGATGCGCGTCAGCAGGCCGCTATTTTTCTTGAGGTGCGTCTGCGCGGCCATCATGCGAGCCACCGATCCGCAAAACATCGCCTGAATCGGATCGCTCTCCAGCCCATTCTCGATAGGATGCACGAAGCGCAGATACTGCGCATTCTTCTCTAGCCATTTTTTGATGGAGGCATTCAACTCCTCCAAGGTCTCCAGCACCAGCGACCCCGGCTCCTCGCCGTCAAACGTGATGACCAGGCTGCGCCGGAAGTCCGTCATGTGCGCAATCAACTCCTTTACCGCCGGCAACGGCAGAGGGTCGCGGTGAAACAGGGTCCCGTCGCTGGCCCTGGTGACGGCGCCGTTCGAACTGATGAGGGTAACGCTGAAGCCCAGCGCCTGCGCTACGGGCAAGGCGAAGGTGTGGCGGCGTCCGGTGGCCAGAGCGATCTCCACCCCCAGCGAATTGGCACGGCGCAACGTGTCCAGGGTGCGCGCGCTTACCTGGAAGTTGGAATCCAGTAGAGTTCCATCGATATCGATTGCAATCAGACGAACGGAAGACATCACATCTCGATTTTACAACTTCTTTCCAGTATCTCAGGATGCTAGGATTCAGAGGATGATTTCCCACTTCTTTTCCTGGGGCCTATTCGGCATTGTGCTGATGGTGATGGCCTTGGTGCATTACGTCCGCCGGCAGCCCAGCTTTTATTGGCTCTACCTCATCATCTTTCTGGGGCCGCTGGGCGCGCTGATCTATCTGGCAATTGAATGGCTGCCGGAACTGTTCGACCCCGGTGCGTTCCGGTTTGTGGAGCGCGGCCGCCGCGTGCGCGAGGTTGAATCCGCGATCCGGCAAAACCCCTCGGCCGGTAATTACGAAGAGCTAGGCCTGCTGCGCCTGGATAAAGGCGATTGGAAGGGGGCTCGCGCCTGTTTTGACCGCGCCCTGGCACAGCGTACCGATTCAATTGACCCGTTTTACCGCCGCGGTCTCGCTGAGGTGGAACTAGGTGATTTCGCCGCCGCTCGCGCCGACCTGGAGCGCGTTGTCACCGCCGATGCCGGCTACGACTTCCAGCGCGCCGCCGGGCTGCTGGCCCTTGCCGATTGGAAGACCGGTGACATCGAGCGCGCCCAGCGGCTCTTCGAGCAAATTCTGCGGACCTCCACGCTCACCGAGACGCAACTGAATTACGCTGAATTTCTTGCCGAAACCGGGCACCGCGCGGAGGCCAAACAGCAGGTTCTGCGAATCCGCGACAAGCGGGCACAGATGCCTGGCTTCCAGCGCCGCCGCGAACGCAAACTTTTCCGGCGGAGCAGCGCGCTGCTGCGTAAGCTATGAAGCGAAACGGCGGAGGAACAATTCGGCTGGCATCGGCTATTTGTGTGCGTCTCCAAATAAAAGCCGCTGCGGGATATTTGTAATCCCATCAGCATCAATGTTGATGATGCGATCAAAAAGCTCGTCAGGCCACTGGTCGTAAGGCGGCGCATGCCCCAGTTCCTTGATCAATTTGGGCATCTGGCCGTGGTGCCAGCAGATCAAAATCGTCTTACCCTTGAATTTTTTCTTTCGTAAGTCCTTGACGATTTTCTTGGTTTCTTTATCGGCGTACATCGTGCTGACATCCAGCCCCAGCTTGTCTGCCATGGGGCGCATCGTCTCGTAAGGGCGAGCAGAATGTCTGGTCGATGTCGATGCAAAGATGAAATCAGGCTTCACAATTTTCGGGAGCAACTTGGATAGACCTATGGCACGCATCTCTCCACGTACTGCCAAATGGGGTTTCTTGGACGCAGGCTTCTCCGCGTGTCTAACAACAACGATCCTCGTAGGCCCCAAATCCCGTAGACCACCACCAACGGGAACGTCAGGTTTAGGAGAAGCGGCGGGAGATTTCCGTTTTGCTTTCTTCTTCATACTTGGAGAATCCGTAAACTTCCTCGCACCAAGCGCACAGGGTGGCTACTTAGCAGCCTTCTGCGGGCAGCGCGCGTCGTAGTCAGTCTGCATCTGCCTCAGTTTGAGCACGCCATAGAAGACGGCAAGGGCCATTATGACAACCAGAACTGAGCCGCACCTCTTTTCGATGTTGTATTGGCCCTCGTGGTTGGCGACGTAGCTGGCGACGATCAAGCAGAGAATGGCGATGTTGATAGCCCAGTTCACCGGCTTCGGCACGACGTAGTGCAAGGTGCCGAAACCGCCGAGCTGGTAGAGCATGAACGGCAGGATCGCGACCATTGGCAGCAGCTCGGAGGCCCCCAGCGAGACGTCGACAGTGGCAGGCGCCAGCGGCATGCAGCAGCTTACTGTTCGCCAGTTGATGAAACAGCGACGGGATCGCACACATTAAAGGCACCACCGCGAGCAACTCGAGCACCAGCGAGCCGCTCCAGGTGCCGATCTGGGACGAAGGATGGGCGCCTGCTTGTTCTGATTGCGCGCCGATGAATATTCCACCGACAATGGCCGCCGCACTGGCCAGCATCAGCAGCTCCACCGTGATGCCAAAGGCCTCCGGTTCGCCAGCTTTGAGTAACAGCATGGCCAGGAATCCGGGTGTGTAGAACATAACGCGCACCAGCTTCGCCCAAACGCGCGCGTCGCGTTCCGGCGGCAAGATCGGGAGCGGAAGCCCGTCAGTTCCAATGGTTGCTCTTACTTTTGCCATTCCGGCACCTCAGAGTGAAACTCGTACTTTGGTCGTCGCCTAGTGGACCACGAGAATGGATGCGGTGCCAACTGTCATTTATCACAGGGTTTGAAAGTCGCTTTTCGGGGTCATGATCCAACCCGAGCTGCGGGATACGAATCAGGACGACAGCCCCCAAAGCAAAGAGTGAAAGCAAAACCATCATGCAAATTAGCTGCGAAGCCCGAATAGGAAGGGCGCGGCTCCTCATTGTATGATTTCTTCTGACAGATATGACCGAGCGCCTTTATTACAAGAACTCATTTCAATTCGACTTCCTCGCCTCCGTCGAGGCTCTGCGGGAGCTCTCCGATGGACGGCGCGCGCTGGTGCTGGACCGTAGCGCGTTTTATCCCACCGGCGGCGGCCAGCCCTTCGACACTGGATGGATTGAGTTCGTGGCAGCCGAGGGCGGTTCGCCGGCCTCGCTTCCCATTCCGAAGGTTCGCGTTTCAGAGGTCATCGAGGACGAGTCCGACGGCACGATTCTGCACGTGGTTGAACCGCTCGGGGGTACGCTTGACGCTGCCGCTACGCGTGCGCGGCTTCATCGACGTGGCTCGCCGCCAGGACCACATGCAGCAGCACTCGGGACAGCACGTGCTTTCGGCGGCGTTGCTGAAATTATTTAATGCGCCGACAGTCAGCTTCCACCTCGGTGAGGAAAGCTGCACCATCGACCTGGAAATTACGAGCCTCAGCATCGCGCAGCTTATACAGGCTGAGCGCCACGCCAACCAGATTGTGTGGGAGGACCGTCAGGTTCTGATGCATGAAGCAACGCCCGAGCAGGCCCGTAAGGTCGGAGTGCGAAAGATTCCTGAAACCACGCACGAAACCTTGCGCCTGATCGAAGTTCGCGGCGTGGATCTGTGCGCCTGCGGCGGTACTCACGTACTCACCACTGGACAGATCGGCAACATCCAACTTCGCAAACTGGAGAAGGTGAAGCAGGGAGTTCGGCTTGAGTTCGTCTGCGGCGCCCGCGCGTTACACTTTGCGCGAAAGGACTTCCAGCGTCTCAGCGAAGCCGCTGCGCTCTACTCCTCGCATCTCTGGGATGTTCCGGCGCAGACGCAGAAGCTGATCGACTCTGCCAAAGCCGCGCAGAAGCAGCAGCAGAAGCTGCTGGCAGAGATCGCCGAACTCAGCGCGCATCAGGCGCTGGCGCGTACTCCGGTCGAGGGCGGGCGCAGAATTGTCGCCGAGTACTTTGCCGAACGCGACCTCGGATTCGTTAAGCTGTTTGCGCAAAAACTGGTGGCGTCGGGAGCCAATGTCATCGCGCTGGTGGGCGCGGGGCAGGGAACTCCCGCGCTGGTCTTTGCACAGTCTCCCGGCGGCACATTCGACGCAGGCGCGCACTTGATGGCCATCGTCAGCTCGGCCGGTGGACGCGGCGGCGGCACGCGCGACCTTGCCCAGGGAGGCGTTCCTTCGGCGGAGCTGATTCCGGAGCTCATAGCACGCGCCGTGCAGGCTGTCCGCGCCCAGTCGGGCGGGCAAGGATGAGAACGCCATGATCGAACAGCCTCTGATTCTTATCACGCTGCTCATTCAACTCGGCGTTTCGGCCGCCGTCAGCAGCGTGCTGGCGCGTTCGCGGCGTTTCCGCGTCCTGCTTTTTCACGAGGATCGCGATCTATGGGAAAAGCTGGAGATGGTCCTCTTCATTGGCGGACCCTTCATGCTGGGCGTGCTGACGCGGATCACGGTCAAGAATTTTCTTGCCGCCGACGTCTCGTTCGAGGCGGCAATCCTCATCGGCGTGATCGCCGGACGATTCGCAGGAGTTTGCGGCGGAATCCTGCTCTCACTGCCTTATCTGTTCATGCATCAGTATATGAACCTGCCGCTGAACGTGGTTGCGGGACTCAGTGCGGGGTTCCTGCGCGAACTTGCCAAAGACCGCGAAGCCATATGGTCATTCAGTCCGCTCTTCGATCTGAGTATTTACCGCTGGATCAGGCGCTCCATCGCCAAAGCCTTTATCGACTGGCAGACCTCGTTCTTCTTTATGATTCTGGCGCTGCAATTCCTGCGCCTGGAGACCAAAGAATTTTTCCCGCGCTATACCTGGGCGCTGGACTCCCCGAACTGGCTAGTGCGCTGCGCCATCTACATCACAACGGTGATGACGGTTGCGATCGCGCTCAAGGTGCTGAACAACACTCGGATTGAGATGAAGCTGAAAGAGCAGGAACGACTGCTGCTGCAGGCCCGCATGGAAGCCCTGCAGAGCCAGATTAATCCTCACTTTCTGTTCAATACGCTCAACTCCGTGGCATCGCTTGTGCGCTTTGACCCGGACACGGCACGCGAGATGATTCTGAAACTCTCAAAAATTCTTCGCCGCCTGCTCAAGAAAGGTGACTCATTCGTAGAATTGCGCGAAGAACTCGAGTTCATCGACGATTACCTGGACATTGAAGTCATCCGCTTCGGGCCCGACAAGATGAAGGTGGTGAAGGAGTTCGATTCGGCCACACTGGAGGTCGTGGTTCCCACCATGCTCATCCAGCCCATCGTGGAGAACTCGATCAAGCATGGCCTGGCTCCCAAAATCAGCGGAGGCACGATTTATCTGCGCAGCCGTATCCAGGAAGGCCTGCTGGTGATTGAGGTGGAAGACGACGGGGTCGGCATCGTCGAGCCCGGCTCCGATGTCAGCGAATGGAACGCGCCACAGCGCGGAGCCGGGATCGGGATGGCAAACGTTCGCGAGAGGCTCAACGTGCTATACAGCGACGCGGCCCGCGTCGAAATGGAAAGCCGCACCGGCGCCGGAACTATCGTGCGCATTCTGCTGCCGATTCCGCACAAAGGCGAGATGGATGGCATCAATTACGACCTGCGCTCCAATAGCCCGCGATAGCCGCTGCAGGGCGCGTCCGCAGCAATTCCCGTTCTGGAATAGTTGGAAACTTGCCCTGTTGCGACAGGGATTCATCCTGTACTCTGGACGATGTACTTAACCGTGTGCTGTTCTGAGCGTACTATTTATCGCGACAGACCATGAACTTTATCGATTGGCATATGGAGATTACCAAGCTGTTGTTTGAGCAAGCCCAAGTTAAAGAAGTGAATGGCGAGCGACATTCCATGAGCGCTTAAAATTCGATTTCTAGCGTCATTCTTGTGCGCGTCGCCAATGGCGTTTCTAGGTTGAATATCCATTCCGGAAAAGGGATCGGTGGAATGTTCCGTACTTGGATTTTTCTAATTGCAACGATAACGGGCTGAGGACATAAGAAGGCGGGCTGAATATGGAGTAACAATCCGTTGCAATGGTGAATATTCAGGTTCCTTTTGTTCTGTGTTTTCCTTGGATGAACATAGAAATGGTTGTAGTGTTTGCATGCTGCCGGCGGGTATTTTCGATCTCGCCATCGTGTTTAGGGTTATCAACTCGTCGAGAAGGCGATGAAGAGGCTTGTATTCCCAGATCAACAGGAGCCTGACTCACAAATTTCTTGACTGCTCAAACGGCCAAGAACGCGGTGGCTGACGAATAATCGCCATGTATCCAACAATCCCGCACCGCCCACCTACGTCTTGCCCTCCAATAATTCCTGATACAGCGCCTCGTACTGCGGAATGATTCTGGTGGAGCAGAACCTTGCTTGCGCGGTGGCCCGCGCACGCTTGCTCATCTTTGCCAGCAGTGCGTCATCGGTGAGAACCTCCAGCGCACGAGCGGCCATGGTCTCCACGTCTCCGGCGGGTGCAAGAAAGCCATCCACGCCGTCTTCGACCACCTCCGGCACACCGCCTACGCGCGAAGCCACGGGCACCACCTCGCAGGCCATTCCTTCCAGCGCCGCCAGTCCAAATGACTCCATCTCGCTGGGCATCAGCATCACATCGGCCGTTGCCAGCTTCTCGTGGATCATGTCCTGTTTGCCGAGGAAGTGAATCCGCTGATGAATCCCTCGCTCGCAGGCCAGGCGCTCGGCGGCACGCCGGTCCGGCCCGTCGCCGATCATCATCAGCCGCGCTGGAATCTTCTTCTGCACGCGATCGAAGATCTCCACTACGTCAGTGACGCGCTTAACCGGACGGAAATTCGATAGATGCACCAGCAGGCGTTCGCCGGGTTCAGCGAACTCTGCACGTCGAGCCATGGCCTGTTCATCGCGCCGGTAGAGATCGCAGTTCACAAAGTTATGGATGACATGAATCGGCTTGGTAATCGCGAAGCTCTCGATGGTGGAGCGCTTCAGGTCTTCTGAGATCGCTGTGACAGCGTCACTCTGCTCGATGGAAAAGCGTGTGATCGGCAGATAAGAGCGGTCCAGTCCAACCAGCGTAATGTCGGTTCCGTGCAGCGTGGTGACATAGGGCAGGCGCCGGGGCCGTCGCACATGGTCGTGGCAGAGCATCTGCCGAGCCAGCATCGCACTCACCGAGTGCGGAATGGCATAGTGAACGTGCAGCAGATCCAGGTCGTAAAGTTCGGCGACCTCGGCCATGCGCGTTGCGAGCGCCAGATCGTAGGGCGGGTATTCGAAGAGCGGATACTGCGAGACTTCCACCTCGTGAAAGTAAATGTGCGGGTGGGGTTTGGTCAGCCGGATCGGCTGTGAATAGGAGATGAAGTGAATCTGGTGCCCGCGATTGGCCAGCTCGATGCCAAGTTCGGTGGCCACAACTCCGCTGCCGCCATAGGTGGGATAACAGGTAATGCCTATGCGCATGATTCTCCTGGCCCTCGTTGTCCGCTGTTATCTTAGATTTTTCCGGCGGTTGCCGGTTGCGGCAATTTCAAACGGAATGGTACCAGTTCCACGCCATACTCGTCGCTCAGCTCACGTGCGGTGATCTTGAGCAGCGCGGCCATCTCCACTTCGCGCGACGCGCGCAGCTTGGTGCGAACCCTGGCCAACTCACTGTCGTTGTACCCCGGATGGCAGACCAGTTCCCAGGTACCGGGCGGCATCCGCCTCAGCATGGCGCGCAGACTCGCTTCGTTAAGCGTGCCCGTAGCGGCGACGCCAAGGCTGCCATCGGTGGTAGTAAAATCTGCCGCTCGCACCGCTCGCAGCCAGCGCCGGCGCAGTGCTGCGCGCAGCACTGCGGTCTCGGCCTTGCGAAGAAGCAGCGCCTTATCACTCGCGGCGTCGCGCCAGCGCAGCACTCCCGGAGCCTCAAATGGATTGCGCAGTGCCGCTATGCCGTGAACAGCGGCCGCACGCAGCAGCGGCTTCAGGATCGAAGGGAACATGTGCGTGTGCTTGTGCGCGTCAAAATGCGAGACTTCGATGCCAGCGCTTCGCAAGCGTGCAAACTGCGCTCCAGCCTCGGCTTCCACCTCTTGAGCTCGGAAGCGGCCCGTGGCCACGGCCCGCAGCACATCGCCGATGGAGTGATGGAAGCGATTGGTTCCGGGCGCCAGCAGCGAGCGCACTTCGCCCGGAGGCAGTAGCGGTTCGCCATCCACAAGCACTACATGACAGCCTACACTCAGCCGGGGCATCTGCGCTGCCAGCAACACGGCCTCGTCAAAGCAGGCCCCGGTCGCCATCAGAGTCGCCGAAGACACGATCCCACGCTGGTGGCATGCTGCAATGGCGCGATTCACCCCATGCGTCAATCCGAAGTCATCGGCGTTCACGATCAGGCGCTTCATGGGGAAAGTGTAGCAGGGAGGACTTCGATTTGTGGCTGGTGCCGCAGAGGATGAGGATCAGGATAAGAGCGCGCGTCCGTGCTGCTCAGGCGCTCTTCAGCGCCTCGCTCTGGCCGTTTTTCTCCGGCTCGCCCTCGCCCAGAAACATTCTGATCTTGTCGAGCAGGGCAGGAAACATATCGTGCTTTTCAATCCACGCATTGACTTCGCCACTATCTGCGCTCTCAGCGAAGCCGCTTACCATGATGATCGGAAGGCCGGGCGACTTCTGCCGGACCCGCCTGGCAAGCTCCAGGCCGTTCATCTCCTCCATCTTGTAGTCGGTCACCAGCAAGTCGAACTGTTCGCGGTCGAACATCGTCAGGGCATCGCTGGCGTTGTAGGCGTACTCTGCACGGTAGCCCTGATGCTGGAGAATTTCACAGGCTAAACGTGCCAGGACTTCATGGTCGTCCACAAATAAAATTGCCTTCATTGTTCACCCGCGGCGAGCCGTGAAATGAGAGTGGGAACGAGCCTACCCTTTGATTGGATTAAACGCAGATAGGCCGGGTTGCCCTCCGCATTAGCGGTTAATTTTCACAGTAGCGTTTGACCGCAGGCCCAACTGTTTCATATACTCGATTTGCGAGTTGGCACCATCAGGAGGCCGCCCCCGCAGCCGCGTGACAAACGGCGAAGGGAGCACCGTAAGGGCGGTTAGCTCAGTTGGTTAGAGCGCCTGCCTTACAAGCAGGATGTCGGGGGTTCGAGTCCCTCACTGCCCACCACTGCTTTCAGCCTCTGGTTCCACCCGCCGGTCCGTCTGGGCTGGTACTGTCCGCGTCACAACGCGGGGTCGTAGTTCAGTTGGTTAGAACGCCGCCCTGTCACGGCGGAGGCCGCGAGTTCGAGTCTCGTCGACCCCGCCATTAAGCTGATTCAGCTTAATGGTATAGAAGGCCCCTAAATGGGGGCTTTTCTAGTTTGCACTCGGATTGGTATACACGCATTCGCTCTCAATGCTTCAAGTGAACTGGCCGTAAGAGGCCGCTGGGCTTTATAGCCCTCGGTATATACGCCAAACTCGAATAGCATTCTATGCGGCGCTCAATATAGTAGTGACGGTCGAGTATACATTGTTGATCGAGGTGGCCAGGCTTGTCATGGCGGTAACCGAGCCGAGCGCGATCAAAGACGCGATCAGAGCGTATTCGACCAAATCCTGACCGGACTCATCGTTGTTCAGGGCACGAAGGGCAGCCAAAATGTTAGCTTTCATCTTGGATTCTCCTCTATGGCTAGTATTGCTGAACTTCTCGGGCAGTCCGTAATCGGGCTAACCTGTCATCCAGCTGTTGCAATAAAATAACGAGTCAGGCGGGAACACCAGACATCGCCGACTCCCTCCGACACTCTTCACTTTCGACGCCGCAGCCGAAAGGCAGTATTCGTAGTACTGGCCAATAGGGTTACGGCGACTCTTAATTAGGATGAGAGCTGCTCCTTTGAAGTTGTAAGCTGCTGCTTCGAGTCGCAAAGATAATTGGTAAAAAAGAAATGGGGACGAAGCGATTGCGCACGCTGGTACGTGGGCTCTTGGGAATTGTCGGTATGGGTGCGGATGCCGCGCGTTCGAGACTCGTCGGCCTCGCTCATTAGGCCGGATCGACTTAAGAATATAGAAGGCCCCTGAGAGAGGGGCATTGCCAGTGTGCGCCCGCTTTCGGCATTCAAATGCTGCAAGGGCTTGGCCCAGAGCGTTCGCTCGTTTCTGGGTCCAAGCCCCTGGCATATCACCCCGGATTACGCCACTTCGAAAAGCGCTCTATGCAGCGGTCAGTCTGACGGTAACGGTCGAGAATACATTGTTGATCGCGGTGGAAAGTCCTGTCATCGTGGTAATCGCACCAAGTGCGATCAAAGACGCAACTAGAGCATACTCGATCAGATCCTGACCGGATTCATCATTGTTCAGGGCCCGAAGGGTAGCCAAAATGTTAGCTTTCATCTGGAATTCTCCTTTAAGGTTTGTGTTGTTAAACTTCTCAGGCAGCCCGCAATCGGACTCCAACGTTTCGCTGAACTAGTAATGGGATAGGCGGGGAAACCAGACTGCACTGGCGCCTTCCTCCATTCTGCGTCTTCGACGCTGCAGCCGAAAAAGGTGTGACAAAACTGACCGATGTGGCTACGGCGACTGATTAGTAGAGATGTAAGTTGCTGGATTTGAGTTGTAAGCTGGATTAAATTTCCCCAAAACCAGCTCTGCAATTTGCAGTAGGCGTTTCCACGTCAATGACACCCACTAAAAAGACCCTCCCGCGAGGGAGGGTCTGGGCTGCCTATCGGACGGTTAGTTCACGGTTAGAACCGCGGTTCCCGTCTGCGAGTTGAAGGTTGCGTTGATGTTTGCCTGGCCCTGTCCGGAGCTGATTGCCAGCCCTGGGTTGTTCCACCACCACCACCACCCGTACATCACTGCAACCGCGCCCATTCGACGACGACCACGATGATACAGGGGTAACATCCTGCGTGCTGCCGTCGCTGAAAGTACCGGTTGCCGCGAACTGCTGTGAGGAACCGAGAGTGATTGTTGGTGCAGCCGGGGTCACCGCCACGCTGACGATTGTTGCATTGGAGACCGTCAACGCCGCTTGAGCCGTGAGCCCTTGGTAATTCGCCGTGATTGTGACCTGGCCAGGGTTACGTCCCAGGACAAGGCCCTCATCGTAGATGACGGCGTCAGTGCCAGTTGGAGGACGACCAGTATGCCGACTGCGGCGTCAGGTTCACTGTGGTGCCGTTGGCGTAGGTGCCGGTCAGCGCGAACTTTAGCATCGTTCCCTGCGCGATGGTGGCAGAGGCCGGTGTGATGGATACTGACGCCAGTTTGGAGGTTGTCACCGTCATCACCGTGCTGCCGACAATGCCGTTCAGACTTGCGTATACGGTTACACTGCCTGTTCTCCACCACCTAGTCCGGGCCAGACCGTTGGAGTTGATGCGTACAAACCTGCCCGAGGAGGTGTACCAGTGGACTCCGGCCAGCGTTGAGGTGCTGCCGTCACTGTACACGCCAGTTGCGGTGAACTGGATGTAGGTACCTGGCGGTACTACTGGCGATGCCGGTGTCACTATGATTGAGGCAAGGTGGGGATGGCCACCGTGAGTGTGGTCGATCCGCTGACGTCCTGGAAGTGGCGGTGATCTGGGTCGTGCCCGTAGTCAATGCGTTTGCTATGCCGGCATTGCTGATCAGGGCGACGCCTGCCGTTGAAGATGACCATTGGACCTGAGTTGTCAAATTCTCCGAACTGCCATCAGCGAAGATGCCGTACGCGGAGAACTGAACCGTTCCTCCTGGCCCAACTGTGGGTAGTGCCGGGGTCACCGCAATCGAGACCGGGGCCCCCGGGATGACCGTCAATGTGGCCGAAGCCGTCTGGCCGCCGTACGCCGCAGTGATCGTGGCCTGGCCTGCTCCGATTCCAGTCGCTACTCCGGTCTCATCCACTCCGGCGATTCCTGGGGCCGACGAGCTCCAATTTACATCTTCGGTTAATGTCTCTACGCTGCCATCGCTGAAGGTGCCGGTTAGCGAGAACGGCGTCGTAGTGTCCAACCGTGATCAAGGTTGAGGGTGGGGCTATCGCCAGTGACACCAAGGTAGGTGACAGGACGGTTAGCGCAGCCGTATCGGTGAATCCACCGTACGAGACCGTAATGGTGACTGGATTCGCGTTAGCTGCCATGCCGATCGCAACGCCAGTTGTCGGATCGACGGTGGCGATTGCCGGGTTCGACGATTTGTATGTGGCGCCGGTTAAGTTCTGCGTGGTTCCATCGCTAAAGTCGCCGACCACCGTGAATTGCGTTTGGCCGCCGACCGGGATGGATGCAGTATCCGGCGAGATGTCGATTGCCTGAAGGGCTGCAGGGGTCACGGTAAGAGGAGTTGAGCCCATCACCGCGCCGGATGTGGCGCTAATGCTGGACGTGCCGGCGCTGACCGCCGTGACCATGCCAGACGAACTGATCGTAGCAACGCCTGTTGTGCCGGAGGCCCATACCACGCTATTCGTCAGGTCAGCACTGCTGCCATCGGAAAAGACGCCGCTTGCAGCGTATTGCTGCGTCGCGCCCGCATCGAGCGATGTGCTGGCAGGCGTGACCGTTATGGAGGTCAGGGAGAGCGCCGTCACCGTAATCGATGCCGTCGCGCTTACGGAGCCAGATGCCGCAGTGATCGTGGCTTGTCCGGCGGTAACGGCTGTTACCAACCCGGAGGCATCCACCGTCGCCGCCGCTAGATTATTGGAGGACCACGTCACGAGGCTGGTGACGTTCTGTGACGTACCATCGCCGAAGACGCCGGTGGCCTGCAACTGGATTGTTTGCCCAGCAGCAAGGCTGACCGAGCTCGGTGCGATTTGTATGGAGGACAGTGCCGCCGCGGTAACCGTGAAGGGCATGGTCCCTGAGGTTGTTCCCATGGTGGCCGTGACCATGGTGCTTCCCGTTGTCAGACCGCTCAACAGGCCTGTGCTATTCACCGTCGCAGTCCCGGGATTGGATGACTGCCATGTCGCTGTTCCGGAAACGTCTTGGATAGTATTGTCGCTGTAGAGCGCCTTTGCGCTTAGCTGCAAGGTCTTTCCGGCAACGACGCTAGAAGAAGAGGCGGTGACGGTAACCGCCGTTACGGTTGCGGGCTGCGCCGGAGTTGAAGCCGAGGGAACTCCTCCGCCGCCGCATCCTATGAACCCAAGGCAAATCATGAGAACTATCGCAAAGTTTTTCATGCACTTCTCCCTCAAAGGCACGCCAGAAAGTCACGTTGCTGCCAGTTAACTGCTTATTCTCGGCTGCACTGAAAGCCCGACGTAGGGCCGGAAATGCCGAGCGATCATTCAGCTACTTACGTCTTGAGATGCATCGTACACAGCTGATGATGCCTTAACACTAAAAAAATTACTTAATACCTAGAACTTCCGTAATCCTAAAGAGCTTTGAAGGTAACTGGCTGAAATATGGGGAAGGGCGGGGTAACCATCGGAGGTGATGTGCCTTAGATCGTGATGACTCAGATGCAAAGACGGTCGACTGCTCGTCAGACTCTTAATTACTTTCAACGGCACAGGAGTTCATGCAATAGTACATATATAACTCGCATATACTGATACTACGCCAGTAGTTACACAAAGGCGGTTCTGGATAATGGATTAAGCTAACGGCGACTAGGATCTTTTGAACTCGGCGCTACCGTCAAAGCTGCTGAAAAAGCTTCCCCGGCTTCCAAGAACTTCGAAATATCTTCGATGAGGTTACTCCCTAAGGCATCACGGGCCTTGGTGCGGAGAAGGCACGAGGTGTTACGCCTCAATCCTTCGTAGGATCTGTTCCAGAGTTCCCCTGAACACGCCAGGTGTCTCGACCTTGATCGAGGCCAGTGCAGCAGCAAACTTCACAGACTCGGCGACATCATGGTCGATCCGGTAAGTCAGGTAGCCTGCAAAGGTCGAATCACCGCGACCGGTTCTGCCCGCGTTGTTTTTATTTGAGAATGCCTCGAAGTAACTCTTCCCCTTGCTGCGGACTAATACGCCGGTTGAGCTTGTGATGAGCGTTTCATCGGTTCCCCATCTCTCAAATGTCGCTGCCGCCTCTTCCAGATTCTCAGTCCCGGTCAAGACCTTTGCTTCGACCACATCAAGCTTTACCTTACGTGCAAGGGCGGCAATATCTTTCTTCAGGGGCACATCATGGAGTTTGACTGCACCCGTCTGCCTGTCAACGTGACGCACAAAACTCTGCATGTCCACTGACACCATAAATCCCAGCTCCGCCAATTTCGACATGTAATCAAAAGTAAATTCCTGATTGGTGATACCGACCAGGTGAGCCCAGCATGGCTCTATATCAGGCAGGTCGTCGATAGAAAAATAACCGGCGCTCTTTCGCACGCAAAGCTGCCTCTCGTCTGGATTTGCGGTTGAATGCATGATGCTGATAAACGTTGTGTCAGCGGAAGGCTGGCTATAAACGACAACCCCCGCTTTGCGCATCACGTCGAGAATGCCTTCGTCTTTCTCAGCCAATCTTGTAATGACAGCGATCTTCTTGTCAGACCATGAAGCTGCAGCCATGGCGCTGAATTGCACCGCGCCCCCGTTGACTCTGTGAATGGCCCCTTCAAAAGGTTGAATCTCATCAACCGCGACATGACCGATGAACACAATATCGTGATGTAACGCCACTTTGTTTTCCTTGGATTTAAGTGCGGAAGTGCTAATTACAACACCATCCATATTACAGTGCTCGAAGAAAAACACTGCAATCTTTTGAATCCTCGTCGAGACCAATTTGTGAGGCGGACGCGCGGTACTTACGGTTCATCGCGATAGATGCCGATTTGTGGCGCACCGCCCTCCTTCAACCTGGCGCGGAACATGCCCGTGGTATTGAAGCTCCAGGCCAGCTGGCCGTCGGGAGTCAGGGCGATAATGCCGCCGTCGCCGTGGATCGCAGCGAGTTGCTTTTGCACCACCTCGTCGGCGGCTGCCTGCAAGGCCATGCCTTTGTATTGCACCAGGGCGCAGATAGTGCGGGCCACGGTGAGCCGGATAAAGTACTCGCCCACACCGGTGGCTGAGACCGCGCAGGATTGATTCGATGCATAGGTGCCGGCGCCAATGATCGAGGAGTCGCCGACCCGGTTCCAGCGCTTGCCTGTGATACCTCCGGTCGAAGTTCCGGCGGCGACGTTACCCTGGCGATCAAGCGCCACTACGCCCACCGTGCCGTACGTGTGTGTGTCAGGCCCTTCCAGGGCGATTGGTTTGGCAGGAGGCGCAGGCGCGCCTTCAGGACGCGAAGGAATGGGTAGACCATCTTTCTCGAGTTGACGTACAAGCTCCTGCCAGCGGCGCTCGGTGAAAAAAAAGCTGGGTGCGACCTGTTCGAGAGGGATGCTGGCGGCAAATGCATCGGCCCCTGAGCCAACCAGCATGACGTGCGGCGACCGCTCCATGACGGCCCTGGCGAGCGAGATGGGATGCCGTGTGCGTTGCACGTCGGCAACCGCGCCCGCGCCCATCGTCTTGCCGTCCATGATCGCAGCATCAAGCTGGTTGGTGCCATCGGCGGCGAAGACCGCGCCGCGGCCAGCGTTGAAGAGCGGATTATCTTCGAGGAGTTTGATGGCCGCTTCCACAGCGTCGAGCGCCGAGCCCCCTTGATCGAGCACACCGGCGGCGGCCGTGAGGGCCTCGTTGATACCGGCGCGGTAGGCAGCTTCGGCTTCCGGCTTCATCGAGCCGCGCTGAATGCCTCCCGCACCAGCGTGGAGGATGACGGCCCATTTGTGCGCAGGCGGATGTGCTGGGTGCTGTCTGGGCAACGACGGCCGTTGTCAGGGCAATGGCGATCAGGACGTGAGGGAAGAAGCTCATGGGGAACAGTTATACAACGAAGCAGCGGGATGGGACGAACCCGAAGTTCGACAGCTTGCCCCGATTCAGCCAGTAATTTGTGGCGAATGCAGGCTGCTATTTCTTGTACACCACACCATTCTTCATCACGAAGCCGACGTGCTTCAACGTGGAAATATCTTCGAGTGGATTGCCGGGGACGGCGATGATATCTGCGAAGTAGCCGGCTTTGAGCTGGCCGATCGCACCCTCCCAGCCGAGCAGGCGCGCACCATTCAGCAGGCTGGCGCGCAAAACATCAGCAGGAGACATTCCGTACTGCACCATCAGTTCGAACTCGCGCGCTTGCGTACCGTGCGGAAAGGGGCCGACGTCGGAGCCGACGGCCATCGGCACGCCTGCGGCGAGTTGCTTACGGAACTCCACGGCATGGAATGCGAGCAGCGCGCGTTCACGGTCGGCGGCTGCCGGAGTGTCGGCATGGGCCGCAAAGTATTCCGTGATCGTGAAGGTAGGTACGGCGTAGATCTGCCGCTCGCGCATGATGCGCATGGTTTCCGCGCTGAGCTGGTAGGCATGGTCGATGGAGGCAACACCGGCCCGTACCGCATAGAGCGCGCCGGGCTCGCCCGTGCAGTGGACGCCCACGCGAGTGCCAACCCGTGCCGTCTCCTGCACCGCAGCTTCAAGCTGGGACTGCGTGTATTGATAAGGCGTGGTGAATTTGCCGTCAATGAGGTGGTCTGGCCCGGTCTGGTAAATCTTGATGAAGTCCGCGCCCTGCTTCAACTGCGCTCGTATCACAGCAATAAGCTCGTCGGCGTTATTGGCGTACGTGGCGTTGGAGGAGATATGCTCAGCGGGATTGAAGTGAATCGCGTCCTCATGGCCTCCGAGGATGTCGATGGCGTTGCCGCTGACGCGCAAGCGCGGGCCGGGAATCAATCCTGCGTTAATCGCATTGCGTATGGCGGAGTCGGCCGAACCTGCTCCCTCTGTTCCCATATCACGCTCAGCGGTGAAGCCCGCCATCAGGTCCTCGCGCGCCGCGATCTCGGCGAGAATGGTGCGCTCCGGTACAGATTCGACGACGGTTTGCAGGTCCTCGGCTCCGGGATGAAGAAAAAGATGCACGTGCGCGTCGATCAGCCCCGGCATCAGGGTTGCCCCGCCCAGGTCGATCACCAAGACCGCGCTGGGATGGTGCACCGATGGACCGGCTTCAACAATGCGGTTGCCGCGTACCAGCACCTCGCCGGGGCTGACCAGCGCGCCTCGTTCCACATCCAGCAGATGAGCGGCGCGCAGCACGACGGTATCGCCATTCGATCTGGCAGATTGCGCAAAGAGCGCAGGAGCGATGGCTAAGACAAGGGCAAGCACGAAGCAAGCAGAGCGAAACATGCGCCACATACTAGCACGCGTCCGCTCCCCGCGCAGGGTGCCGCCACAGCTCGACACCTCTCCGCAGTTGGTATCAGCGGTTTCTTTTTGGCTTGCCATCCTCTTCGCTTCCTCCTGAGCACGCACAATCCTCCGCGTGTGCCACTCGCTTTTTGCCGCCGCATGAGCATTGAAGCTCGCAGTGGATAGATTACTCGCTATACTTTTCCCATGTGCGGCAGATTTCGAGTTGCGCGAAAGAAAGAGATTCTTGAGGAAGCCTTCGATGTCGATGGCGGCTTGGACAACCTCGATTGGATTCCCCGTTACAACGTTGCTCCGGGGCAGCAGATCGTTGCCGTGCGTCAGGATGCGCGGGCTGGCTTGGCAGTCGGGAACGCGGCAAATACTGCTGCTCTGGCTGCGCCTCGCGCACGCTCGATGTCACTCATGCGCTGGGGGCTAATTCCATCCCGGTCGAGTGATCCTTCAAGCGCCTACAAGATGATCAATGCCCGAGCCGAAAGCGCGGCTACGCTGCCATCGTTCCGCGAGCCGCTTCGCCTGCGCCGCTGCCTGATTCCTGCTGATGGTTTCTACGAGTGGAAGACGGAAGGCAAACAGAAACTGCCATTCTGCTTTACCTTGGCCGATCAATCGGTCTTTGCCATGGCCGGGTTGTGGGAGCAGTGGAAGAATCCGGCGGGCCAGATCATCGAAAGCTGCACCATTCTGACGACCACGCCAAACGAACTCGTGCGCGAGCTGCATGACCGTATGCCGGTGATCCTCCCGCGCGATGCCTATGAACTATGGCTCGATCCGGGCTTTCAGAACGTGCAGGAATTGCAGCCGCTGCTGAAGCCTTACCCCGCCGATCTTATGCGGCGCTATCGGGTGAGCCAGCGCGTGAACCAGGTGAAGAACGACGATGCCGAGTGCGTGGCAGAAATCGAAGGCGCATGATTTCAGTGAAAATCATGCGAGCGGACTTCGGCCTGGCTGATCTTCAGCGGCAGAATCTCGCGCGCCTTTACTGAGATTACGTTCTCCTGATTCTGCAGCTCGCCTTCAATCAGAAGAAACTTTTCGCAGATCACCACCTGCTTGAACTGCTCATAAACAGCGGGCGTAATGATGGCGTTGGCAATGCCCGTCTCATCTTCAATGCTGAGAAAAACGAATCCTTTGGCCGTGCCCGGACGCTGGCGCGCGATCACGCATCCGGCGATACGCGCCGCCCGTCCGTGAGCAAGCTTGGCCAGTTCGCAAGCGGCGAGTATGCCCATCTGCCGCAGCCGTGCGCGATGAAAGGCCATGGGATGCCTGCCCACCGTGACTCCGGTCCCGGCGAAATCCGCCACCAGCCGCTCTTCGATTGTCATCTGGCGCAACGGGGAAGTCGGAGGCAGGCGGTACGCGGCAACGGATGCCGCTCCGGCTCGGCGGGTACGCGGCAATAGACGTCGCTCCGGACTCGGGCGCGGGTTCTGCAAGCTCATTCAGCAACGGCCCTGCGAAACGTCCCGCATACTCCACCTGCCAGAGCGCATCGCGACGATGCGCCACCTCGCCCAGGGAGTTGAGCGCGCCAATTTTGGCCAGCAGCGCACGCTCACTCTGGCGCAGCTCAGGCACGCGCAGCGCGAAATCTTGAACCGATATGAAGGCCCGTTGCGCTCTTGCCGCGATCAGTGCAGTGGCTGCCTCCTGGCGTAATCCGCGCGCATAGCACAGCCCCAGGCGCAAAGCGAAGCGACGCGGGTTGCCGAGCCCATGCTCCTCGACCTCAGCCTCCACTGTGCAGGGCCAATCGGAGTGCTGTACATCCACCGGCTTGACGCGCAGGCCGTGGCGCTGCGCATCCTTCACGATGGTGGCAGGCGCGTAGAAGCCCATCGGCTGGTTATTCAGCAACGCGGCGGTGAAGGCCGCAAGATAGTTGCATTTGATGTAGGCGCTGGCGTAGGCAATGAGCGCAAAGCTGGCGGCGTGCGACTCCGGAAATCCGTAGAGCGCGAACGATGAGATTGACTGAATGATTTCATCCTGCACCTTGGGAGCGATGCCGTTGGCGGTCATGCCGCGCCGTAACTTGCCGTCCAGGTCTCTCATGCGCGCCATGGAGCGCCGCATGCCCACGGCCCGGCGCAACTCCTCGGCCTCGCCGCCCGTGAAGTTGGCGACGATCATCGCCATGCGTATGAGCTGCTCCTGAAAGAGCGGAATGCCAAGCGTGCGTTTCAGCACCGGCTCCAGCAGCGGATGGTAATAGGTGATCTTCTCTTTGCCTTGCCGCCGCTTCATATAGGGATTCATCATGTTGCCGACGATAGGACCGGGACGGATGATCGCCACCTGCACCACGAGATCGTAAAAACAGGTTGGATAGTTGCGCGGCAGCGCCGCCATCTGCGCCCGGCTTTCCACCTGGAACATGCCGACGGTGTCTGCCCGCTGCAGCGCTCGATAGGTTGGCGGATCGTTCTGCGGAAGCTGCGCCAGATCGAGAGGCTCGCCGTAATGCGCGGGCACCAATTCCAGGCAGTCCTTCAGCACGGCCATCATTCCCAGTCCAAGCAGATCGACCTTGATGATCTTCATGTCGGCACAATCTTCCTTGTCCCACTGGATCACCGTACGTCCCGGCATGGAGGCAGGTTCGATCGGCACCACCGCGTTGAGCTGGCCTCCGCAGATCACCATGCCGCCTGAGTGCTGTCCGAGATGGCGCGGCAAGTCCTGCATGCGCCGGCATAGCTCAACGTACTTGGCGATGCGGCGATGCTGAATGTCAAAGCCCGCGTCATGAAAGTTGTGTTCGAGCGTTTCGTCCTTGTCCTTCCACTCCCAGGCGCTGACCAGTTTAGTCAGGCGGTCGAGCGTCTCCGCGTCAAAGCCCAGCGCCTTGCCTGCCTCGCGTGCCGCCGAGCGTCCGCGATAGGTGATGACGTTGGCGGTCATCGCCGCGCCCAGCTCTCCGTAGCGCTGATAGACGTATTGAATTGCTTTCTCACGCTGCTCGCCGCTGGGCAGGTCAAGATCGATGTCTGGCCACTCGCCACGCTCCTCAGAAAGAAAGCGCTCGAAGAGCAAGTCCATTCCAACCGGATCGACGGCGGTAATGCCGAGCGCGTAACACACCACGCTGTTGGCCGCCGAACCGCGACCCTGCGCCAGAATGCCCTCGCGTCCGCAGAACTGCACAATGTCCCACACAATGAGGAAGTACCCGGCTAGCCCTAGCTTGGCGATGAGCGCTAGTTCGCGCTGCGCCTGCTTCTGCGCTCGCGCAAAGAGCCGTTCATCGCGCTTGGGCAGGTAGCGATTGCGAATGCCTTCCTCGGTGCGCTTTTCCAGAAACGCCTGCATCGAAACGCCCTCGGGCACTGGGTAATCTGGAAAGCGATATCCAAGATCGCTCATCTGGTAGGTGAGCCGTGCCGAAAGCTCCTGTGTGTTGGCAATCGCCGCTGGCAGATCGCGGAAGAGCTCCTGCATCTCGCGCGGTGAGCGCAGATAGCGCTCGGCGTTGGGCGTAAGCAGGCGGCCCGCCGTCTCCAGCGTGCAATGGTGGCGAATCGTCGTGAGCACGCCGAGCACTTCGCGCTCGTAGGGGGTTGCGTAGTTGACGCCATTGGTGGCCAGCAGTGGCAGTTGCAACGCTCGTGCGATGCGTACCGCAGCCTGGTTGCGATGCTCCTGCTCGCGCTCGAAGTGGCGCTGCAACTCGACGTAAACATTGCGCGCTCCAAAGATCTGCACCAGACGCTCAACCTCGCGCAAGGCCGCGCTGTATCCGCCGCTCGCCAGTGCCGCCGCCAGCGGTCCTTCATCGCCGCCGGTTAAACACACCAGTCCTCCGGCAAACTCCGCAACATCGCTGAACCACGCTGCACCCTCCGCCTTGTTGGCCTCGCGCAACTTATAGCGGGTTATCAGGCGGCACAGGTTCTGGTAGCCGCTCTGTGTCTCGGCCAGCAGAGCCAGGCGCACCGGCTCAGCGGGAACCCGATGCGGCAGCCACTGCGGAGGACGCACCCGCTCTCCGCCATCGCGCACGGCAACCTCGGCTCCGATGTGCGCCCGCGTGCCGGCCCGCTCGGCGGCCATGTGAAAACGGGGCGCGCCGTACAAACCATTGCGGTCGAGCAAGGCCATGGCAGGCATATCGAGCTGCGCACCGCGCGCCATCAGCAACTCCGGCAGCGATGCGCCTTCGAGAAAGCTGAAAGCCGAGCGGGCATGAAGTTCCACATACATCGTCATCACTCAGTCGTAAATTCCGATCATGTACCAGCCCGCGTCAGCGACCGGAGGGCCGAGCGCTGGCAACCGGAGCGGCGTCCCTTGCCGCGTACCCGGCTGCGAAGCATCCGTTGGCCTAGCGTCAGCGACCGGAGGCCCATCCGCTGGCCCGTACCCGCCATACGTCATTCCCCCAGCCGGGTCATGTGCCAGGCGCAGGCAGCGTTGCGGTTGCTCCTGCAGCACGACGTCCCACTCTTCGCGGCACCAGTCAGAGAGCGTCCACCAGGCTCCGCTGGTGCGCCAGGGACCGGAGCCCGCCTGCACGGTGAGTCGCCGTCCCTCGTAATGCATTGCCACCGGAGCATCACCGCGCAGCTCGACTGATATTGAGCGCGGCGGCCTTATCATGCGCAGCGCTAAAGCCGGCTTTGCATGTTGCACACACATGCTGCCCGGCGCATTGGCTTGCCCAATCTTGAACTCTGCAACCCGAAACGCCTCGGGTGCGTGCGTGTCGAGCAACTCGGGAGCGCCCACTTGCCCTTCGCCCACCAGCTTGCGCAGCCGCGCCAGCAAAATCTCCAACCGCCCTGCCTCGGGAGCCTGTGCCGCGAAAAGTCCCTGCTGCACCCTCTGCGGACGCGCCGGATGCGCCTCAATCCGCAGGCCGATAACCGCGGCTTCCGGCGGATGCAACTCCAGATCGAGCTGAATGAGCTTGAGCAGCGTGAGACGATCGCGCTCCGGCAGTGCGGGCCGCACCGTGCGGCGATGCTCAAAGCGCTCTGCTCCGTCGAGCCCATTTTTTTCGAGGACGTTTCTTTCCAACACCAGGCATGTCTCTACCGAGGCGATGGCCAGCGCACGCTGCGCCGCGCGTGCGGTAACCTGCTCCAGCATCTGGCTCAGCAGAAAGAGCAGCGGCTCCAGCAACTCCACCGGATGCTCCAGCTCCATCGCTTTCGCAGAGCGGCGCATCGGCCGCTTCTTCGGTGGGGACCAGCAGATGGCAGTACTCTCCGCGCGCCTGTGCCTGCAGACGGAAGCCGCTCTGCCCCATGCGCGCCACCAGCGCCTTGGTGGGCAGGGCAGCCAATTGCCCCAGGGTGTGGATGCCCCACGCGGCAAAGCTCTGCGCCGCAGCCCCATCCAGTTCCAGAACATCGAGAGGTAGTGGAGACAATATCTCCGCCTCGGTCCCTGGCGCAATCGCCGTCGCGCCCGCCATGCCGCGAGCCGCGAGTATTGCCGCACCAGCGTTATGCGCCGCCGCCACGTTTACCGCGTCCCCCTCGTATCCCAGGCGACCAATGGAGTGCCATAGCTTGGCGGCAATCTGTCGCGCGCTGCCCAGCAATCGCTCCGAGCCCGCAACATCGAGCACAAGAGTGGCTCCGCAGCTTTCTTCCCATGGCGAGGCAATCGTTTCAATCCGTGGGGAGAACCGCTCCGCACAACTCATCAACTCTGCAAACGCCAGCTCCTCCTGCTGACGGTCGCGGCGCAGCGCCACTACCGGGAATGACTCGGCCTGTACGCGGCTCATGCCCGGCTCCAGACCCAGCATCCGCGCCTGCCGGTTCATGGCAAAGACGCGCTCCAGCGGTGGATCACCGCACAGCACCGCAACCGCTCGTGAGCGCCGTTCTCCATTGCCCCCATGCGCGCGACTAAGCGCCAGCGCGGCAAAATCACGTACATGCACACAGAGATACAGCGGGGAAGGCATAGCTCATCTCGACCACGGCGTAGTGCTGTTCCAGTCAGCTTCAGGTGAAGCCGCCATCTTCTTGCGTGTGGGATCTACGGCGCGGTTGCGCTCCACGCTCACCCGGTAGCGCAACCCGGCGAGCAGCCGCGGACTGTGTTCCTCCGCCTGCTCCCACCCGATGGCGCCTTGCCGGCAGTGCAGGGAAAGCCCCGCGCAACTATTCGCGCAGGCCACGCGCGTCATCAGCAGCAAGAGCGTGCGCGACTTCTCCGCCTGCAGGCGGAAACGGTACCAGGTTGTCAGGGGCACGCGGCGCGCCTGCTCCGCGGGCACATCGCCCATGTCGAGCACCAGGGCGCGGAAGCCTCCGGTGCTAAGCAGCAGATCGGTAGCGCGCAGCGCACGGTCGAGCCGCGTCCACGCAGTTTTTTCTTCGCCCCTCCTTGCCGGGCGCGGCAGCGCGCCGTTTCGCCTGGTGTCGATTGGTTGCGCATGGATGGCCACGGGAGAGAAAACCACCGGCTGCACGCGCTCTCGCCGCACGGCCTCGGAGCAGCGTGGCGTAAAGTCCACGCGCTCCCGCTGGGTTGTCTGAAACAACTCGGTATGAAACAACTCACCGACGGCCGTGTGCAGGCCAACCGCCTCGCTGCGCGGATGACGTCCTCCCCGGCCGCCGAAATGTTTACCGGCCGGAGCCAAGGCTGGCAAAAGGAGGGGAGAACCTACTGCGTACGCACCCGCCCCTCCAGCACCAAACTCCTCCGTGCGAGGCTCTCCTGTACGCACCCATAGCAGGCGCTGCAAATCCACTCCCAGGGCCGCGGCCGACATTGGATTCAATGCATCGGAGACGTCCACATACGCGCAGCTTTCGCCCTGCCGCGTAACCTCGGCCAGCGCGGAGAGCACGAAAGTGGTTCGCCCGGAAGACTGCGCGCCCGTCAGCTCCGTGATCGCGCCCAGCGGCAGCCCGCCGCCGAGCACGGCGTCCACCTCGGCCAAACCACAAGAAAGCAGCTCCGGCGCCACCGGAGGACGAAGCGACAAGGCTGCGGGAATGCGCCCGGAGAGCGCCGATTCGATCTGCCTCCGAACTTCTGCCGCGCTCGTCATATTCGCCTTTTGTTCGCTACTTAAGTTAGCAATACCAGGGACGTATGTCAAGCATTCCCCTCAAGCTTGCGGCAGCTATAATCTTAGGAGAGTTGCTGCCATGCAATTCGATCTAAGTCTCTGAAAGTGTGAGTAGTTCGCCCTCGATTTTTCTAAGTATGCGGCAGGCTAGACGGTATATCTTAACTGGCAGAATAGGTTATTCCGCCTATCGTGAGTCACGTCTCCGGGCCTTATCCTCGCTTCCGTTGACATAAATTTCGCATGCCTGGCAATGAAGCCGGCTTGGTCGAATTCGAGGTGAACGCATGAAGCAATTAATTCTTTTTCTCTCGCTGTCGCTCTTCGCTGCCTGCTGTGCTTGCGGGAGTGGTTCCAATAGCGCGCAATCGCAGGCTGCTTCTCGAACCACTCTATCCGTCGCCACTACCTCGCTGCCCATCGCTGGGATCGGAACTCCATATTCAACAACCCTGACCGCGCAGGGGGGGACATCTCCATATAGCTGGAGCCTTGCTTCGGGTGCATTGCCAACTGGCCTAACGCTCTCCAGCACGGGAGCCATCACTGGTACGCCCACCGCAACTGGCGAATTCAATTTCGTTGTTCAGGTGACGGACTCAGCCGCTACTCCCGCAACAGCAACAGCAAAAGCAAAGGCTAGCGCAAAGGCTCGCTGAGAACGACCCACTCAGAAACAACGCGCTCAGAAGTCGTGAGCATCATCTCTTGTGCGCTGCTCTCCAGGGCAGCGCGCTTCACTTGAATCGTAGATTTGAGACGGCGGGAAGGGAATTGCCGCATCTCGATGCAAGAACCGGGCAGCAAAAAGCCGGGCCATCGCGCGGCCCGGCTTTCCCAATACAACTTGCTTACTTTTTTTCCGCCAATAGCGCGTTCACCTTCGCCATCACTTTGAAAGGCGTCGGCCACGTAAAGCACGTCGGTCTTGCCGCGCGCCCAGCCACAGTTCGGATCCAGGTTGACCGCGCGCCGCTCGTTGATGAAGCGCCAGCCTACCACGTGCGGTTCTTCGCCATGGCAGCAGGTTGAGAGTCCCTTGGGATGGCGCGGCGTCGCGCCCGTCTGCCCAACCTGGTTCATGTGGCTCATGAACTTCAGCACCTCCTGGTTTTCGCCGCTCTGGTCCACCAGCGATTTGCTGCTACCCAGCGACGCATCAGCCGCGCGCAGGAATCCCAGGATGAGCGTCTCTGCTTCCGTGGCGTGAACCTGTCCGTCGGCTTGCTTCTTCGTCCATCCTGCACCGGCCACCAACAGAACCTTCGCATCCGGACGAATCGTCTGCTCATCCTGCTTCGGCGCGCGGATGCCGGTCACCGTGGTACGCAGTTCCGGCAGTGTCACCGCAACAGTCTCTACCTGCACCTGCCCGGCGGTAGCCGCCCACGCAGCGCGCGTTCCCGCCTCCAGCAGCAGGAACCACGGACGCGTTTCGCGGCGCAGCACGCTCTCCACCCGCTGGCGATAGAACCAGCGCGTTGCCTCCAGCGTTTCGCCTTTGGCCAGCGCCGTAATGTGGGTGTCCACAAAGCCTGCCAGCCGGTGCGCCACGCCGGGCAGCACACGGACGAAGCGCGAACACTCAGGGGCAAACACCAGCGTCGCCTCTGCCGCACGGCACAGGGCTTCACAGGCTGCCGCGTCGCTGGCGTAGCGAGGCTGCGCAAAGGCCTCGCCCGCCACGGCGAGCACGCGTGCGCCAGTGCCTGCCAGCGCGGCGGCCGCGGCTTCGCATCTGCGCTCCCACAATGCCGATCGCCAACGACGCGCCCAGCGCGCCTGCAAACTCCACGCCCGCCGCCACCGACTCCAGCGAAGCCCGCGTCAGCGCCGTTCCTGATTCATCCACATGTGTCAATACAAGAAGTTTTTCCATGGCTTACTCCGCAATCCATTGCACGATCTCGCGCGCGATTTCGTCTTCCGGCACATCCTTCACCACACGCGTCTCGCGCTGCTGCCGCGGCAGGCTCACGGAAACGTAGGCCAGGCCGTTGGCATCGAGCTTCGTGCTCTTTGCCTTCTGCAGCGCGGGCATGATGCCGCGCATGTTCGCCATCCCAACCTGCGGACTGTTGCGCGGCTCCGGCAGACTGCCCGTCGCCCATCCCAGCACGGCCGGCGCCCCGGCGCACACCGAGACCTGATGCTTGCCGCCTTCCACGCGCTCCAGCACCTCGAACGAACCATCTTCGCGCACCGTGATCTGGTCCACGCCCTGGAACTGATCCATGATTCCCAGCCGCTCGCCCACCATCTGCAACGTCACGCCCGCGCTCCTGGAAGCCGATTCCCATCCGCCAAACAGCAGCAGGCGTTCGCGCTCCAGTCCCGGAATTGCCGCAATCGCCTCGGCCAGCGCCGCCGCGGTTGCGTGCGCGTCGGTGAATCCGCCCAGCGGCCCATCGATGGCCACCAGTTCAAACGGAACCTTCTGCGCCACCGTCATCATCACCTGTTGCAGCTTCGCCTTTGGTCCCAGGCTCACCAGCCACACTTTGCTTCCAGCGTGCTTGGCCGCCAGGTTTGCCGCCTCATACAGCGCGCACGCCGCCCACGGATCGAGCACAGCGGGAAGCATCATCTCGTTCTTCAAGGTTGGCCCAGGCAGCAGGCTCCAGGGTCTGCAAAGGATCGGGCACAATGCTGGCGCAGACCACGATGTGAAAACTATTTGCCATGTTTGTTCGTCCTATTGAATTTCAAGAGTCAGATCGGTTAATTCTCTGCCGAGTGCAATCCACCAGCCCCGGCGCGGAATTCGATGTTGGAGCTTTCGCCATCGGGGGATTGCGCGCAGTTCCACAGGCATGCCCCGCAGTGGACACATTTCTCGCGGTCAAATGCCGGCAGCTCGGTTTCGCCCTGTGTAATCGCCTGCCCCGAGCACATCGCTACGCAGGTTTTCTCCCCGCAGGCTGAACACAGCTCGGGTCGGCGGAAGATAACGTGGTCGGCAAATCCTCCCGCCGCTTGCACCTTTCCGCCCATCAGCAGCGCGTCCTGATGCGAGACCAGCAGTTTGCCGTCGTAGGCGATCTCCGGCCAGCCGCAGGCGTTCATCAGCGCGTCGTGCAATGAGCGTCCGCCCTCCGCAGCCTTCTGCTTCGCACTCTCCAATATCATTGGCGTCAGGCGCCCGGAATAAAACTTATCCAGCGTCTTAATCTGCTCGTGCGCCGGGCGAATCTTTGCCCCTAGCGAGAGCTTGCCGTTGGTCAGTCCGGCGATGGCCATGCCGATCAGCCCGCGCACAACTCCCTGGTGAAAGCCGTTGCGCGCTTCTTTCGCGGCCTGCGCTCCGCTCTCCACAAAGCTGGCACGGCGGCGGCGCACATAAGCTCGCCTCAAGATTCTCGCGCGTGAATGGCTTGCCCGGCGCGCAGCAATTCGGCGACCGCCTCGGCCAGTTGGACTCCCGTCGCCCAGGCTTCATCCACGCCCGAGCCGGTCAGCATGTTAGTGCTGCCCGAGCCTTCGCCGATGCGGGCATATCCGTCGCCTGCCAAAAACGGCTCGCCCTTGGCCCCCGACTCCTGCAGCGACTTTGCGCCCCACGAGCGCATCGTGCCGCCGTTCAGGTAGCGCCACAGATACGGATGCTGCATGAAGTGCTGCAAGTACCGGTACGACGTTCGCGCCGGATTGCCCAGCCATGACGGTACAAAGATTCCCACCGAGGCCAGCCGCTCCGGATGCACATACAGGAAGCCAAAAATCTCCGGCTCGGGAAAGCCGAAGGTATGCCACACCGTTCCGGCCTCCAGCGGCGTATCCTCAGGCAGTTCGACGACCATCTTCATGCCTACGGCCCAGTCGTGCCGCGCGTTTCCGTCCGGCATCCCAAGCTTCCTGTCGATGCTCTGCCCAACCGCGCCCACCGGCCCGTCGCCCACCACGGTTAATGCGGCGCGCACATCCATGCCGGCCATGTATCCGGCTTCGGGGCTTCCGTTGAGATGCACTCCCTGGTCGGCCAGCCGCACCCCGGTCACGGCGTTGCCGTCAAACAGCGCCGTACTCACCGGGGTTCCCGGCCACACCTGCGCCAGGCCGCTGGCCATCAATTGTCCGCCCACCCATTGGTTGAACTGCCCAATCGACATCACCAGCCCATCGTGCTTCTGCAGAAAACTCCGGCGTGTAGGGCAGTTCCAGCGCGTGTTGCTCCACCGGCAGCAAGCTGCGCAGCGCGCGAATCGCGGCATCGCCCGCACGCAGGGTCGCCGAGCGGCGGCTTGCTCCAATCGGATCGAGCAGGTAGAGCACCTTCTCCTGCTTCACCGGAACCATCATCGGTATCTCCGATGGATTCAGCTCCGGGAAGCTGGTGCGGATCGCCTTGCCACGCGTCGACTACGCCGCTGACGCCCGACGCAATATCGTCGGCGCGTTCATAGCAGAGCACCTGCAGCGGCATGCCTGGCATCGCCTTGCTCTCCATCGCCGCCTCGCCCGGAGTCGCTGCCATCTCACGCGTCAGCGTCGTGAGAAAGCCGCCCATCGCCGGGCCAAAACCCACGCACGCAATGTCCACAGCCATCTGCTGGCGCTCTAGTTCAGGCGCCGCTGTTTGCTCATTCACTTCACTCATGCCGGATAGTCCAGTGCTTCGGGAATCATCACCTTGGCAATCGTCTGCGCGGCACGGTCCTTCGCCAGCCGTGAGCCGGTCAGGCAGGTCGCCAGCTTGTTCTGCAGCCGCAGGAAGTCCACCGATCCCACGCAGGCGGCGCACGGACCGGCCTTCACCGGATGCACTCCATGATCGATCACCTCGGTGGCGAGCGCAGCAATTCCAGGTATGAATCCCTCATACTCATCCAGCTCGTCGCTCAGGAAGCAGGCCTTGTGTCCCTCCGAGTCCCACGCCGGATGGCGGTTATAGCCATAGACCAGCTCGGCGCAAATACGTGAAACCTCGCCCGAAGCCCGCGCCGACTGCACATGGCAAAGGTCGGAGAAGAATTGCAATGTTGCAGGCAGTCCCTCGGCCACCACAGGATCGCTGGCGCCCTTTGCTTCCAGTTCCTGCACATCCAGAATCTGGCAGCGCGCCGCCAACAACCAGCAGAGCGCGTCGGCCAGAGCAAAGGTCACGCCCTGGCGCTGTCCGTGGTAGAGCTTGTCGCCGTCGGCGTCTGTGCTGTGCAGCGTATATTTCAGCGTCCACAGCCACATTGTCATCGCCGTGGCCAGCGTGCATGCGCCGGTGCCGGGGCGTTCGGAGGCGATAGCACGCATCTCCTTGATCCACGCCCGGAACTGTGCCAGGAAAACTTCGCTGGTCATAGTCACTGTCAACTGCCTACGCTGCACTGCCTCGGGCCCTTCGTAGGTCGCCTCAAGCTGTGCGTCCATCCACTTGTTTGTCAAAAAGCCTGGGCAGTCTTCGGTGATGCCGTATCCGCCCATCAGGCTCAGGGCTTCGCGCATCATGTTGGCGCCCTCGCCGGTATTCCAGAGCTTGGTCGCCGGACAGAGCACACTGGCCGCCGCATCCATCAGCACATAATTCACCAGCGTGTCGGCTTCCAGTTCGGCCTGCCGCTCTGCTGTCAAGCCCCCCGCGAGCAATTCGATCGCCCGCGCTTCACTCTCGCGCAGCGCCTTAGCTTCGGCTCTGCCGCCCTGGATGCCGCGCTCGGCCATCAGGGCTGACTTCTGCTTCTCCACCGGTTCAAGGTCGTCGAAGATCCGCGCCGTCGTAAAGCCCAATGATGCTCCTGCTTCGCCTGTGGCCCACACGTCCACCAGCCGCTGCAGCGCATCCTCGCGCTGCTGGATTCCCAACTCATAGCGCAGGCTGCCTTCCTTGATCGATTCGGCGCCGCGGAAGCGGCCGCGCTGATAGCGGATCACCGGCTCCACAGCCGAGAGCAGCTTGGCCGAGGTCATTAGCCCCACCGCAATTCTGGTCCGACGGAAGACTGCTTCGATCACCTCGCTGTGGCTGAAGTTTGGAATGATTCTTCCGTCCTTCACCGTATATCCGCCGATAATGCGGCTTGCAGGGACCTTCAAGCTGAGGACTCGGATCGCCCGTCGAGCTGAGCTGATGCACTAGCTTCTTTGTCGGCGTGCCGCGATCGAAGCTCCCAGGATCTTCTTTTTCCAGAATCACCATGCAGCTTCCCTTGATGCGCTCGTCGCCGGAATCAACGGCTGCGGTGACAAAGTCTGCGCAGGCAATGTTGGTGATGAAGCGTCCGCGCTTCTCGACTTGCAACATCGGCTCGGCGCCTTCGTTCCACTCCGCGACGCGCACGCGTCCGCCCAGGATTCCAGTGTCCACGCCAACGTAGGGAATCGGCTCGGTCAACGCGAAGGCTCCGCGCAGTGTGCGCCGCTCCTCGCCGGGTTGCGGCGGCGCGGCCAATGTCATGTAGTGCGCAACTTGCTCGGCCGTACCGCGCTCGCGAATCGGCGCCAGAGCCAGATGGCTCGCCATGCTTGCGGTTGCCGCTCCACCGTCCACCCAGGCCAGCTCAAAGGCCGCCAGCGACAGCGCCAGGTTCTTGGGCCCGCTAATGAATCCGCCCTCTTCCGGAGTCATGAATGACGCGGTGATCCCGGCGCGATCAAACTCTTCCATCATCGCGCTCTTTGCCGGAGTCCAGTCATGCGTCTTGCGCTCGCCGGCGGCAACCATGCGTGCCACGGTTCCACGGGCCACTCCACGCGCCGATTGAACCAACATCTGAATATCGAAGCGGTCGGCAAAACGCCATTGAATCTGGCGCACGGCATCTCCGGGAAGGGTGAGCATGACGCCCACCTCGGCAGCGGTAGTTGAACTCATTTGGGGTCCTTTCGCAGTGTCGTAACGATCATTGTATGGCAAACATTCGGCTGTGACGAGCGGCATCCGCGATGGTGAAAGTTACTCCATTATGAGCGTGCTTTGCAGCGCGGGCAATCGGAGATTTCGCAACGCTGAAGGCGTGATTTTTTGGAGAAAGTGCATCATGAATGGTGCGATTTGGCTACCACGGTTGATGGAGTGGGTAATCGTTGGAAAATGGAAGGTTAGTGGTCGGATAATCTTTGCAAGGGATGCCAACGATTGATTCTGCAGTTAACAGGGGGGCTGGGGTGTCAAAAGGATCGGTTACTGGCCGGAAAGGCTTGAGGCGGCAGACGAGAGTCGGGCGGTGCTGGGGTTCTTCGCTTCGCTCAGAATGACCCCTCTCTTCAAGGGCAGGGAGTTAGCGACGAGGAAAGCGCTGACTCTAGAAGGCGACGGGCGTGGCGTGCGCGACCTGCGCGAGGAATTGAGCTTTCCACTTGGCTCCGCTGTATCGCTCCGCCAGCGCGACGGCGATGTGCAATGGCTGGACGCCGACTGCGCGGTTGCGGCCAAGGCCCTGCACGCACGATGGACAGTTGGTGAGCACGGTTGCTTTTTTGGCGTTGCCGATGGCTTGCTCGAAGGCTTCGCGCTTGCGGTGCAGCATGGAGTCGGTGATGTCAGGACGCGAGAGCGATAGGGTTCCGGCTTCGGAGCAGCAGTGCGGTACCGCCTGCACTTGGCCAAAGCCTCCCAATTGCTGCAGAAGCGTCGTCGCCTGGCCATCGAGTGAATCGTGACAGGGAGCGTGGTAGAGGAGAGGCTGATCGCTGACTCCCACACCGGCAGACGGCGGCAGATGTGGGGCTCCTGCTAGTCTCACATTCGCCAAAGGCGGGCGAATGTGGGCCACCAACGGGCGCGAGGCGCAGGCCGCGCTCGAGGAGATAGGCGGAGATGTCGACGACACGGCCAAAGAGATCGGAGGTATCCATCTGGGTTAGGCCCTCGCGGCAGGTTCCGCAGGAGATGACGCAGGCGTCGAAATCGAGGTAGGCGAACATGGAGCGGATTTGGCTGAAGAGGATTGTGTCGCGCAGAACGGTGCGCGAGTGCAGCGTGGCTTTGCCGTTGACGTGGGCAGGGAAGCCGCAGCAGAGAAAGGGAGGCGGAAGAACTACGCGCGTTCCGAGTTTGAGCAGAAGGTGAATCGTCGCCATCGAGATATCGGATTGCAGGCGCTCGGAGCCGCAGCCAGGAAAATAGAAGACCGTTTTGATGTCGTCGGAGCTGCCGTTGGAAGGCGCGGATTTGGGGTCAGAGGTATCGGGTAACGCTGCGCTGCCGGTCGCGGACGCGTGGGGTAACGCTGCGCTGCCGGTCGCGGGCGCTTAGGGTTCAAAAACTAGAACCTGGCCGGCGTCGCACTCAGGCAGCAGGTCGCGGAGGGTCTGGCTGGGAACCGGGGCGATGGAGGAGCGCAGCAGGCGCAGGGGATAAAAGGCAGAGGGGCCGTCGGTGGGCTGGAATGGCGCTGCGAGCTTGCTGAAGACGCGCTGCGCAAGTCCTCCGAGTTGCACCACGGAGGTGCGGAAAAGTTTGTTGAAGGCGGGCGAGCGGCTGTCCAGATACTGCAGGGTGAGCCGGGTTGCAAGCGGCGTGTGTTTGAATCCCCATTCGGAGAGAATCTCGCGCTCCAGCACGGAGACGGTTCCGGTATCGATATCGACGGGACAGGGGGCGAGGCATTTGTGGCAGATGGTGCAGTGATCGGCGACCTCTTCCAGCCATTGCAGCAGTTCGAAGTGGGCCGAGCGCTCGCGTTGCGCATCGTAGAGCAGGGCCTCGATGAGCGATGCGATGGCGCGGTTTTTGTTGCGAGGATGGTAGAACATGCCGCGCGCAGGATGATAGACGCAGCAATCCACTTTGCATTTTCCGCAATGCACGCAGGGGGCGATTTTGCGGGAGAGCTTTTCCAGCTTGCCGTGCTGGAGAATGCGCGCTTCCAACTCCAGGCGGTTGAACGAGGGCGTGAAGATGTGGCCGAGCGCCTCAAAATCATCGAGCTTGCCGGGATTCATCAAGCCGCCGGGATCGACTTCGAGTCGATAGGCTGAGAGCTCGGCGATGCGCTCGGGCTCCAGATACTTGAGCTTGGTGAGGCCGATGCCGTGCTCGCCCGAGACCACTCCGCCGAGCGAGATGACCTTCTTCATCACGCGGTCGATGACCCGGCTGGTTCGTTCCATCATGGGGCGGTCATTGGAGAGTACGGGCACGTTGACGTGCACGTTGCCGTCTCCGGCGTGCATGTGGGTGGCCACGACGATGCGGCGGTCGCGGACCTCCTTATAGGCGCGCTCGAGGGCGGCCAGTACCGCCGGATAGCCGCGCACCAGGTTGGTGAGTCCCTGGCGGAATTCCTGCAGAAGGGTGAGGCCGCGCAGGGCGGGGACTGCGATGCTTTGCACCTGCTCGCTGAAGCGGGCGCAGAGTTCGAGTGCGGCGGGAGTTTTGGCGGCAATCTGCTCGCTATCCTCTTTAACCTGCGCTCCGGTGAAGACCTCGGCGGCGCGCTGGGCAAAGCGAAGCTGGGCGTAGCACTCCTCTTCGATGTTCATGCCATCGATGAAGCGGGCGAACTCGGCCAGGACGTCCAAGGGGAGGACGATGTCCTCGTTCATCTTGAAAGCGTTGGTGTGGGCGGCGATGGCGCCCAGCTTTTTGCGGTCGGCCCAGAAGCGTTTGGCCTCGGCCTGATCATGGGCGACAAAGAGCAGGGTGTTGGGATGCTTTTCCAGTATCTCGCGCACGCGTTGCACGCCGAGCTCGGCCTGCTCGGCGGCGTTGCCGGCGATGTCGATGAGCAGCACGGCCTTGGGGGTTTCAGCGCGCGCGGCCTTCACTTTGTAGTTGATGGCGCGAATGTATTCGTCGTCAAAGTGCTCGAGGGCGAGCAGTGCCTCGGTGCCGTCGGCGGGCAAGAGGGAAGCTGAGCGAGAGCTCAAGGATGACGCGGCTGGCCTCATCGAAGTCCGGGCCGAAGAACTCCAGGCAGAGCGTTTTGGTTACTTCGTACTCCGGATAGAGAACAAAGATCGCCGAGGTGATGATGCCGTCGGTTCCTTCTTTTTGCAGACCGGGGAGACCGCCCAGCGCCTTGTTGGTGATGTCCTTCCAGAGACCGTTCTTGCGGATCTCGCTGCCGAGCAGTTCGATGTGCTTGATCAGATTTTCCTGCTCATCCAGGACGTCGAAGGTCAAGGTGTCTTGCGGGAGAATCTTGCGCAGCTGGTGATTGGTGCGGCGCACCGTCCAGCGCTTGCCGGAGGGCATGGCCATGCGCCACTCGATCAGGTTGTCAATGCAGGTGCCCCAGCGCACGGCAACTTTGCCTCCGGCGTTTTCCGCGATGTTGCCGCCGAGGGTGCAGGCCCAGGCACTGGTGGGATCGGTGGCAAAGACGAGGCGGTGCTCGCTGGCGTGCTCCATCGCCTTTTCGGTGATGACTCCGGCTTCGGCCTCCATGACGTGAGCGGTAGCGGTGGTGCCGTCATCGAGTTGAAACCGGCGCTCGCTGATGGCGCGAATGCGGTTGAGCTTTTCGGTGTTGACCATGATGCAGTTGGAGCGCAGAGGGACGGCGCCGCCGGTCAGTCCGGTGCCTGCTCCACGGGGAACTACTCTGAGTCCGAGGCGTGCGATGGCCGCCAGCAGCGGCGCCACCTGCTGTTCGTCGTCCGGGGTAACGACGGCGAGGGGCAGGTAAAGACGCCAGTCCGTGGCGTCCGTGGCGTGGGCGACCAGGGTGAAGGGATCGAAGTGAATATTGTGGGCGCCGGTGATGGCTGCGAGCTCGCGCTTGATGCGATTGCGCAGCTCGGGAGCGTCTTCCACGTCGCTGCGGAAGGAAGCAATCAGAGCTCGGCATTGGGCCAGGACTTCAAGCGCGCGCAAATCGCCTTCGGCCTTGGATGTAATGGTCTCGAGGTCCTTGGTTGCGTTCTCAAAGAAGCGTTTGCGGCGCGGGGCTGAAGATACAAGTTCCTGGAAGAGGTAGGGATTGCGGCGGTGAATCAGCACCTCTCCGACGAGACGCATGAGGGTACGTGCCGAACGGCCAGTGACGCGAGTGCTGCGCAGAACGTCTAGGGCGCGGACGGTTTCCGGCCCAAGCAGGAATGAAACGGCCTGACGATCGTCGGCCGAGGTGTAGTTAAAGGGGATCTCGCGGGGGCTGGGAGCCGCACCGTCTGGGGCTGAGTTTATTGCCATAGTACAGAGTAGCAAATTTGAGGGCGAGGTAAGAAGGATGGCAAGAGTCTTGCGTATAAAATATTAGAATTTTTCGATAAGGCCAGAAAAGCCCGGAAGTATGAGTTCCGGGCTCTTGCTGGTCGATCGTTTAGCTAAGCTTACAGAACCTGTACGTTCTCTGCCTGGAAGCCCTTGGGGCCCTTAACGACGTTGAACTGGACTGCCTGGCCTTCTTGAAGGCTCCGGAAACCGTTCGACTGAATTGCCGAAAAGTGCACGAAGACATCTTCGCCGTTCTGGCGGCTGATAAATCCAAATCCCTTGGCGTCGTTAAACCACTTTACTGTTCCTTGTTCCACTGTGTGTTTACCTTTTTCTTTTTTGTTGAATTGAATTTCCTGCTGAGAAGATCGGATGCTACTGAGAGTGGAACGCGGAAGTAATTCGGCGGTACCAGCTCAAAATCGCGTACGTTCAAACTTAGCGAGATTTCGATTACAGTCATTGTAACGCATAACGAGCCGATTCGAACAACTATTTTTCAGATACTGACTGTTTGCCCAGAGGCAGGGCGAGATGAGATACGCAGGGCAGATTACGATATACTCGTGAAAATTTTCAGCACTGTATTTATTAACAGCGTATCAGGAGTTCTATGAAAGCAGTGATTTTAGCGGGCGGATTGGGAAGCCGACTGAGCGAAGAGACAACGCAGCGCCCCAAGCCGATGGTGGAAGTCGGCGGATTCCCCATGCTCTGGCACATTATGAAGATTTACTCCGCGCATAATGTGAATGACTTCATCGTCTGCCTCGGTTACAAGGGTTACGTCATCAAGGAATATTTCGCTAATTATTTTCTGCACAACTCCGACGTTACCTTTGACCTTGCGAAGAACAGCATGAAGGTGCATAAGAACTTCGGCGAGCCTTGGCGCGTTACTCTGATCGACACCGGAGGCGAGACGCAGACAGGTGGGCGCATTAAGCGCATTCTGCCTTACGTTAGCGATGAGGAATCGTTTTGCTTGACCTACGGCGACGGCGTGGCCGATGTCGATGTTACGCGGTCGATCGAGTTCCACAAGCAGCACGGGCGGATGGTGACGCTGACGGCGGTGCAGCCGGCGGGGCGCTTCGGCTCGTTGGTGATGGACGGCAATGCGATTGTCGATTTCCAGGAGAAGCCGGCAGGGGATGGGCAGTGGATCAACGGCGGCTTCTTCGTGCTCTCCCCTAAGGTTGGCGAATACATTGCGGGGGACGCGACACCGTTCGAGCAGGATTCGCTGAAAAAGATTGCCAAGGACGATCAACTGCGCGCGTTTCGCCATCGCGGGTTCTGGCAGCCGATGGATACTCTGCGCGACAAGAACCATCTGGAAGAACTTTGGGCCACGGGCAAGGCGGCGTGGAAGAGCTGGGAGTGACCCTCTCTGCCGCGCTTTGTGCCATCGCGTCTCGTTGTAGGATAGTTGGATTGCGTGTTGATGGAGAGTGCTATGGCAACGGTACTGGCAGGAGTTGAACCGCAGGAGATCTGGAGACATTTTGAGGCGCTGGCGGCGATTCCGCGGCCTTCCACCAAGGAAGCGGCGGCACGGGAGCATGTGCTGAAGTTGGCGGCAAAGCTCGGCCTGGAATCATTTGTCGATGAGGCGGGAAATGCCGTGGTTCGCAAGCCCGCCTATTCGGGCAGGGAGTCCGCGCCGGTTACGGCCTTGCAGGGCCATCTCGACATGGTCTGCGAGAAGAACGAGGGCACGGCGTTCAACTTTGATAGCGATGGGATTCGGCTGGTCCGCAAAGGGGACTGGCTTTACGCCGACGGCACTACGCTTGGCTCCGACAATGGAGTGGGTGTGGCGGCGGCGCTGGCGGTGATGGAGAGCAAGACGATCAAGCATGGGCCGATGGAGTTTGTCTTCACCGTGGAGGAGGAGACGACACTGGGCGGCGCATCGGCGTTTAAGGCTGGAGTGCTGAAGGCCCGCTATTTGCTCAATCTGGACAACGAAGAGAAGGGAACGCTGTGCATTGGCTGCGCGGGCGGGCTGAATACGCGGGCGCGGCGCAAAGTTGCGTTCCAGTTGGCTGGGGCTGGCGCCGCCTACCGGGTGAAGGTCAGCGGTCTCAAGGGCGGACACTCGGGCGTGGATATCCATTTGGGACGCGGCAATGCGGTTCGCATTCTGGGCGGCACGCTGCAGCTCCTGCTGGAAGCGCTTCCGCTGGATGTGGCGGAGATGAAGGGCGGCAGCGCGCACAATGCGATTCCGCGCGAGGCCTGGGCGATTGTGGTGACGGATGCGGCGAACGAGGCACGGCTGAAGTCTATTGTGGCGCAGTATGCCGAGGACGTGCGCACCGACCTTGGCGCTTTCGATCCTGAGTTGCAGATCACGGTGGAGACGGCAGAGCGTCCGCGGCAGGTGATCGCCTCGGCGGATGCTAAGAAGGTGGTGGATTTGATCGCCAGTTTGCATCATGGGGTGCTCGCCATGAGTCCCGACGTGCCGGGGTTGGTGCAGGATTCGACGAATATTGCCACGGTGGGGCTGAAGGACGGAGTGGTGGAGATTGTGACCAGCCAGCGTTCGGCGATTGAGGGGAGCAAGAACATCGCCAAGCGGCTGGTGGCGACCGCGTGCCTGCTGGCGGGCTTCGAGGTGGAGCACTCGAGCAGCTATCCGGGATGGAAGCCTGAACCGAACAGCGAGATTGTGCGTAAGTCGAAGGCGGTGTTCGAGGAGATGTATGGCTCGACGCCGAACCTTATCGCGATGCATGCGGGACTGGAAACCGGAGTGCTGGGCGTGAACTATCCGGAGATGCAGATGATCTCCTTCGGGCCGCAGATCGAGCATCCGCATAGTCCGGCGGAGCGGGTGGAGATCTCTTCGGTCGCTGAGTTCTGGGGATACCTGGTGGCGGTGCTGGAAAAGCTGTAACCGGCTTTGTGGTTGGAGGGCGTCTGCGTGAAAGCGCAGGCGCTTTTTGCATATTGGCCTGATGTCCGCGAAAAGATGCCGCTGTAGGTCGCACTGCGGCGGAAGGCGTGAAGGTGCAGGCGCAAGTCAACAACCCCACTCAACTCAGCAAAGGGCTTGAATGGGGCAACCGCCCCAAAGCACGGAACAAGTGCTTGATGTGGATCGAAGGGAAATGCATGGTTAAGGTTAAATCGAATACTAACCGTTACTTCTCTAGCTCAAAGTCGGGCAATTGCCAGGTTTTGCTGAAGAAAGTTTCGGTCGGCTCATAGAACCTGAACCAAGCGAACCATCCTTTCGACGCACTTGCGTCCACCCAGTTGCTCTCCAAACCTGCGGGTGCGTTCGCGCCGAAATAAAGGTCGACGGAGCCATCGTCGTTAAGTTTGATTTCGTCGTAGGAGGTAATCGCGGACTTATTGGTGCTGTTCTGGGTCAAGGAACGAGTGAGGTTGTCATAGACCGTGACGGACCAGAATTGTTTCGCGGGAACATCGGCTGGTACCCGTAGACGGTAGTTTTTCCCACCATCCAGCCAAACGCCGTCCTTGTCCTTGAAACTCTCAAGGTACCGCTGGCCCTTGGAAGGGAACGGAAGATTCATTGCTTCGTTCGGCCAAGTACCCATATAGAAATAGTTCAAGCGTTCGTCGAACTCACTGTAGTACTCAGCTTCTTGCTGAGAAGCCTGCTGGGTATTGAAGTTCATGGTGTTCGTCCAGTTCTTACCAGGATAGTAGAAGACATTGGCGAGGCGTGGACTGAAAGAGGTGATTTGAGCCATGGCTCTGCCGATGCGTGCACCGTCTTCAAGAATTTTCTTTTGGCGCTCGTCCGGCGCGAACGGCTTGTCCTTCTCGATACCCAGTGGCTTGAGCATAGCCATGAAGAAGCGGTCATGCTCCTCAACCGGGTTGTTGTTAATAACCTGCGACAGGAGTTTCCAAAACGCAAGACCTTCGGGCTCCAGAGTATTAATAGGTTTGTTGGAAACGTCAAAGAACTGGTTAGCTTTTGGGTTGTCGCGCTCGCTATATGGATAAATGCACGCTCTCTTGAGCAATGCGACGGCCCCAGCCACGTCTCCGTTTACCACCATGCCGCGAATGAAAAAAGTGGTGTCGTTCATCCTGGATGGCGTAATGAAATAGCCTTCTGTTGGCAGGTCGCCTTTGTAGCCCGGTGGCACGAGAAGGAACTTGCCACCCTGTCCCTTGTCGGGACCGAGAGCACCGACTCCGGTAGTCCTAAACCAGTAATCGCCAAACATGCCTGCCGTTGGTCCGGCAGGGATCTCGACAACGACAGGCCCATCCTTAGCCAAATCAATGATGGCGGCTGAGTAGATGGTGGTGGTGTTCCCCGTAAGCCAAAGGCCGTTTGCATCGAGATAATTTGGGTACATTTCGAAGTCGTTGTAGGTAGCGCCAATATCCTTGAAGAGGCCGCGCCTGACCGATGCTGCGCTCACGAGCGGGAATCCCCAAAGGTATGCTCGGCAGGCACGCTGGAAATCTATCTCGTCGTAGAGCTTGGTTGCGGTTTCGCTGCTTGGGTAATTGTTCTCGTATTGCAGATCGCCGATTCGGGTTACCAGTGTCGAGAGGCGTGGGCTATTCTGCATGTGTCACCCTTCTAGCCGAAGCTCGCGCATTTGGGACGGTCAATACGCTCAAGTTTCCAAGCGGACGTGATCCAAGGTGTTTGGATGTCGAGAACTGGTAAAAGTATCAATGGCGGACGAGAGCTTGGAACGCGCTTCGCGCGGCTTCAATCGATTCCACCTTAACTTGCCAAAGGAGGCAAGCTAAGATGGGGCACCCGGCAGTCAGGCGGCGGACCATACAAAGTAGCTCATTATCCCGATCCGGGACTGTCTGGAGACGCTATCAACAATACTCATGCCAAAAGAAGGCTTGATGGGCCACGTGCCGGGGCACCGGTCCACCCGGCGGCAGTAGCAAAAAGCTCTTGCTGTAGTTTTCTTTCGCTCTTGACAACGACATTGTTGCGGACGTATGTTCTGCTGCCTGAGGATGTGCACGGCGCCAGGATCGCAGAACTTCCGGCCGCCGACTCCCAGACACTATCAGGAGGGATCATGGACGCCGCTGCTGCCCCAAGAATCGCCATCCGCCCGCTTACACGTGATGACCTCGACGCTGTGGTTGGAATCGATGCCGCCATCGAGGCGCGCTCGCGCCGGGCCTATTGCGAGCGGCGTCTCAACGCCGCACTGATCGAGCCGAAGCTGCATGCACAGTTTGCCGCTACAGACAAGGAGGGCCTTTCCGGCTACATCCTCGCCCGCGTGCTGGAGGGCGAGTTCGGCCGGAGCGGGCCGGAGCTGCGAATCGAACTGGTTGGGGTGCGCCGTGACGTCCAGGGAAAAGGGGTTGGCAGAGAGCTGTTTAATGCACTCGGCGAGTGGGCACGGCGGCATGGCATCCATGACCTGCGCACCAAGGCTGCATGGAACGACCATCCGATGATGCGCTGGATCGATGCGATGGGCTTCACGCTCGCGCCGGACATGGTGATCGATTGCGCTGTCGATAGCGGGCAATACACACCGAAGCGTGACGACGTTCCCGAGGCAGAGCCCGCACCGGAGAGGGACTACAGCATTGACCGCGCCGACTTCGAGCGACTGGCGCGGGACAATGCCGACGTGCGATCGATGCAGCCAGCGGATCTCGCCGAGATCGTACGCATCGACAGCCACATTACCGGCCGCAATCGAGAAAACTACATCAAAGCGAAGCTTGCCGAAGCGCTGAGTGACCCAGCGATTCGCGTCTCCCTGACGGCCCGGCTCGACGGCATGCTCGTCGGCTTTCTGATGGCGCGCAGTGATCTAGGCGATTTCGGGCGCACGGAGCCTGTGGCGGTGATCGATACCATCGGCGTTGACCCTGGGTTTGTACATCGCGGGGTAGGTCACGCCCTGCTGTCGCAACTGTTTGCTAACCTCGGCGCACTGCGCATTGAGCGTGTCGAAACCGTAGTAGCGCCTCGCGACTTTGGCTTGCTCGGGTTCCTTTACGACGTCGGATTCATGCCATCGCAGCGGTTGGCGTTCGTGCGGCGACTCGATTAGGGCTGGTGTTGATTTCTCTGAGCAAAGGCGCTAACGAGCGAAATGATTGTCAGCTCCAACGTTCGTATCAAATTGACGATCTATCTCATGGCAGCCTTCACGGGGCTTGCCGTCCCGGCTCTGGCTGGGGATGCTGCGACACCAAAGCCTTTCTCTCGCGCAGAGGCAACCGCAATCATCGCCGACGCGCGCAAGATTGTGACCCCGAACGGCATCGAGCGGCTTGAAAGAGTTCGCATCGGCGGTATCGATCAGTGGGTCTCGATTCGCGGCCATGACAAGCGCAATCCCGTGCTTCTGTTCATCCACGGTGGACCGGGTTACGTTTCCATGCCGATGAGTTGGTGGTTCAGCCGCGAATGGGAGGAATATTTCACCGTCGTTCAATGGGATCAGCGCGGCGCCGGCAAGACATACCTTCTGAATGATCCGGCCAAGATCGCGCCCACTTTGACGCTGCATCGCATGGTAGATGATGCAGAAGAGATGGCCGATTGGACTCGCAAGGAATTGGGTAAGAAAAAGATCTTCGTCCTGGGGCATTCCTGGGGCAGTTACCTCGGCTTGCAATTGGCCAAGCGTCATCCCGAATGGTTGTACGCCTACATCGGCGTAGGCCAACTAACCGATGGTCCTGAGAGCGAACGCCGTGGTTGGGCCTTCGCCATTGGCGCTGCCCGCCGCGCGGGGAACGCAGAAGCAGTCCATGAATTGGAGGCCATTGCTCCCTACTTTCCGCCTGGTCAGCCCTCCCCACTGAAAGACATCTACACTCAACGAAGGTGGTTGGATCTGTACGGGGGAGTGATGGCGCACCGTGACGGTAATTCCGCAGAGGGCGATCTTGCGCGCCTATCGCCGGATTACACGGATGACGAGATTTCTCGCATCTGGAAGGGCAACGACTTCTCCGAGCAATACCTTCTCGCACAGGTACTGAGCCTCAATTTGACCGACATTCGAAAACTGGACTGTCCATTGATCATCTTTGCCGGCCGTTATGACGTCGATGTGAATTCCCAGGCTGCGGCCGAATGGTTCGCGAAGGTGAACGCACCGTCTAAGCAACTGGTGTGGTTCGAGAACTCGGCACATCTTCCGATGACCGAGGAGCCCGGAAAATTCTTGATCTCTCTGGTACGCTATGCTCGGCCGATCGCGGAACGAGTCGGCGACGCTCCATCTAAAGATCCCTGAAAACGTCAGGCCCGATTCATAGGAAACGCGGAGGCTTGTTCGAATAGGCAGAAATTCTGCTGAACCTGGCGCGCAATTCCCTGCATTGTCATCTATAGATGAAGGTGTGCCGGTTCGATCTGTTTCGGGAGGTCCCGGCCGGGAGTGTTCATGCGGATTCTGGTAACCGGAGGAGCGGGATTTCTTGGGCTCCCATCTTTGTGAGCGGCTGCTGGCCGACGGTCATGATGTGCTGTGTGTTGACAACCTGCTGACCGGGCGCATGGAAAACCTGCGAAGTTTTACAGCCGATCCGCGATTCAGCTTTGAGGTGCACGACATCTGCCGGCCGTTTGATGTTGGCCCGGTGGACTTTATTTATGAATTCGCTTCTCCGGCGAGCCCTGAGGACTATATGAAATGGGGGCTGGAGACGCTGGAAGTGGGTTCGAGCGGAACACGCAACTGCCTTGAACTGGCGCACAAATACGGGGCGGGATTTCTGCTGGCTTCGACCTCGGAATGCTACGGCGATCCTGACGTTCATCCTCAACCGGAGTCGTACTGGGGGCATGTAAATCCGATTGGCCCGCGTTCGGTGTATGACGAAGCCAAGCGATTTTCCGAGGCGCTGACTATGGCGTATCACCGCTATCGTGGAGTGGCGACGCATATTGTGCGGATCTTTAACACCTACGGGCCGCGCCTGCAGTTGAACGATGGGCGGGTGATCTCCAATTTTATGAAGCAGGCCTTGCTGGGCGAGCCACTGGCGATTTATGGCGACGGAAGCCAGAGCCGCAGCTTCTGTTACGTGAGCGACGAGGTGGAGGGGATTGTGCGGCTGGCCGCGAGCGGCGAGGCTATGCCGGTGAATATCGGCAACCCGGGGGAGTTCACCATGCTGGAGTGCGCGAAGATTGTGCTGGAGGTGACGGGCTCGGCCAGCAAGCTGATTTATGCGGCGCTTCCGGAGGATGATCCGAAGCAGCGGTGCCCCGATATTTCCAAGGCGAGGGCGCTGCTGGGGTGGGAGCCGACGATCGACCTGCGGACCGGGTTGAGGATGAGTTTGGAGTACTTTCGCGAGAGCCTGGCGGTCCAAAGCCGGAGGTGATGGCGATTGTATTGCTGTTGGGGTGCATGTCACCTTTGCCGGTGATATGCATCATGGCACGTATATTCGGACAGGGATTTAATGCTGTTCCGGAATTGAGGGTTCTGCCCTCGAAGATGGGCCTCCGGGCCAACCTTTACCCCAGTGGATGGCGGTACAGGTTCGCGGCAGCGTAGTGCGCTGGTAACGCACTCGGAAGTTTTCCGCTGCTCCGCTCCAACCGCTTCCTTCGTGATAACGGCCGCCGGGAGTCCTTTCAAAGCAAACCTGGAGGCGTTACACATGCCAACTGAAGTGAACCTTGCGACTCCCGGATTCAAGAGTCCGGCTGGCTACATTGAAGAAGTACTTGCCCAGGTGAAGGCGAAAAATCCCGCCGAACCGGAGTTCCATCAGGCCGTGCAGGAGGTGCTGGAATCGCTGCGCCCAGTGCTTGAGAAACATCCGGAATACCGTTCGGCGCGCATCCTTGAGCGCATGGTGGAGCCTGAGCGCGTCATCATGTTCCGCGTGCCGTGGTTTGACGATCACGGGAATATGCAGATCAACCGCGGCTTCCGCATCCAGATGAACAGCGCCATTGGGCCATACAAGGGCGGACTGCGCTTTCATCCCTCGGTCAATCTTGGAATCCTCAAATTTCTGGCCTTTGAGCAGGTGTTCAAGAATTCGCTGACCACGCTGCCGATGGGCGGCGGCAAGGGCGGCTCGGACTTCGATCCCAAGGGCAAGAGCGATGCGGAAGTGATGCGCTTCTGCCAGAGCTTTATGACTGAGTTGCAGCGCCACATCGGCGCGGACACAGATGTGCCCGCGGGTGACATCGGAGTGGGCGGCCGCGAGATCGGCTTCCTCTTTGGACAGTACAAGCGCCTGCGCAATGAGTTTACGGGCGTGCTCACCGGTAAGGGACTCAACTGGGGCGGCTCGTTGATTCGTCCCGAAGCCACTGGCTATGGCTGCGTTTACTTCGCGGAGGAGATGCTGAAGAGCCGCAAGGAAACGCTCGAAGGCAAGGTCTGCCTGGTCTCCGGCTCGGGCAACGTGGCGCAGTACACGGTGGAAAAGCTGCTCGACCTGGGCGCGCAGCCGGTCACTATGTCAGATTCCAATGGCGTTATCTACGATCCCGACGGCATCGACCGCGAGAAGCTTGCCTGGGTGATGGAGTTGAAGAACATGCAGCGCGGCCGTATCGCCGAGTATGCCAAGCAGTTCAAGAAGGCGATCTTCGTTCCGACGGATGTGCAGATGGACCACAACCCGCTGTGGGCGATGAAGGGGGATTGCGCCTTCCCGAGCGCGACACAGAACGAGATTAACCTGAACGACGCCGAGAACCTGATCAAGAATGGAGTGAAGGTTGTGGCCGAGGGAGCCAACATGCCGAGCACGCTGCCGGCGACACGTCTGTTCCTTGAGCAGGGAATTCTCTACGGGCCGGCCAAGGCGGCCAACTGCGGCGGTGTGGCTACTTCCGGCCTGGAGATGGCGCAGAACAGCCAGCGCATGGCGTGGAGTCGCATGGAAGTGGATCAGAAGCTGCACAACATCATGGTGGAAGTGCACCGCAACTGCTTTGAGACGGCGGCGAAGTACGGCGCTCCGGGGAATCTGGTGAGTGGCGCCAACATAGGGGGATTCCTGAAGGTCGCCGATGCAATGATGGACCAGGGATTGGTGTAGATTGGGCTCTCCGGCGGCCGCCTGGAATACAAGCTCGGCGGTGGCCGGAGGGTGATTCAGGGAGTAGCATATTCCGCAACTTCTTGCGGCAGCCTTCGGTGGAATTCGCTCAGATTGTTTCTGAGGCGTACTGCGTTATCGAATCCGACTCCGTAAAAGGACACCACCGCCCCACCAAGAATCGTCTTATCCGGCACCACCCACACTCCGACCTTGATCCAACCGGGTGGCGCGCTGTTTCCCTGAAAGCCGAACCATTCATCATAGACAGCGGCTACTTCAATATTGTTCTTCTGGAGCACAGCCTGGGCAGCATTATTCTCACGGAAGAGGTACCCGGGATTGCCGCCGAATGAGTGGTCGAAGCCACGCGCCCGCGTGATTTCGGTGTTGCCGAGGCCGACCAAGTCCGTGCAGTAGGGATCTGCGAAAAAAGTGACGGCGCCGATGTCATTGAGAGCAATCCGCCCAGCAGGGTAATAGACGCGGAAAAATTCTGCCATCTGAATCTGCTGGCGATAAATATCTTTGATTGCCAATGGCGTGGCAATTATGGAACCGACTCCGCGCGTGACCAACGGTATTGCCAGGGCAACAAGTGCTGCGATGGCCCAGACCCTACGCGCAGGCAGTATTCCCGATGACCCGTAGGCAGCTACGGCCACCGCGATCAGGCCGAGGGCCACAAGATAAGCCTCATATCTATAAAACCATCCGTAGGCCGCCAGCATGTCGTGCAGCAGCGCCGCCAAAAGAAACAGCTTCAACAGCGCGCTACTCTTTCGGCCAGTAGTCCCGAAGCCAAGGAGGAGCAGGGCCGCAACGGCGAGCACAAATACTTCGGGGCAGTCGCTTGCGATCTGGCGAATACGGAGCAGCGTGTCTATCCCGGTTGGGTGCTTCTTGATGAGCAGTGAATTGGGCAGAAAGAATCCGCCTCTGGAAATCGAATACAAGCCGAAGAGCACGATGGGCGTCGCACCGGCAGCAGCGATCGCGAAGGCGTCGAACAATCTCTTTTCAAGCAGAAACAACAGCGCGACCGCTGCAACTAGAAATGCTCCCTCGTAGCGCACTAATGAGACCGCCGCCGCGCACAGCAGGACCGGAAAAACGATGGGCCGCGAGTCATCATAAAGATTGTTGACGGCCACTGTAGCGAGCAGCAGGGTAGCAAACGCGTGCAACAGGTGCTCCATGGCGACAAAGGTCATGGCCGGCATGGGCAGCACCACGACCAGACAACAGAGAACGCAAGCGGCATAGATGTTGGAGGTAACTCCAGCTTTCTTCAGTGTGTCCCAGGAAAGCCAGAGGAGTGCGATGCCAATGACAAACTGCGCGGCGAATGCAGCAATAGTTATGGGGCCGAAAAGTTTGAAGATGGCAGCAAGCAAGAACGGCCAGACAATCGACGACGATGCCGAAGTAAATTCGTGGCTAGTCACCCCGAAGACGCCGTGCGCTGACAGATTCTTGGCAATGGCCATGTGGATGTATGCGTCATCGATAGCGTAGACAAAGCGGCCGTGGGTGGCGCGTAGCGCGACCATGAGCACACACGAGACGAGAAACAGGAAGAGAACAACGGGGATGGCAAGCGCATCCAAGCGAAGGGTTGCGCTGCGCGCGGAGGCGCCGGACCGGATAGAGCAAGGTTGTTGCTCGTCAGTTTCTAAGTTGGACTGCTCAGGTTCCGCTGTATGCAAGGTGTCACTCCTAATACCAGAGCTTGAATCGAGGCCACTGCTTTTGCAGATCGACTACTAGACCTCTGCATACCATCACAGGCTTATTCATTTCATCCGGGTAGGCATAAGGGTCATACATCTGCTCGCCAATTTCAAGCTGATTACAGAAAGGGGCTACGTCTCGGGGGGTGTACCCCACGAAGATGACTACGTCGGAAGCGTTTTTGCCCGGCCCCCAAAGGTAATAACTGACGTGACCGCTTATTGCCTTGGGCAGCGCGTATTGCTTACCAAAGAAATCGACCGCAGACGCGTCGCTGTAGGTTCTTCCGAATATCGTCGCGTGAGACTTTTCGTCAGGAGGAAGTCTGCCGTACACGCTTGCTACCTTCGCGACCAATGTGGGCCAGCCGAACTGGAGGGTGAAGTACGGCGAGAGCGGGGAACTCAGCATGTACTGCTGATCGGCGGTAGGATGCATGCCAATTTTTGTTTGATAACGCACGAGCGAATCGATTGGCAGAAGTGGAATAAACATGGGCGACAATAGGGAGGCACCGGCAATGATTGCTGCGGCCAGCGGCGCTCGAAAGCGTTCCCAGCCACCTCTGGCAGACCACTTTTCAAGAATGACTGCGCCGCTTGCTATGGCGACGGCGTATACAGGGGCCGCGTAGTAGCACTTTCCATGCGCGGCCGCGATAAATGCGAGTGTGATTACGAACGCCCAACCCAAGAAGCGGTATGGCTTACCTTGCGAGGTTCCGAAGAAAAATACCACGCCCGCAAGCCACATAAGGGAGGCCGTGCCGGTGAAGAAAAGCTGTTGGGAAATGAACTGCCACGCGCTGTACTGGATCAACTGAGGCGGAGAAGGGACATTGTGCTGCCAATCGAGAAATGGGAGACTGGGGCTAGGCAAGCCGATGCGAATGTTTCGCTGCCATTCGAGAAATGGAAAATGATGAACGATGAGCCAGTTCAGATGGGGTGTAAAGGTCAGAAAGCCGATACCCAGTCCCATCCAAAGCCACTTGCTTGCGAGAAGTTTGCGGTGCTCCGTGAAGAGCAACCCGAGCGCCAGCGCGAGCGCGAAGATTGCCACCGAGTACTTGTTCAGGAGTCCGAAACCAAGGAGCACTCCAACCCATATCAATAGCCGCGGATTGGCACGCTTCACGGCCAGCAGAACAACGTAGGCCAGCCCCGTCCAGAACAGCGGTTCAATCGCGTTCATGCTGAAGACGTAATGGACGGTCAGATACATGGGCGTGGCAATCACTCCCATGGCCGCCAGTGCCTGTGCAAAGCGGCCTCCGCCGAGGGTGCGGGTGATCGCTCCGGTAAGGCAGACGAGGCAGCTCCGGCGATAGCGGGCAACAGACGCAAGGCGAGCAGGGAATCGCCGATGAGCATGCGGACTACTTTTGCGACGAAGACAATCAGCGGCGGGTGATCGACATAACCCCAGTCGATGTGCTCGCTGCATGCAAGAAAGTAGAGTTCGTCCTGCATGTAGCCGTACTTTTGTGCGACGAGCAGATGCAGCAGCAGCTTGAATGCGGCGAGATAGAGCACAATCGCAGGGCCGCTGACCCAGGGGTTCGCCTGCCCGTTCACCTTTTCCTGAGTAGCGCGCAGTTCTGGGGCGCTCACCGCAGTTGACATTGAATCCTCACCTTAAAAATTTATATGGCTAGTGCTAAGCGCCCGATGCGGTAGCTTGGGAGGCACTGGGTGTTTCCTCGATATCTTTGCCCCATGCTTTGACCAGGGGGATCTCCTCGGCGCCGACGACGGCGAGGCGGAGCAGTTCCTCGTAACAGCGGATGAGGTTGTCGCCGATGTTTTCCGGTCCGGCGGATAATTTCAGGCGCTCCAGGCGCTCGGCGATGGCGCGGTTATGCAGATAGCCGGGGATTTCATCGGCGAAGTCGCGCATCAGGTTATGTTCGTTGCGCTCCTGCGAGACATCCGGACTGCGGAAGAGCACGCTCCAGCCGTTCTCCCAGGCAATTCGCTGGGCGACAAAGCTGCGCCAGATATCGGTCATGCGGAAGGAGCAGTAGGAGGGCAGGTAGAGCAGCGGATAAGCCTTGGGAAACCAGACCGTACTCTGGCTGTTGAAGGGACACCATGCACCGGCTCCCAGGGCGAGCTGGCGGTTTTTGCGGAAGACGATGGGGAGGGGAAGCAGCAGGCGGTAGATGGCGTCAACGTCGGGATTGTCGTCGGCGAGGCCCTGCTGAATGGGAGAGTCGGCTTCAACCTGGGGCAAGGCTTCAAAAGGCGGCAACGTGGTGCGGACGGCGTCGAGGGGCAGGCCGCGCGGCCAGATGTTGGCTTCGGAAAAGTAGGCGTAAACGTTGCTCCAGCCGCTGCCGGAGAGCAGCGGAACGCGCTGGGAGAGCTGCCTTGGCTGCCAGAACTCCGGGGTGGGCGTGTTGTCGTCATCAGTCTCCAGCAGGAGACTGGAGCGGTTGCGCATGGCCAGCAGGTATCCGATGTTCTTGCGCGCGTAATGGCGGGTTGGCAGCAGTTCGGCGATACGGAAGCCGGTTGCCTTCTGCCGCTCAAGGCTGTAGAACTCGCAGCCGTCGAGCGAGAAATCGGGCGGGCTGGGAACGTCTCCAATGACGTAGAAGGAGAGCCCGCGAGCTTTGCACTGGCTGGCTAACTCTCGCAAGACGGCGTTAGGGGCGGCGATGGAGGTTACGACCAGGCTGGGCGGAGCGGTGGGCAACGGATCGGACTTCATCAGAGTTCACCCTCCAGACGAAGTCGATAGAGGCGCCACAGTTGGCGAAAGGCTTCCTTTAAGGAAGATGAGCCAAGCCGTGGACTTGCGGCACGATAGGTGATGGGAACCTCTACATAGCGCAGATTTCTGCAATAGGTTTTGATTTCGGTTTGGAAGAAGTGTGCGCGAGATTCGATGCCGCGATCGAGAACCATCTGAAGCGTTGGGCGCGAAAAGAGCTCGAAGCCGCTGGTCATATCCGTTTGGCGCGTCCCAAGGAGGAGGTTTGCCAGCCGGGTTCCACCCCAGCTTACGAAGTGGCGCTTGGCAGAGCTATTTTCAAAGCCGCCCTGGGGCAGGAAACGACTGCCGAAGACGCAATCCACACCCGATTGCATGGCGTTGAAGAAAGTTGGAATGTCGCTGGGCTGATGGCTGAAGCCGGCGTCGATTTCGAGTATCCAGTCGCATCCGGCGGCGAGCGCCTCACGGTAGCCGCGCAGATAGGCGTCCACCACGCTGCGATTCTCGGGTGCCCAGACCACGCGCAGTCGCGGCTCGCTCTGCTCGAATTCACGCATCTGGTCGAGACTGTTGTCACGGGTGACCCGGTCAAAGACGGCGAAGAAAATGACTTCGCGAAAGCCCGGACATTCCTGCAAGACGGCGCGGCAGAAGGCGATTGCCTCGTCTCCCTCGTTGGCCATGGGGCAGACGATTCCGAGTTTCACGGCGCTACGCGAGAGCGCGGAACTCTCGGTCGATTTCCGGAGAGGGTCAGGAGCCAGGGTTGCGGAACTAGACATGGAAGAATCTCGCGACGGATCTCGGTACGCATCTCACAATGAACACCGTTTCGCACCGGTGCGCACTGCCTCTACCGGGATAATCAGTGAGCTGAAATTGACGGGAGAGGGCTGCTGCGATGCTAGTGAATCCTTGTACTAACCTTCTGTGCCGTTGATCACCGGCAGGTGTGACCGAAGCTCCGGCGGGAAGGAAAGGGCTGAGCTGTCAATCTGCGTTGGCAAGATTGTTCATTGTGACAGAAATGGGGAGGTGCGTTGCCGAGGCGGTCAAAACAGTGGCGCAAATCTTTGAGGCATATACTATGTTGCGCGAATCAAATTCGATTGATGGCGCGGCTTCCAAGCCATGGCTCCTGCCGAGACCTCGCAGCTTTTCGCCGACCCTGAGCGCCTCTTTGAAGGCTTTGAGAATCTCATGCCGTTCCGCGTGCATGACATTCTGCTTGTCTCCAGCCTCTATGATTCGTTCATACTGCGCGAGGACGGACGGCTCAGCGAGCTGCTCATCGGACAGTCGATTGGACTGCAACTCCGGCACACGCCCGAGATCACGCACGTCTCCACGGCCGCCGAGGCGCTTGAACTGGCGCGCACCCAGCCGCGCTACAACTTAATCATCTGCAATGTTCATCTTGCCGACATGGAGTGTCTGGACCTTGCCGCAGCAGTGCGCCGCGCCGGGCTGGAGATTCCAGTGGCGGTGCTGGCCTTTGATCAACAGGAGGCGACGGCGCTGTTGGCGCGCCGTCCGCTGGAGGGGATCGAGCAGGTTTTCCTCTGGCAGGGCAATCCGAGCCTTTTGCTGGCGATTGTGAAGTGCGTAGAAGACAGGCGCAATGTTGAGCACGACACGCGCAGGATGGGAGTTCCCGTGGTGCTTGTCGTGGAGGACGATGTGCGCTACTACTCCACGCTGCTGCCTGAGATTTATACGGCACTCATCACGCAGTCGCGCCGGGTCCTTAGCGAGGGCTACAACCTGGCGCACAAGCTGGTGCGTGCGCGGGCGCGGCCGAAGATTCTGCTGGCGCAAGATTACGAGAGCGCCGTGGGCATCGTGGAGCGCTACCGCCATTATCTATTTGGCGTGGTTTCGGATGTTGAGTTTCCGCACGCGGGGCAGCTTGATCCAGCCGCCGGATTCGAACTGGCGCATCTTGTGCGACGCACGATTCCAGATATTCCGGTGGTGCTGCAGTCGAGCGATTCGCAGTTCCAGTCCCGCGCCAACGCGGAGGGCTTTGCGTTTCTCCGCAAGGGGTCAGAGACGCTGCTGGCCGACATGCGCCAGCTTCTCACGCACGAGTTCGCATTCGGAGATTTTGTCTTTCGCCTGGCGGATGGCACCGAGGTGGGGCGTGCGGGCGATCTTGATGCGATGGAGTCGGAGTTGCGGCGCATCCCGGTTGAGTCGCTGATCTTTCATGGCGAGCGCAATGACATCTCGCACTGGCTGATTGCCCGCACCGAGCTGGCTCTGGCGGAAAAGCTGCGTCCACGGCGCGTGGTTGACTATCAGGATGCGGAGGCGCTGCGAGCTTTTTGTGTGCAAACGATCATTGACTATCGGCGCGAACAGAAGCAGGCGCTGGTGGGTGACTTCGAGGCCGCGCACTTTCGCGCATCGGCTGGATTCTTTCTGCGTTTCGGGATCGGCTCGCTGGGAGGCAAAGCCCGCGGCCTGGCTTTTGTGCGGCACCTGCTGCACAAGTACAACGTCGGGCAGCGTTTTCCGGGGGTGCGGGTTGCGGTACCGAACACGCTGGTTCTGGCCACCGATTTGTTCGAGAAGTTCCTTGCGGAGAATGAGCTGGAGGCGTTTGCGATCCATTGCAGCGACGACCGGGAGCTGCTCGACCGCTTTCTTGGCGCTGCGTTGCCGGGCTCATTGCGCGAAGCGCTGGCTGCGTTTCTGCGTGAGATTCATTGTCCACTGGCGATCCGGTCGTCGAGTCTGCTGGAGGATTCACAGTACCAGCCGTTCACCGGCGTCTATGAGACATTCATGCTGGCCAACCAGGGCGCGGAGCTTGACAAGCGACTGGAGGAACTCGAGGAGGCCATCAAGCGCGTTTACGCCTCGACATTCCGCCAGCGCGCCAAGTCTTACATCCGCGCCACGCCCTTCCGTCTGGAAGAAGAGAAGATGGCGGTCATTATTCAGGAACTTGTGGGCGCTGGGCATGGCACGCGATTTTATCCGGACTTCTCCGGCGTGGTGCGCTCACGCAACTTCTACCCCTCGGCGCCGATGCAGCCCAACGACGGAATCGCCGCGGTTGCGCTGGGACTTGGACGCACCGTTGTGGACGGAGGCAAATCGCTCTCGTTCTGTCCGCGGTACCCGCGCAACATGATCCAGTTTTCCAGCGTTGAAGACATTCTGCGCAACTCGCAAAGCGAGTTTATGGCCCTGGATATGGGTTTGGCGGATGACGGTGACGGGTCGCGGCTTCGCTCTGCGGCGTCGAGCGATTACGCGAGCGAGCTTATCCACTGCGCGATGCCGAAATCGACGGCACGCTGGACTACGTTGCCTCTACCTACTCGCGGGACAACGATGCAATCTACGACGGCCTCAGCAGACCCGGCGCGCGCATCGTCAGCTTCGCGCCGATTCTCAAGCACAATATCTTTCCGCTGCCCGAACTTTTGGACTACATTCAGAAGCTTGGAACTGACGCGCTCGGGCGTCCGGTTGAGATTGAGTTTGCGGTGCGGATGGGTGCTGGAACGGAGCCCGCTGACTTTGGCTTTCTCCAGATGCGGCCGCTGATTTGCTCGCGTGAATGCGAAGATCTCGCGGTCGAATCCGTCGAGCCCTCGAGCATTCTCTGCTCCAGCTCCCATGTGCTGGGCAACGGGCGCATTGAGGACATTCACGACGCGGTGGTGATCGATTACGAAAGCTTTCATCGCGGCAATAGCGTCGAGGTCGCAGAGATCGTGGCGCGGCACAACGCGCAACTGCTGCGCAATAACATCCCGTACATCCTGATCGGCGTCGGAAGGTGGGGCTCCAAAGACCCGTGGCTTGGGATTCCGGTCACTTGGGAGCAGGTCTCCGGGGCGCGCGTTATTGTGGAGGCGGGCTTCCGGGACTTCCGTGTGACGCCATCGCAAGGCAGCCACTTCTTCCAGAATCTGACGGCCTTTCACATCGCTTACTTCACGATCAATCCAGACCTTGGCGAAGGGCTGGTGGATTGGGCGTGGCTGGCCGCGCAGCCGGCACTTGAGCACACGGGATCGGTTCGCCATCTGCGGCTCGAAGCTCCCTTTACCGTAGCCATTAGCGGAATACGGGGCGTTGGGGTGATTCTGAAGCCGGGGGCGTAGGTTTTGAGGGCTCGCTCAGAAGTCTCAGTTTTGGCATGCGAGTTTTGCTGGCAATCGAAATCGCAGCGTATATAATTTGGGAACCTTGAGAGCTGAAACTGCAATTGCGGAAACCAGGATTGCGGAGACCAGGATTCCGGAAGCTATGATTCCGGTTTACCCGATTCTGATATCGGTCGCCGTCTGCCACCTGCTGAACGACATGGTTCAGTCGATTCTGCCATCCACCTATCCGATGTTCAAGAGTGCGTTCCACTTGAGCTTCAGCCAGATTGGGTTGATGACGTTGACCTTTCAACTGACGGCATCGTTGCTGCAACCGTGCGTTGGGTTTTATACCGATCGGCACCCCAAGCCGTTCTCGCTGCCGCTCGGTTTAGCTTCCAGCCTGGTCGGGCTGCTGCTGCTGTCGGCTGCTACTACGTTCCACATGGCTTTGATTGCGGCGGCATTGATTGGCATGGGGTCTTCGGTATTCCATCCGGAATCGTCGCGGGTGGCGCGATTGGCATCGGGCGGCCAATTTGGAATGGCGCAATCGTTGTTCCAGGTGGGCGGGAATGTGGGCGTGGCGTTCGGGCCACTGCTGGTCGCCCTGATTGTGCTGCCAAGGGGGCAATCCAGCATTCGCTGGTTCGCGCTGGGGACACTGCTGGCCATGATCATACTGGTCAAGGTAAGCGTCTGGTACAAAGCCCACTTAGCCGGCAGGATCAAAACAGGGTTGGCCCATTTAGCTCTGGCTTCGCCGCCAAAAAATGCTTGGAGATCGATCGCGATATTAGTCGCGCTGATCTTCTCGAAATACTTTTACCTGGCGAGCATCAACAGCTATTTCATCTTCTACCTGATCGGCAAATTTCACGTCTCGGTGCGGAACGCTCAATTTCACCTGTTCGCTTTCCTGGGCGCGGTGGCCGTCGGCACCTTCGTTGGGGGACCAATCGGCGACCGTATAGGGCGTAAGTACGTGATCTGGGTGTCGATTCTCGGGGTGCTGCCGTTCACCCTTATGATGCCGCATGCGAACCTGTTCTGGACGGGCGTCCTCAGCATGATCATCGGCCTGATGCTGGCTTCCGCCTTTTCGGCAATCGTCGTCTATGCCCAGGAATTGCTGCCCGGCAAGGTTGGAATGATTTCGGGACTTTTCTTTGGCCTGGCATTCGGATTCGCCGGGCTGGGGGCGGCGTTGTTCGGACGGCTGGCCGACGCGACGAGTATTGATTTTGTCTATAAAGTCAGCGCGTTTCTGCCTGCTATCGGGCTCCTGACCGCTTTCTTGCCTGACCTGCATGCGGGCGAACGACGCAAGGCATAGGCATGGGTCGGGGAGGGGTTCGTCTAAAACTGGCCGAAGATTTTGGTTGGGTTGCGTTTGCCTAATTTAACGCTTCTGCCCAAGAACCAATCTGGGATAGTGAGTGGAAAGGCGATTTTATGCTCACTATGTGAGGTTTGTTTATTTTAGCTCGCAGGGTTCGTTGCTTGAGTCGGAAAGGTCGAACAAAGTCCTACCGTGCTCGATCCGAACGTGAATGTATTCAATTCTTGTGCTGTGCCATTCCTCACGTTGCTCTTTAGCGCAGCCCACTACTTGAAACCCGTCAGCTTCTTTGCCCACTTCAGTCAACGTAAATGCCTTTATCTCTGGGTAGCCTGTGCCAATGGTTTCACGCATTGCCTCTATGTATTCACGGCGGTTCATATCAGGTGCATTTTTACGTCCCAACAGAAGTTCGTTCTTTAGCCGTGACGTTTGATCCTGTATCTCCCACAGATCAGACCAGTCGTGTTTAACTTGGCCACGAATCCACCGCTCAATCTGCGGTTTCAAAAGTGCTTTTTCTTCCGCGCGGAGCGTCGAGTAGGGGTCGGCAACGGAGGATGCCGCACAGACAGTAAACAACCCAAGAACCAGCACGACTTTGAGCATCGGGTTCATTGACGAGAATCTCCTGATAGCTAACCAGAATAGCTGAATTTAGGTAGTTGGCGAAAACAGGCCTAGTATCCAACAATCCCGAAACAGAACCGTTGCCGTGATTTTAGGCAAAGCCGGTTGGGTTGAATCGCCAGAGCTTTGGATTCGCTACAGCTTTTTGAAGTACTCGATCATCTCCGGTGAGGTCCACTCGACGGCGCCGATGAACTTGCGCTGAATTTTTCCGTCTTTGTCGATCAGGAAGGTCTCAGGATACGCAAAAGTTCCATAGAGGGCGCTTGACTTGTGATCCGGATCGCGGACGGTCAGGATGCCGGGCATTCTCTTTTGGGTGAACGACTTGTAGGCACCTTCGTCAACGTCCATGCTGACGGCGAGGACGACCATCTTGTCACCCATCCGCTGCTGCAACGCGACTAGATCAGGCATTTCCTGCACGCAGGGAGGGCACCATGTGGCCCAGAAGTTCAGCAGCACGGGCTTGCCACGGAGGTGGCTCAGTTGGACCGTTTTGTCGCCGTCATTCACCGTAAAGTCAGGAGCCGTTGTGCCGATTTTGGCTGGCTCGGAGTTACGGCAGGAGCCAAGAGTGAGGGCCAAGGCAACCAGCAGGAGAAAAGGGGCAATTCGTTTCGCTGAGTTCACGTCCCTTATAATAAACCCGAAGTAAATGAAGTAATTAATTATGGATTCCACGATTCCTGTTAATTCTGTGCCTAAGGTCTCGGTTGTTATTCCGGCGCGCAATGAAGAGGCCAACCTGGAGCGATGCCTGCGCTCGCTGGTGGTGCAGAAGGGCGTTGCTTTTGAGATCCTCGTTGTCAACGACGCCTCAACGGACGGCACGCGCTCGATCGCCGAGAGCTTTACGCGGGTTCGCAGCTGTCCCTTTGTGGGGCTGAATCAATCTCTTGTGAATGTTCAGGTTCTGGATGCTCCGCAGCCATTGCCGGCGGGATGGACGGGCAAGGCCAACGCGCTGATTGCAGGTGAGGCGGCTGCGCAGGGAGAATGGCTCCTCTTTACCGATGCGGATACGGAACACTTGGAAGGATCGCTGGCCGCAGCCGTTGCCGAGGCTGAGGAGCACAGGGTCGATCTGCTCTCCTACTCGCCCGAACAACTGCTGACTGGATTTCAGCAACAGTTGCTGATGCCGCTTATCTTTGGCGAACTGGCGATGAAGTATAGCCCGCGGCGGGTCAGCGATCCTGCGTTGCCCGATGCGGCGGCGAATGGCCAGTACATGCTCGCAAGGGCTGCGGCTCATCGCGAGGTCGGGGGCTTTGCCTCGGTTGCCACGGAGTTGCTCGAAGACGTAGCGCTGGCGCGGAGGTATAAAGGCCAGCACCATGCCATTCGGTTCCGCCTTGGGCGAGGACTGGTGCGGACCCGCATGTACAACTGCTGGGATGATCTCCGTATCGGGTGGACAAAGAACCTGGCGCTGCTGTTTCCCAACGCACGCGAACTCGCTAAAAAACGCGTGCAGGAGTTTCGCCGGTTGCTGTTATCGCTGGTGATCGCGCCGCTATGGACGATCTTTTATTTCTCCCATCCTGAGGCCGCGAGGGATTGGTTCTGGCCGTCAATGATTTGTCTGTTCTGGTTCTTTACGCTGCTTGGCTTCGCTAGTTTTTACGCACGCGTAGCGCGCGCTCACTTTGCATTTGTTCCATCGCTGCTCTCGGTTTTTGGGTTGCCGCTGTTTGCTTCACTGCTGCGCGAGTCTGCCAGCGCCCATGAGAAGGGAAGCGTTAACTGGAGAGGACGCGCCTACCCGACGGCTGGGGGCGATGCCCGCTCCGTGACATCGCATTCCAAGTAGCCTTAAAATGGTTTTGTCCCTGACGTCCGGGAGCTCATGATGATCTACGTCACCCGAAAGACCGAATTCTCCGCCGCACATTACTATCACAATCCGAATTGGACTCCGGAGGAGAACCAGCGCGTTTTTGGCAAGTGCGCGAACCTGAATGGGCACGGGCACAACTACACGCTGGAAGTGACAGTCGGCGGCGAGGTGGATGCGGTTACAGGGTTTGTCATCGACATTACGCTACTCAAGGATATTTTGAAGCGCGAGGTTCTCGACGACTTCGACCACCGCCATTTGAACCAGGAAGTTCCAGAATTCGCAGCGCAAATTCCAACCACGGAGAACCTTGCGGTCGCCATCTGGAGACGCCTGGAGTCGAAGCTCCGGCCGGCAAAGCTGCATCGCGTGCGCCTCTACGAGTTGCCAGATCTTTTTGTGGACTACTACGGAGAATAGCGATGAAAGTCTACCTGACGCGCCGCTATCTCATCTCAGCTTCGCATCGTCTGCACAATTCGGCGCTCAGCGATGCTGGGAATCGGGAGACCTATGGCAAGTGCAACCACTCTTACGGACATGGCCACAATTATTTTCTTGAGGTCACGGTTAGCGGCCCGATTGCGCCGGAGAGTGGGATGGTCTGCGATCTGAGCGCGCTGGACTCAGTTGTGCGGCGCGAGATTCTCGATCGCTTCGATCATCAGAATCTGAATTTGCTTGAGGATTTCAACGACATTGTTCCAACCACGGAAAACCTTGCGATACGGGTTCAGCAGATATTGAGCCGAGCCGCGCTGCCAGCTCATCTTGAGAGTATTCGTATTGAAGAGACGGCAAATAATTCGTTTGAAACCAAGAGCGGGGAGCAGCCTGGACTGAGGGGCTGAGAATACGGAAGAGAGAGATTATGAAAGCAGTTGAGATCGGCGAACAAAAGAGCCAGCAGCAACAGGACGAACTCACCAGCCTGCACAACGTCAGCTTTGATGCGCTGGTCCGCGAGATACTTTCCCGTATTGGCGAAGATCCCGCACGCGAAGGGCTGCTCGACACCCCCAGGCGCGTCGCGAAATCATTGCAGTTTCTCACCCACGGGTACTTGCAACAACCCTCCGAAGTGCTCCATGGTGCGCTGTTCACCGTAGGTTACGACGAGATGGTGATCGTCAAAGACATTGAGATGTTCAGCTTGTGCGAACACCACATGCTGCCGTTCTTCGGCAAGGTGCACATCGCCTACATTCCCAAGGGCAAGGTTATCGGCCTTAGCAAATTGCCGCGCCTGGTGGAAGTGTTTGCCCGGCGCTTGCAGGTGCAGGAGCGACTCACCACTCAACTGGCTGAGGCGATTCAGGAGACGATCCAGCCGCGGGGAGTCGGGGTGGTAATTGAAGCGCGCCACCTCTGCATGATGATGCGGGGCGTGGAAAAACAGCACTCTGCCGCCGTTACCTCGGCGATGCTGGGGCAGTTCCGCAAGCAGGAGACCCGCAACGAGTTCCTTTCGCTGCTGAAGTCGAAGTCTCCCAATGGCTTCTAGGTTAGTGCGGGCGTAACCGAATTGCGGCAATTTATGCTCTGGGATAGTGGGCGAGAAGGCCTGTTCTCGCCGACTATCCCGAAGCAAAGAGCGGCAGCCACGCCATGAGACGGTTGGTTTTGACGATGCTCGTTGGAATGTCCATAGGTTTCTGCCGGGCACAGGACCTTGCTCCGCGCGCCTATGTCATCACTCCGCTCCATGCCAATGCCATCACGCTGACCTATTCCTTTTTCGACGGCAGTATTGACTTCGGAGCACTCCCCATTAGCGGCGCCACGGGAACTTACAGCGTACCGATTTTCAGCTATTACCACTCGTTCGGCCTTTTCGGCCGCTCGGCCAACGTCCTCGCCGCGTTGCCTTACGCAGTAGGGAACTTCCAGGGGACAGTAGCCGGCGCGGGGGCGCAAATTTACCGTTCCGGCCTTCTGGATTCGGTCTATCGCTTCTCCGTAAACCTTAAGGGCGGCCCGGCTATGCCGGTGCAGCAGTACATGAAATGGAAGCAGAAGGTTTTGCTGGGCGTCAGTCTCAGGGTGGTGGCTCCGACCGGGCAGTACGATTCCACCAAACTGATCAACTGGGGCACCAACCGCTGGGCCTTCAAACCAGAATTTGGCTACTCCGAACGCTGGGGCCATTGGGTGCTCGACGGGTACATGGGGGCGTGGTTCTTCACCACCAACCCCGAGTTCTTCTCGCATAACGCGTTCTTTCCCGGCCTTCAGGCCCAATCGCAAAGTCCCATTGGCTCCTGTGAAGGGCACTTGAGCTACGACTTTAAGCCGCGGTTCTGGGCCTCACTTGATGGCAATTTCTGGTTCGGCGGCAAAACAAGTTTGAACGGCGTGCAGAATCCGACCACTGAGGATTGTCGAACTCCCGCATCGGTGGCACGGCTGCAGTCCCGATAACCAAACACCAGTCCCTGAAATTCAGCTACAGCGATGGCACCTACATCCGGTATGGCGGCAATTACCAGAATGTCTCAGTCGGCTGGCAGTATTCACTGGCTGGGCAGGCCGAACTAGCCTCGATCTTTGTCCTGGCCTAGCCGGACCTGTACATTGAGTAACAAGTGGCAGCGGGGATACCCGGCGGCATATTCAACGGATCGGGTGGTCGAAAGCAGTGGGATCAGCACGTGAGGGCATAGCCGAAGTTTCGGTTCGCCCTTGCGCTTGCCGAGGCTCTGTTCTGCTACTCTCTCAGGATGCCTGAGCGCGCCAAGCTCGCCCTCGTCACCGGAGCCTCTCGTGGTTTGGGGCTGGCCATCGCCGAGGCGCTCTCCGAGTGTGGATTTCATCTCATCCTGACCGCCCGCAGCCGGAGGCCGCTGGAGCGCCTGGCCGCGCGGCTGCCAAATTCCACCGCCATCCCCTGTGACATTCGCGACGAGCAATCCGTTGCCCAACTTGCCGAGCTGATGGGAAAGCGTAAGCGGCTCGATGTGCTGATCAACAATGCGGGCATCGCCGGTCCTGCGCAACCCATCGCCTCACTCGACTTTGCCACATGGCGCGAGGTGATCGACACCAATCTGCACGGCACGTTTCTGGTCACGCAGTCGATGCTTCCGTGGCTTGGGAAGGGAAGTGTGATCGTCAACAATCTGAGCATTGCGGCGCGAACGGCTTTCCCTGGAATGGCAGCCTACAACGCCTCGAAACGCGGGTTGCTCGGCTTTACCGAAACGCTGCGGGAGGAGCTCCGACCGCGCGGCATTCGAGTTGTCGCGCTTCTTCCGGGAGCAACCGATACCGGGATCTGGCAGCAGTTCTGGCCCGACGCGCCACGCCGCCGCATGATCTCGCGAAGGACGGTGGCGCAGGCCGTAGCCGCCGCCGTGACTCTGCCGGCGAATGCAAACTTCGACGAGCTTGTTATTTCGCCATCGGGTGGCGCACTCTGAGCAACGCATCCCGGCGTGCGGCGCACGGCACGGTAGCGCGGAGCAGAGCTTGAGTTTTTCGCAGACTGAGCTCTACGCTACGTGCTCGTCTTGCTCATCCTCGTCCTCGTCGTCGATGTCGTACTGATCGCGATCGATCTCATATGGATCGAGCGGCTCCGGCCTGTGGTCATCGTAGTAGTACTCGTCATCGGGTTCGGCGCGGGCGTGCAGGCGGTCGTGGACGTCTTCAGTTTTGGACATAGCGGGCACCTCGGGAATACTTGCGTTACGCCTTTGGAGTGCCAGCGGCTCCCGTAGCGATGCCCAAACCTTTGGATTTTTGTTCCAGCCTAGTAGCCGTAAAGATAGCGCCGCGTGCGGGTAGGGAAGAGCCGCACGAGCAGGACTCCCGCCACAAAGCCACCCACATGCGCCCAGAAGGCAACACCTCCGGAGTTGCTGCTGGCGCTAACCAGCGTCGTCCCAATGCCGCTGAGGAACTGCAACAGAAACCAGTAGCCGAGGACTACCCATGCGGGCAGCCAGAGAAAGAAGATGAAAAAGAAGGGAACCAACATGAGCACCCGCGAGCGCGGATAGAGAACGAAGTACCCGCCCATGACACCCGCAATTGCGCCACTGGCCCCCACCATCGGAATCATGGAGTTGGAGGCTGAAATGATTTGCGCCAGGGCTGCCACAACCCCACACGCCAGATAGAAGACGAGATACGGGAAATGTCCAAGTGCATCTTCAAGGTTTCTTCCGAAGACCCACAAAAACCACATGTTAAAGAGAATGTGCCAGAAATTGGCGTGCAGAAACATGCTTGTGAGGATCGGTAAAAACGCAAATCCCAAGCGAGGGCGTGTGCGCGTGGCCGTGGAGATGCGGCAGGGTTCCTTGCAGAGCAGCCGTCAGTCGGCCCGGAACCAGGCCGAAGGTTTGGACGAAGGCCAGCTCGGCTCTTCGGCCGAGCGAACTCTGAAAGAGAAACACCACGATGTTGGCCGCGATCAGGAAATAGTTGAGCAACGGCGTGGACAACCGCGGAGCATCGTCTTTCAGGGGAATCATGGCGGGTCTATTTTGCCTATTCTTGCCGAATGGCGTTTGTTGAAATCATCATACGGCATTCGCGGAGCCGAAATCGGATAACTTCTGCGCGGCATTGATTGATCCAGGTTGACCGACGACCATCTATGCTTGACGATGGAAGGGAATGATCAATGCACTTCTTGTCCTCGATAAGCTCGCTGGCTGCACCTCCCACGATGTGGTCAATCGCATTCGCCGCATCACGGGAGAGCGAAGCGTCGGCCACCTGGGAACCCTTGATCCTATGGCGACGGGCGTTCTGCCACTTGTCCTGGGCCGCTACACCCGCCTCGCCCAATTTTTTAACGATAGCGTGAAAGTCTATGAAGGAGAAATACGTTTCGGTTTTGCAACCGACACATATGACGCCGAAGGGGACACCGTGGGGCCGATCTCCCGCGCCCAGCCCACCCTGGCCGAGATTCATCGGCATCTACCCACCTTCATGGGGCGCATTCTGCAACTGCCACCCGCCTATTCGGCCAAGAAGATCAACGGCGTTGCAGCCTACAAGCTCGCCCGCAAGGACAAGCCTGTTGAATTGAAAGCTGTCGAGGTCGAGGTGCGCCGATTTGAGATTGCGAGCGTCTGCGGTGACCGCGCCCGTTTCGTTGTCGAAGTCTCGGCCGGGAGCTACGTGCGGTCGCTGGCTCACGACCTGGGCCAAGCCCTGGGCTGCGGGGCGCACCTTTCTCAGCTCCGTCGTACGCGGGCCGGGGAATTCAGCCTCTCGCAGGCCGCGTCTCTTGAGTCGGTCGCTGGTTACCATGCGAGTTTAGTAGAAAACGGCCCGAACCCGACATTATCAGAATGTACATTATCGGACGTTGTAGATAAGGAGAAATGCACTGAAAATGCAAGTATTGCGGGACCGAAACGCTCGTCCCCCTATCTCCATCCTCGCCAAATCCTTGTGGGTTTTCCTTCGGTGACGGCCACGCCGCAGGTGGTGGGGGCGATTCGCAATGGCTGCTCGATCAATCTCCCGGAGTTCTCCGAGGCGCCGCTAGTCAAGGTGTTTGCGAATCAGACGCTGCTTATCGCGGTGGCGCAGCGAATTGCCGGAACGCTCTTCCAACCCCGCGTAGTGCTCTTCGGCAGCAACGAACCGCTGCCTTTGTAACTGACGTCATCAGGCGCGGGGCGACATCAAGATGTCCAGCTCCTGGCTGAAGTTCTCCAACTCTTTGAGTCGCTCGGGAGTGGCTTCGACCAGCTCGCCCTTGGCCTGAAAGACCGGCTTGCCGGCTTGCTCCAGCAACACGCCCAAGACCTCGCCCATATGCCATCCGGGCTGGCCGATCAGTTGTAGTCCGTTCGCCGTTGGCTGCACCAAGGCAATGCAGTTGCCTTTCATCAATCCCACGGCACTCGGAAAGCGCTCGAAGGTTTCGATCTCAAACCCAGCTAAATAAATGGCTTGTAGTTGTTTCGCGGGATCAGGCATGAAACTTTCCTCATTAGGCGGTTGACGCCAGCATCTCCGGCACGCCGCTCTTCCATGATGCCATCTGAGCGGCGCTTGCGGCTACCCGGTACAACGGAATCATCGCTGTGGCGAGACGATTCTTGTAGGGGTATTCTCCGGTCATGAAGTCCACATCGAAGCCCTCGGCAAGCGACTCTCGCGTGACATCAAAGATCATTACCTGCCCGGGCGACAGTCGATCCCAGCGGTGGTCATGATGGATGGTATAAAAGTGCCGGGACTGATTCAGTTGAAAGGTCACGAGAGCGGCTGCTATCTCGCCGTTTGACGTTTCATAACTCCATATTATGCAATTACCTATACCATTAGTAACAATGTGTAGCATGAAGTCTTGACGGAGGCTGTCAGAGAACAGGTTCCTGCTTTTGCCGCTCCACTCGGCCTTACGCCGGTAGATCCACTCGGCGACCTGTTGCAGTCCGCTCTCGCGGCGCACCAGGCGGAGGCCTTCGCGAGCTAGTCTGCGGCTCGCTTTGGCAGATTTGTGGTGCGCGGCAACAAATTGGTCAGCCGTGATATCGCAGTTGCGGGTTGCAGGAGCATTGCAGAATTCCGAGGGTTGCAGGCTCCGCCAGCGCGCTCGCACGAGCTCACCGCGCAGCGCCGTTGCTTCAAACGGAAGACCGAGGGAGGCCAGCTTCCGCCAGGCGTGCTCCTGCAGCATCGGATCGCCTGAGCTTAAAACGTCGCGATAGTCGAAGAGGGTTTCGCCGATTAATGCCACTTCCCTTTCGCGCCTCACCGCTGGGATTATCGCGATACCGGCTCCGGACTCGGCCACAATGACGTACGGCGTTTCGCGCGCGGCGAACCACTGGGCGGCCAGGCGATTGAGCGCATAGGACTGAAAGAGGGTATGACCGCCCTGCTTCGCCAGCCATGCCCAGCGCGACTTAATGCAGTCCAGTTCATGCGCACTTTGCAGGGTTTGCAACTTCAGCATGTTTCTTCTCCGAGGTGCCGATTCTGCAACTCAGCTCTGGTTAGAAGCGAGTGTACGGCCTGGGGTTCGCCGGAATTGTCCCCGATTAGACTGATCGGCGGGGATATTTTCAGCCAGCGGGCGGTGAGACGGGTGAGCGTCAGTCAGCCGTTTCGGCTTCGGCAAGTCCGGCTTTGCGGTAGGCGCGCAGGATGTCCTCTACGCTGACCACGCCCATCAGGAGGTTCATGTTGCCACGGTGAACCACGGGCAGCATCGGGCGGTCCTTGATGAAGCGCAGCGCGACGTCCAAGGACTGGTCCTGGTGAAGACGCGGCACCCGAGAGCGAATCAAGGTGCGCAGCGGGGAAGTTTCGTCGAGCGTCGCGTCGAGCAAGGTCTGGCGGTTGAGCACGCTCCAGCGTCCCTCGCCCAGCGATACCAGAAAGTTTTCTTCCGGCGTGGCGGCAACGATGCTGCGGGCCGAGGCGATCAATTCATCTCCCAGCAAGGCGCGGCCGAGCGTGGGATGCATGGCGTCTTCGACGCGGAGTATCTCATGCCCGAGCCCCTCCTCCAGAGAAGGTAGATCGAGTCCGTCCTGGCGGGAGAGCAGGTCGAAGAGCGGCACTTCCTGAAAGCTGCGTGAAATTACGTAGGAGATCGTGTTGCAGATGATCACGGGGAGGATGATCGAATAATTGCCACTCACCTCAAGGACCATAAAGACGGAGGTCATCGGGGCGCGGAGGATTCCGGCAACGAGAGCTCCCATGCCAACTAGCGCATAGGCGCCTACGGGCACTACCAACGAGGGAAACAACTGCTGCTCAAGCACGGCGACCGAGCCGCCCAGCATGGCGCCGATAAATAAAACTGGGGCAAACAACCCGCCGGGAGTGCCGGTGGTGAAGCTCAGGGCGGTGGAGAGTAGCTTGAGCCCTGCGAGAATTCCCAGCACCTCCCAGGAGAAACGATTGTGCATCGCCAGGTCTATCCACTCGTATCCGGCTCCCATCACCTGTGGGAACCAGATTGCGATGAAGCCGATCAGCAGTCCCGCCACCCCTGGCTGCAGGTATTGCGACCATTGCGGCAGCCGCCGCAGCCTTGGCCGTACATACTTGATGACCTTCACAAAGGCCAGCGATGCCACGCCGCCTACAACGCCAAGCACGGCGTAGGCGATCAATTCTCCGGCGTTAACCAGGTGATACTGCGGAAGACGGAAGAGCGGTTCATTGCCGAGGAACCAGCGTTCCACCACTACGCTTGAGATGGCTGAGAGTACCACCGCGCCAAGGATTCCGGCGCTCCAACGCCCAATGACCTCCTCGATGACAAAAAGCACCGCGGTGATTGGAGCATTGAAGGCTGCGGCCAAGCCTGCCGCCGCACCGACCGGGGCCACCAGGCGCAGCCGCTCCTTGGAAAGCTTGAGCCGGCGCCCCAGCCACGAAGCCAGCCCTGCACCGATCTGCAGCGAAGGATCCTCGGGCCCCAGCGACTGTCCGCTGCCAATGGAGAGCGCGCTCAGAACAAAGTTTCCGATTACGGTTCGCGAAGAAACGTAGCCGTCGTAAATGTAAAGAGCGGCCTTGGTCTGGTTGACGCCGCTGCCGCGCACACGGGGAACGAAGCGCAGCGCTAGCACGGCGATCACTAGCCCCATCAGCGCCGGAACCAGTACTACTCGCGGCGCGGGCGGATGCATTGAGCTACCGAGCAGCCAGAGTCTCGCCGCCGCGATTGTCACCCGGAAGAGCACGATGGCGAAGCCGGCAAGAATGCCGATGGCAATTGCCAGCACGAGAAAGAATTGTTCTTCGCGGATCGAGATCAGCCCGGGAGCCCCGAGCATACGGCGCAGGGTGTCAAAGTATTTGCGCCGTACCGGGGTGGAGACCAGGTTCCGCAGCGCCTCTCGGCTCTGCTCCAGGCGCGGGGTCACTGATTTAGCCCCATGCGCTCGCGAGCCAGCAGCAGGAGAGCTTCATCGTTGAGGGTCAAGTTGCCGCAACTCTTTTGGGCTGCGACTTCAGCCTGAAAGGCAAATCGCATGGTGCTCTCAATCACGTCGTCACGGCCCTGTAACTTTCGTTCGCTCATCATGGGAGAAAGCTGGCTGGCCCACTTGGCAAATCCGCTCCACTGTTCAGGATCTTTGACAGTTGCAACTTTTTCGGAGCCTGTCGCAGATTCTGCGAATGGCACGCCGCAATTCGCCAGGCGTTCGATGGCGATATGGAAGGCTGCCATGGTTCGCTCGGTGCGGACCTTGGGCGTAGCGTTGTGCGCGAACGGGTCCAATGCCTCCATGCGCTCGAGTTGCTCCCGCAACGCTTGTGACTCGACGGTCTCCGGCTTCAACTCCTCCAGATAGTGCCGGGCCGTGGCATAGCCGCCTGCCGCAAAGCTGGCCCGAGCCGCACCCAGCAGTGCCGCGCGGTATCTGTCGTTACCAGTCTCGGCCTCTGAGGTACTGACCTTGAGGGTAAGGCGGTTATGGTCCGAGGGGCTGGTCGCTGGAATAATTCTCTGCCTTTCGCTCTTCTGTTGTTGCAGTGCCGCTTCAAAAATCCTCAGCGCCTCTCCTGCATTGCCGTTGTTCAGGAAGAGCTCTCCCAATTTTTGCTGCTCCGGAGATGTTGCAGGAAGCGCAGCCTCTAACGCCAGCAACACCGCCGCAGCCTGAGCGCGGCGCCCCTGCCGCACCAGATAATCCGCAAACTCAAAGCGGGCTGCAGTTCGCTGTGCGACGGGATCGGTGCCCTCCGGCCACTTCCCCTCGATGGCGCTCTGGTAATAGCGCACGGCGTCGTCAACGTCTTTACGCTGAGCTTCCAGGCGCGCCAACTTCAGATCTACCTGAGCGTCTCCCGGGCGCTGCTCCCGGATGGCTCGCAACTGGGCCAGCGCTTCGTTGGTTGCCCGGGAGGCCGCTAACGCGTCAGTGAGCTTCAATCCATTTTGGAAATCGCCGTGGGAGTAAACCAGTGCGGCTTCAAAGGCGTCCACTGCCTCGGGACCGCGTTTTTCGTCCAGCGCCCGGAGACCTGTCTGGTAGTACCTAGCGGCGAGCGCCTTCTGCTTCTCGATCAGGCTATTGACGATGAGGCTGGTAAAGGAAAATCCAAGCACAATTGCCAGGCCTAGCGTGAGCAGCGGCCGCCAGTCCTTGATCGTCCAGATATGAACGTCGTCATCGCAATGCTGACAGCGCCCATTCTCCCCCAGGGGCTGCCGGCAAACTGTGCACTTGGCTGCTTCGTCGCTCATTCGCATGTATCCATACCGTGGGAGCCAATCTCTGCTCCTGGCGGCATTTCGTCCACTTACTTGATATCACGCGAGCGGCATACGAAGACACTTGAGGCAAGAAAAAGAGAGAGGATGATTCCCTCTCTCGGCTTTCCTGCTCGATTGCACCGGCCTGTTTAGAGGCCGCTCCTCTGTCAATAGAGGTGAAAATTGACTTCGACGTTGATCTGGACCGCGACCGGGGTTCCATTCTTCAGCGCGGGCTGGAATTTCCATCGACGTACAGCCTCGATCGCCTTCTGGTCGAGTCCCATGCCCAGGCTGCGCGCCACTTTCACGTTGCGCGGTCGCCCGTCGGCGTCCACGATGAGCCACAACACCACGGTTCCCTGATACTTTGCTTTACGCGCTTCTTCGCTGTAATCCGGGCTTGGATTTTCCAGAACTCGCGGTGCGCTCACGCCTCCACCGACACGGAAGACTCCTCCACCGATGCCACCGCCATAGCCAGGGCCGACGCCCGGTCCGGTGCCACTGCCAATTCCACCGCCGCTCCCGGATCCGATTCCTCCACCCGTTCCCGTGCCATTCGAGGCCGGTCCGGCCACCACCGACGACTTTGGATCGCCTAGATTCAGCGCGGCCACCTGCGGCAGGTTCACCTGCGGAGGCACAACCACTGTCGGCTCAACTGCCAGCTTCGGATGATCGTTCCGGATTACCATCACGGGAGGCGTGATCTGCTGCATCGAGAGCTTTGGCAGCTTGCCTTTGGGAGCTACCAATTTGTCACGATCCCCACCACCGCCGCCGCCGCCAACCACGTCGTTTGCTTTGTTCGAGAGCGGCATATAGTCGCTGATGTCGGGGGCTACCAGCGTGACCTGCTGCACGGGCTTAGTAACTACTTTTGCCCCCGCGATGGAGAGCGCGATCAATCCACCGATGGCCACCGCATGAACGACCAGCGAGACCCCGGCGCTGCGCTTTTTGTAGTTGTATTCGCCCCACAGGTCCGCGACCTTTACCGGCCGGGAGGTAAGCTGCAAGGGAGGAAGCTTCTTCGGGAAGAGGACTTCCTGGACATTTGCCAACAGCGACTGCCAAAGTGGCGGGTCTATTTCCTCCCGCATCAGCAGGTTTAGCTCTGGCTCGGTTTGATTCATCGGCGGCATTGCGATTTGATTCGGCATGGCGGGCCCCAGCCCTCACCCCAAGGCTTGTGAAACGCTGCAATTTGGTACTGCCGGGTACGCGTCCCGCTCCCGGATTCTCCGCACGAGCATCGATTCGCACCCTTCACTCCGGCTCGCCCTTATCTGAGCCGTTCTGTTATTGCTTCTGATACGCGCGCTGCCTGCCAAGTTGTCTTCCATCTATTCGCTCGTCTTGTTGCAGGCTTCGAGCCTTCTCTGTTCATCGCGTTAAGATGCATCTGCGCGCCCTGGTGTAGCACTTCGTTTGTGCTGGCGCCGTAAAGTTTTCGGAGGCCGAAACAGGCTTCAGTTTGGTCAGGCCTAACCATTCTGCACTGGCCCGGCGCGAGTCCTGATCCAAATGCCCGGCCGTTGCCATTAAGAACCCTTGCTCGCTCGGCATATAATAAGTAGTTCAAGCACTTCGTAGATGCGGATCAACAACTCGCCGCTGATTTATTTTGATCGGAGATATAGACCCGAGTGGACCTCAAGGCAACCGTCAATCTGCCCACAACCGATTTCCCCATGAAGGCGAACCTGCCCCAGAATGAGCCCAAGATGCTCGATCATTGGCAGAGGATTCGCATTTATGAGCTGGTTCGTAAGTCGCGCCAGGGCTCGCCCTCGTGGGTCTTGCATGACGGACCACCTTACGCCAACGGGGCTCTGCACCTCGGCCATGCCCTTAACAAGTGCCTGAAGGATTTCATCGTAAAGTCCCGCACCATGGCTGGTTTCGACTCGCCCTACGTCCCAGGCTGGGACTGTCACGGCCTGCCGATTGAAATTAAAGTGGATGAAGCCCTTGGCCGCAAAAAGCTGGAAATGGACCCGCTGGAGGTCCGCCACGCCTGCCGCAAATACGCTGAAAAGTACTTGAAAATCCAAAGCGACCAGTTTCAGCGCATCGGCGTCTTTGGCGACTTTGAGCACCCCTACTCGACGATGACCAACGGCTACGAGGCCAAAGTTATCGAGAACTTCTATGCCTTCTTCGAGAAAGGTCTGGTCTACAAGGGTCTGAAGCCGGTTTATTGGTGTATCCACGACCGTACGGCACTGGCGGAAGCGGAGGTTGAGTACGCCAACCACACCAGCCCCAGCGTCTTTGTGAAGTACGCGCTGAAGAGCGACCCGGCCGCTATCGCACCCGAACTAGCAGCGTACGCCGGCAAGATTAGTACCATCATCTGGACCACTACTCCGTGGACGCTTCCGGCCTCGATGGCCGTGGCTTTCCATCCGCGAGCCGAGTACCAGGCTATTCAGGACAATGCGACCGGGCAGGTTTATATCCTGGCGGCCGAGCTTGCATCTGGTGTGATGGCGAAGCTGGGGATTAGTGAGCACACCGTTTTGGCAACTTTCCCCGGTGCGCGACTGGAGCGCGTAGTCTTCGCCCATCCGTTCCTCGAACGCGACATTCTTGGCGTGCTCGCCGACTATGTGACCATGGACCAGGGCACCGGAGCGGTTCATACCGCGCCCTCCCATGGCGCCGACGACTTCTATACAGGAGTCAAGTACGGCCTCGACCAGACTACCCGCGTCGATGCGGGTGGCCACATCACCGAAGGACTTCCCGAATACGACGGCAAGAAGGTCTTCGCGGCCAATGAGATCATCGTCGATCTGCTCAAAGCTCGCGGCGTATTGCTGGGGCGTGAAGATATCGAGCACTCTTATCCGCATTGCTGGCGCTGCCACAAGCCGGTCATCTTCCGCGCCACCGAGCAGTGGTTCATCTCGATGGAGGGCAAGATCGGCGAAGGGACTCTGCGCACCGAGGCACTGAAGGCAATTGCCGGCGTGCGCTGGGACCCAGCGTGGGGCGAAGAGCGCATCTCCAACATGGTTGCCACGCGCCCGGACTGGTGCATCTCGCGCCAGCGTATCTGGGGCGTACCGATCGCAGTCTTTTTCTGCGAGAGCTGCGGTAAACTGCACGAAGACAAGGCCACCAATCGCGCCGTCATCGAGCTCTTCGAGCGCGAGGGCGCCGATGCGTGGTATGCGCGTCCCGCCGCGGAGATTGTCCCGGCTGGAACCCAATGCGCCCATTGCGGGCACTCGGGCTTCCGCAAGGAGATGGACATCATCGACGTGTGGTTTGAGTCGGGCTCGTCGCAAGCGTCCGTGCTGCCGCAGATCTTCGGCTACTGGAAGCCCTCGGACATGTATCTGGAGGGCGGCGATCAGTATCGCGGCTGGTTCCACTCTTCCCTGCTCTGTTCGATCGGGCTCAACGGCGAAGCACCTTACAAATCCGTCGCCACTAATGGCTGGACGCTCGACGAAAACGGCCGCGCTATGTCCAAATCGCTGGGCAACACTGTCGATCCGGTCGATATCGCCAAGCGCATGGGCGGCGAGATCGTTCGCTTCTGGGTTGCCTCGGTGGACTTCCGGGAGGACGTGCGCGCCAGCGAAAACCTGATGATCCGCGTGGCGGAAAACTACCGCAAGATCCGCAACACGTTCCGTTACATCCTGGGGAATCTGCACGGCTTTTCGCCCGCGCAAGATCTGGTCGCATTCGAGCAGTTGGAGCCACTCGATCAGTACATGCTTTTGCGCACCGCCGATGTTGCCGCCGAAATCAGCACCTGGTACGACCAGATGCTTTTCCATCGCATCTATCAGCGCCTCAACGAGTTCTTTGCCGTCGATCTCAGCGCTCAATACTTTGACATCCTGAAAGATCGCCTCTACACCTTCCCGCGCTCATCGCGCGAACGCAAATCGGCGCAGACGGCGTTGTGGCGCATCGGCGAGACGCTGCTTCGCCTGGTCGCCCCGATCCTCAGCTTCACCGCCGACGAGGCATGGCAGTTCATGCCCAAGCTGCTCTCGCGTCCGGAGAGCGTTCACCTGTCGCTGTTTCCCAACGCCAACGATATTACCGGGGAGATTCGCGATCGCGAGCAGGCAGCAGAGTTGCGCGCCGATTGGGATTACCTCTTTACCATCCGCGAACTTGCGCTGCGCCAATTGGAAGAACTGCGCAATGACAAGAGCATCAAGGCCAATCTAGAGGCGCGGGTTGCCATCACGGCGTCGGGCGACGACTACAAGCGCCTCGCGCATTATGCGGATAAGCTTGCGGCTTTCTTCGTGGTCTCACAGGTGGAAGCAAAAGCCGGCCCGCCAGGTTCGCCCATTGCATTTGAAGTTGGGAAAGCCGAAGGCGTGAAGTGCGAGCGCTGCTGGAACTTCTCGACCCACGTCGGCGAGGATGCAACCTTCCCCACCGTCTGCGAGCGCTGTAGCAAGAATCTGGCGGTGATTGCGGGCGAGCCCGCAGGGAGCGCCAACGCCTGATGCCACGCGCCGCTCTGCGCTCCATTTACTTCCTGGTGTCGGCGGTCGTGATTCTGCTCGACCGCCTCACCAAGATCTGCGCTGCCCGCAACATTGAGCTGAACTTTGGCGGAGTGAAAGTAATTCCCAACTTTTTCTCCATCACCCATGTGGAGAACACCGGCGCGGCCTTCAGCCTCTTTGCCGATTGGCCGCTTCGGGTGCGCGTTCCGCTGCTCGTCGGATTCTCGACGTTGGCAATGCTCGTAGTGGGCTATCTGCTCTGGAAGTCCGCCACAAGATTTACATGGACCGGCCTAGCACTTGCCTTCATCCTCGGCGGAGCTATCGGCAATCTTTACGATCGAATCCGCTATGGCCGGGTCACCGACTTCCTGCACTTCTACATCGGTTCCCATAGCTGGCCGGATTTCAATCTTGCCGATAGCGCCATTGTATGCGGTGCAATTTTGCTGGGCATCGATCTCGTTTTCGGCAAAGCGCTGAGTGAGACTAGAAGTTAAATCGAACTTATCCATTCGTTTTCGAGATACAATATGCGCGTTTCCGAGTTCATTGTTGCGTTCCGTCGCCCGCCAGAGAATGGTATCGCCATTCCAAGCCCCAAATATGCTATGGAGAATCTGAATGCCTGATGACATGAAAAAACTGTTCGACGAGCGGCTGGGACGATACCAAGCCGCGATCGCCCTGGAGCCCACCGACCGCATTCCAATTGCTACCGGCAGTAATTACTTCGCGGAAATCTATTCGGGCAATAGCAATCAGGAAACGATTTATGACCCGGAAAAATGGCTGCAAGCTGAGTTGGCATTTGCCAGAGATTTTCCCGAAGTCGATGTGTTGCGAGACAATCGCATCTACGGCCCTCTGTTTGACGCAATTGACCTGAAGAACTACCGGCTGCCGGGACGCGACATTGGTCCGCGGACTCCATTCCAATTCAATGAAGCCGAATACATGCTGGCCGACGAGTATGACGCGCTGACGGCCGATCCGGTGAAGTTCATGTTCGACTGCTGGTTTCCGCGTCTGATGGGCGAGTTCAAGGAGCGGGGCTCGGTTCGCTCCTACGTGGCGGTTCTGAAGGCTGGCATGGCGCAGATGCAGGTTGGACAGATCATGCGGAACCGGACGATCGCTCTCCAGCAAGTTGGAATGCCGCAACCGATGGCAGGATTCTTTCTGGCTCCCTTCGATGTGCTGGCTGACGCAATGCGGGGGATGAAAGGTGCATTCATGGATTGCCGCCGCCAGCCCGATAAAGTTCTCGCTGCCTGCGATGCCCTGGTTCCGGAGATGGCCAACCTGGCCCTGGCAATGGCTGACCCGCTGAAGCGCTGGCCGGTTTTTGTTCCCACCCATAAGCCGTGCTTCATGTCGCCCCAGCAGTTTGATAAGTTCTATTGGCCGTCGTTCAAGAAGGTCCTGGAGATTCTCATCGCGGCCGGTCACACTGTCCGCGCCTACCTGGAAGGCGATTGGAGTAAGCACTGGCACCACATGCTGGAGTTGCCCAAAGGAAAAGTCCTCTGCGACATCGACTCCCAAGGCGACATCCAGAAAGCGAAGCGAGAGATTGGACACCACCAGTGCATCGCAGGCGGAGTCAAGGATACGCTACTGATTCTTGGCACCCCGGAGGAGGTACGCCAACAAGTTAAACATCTGTGTGAAACCGTTGGTCAAGGCGGCGGGTACATCATATGCGCCGGCTGCGGCTTTCCTTACGAAGCCAAAACGGAAAACATGCGGGCTTTAGCTGAGGCGGCGATGGAGTTTGGCGTGTATGACAAGAACATCAAGGCCCAGCCTAAAGCCGCACCGGCCGGCCAGGTAGATGCCGCCGCCTTTCCGAGGATGGTGACCCCCTGGGCGGTAAAGAAGGCGGAACTCGGCGGCGTGCAAGGCGACGAGAGTTTGATTCGCCGGCCGTGGGAATCATTGGAAAGCATGGCCTACATCTGGTTGTGGCAGTGGGTCTTGTAGAGTAACACTAAGCCTGGCTGCGAATTGTTCGCAGCCAGGGGCGCGCCGCTACTGCCTTGGATAGAGCCGCTGATAGACCTTCGCATTGCGTACAATTGCCTGGACGTACTCCCTGGTTTCGGTGAACGGAATTGACTCGACGAACTCAGGGACGTCGCGAAAGTGTCCACTCTGCAGCCAATCGTCGACCCGGTTGGAACCCGCATTGTAAGCGGCCAAAGCGTACTCCACCTGCCCGCTGTATTGCGTTACCATCTCTTTGAAGTAGTGCGTACCGAGCTGGATGTTCAAGTTCGGCACCAGCAGCGACGCGGTGGAGAAATGCTTGATGTGTGCCGCCCGCGCCTCGCCCCGGCCTACCTGCGGTAAGAGTTGCATGAGCCCATAGGCATTGGCGTGCGAGATGGCTGCGGGATTAAATTCGCTCTCCTGCCGGATCAGTGAGGCGACCAGATAAGGGTCCAGCGAGTTCGCCAGCGATTGCCTCTGCACGTCCGTCCAGTAGGGACGAGGGAACAATATTTCCCAATAAGGACGGGGCAATCCCGGCAGATCTACCGCGTAATAGCCGGGCAGGGCCTTCTTTAGAAACTGAATGGCGCGATGGTTCTGTCCGCTCTCCTGGTAGATTCGCGCGATCTGCAAGGTCGCCCAGCGCGCGCCCTGGCCGCCCTGTTCGGCCTGCAGTTCGCGAATCGCAAACTCGTTCAGGCCTGCGTTCTCGAGCAAGCGGCTCTTCTCCGCGCGCAACTGGTTGGGCGGAGCTTCCAACTCCAGCGCCTCCGGAGCCGATGGCATCAATTCCGGAATCCGCGCCAACACCGGATCCTGGCTCATTGCGACATCGGTGATGGCAGGAGGAAGTTTCGCCAGTCGCTCGCGCCCCAGGTATCCGTAATAATAATTATGGAAGCGCTCTCCGAGCTTGCCATACCAGGCCCGCGCAACCGCATAGTCGCGCTCCTCTTCAGCAATGCGCGCCCGCCAGTACAAAGCTGCCGGAACCTCGGGGCGATCCGGATACAACATCACCTGGTCTTCGAAATCCCGCTTCGCATTGGTGCGGCCTTGCCGGTAAGTCAGCCATGCTGCTTTCCAGTGCGCGTAACTGGCACGCGGAGCATTCGGGAAGCGCTGCTGAGCTTCGCGAAACAGGTCGATCGCACGATCGTAATTCTTCTCCAGCAGAACCATGTTTGCAGCCGAGAGCAGCGCTTGCTCGAACCACTGGCTGGTTGGCGCCGCCTGCCTCATGCGCTCCAGGTTCTGCGCCATAGCGCTGTCGTTGTTTTCGTTGCGCGCAATCTCTCCCAACAGATAGAGCCGCTGTGCGTTGGCTTCGCCCGCGGCTTGCACCTGCTCCAGCAATCTCCGCCCTTCGGTGGCGTTAATATGCCGCAGCGTTGCCGCCAATGCCACCTCCACGCTGCCCATCTCCCCTTCCGGAGCCATGCGCAGAATTTGGCGGTACGCGTGTTCCGCGTCTGGCCAGCGTCCCGCTCTCGCCAGCAAGTCGGCCCTGATTTTCTGGTCGGCGTAGCTGCCCTCCAGCGCCGAACCGGCCGCCGTCAACTGCTTGGCTGCTTCCGCGGCCTCTGCACTGGAAGGCATAGTGAAGTAGAGATGCCTTAGAATCTCCATTCCTTTTTCAGGATGGCCGGTGCGCAGATAGCTTTTGCCCAGCGCCAGTTCCACGGTAGCCCTGGCGGGCAGCCGATGCGCCTCCAGGTAAGCAATTGCCTCTTGCGTTTTGCTTTCTGCGCTCAATGCACTTCCATAAACATCGACAACATCTTTCTGGAAGATCGACTCGGGCGCCTCTGCCTCGAAGCCGTGCAGCAGCTCGACAACCTTACCGCTGTTTCCCTGCGCGCCATAGGAGATTGCTTCCAGGTAGCGGACGTAGTCACTCAGTTCGCCGGCGCGCGGCTTTGCCTTTTCCAAGGCGGCAATTGCCTGCGTATACTGTTCGTCCAGAACCCGTGCATAACCCACCGCCAGCCATGCCAGCGCTCCCGCATCGCTTGCGGCATGGCGTCGCGCGTAGTCCTCCACTCCTGCGTAGGCGGCGGGAGTGCGGTTCTCTACCAACTGCCGTGCCATCACTTTCAGGTCCACGGAAGCTACAAATGCGCGGGTCATCCGCCGCACCTTGGCCGGAGCCAGTTTCTTTTTAGCCGCCGTATGGGAGGCAGCGGAACGCGTCCGCGCGGTAGCTGACTTCTTTTGAGCTGAAGTTTTCGGAGCGGCGCTTTTTTTATGCGAGGTCACTTCGGCAGGCGACGGCGTGCGGTGCGCGGATGATTTGGTCTGTTCTGTGTCCTGACGGGCGGCGGCCAAGGTTGTCAGGGTCAGTAGGAGGATCGCAAGAAAACGGGGCTTGGTAGGCATAGCTGCTGTTTGCAGTTTAACCCGGAAAGCCTGGTCCCATCACGGCGCGGTTGTTATCTGCAAGGATTCTCAGTAATTCCTGCGTGAAATAATCGACGTCTCTCACGCTTTCGCCGTAACGCTTGTGGTAGGCACCACGGCTCTTTTCGATGTCCTCGCGCAAACGGCTGTAGAGGTCGCCGCGAGCGCGCCCTTCGGCAAGTTTGGTTTGGTTGTAGAGTCTGATCTCCTCGACCAGCAGTTTGGCAAAACGCCGCGCTTTCTCATGCACCTCGTCCGGCATTGGCGGAGCGGATTGCGGTGCTGCTGCGTCCAACTGGGGTACCGGAGTGGCAATCTGCCGAATTGGAGCCGCCGACGCGTAAGCAGGTTCCGCAGCGGGCCTCTCCACCGGAGCAGCTGCGGCTGCCGCTGTCGGTGCGTAAACCAGCTCGGGTTCAGGCTTTGGCTCAAAGCTTTGCGAAGCAGCTTCAGGCCTTGGCTCAAAGCTCTGCGGAGCGGCTTCAGGTTTTTCGACAGCGGGTGTCAGCTCCGGTGCTGCCGCCCGCTGCACAACTGCTGGAGGCGGAACCTCGGCCGGGGGCTTCGGCGCAGTCTTCCGAAAGGCCTGTAACTCGAGTGCCAGCTGCGTAATCTGAACCAGCAGTTCCATTGCAGCCAAGTCATCACTCTGTTGCGGCAGAGCAATCAGCAATGCGGCAACGCGTCCCTTTAGCAAGATGGGGACCAGCAAAAGCTGTGACGAATTCTCCAGTCCGACGGCGGCTCTGAAGCCGGGGTCCAGCTCGGAAGCCTCTGCGACCACAGCCGCGCAAGAGCTGATTACTCTTGCCACCACGCCCTGTGCGCAGTCCATGGTGGTTCGCTTAAAGGCTTCCAGTGTCGCAAGGCCATTGCAGTTCCACCCAGTAGCTTGGGCGCCGCGTAAAATCATCAGGCCACAGGAAGGAGTGACCGATGAAGCCGCCGCCAACAACGTATCCAGGGTCTCCGACTGCGTTCTGGAAGCCGAAATCAGCAGCGCCCCATCGAGCAGCTCTTGCGTGCGCTCACGTGGCGCCTTGGCTGGTGCAGCCTGCAATGCCGGCTCCTCGCCTGTTCTCGCCAGTTCGTCGCTTGCTCGCCGCGCAACCTCTTCGGCAAGCTCTTGCGACTTCTGCTGCAGTGCATCGCAACAGGCTCTGGTGACAATCTCCCGGATTAAATCTTTATCTGCCATGATCCCGTCCGGCGCTGCTCATGCCGCAGACGCGCATTGCAAGGATACTCGGATTATGGGTGGCCACTTAGCACCATGTCAACGGCTCAAAATAGAGCGCCCGTATTCGGATATTGAATCCGTTTCACAGTGGGTCTTTGTCAAGCGGCCTTTCACCCGATACAATGTGCGACAGGTCACGGAACTACATATTTTTGAATCGACGGACGAATGGAAGCCATCGAAAACAAAGTAGCAGAGCCACCGAGCGAAGAAAGTATCCTAGTCGAGGCGGCGCGAGCCGGCGATATTGGTGCTTTCGAGTCGCTCGTGCGGCGGTACGATCGAAGTGTCTTCCGCATCGCGCAGCATATTACGCAGAATCGCGAAGATGCCGAAGACGTGGTTCAGGACGCGTTTCTCAAGGCGTATCAGAACCTGGGACAATTCCAGGGGCAGTCAAAGTTTTATACCTGGCTGGTTCGGATCGCAGTGAATGAAGCCCTTATGCGTCTGCGGCGGAGACGTCCAGAACGCATGGTTTCAATCGATGAGGACGTAAAGACGGAAGAGGATTCCATGCCGCGCGAAATCGCGGATTGGTCTCCCAACCCGGAACAGCTTTACACGCAGTCGGAATTAAAGGACCTGCTTGGAAAGACCATTCAAGGCCTGCCACCAAGTTTCCGCACGGTGTTTGTGCTGCGCGATGTTGAAGGTCTTTCGACGGAAGAGACTGCATCGGCCCTGGAGTTGAGCGTTCCGGCGGTGAAATCGAGATTGCTGCGCGCACGTTTGCAATTGCGCGAGCGTCTCAACAAGTATTTCAAACGACGCGATGGAGACACCCGACCGTGAAATGCTCTGATTTCCTGAAAGAGCTGACCGATTACCTTGACAACACCATGGATGCCCACACCAAGGCCGAACTCGAGGAGCACTTGCAGTGGTGCCATAACTGCTACGTCGTATGCAACACCACCAAGAGCACCATTGAGATATACCGCGACTCGAAACTCTACGAACTTTCGGACGACCTTCGCACCCGCATCCACTCGGCCATCATCGCAAAATGCCACTGCCACAAAAGCGGCCTGGAAAGCGCAGCTTCCTCCAGCCAGCGATCGGCGGAACAATCACCAAAGAAAGAGCCGTCCTAGTAACGGACGGCAAAACTGTTAACTGAATTGATTCATGATCACAAAAGGCCCGGTCGTCGGGCCTTTTGCAGTCTCTAATCAGCGATGCTTGGAGTGTTTCTTGTCGGGCTTCTTCTTCTGCCCGTGCTTCTTCGTCTCAGGCTTTTTCCCTGCAGATTTCTTGCTCTTGGTCTTATCAGTTTTTGTGCTCTTCACCACAGATTTAGCCGGCTTCGCCGAATTCGGTGCGGACTTCGGCGTCTTCTTAGCTGCCGTCTTGGCAACCGTTTTGGCCGGCAACTTCGCAGATTTTGCCGCCGGCTTTTCGGCAACCGGCTTTTTCCCCGTTATCGGTTTCGCCTTTGTTTCCGAAGCGCTCCCGGCCTTCTTCTCCGAGGGTAATTTTGGAGAAGCACCCTTGGGAGACGCACCCTTGCTTTCAGCTCTAACCTTGGGAGCTACGGTGGAATCGGGCGGTGAGGCTACCGGCGCTGCTGGCTCAGCCTGGGTTGCGACTGTCTGATGAGCCGCCTTTGCGGCAGCGGGAGCTTTCTTGGCGGCTGCGCGTCCTCGGCGCAGCGGAGCAGGCGGAGGCGGCGGAGGCGGCGGTTCGAAGGGAGCGAGAAACTTCATGATCTCGCCCTCGGAGCGCAGCTTTCCGTCCAGAAGCAAAAAGAAGGCCTCCTGGCAAATCTGTGGATATTCCGGAAGCTGAGGCGTAATTCGCAGCTCGGCCATCTGCGCAAATGGAACTTTCTCTTGAAGTTGGCGCCACTTTCCAAAAAAGTTCTTGATCTTTTCATCCACCGTTTTGTTGCGCCCTGTGACCTCCAGATAAAGCAGCGCTTCCGGCTTTGCCGACGAAAGAATCTTCCATGCGCCGGAGTTCAGCGTTGCTTCCTTGGACGTGAGCTTTTTGGCCAGGTCCTTCGCGTCACTGTCCAGACGCTTCCAGGCAGCCACAAACTCGCGATGCGGAAGCAGGCGTTGAATCGCCGCGATATCTTCGGCACTCAATTTCAGGGTGAGAAAGTGCATCACCGCCGGCGCCGCGTCTGCGTTGATGTTGAACTCCGCCATCATGGAGCGGGTTTTGAGTAATTGCGCCAGTTCGGGAACATCGGCCTTGGCGACCGTCCATCTGGGCCAGAGAATCTTGAGCCAGCCTTCGTTCTCCAGCGCACGCATCACCGCAATCGGATGCTCCTCATGCGCGATCTGCTCGATTTCATGTCCGACCGCGCGGCCTCCGATGAATTGAATGTAGTCGCCTTCGCGAGCCGAGTCATAGCGCGCCTTAGTACGCTCCTCCAGTTCCCATCCAAATCGAGTGGCGAAGCGAGCTGCGCGAATCAATCGCGAGGGATCTTCCAGAAACGCGTAGCTATGCAATATCCGAATCAGGCGTGCTTCAATATCGGCCGCACCGTTAAAAGGATCCAGCAGTAATCCGCGAGAGCCATCATTCAGTGACAGCGCCATCGCATTGAAAGTAAAGTCGCGGCGGCGTAGATCCTCGTTGATGGTGGCAGGCGTCACCAGCGGTGGCTTACCCGGCTTATCGAACACTTCGGCGCGAGCCATGGTGATCTCAATCCGCGTCCCTTGGTAAACCACATGAATCACGCACAAGACAGGATCGACCATGTCCACGATCCCGCCCGATTTTTCTATTTCCTGCTGCAGTTTGAGAGGGTTTCCCTGAACCGTGAAATCCAGGTCACGGATCGGAAAACCGGTCAGAATGTCGCGAATCGCCCCTCCGGTCAGATAGATGTTCATACCGTGGGAGCGGGCGATTTGCTGCACCGTGTTCACCGCCCGCATCTGCTCGGGCGATAACCGGCTCTCCATCGTGTAAATGTAATCTGCCATGATGTTTATAGGCGCATAATCAATTACTTAACGGCTAATGATTAGAAGTTACTTGAAGCATGCTTCGATTCCATTAAGCCGGCAAGTTGTCAATAACTCTTTTGCGCATAGCTACTTACGGGGAAATGTCGCAATCCCGTTGCAAAGTTCAGACAATATCACAGACAGGACGCACTTGGCTACTCTGAATCCAGTAAGGCGCTGACTTCATGAAAACGTGTACCAACCTACGCACCGTAACTGGTTCATTACTCTGTGAATATTTTCTCTACGGCACGTCGCATGGGAGTGCGACAATTGGTAAACGCTCCCGGTTGTGGTCGCTGAAACGAACCACGCCTAATTGGATAGCTATGGCATCGACTCACAAGAAGGTGATCGTCCGCAAGATGGACCGCGACAGCGTGCAGGGCTACGTTGCGGCCGGAGAGTTCCTTGTGGGAAGCAAAGTGGAAGTGCTGAATACTGCGGGCAACGTTGTTCTGATCGATCTTGCAGAAATCAAGGGCGTCTACTTTGTCAGAGACTTTGCCGACTCCAATTCTTTGCAACGAAAGACGTTTACTACTCGTCCCCGAGTTGAGGGCCTGTGGGTGCGGCTGCGCTTCCGTGACGCCGAGACTTTGGAAGGCCTGATGCCTAATGATCTTACCCAGGTGCGCGCGGAGGGCTTCTTCCTGAATCCTCCCGACTCGCGCGGCAACATCCAGCGGATTTTTGTGCCGCGCTCTGCGCTGTCAGCGCTTACGGTGTTGGCGGTGATTGGTTCGGCGGCAAAGCGCCGGCGCCAGATCGACGTCGAGCATCAAACTCCTCTCCTGTTCAACGACATCCCCGCCGAATAACGTTGACGGACCTAGATGCGCCCGCAATTCTGTTTGCAAAAATCTACGTAGCTTCTCCTAGCGTCAAGGGTTTCGCTCCTGTACGCTATTGCCCAACATGAGACTTCTTGAAATTGCACAGAGCGTGGGTGCATCCTTGCACGACGCCTCGCCGGAGACAGAAGTTACCGGCGTGGCGGGAATTGAAGATGCCGGTCCGCAACAGATCACTTTCATTTCAAATCCCAAGTACGCTGCCCTTGCAAAAACTACGCAGGCAGCGGCGATTTTTGTAACTCCCGACTTCCCTTCCCAAGGGCGCCCGCTTCTGCGCCATGCCAACCCCTACCTGGCGTTTGCGCGCACACTGGAGCTTTTTTACCAGCCCCCGAAGTATGAGCCCGGTGTTCATCCCACGGCGGTCGTCGATCCTTCGGCAAGGATTGGTTCTGGCGCGCACATTGCTCCCTACGTCGTGATCGGCGAGAACGTCGTAATCGGCGACGACGCGGTGCTCCTGGCGCATGTTGTTATCTATCGCGGGACGAAAATTGGGCATAGGTTCTTCGCGCATTCGCACGCCCAGGTGCGTGAGTTCTGCGAGTTGGGCGATGACGTGATTCTGCAGAACGGGGTTGTCATTGGTGCCGATGGCTTTGGTTTCGCGCGTGACGGCGCTAAGGGATGGCACAAGATCGTTCAATCAGGCATCACCCGCCTTGGCAACCGTGTGGAAGTGCAGGCAAACTCCTGTGTAGATCGCGCCAGCATCGGCACAACCGTAGTTGGAGACGATACGAAGATCGACAACCTGGTGCAGGTGGGTCACGGATGCAGCGTCGGTGAGCACACCATGCTCTGCTCGCAGGTTGGGGTGGGAGGATCGACGCACGTTGGCAACAACGCGATCCTGGCCGGGCAGGTCGGCGTGGCCGGCCACCTCTCCATCGGCGACGGCGCGGTGGCGACCGCACAATCAGGCATTCCGGGAGATGTTGCCGCCGGCGCGACAGTAAGTGGTTCTCCGGCGATTGAAAACCGTCAGTGGTTGCGCGCGGTGGCGGTTTTCAACAAATTACCCGAGATGGCCAAAACTATTCGCAAGTTGAATCGTGGTTCGGAATAGTGGAATTATTTCTTCAAGCCTTCTTTTTGCATCCATATCAGAATGCGGAATACGGAGACAGTGGATGGATGAGAGTAAGCCGTTCAAGGTAGTCGAAGGCGGCAAGTTCGAGGAGCAGAGGCCGATCTCTGTGTTGCTGCTGGATGACCGCGAAGAGAACTTGCTGGTGCGCTCCACCATACTGCGGCAAAAGGGCTATCACATCGTGACCGCTGCCTCCATTCAGGAGGCTGAGACCAAGCTGACTGAAATTGATATTGCGGTGCTGGATTACCATCTGGGCGCCGGAAAGTTTGGAACCGAGGTGGCGCAAACCTTGCGGGCCAAGCGTCCCGAGGTGCCGATCATTATCTTGTCGGCGACGCTCGAGCGCAAGTTTGGCGGCATCGCCGATATGCACCTGCTCAAAGGAAGCAGTTCGGTGGACGACCTGGTGCAGGCACTGCGCAGCTTTGAGGCAAAGCGCCGGGGACGGCCGGTCGTGGTCGACTCGCGTGATTTCTATTACTCGCGGATCGTGATGGCAATGGGCGATGACATGGTAATCGAGATCCTGGACCGCGACGGAAACTGGCAATACGTGAACGATTATTTTGCGGCTCTCGGCAGTCAGCGAAGGGCGTGGTATACGGGACGCAATATCTTCGACCATTACCCCGAGATGCGCGATGAGTGGGACGAGATTATCCGAACCGTTGCCGATACCAGAGAGACGTATATTGACCGGCGCAACCACCACGCCATGCCACATCTGCCGGCGGAGTCGCAGCACTGGCAGTGGAACGTGCTGGTATTCCCCATCAAACTCCACGATGATCGCGATGGCGTGGTGTTGAGCGCCCGCCTGATTGAACGAAAGTAGCGCCGCCGCCAACCGGCTTACGAATTTTCTTCCAGAGTAGAATGTCAGCATGAAGCCAACAGCTCAAGCAGTGCTTGCCTGCCTGTCGTTCGTTACGCTTGGCGGCTCCGGATGCAACTACGCCAAGCCCATGATGTACGTCAATATTGCGAACCATTCCGGAAGCACCATGCAAAACCTTGAGATGAACTATCCCGCCGGAAGCTTCGGCCTGCCTGCACTCCACGACGGGCAGACGCATCGGCGCATGGTTCCATTCGGAACGCCGTGCAAATTCGGCATCAGGTTCGAGGATCGGGCGGGGAAAAAGCATGAAGGAAATTTTGATCTCGGAGCAAAATGTCCCACTGAAGTCTCCTTCGAAGTTGGCTCCGGCATGAGCGTCACTGAGAAGTTGGTCCGGCCGTGACCGGATCGCGGTGTGGCTCCGGCAACGCGCTGTGAATGGCGGCGCGGACCGCTGTGAGAAGCTCTTCTTTGTGTGCAAACTGGTGGGGATCAATCGGCGTGTGGAAGGTCACCACCACCTCAACCGGATGGAGCGACATACTTCCCTTCGACCACGCCTCATAGCTGCCCGCAATCGTGATTGGGACCACGGGAACACCCGCTTCCATTGCCAGGTGGAATGGCCCTTTTTTGAACTTCTGCAGTTTGCCATCCGGTGAGCGCGTTCCCTCGGGAAACACGAGCATCCCCAGTCCTGCATGCAGCGCGCTGACCGCCCCGCGAACACTCTCAACCGCGGACGCTCTGTCCGCCCGATTGACGGCGATAAACCCGGCGGCTCGCATAGCGTGGCCAAAGAGCGGAATCTTGAAAACCTCCCGTTTGGCGATGATCGTAATGCGCCGGCCGAGCAGCGGGACTACGATTGGCGGGTCAAGGTTTGAGGCGTGATTGGACATGAAGAGGTAGGTGCGCCCGTCTTCAAGTTTCTCGCGGCCGACGGTGCGTATGCGGATTCCGGCGAGCCGGCATCCCGTGCCGGCTGACCATAACGCGAGCTTCCAAAGAAGATCGATGCGCCCGGTGATAAATAGCGCTGGGAAGCCCACCACTGCCGCTGGAATCGAAAGCACCACCCAGCACACTACGCAAAATATCAGACGAATCACTGCGCGCCCGCCTCCGCTTCCCCGCGTAAGAAAGCTGTGCGGCGTTGCCGGACCGCCTGCGTTACTCCAGGCAAATCATTGAATTGATATTCCTCAATCTTTCGGGTGCTCAGTGGCAAATTGACTTCCCGCTTCTCGCCGGTCTGGGAACGGATCTTGAGATGCAGGCTGGACTTGGGATCGTGCTGCCGCACAAGTTGATTGAAATCTCCCGGAAGCGCCATGCCATCTGCTTCCAGTATTACATCTCCCGGAAGCAGATGGAGATGCGAGGCGGCGGAACCCTCATCGACGCTGAGGATCGTTGTGGGTTTAACTGCTGCTCGTGAGGTCACAATGCCTGCATACGCCTGTTCGCTCTGGCGGCGTTGCAGCGCAAGCCCAGCGTAAGCGAACAACTCGTTGTAAGGCAGCTCTTCCGTTCCGGAGATGTAACGCGAGAAGAACTGGCGAAAGTCGTTCCCTGTGAGCACTTCAAGTGCGCTGCGTACGCCTTCGGAATCGTCGAAGTAGGTTCCCTGCTGCGCGTAGTGCCGGTTCATGTACTGCAACAGATCGCGCAGGCAGCGGCGGCCATTGGTCAGGCGGCGCATCTCAAGATCGATCAGAAACCCCAGTAGTTCCCCCTTGGGATAGTAGGAGATGCTGCGCTCAGGAAGACGGTAGCTCGGATAAGCATCGAACCACGTATCCAGGCTGGACTCTTCTACCGATTGCGTAAGACGTGCGCTGCGTGCCTGCAGTGCTGTAATCAACAAAGCAATATGCGCCAGGGAGCGCTTCTCGTCGGAAAGCCCCGCGCGCACTTCAAGAATGTCGGCGACGGTGCTGGTCACGCCTTCGCTGAACCAGAGTGCGCGCGAATATTGCTCCCGCGTGTAATCGATCGGTTCCAGCGATTGCGGCCGGATGCGCTTGACGTTCCATAGATGAAAGAACTCATGCGCCGAAATTCCGGAAGCACTCAACACGTCTTGCTTCAAGCGCTCTGGCCCTACGTCGATCGCAGCGGAATATGCATGTTCCATGCCACCGCCGCCGCTGCCATTAGCGGCCAGGTATAGGAAGGTGTATTCGTCATACGGACGATCCTGCATCCATTCGACAGCAGCGGCCGTGATCTTTTGCAGCATGGACTGCAGCGCCGGTAGATCGGCCTCCGCCGAATCCACCACAACATGATAAGTTGCACCATCCTCCTTGAAAGTACTCTCGTACAGCTTGCCGAAGAGCGCCGGCGCGTCGGTCAGGCGGTCATAACTGTCTGCGGTCGCTGAAGCGTTAGCGAGTTCCTCCGCGCTCCGGCCTCCGAATATTCCGCCATCGCGCATTCTCCATCCGCTTGGAGCGTCCAGTATGCGCACCGAAGCCTTTGTATTCCGCTGGTCGGGACGATAGACAAGAAGCTCTGCCCAATTGAAAAATCCGTGTTGCAGATCGAGGCCCGAGCCGAACGGTCCCGGATCATTGACGGTGATGTCGTAACTGAACGTAACGCATGGGTAGTCGCCGGATGTGGATAAGCTCCAGGTAGTTTTGTCGCGCTTCGCAGCCCGCCCCTCGCGCGTATCGCAGCCGTCGCACAGCCACTCCGGCACGCCCTCGTAAACCTTAACGTGGTTCACGTTCACGGCAAAATTACGAATCTGGTAGAGCGCGTTCCACACAGGAAGCTGAAACTCCGCCGCAGGTTGGTGAGTCACCGCATCCACATGCACAATGTGTTCCGCCGCACGCTTCAACGAAACGCCATATGAGACGCCCTCGCCAGGACACCAGAACGCGGGCTGTTGCGCCGCTGATGAGCCGGAGATCGCAATGACGATCGCGATGAGTAGCGAACAATTCAATTTACGCATGATCACCCGTGTGGAGTTGAAGCGCTGCCGGAAGCTTCTCATAGATGCCGCCGAAGCCGCCATTGGATAGGATTGCCACCACATCTCCTGCTGCGAGTTGTGGCACAACGCTGGCTACGATCGCCTCAACATCGGGGAGCTGTTCTGCGGCAACACCTCGTGCTGTGAGTTCCGCCACCACGTTGTTCACGTCCAGTCTGTCGCCCGGCATGAGCGTGTCCGTGCTCTTGAAGAAGACGCTGGCAATCACGACCTGATCCGCCAGAGCAAGGCTTTCCACGACTTCATGTTGGAATACGTTGCGCCGCAATGTGTTGGAGCGGGGCTCCAGAATCGCCCAGATGCGGCGTCCCGCGTAGCGCGTGCGCAGCGCTCGCAGCGTGGCGGCAATCGCCGTGGGATGATGCGCGAAATCGTCGATAATTGTGATCCCTGCTATATCGGCGCAGACTTCCAGCCGGCGCTTCACGGACAGAAACCCGCGCAGTGCCTGCGCAATGGTATCGGACGAAATCCCGTACGCGTGCGCCAGAGCCGCCGCGGCCGTGGCATTCAGCACGTTGTACTCCCCCGCCAGTGCAAACTCGAACTCGGCAAAATGCGCGCCACCGCGAAGCACCGTCCAGCGCGTCGTCGAACTTCCGTACTGCACATTCTCAATGCGCCAGAACGAATCGGGATGAAAGCCATAACGCTCCACCGCGCAGAATGCCCGCTCCACGCATTCGCTGACGTTCTGGCTGCCGTCCCAGGCAATGATTCGTCCGCGTCGCGGAACCAGGTTGACCAGTCGCTTGAACGCAAACTTCACCGCCTCCAAATCGCGATAGATATCAGCATGGTCAAACTCAACCGACGTGAGGATCACCGAATCAGGAAAATAATGGAGGAACTTCGGCCCCTTATCGAAGAAAGCTGTATCGTACTCGTCGCCTTCGATGATGAATTCCGCGCCGTCACACACGGCAAAGCTGGAGCCAAAGTTTTCCGCAATGCCGCCAATCAGGAACGAGGGCTCGCGCCCAGCGTACTCAAATATCCACGCAGCCATGCTGGTCGTGGTGGTCTTCCCATGGGTTCCGGCGATCACCAACGAGCTGTGTCCGTGAATGAATTCCTGGCGTACCACCTCCGGCATGGAAACAAATGGGAGGCGCTGATCGAGAAGGTACTCAAGCTCCGGATTGCCGCGCGAGATCGCATTGCCAACCACTACCACGTCAGGCGCTGGAATGAGATTGCTCTCGCTGAAAGGCTGCAAGACGGAAATCCCCAGCGATTCGAGAAGAGTGGACATCGGCGGATAGGCGGCGCTGTCTGAGCCTCGTACGTCGAGTCCCCGTGCTTTCAGCATTCCCGCCAGCGAGGCCATGGCCGTGCCGCAGATTCCGATTAGATGGATACTTCGAGCCTTCATCGATGCGAGCGATTCCTTATGAGAGTGAAAGATCGGGTTCAAGCTGCGTTTCGAGAAACGTAGCGGGCTCCACCTGCAGGCGAACGCCCTCCCTGGAACTGTGCAGCAGCGCCGGAACGCCGAAAGGCAAGGTGATATTTCCGGCTTCGACGTGCCCCGAGGGAAATCCAAACACGATGGGCACGCCAAGCCCCCCGAGAATGCGGCGGATCATCTGCGGGAGCGTCTCTTCTTGCGCCGACGCAGGAGAGCAGCCGAGCATTGCGCCAAATATAATTCCGCGCACTCCGTCGAGCTTTCCCGCCAGCAGCAGGTGCATCAACATGCGGTCGATGCGAAACGCCTTCTCGTTCACGTCTTCCAGAAAGAGAATTCTTCCCTCTGTCTCGATTTCCCACGGTGTGCCCAGCGAGGTCACAACCACTGAGAGGCATCCTCCGATGATCGTACCACTCGCCTCTCCCGCGCTCAGAGATTGCACATCCGATCCGGCGGGAAAAGAAAAATCCGAAGACTTTCCCCGCAGCGCAGCCAGGAATGAAGATTCCTCCATGCGGCCCGTCGCAAAGTCGCTCGCAACCATCGGGCCGTGGAAGCACACGATTCCAGCGCGGTCGAGAGCAAGCAGCATCGACGTATTATCGCTGTATCCTACAAAAGCTTTCGGAGCCTGCTTCAACTCATCGAAGTCCAGCAGCGGCAGCAGGTAATTGGAACCGTAGCCGCCGCGAGTGCAAAGGATCGCGCCCACATCGTCACGCTTCCACATCTGCATAAAAGCGGCGGCGCGTGATGTAGGGCTCCCGGCAAAATCCCGTTCGCAAGCCAGCGCGACGGAAGAGATTTCGACCTGCCAACCGCTCAGTGCACGCAACGCGCTGCAACCCGCCTGCAGAGCGGACGCCTCAACGCAACTCGCGAGGCTGACCACGCCAGCCGTGCTCTGCGGCCCCAGGGCTCGAGCGCGCCTGCCGGACTGAAGCTCTGACTTCATGCTTCGATGTTAAATGAAAATAGCTAGAGGAAGAATTCTCCGTTGCAGATAAGGCTGGCCGAGCCTTCCAGCATCAACGAGCTTCCAGGCTTCCACTGCACCCTCTGCACGCCGCCGGGCGCTACCACCGTCAACTTTTCGGCGCTCTTCCGCGTCGCAATGGCGGCAGCCGCCGATGCCGAGGTCCCGGTTCCAGAGGATTTGGTCTCGCCTGCGCCGCGTTCAAAGATGCGAATCATGATGTCTGGAGCGCGCTTGAACTGGACCCACTCCACGTTAATTCCCTCTGGAAACAGGTCAGTGCGAGCCTGGATCAACTGCGAATCCTTCTGCCACTTAGAGGGGAATTCTGAAACGAAAATAACAAAATGCGGATTGCCCATCGAGACAGGAACGCCGGTGTAACACACGTGTCCAAGGTCAATCTCAAACGGATCATCAACCACCGGAGAACCCATGTCAGTGACGAAATCAAAGCGGTTTCCGCTGCGCCCGGTGAGCTGGCAGCGCTTTGAGCCGGCATCGGTTGCGATCAGCAGATCTTCGGCTCCGCCGCCTGCCACCAGGTGCGCGGCGACACAACGGGTGCCGTTGCCGGAGAGTTCGGCGAAAGAGCCATCGGCGTTGATCAGATGGATGCGCGCGGCGTGGCCGCTCTCGTCGCTTACCCACTCGACCCCGTCGGCTCCAACACCGTTGTGGCGGTCGCACAGCGCGCGCGTCAGCCCGGGGGCATCGGCTCCCTCGAATTCTTTGCGGATGATGAGAAAGTCATTGCCATAGGCGCTGGCCTTGACGAACGGAATGCGGGAGGCTTGAGGCAATGCTCACTCCTGTTTGCTCGACCGAACGAGATGATTTTTTGGCTGCCGAACTCAGTCCGCAATATTGCCACGCCTGTGAATCAGCCGCCAATGCAGAAGGCCACGGCGCAGAACCGTGGCCTTCTGTCTATTCAGTTAACTACTGACGAGGGCCGCGCGGACCACGAGGACCGCGACGGCGCCGACGACGCGGGTCTCCGGCGCCACCAGCACCTGCACCTGCAGGACGCGGAGGCGCATCGTGACTGGGAGGCTCGTTCGGAGTATCCACACGATTGAAGTTCAGATCCTCGTCCTCCTCATCGCCGCCATCGTCATCGAAGCCGCCCTCAAATGTTGCGGCTGCGCCTTCCAGTGAGCGTGCCGGAGCGGCCACTGCTTCCGCCGCCGCAGGTGCTGTGCCGCCCTGCGCTTCCAGTTTGGCGCGCTGCTCTTTCAAGATAGCCTTGCGTGACAACTTGATGCGGTTGCCTTCCACCGAAAGAACCTTGACCAGAACCTGGTCGCCTTCTTTCAACTCGTCTTTGATGTCCTTGATGCGGTGCTCGGCAACTTCGCTGATATGCAGCAGACCGTCGGTGCCAGGAATGATTTCGACAAACGCACCGAACTCCGCCAAGCGGGTTACGGTGCCCAGATACGTCCGTCCAATTTCCGGCACGGCCGTAATGTCGCCGATCATCTGCAGCGCCTTTTCCGCGGCTGCCGCATCGCTGGAGGAGACGCGAACCTGACCGCTGTCCTCCACGTCGATCTTCACTCCGGTCGCTTCCACTATTCCGCGAATCACTTTGCCGCCCGGTCCGATCAGTTCACGGATCTTATCGGTTGGAATCATGACGGTGTAGAAACGTGGAGCGTGGGTGCTGACCGTTTCGCGGCCACTGGTGATCGACTCGGCCATCTTGTCGAGGATGAAGAGACGTCCGCGTTTCGCCTGTGCGAGGGCTTCCCGCATGATCTGCGCGGTGATGCCGCCGATCTTGATGTCCATTTGTAGCGCAGTAATTCCCTCACGAGTTCCGGCAACCTTGAAGTCCATATCGCCGTAGTGATCTTCCGCGCCGGCAATGTCGGTGAGGATGGCGTAATCTTCGCCCTCCTTCACCAGCCCCATCGCCACGCCGGCAACCGGAGCGCTCAGCGGCACGCCGGCATCCATCAGGCTGAGTGAGCCGCCGCAGATTGTAGCCATCGACGAGGAGCCGTTGGACTCAAGAATGTCGCTGACAACGCGGATTGCATAAGGGAAGTCATCTTCGCTGGGCAGCACGGCGGTAAGCGCGCGTTCTGCGAGTGCTCCGTGGCCGATTTCGCGCCGCCCGGCTCCACGCAGGAAACCAACTTCACCCACCGAGAATGGAGGGAAGTTGTAGTGCAGCATGAAGCGCTTCTTGGTCTCGCCCTCGAAGCGTTCCAGCCGCTGCTTATCGTCGCTGGTGCCAAGAGTGGTGGTGACAAGCGCCTGGGTCTCGCCACGGGTAAATACCGCGGAGCCGTGCGTACGAGGCAGGACGCCGATCTCGCTCCAGATGGTGCGAATCTGATCAAAGGCGCGGCCATCAGGACGACGGCGCTTGTGGGTAACTTCTTCACGGAAGACAAGTTCGCGAAGCATGTCGAAGTACTTGCCCGCCTTGGTGCGCGCCTCCGGTTGGTCCTCCGGGACCTCAGCCTTCACGCTATCCTTCAGCGCCTTGATCTTCGCGTAGCTATCGATCTTGCTGTACTTCTCGGTGTTGACCGCATCGGCAAGCGCTTCGCCTACTTTGGCGCGCAGTGCATCGAGGTACTCCTGATCGACAACCGGCGCTTCAAACGCGCGCTTGAGGCGTCCGAACTTCTGCGCAAATTCACTGATAGTGGCGCAGATCTTCTTGATCTCGCCGTGGGCGAACTCGATCGCATCCACAACGCGATCTTCATCCACCTCGTTAGCCCCAGCTTCAATCATCACGATGCCTTCGGATGTCCCGACGACCATGATATTGACCTTGCTTTCGCGCTGCTCGGCGTAGGTGGGGTTGATGACGAATTCATCGTTGACCAGACCGACGCGCACCGCGCCAACCGGACCGCCAAAAGGAATATCGGAAAGGGCGAGCGCAACCGACGCGCCGTTGATTCCGGCAACGTCCGGATCATTCTCCGTATCGGCCGAGAGCACGAAGGCGATCACTTGGGTTTCGGAGCGGAAGCCTTCAGGAAACAGGGGACGAATGGGACGATCAATTTGACGGCTGGTCAGAGTCTCGCGCTCGCTCATCCGTCCTTCGCGCTTGATGAAGCCGCCGGGAATGCGGCCTCCGGCGTAGGTGTACTCGCGATAGTCAACGGTAAGCGGAAAAAAGTCGATGCCGACGCGGGGCTCGGCGTTGGCGCAGGCGGTTGCCAGAACCACGGTTTCGCCAATGCGAACAACCGCGGAGCCGTGAGCCTGTTTGGCCCAGTGACCGGTCTCAAATGAAATGGTTTTACCGCCGGAGAGTGTAACGCTTGTTACTTGTTTCATGTATTCCTTTCGCCAGGTGGGCGCGTCCACGGTAGGAGCACTCCACCACAGCAAGCGCGAGCAGTACGCGACAAGCCGCAGTTAAGAATGCGAACAGGAACAGTTCCAGCCGCTGTGAGTTTCACTGACACTCCCAAGCAGCTTAGCCAATGCCGCTGCAACATTTGGGAGTAAGGCTGGCGCAACCCTTTTCGTAGAGCCACGCCAGCGGAAAACACGGGAGGCGAGCGCATCTGCTCGCTTCCGGCGGACGTTTACTTGCGGATACCCACCTTCAGAATTACAGCCTTGTAGCGCTCCGTGTCGTACTTCTTCAGATAGTCCAACAGGCTGCGACGCCTGCTAACCATCATCAGAAGACCGCGACGCGACGCGTGGTCCTTCTTATGCGTACGGAAGTGCTCGGTCAACTGGCCGATGCGCTCGCTGAGAAGGGCAATCTGTACTTCAGGGCTGCCTGTATCGGAGGTGTGGGTCTTGTACTTCTCGATGATGTTGTTCTTCTGCTCTCTTGCTAACACTGGGAACTGACGCGCTCCTGCTTCTACTTTATCGATGTTGTAACCATTTCAAAATACCATGTTTATCAAGGAACTGCAAAGGCTGGCACAAGTTGCAGGAGCGTTGCTGCCTTCAACCCCTCGATCTTGTGTACCCGCCCATGTTCGTCCGCAATATGTATTTCCGGGATATCGAGCTCTTCCCGCGAGAAAATTCCAGACGTCAGGCTGGCGCGGCTGCCGCTCTCTATTCCTTGTACTTCTCCACCAACCTGAGGAACTCCGCGTGGATCCGCCTGTCATCGCTCAACTCGGGATGGAAAGTTGCGGCCATGAGCTTGCCCTGCCGGATGAGCACGGGATAGCCGTCGCGTTCGGCCAGCACCTCGACCTCGGGTCCGACGCGCTCGATGCGTGGGGCGCGAATGTAGACCTGCTCCAGCGGGCCGCCTTTAAGTTTGCTGGGGCCTTCCAGGATAATCGAGTCAATCTGGCGTCCGTAGGCGTTGCGCCGCACCGTAATGTCCAGTGCGCCGATGCCGTGTTGTGCCGGGCTCTCGATCTCGCTCGCCAGCAGGATGCATCCTGCACAGGTTCCGAAGGTCGGTTTGGCCATGACAAATTCCGAAAGCTTCTTGAAGCCAGCCTCGCCCAGCAAATTCAGAAAAACTGAAGACTCGCCTCCCGGAATAATCAATCCGTCGACTTCATCAAGCTGCTCTGGTTTACGCACCAGCACGGGCTCGGCGCCGAGTTCGGCCACACGCCTGCTGTGTGCGTCAAAGTCGCCTTGCAGGGCGAGGATTCCTATCTTCGTCATCACTATTTAATTTATCAGGTCATAGACGAATAGAATTCGCAGGACCCACCAGGCGGCTTATCCGAACTCCGGTGCCCTGCGAAACCTATCGTGTAAAATCCCCGAGTACTCGACTTGGGGGTCTGAAATATGCGAACTCTTGCATTATTCTGGCTATTGCTTTTCCCGATCGGCGCGGCACGGGCCGCCGATCCCTGCGTAGTTATTCACGGTCGAGCGCACCTCTACTGCGGAGACGGCCAACTCCGCATCTGGCATATCGGGACCGATCACGAATACGTGCCAGATGAATCTTCCTGGAACCGAGTCGCTGGATGGCTGGAGGCTGGTGTGAAGCTGCCTGATCGCGACAAGTATGCGTGCCCCGCCGGCATGGTGTCGCTGTACGCTGACTTCCTAATCTGCCCGACGGAGCCGTTTAAAAAAGGATCAGTGCAGCAAGCACAGGTAAAAAGCGCTCACCGTCGGCACTATGTGCCAGTGGACTAACCTTCGATCCACCGGAAAAAATCCAGGTTCGATCGCGACCAGCAATCATAATGAATAAAGCCCCCGCACGGGCGAGAGCTTATTGTGCGCCCCTAAACCCTCAGAGCAGCAAAAGTTTCTACTACCTACCAGCCTCTCGTCTGCAGCAAGTCTGCCTCGGCAATTCCTGAAACCGCCAGCCCCTTCATCGAGCCGGTCATCTGCTCGCTGACCTCGGCCAGAACCTTGGGATCAAGGTAGTGGGTGGTCGCGATCACGATGGCCTTGGCGCGTGACTCGGCCTCGGCGCGTTCCTTCGGATCAGCAAGGTCGAGCGGTGTAGCGCCGCCCTTCATAAAGATGCCGCTGCCGACAAAGACCGCTTCCGCGCCCAGTTGCATCACCAGCGACGCGTCGGCCGGGGTAGCGATGCCACCGGCGCTGAAGTTGGGCACCGGCAACTTGCCGGCCTTGGCAACCATGCGAACCAACTCATAGGGAGCCTGATGAGTCTTGGCCGCCAGGTAGAGCTCCTGGTCACTCATTACGGTCAACTGCAGCATCTCTTTTACGATCTGGCGCATGTGCTTGACGGCGTGGATCACATCTCCCGTACCGGCTTCGCCCTTGGTGCGGATCATGCAAGCGCCTTCGGCGATGCGCCGCAGGGCTTCGCCCAGGTTGCGCGCGCCGCAGACAAACGGCGTCTTGAAAGCGTGCTTGTCGATGTGATGTTCTTCGTCGGCTGGAGTAAGCACCTCGGACTCATCGATGTAATCGACTCCGAGTTCCTGCAAAATCTGTGCCTCCGCGAAGTGGCCGATGCGCGCCTTGGCCATCACCGGAATGTTTACCGTCGCCATCACTTCCTTGATGACCTTGGGTGAAGCCATGCGAGCCACGCCGCCCTCAGTGCGTATCATTGCCGGGACGCGTTCCAATGCCATCACGGCCGCCGCTCCGGCCTTCTCGGCGATCTCCGCCTGTTGCGCGCTCATGACGTCCATAATCACGCCGCCCTTGAGCATTTCCGCGAGCCCTAATTTCAGTCTCAATCCGTTGCCGTTGGTGTCAGACATTGCTGCTCTCTCCTACAAAAATCATATTTAAACTTGGCACGCCTGACAGACTGGGCGCGGCTTGTGCGCACAAAACGTGTGCACCGAACTTTTATTTTAGCAAGTTCCGGCAAAGCCTGCCGAAGTGGATTGCTGCCGCGTCAATGTGCAGGCCACGACTGCACGGCCATTACACGAAGAGCGCAACAAAATTCCGGAGGTACTAAATTTTTGCTGTTGGTTGCAGCAGAGTTTCTGTTACATTGTTGACACCTTTTCGGGGTCGAATCTATAGTTCTTAGTTCTCGTCAGTTGCAAGTTCTCGTCACCTTTCAGGTGCAAGGAGACAGTGTGGCATCTACCGCTCAATCGACAGGTATTACCCTGCCAAAGGGGGTTGCGCCCCTGCGCGCAGGCACAGGAACGTCCTTTCTTTGGCGCCGGCTCCATTCGCTGTCTGGCATTGTTCCAGTCGGCCTATTTCTGCTGGAACATTTCCTCTCTAACGTGGAAGCGGCCAACGGTGTGGCTGCCTACAATGCGCAGGTAAAGTTTCTCACCGGACTTCCCTTCCGTCTTGGCCTGGAAATCTTCGGCATTTTCATCCCCCTGGCATTTCACGCGATCTACGGCGTGTACATCTGGTGGCGCGGAGAAAACAACGTCATTGACTACCCACTGGCGGGCAATTGGTTTTATACCCTGCAGCGCTATTCCGGAATTATCATCTTCGTCTATGTGGCCTATCACATCTGGTACATGCGTTTTGCCGGCGTACATCTCGTTGTCCACTCTGACGCGGCCTTCTGGAAGGTGCAGCACGAACTCTCGAATCCGCTGGCGTTAGGCGTCTACGTGGTTGGCGTGATCGCCGCTTCATGGCACTTCGGCTATGGACTCGTCCTCTTTGCTGCCAAATGGGGAATTGTGACCGGCACAAAGGCTCTCAAGCGCGCTCAGGCTGCCGGAATCGCACTATCTGCCCTGCTTGTGCTCATCGGGCTCATTACGATTTACGCCTTCGTGGCCGGGCCAGCCCAGCAGCCTAATCCGGATTGGAACCAATCGGAGGCCGCGGCGCCGGAACAGAGCCGGATGATTCCTCAAAGTATTCCTAGCAGCCAGGCGAAGTAGGCCGGGCCGAAAGAGAATTTATGGCATCAACAACTCCAAGAATCATCATCGTCGGTGGTGGACTCGCGGGCCTTTCCGCCGCAATTAAAGTTGCGGAATTGGGCGCTCACGTTGATCTGTTTTCGCTGGTTCCCGTCAAGCGCTCACATTCGGTATGCGCACAGGGCGGCATCAACTCGGCAAAGAATCTCAAAGGTGAGGGCGACTCCACCTGGGCCCATTTTGATGACACGGTCTACGGCGGCGACTTTCTGGCAAACCAGGCGCCTTGCAAAGCAATGTGTGAGATGGGCCCCGGCATCATCGATCTCCTCGACCGCATGGGCGTTCCATTCAACCGCACTCCCGAGGGCCTGCTCGATTTCCGCCGCTTCGGTGGCACGCTTTTCAACCGTACGGCCTTCGCTGGGGCCACTACCGGACAGCAGCTCCTCTATGCCCTAGACGAGCAGGTGCGCCGCTTTGAATCCGAAGGCAAAGTCCGTAAGTTCGAGTACTGGGAATTTCTCTCCGGGGTAATTGATTCGCAAGGTACCTGCCGCGGCATCTGCGCCATGGATCTGCGCTCGATGGAAGTGGCTACTTTCCCTGCGGATGCGGTGCTGATCGCTACCGGCGGGGTAGGGGCAATCTTCGGCAAGTCCACCAACTCCGTGGTTTGTACCGGCTCCGCGCAGAGCGCGCTCTATCAGCAGGGCGCTGCTTACGGCAACGGCGAAATGATTCAGGTCCACCCCACCTGCATTCCCGGTGAAGACAAGCTCCGCCTCATGTCTGAGTCGGCACGCGGCGAAGGCGGTCGCGTCTGGGTTCCCAAGAATCCAGGTGAGACACGCCCTGGCAAGCAGGTTCCTGAGGGTGATCGCTGGTATTTCCTCGAGGACTGGTATCCCAAATACGGCAACCTGGTGCCGCGCGACATCGCCACTCGTGCCATCCACAAGGTGGTTAACGAACTCGGCCTCGGCATCCAGGGACAGCCGATGGTTTATCTCGATCTCTCCCATATCGATCGCGCCACGCTGGATCGCAAGCTTGGCGGAATCCTCGATATCTACTCGAAGTTTGTCGGCGATGACCCGCACGAAGTTCCGATGAAGATCTTCCCGGGCATGCATTACACCATGGGCGGTCTCTGGGTCGATAACGATCAGATGACGAACATCCCGGGCCTCTATGCAATCGGTGAGTGCGATTACTCGATCCATGGCGCAAATCGCCTTGGCGCGAACTCCCTGCTGAGCTGCATCTATGGGGGATTTGTCGCCGGGCCACACGCGGTCAAGTACGCCAAGAGCCTCGCCGCGCCTCCGGAAAATCTTGCCGGCTCGTTCGCCAACGAAAAGAAGCGGCAGACCGATGCCAATGACCGGCTGCTGAAGAACCAGGGCACCGAGAATCCCTTTAAGCTTTGGCGTGAACTGGGCGATGTCATGTCGCGTAACGTCACCGTGACCCGCTATAACGACAAGTTGCAGGAGACTGACGTCAAGTTGGTCGAGCTGCTGGAACGCTATCGCAATGTCAACCTGAGCGACAAAGCGATGTGGTCCAACCAGTCGTTCCTCTTCACCCGGCAGCTCTACAACATGTTGCAGTTGGCGAGGGTCATCACGCAGGGTGCATGCCTGCGCAATGAGTCGCGAGGATCACACTATAAGCCGGACTTCCCCGAACGCGACGACGCGAACTTCCTGAAGACCACCAAAGCGTACTTCGCGGCCGATGCCGACGAGCCCCGCTTTGAGTGGGAAGCAGTGGATATTTCTTTGATTAAACCGCGTCCACGCCGTTATGACACAAAGTAGAAACGAGATTCCGGCCTTCCGCCTCACCCAGGCGGAAGGCGAAAAGGTTTAGAAACTCATGGCGAATAAGAGCGTACTTTTCAAGATCAAGCGCCAGGCAACTCCCACCAGCGAACCCTACTGGGAGGAATTCGAACTGGCATGGAGACCTGGTCTGAATGTGATTTCGTTGTTCATGGAAGTCGCGGTGAATCCTGTGACACGCGATGGTAAGCCGACGACTCCCATCAACTACGACTCTAATTGCATGGAAGAGGTCTGCGGCTCCTGCGCGATGCTGATCAACGGCAAGGCACGCATGTCGTGCTCTGCCCTGGTGGATAATTTGGAGCAACCAATTACGATTGAGCCGTTTTCCAAATTTCCGGTCATCCGCGACCTCCAGGTCGATCGCAGCGTACTCTTCGAGAATCTCAAAATCGTCAAAGCCTGGGTTCCGATCGATGGAACCTATGCCCTCGGCGATGGCCCGCGGATTCTTCCCCAGGTGCAAGAGGAAGCCTACCAGCTCTCGCAGTGCATGAGCTGCTGCTGCTGCATGGAAGCCTGTCCTCAGTTCAACGAGAGCACCGGATTTGTCGGCGCCGCCACCATCGCCCAGGCACGACTCTTCAACATGAACCCCACGGGCAAGGTGCTCAAGGAGGAGCGTTTGCAGGCGCTCATGGGCGACGGCGGAATTCAGGAATGCGGCTACGCGCAGAATTGCGTCAAGGTCTGCCCTAAGGACATTCCGCTCACCAGGTCCATCAGTTCTGTTGGTGGTGACGTGATGAAGAAGGCGGTTCTCGACTTCTTCCGTCTCTAGTCGGCTTATGCGAGAGTAAAGTCACGGCGCGAGGCTTTGGCCTCGCGCATTTTTCCAAAGGTATTAACTCTTGCGTTTCCAATTCGGAACTGTTTACGCAATTTACCTTAGCGGAAAACTTGCGGTACCGGGTTACACTGCGTGCAGTAAATTCATCATACCCGTGGGAGTCAATGGTTTGCCAATGATACGAAGAATCGCTGCCGCCCTGATCTTCGTTTTCCTTCTAGCCGTGACCCTCGCCTCGGCTGCTTCCATTCGTACTCCTTACCGCACGCGCCGGCGTCCGCTGCACCACGCCCATCTCCGCATTGCACGCTGGAATCCGGTGCTGCGCGGGTCGCATGATTCCCTGCTCCGCCAGAACGATGAGATCGACCGCTTGAAGCTCACGCGTATTAGCGACGATCAGCAACTTGAAGAGCTTGAATTGCGCGGTGAACTGGTGAGCCTGCATGACTCAAAGGCCATGCTGATTGCTCCCAACCTCGAACTCAACCGGCGCTTCTGCCGTCCCTGGACACGAGCGTTCCTGGAAGACTTGAGCCAGGCCTTTTACGCCCGCTTCCACCAGCCGATCCAGGTTACTTCCGCGGTGCGCACCGTGGACCAGCAAGCCCGCTTGCAGCGCTGGAATCACAATGCCGCACCCATTGACGGTGACACCGCCTCCTCGCATCTGGCAGGGCTTACGGTAGATATTGGCAAGCGTCCCATGTCCGGCCTACAGCGGGCTTGGATTGACCAGTATGTGCTCAAGTTGCAGCAACTCGGATTGGTTGAGGCTGCCGAGGAGCGCCGCCAGGCCTGCTATCACATCATGGTAAGCAACCGCTATGACGAGTATCGCGGAGCCCCGGCGGACTTCAAGGCCAATCCGTAGCTCGTTCTACCTTTATCCGCGACGCCTGTGCTTCACCGCACGGGCGTTTTCGTTGGTACGATTAATGTCGCGCCCGGCTTCGGTATAATTTCAGCGGAGATGAGACAAGGACCAGGCTCATAGCGAATTCCCTTGCCTTTGTGCTAACCGTTCATGCGGGATCGCGGCGTCCGATCGCAATCCCGCGATCAAACTCGGAGGAAACCTGAGATATGCGCAAACTGTTATCATAGCTTCACTGCTGATGCTGCTCTTGAGTGCAATCGCCCAGACGGCGCAAAAGGGCACCAAGGAGCAACCCGTAGCTGTCATTGAGACCACCATGGGCAATCTGACTTGCGTTCTCTTTCCCAAGGCCGCACCCCTCGGCACTGCGAACTTTATCGGTCTCGCCAAGGGTACAAAGGAGTGGAAAAATCCCAAAACCGGTAAGATGATGCACGGCGTTCCACTCTATGACAACACCACATTCCATCGGGTGATACCTGAGTTCATGATTCAAGGCGGCGATCCTGCCGGCACCGGAGCCGGTGACGTCGGATTCCAGTTTAAGAATGAGAGCTGGCCCGACCTCAAGTTTGACCGCCCTGGCAGGCTTGCCTACGCCAATGCTGGCCCCGATACCAACAGCTCGCAGTTCTTTATCACCGAAGCGCCCACTCAGTTCCTGAACGGCAAATACACCATCTTCGGCCAGTGCGATGACGCCAGCGTGGAACTGGTCAAGAAGATCGCCCGCCTGCCGCGCAATTCGCAGGACAGGCCGAATACCGACGTCGTCATCAAGCATATTAAGATTGAGGACGGAAGCGAACCGCAATCGCACGTGAGGAAGCCGACCTCTGCCCAGAACTGAGCGGCGTCGCATGGATCCAAACTTTCAGAGCGATCTGGCAAGCGTCTGCGCACTGCCTTAGCGCTCGAAACAGCAAAGCAATTTCTGTTAGTCTGACTAGTCGGTAATTCCCAGCAAGGAGCCACTATGGCCGAACGTACACCGGGTTTATACGCCACGCTTCTCACCAATCAGGGTGCCATCGTCTGCCGCCTCTTCGAGAAGGAAGCACCAAAGACGGTTGCAAATTTCGTGGAGCTCGCCGAGGGCAAGCGCGATTGGACGGACAGCGTGAGCGGCAAGAAAGGTCCCGGGCCCATCTACAACGGAACTATCTTTCACCGCGTCATCCCTGACTTTATGATCCAGGCCGGCGATCCCAGCGGCACCGGGATGGGAGGACCTGGTTACAAGTTTGAAGATGAAACCAAAGGCTCGCCATTCAAGTTCGACAAGCCCGGCAAATTGGCGATGGCCAATGCCGGACCGAACACCAACGGTTCGCAATTCTTCATCACGGTTGCTCCCACGCCGTGGCTCACCGGCAATCACACCATCTTCGGCGAAGTTGTCGAGGGGCAGGATATTTCCAACAAAATCAGCACCCTCCCGCGCGGTCAGCAGGACCGTCCGAAGAGCGACGTTATCTTGGAGAGCGTCACCGTTGAGCGTGTATAGCTTGGCGGTTTGCCACAGAAATAAACCCCCGGGCCTCGGCCTCGGGGGTTTTGTTTTCAGCTATCAAAAACTACACACCGATCACGGCGACCAATTCCTTCACCGCGCCGGCGCTCTTGTTCAGCGCAGCTTGCTCCTCGGCTGTGAGCTTGATCTCAATGATCTGCTCGCACCCATTGGAGCCCAACTTCACGGGTACGCCGACAAACAGGCCATTGATCCCGTATTCGCCTTCCAGGTGTACCGCGCAAGGCAGAATTTTCTTCTTGTCCTTCAGGATCGCTTCGACCATCTCCACCGCCGAGGCTGACGGAGCGTAGTAGGCGCTGCCGGTTTTCAGGTACTTGACGATTTCGGCGCCACCATTGGCAGTGCGCTCGACAATTGCCTTCAGCTTGTCAGGCGCAATCAGTTCGGTGATCGGAATGCCAGCGCACGTGGAGTAGCGCGGCAGCGGAACCATCGTATCGCCGTGGCCACCGAGCACGAACGCCGTGATGTTCTCTACGCTCACGTTGAGTTCCTGCGCGATAAAAGTGCGGAAGCGAGCCGAGTCCAGCACGCCCGCCATGCCGAGCACACGATTCCGCGAGAAGCCGCTCAGTTTGAAAGCAGCTTGCGCCATCGCGTCCAGAGGATTGCTGACCACGATGATGATGCAGTTCGGCGAGTACTTTATCACCTTGCCCACAACGTCCTGCATGATCTTATGGTTGGTATTGAGCAGATCGTCACGGCTCATTCCAGGCTTACGCGGAATGCCTGCCGTAATCACGACGATGTCGGAGTTTGCGGTGTCGGCGTAATCATTGGTGCCAAGAATCGCGCAGTCGCGTTTTTCCACCGGCATCGCCTGCAGCAGATCGAGGGCTTTCCCTTGCGGGATTCCCTCCATGATGTCGATCAGAACTACATCGGCCAATTCCTTCGAAGCGATCCAGTGGGCCGCTGTCGCCCCAACGTTTCCAGCTCCTACAATTGAAACTTTCTTGCGCATTTTTTTCCTTTCAAGCCGCCTGGTGCCTGGGCTCTCACCGGGGCCCGGCGGCAATCAAAAAATTATCGCGTCAGCGGCATCACGGCCGCCATGTTTTCAATCATCGCCGAAGCAAACTCGCTGGTGCCCAGCTTGGTTGCGCCGTCCATCAGGCGTTCAAAATCGTAAGTCACCCGCTTTTGTTCGATGGTGCGCTCCATGCTGTTCTCAACCAGTCTTGCAGCCTCGTTCCAGCCCATGAAGTCCAGCATCATGACCGCCGAAAGAATCACCGAGCCGGGATTGATCACATCCTTGTCCGCATACTTCGGAGCGGTGCCGTGGGTTGCCTCGAAGATCGCGTGTTCCGCGCCAATATTGGCGCCCGGAGCAATCCCCAGTCCTCCCACCTGCGCCGCACAAGCGTCGGAAATGTAATCCCCGTTCAGATTCGGCGTGGCCAGCACCGAATACTCGTCGGCGCGCGTCACAATCTGCTGGAAGATCGAATCGGCGATTCGGTCATTGATCAGCAGTTTCTTCTTCCACTGCCCATGGCCATGGGTTGCATAGATCAAATCCAGAACGCTCCGTACTTCGGCGTACACGGCCTGGCGGAAATCCTCCGGCGCAAACTCCATGCCTGGCTCAATCAACGCCGCATTTTCCTCCACGGTCAATGCCGGGTTGCTGTCCTTGTTGCCGATAATCCAGCTCTCGCGCTCGGTTACGGTCTGCGCCCGGAACTCCTGCGTAGCAACCTCATAACCCCACTCGCGGAATGCACCCTCGGTAAACTTCTGGATGTTTCCTTTGTGCACCAAGGTCACGCTCGGCCGCTTCTCTTTGAGCGCAAATTCAATGGCCATGCGCACCAAGCGCTTGGTTCCCGTGATCGACATCGGCTTGATGCCAATGCCGGAGTCGGCGCGAATCTGCTTCTTGCCCCCGGCCAGCATCTCCTTGTTGAGGAAGTCGATGAGCTTCTTGACCTCGGGAGTTCCCTCTTTCCACTCAATGCCGGCGTACACGTCTTCGGTGTTCTCCCGGAAGATCACGATGTTCATGCGATCGGGACGCTTCACCGGCGAAGGTATGCCGCTGTAGTACTTCACCGGCCGCACGCACGAGTACAGATCCAGAATCTGGCGCAACGCCACATTCAGCGAACGGATGCCTCCGCCGATTGGTGTGGTCAAGGGCCCTTTGATTCCGATTCGCAGATCGCGAAAAGCATTTACGGTTTCGTCCGGAAGCCAGCTACCGAACATCTCCTTTGCCTTTTCACCGGCGAACACCTCAAACCAAGCGATGCGCCGCTTTCCGTCGTAAGCGCGCTCGACTGCCGCGTCCACCACCCGCACGGACGCCTTCCAAATGTCCCGTCCCGTCCCGTCGCCCTCGATGAAGGGGATAATGGGATTATCCGGGATTACAAACTTTCCGTTTAAAAACTCAACCGCGCGGCCCTCGGCCGGAAGCGGAAGTCCATTGTAGGAAGCCGCCATTCAATCCTCCTGTTCAAAATGCGTGGGGGTGACCCGGAACTACTACTTGCACTCTTCGTCGCGTACGCACGAATACCACGGGCGGCTCCCCACTAAGCCACCTGTGACGTCCTTACATTTTTGCTCGTATCCCCGGACATTTGAGATTACCACCGGAAGCGCCTCTCTTCAATCACGGAAAAACGAATCAAAGATGACGCGCACAATTTGCATTTCCCGGCCCAGCTCGGAAGCCAGCTCCGGACTCTGCACCATCTGCTCCACGTTCGCCCGCAGCATATCGCTTTCCGGCAGCCAATTCCGCGAGCGGCCTTCCACCACCCGAATCGCGTGATCGACCTTCCTGAAAACTCCGGCGGCATGGATCAGTTGCCTGCCCTGAGCCGGTTGGAGCAGCCCTCGTTCGAGCAGTGCTTCCAGCCGTTCACAAAGCTGCCTGCCGGCGGCAGGCAACGCTGCGCGCGCCTCCATCATGCCCACCAGGAAATCCAGGTCGTAAAGACCACCCGCGCCGGTTTTGAAGCTCTCCGGCCCGCTGGAGTCCGCGATCCGTTTGCGTATCGACCGCAGCTCCGGGATAAATCGCGGCGAAGCCGTCGAGCGTTTGCGCAGTCCCCGCAATGACTGCGCCGCCTCCTCGGCCAGCCGCTCCGATCCGGCGATTAGCCGCAGCTTACCAAATGCGATCGTCTCCCAGGCCTGCGCCTCGCTCTCAAAATACTGTGCAAGCTGCCGCGACGACGCCACCAGTTCGCCTTCGCTCCCGTGCGGACGCAACCTGGTGTCCACGGCGATTACCGACCCCTCCCGCGTATAGCTTGACAGCATCGCAACCAGCGAACGCGCGCACCGCTCTGCCTTCTCCGAATCACATTCCGCACCGCGCAAAAACACCAGGTCCGCATCCGAGAGCGCGTCCAGTTCGCAGGTAGCCAGCCTCCCCACGGCCAGCACCGCAAATCCTTCCGGCGCTTCTGCCGCCTCCATAGCTTGACGCAAAATCAAATCAAAGCTTTGCGAGTACTCGCGCAGAATCTCCCATACCGGTCTCTCCTCTAACAGAGTGCGTCCCACCGATCGGAGCGTGTAGCGGCGCGCTTCAATCCGCAACCGGTCGGAGATCGATCTCCCCGTCTCGGGCACACATCGGCGGAAAAGTGCAATGATGTCCTCCGGATGCCGCGCCAGAATATTGGTGGCCAGCACGCTGCGCGCAAACACCGGCAGCGCGCGTTCGATCCATTCCACATTTTCGAGCGCTTTCTGAATGCGTTCCGCATCGGTCGACGACGCAGCCATAAAACGCTGCAGATTGCCAAGCCTGAAGTCACCCAAATCGGCGGCTAGCGCACCGGCCAATACCTCCGAACGCGCCGCCAGCTCGCGCCTCAGTTGCGCCGCACCTGGAGCGCCCAGGCTGGCGGTTACCGCCATTTCCTCTCCGGCGGCTTCGGATGAGCCCAGCTGCAGCACCCGAGCGCACAACTCGCTGGCCGAATTCATGATCTGCCGCAACTCGCCAGCACTCTCAACACTTCCCTCACCCATCGAGCGGAATAGCGCTGCCTGTTCGCGCAGCGCATCCGGCAAACGATGCGATGGCGCGCCCTGGCGGCACTGCAGCCGGTGTTCAATGCCGCGCAGAAGTCCGTACGTCGCGCCCAATTCCCGGAACTCCGCATCGCCAATGTGCCCCTTGTCGTGCAGCTTCTGCAATGCAAATAGAGTTCCGCTGGCACGCAGCCACGGCTCACCTCCCCCATGGACTCGCTGTAGACATTGGGCTGCAAACTCAATTTCTCTCAGCCCGCCCGCTCCGTTTTTCACGTCCAGCCCGTGCGTCGGCCTGCGCACGGCTCCGCGCCGGATTCGCTCCAATGAGTGAGCGGCGGTCTGGATTGCCGAGAGGCTCAGCGGCTTGCAATAGATTAGTTCCTGGACTTGTTCCACAAATTCCCGCGCCAGCATTCTGTCGCCGGCGCTCAAGCGCAATTTCAGCAGCGCCTGCAGCTCCCAGTCTTGCGCGACGCTGCGATAGTACCGCAGTGCCTGTCCGCAGCCGGCTACCATCTCTCCGCTCTTCCCTTGCGGACGGAGCCGCAGATCAACACGGAAAACCTGGCCATCTGCGCTCACCTTCGAGAGAACGGCGGTCAACTCCTGGGCAAGACGCGTGAAGTACTCCCTTGCCGGAATCGAAATTGCACCCGCATCCTCCCCGTCATCGCAAAGGTAGAGCAGATCGATATCCGAACTGTAGTTCAGTTCGTCGCCGCCAAGTTTGCCCAGTGCCAGTACCGAAAAACGCGCCGGATACACCCGTCCGTTTGCCGACCGTAGTTGAGGCCAGCCCTGGTAGCGTCGTCGCGTCTCACTTTCGCAAAGCGTCAGTGCCCGCTCGATCAGCACATCCGAGAGGGCTGAAATTTCTGCCGTAATCTCGGCCAATGATGCCAGCCCAAGTAGCTCTCGGGTAAAGATTCTCACGTATTCGCGCCGCTTGAAGCGCGCCAGCAACATCGGGAGAGGCGTTTGATGGGATCGCAGACGGAAGCGCGCAAATTGCTCGCGGAAATCCTCTGCCTCCCGCGCCCGCACCAGTCCGAGCGGGCGCGCGAACAGTTGCAGGAGATCGGGGTTTTGCAAAAGCGTTTGGCCCAGCCACTGGCTGCAGCCGAACAGAGTTACGCAGGCCCGCAGCGCCAGCGCACTCGATTCAAATGCGCTCAGGGCCTCGGCGGAGTTCTGCTGCAACAGCACTTCCAACTGCAGCACTGCCTGGTCCGGATTACCCGACGCCGCGAGAAAATTCGGCAGTACCGAGGCCGCCTTGGCAGGAAGCATCTTCTGGATTATCGCGTAACGCGCACTCGATCCCTTCTCCGCAAAGGAGAGCGAAGCGCCATCTTCGTTCGAGCTTCCAGCGGCCCTGATCACGCAATTGCCTCAGTGAGTACTCGCCCGCAGAATAGCATGACGAAACGGAATTCGAGTTGCCCAGACGCCGACTCGAAGTCCGCCGAGGGTTGGCAGGTGAACACATCTTGACGTCACCTCTTGAACTCGACGGAGTGCTCACACGTCCTCCGTAACTGTCGCACTAACGCTGTCCCTCGGGACATTTTTTGGGGAATCCGGCATACCAAAATGCCCGAAACAACACAGCGCAACCCGACTTCTCGTGGCCGAAATCAGCCCCGGTATGCAACTCAGCTCAGAAGCGGTAGAATCCAAAGCTCTCAGGGTAGAGTAAGGAGAATCCCAATGAAGAGATTGACCGCAGTGCTGGCCTTGTTCTCGCTTGTGGTTGTTAATGCATGGGCCGCAAGCAAAGAAGCCGAACGCGTTGAGAATGCCGGGAAGGTAATGACGGAGATTCTGAACGTTCCCGATGATATTCCGCAGTCACTGCTGAACAAAGCCGACTGCGTGGTCGTGTTGCCGTCGGTCGTAAAGTTTGCTATTGGCATTGGTGGAAACTATGGCCGCGGCGTGATGACTTGCCGTGGCAACAGTTTCAAGGGGCGCTGGAGCGCGCCGACAATGATGGCTTTGGAGGGAGGAAGCTTCGGCCTGCAATTGGGAGGTCAGGCTACTGACTTTGTTTTACTTGTGATGAATGAGGGTGGAGCCAACGGCATACTCACGGGCAAGGTCAAACTCGGTGCCGACGCCTCGGCCGCGGCAGGTCCCAAGGGACGCGACGCGGCTGCCGCAACCGACGTGACGATGCGTGCGGAAATTCTCAGCTATTCACGCTCGCGCGGCCTCTTCGCCGGGATTTCGCTCGAGGGCTCAACCCTTCGCCCGGATAACGGCGCCAACAAATCGCTGTACGGGAAAGAGATTCCGGCAAAAGATATCATATTGGGCGGGGCCGTGCCTGCTCCGCCTTCGGCCAGTTTGTTACTCGAAACGCTGGACAAGAAATCGCCCAAGCACATCGAGTGACCCTGAGCGACTGCAGGTGCTGCGCGTGGCGGAATACTGAGGTGTATGCAGCGGCACCATGAACTTTGGCGGGCGCCCCACCAAACGGGTTGTTCGTTGAGCGGGGCGCTTCCTAGATATCGTAGTACATCGAAAACTCATGCGGGTGCGGCCGTACCCGCAGGGCGTTCACTTCCTTCTCACGCTTGTAGGCGATAAAGGTTTCCAGTAGATCTTCAGTGAACACATCGCCCTTCAACAGGAACTGGTAGTCCATCGAAAGCGCATCCAGTGCGCCTTCCAGCGATGCTGGAATCGAAGGCACTCGCTGCAACTCCTCCGGCCCCAGGTCATAAATGTCCTTATCGAGCGGCAGCCCAGGATCGATTCGGTTCTCAATGCCATCCAGACCGGCCATCAACATCGCTGAAAACGCAATGTACGGGTTGCAACTGGGATCGGGCGGGCGGTACTCGACGCGCTTGGCCTCGGCCGCCGATGAGTACATCGGAATTCTGCACGCAGCCGAACGGTTGCGGCGCGAATAGGCAAGATTGATCGGTGCATCCATTCCCGCGGAAAGGCGTTTGTAGCTGTTCGTGGTCGGTGCCGTCAGCGCAGCCAGCGCGGGTCCGTGCTTGATCAGGCCCCCGATGTACCACAACGCAGTCTCGGAGAGTCCGGCGTAGCCGTCGCCAAAAAACAGTGGCTTGCCGCCCTTCCACAGCGACTGGTGAGTGTGCATGCTGCTGCCGTTTTCCTGAAACAGCGGCTTCGGCATGAAGGTCGCGGTCTTGCCATGCAGGCTGGCAACATTGCGCACGATGTACTTGTAGAGCATCATTGCGTCGGCTGAGCGCAGCAGGGTGTTGTAATGCAGGTCGATTTCACCCTGGCCGCCGCTCGCCACTTCGTGGTGATGGCACTCCACGTCAAGCCCGCACTCCTGCATTGTCAGCAGCATCTCCGTTCGCAGATCCTGATGATGATCGGTAGGCGGGACCGGGAAATAGCCTTCGCGATAGCGCGGGCGATAGCCCAGGTTGTTCTCCCGCCGCGCCGAATTCCAGCGCCCTTCATCCGCGTCAATGTAATAGAAGCCGTGATTGGCGCTGTCGCCAAAACTGACGTTGTCAAAGACAAAAAATTCCGCTTCCGCTCCGAACATCGCCTCATCGGCTATTCCAGAAGAGGCCAGATACATCTCAGACTTTGCGGCGATGTAGCGCGGATCGCGGTCGTAGCGCTGCCGCGTCACCGGGTCGATAACGTCGGCGATCATTGCCAGAGTGGGCGTCTCCGTGAATGGATCGATCACCGCCGTCGAAGGATCCGGAATCAGGAGCATGTCGCTCTCATGGATCGCGGCCCAACCTCGAATCGAGGAGCCGTCTATTCCGAATCCATCACGGAAAGAATCCAGCGTCAGCTTGGCGACCGGATAGGAAATGTGGTGCCAAAGGCCGTGAAGGTCGCTGAATCTCAAGTCAAACATCTGGATGCCCTGCTGCTGGGCATATTCCAAAACGCCGGAAGCATTCATTTCGCCGCGCAAGCTCATTTCCTTAAGTCCTCTTCAATGCCGTGACAGCCATGACGCAACCATGATAACGGCTCAAGTGCAGTTTTTGCTGGACGAAGTAGCAGAAAAAACAGACCATTGTACGTATGACCGCTGTTCATCTCCATTCGCTGAGCGCGCTTACGGCGATTTCCGGTCCAATGCACATCGCAGTTTCCGCCGCGCTCGCGCCGGATACATGCTTGGATAGGTGATGAAACTGTTCGCGTCAACAAGTATCATGATGTTCGGCTGTTTCACGAGTTCATTTCCGGATTTCGAGTGATATAAACATGGATTTCGACCAGTTGGAAACCTTTTTGGAAGTGGCGCGCAACCTGAGTTTTTCGCGCGCTGCCGAAAAGCGCTTCCGCACCCAACCCGCCATCTCCGCCCAGATTCGTGCCATGGAAGAGGAAGTCGGAGCGCAGGTTGCTGGATCGCACCGGCGGAAAGGTCTCCATTACCGCTGCCGGAAAGATTTTCCTGGCCTACGTGGAAAGCGCACTGGAGGCGCGTCGCGCTGCTGTGCGAGCCGTCGCTGAAGCTGACCGCGTCCCCGGCGGAGAGATCGTGGTAGCGGCCAACGAAGGCAGTTGTCTGCACATTCTTCCCGAGGTCTTCGCCGAATTCAAGCGCAACTATCCCGACATCGGAATCACCGTGAAGCGCTCCGAAACGCGCGAGGTGATCGAGGGTGTGATCGACAATTCGGCGGACTTTGGCGTGGCCGCGATGCCGGTCACCGACAAGCGAATCACCGCCGTCCCCATTCACAAAGATGAACTGGTGGTAATCACTCCAACCGGACATCCGCTGGCGAAGTTCAAGGAAATCCAGATCTCCCAGATTGGCGATTATCCGCTGCTGCTGCCCAAGATGGGGCGCACCCGCGACAGCATCGACCGCTTGTTCGACGATCGCAACATGAAGCCGAACGTCAGCATGGAGTTGGATTCCAGCGAGTTGCTCAAGCGTTTTGTCTCTGCCGGCGTGGGCATTGGTTTCTGCGCGCATTCCACCGCACTCGGAGATCTTCGCCTCGGCATCATCGCCATCGTTGGACTGGCCGATGCCCAGATCCGCCGCGACATGGCCCTGGTCTTCCGCAAAGACAAGGCTCTCAGCCGCGCCTCGCTCGCGTTCATCGATATTGCAGTCCGGTTAAAATCGCCGCAAACTGCCCGCAAATAGCGCCTCATCGTGCATCATTCACCCTAATAGTTGCGATTCTTGATTGCGCCTGTCCCCGGAATCATTTAATTTCAAAAGCGCCGCCTGAAAACATTTCTGGTTCGGACGTATGCCTTCATCAGAGGAGTAATAAGAATTGGCCAAAGATATGGTCCCCAAGCGCATCTTTCTCACCAAGGGCGTGGGGAAGCACAAAGAGCGTTTGACCTCATTCGAGCTGGCGCTGCGCGACGCGGGAATTGCCGCGCAGAATCTGGTGCGTGTCTCCTCCATCTTCCCGCCTAACTGCAAGCTGCTTACGCGCGCGCAGGGACTGAAATATCTGAGTCCGGGCGAGGTTGTTTTCGCCGTGGTGGCGGAGAATTCCACCCGCGAGCCGCATCGCCTGGTGGCCTCCAGCATTGGCCTGGCACTGCCTGCCGACCGCGAAACATACGGCTATCTGAGCGAACACCACAGCTTCGGCGAGACCGACCACATTGCCGGCGAGTACGCCGAAGAGCTGGCGGCAGAGATGCTTGCCACGACGCTGAACGTGGACTTCGATCCCGATAAAAGCTGGGACGAGAAGAAGGAAGTTTACCGGCTTTCGAATAAGATCGTGCGAACCACAAACATCACCCAAAGCGCGATTGGGGACAAAAGCGGAATCTGGACTACGACTATCGCGGCGGCGATCCTGATCTTCGATTAGCCAACGTTTATGCGCCTCGGAAGGCCCTGGAGACTGTCCAGGGCTTTTTGTTGCGTGTTTTGCGAGAGAGGCAACGATTGACTGCGGCGCCAACGGTTTTGGGAGGATGGTTACTACTTGGCCAATTCCGGAGCGTAGCGCGAGCGGATGGGATTCTGAAGGGCAAAAGCAAGGTCAACAGACTTACTTTAAACTCGCAAAAGCGCGAGTTGAAGGTGGGCACCCGTGGGCTCAGCTTGACCCACCTCCCACATTCGCCAAAGGATGGCGGATGTGGGCCACCTGTGCTCCTCGCTGGGTTAATCCTCGATCATGGCGAAAATGAGTTTTTCGACGAGCGCTTCCCTGGTCTTGGGATCGGGGTGCAGGTCGGGTTCATTTTTTAATTCTTCCAAAAGTTCCATGGCGGTTTTTTCATCACTCATGGGTGGACCTCCTCGCATCAGTACTTGCCGTATTCGTGAACGAACTGGTGAACGGCGATCAGGTTCTCGGCTTTTACGTCGCCGGCGGAAAGCAATGACCTTCCGGTGGACCAGAGGAATCCGCCTCCGGGCGCACAGGCGTCGATGATCTTTTTGGCGGAGTCCAGACATTCTTGTTTTGTTCCGTATGCCAATAGATTAACCGGTACGCCGCCGATGATGGTGACGGTATCACCAATGAGTTTTTTGGCTTCAATGGGATCATCACACTCCAAGAGGCCGATCAGCGTATTGGGCGGAAGCTCGTTGAGAAGATCGTAGTACGGCTTCCAGGTTCCTTCCATGAAGAGGAGGGTTTGGGAGCCGAGTTCTCTGACCCGCAAGAGCATTTTCTGGTATGTGGGCCAGAAGAATCTGGCGAATTTCTTGGGGCCGAGGAAGGTGGGAAGGTGGGCGGTGGTAGCGGCAAAAGGATAGGCGCCGGTCATCATCTTTTCGGCGAGCGCCATATAGATGGGATATAAGGCTTCGCAGGCTTGCTCAAGCATCGCGGCATTTCGCGACATATCCATGGTGATGGCGAAGCCTCGCAAGCGGTCGAAGACGAGGTCCAGCGGAGCATAGAGCTTGGCTCCCGCAATGGGAGCTACACCGTACTTCTCCTTTACCCGTTTGGCGATGGCGGCATTGTCCAGGGCATAGTCCAGCAGTCCCAGAGCAGCTTTTTTCAAGGCTTGCAGGTTTTGCGGATAGGGCTTTTGGAGAACGGGAAATTTCCGGGGGCAGAGTTTATTGATGGCAAACGCGACCGGGTCTTGGATGAGTTCGGGATACTCTTCCGCGAGCATCGGCGTGTTATCCCTGTGCTGGATGGTGACTTCATCGTCGGAGATGAAGAAGGTTTTACTCTCCAAGGCCCAGACCATCTTCATGGGGACCATCAGACTTGGACTAAACAGACAATCGACATAAACATCGTCGAGAAATTGGGTGTATTTTTCTGCCTGCAGCTCACGATTGCCGATCAACTCGCGGGTCTTCGCGCCGGCATAGGCGACGGGCCAGACGGTGGTGTTTCCATGATCGGGACCCGTTGGGGTTCGCGGTGACTGCAGGTGGTTTTTATGTCCTCGATCCGCTGGTCATAAAGACTCTGCATGTCGGACATAATGTGCCTCCTCTTGGTCAGTCGTAGAGATGGGAGACAGTGTAGCGCGAAAGGCAGGAATTCTGAAGGAGTGGCACTCTGCATCCGCCCAAAGAAAGGCAGTCAGCCGTTGATGGCGGGGATTCTGAAGGTGGCCGAAGGGACTCTGGTGCGGCGCAGGGGTGCTTCACTTCGTTCAGCATGACACCAAAGCAAAAGGCAAGAGCAAAAATAGAGGCAAGAACACAAACAGAGGCAAGAGCAAAAACAAGGGCAAGAGCAAAGGCAGGGGAAAGGACAAAGGCCCCACCCTGAGTTCGCAGAGGAGGACTGCTGGTTCAGGGTGGGGCACCTGGCGCACAGGATTATGTCCAGGCTCAAAATGCGCGTTTTCGCCGATTCCTGCTCACGCCTTTCGGGCACGTCGGCCGCTTGCGTTCACTGTCGAGTGCCACGTGCCGGGCGCTTGGCGAATGCGGGGCACGCTCGCTGCGAGAGTACGAACCAGAGCGAAGGCTACTGCTCAGGAGGATGCCGGGTTACATGGTCCACCTTCGCAGATTGGTGCGGTTGTTTTTCTGCCACGAATCGTGGCGCTTGCACTCATTTTCCAGTGCGACGTGTTGACGATGCCCGAGGTAGCAGTACGAAGCGACGCAGATGACGGCGAGAATTCCGACGATTTCCATGAGCTCCCTTAAGTACGATGCACGCGTTATAGCGAGAAGATCCAATCAGTGTCGGCACCGGGCCCGATTGCACTCCGGCGTGACGCAACAAACGTATGATGCTGGAAATAGACGGCGAGGAAAAGATCACGAAGGTAATGTTGGGGGCGAGGACAAGGAGCCCACAGGTAGAGTGAGGACCCCACTCAAGGCCGAAAAGGAATGAAGCGCCCGTCGTCTGGCTTTCTTATTTCAAAGGCCTGGATCGCCCGCCACGCGAAGATGTCTCTGGGGTTGAAAGGACAAGAGCAGGGTCAAAGACCCCGCCCTAACCAAAAGAGGGTTAGGACGGGGCGCCCTTGGGCTTGTTTGCGATGCCAAC
>CAWCZZ010000009.1:0-21751 GCA_963800195.1 uncultured Acidobacteriota bacterium
GCTTCTTCTAGTCCGGGCTCACGGTTCCCGATTCGGGACAGTGAGTGCTTTGGCCTTTTTATAATTTGACCAACCGATAGCAAGAGCGGGATGATCGCACCGACGGAATTTCCGATAAGCCAGGGACTCTCTACTATTTGATGTCGGCCTCGGCCCTACGACATTGGGCCTGTTGTAGTTCGAAGGGCAGCGCAAACATGCATAACTTTGATAAGGGAGTCGAAACCACCGGAGCAACCGGATGAGGGTAGATCTGACGCGGCTCCAGAGACCGAGGAGTTGTTCTCGGCGGGGGATATGCGGAGCGGCATAAAGGCTATCAACGCTCCGAAACAGGTGCCCTCGGGGCAGGCACATAAAGATTCTGAAACCAGATACCGGCGCCTGTTTGAGACCGCCCAGGATGGGATTCTGATTCTCGATGCGGCGACAGGATTCATCACAGATGTGAACCCCTTCCTGATTATGCTGTTGGGCTATTCCCGTGAGGAGTTTCTCGGTAAAGAACTCTGGAACATTGGGTTGTTCAAGGATATCGAGTCATTCAAGGAGGCTTTTCGAGAGTTACAGGCGAAACAGTATGTCCGATTTGAAGACCTGCCGCTCAAGACCAAAGACGGGCGATCCGTCAACGTGGAGTTCGTAAGCAATGTCTATATAGAGAGCGGTAGAGGGGTCATTCAATGTAACGTTCGTGACATTACCAACCGCAAGAGGGAAGAGGGCAAGAGACGTGCGATCGAGCAACAGTTCGAGCAACACCTTCGCCAAGCTCAGAAGATGGAAGCCGTGGGCGGATTGGCCAGCGGCATTGCCCATGACTTCAACAATCTCCTAATGGTCATACAAGCCTACACGGAAATGCTGCAAAGCAGTCTTTCAATTCAAGACAGCTTACGGCGGAATACGGAGCAGGTACTGAAGGCCGCCGAACGCGGAGCCAGCCTCACTCGCCAACTGCTGGCGTTCAGCCGCAAACAAATCATCTCCCCAGTGGTGCTCGACCTGAATACCCTGATCGATGAGACGGCAAAGATGTTAAGGCGGATCATCGGTGAAGATATCGAACTTCGAGTGGCCTTGGCGGAGCCACTCTGGGCGATTGAGGCTGACCCCGATCAGATCGTTCAGGTACTGATGAATCTTTGCGTAAATTCCAGAGATGCGATGCCTCAAGGCGGCGTGCTTACGATCACAACTGAAAATATGACGGTGGACGAAGGGGGTATAGGCGAAGCGGCATACGTAGCACCCGGAAATTACGTACTGCTTTCGGTCACTGATACCGGCACCGGAATCGACAAGGGGCTACAAGAGCAGATCTTCGAACCCTTCTTTACGACCAAGGAAGTAGGCAAAGGGACGGGTCTGGGGCTTGCTATGGTTTACGGCATTGTGGAACAAAGCGGCGGCTACGTGAGGGTCGATAGCAAACTCGGACTGGGCGCTTGTTTTACAGTCTATCTGCCCAAGGTGGAGCGGGCGATCGCGTCAAAAGTATCCGCGGGGGGCGAAAGTAATCCGCAAGGAACGGAGACTTTGTTAGTCGTCGAAGACGAAGAATTCATTCGCACAGCGATTTGTGAATTCCTGCGTAGCTTAGGATACACAGTATTTGCAGCCAGCTCTGGCCAAGAAGCACTTTTGGTAGCGAGTCAACAGGAACATATTGATCTCTTACTTACAGATGTCGTGATGCCAAAAATGAGTGGGCGAGAGTTATCGCAAATGCTCGGAAGCCTACGCCCACACCTGAAGACGATTTTTATGTCCGGCTACACGGATGATGCCGTGTTGCGGAATGGTGTTCTCGAACTGAGTACATATTTTTTGCAGAAGCCGTTTAGCCTAGGTACGCTTGCACGAAAAGTGAGCGACACGCTCGGACGAGAACCGCATGTGTGAGGCTGTGGCTGAATAGAACATTCGGCGATCGGCCCCTTGCCTGGCGAGCTCGTTCCTTGGCGAGAGCTGCATTGAGGTTGAGGTTGCTGGCGCAGGTGCTCAAGGTGTCAGGTTATGAAACTGGCGTGGCGGGAGACGGCTTCAAGATGGAGCACCTGTCTTAGCGTTCAATCCTCGCCAGTAAATCTGCGGGGTGAATAGGCTTCGCCAACAGTTCAAAATCGTGCCCCTGCCGTCGAACCCCTTCGAGCATATCCATCGTGGTAGCGTTTCCCGAAAACAGCAGAACCTTACACGCTGGGTGGCGCTCTCGGATCAGAACAGCCATCTCCACGCCGCTCATTCCGGGCATCACAACGTCGCTGATAACCAGCTCCGGCCTGCAAGATTCGATCGCGGCCAAGGCGCTCTGAGCGTTGTAGAACGCACTTGCCTCATACCCGGATTGGCGCAGGATCACTGCTAGCGTGTCGGCAATACATTGCTCGTCGTCAACGATGAATACCCGCATTGCCATGACTTCAGACTCTCGTTTTCTGTCGGCTTGCACCAAAGGAGCATTTGAGACAACCGGACAGATTTCGAGTTGATTGATAAATTGTTAATTTACCCGGAGTATAGCACACAATTCGCATCCTCATTTTGTCCGGCACCAGACGCTCGCAACTCTGTATTGGGAGACTTCATCTGCAAACTAACTACCCCAGGAAAGGAAGGATGAATAGATGAAAGGTTTTTGTTGTCGATGACGAGGAGCAGATTGGCGATCTGTTGAGCTTCGTTCTCCGGGACGCAGAATTCGATGTGGAAATGCTCTTCGTCAGGTGGAAACTCCGGCCCGAAAGCATTCGTCGTAACTCCACCAGCGGCGGCGTCATTGTCCGGCACGCCGCAGGAATTCCTGCATGAATCTCGGGCTCTGCCTACCAGTTCTCCAGTACCCCTACGCTCTTAGGCGGGGCAGCGATGAACCCTTCAGCACATAGAGCGCCCACTTCCCGCACTCTGGACACTGTTGGCAGGAGTGCGTTTTGAGCAGTTTGTGCACGGCGTTGCTTCTCGTTATAGTCCCAGCGGGCAGTTTCGTATGTCGCTTCACACAATCGGTCATCGTGATTGTCCTTCGTCTACCGTTGAATGGACGCTCGGCTTAAGAATTTATGCTGGCTTTGCTTTTCGGTTCGTTTCGGCACCAGCCTTTCGCACATGAATATCTATCGAAACAATCAGCAGCTTCATGGGGCAGGCGGCGGCTGGGGCGTAGAGCTAAGGCTCCAGAGGAGGCATGATTGCGTCTTCTGGCCTGATCACGATTTGCTCAGCATCTGCAATGCGCATGAGTGCGTCATTGGTCGTATCCTCGATGCGAGTATTGCTCTTGTGAAGCAAGCGAACAGCCTTGAATGCTTCATGGCACAACACAAAGCGGTTCTTCGATTGCAGTGCCTCAAAAACGATATCTGAACGCATGGCTGGCACCTTCCGTGATGCAGGCAGAGTAGCGGTTTATTTTGTGATGTCCTTGCCAAGATAGCGGCATCAAAGGGCGGGCAGTTGTATTGCAAGTCAAGCACGATCAGTCTTCTATGACCAGAGTATCGGGAGAGTGGGCTGCGAGCTATGATTTGAATCACAAACGCCGGAAATCATTTGCCGAACAGATCAGGAAGGTGCCGGGATACCACCTGGCCTCCAGCAGTAATGTCATCACGGTTCGCTCGGTTTGTTCCCTTTTTTCCTGACCAGTTCCTTTAGCCGAGAGAGTTTATCTGCGGGCAGGGTCGCACGATTGTCCCACCCCAGTTCATTGACGAACGCTTGCTCACTTTCCGTCATTTCGTGCAAAAGAATGTTCTGAGCTTGCTTGTAGAGGTCATCAGCTTCACGCTGTTGGTCCGGTGCCATTCGACTCGCCTCCTCCCACGTTGATATCATCGTAGGCTTTTGCAGAGCCCCCGACGGATTTATTCGCATGAGAGTTCACCACTCGGGAATCATTGCAATGCACTCCTGTCCTTTGGAGCGAGATACACAACGGGGGGAGAGCCTGCGCTGCATGACTTGCTCCCGGTAAAACGGCTTGCGGCTTAGCTCTGAGGTTGGACATGACGGAAGTAATTCTTGCATCTGTGCTGACATGCCCACATTGCGATCACTCGAAGCGGGGAGTCATGCCGACCACTGCCTGTCAGTTCCTCTATGAATGCGGGAATTGCAAGACCATCCTGCGACCGAAGCCGGGGACTGCCTTGTGTTCTGCTCCTACGGGTCGGTCAAGTGTCCGCAGATGCAGTCCCATGGTTGTTGTGGATAGATGTGGACAGATTCTGGATGCGGCTTACCAGAAGTTCATCTGCTGCCTATCGAAAGTATCGATAGCATCAATAATGCGACGTTATCGTCATCGACTTTTGAACAATTTAGCGACGAAGGCCATGATGACAATCTCATGAATTGCGAGCATCCCTTACTGCCCTGCACAACTATACCTGTGCATCGGGAATCTATAGAAACTCACGAAAGAAGTATAGATATTGCCAACCGCTCAATCAGAGGCAAGCGAGCAAGCGTATCTATCCCTTTTTCATTTTAAGGAGGAGTCATGAACGCCGGAACCCAAACAGCCAGAAGTGCTCCGCTGTCTTTCGTGGCAGCAAATGAAGCTCAAACCCATAAGGCCGGATTTTCCGCTGATTTCCAAGACCTGTGCAGCCGTGCAATGGATCAGGCGTTGGGGATTGAGAAGGCATCGCTCTCCACTGTAGTCACCTTGAATTCATGCGCACTCGATATCTATCAGGAAGCTCTGCGGTTCAACCCCGTATTCGGCAATCTTTTCGACCTAGCGGCTCAAGCGGTAGCTTGCTCTATCGAATTGCAAATGAGTTGGCTCACCCTGTTGGCACCGCCCGCCTTGTCACATGTCGCAGCAGCGGGCAGCCAATCTCAGCCGAGAGAGGAGGATTTGCGCACAGCGTAGACATTGCTACCGGGGAGCGGTTCGCAGCACCCAGCAGCACGGTAACGAGCATATCCGGTGGTCAAGTCCAGCGGAAAGCTAAAGCTGATGTATTGGAACGCAGCATGGACATCGCTATCAGGGCACGGGCAGCATAATCTGCCTTCATCTCCGGTCCGCTGCTGACGGTGTGTGTAGGGTGACGAACAACGTGCCTGGATGCGCCTAGCATGAAACCATAACCCGCACACACCTCGGGCGGGGAGTTTTTGGTGGGAAGAAAAACGGGGATACTTGAGAATTTTGAAGGCTACTGCTTGAAGGGGCAGTCCAAAGAACAGGCTGCCGACGTTGCGGAAAAACGCCCGGTGTTCAATCTGTTACGTAAGTAGATGCTGCTGTGCTTGTGGAAAGTTGTAAGGAAGAACTGCAGAACGGGCATATGCCATCCTCATTCTCCGCCCCGCTTCCACAGCCTGAACCACGGATCATTGGCATACTGCTCGTCATGTTTCTGGTTCGCCGCCTTCCAGGCGCACATCTGGAGCTGTCTTCTATCTTCAATATCTGATGTTCACCAGCGTTCAGCGGATTCTGAACTGAATAAGATTGCGTGCGTGAAATAGTTGCCCCTAATGCCTTCGCTGCACCCGAGGCCTGGTCCTATGTGAGCAATATCGAACAGAAATCTATTTCTGGACTCGGTAGACTTTGAGAAAGCTTGGCCTGAGTCTGGAATACAAGCGGATTAATAGGCGAGCCTTATTTAGTCGTTCTTGGCGCAAGGAAAGGACTGAGTAGATGGCAAAGAGACGCGGCAATCCAAACTGGGGAAAGCCGCAGATGGCCGGACCACCACCCATTATTGAATTTGAGCGGGTCACGCACGATTTCAAACTGCAACCTGAACAGTACATTCGCTCAACTCGTCTTCGGGAGTGGGCACGTCACAACAAAAACTCGAAATTCATTCCTGAGCCGCTTCTTGAGGCGTGGGGTTTCGAGATTGAATCGGCGCTGTAGACGAACTCGCCCAGAGAATTTGCCGGGCTGCGTTGTGTGGGCTTCGGCTTCATCGCACTAGAAGCCCATCCAACGATACGCAGGCGAATGTTCAGTGGCGTTTCCATCTCGCTGGAAAAAAGTTTCATTCTCAAAGGAGCTCCCCTAATGTTAGACAAATGCGCAAGCCTGACGTGTTCGGCAATGTTCCGCCATCGAGGTGATGGCATGCTTCTCCGTGTACCATAAGAGGAGAAAACTCCGCTTGTTCGGTACGAAAAGAAGACGGTCGCAGTAGAGCACTTTTGGTTATGCGGCCATTGCGCTGAGACTATGACCTTCGGAAATGACCGCGAATTCTTTAATAAGGTGACTGTGAAAGTGATCCCGCTGTCTCCGGTTCGTGACGCTGCCGCCTAGTGGGAAGAGCAGCCTTCCTAACAGCTCTGGAATTTGGGAAACCATGCTCTGGATTATGCCTCTACCCTCCCCACATTCGCCCAACTACAGGGCGGATGTGGGCCACCAAAAGCTCAATACGCCTTCAGCTTCTGAATGGCGGCGAAGATGTCGTCGGCCTGGGGCAGAATGGCGTCTTCCACCTGAGCGGCGGTAGGCGACAAAGGTGTCTTTGGCGGCGACGCGCTGCACGGGAGCGTCGAGTTTGTCGAAGAGTTCGCTGCCGATGCGGGCGGCGATTTCGGCGCCATATCCCCAGCTCAGCATGTCTTCATGAACCACCAGCACGCGGCTGGTCTTGGCGACCGAGGCGGCAATGGCCTCGAAATCATAGGGGTTAAGGGTGCGCAGATCGAGCACCTCGACACTGATGCCATGCTCACGCTCCAGGCGCTGCGCGGCCTGCAGAGTGCGCGGAACGGTAGCGCCGTAGGTGACAACCGTGACGTCGGTTCCCTCTTTCCAGATGCGCGCCTTGCCAAAGGGAATCGTGTAATCCGGGCCGGGATAGGGGGCGCGGCCAAAGGGCTCGCGGTAGAGCCGCTTGTGTTCGAGGAAGAGCACCGGATCGTCGCAACGGATGGCAGTGCGCAGCAGACCGGCAGCATCGAGCGCGTTGGAGGGAAATACCACGTGCATGCCGGGGGTGTGGGTAAAGATGCTCTCGCCGCACTGCGAGTGGTAGACGGCGCCGCCGGTGAGATAGCCTCCGATGGCGACCCGGACGACCGCCGGGCAGGAGAACGCGTCATTGGAGCGCCAGCGAATCAGCGGCAGTTCATTGCGAAGCTGGTGCATGGCTGGCCAGATGTAGTCGAAGAACTGAATCTCGACCACCGGCTTGAGTCCGCGAGTCGCCATGCCGAGGGCGCGGCCCACGATGTTAGCTTCGGCGAGCGGCGAGTTGAAGACGCGGTCAGAGCCGAACTGGCGCTGCAGACCGGCGGTGAGTTTGAAGACTCCGCCCTTGCCCTTCAGCTTCTTGTCTTCCAGATACTCGTCGTTGGAGCAGTCGGCGACGTCTTCGCCGAAGATGACGATGCGCTCGTCGCGCTGCATCTCATCGCGCAGGCAGGTGTTGATGAGGTCGGCCATGGTGCGGTCGCCGCCTTCGAAGACCGGAGCCGATTCGAAGCTCTTGGCGGTGGGCTTCAGGTTCTCCGAGTAAACGTGGAGAGCGTAGCTGTTGGGTTCCGGGAAAGGCGCGTCGAGAGCGGCATCGGCGGCGGCCTGCACTTCGGCATCGACCTCACGCTGTAGCTTCTGCAGGGAAGCCGGATCGAGAATGCCCTCGGCGAGCAGAAACTTCTGCAAGCGCGGGAGAGGATCGCGCACCGCATCCTTCTTGCGCTCGAACTCGGGACGGTAGAGCTTCTCATCATCGGAGAGCGAGTGCGAGTAGGGACGGATGACATGGCCGTGCACAAACGCAGGGCCGTTGCCGGAGCGGACGTGCTCGACGGCGCGGCGCAGGGCGGCAAAGCTTTCAAGAAAGTCGGTGCCGTCGCACTCCTCAAAGTGGAAGTTCGGGAAATTTGCCACCAGCGGGCTGATGTTGCCGCCCGCCGTCTGGTACTTAACCGGAACGGAGATGGCGTAGCCGTTGTCCTCGATACGATAGAGCAGCGGAAGCTTGCGCTTGGAAGCCGTGTTCATCGACTCCCAGAACTCGCCCTGCGAGGTGGTGCCTTCTCCGCAGGAGACGTAGGTGACCTCGTCGGCGTGATGCTGCACATCCTTGAACTCGCGATAATCGCCGTCAACTTTGGCATCTGCCGCCGGATGACGGGTGAAGTAGCGCCCGGCCTCGGCGCAGCCCACGGCTTGCAGAAGCTGGGTTCCGGTGGGCGACGAGGTGGTGAAGATATTGTGCTCGCGGCTGCCCCAGTGCGAAGGCATCTGGCGGCCACCGGATGCCGGATCGGCGGCAGCGCCGACGGCTTGCAAGAACATAGCTTCCGGGGTCACGCCCAGGGCAAGGCACAGGGCGCGGTCGCGATAGTAGGGGAAAAACCAGTCGTAACCGGCGCGCAGATTGGCGGCTGCGGCCAGCAGCAGGGCTTCATGCCCGGCACAGGAGATCTGAAAGAAGATCTTCTGCTGGCGTTTCAGCATGATTTCGCGGTCATCGATGCGCCGCGAAAGATACATGAGCCGATAAATATCCAGCAACTGCTGTGGGAGCAGTCCTTCGTAGGTCTTTTCTACCGCGATCCGTGGCTCGCTCTGCACGACTTTCGACGACATTCGCGCTTCCCTCGATGAATTACGCCGCTCCGGTTGGATGCGGAAACCAGCAGACCGAACGCTTCATTGTAAATGAAACCTGATGCTGGACCTGCCGGGCAGCCGCACACGAATATACTCAGGATAAGATGATTCAGAGCAAGCGGCCGATTCCGGCCACACAGATAAAACTGCTTCTCTGGGACCTGGACGGCACGCTGGTGGACAGCGAACTGGACCTGGCTCACTCGATTAACGCCATGCTCCGCCACTTGAGCGTCCTGAACTGCCCGTCGAGGTGGTCGCCAGCTACATTGGCGACGGCGCGCCCATGCTGGTACGCCGAGCCCTGGGCGATCCGCAGGACGAGAGCTTTGTAAAGAGCGCGCTGGAATACTTCATGCTCTACTATCGCGAGCACAAACTGGACTACACCTACGTCTATCCCGGAGTGCTCGATACTCTGAAGGCCATCCGCGAGCGCAGCGACCTGCAGATGGCGGTGCTCACCAATAAGCCCATCGGCCCTTCGCGAGGAATCTGCGATGGCCTGCAGCTCTCGCCTTTTATGTCGCAGATTTATGGCGGCAACAGCTTTCCGACCAAAAAGCCCGATCCGCACGGGGCGCGCGTGCTGCTGGAGGAGCACGGCGCCGAACCCGACCCAGGCCATCATGATCGGCGACTCGCAGAACGACGTGCTGACCGCCAATAACGCCGGAATGTTCTCCGTCGGCGTCACTTACGGCCTCTCCCCGGAGTCGCTGAAAATTCATCCGCCCGACGTGCTGATCGACCATCCGTTGGAATTGCTGGAAGTGCTGGGGCTGTAAGCGGGCTGTGCCGGGTTGCCGACAACCTGGGCGTTGGGAAATCACCGATAGTCACTTTTTGCAAGTTACCCAAGCTCCTCATCTAATGCCATTTCATTCTTGAAATTCAGCAACTCTGCTTATACTCTCTAGAAATTATTCTTTATGCGATTGTGATGATGATGGCGCTCATCGCTTTGAGTGTGTGGGCGGATCGTTGATCGTGTCTTCTTGATTTCGGAAGTTGTTGTTTGCAGTTCTGATTAAGGGGAAAAAGGGACCGAGCACTCAGCGGGGCCGGGATGGAGATTTCTGCTTGAAAAGACTTCCAGTTCACTGCTGTAACAGACCGCGACGGTTTCCGCCATCTGGCTTCCGCCGGCAATCCGCCGGAACATCAGCCCCGCCGCAGCGGGCGTATTCTTACTCCTCCTGTTCGCCACGTTGCTCTGCAGCGCCGAGACCTCCAAGAAGAAGAGTCAAGCGCCTGGATCCCATCCCAGTCCGCACCGGATCGTGACCAAGATCAGCGACAGCAGGGTCGCGCCGCTGCCTTCCAGCGAGAAGGCGGTCTCGGACCATGCGCCTTTCGACTCCGGCGATTGCAGCATCTGCCACCTCAGAAACGAGCCAAGAATCCCGGCCCGGTGAAGGCCTCGGTCAATGAGCTATGCCTGGGCTGTCACGACGATTTCCGGGAGACGCTGGCGCGCAAGTACGCTCATCCGCCATCCCAGAAGAACTGCTTGAGCTGCCATAACCCGCACGACCGAAGCAGCCGCAAGCTGCTTCTCGGAGAGTCCGGGACGCTGTGTTTGAGCTGCCATCAGCAGATCAAGCAGGCAGCGCTGCAATCGACGGTTAAGCACGACGCGCTAACGCAAGGCGACAAATGCATCAACTGCCACAACCCGCACGGCGCCAATATCGAGCACCTGCTCGTCCAGATGCCGATGCAGCTTTGCATGCAATGCCACGGCAAGGACGACGTTCTGGACCATAACGGCAAAAAGCTGACCAACATGAAACTGCCCGCCGACAAGCGAATCATCACGGCCCGGTGGCTGGCGAAGATTGCAGCGCCTGTCACAAGACGCATGGCGGCGACAACTTCCGGCTGCTGACAAATGCATACCCGGCTGCATTTTATCTGGTTACGATGCCAAGAACTATGCGCTCTGCTTCGGCTGTCACGAAGAGAAAGTCGTTTACCTAGCCTCAAGACCGAGGAACTCACGCAGTTCCGCGATGGCAGCAGGAATCTGCACTACCTGCACGTCAACAAGACCGACCTCGGCCGCACGTGCCGCGCCTGCCATGAGGTCCACGCCTCCGGACAGGATCACCAGATCCGCGACGCAGTCCCGTATGGCCCGAAGGGCTGGATGCTCAAGATCAACTTCAAAGACGGAAACCGGCGGCTCCTGGCACAAGGACCTGCCAGTCCACGAAGACGTACAACAACTCCCGCACGAAGGCTGCAGCGAGCGTGACCGAAGCCAAGCCATGACGCCAGGCCGTAACCGCATTCGCGGAATCCTTCTGCTGTTTGCTTGGCTGACGTTCGGTCTGGGGCGTGGGGCTACTCCCACGCCCAGCTAGGCACCTTGGTGCAGGATGCGGAGATGCCGACGCTTGCGGGGGGCAAGGATCACCTTCTAACCATGGAGGTGAACGTCTTTATCTATTTCCGGCCCGGACAGTATTACTCGCGCGTTGCTCTCAAAAAATTGGCTGCCGGTGGAAAAGGAACTCGCCGGAAAACCCGTCCATTGGGTAGCCGTGGTCTCCGATCGCGCAGCCAGCACCGACGCCCAAGCCGACGCGAAGGAGCCGGCATCGCGATGCCGGCCTGATCGATGTAGGCGATGTACTGTACGGAGCGTTGGGTGTGGCACAGCTTCCGGCGAGGGCAAATGCGACCAGCAGCACAGGTTGGTTGCCTACCAGCCATTCCAGGAGGTCAATTATGCTCCGGTGGTTCGCGCCCGCGTGCGCAATCTGCTGAAAGAGATCAGCGACGAAGAATTGGCGGCGGCGCTGAACCCGCGGCGGCACTGACACAGCGAAGATGCGGGGCGCTTCGGCGGTTGAATCTGGCGAACAGGCTCTTCGAGGCGAAGAGCTATGGAAAGGCGCTGGAGAGTGTGGACATCAGCATCGAAAAGAATCCGAGCGCCGCGGCCTACGCCTTGCGTGGGGAGATTCTGACGGCGCAGGGCAAGTGCTCCGTGGCCGTCCCGGCTTTTGGTCAGGCGCGGAAACCGACCCTCAAAACGCTCGCGTGTTCAGGTAATGAAAACCCGCCAGGAAAGAGACCCTGACCTGTCGCCTGGAAGGGCACAGGGCGAGCCAACCAGGCCTCAGAGCACAGTCACGGCCAGACGGCGCCGTCATCGCCAGAATTGGAAGAGATAACGAGATCCTTGGGTAATCCAATGTGCGGACCGCTCACGCTGATAGCGCTGGGGTTTAGGTAGCGCACTTTCAAAACTTCATTTCCATATTCGTCTATGATTTTTAAACTGCTCTTGTTCCTTTTTACCTCTAGAAAGTTGTTACGGTTGACCACGAATCCTTCCTTGTCCATTCTTGCAACTGATTTTCCCGTCTCCACTTCGAATATCGAGGAGAACGGTGAGAGTGCCACTTGGGGATCGATCTAGGCTGAGCATGGGTATCTTTACCTTGTCATGCACGAACTCAAGTACGGTGTGAGGAAATCTAGTGACTAGCGCGGCATTGTGCTGGGTGTCGTCTCCCAGCATAAGGATTGCTCCCCCTGATGGAACATCACCACAACTGTTTCTTGGAGTCGGCTCATTTGACGGGAGCAACGTTCCATCGAGGGATTCGGCGAGTTGCTGTTCGTGATCGAACAACTCCTGTTGTTTGTTCAAAATCCCCTGAGAAATTGGTTATGCTCTTCGTGCTGCGAGGCTCACCGAAAGTTCTCGATTGTGGCCGTGAATTGATTTTGGCTTTGTGTTAAAGACAGCAGTCAAGTCTCCGCTTTTTTCTTGCTCCAGAATGGTTCGATTGTCCGCTCTTTCCTGATTTAGAACCTTCTCGAAACTTGTACGCTCTTCCGTGCGAGCTTGCTTCGTAGCTCTATCATTATCCTGCTTATCCTGATCGATTGCGCTGAGCTCAACATAGAGAAAGGCAAAAAGCAGAAGCATCCATGCAGTTTTTTCAACGCCACTTGCCACAGAACGCAGACCATCATGGCCGCGCCGACTGCGAGAGCTGCGACAGCCTTTCCTTGCGTCGGAGATCTGTCACCAAAGCCATAAAATGACGAGTACGGCGACCAAAACCTAGCAAACCATTTCGACCGCCAAACTTCATCGACGAATGGTGCGGCGCAGCGTTAAGGCTGTTCAATAGATGGCATGACAAAAGATCCTCTTACGGTCACCTGTGGCACGTCCAGACATCCCCGTGATAAAGAATCTGAGGGGCTTCTTGGGGCTTCTCCCGCGTGATATAATCAAAAGTTACGCAGAGCCCGCGGTTGCTCACTGGGAGCCCGGTGGGCTTTGCGGGGAGTGGGGACTCCGGCCAATCATGGAATTGAAGGTTCATAGCCATTACAAGCCGCAGGGCGATCAGGCCTCGGCCATTGAGCAGTTGACGCGCGGGCTCAGCGAGGGCGAAAAGCACCAGGTGCTGCTCGGCGTTACCGGCTCCGGCAAGACGTTTACCATGGCCAAGGTGATCGAGGAATGCCAGCGTCCGGCGCTGGTGATGGCGCACAACAAGACGCTGGCGGCGCAGCTTTATCACGAGTTCAAGAGCTTCTTTCCGGCCAACGCCGTCGAGTACTTTGTCTCCTACTACGACTACTACCAGCCGGAGGCCTACATTCCCGCCGGCGACATTTACATCGAGAAGGAATCGACGGTCAACGATGAGCTGGACAAGCTGCGGCTCTCGGCGACGCGCTCGCTGTTTGAGCGCCGCGACTGCATCATCGTCGCCTCGGTGAGCTGCATCTACGGCCTGGGCTCGCCGGAAGCCTACTACGGAATGTTGCTCTTCCTGGAAAAGGGACAGAAGATCAAGCGCAAGGAGATCACCAGCAAGCTGGTCGAGATTCTCTACGAGCGCACCGACGGCGACTTCAAGCGCGGCACATTCCGGGTGCGCGGCGACGTCATCGAAGTCTATCCGACCTACGACGACCACGCCTACCGCATCGAACTCTGGGGCGATGAGGTCGAGTCGCTGGCGCAGATCGATCCGCTGTTCGGCACCGTGAAGCAGAAATATCAGCGCCTGCCTATCTATCCGAAATCGCACTACGTGATGAAGCCCGAGACGAAAAGCGCGGCGGTGGATTCGATTGTGCAGGAGATGCTGTGGTGGGAGAAAGAGCTGGAAAACCAGGGGCGCATCGTGGAGGCGCAGCGCATCCACCAGCGCACCCGCTTCGATCTGGAGATGATCAAGGAGATGGGCTACTGCCACGGCATTGAGAACTACTCGCGCCACTTCACCGGGCGGCTGCCGGGCGAGCCTCCGCCGACGCTGCTGGACTATGTGCCGCGCGACTTTCTGCTGTTCATGGACGAGTCTCACCAGACCGCGCCGCAGGTGCGCGGCATGTGGCATGGCGACCGCTCGCGCAAGCAGAACCTGATCGACTACGGCTTCCGCTTGCCCAGCGCGCTCGACAACCGCCCGCTCACCTTCGAGGAGTTTGAGGCGCGGGTCAACCAGGTGATCTACGTGAGCGCGACGCCGGGACCGTATGAGCTGACGAAATCGGCGGGGGTGGTGGTGGAGCAGATCATTCGCCCCACGGGGCTGGTCGATCCGCAGGTCGAGGTGCGTCCGGTGAAGGGGCAGATCGACGATCTGCTGCATGAGATTCGGCTGCGCGCGGAGCGCGGCGAGCGCGTGCTGGTGACCACGCTGACCAAGCGCATGTCCGAGGATCTGGCCGAGTACTACGCCGAGGTTGGAGTGCGCTGCCGCTACATGCATTCGGAGATCGAGACCCTGGAGCGCATCAACATTCTGCGCGATCTGCGCAAGGGCGAGTTCGATGTATTGATCGGTATCAATCTATTGCGCGAGGGACTGGACCTGCCCGAGGTTTCGCTGGTGGCGATTCTGGACGCCGACAAAGAGGGCTTCCTGCGCTCGGCAGGCTCGCTGATCCAGACGATTGGCCGCTGCGCCCGCAACGTCGAAGGCCGCGCCATTCTCTACGCCGACCGCATGACGGACTCGATGAGGAAAGCCATGGGCGAGACCAACCGCCGCCGGGCCATTCAGGAGGCTTACAACGTGGAGAACGGCATCACTCCGCAGACCGTGGGCCGCGCGGCCGATATGTCGCTGGCCCACGTGATCGCCGCCGACTACGCGGATGTTCCGGTGGAGAACGACGGCATGCCGGAGTTCAAGTCGCAGGAGCAACTCGATGCCTTCATCGCCAAGATGGAAGAGGATATGCGCGAGGCAGCCAAGAGCTTCGAGTTCGAGCGGGCGGCCAAGTTGCGCGATCTGGTGAAGGAGATGCGAACGAAGGAGATTCTGTTCAGCTAGCGGAAGCTGCACACGCAAGAAAAGCCCGGAGCGATCCGGGCTTTTTGCTGCACTATAGGCGCGATGGCTAATCGGTTTCCTGCAAGGATGTGACGTGCTGTTCCAGGGCTTTCGAGTATTCGCGTTCGGCGAGCCAGCTCCGCCTCAAGTTTCTTGATCTGGCTGTGCAGCCGCAGAATTTCCAGCCGCATTCTTCCCGGCGTCTGAGCTGTTGCCGGGGATGGGCGGAGGAGGAACTCGTCCGGGCTGGGGCGGCGGAACGGGAATCTGCGCCGAACCGGTGATCTGCGCGCCGGGAATGGAGACCGGCGGGGCTACCACCGGCGGAGTCAGCGCAGCCGCCACCGTGGCCGCAATCGAAGGCGACCGGAGCCGGATCGCTGGGGATGCGCGGCGCGGCGCGCGGAGCACCGGAACCGGTCCGGTGATGCGCGATGGGCCGTGACCGTTGCGCGAAGGCATGGGACCGCTGAAGATGCTGCTGAGCACGGCGCTGGCATCCTTATAGGCCTGTCGGCTGCGGCGGCTCGGCTTCCACCGGGGCGGCGAGCAGATGGCGCACGCGCGCGATCAGGTCTTGCGGCTGAAATGGCTTGCGGATCAGCTCATTGGCATGGACGGCGAAGGCGCGCTCCGCCACTCCCTTGTTGACCACGCCGGACATCAGAATCACCGGGGTTTGGGCAAAGCGCGGATGCTGCTTGATGTACTGGCAGACCTCGTAGCCGTCGCGGCCGGGCATGATGACGTCGGTGATCACCACGTCCGGAGCGCTATGGTCCATCAGGTCCATGGCGCTGCTGGCATCATGGCAGGTGATGACGTCAAGATCTTCGCGGCGGAAGGCGATTTTAATCACCTCGCGCATGGTCGCGCTGTCGTCGATGAAATAGACCACCGGCTTTGCGCTCATTTGTATCCTCCCTCGTTGGCTGCGCGCTCTTCGTCGATTTCGCGCAGCGCCTCCAGCATCAACTCCGTCACAGAACGGAAGACGGTGCGTGTGGCGGCCAGCGAGCCGGGCACAAATTTGTAGACGCCGCGATCGACGCCATTGCAATTCTTGATAATGCGAATCACCGCTTCATCGCCGATGATCTCGCCCACCTCGGCGTGCAGCACTTCGCCGCGGTTGAAGAAAACGGTTCCATCCAGGGTTTCCGCATTGATGTAGAGCACGCCCGACTGCCGCGAATGCGCCAGCATCTGAATGACGCCGGGCAGGTCGAGGTGCGACAGGCTGCCCTCCAGCACGGTCTGTTCCGACTCCAGCATCTGCGTGGGATGGAAGCCTTCAAGGCGGCTGAGCAGGAAGGTGCGCACCTGCGCGGCAATGTTTTCCGGGCCGCGGCGGCGGTCGATGTAATCGTCGCAACCGGAGCGGAATGCCTCCATCAGCGCCTGTTCTCCGCCGTCGCCCATGGCAAGGATGGGAATATTGGTGGTGGCCGCGTCGCTGTGCAGGATTCTGCGGCAGATCGAAGACGCTCATCTCGCGCAGATTGGTGGCGCACAGGATCGCCGTGGGCGCGTCCCACTCCAGCATGGTGAGCGCATAGGTCGGCTGGGTGCTGTGGATCACGTCGAATCCATGCGCTTTGAGCGCCTCGGTCAGGCGCCGCGCAAAAAACACATTGCTGTCAATCACCAGAATCCGCTGATTGAGAGCCTCGGTTTTGCTGCTCATCGCTTCGCCTCCCTGGCCGACGCAATGGCCGGTTGAATGCAGTGTGCCACAACCTGGTCCAGGTCCAGCAGAGGAACTGTCCTGCCGCCGGTACGCAAGAGGCCAGCGACAAAGGTCACCGCTTCCGGGTCGTTGCTCGGGGCCTCGTCCCGCTCGCCCTGCACCAATTCGCAGTCGCCGCTCACCGGAATGGCCACGGTTGAGCGCGTCCCGCGTAGTTGCATTGCGCAATCACGTAGAGGCTTGCGCTCCGGGACCATGGCCAAAGGCGCGCGCAGATCGCAGACCGGAATCACCGCTCCGCGCCGCACCAGCACCCCTTCCAGCGACTGCATGGTGTGCGGAAATGAGTAGACCTGGCTCGGCATCACCAGTTCCTTCACCTGGCTGGAGTCCAGCGCATAGCGCTCCTCTCCCAGGGGAAAGGTCACGAATCGGGTCGTGTCATTCATGCCCACTCCGCTTTGGCCGGAACCATGGCCGTCCAATACTCTGTTCTAACGAGCGGAACCACATCGTTCTCCAGCAACAGCAGACCCGCGATACCACTGCCGCTCCGCTCCGCGGAATAACCCCGGCAGCGGCACCACTTTGGGCAAACTCGTCATGCGCTCCACTTCGGTCACGCCCAGCGAGCACTCGCCCGGCTTCAGCACCACGAAACGCTCCAGTATTCCCGCTCCCAGCCCGACCTGCAAGGCAAAGTCGATCGGCTCCGGACCCTTCAGCTGCGAATCGGGGTACGATCGTCACAATCGCGAATCTCCTCGACCTCGCTGGCCTCCACGGCAAATCGCCATCCGCCCGCGGTGAACAGGATCACCGGTCCGGCCGTGGCCGCCACCGGCTTTGGCCGGCGCGAGACAAACAAGGGCCGCCGCTCGTTCTCTTTCACCGCATCCGCCAGCTCTGCATCTGCCTGGGCATGCGCTCCGCAATCTTACCACCGTCATTCTCCCGCCGCCCGCGCTACGCCGGTAAAACGCCACCCGCCGGGTAATCGCCGCGGCAATCTGCTCCAGCGGCAGAACCTGCCCCACGGCGCCGGTCTTGATGGCCTCGGCGGGCATGCCGAAGATCACCGAGGTCGCCTCATCCTGCGCCAGCACCAGGCCGCCGTTTTCCTGAATCGCCATCACCCCGCGCGCGCCGTCGTTGCCCATTCCGGTAAGGATTGCGGCCACGGCGTTGGCCCCGGCCAGCGCGGCCACCGACTCCAGGGTCACGTCGATGCTGGGCCGGTAGCCGGCAATGCGCGGGCCGTCATCAAGCACGATGCGTCCCGGCGGGGCAACCCGCAGATGGCAGTCGCCGGGACAGACATACACATGTCCGGCGCGCAGAGGTTCGCCGTTCTCGGCGTGCTTCACCGGAATCTGCGAGACGCCGCAAGCTGTTCGGCAAACTGGGAGTAAAGCTCCGGGCATGTGCTGCACCACCAGCATCGCTCCGGGAAAGTCCGCCGCAAATTCCGGCACCAGCTTCATCAGCGTCGCCGGACCTCCGGTGGAGGCGGCCAGCACCGCAACCGGCAAGCGCGTACCATTCGTCACGGCGCGGCAGCAGAATTCTGGGCGCGGCTCCTCGACCCGCGCAACCTTGGCCGGCGCCGGAGCGCAGCAGATTGCGCACGACGCGAACCTTGGAGGCAATGCGCAGCTTGCGCACCAGCTCCTCGCGCACGCTGGACATATCCAGATCGACGCCGCTGCTGGGCTTGGCGACAAAATCGATGGCTCCCAGCTCCAGCGCGCGCAAGCGTGGCTGGCGCCGTCCTTGGATTCCGAACTGACGATCAGGATTGGCCGCGGCTCGGTGGACATGATGATCTCGGTCGCCTGCAGCCCGTCCATGTGCGGCATGTTGATGTCCATGGTGATGACGTGCGGTTTGAGCTTGGCGGATTTCTCCACCGCCTCGCGCCCGTCCCGCGCCTCGCCCACTACCTCGAATGAGCCATCGGAATCGAGGATGCTCAGCAGCACCTTCCGCATGAATGCCGAATCGTCGGCAACCAGCACCCGGATTTTTTCCCCTATCGCCATTGTCTATCTCTCAGTGAACCACCGGCGGAGCGGCTGTCGCCTGTCCCGAGGTCCCAATCAACTCCACTACCTGTGCGATAAAGGATTCTTCCTGCACCGGCTTTACCATGAATGCCGCCGCGCCTTCCTTCAGCGCGCGGTCGCGATGCTTGGCCCCGGCGCGCGAGGTCACCACCATCACCGGAACCTTGCTGGTGCTCGGCGTCTGCCGCAGATGCAGCATCAGCTCGTAACCGTTGGTGCGCGGCATCTCCAGATCGGTAATCACCAGGTCGCAATGGTTCGAGGTCGCAATCTCCAAGGCCTCCAAGCCGTCGCAGGCGAGCTTGACGCGATAGCCGGCCTTCTCCAGCATGCGGCCCACAAACTTGCGCACGCTGATCGAATCGTCGGCCAGCACCACCAGCTTTTCCTTGTCCACGCTATCCACGGCGGCTGCAGGAATCTCTCCGCGCGCCACGGCGGTTGCGCCGGGCAGGAAGAGTCGCGCCGCATTCATCGCGGTGGTCAGCGGACGGCGCTCGATGGACTCGCCCATGATCAGGCGGTTGACATCGACCAGCAGAATCAGGCTGCCATCGGGCGCAATGGTCGCGCCGGGAAACAGTTTTACGTTGCGCAGATACTCGCCCAGATTCTTGATGACGATTTCATCCTTGCGCAGCACTTCCTCCACCACCACGCCTACCTGCCGGCCGCCGATGTTCACCAGCACCAGCCGGAGATATCCATTGATCGGCTCCAGGCGCGGCAACTGCAAGGCCTCGTCGAAGCGCACCACCTCGGTCAGCACGTCGCGCACCTTGGTGATGAGCTTGCCGCCAACCTCTTCGATCTCGCTGGCGCGAATGCGGCGGATCTCCTCCACAAAGCCCAGCGGGAAGGCAAAAGTCTGCTCGCCGCACTGCACAAACAAAGCCTGGGAAATGATCAGCGTAAGCGGAACCTTCAAGGTGAAGCGTGAGCCGATTCCCTTCTCGGTCTCAACCTCGATCTCGCCATTGAGATTGGTCGATATTCGAGCGCACCACGTCGAGTCCCACACCCCGGCCCGCCAGCTCAGTGCGGCGCGGCGCGGTGGAAAAGCCCGGACGGAAGAGCAGATCCACCAGTTCGCGGCGGCCCAGGCGCTCGGCTTCATCGGCGGAGAGGACTCCGCCCTCCACCGCGGTGGCCTTCACCTGCTCGAAGTCCACTCCGCGGCCGTCGTCTTCCACCTCGACGTAAATGTGATTGCCCTTGTGATAGGCGCGCACTGCGATGTTGCCCTGGTCGGGCTTGCCTGCCTCGTAGCGCTCTTCCACCCGCTCAATGCCGTGGGCCACGGCGTTGCGAACCAGGTGCAGCAAGGGGTCGGCAATCTGCTGAATGATGTTGTTGTCGAGCTCGGTCTCGGCTCCCGCCAGGGTCAGCTCAACCTGCTTGTTGCTGGCCTTGGCGGCATCGCGCACCGTGCGCGCGATGCGCGTGAACAGGTTGCCGATGGGCACCATGCGCGCCTGCGTGATCTCATCCTGCAGGCGATGCGCCAGCTTGGTGAACTCGTCAATGTCGCCATCGACGCGGCGCACAAAGCCGTCCAACTGGGTGAGTACTTCCGTGATGTCGGCGGAGATTTCCGTGAGCGAGCGCGAGAGAATGCCGAAATCGTCGTAGCGATCCATCTCCAGCTCGCTGAACTCCGGGGGGCTCGGCGTCAAACGGACTCCCATAGCCGGGGCGCCATAGCGGCTGGATTCCGATACCGCCGACTACTGTAGCCCGAACCGCCAGTACCTGGCTGCCGAGGCCGTAACCGCCCGCGCTGCATCTCCAGCGCCGAGCCCGGCCACTGCGTCGATGACAGCAGGGGCGCGGAGTTGATGCGGCTGAACTCGTACTTGTCCTGGAACTCGGTAACCTTGTCGCTCATGCGGCCCTTGGAGAAGTTCAGCACCTCGGCCAGCTTTTCCAACTCCGCCAGCCGGCCCAGCATGCGGGTGCGATTGATGACCAGCTCGCCCACCGCGTTCATCATGCGATCCAGCCGCTCCAGTGCAATGCGCACGGATTTCGACTGCGCCATGCCGACCGGGAGGCGTTGCGCAGCCACGGTTCGGGCGACTCGACCTTCGGCTCTTCCCTCGGTTGCTCTCCGCCAGGCTCTTTCGCTGCTCGAACGCCGCCTCGAGTGAGCGAAAGCCGCACTTCGAACGCGGCCTGCGTCTCTGCCGCGGTTGCGGGCTTCGGCGACGGCTCAGTCTCAGCAGAAGCCGCACCGGCGGCGGAGCTCCGCCTCGGAGGGCGCAATGCGATCCAGCCGTGCAATCAGCGTGCGTGCCGCAAGCTGGAAGCCGGCTTCGTCCTCCCACTGCCGGTAGATCAATTTCTTGAGCACATCCACCGATTCCAGACAGAGGTCAATGATGGTGGCGCTCGGCTTCAGTTCGCCGTCGCGCAGCCGTCCCACCAGGTCTTCGGCGCGATGCGCAATGGTGGCAATGCGCTGCCAGCCCACCTGCGCGGCCGATCCCTTGATGGTGTGCATGGCGCGGAAAAGGCGGTGAATATCCTCTTCGTTCGGGTTCGCCTCCAACGCCAGCAGACAGTCGGTAATCGTCTGCAGATGCTCCTCGACCTCGGGGACGAAGAATTCCAGCACATCGCCGGAATCTCGCCATCGGGCTCCAGCTCAGGCACATTCTCAATCGAAATCCTTGCCGGCCGCTTGGCCGGGACCGCGGGAGCCTTGGCCTGCTCTGCGGACACGGGAGGAGGCGCTGTTACCGTCAGCTCCTTCGGAGCCGCAGATTTCGCGGCTGGCGCAACGGGCGCGGGAGCGGCGGTGGCTGCGGGCGAAATCTCGGTTGGCCGGGAAGGAGCAGGCGCAGCCGGCTCGGCTACACTGGCTGACGGCGGCGGTGGTGCCACAACCTGCGGCGATTCCACCTCATCCGTGGACTCGGGTTCGGGCGGGTGCGGTTGTTCGGTTGGAGCGTCAGCAGCGACAGGCGGCGGCCCCTGGAAGGCGAAGGGATAGCGCACCTTGAAGGCATCGATATCTTCGACCGACTCCACGCCGTTCGCGCCAATCATGATCAGGTCGCTTTCCAGCACC
>CAWCZZ010000010.1:0-253770 GCA_963800195.1 uncultured Acidobacteriota bacterium
TTTGCTCACCGGGCTGCGGAGAAAAGGTTGTGCTTTCTCCCAGATTTCTCGTCGGCCTCCGTTGAAACGTAGACAACGCTCGCGTCCGCGAACCGTTACATCAGCAAGGCTCGCAGTCTCCAACTCGTCAAAAGCTCGGGTCATCGTCATGGCCGAGTATCCCAACAGCGGGGCCATTTCAGTTGGAATCAGCACTTCCCCTGCATCGTGGAGCAACGCGTGGAGCACAACAACCTGAGTTGACGGACTAAAGGTGGGAGATTCCTCGCGGAGTCTGCGGAAGTGCTCGCGCAAATCAATCGCTAGCATGGGCAGGTACATCTGGTTGCCGGGAACGATGAACGGAACTTTCTGCTCGATCAGCCGCTTCCGGTTGTACGCCGTCACCTGAGTGCGAACATAGATAAGGTCTGCGTGCTGCTTGGTCTGGAGTATGTCCAAGTGCTTGCGCACCGTCGCTGGAGACTGCTCCTCGGGATTCGCGTCGATAACGAGAAGGGCATGTACGCCAAGCAGCTCCGCTTGCGCGAATCCATACCTTTCCTTCAGGAAGTGTGGCAAGCGGTCGGCTCCGCCCCAAGGCTTGGCCTTCACGGCAACGCCCAACGCGTCGTGTACATAGCGTTCGAGTTCATAGAGTTCAGAACGCACGTGCGGCTCCCTTCACACTTTATGCACACTAACATAGCAAATGTTATCGTGCATTTCAAGCGTTACATAATTGAGCGGCACATTTTGAAGCCCGAACTCTGATGAGGTCCGAGGAGAAGATTGGGGCTGGTCCCACACGGCCAACCCTTAGGCTCGTAGCAAGAAAAGTTTGTCGCATTTTTGTCGCAAATATCGCCCAGAGGGCCGTTTTTGCCGGTTGTGCCGGTTTATAAGTACTTCACCGTCCATAACTTGCGAATTGTTTTATTTCATGACATGGAAGGATTCGTTATCATTGTGCGTCCCGTTGGATGTCGGATGATCTGACGCCTATCACATCGGGAGCAGCCCTCCGGACACCCACAGGGCACCCAGAGGGAAACCTAAATCGTATATACTTGATTCTATTGCGCCGAGCATGGAGCAAGCTGTACGTGTAAGTTGTTGATTATACAACGGTTAATAACACTTTTAAGGCGTGGGTCCTGGGTTCGAGTCCCAGCGCGCTCACCATGTAACTAGTTAACTTCACGCCACTTATTGAGAATCCAAGGGTCCGTTAGGGGCCGTTACTGGATTCTCAACTCTTTTACGACCTTTTCGTGGGCGTTTCGCATGTCATTCGAATAACTATCCGTATATATAACGGCCACTGGGGAGGCATGGAAGAACCGGAGTCGCTCCTGTGCCACGAAAACGCAATCATCGAACATGCCAATGTGTCCGGGTTTCCGCTCTGCAGAAGAGTCGGAAGGATTTCTCCGGGAATTGTTTGATCCGCCCTATCCGGCATACGACGAAGGCATCGCTCTCTATGCAGGACATCACGAAGAATGCCGACGGTTGCCGCCTCTTAGCGCTCTCAGCACATCCCAGTCGCCGTTGTACTAACGCATCGAGCAGCGCCTCGTAAAGGAGAACTACTTCCAGGTCGAGGACGAGTTCGCTGAACTGCTCGCGAAGCTGGATGCCGGGATTCGTATACGACTGCCAGCCGGCACAGTGCTGTTCAGTGCGCGAATGGGTTTTGCGAAGCGTTATCTGCGCTGGACTGATGGCTGGGCGGCGACAACCTTGTTTCAGCCATACTTGGGCGCAGAGATTGGCGCTCTGCCGCAGGCAAGCGCCACGCCCGGCAGGCTGAACCGGAGCGGCGTTTCATTTCTATATCTGGCAAGCGACAAGGCCACCGCCGCTGCCGAACTGCGCCCGCATCCGGGACATCGTCTTTCCCTCGGCGCGTTCCGCAGCACAAAGGACATTAGCCTCGCGGATTTCAGCTCGATCGACATAGCGCAATATTCGGCTTCGGATGAACGCCTGGAACTCTTCCATCTGGGACATACAATTGGCCGCGAGATCAGCCTGCCCGTCACGCACAAGCCCCGCGGCGCGGGCAAGTTGACCTAGCGTGAGCAGTCGCAGTGTGTATGGCACTTTCATCAAGCACAGTTGACGCCGCGTTGAGGATGACGGACTACCCTGTTCACTGACGCTGTCCAATGTTGAAACGGATTTGCACGAGCGGACTGAACCCGGTCGCGATCACAGAGCATCTAGTCAGGACGGCGAATCGTCGCGCGGAAGGAGGTATCTATGGTAAACCCCGCCGATCTTCAGTTTTTGGCGCGACATGGCACGTTCTGGATGTCCGTTGTGACTTTGGGTGAACGCCTCGGCCTGCCCCTGTTCGTGACTCCGCTGCTGATTGCCGCGGGCGCGTTATCAGCGATGGGTGAAATGCACCTTGGATTGCTGTTCTTGGCGACGACGGTTGCATGCCTGACCGGCGACACGGTGTGGTATGAGTTGGGACGCTGGAAGGGTGGTTCGCTGTTCGGGCTGCTGTGCCGAGTTTCGTTCCAGCCAGACTCCTGCGTCCGGCGCTCGCAGGTGGCATTGGCCCGGCACACCGGGCGCTCGCTGCTCTGGGCCAAGTGGATTCCTGGCGTGGCGCACCTTGCCATACCGCTGGCAGGCGCGGCCCGGGTGCCGCGGGCGCGTTTTCATCTTTACAATGCGGCAGGCTCAGCCGTCTGGCTGGCGGTGCTGTTGACGGGCGGCTATCTTTCGATGCTCACCATCGACTGGCTCGGCCTGTTTGTGATTACGGCTCAGTGGGCGGTATTGGTAGCGCTCGTGGTCTCCGTGGTTTTGGCGCTGCACAGCTATCGTAAGCGGCTGCAATTTCTGAAGACGCTTCGCTTGGCGCGCATTTCTCCTGAAGAGCTTCACCGGCAGATCGTGGCGGGCGAGGAACCAGTAATCATCGATCTGCGACACCCACTGGATTTTCTGGCGGCGCCGCGGACTCTGCCGAACGCGTTGCGGATTAATCCCAATGAAATCGCTGAGCGGTGGATGGAGCTTCCGGCAGACCGCGACATTGTGCTCTATTGCACATGTCCCAACGAGGAAACATCAGTGATGGTAGCCAGACAACTGCACAAACTCGGCGTGAATCGTGTGCGCCCGCTGGCTGGCGGACTGGCAGGTTGGGAGCGCCTGGGCTTTCCCGTGAACAGGCGTTTTGGCGACGATGGACAGCCAATAGTCATATTCAAAGCGAGCTGACTCAGCTTGATTTTTGGGGACGCAAAAAGGCAAACAGGCTACTGCGCGATGCTTGCATCTGCAACTTGCAATGCCGGAATCCGGCATTGGTTTCAACTGGTATTCATGCTGCTTGCCGGCGTTTTCGTCTCTGGATGAACCCGAGTTCAGGAATGAGATAAACGAGATTCCTGGCGAGTTGTCGTCTACTCTTCCCTCACCGATTGAGGAAGTTTTGCCCGTCATCCCGAATGACTGTCTTTCGTGGCGCCAAGTACAGACCTGAGCAGATGCTGACCCAACGCGTATAGGACGAGCATCACACGATTTCCGGACAAACTCTTTTGCCGAAAAGCCATCGTAAATGCCAACCCAACCCACAGGGGGCTACAGAAAGAGAGCGAATTTCGGAATTGACGTATCGGTCAGCTGTCCTGACATAACCGAAGCTTTTCACCTCACAGGAGAATTGAGATGACTCGGTTGGAGGCTAATCTCCCGGTAATCTCAGCGGCGGAAATGCCGCATCGGGTTGTGATCCTGAAGGAAACACCGAAAGAATGTCGGCACAGCAAGGTAGGCCCTCACCAACGAACCATTCACCTTAAGGAGGAGACAAGATGCAACGAATAGCTTTGCTGTTTCTGGTCGTTCTGGGCTCTCTGACATTAATGCACGCCCAAAATTCGACCAACACTCAGAAACTGAACGGTACGGTGTGCGACGCTTCCTGCGTAGTGCAAGTGGATAACGCTGCTACGTGCGACAAAAGTTGCACTGTCGAAAGCAGTGAGGCGGTGTTAGTGGACGATCAAGGCAAAGTCATCCACATCGCCAACCAGGACATCTGTAAGTCACACATGGGGAAGCATGTAGCGGCGACGGTCAAGCCGATGGAGCAACCAGCGGCCGCAGCGGCACCAACGGAGAAGCAGCGCGAGCAAGAGCTCCAAGGGCGACAGGAATATTTCCAAGTGCTGCAAATGGAGACATTAGAGCCGCTGTAATGTGTGGGCCTAGGGATTTGGCCATAGAAGCTAGGTCAAGGGCTGTCCACGCATCTACGACTTTGATTTGTCCGCACTTCTTGCAGATCGACTCGCCCTTCGCCTCCTGCACCGGCTTTGCCTCTGCAAGGATTTGCTGACGCAGTTCTTCAGTGATGTTGGCAGACGCCAGCGGGTTCAGGTCGATCATCCGGCGGAGCATCTTTGCTTTGTGGGTCCAAACGCTGCTTGCAAATGCCCTAGAGGCTTCTGGGTGCTCCGCCATATAAGCGGCAGTTACGACACGCTCGTACATGCCGCGGAGAATCTTGAGAGAGCCGAAACCATGGGCGTTTGCGGCCAGAACGATCGGATCGAGTCCCGCGTAATTCAGCGCGTCGCTAGGGCAAGTGCAAACATGCAAGTAAGCAATTCGATTGATCGATACCGGAGCGCGATTCGGCTAGTCTTCTAGTGCGTTCCCTTGGCTGCCAATTCCAGGCAGCCACATCGATGTCATTCAACCGGTTCGTCCGCGTCCTCGCGCAATAGGGCAATGCGGTGCCCATAAGTCAAGTACGAACGTGCGGACAATGAATAACCAGTTAGGCTGCTGATCAAGTCTTTGCGAAGGGGAAGCATGCGGCTAGTCGTCCATCTTATTTGTTCGCTGGTGGCATGTGTACTGCTTGTTTCGGTCGCTTCGTCCTATTACCAGATCCAACGTGAAAAGCGCGTCCTGCGCAGCGAACTTAAAAAGTACGCTGAATCGCTAACCGACAGTCTTCAGCATGACGTCGGAATCCTTGTTCAGCAGGAGGCGGCAACCGATCTCCGGCACAGGATCGAGTGGATTGGCAATAAAGACCACTTCCTCGGGATTGCCGTCTACGGGCAGCAGAGTGCGCCGTTGCTGGTTACGAACTCGCTTCAGACCCAGCTTGCAGGAACTCCTGGAATTGTGGCACAAGCCATGGGCAATGACCGCGCCAACGAACAATTTGTTCGCATGGCCCGCGGTCTCGTGCACCTTTATGCCGTGCCTTTGCACGGCGAAGCCGGTGTAATTGGCGGCCTGCTGGTGGCCCACGATGCGAATTTCATTGCCTCGGCGGGCAGGCGCTCGTGGCGTGAGATGGCGTTTCGCGTCGGCATGCAGATCTTGCTCCTCGCGCTGACAACATCCGTCATCTTTCAATACCACGTAATGAAGCCGATTGCCCGCACGACTGCCTGGATGCGCGATTTGCGCCACGGCCGAACTCCCAGGGGTGGTGAACTGCCAGAAGCAGATATGTTTGGCCCCCTAGCGCGAGAGGCCACACATTTTGCGAGGAGTCTGGCGGACGCGCGGGCTTCGGCCAAACTGGAAGCTCGCCTGCGAGAACTGGGCGAATCATCCTGGACTGCTGAACGCCTCGCTGTCTCGCTGGAAACCAAGTTGAAAGGCAGCCGCCTGTTCGTCGTCTCAAACCGTGAACCCTACATGCACGTGCGTGAAGGCAATGCCGTGCGTGCGGTGGTTCCGGCCAGCGGTCTGGTTACGGGACTCGAACCCATATTGCGTGCGTGCGACGGCATCTGGATCGCTCATGGCAGTGGCGACGCAGACCGTGAAACCGTAAACCAGCATGACTGCCTTCGCGTTCCGCCCGAGAATCCACGCTACACCCTGCGCCGCGTGTGGTTAAGCCGCGAGCAGGAAGAAGGCTACTATCTTGGATTTTCGAATGAAGGCCTGTGGCCGCTTTGCCATATCGCCCACACCCGGCCAACTTTTCGATCGGCAGATTGGCAGCGCTACAAAGAAGTAAACCAGATTTTTGCAGACGCATTACTGGACGAGATGGCGGAGGTGGAGCACCCGGTCGTGATCGTTCAGGATTACCATTTCGCGCTGCTGCCGGAGCTGATCAAACAACGGCGCCCGGACGCTCGCGTCGGGATATTCTGGCATATCCCTTGGCCGAATGCGGAAGCCTTCGGCATCTGTCCGTGGCAGCAGGAGTTGCTGGAAGGTCTGCTCGGCGCCGATCTCATAGGCTTCCACGTTCAAGCACATTGCGATAATTTTCTGGAGACCGTGAACTCGGCGTTAGAGTCCCGCATAGAGTGGGAGCGTTTTGCGGTCAACCGTCATAACCACGTCACGCTGGTTCGGCCCTTCCCGATCAGTGTCGCCTTCCCGGATGCGCCTTCAGAGTCACAGATAGAACCCTTCCATTCGCATCAAGCAGCTCTGTTGCAGGAAATCGGAGCCGATGCGCTGTACGTTGCCGTTGGCGTTGACCGCGTCGACTACACAAAAGGCATCCTTGAGCGTTTCCTTGGTGTCGAGCGTTTCCTCGAGAAGTATCCTCAGTACCAGGGCAAGTTCACGCTGATTCAAATCGGCGCACCCAGCCGCACGGACATCAAACAGTACAAGGAGTTTCTATTCCAGGTTGATGAAGAGAGCCAGCGCATTAACTACCGCTTTGCGCGCGGCAAATGGCGTCCTATCCTCTTTCGTGCGTGGCATCACAGTCACACCGAGGTCGACAGATTTTACCGCGCCGCCGACCTATGCGTGGTTACCTCATTGCATGACGGCATGAATCTTGTCGCCAAGGAATTCCTCGCAAGCCGCCATGATGAAGATGGTGCACTTCTCTTGAGTCCGTTCACTGGCGCTGCCCGCGAACTGCCGGACGCGCTCATTGTGAGTCCATACGACACGGAAAGCGTGGCTGACGCGATCTACACTGCCCTCAATATGAGTCCCGCCGAGAGAAAGAATCGCATGGTTCGTATGCGGGCGGTTGTGAAGGAGCGAAACGTCTATCGCTGGGCGGGAACCCTGATCGGTGACTTATGCGATGTTCGCCTGGCACACACGCCCACGGTAATGATTCCCAAAATCTCAACTGCGCTCATCGCCGCGGCCAATGAGCAGATTGTCTGCGAGCATCCGGTCCATAATTTCAGCCACTCCAGCGCCATGGGAGCCGGCGGTCACAATGTGGGCGGATGACTTAACCGACGGCAACGCATTGGCTACCGCCGCCGAACAGCCGCATACCTTCAGGAGATCGAGGTCGTTTTCAGCATCACCGATACCGACAACCCTGCCCGCCTCAATGCCGAGTTGAGCAAGTGCGTGCCGCAGGCCGGTCGATTTGCTGATGCCCTTCGGCAGCACCATCACCGACCCCTTATTGTGAGATATCTGCAGATCCAAGCCGCTCTCTTCAATCGCCTCTCGTACCGCAGCCAAATGCGAATCCACGGTGGCAACCAGGGCGCGGCCCGCCGAGAGAGATATTCCAAGCCCGCGTAGTCTGCTTATGAATGCGCGCGGCACCGGCGTGCATAGCAACTCCTCCTCGCTAGTCGCTGGATGATAAAGCAGCGCTCCGTTTTCAGCGATCACTCGCGCAAACAAATCCAGATGCGGAAATACTTGCTTCAGATCGGGAAGTTCTCGCCCCGTGACCAGCAACAGTTTGCCCCCCGAGAAGAGAAACCGTCTAAGCGCGGAGAGTGTCTGCTCGTCCACGTAGCCGTGCGTGGCCAGAGTTCCGTCGTAGTCAGTTGCCAGTGCGCAATACCGCATTGCTTCTATAGTACTTCGCGGATATAGCAGGCAGGTGGTCGTCAGCAGATTTCGCCCTGCGTTTCCTGGAGCGCACTAGTCTTATACACTTCGTCGTAGCAACCCACGTGCGTCTCCCCGCAACATACCAAAATACAGTGCTGGCACTCAGGCATCCTTGGCGGCAGGCGTCATTGCGGACCAGATCACCATCTTTTCGTGTGTGCCAGGCCTCCTTGGGCGGCTATTCTTGGGTCTGAATTCCAAATCTAACAACCACTGCGCTGGCGCGCCAATTTCTGTTCATGTATCTTCGAGGACCATCCATGTCATCTATGCCAATCCGTTTCGCATTACGCTCTGGCGTGCTCGCCGCCGCCTTCGTCGTGTTTGCCGGTTTCGTCACAGCAGCCCACGGACAGCGACTGTCGCAAACCGTACGTCCAGAGCACTACAGCCTTCGGCTCACCCCAGATCTGAAGGCTGCCAGATTTACCGGCAATGCGAGCATCGATGTGATCCTCACGCAGCCCACCAGAACCATCACCCTGAACGCGTCCGAGCTTACCTTCCAGGGCGTGCAGGCAACCGTCGAAGACGCCGCTCCCCTATCGGGCGTGGTGGCACTGGACACCGAGAAGCAGCAAGCCACGTTTACCTTTCCTACGACACTTCCCGCAGGTCAGGTCCGCCTCGGGATTGAGTACAGCGGCATCCTGAACGACAAGCTCCGCGGCTTCTATCTCTCCAGGACGGCCAAGCGCACCTATGCAGTCACGCAATTCGAATCGACCGATGCACGCAAGGCTTTCCCGTGTTTTGACGAGCCTGCCTTCAAGGCGACCTTTGACGTTGCCCTGACCGTCGATTCCAGCGACACGGCCATCTCGAATATGAACCTAGTCTCCGACACACCCGCCGCTGCGGTAGATGGCGTAGCAAAGCATACACTCGCGTTTGCCACCACGCCGAAGATGTCCACCTACCTTGTGGCGTTCCTGGTGGGTGATTTCCAGTGCTTGTCCGGGAGCAGCGATGGCACGCCAATTCGCGCGTGTGCAACGCCCGGTAACGTCGAGATGGGAAGGTTTGCGCTGTCCTCTGCGGAGTACATTCTGCACTACTACAACACCTACTTTGGAATTAAATATCCCTTGCCCAAGCTGGACATGGTCGCATTGCCTGACTTTGAGGCCGGAGCGATGGAGAATTTCGGCGCCATCACATATCGCGAGACATACTTTCTGATCGATGAGAAGACGGCCTCACTGGGGCAGAAGAAGAACGTAGCGAGCGTGGTGGCGCATGAGATGGCGCATCAGTGGTTCGGCGATCTGGTAACCATGCAGTGGTGGGACAATATCTGGCTGAACGAAGGCTTTGCGACCTGGATGGCGTCTAAGCCGGTGGCGGCGCAGCATCCGGAGTGGCACCTTTCGCAGGACGATGCGGTCACCCTCGACGGGACGCTCAACCTGGACTCGCTGCCGACCACGCATGCGATTCGGGCGAATGCTGATACGCCGGCGCAAATCCGCGAGATGTTCGACGGGATCTCGTACGGCAAAGCCGGCGCGGTGCTGTCGATGGTCGAGCATTATCTCGGCGAGGAGATCTTCCGCCAAGGCGTACACAACTACCTTGCAACCCACTTATATGGAAATGCTACGGCAGAAGATTTCTGGAACGCGCAGACGGCGACCAGCGAAAAGCCGGTGAACAAGATCATGGAATCGCTTGTCGTGCAGCCCGGAGTACCACTGCTAACCTTTACGGACGCACGCAAGGGGGCAGTGGAAGTGGCCCAGACGCGCTTCTTCCTCGATGCGACGAACAAACCGACGGCAGCGCAGAACTGGACACTGCCGGTGTGTTTCAAGACCGATGCCAGGTCTTTCTGCGAGCTGCTGACTTCCCCGTCCGAGAAGTTGAAGGTTCCGCCCTCCAGCTTTTTGTTTGCGGATGCCGGTGGCCAGGGCTACTACCGCAGTGCGTACTCCAAGGCGGCGTATGCAAAGATTGTAGCGAATGCGGAAACCTCCCTGAGCCCGGAAGAACGGATCAGTATAATCGGCGATCAGTGGGCACTGATGCGCTCTGGCCGAGCCTCAGTAGGGGATTACCTTGATCTGGTAGGCGCACTGCGTACGGATCAGGATGCAATTGTGTTGAAGAACGCGCTGGCAAACATAACCACCATTGAAGGGGCAATCGCCGCTACCGAGGAGGAGCGTGCGGCTTTACGGGCGTGGGTGCGCAAGGAGTTTTCGCCAATGTACGCGGCGCTGGGTCCGATGCCAGTGGGCACCAACAGCGAACCGCAGGACAAGAAGCAGCTTCGGGCTCTGTTTTTCGGCGTTCTGGGAGCGGCCAACGACCCCAAGGTGGTGGCGGAGGCGCGGGCTCTCACCGAACAATACATCGCGGATCAGACTTCAGTGGAACCGTCGCTGGCACAATCGGCGATGAACATTGCCGCCGCCAATGGAGATGTAGCCTTGTATGACAAAATGTTGGCGCTCAGTGACTCTTCTCAGACTCCAGCCGTGCATACGGGAGCTTTGCTCATGACCGCCTCGTTTAACGATCCGGCGCTGGTAACGCGCACGCTCGACTCGGTTGCCGCCGGGAAGGTCCGGAACCAGGATAGCTGGCGCCTGCTCGCGATGCTGCTGCGAAACCCTGATACACGCGATCAGACGTGGAGCTACCTCACCCGGCACTGGGACAGGATTCAGGCGCAATTCTCGGCGACCTCCGGAAACCGAGTGGTAGCGGCGGCGGGCAGCTTCTGCTCGGCCGAGAAGCATGATGAAGTCCTGGAGTTCTTCTCGAAGCAAAAAGTAAAGGCCGAGCGGGGATTGAAGATCGCAGGCGAATTGATCGATAGCTGCGTTCAATTACGCGCGGCCCAGGAGCCGAATCTGAAGCAGTGGCTGTCCACCCATCAATAAGCTTCCTCTAGTGGACGGCGCTGTCCAGACACGATGTCGAACTGTTCCACGGCGCAGCGGAGGCCGGAGGGATAAATTCCATGGCACGCTCGGCCAGCGCCGTAATCGTCAGACTGGGGTTGACCCCCAGGTTCGCCGCGACCACCGAACCATCGCAAACATACATATTCTGATAACCGAAAACGTGGTGTCTGCTATCTACCACGCCCTCTGCCTCTGAGCCCCCGATCACACATCCGCCCAGGCAGTGCGCCGTACCCGGTACATCGAAGAGTATCTCCGGAATCATGCTCATCGGCTTTCCACCCGCCATCCGCGCAAACTTCTCCGCGAACTCATTCGCCTTTGGAATGTAGGTCGGAACCTTTTCACCGCGGCTCACCAGAAACTTCCTGAACGGCCAGAACCAGGGGCGCTCCCAGCACATGTCGATGTGGCTGTCGAGTGCCTGCATACAAAGCAGAATAATGCTCTCGCGGGCAAATCCAAAGGGCTGGAGCACACGCACCGTTCGCAGCGGGTGACGAAGCATCGACACGATCATGTTCTTCACCCACAACAGCACGCGCCCGCTTCCCGGACGGCCACCGGTAAGAATCGTGGCCAGAAAGCCCATAACATCTGAGCCGCTCGGGTAGCGAACGGCTTCAATGTGCGTGTGCTCGTCGATGTAGATGCCGGAGCCGATGGCGACTCCCTTGGACAAATCCTCGCTGCAGCCCGGAATACGCACCCCGATCAGCGACTCGGAGTTGGTGCGAATATGTTTGCCGAGCTGGCTGCTAATTGCCGGAAGCGAGCCTTTTTCCTTAAGTCGAAAGAGCAGTTCGGTGGTACCCAGCGACGAGGCCGCAAAGATCACGCTGCGGCAGGTAAAGCGCTGCCGATGCTTGGCAAACCATGCCAGCGAATCCTCCGTGTGAACCTCATACCCACGGCTCCCGTCAACTGCTCCCTCCAGCGGCTTCACATCCACCACCTTGGTTTCAGGGAAAACCCGTGCCGAGTGCTTCTCTGCCAGATAAAGATAGTTACGGTCCAGAGTGTTCTTGGCGCCAAAGCGACATCCCACCATGCAACCGCCGCAGGCGCTGCAAGTAGTTCGCTCTGGCCCTTCGCCGCCGAAGAAAGGATCGGGCACGGTTGTTCCGCCCGGCTCACCTTCCGGCCCCTGAAATATGCCAACACTGGTGCGGTAGAAGGTATTGCCCACTCCAAACGCCGTCGCCGCTTTCCTCAGCAGATGGTCGGCAGGTCCAAGAATGTTGTTCTGTACCACGCCTAGCATGCGCGAAGCGGTTTCATAGTGCTGCGGCATTTCGGCCTTCCAGCCTGAGAGCCCAGCCCACGAACCCATCTCCCACACTTTGTCCGGAGGGCGTAGCAGCGTACTGGCATAGGTGATCGATCCGCCGCCCACGGCGCATCCATGCAGGATGGTGACGTGCTTGAAGAAACGCATGTTGAAGAAGCCCCGCAGCCCTAGCTGCGGACGCCAGAACCAGCGATGCACTGACCAGTTGGTGCGAGGCAGATTCTCCGGGCTCCAGCGTCGGCCCATCTCCATCACTGCCACCTTGTGACCTTTTTCCGTCAACCGGTGCGCCGCTACGCTTCCGCCAAAGCCGGAACCAACCACGATGAAGTCGAAATCGTATCCGTGGCCGCCGCTCATACAAATCCTTTCCGCTGATCCTCTACAGCCCGATCGCAAGGCAGCAAGCGCCAACAAGATAACACTCGACGGGCATCAAGGATACTATTACGAATCCGTAAAACTGGCCCTGCAACCTTGATAAATGAACCGGCCGGGTTCTATGCTTAATCCGTCAAAATCGCACCAGAACGCAGCGAGCGCCGTAATCGCGCTCATCATCACGGCTTGCGCGTTAGGCAGCGACACAGATGGAGGCGCACGGGCATGGAGCCGCAGCGTACCAAAACGGGACCCGATTTGTCGGCCCTCAGGATTCACGAGGGCGAGCGCAGAGCTGGCGCGTCGAAATGGCTTCGCTGGTTCGCCGCCGCCATCGGGTTGTTGCTGATCATCTCAGGCGCTGTTTTTGCATTCAAAGGACGAGCCCCAGTGGTGGAAGTTGCGCCAGTGCGCGCCGAGACCGATGCCAGAGAAGTGCTGTTGAATGCCAGCGGTTACGTAACGCCTCGCCGCCGAGCCACCATCGCCGCGAAGATCACCGGCCGCGTGACGCAGATGATCGCCGACGAAGGCATGCACGTGCGAGAGGGACAGGTGCTCGCCACGCTTGACGATTCGGACACCCGAGTCCGGTTGGATTCCGCAAAGGCCGACCGCGACGCCACCGCCGCGGCTCTCAAAGATCTGGAAGTACAACTTGAAAACGCCGACCGCGAGCTTCGCCGCACTCAGGCCCTGGAAAAACAAGGCGTCAGCAGTCCGCAGGCGCTCGATCTGGCGCGTACTGCTGCCGACAGCTTGCGCGCCAAGATCACTCTCACCAACCAGCAAATACAGGCTGCGCAAGAGCGCATTCGGGTGGCGCAGCAAGACCTCGACAACTGCACCGTGCGCGCTCCGTATACCGGAATTGTTGTCTCCAAAGACGCGCAGGTTGGCGAGATGGTCTCGCCGGTCTCTGCCGGCGGCGGTTTCACACGCACCGGCATTGCGACTGTTGTAGACATGCTATCGCTTGAGATCGAAGTCGACGTGAATGAGTCTTACATCGCGCGCGTCAAAGAGGGCATGCCGGTCACAGCGATCCTCGATGCCTATCCTGACTGGAAGATTCCCGCAAAGGTGCGCACCGTGATCCCGACCGCGGATCGTCAAAAAGCAACGGTAAAAGTGCGCATCTCGTTTGACCAGTTGGACCCGCGCATTCTGCCGGATATGGGCGTAAAAGTCACGTTTCTCGGCGACCAACCCAAGGTAGCACAGGAGGGCGCGGCGAGGTTGCTGGTCCCGCAAGCCGCAGTGCGCAGTGACGGCGGTAGCAGCATCGTCTATGTCTATCATGACGGAACGGCGGAACGGCGTGCGGTTCGCCTCGGCGACGCTCGCGGCAGTGACCGTGAGATCGTTGCCGGATTGACCGCGGGAGATCAGGTCGTAATCAGCGGCTTCGACGGTCTTCACGACGGCGCACGAGTAGAACTCAAGCGATAGAGAGCCGTTACATCCGGGAGTGTATTCGAATGATTGGCCCAGCGCATTGGCTATACGAAGAGTTCAATATGAAGAGCGCCACGGAACCTTCAGCCGGCTTTCTGCGTCCAAAGAATTACGAGGAAGAATTCCATGGTTAGAGTCGATGGCGGAGGTGACGGCTCCAGTCTCGTCCGGGTCCGCGGGCTGGACAAGAAGTATCAGCGCGGCAGCGAGGAGATCCACGTTCTGCAGGGGCTGAACCTCGATGTGGATGAGGGTGACTTCGTGGCGTTCATGGGCCCCAGCGGCTCCGGCAAAACCACTTTGCTGAATCTGCTCGGCGGCCTTGACCTGCCCACAGCCGGAACCATTACCGTAGCGGGCGACGAGATTACGCACTTATCTGGCAGCCGCCTCACGCAATGGCGGGCGCGCCACGTCGGCTTCATCTTTCAGATGTACAACCTGATTCCCGTGCTCACCGCCTTTCAAAACGTCGAGTTGCCGCTTCTGCTCACCCGGTTGTCCAAGGCGGAACGGCGCAGCCACGTCGAGGTCGCGCTCGAAGTTGTAGGCCTCAAAGATCGTATGCACCACTATCCGCGCCAGCTCTCCGGCGGACAAGAGCAGCGTGTAGGCATCGCACGGGCCATCGTTGCCGACCCTACCTTCCTGCTCTGTGACGAGCCTACCGGAGACCTGGACCGCAAGAGCGCCGACGAAATCATGGACCTGATCTGCCAACTCGTGGGCGAGCACCACAAGACCGTGTTGCTGGTGACCCACGATCCCGTCGCAGCCGAGCGCGCGCAAGTCCTGCTGCACCTCAACAAAGGGGTGCTGGTCGAGGCTCAGAAAGCGGGAGGCTTGGCAGGAGCGCCTTCATGAAATACTCCGCTCTCATCCTCACCAACTTGTTTCGCAAGAAGATTCGCACCGCGCTGACCATCGGCTCGTTTGCCGTGGCGCTGTTTCTCTTCGGATTGCTCGCCGTCGTTCAGGGAGCATTCAATCAGGGAGTCGAAGTAGCAGGCGCAGACCGCTTGGTGGTGATCAATAAAGTCTCCATCATTCAGCCGCTGCCCATCTCCTACAAAGATCGTCTGCTGCGCATTCCAGGGATAACAGAAGTAACGCACGCGAACTGGTTCGGCGGGGTCTACCAGGACGAGCGCAACTTCTTCCCTCAGTTCGCCATCGAGGACGATACGTATCGCTCCATGTTTCCAGAGTTTGTCATGCCTGACGATCAGTGGCAGGCATATATGGCTGACCGCGAGGGCGCAGTCGTTGGCGCTGACCTAGTTAAGCGCTTTCACTGGAAGCTGGGCGATCGGATTCCGCTGAAAGGAACCATCTTTCAGGGAACCTGGGATTTCAATATCCGTGCCATCTATCAGGGCAAACGAACGGCGGACGACACCACACAGTTCTGGTTCCACTACAAGTATCTGGAAGAGCGCGAAAACCCATACTGGAAGGGCTTGATCGGCTGGTACACCGTGAAGGTGGCAAACCCGGACGACTCCGTCAGGGTGGCCAGACAGATCGACGAGACTTTCTCTAATTCTCCATGGGAGACAAAGACCGACACTGAAAAAGCCTTCGCGGCATCGTGGGCAAAGCAGGCGGGCAATATCCAGTTGCTCATCTTCAGCATCGGCGCCGTGGTCTTCTTCACCCTGCTGCTGGTCACCGGCAACACCATGGCGATTGCCGTACGCGAGCGTGTGCGCGATCTGGCAGTACTCAAGGCAGTCGGATTTTCAGATCTTTTCGTCCTCGTCCTGGTGCTTGCTGAATCCTTGCTGATTGCTGCGGTCGGGGGAGCCCTGGGGCTGGCAGGCGCAAAGTTGCTGACCCTCAATGGCGATCCTACCCACGGCATGCTGCCGTTTTTCTACCTCTCGCCTCAGACCGCCTTCAACTGGTTTTGGCGTGGCGCTGCTCGTGGGCGTAATCTCCGGACTGTTGCCGGCGATCTCCGCAATGCGACTTAACGTAGTAGCTGCGCTGCGGAGGGTGTGAGCATGGCGATTCCGTTGACATACAACTTGAACAGCTTGCGGGTGCGCTGGACCTCATCCGTCGTCGCCGTGCTCGGTATCGCAGGTACCGTGGGAGTCTTCGTCGCCATGCTCTCGCTGGCCAAAGGCTTCAAGACGACGCTGGTTTCTTCCGGTTCGCCAAGCAATGCGATTGTGTTGCGCGGCGGAGCCACCTCGGAGATGGAGAGTGGAATCAACCTCGACCAGGTGCGCGTGATCGAAGATGCGCCCGGAGTGGCGCGCAGCGCTTCCGGCCCTCTTGTCAGTCCTGAAGTAGTTGTAATCGCCGCCTTCCCTTTGAAAACCACCGGTACCGATGCCAACGTTCAGGTCCGAGGCGTCTCGCCCAAAGCTCTGCAGGTGCGCGACTCAATCAAGATAGTTTCGGGCCGCTTCTTCCAGCCTGGACTCAATGAATTGGTTGTAGGACGAAATGTTGCGGGAACCTACATCGGCTTTGATATGGGGAGCAAAGTAAGATTCGGCGGTGGCGAGTGGACGATCGTGGGAGTTTTCGACGCAGGCGGGAGCGCATTTGACTCGGAGGTCTGGAGTGACTCCAGCGTTTTGGGCGCGGTCTACAAGCGGCCGCCCAATATCTATCAATCCGTAACCGCCCGCTTGACCTCGCCCGCAGGCATTCACCGGATTCAAAGACGCACTCACCTCTGATCCGCGAGTCACACTGCAGGCCAGTCGCGAGCGTGATTACTATGACAAGCAATCGCGCGCGCTCACCACGCTCATCCAGGTGCTGGGCACAATGGTTGCCGTAGTGATGGGCATTGGGGCCGTCTTCGGGGCCTTGAACACCATGTATTCGGCGGTAGCAGAGCGCTCGCGCGAAATTGCCACCATGCGCGCCTTGGGATTCAGCACCGGTAGCGTGGTGGCATCCTTCGTCTTCGAGGCCCTATGCATCGCCCTGGCCGGCGGAGTGATCGGTTGCATTTGCACAATTCCACTCAATGGCAAGACAACCGGCACCATGAACTGGCAAACTTTCTCGCACCTCGCATTTGCCTTTCGTGTAACGCCGCCGCTGTTAGCTGGAGGAATGATTTTTGCGCTTCTGATGGGATTGGCTGGCGGCGTTCCACCGGCCTTCCGCGCCGCCCGCGCCCGGATTGCCGTTGCCCTGCGTGAACTCTAAACGTGATTCTTAAACTAAAACAAAGGCTCCCGGTTATGCCGGAAGCCTTGGCAATAAGAGTAGGAAGTCAAGGTCTCGACCTGGACCTCCAATGAAAACTATCTCGCCCCGTGGTGGCGGCCGAGGACAATTTCATGTCCAGCTACGATTAATGCAACGATGATTGCAGCACTCAAAATCATTGTCATTGTCATTTGCCCTAACCTCCGACCGGCTTGCTTCGGTCCCAGTTTGAATTCCCGCGGTTGAGACTTCTCCCCTCATAGACCGCATCTTCTAATAGCAATTATGTGACCGTTATGACCGCTTACCTTTAGCGTCAACAAAGCACGGTACTTAATTGATATCGCCGCGCTCGGCGAAAATTCACCATCCTCTCAATCGTTGTGTTTTGCATCAGGCGAAAGCGTCCCTCCTCTAGTTATTCGGCCGAACGGCTCTCTGCTCTCAACGACTTATGCAATAAAGCCCCAATTGGAGGCGAATCATGACATTGTGGTGTTTTGCATCAACCACTTCAACGTTTTCCACAACACACAACAAACAAGTAACCAGAGTGAACGCAATTATCCACCCCGCCCAACCTTCAAGAAGCCGGCGCCGACCAGGCCTCAGGTCAGAAAGAACTCTTTGGTAATCTCAACGTACTTGTCTGCGGGAAGCTGCTTGGCGATCTCCTCGTGCGCCCTGCCGCCGTCCTGCACCAGAGCCAGGTTGCCTAGCGTCGCTGGCATATAAGCGGCCAGCCTCCTTGCGCTGTCGTTGATCAGGTTCCGCGCCATGTTGCCACTCAGCAGGTTGCGGAAGTTTGTCTTCTGATCGGGACTCTCCACGGTCATCAGCCAGCTATCGCCATAGGGATCGGCGATCAGCCTCTCGGGGTGGCGCACCACATCATCGTTGATGTCTCTGACCGTGCCTTCGATCGGGGAGACCATCTCGACCAGCTCGCCGTTCACGAGAAAGCTCCACACCGCCTGTCCTTGGCGAACCCACTGACCGCGCCGCGGCAAGTTAACTTCCTCAGCCATGCCGATTAGCTTGGCCGCAAAGTCATCGATTCCGGCACGAACCAGGTTAGAACCCTCGCCCAGTGCCCAGGCATGACCGTGATGGAAGCGCAGGTGTTCAGGAACTTCAAAGCCTGCCACGACAGGCTGCGCTCTCTGCTCGCCCGCGTCGGTGCGGCGGACGGACTTAAGTACGTACTTGGGGGTTTTCTCGTGTATGAAATAGTCGACCACGATAAATGCAACGAACATTATGAAAACCAGGACGAATGTCATTGTCTTACCCTCCAACCGCTTTCTTGCTTCGGTTTCACGTTGAAATTCTCACGACCCGACTCCTTCTCCGAATTCAACTACGCACTTATCTGAAGCAATCACATGGCCACTGTGGCAGGCAATAGCCATCATTCAGAAAACGCGATGCTTAGGCAAGATTGTCGATCGGTGCCAATGATTCATCGCCGCCTCCCCTGCTCTGTATTGCATCGAACGGAAGCAATGTATCGATTAACTATTCGGACTATCGACTTGCAATCACACAACTTACGAGACGAAGCAACAATAGGAGGCAAATTGCCGCATTGTGGTGTTTTGCATCACTGCAGAATAAAGTTTTCCACAGGTGCAAAACTTGCCGTCTGCTTAGAGGTGGATCCAGCCCATGCGAATGAACTCAAGCGCCCCCAGTCCAATCACCGCCCACAGCAATACGCCCTGCAGCAGCGGCCGGATTCCTACCTCTTTCAGCGTCGCCTTTGACAGCCCCGTGCCAATAAGGTAGAGAGTGACCGTCAGTCCGGTTACGCCCAGGTGGGCCAGCACGGGATAGATTGCATGGAAGACGTGCACATAGGAGTTTGCAACTGCGGCCAGGCAAAAGAATAAGATAAACCAGGGCCATTGAATGCGAGCCTTGCTCTTGGCCACAACGGCTGTCACCAGAGAAAGCGGGACAATCCATAACGCCCTCGCCAGCTTCACCGTGGTTCCCACAGCAAGAGCAACTGCTCCGAACTTTGCCGTCGCCCCAACCACCGAACTGGTGTCATGAATTGCCAGGGCCGCCCACAGGCCAAACTGCGTTTGCGTCAGGTGGAGCGCCGAACCGATTGCAGGAAAAATCAGCAGGGCAACGGAGTTGAGCACAAATACGGTCCCCAGCGAGACGGCCATCTGCTCGTCTGTGGCGTTCGCAATCGGACCCACTGCGGCGATAGCGCTGCCACCGCAAATGGCCGTACCGGCTGAAATCAAAAACGAAGCGATCCGCTGCACGCTTATCAATCGCCCAAGCGCCAGGCCAATTAACATTACAGCCGAAATGCTGATGGCCGTATAGAGGAAGCCCGATCGCCCAACCCGCACCACCTGCCCAAGGTTCATGCCGAATCCCAAACCCACAACCGAGATCTGCAGCAGAAACTTGGAAAGCTTTCTGGAATCGGCGTGGTAGGGATGCGGGAAGGTCAATCCATAAACCAGGCCGACTGCAAGGGCTATTGGCGTTGAAATGAAACCGCTAGCCGCGACAATCAGGCCAAGGAAGAAAACATTCTTTGCCATGCACTAAGTGTGAACCATTTGCCGCACTTGAATCCAGCGATTCGTGACGTTCCTTGCCGTCGCATAACGAATTCAGGGCCTCAGGAACGGCTTAACGATCTGCAAATTGGGCGTTTTTTTGCCTGAGATCGGACTTTTTGGAGTCTCCCGCGGCCCGGCTTTCACCCCCGAAGTGGCAGCGGGTGTATAGTTAGCCTATGCATTTGCGCAGACTCATCGCCTCCGGGTTGCTCCTCGCGGTGCTTTTGGCTCCCGTGTTGGGGCTTGCGCTCTGCATCTCTTCGGCTTCCACGCCCAGGCCTTGTTGCGCGGGTCATTGCGCTATGAAGAGCCGGACGACGCACGCAGGCCGAACCGCTGCGTTACCGCATCGCGCGTCTACCGATTCAGCTCCCGTGACTCCTTGCTGCCAACGCAAAGCTCCCATGGCTGCATTGGCCGAGTCCTCTGCCCAGATCGTAGCTCCGGTGCAAATCGCGCCAACGTCCTCCGCGTCTTCAAATCCTATCTCGCCGGCGTTGCCCGCGCTTCGCGTCGAGCGTGTTACCGCCCATCCCTCTCTGGCGTCTCCGTTCTCCCTTCTCTGCACGCTTCTGATCTGACCTCTCATTCCTGCTGCTGACCTGCGCCTGGGCCACTGGTCCGCGCGCGCGTATTGGCAATTGCAAGGAAATGAGATAGCCCATGTTTCAAAAGCTAATGTTTCGAAAGTTATGTTTCGTCTTCGTCCTCGTGCCGCTGGCGCTGGCCCAGCAGCCTTCCCTGAGAGCAACCCAGCCCACGAGTGAGCTTCGCCTGGAAGATGTCCTGCGCGAGGCACTGGCGGCCAATCCCGCCTTAGCGCGCGCAACCACCCTTGTCGCGGCCCAGCGTGCCCATGTTTCGCAGGTGGGAGTTCTCCCCGACCCATCCCTCACCGTCTCCTGGATGGGCAATCCCGAGCCCTTCGAGGTGATGGATAACGATCCCTCGAGCTATCGTGGTATCACCGTGATGCAGATGGTGCCCCTCGGCGGCAAGCGCGCCTTGCAGCGCGAAGTGGCGCACAAGGATGTCGCCGTCGAAGAGGTTTCTGAAAGTGCGGCGCGCCGGAATCTGATCACCGAAGCCCGCTCGGCTTTCTTCGATTATTACTACTACGGCGCAGCCCTCGAAATCACCGAACGCAATCACCAGCGGCTAACCCAGCTCGCCGAGATTGCCGAGGCTCGCTATCGCGTAGGCAAGGCAATGCAGCAGGACATCCTGCGGGCGCAACTGGAGATTTCCATGCTGCTGCAGCGTACCGCTGCCCTGCGCCAGCAACAACTCACCGTTGCCGGTCGCCTCAACACCCTGATGGGACGCCCGGCAACCGCACCTCTGCCTCCTGCAGCCGAACCCACTCCGAGCCTGCTGCCCTCCATCGACACCCTTGCTCCCGCAGCCGAGGCCAACGATCTGATGCTTGCCCGTGAGCTACGCATGGGCGAGCGCGAGAGTGCCGCCCTGGCCCTCAGCCGCAAAGACTCGGTCCCCGACCTCAACGTCGGCTACATGTACCAGCAACGCACCGGATTGCCCGACATGTACGGAATGCAGTTCACCGTAAATCTGCCCGCCTTCCACCGCCAGCGGCTGCAGCAGGAAGTTGCCGAAGGCGAGTTGCGTGTGCGCGCCGCCCGGCAGGGTCAACAGGCGCGGCGCCTTGAACTGAGTTACGAGTTGCAGCAGGATTACTCCGCCGCGCAGACCGCAAAGGCGATGCTCGACCTCTACGATCAGGCGATTCTTCCCCAGGCAGAGCTTGCGCGCGAATCGGCCCAGGCCTCCTACACCGTAGGCAATGTGGATTTCCTCACCGTACTCACCAGCTACACCGCGATCTATTCCTATCAACTCGACTATCAACGGCAGCGCGCCGACTATGAAATCGCCGTCGCCCGCATCCACGGGCTCACCGGCGACATGGATTCGCCCAGCGCAACGGAGGCACACTAATGTCACATCGCATTCGCACCATCATTCGCTTCGCCGCTCTGGTAGTCGCCGTCGGCCTGATTGCAATTCTCTTCGCCGGTAAACGTTTGCATCTCTTCGCCCACGCCTCGGCACAAACCGCCCACGCGACTGCCTCGCTTTCCTCTGAGCCGCAGAAGCGCATTCTCTACTGGTATGACCCAATGCATCCCGCTTATCACTCCGATAAAGCCGGTACCGCTCCAGACTGCGGCATGGATTTGGTCCCAATGTACGAATCGAAAACTCCGGCGGAGCAAGCCACTGCTGACGCGGGACTGATCCACATGCCCAAGAGCCAGCAGCGCGCCCTGGGCGTGCGCCTCACCACCGTCGAGGAGCAGGATGTAAACCGTACCCTGCGCACCTCCGGCGTCGTAACCGCCGACGAGACCCGCATCGGGCACGTGCATGTCAAGACTTCCGGCTGGATAAATGAGGTCTACGCCAACTTTGTCGGCCAGTTTGTCAGCAAGGGACAGCCGTTGTTTACCTTTTACAGCCCAGACATGTTCGCTACCCAGCAGGAGTACCTGATCGCCTTGCGCGGCCAGCAGCAGCTTGGCAAATCGCCGTATGAAGAAGTAGTCAAGAGCTCGCAGTCACTGCTGGAATCCGCGCGCCAACGGCTCAAGCTCTGGGACATGACTGACGCGCAGATTGCAACTCTCGAACGCACCGGAGAGGTCAGCAAAACCATCACAGTCTATTCTCCTGTCAGTGGATTCATTACCGATCGCAAAGCCTTCCCGCACACCTCTGTCAACGGAGACCTCGAGATCTACACCATAGCCGATCTCTCGCGCGTGTGGGTCACCGCCGATGTCTTCGAGGCCGATCTTCCCTATGTCAAAGTGGGCCAGAAAGCCGTCATTCATTTCCCATACGAGCCAGGAAAAGCCATTACCGGGCGCGTCGGATACAGTTACCCCGTCCTCGATCCACAGACCCACACAGCTAAAATCCGCATCGACGTCGCCAACCCCGGAACCCTGCTCAAACCCAACATGCTCGCCGACGTCGAACTGACCATCAACTACGGACACCACCTCGTAGTGCCTGCTGAAGCCGTCCTCAACAGCGGAACCATGCAGACAGTCTTCCTCGCTCGCGACGACTCCAGCTTTGAGCCGCGCATGGTCACCATGGGCGCAACCGTCGATGGCAAGACCATCCTTATCTCGGGAGTAAAAAAGGGCGAGACCATCGTAGAGAGCGGAAACTTCCTCCTCGACTCGGACACCCAGCTCAACGCTCCCATGCAGATGGGAGGGTCCAAGTGATCGGCGCCATTATCGAATTCAGCGCGCAGCACCGCGTGCTGGTGCTCATCCTGGTTGCAGTGGCCGCCGTCTTCGGCTATCGCGCCATGCGCAACACCAAGCTGGATGCCATTCCCGACCTCAGCGACACTCAGGTCATCGTCTACGCCAAGTGGGATCGCAGCCCCGACATCATCGAAGATCAGCTCACTTATCCCATCACCTCGGCGCTGCTCGGAATGCCGAAGGTAAAAGATATTCGCGGCTTCTCCGATTTCGGCTACTCCTACATCTACATCATCTTCGACGAAGGCACGGATATTTACTGGGCGCGCTCGCGCACCCTCGAATACCTCAACGCCATCACCGCTCGCCTGCCCAAAGAAGCAAGCGTCGAACTCGCCAAAGACGCCACCGCCGTCGGCTGGGTCTATCAGTACGCGCTCGTCGATGACACCGGCCAGTACAGCCTCGACCAGATGCGCGCTTACCAGGACTGGTATCTGCGCTACGCTCTGCAATCGCTCCCCGGAGTCGCAGAGGTCGCGCCGGTCGGCGGATTCGTTCGCGAGTACCAGGTGAATCTCGACCCGATTCGCCTGCAGGCTTACAAGCTGCCCGTCAACGCCGTTGCCGATGCCATCAACAAATCCAACAACGACGTCGGCGGCCGCCTCGTCGAATTCAGCGGGCGTGAATACATGGTGCGCGGCCGCGGCTACCTGCGCTCGCTTGACGATATTGGAAACATCGTCCTGCTTACCAACTCGCAGAGCGGAACCCCCGTGCGAGTGCGGGACGTGGCTACCCTCACCTACGGCCCCGCGCTGCGCCGCGGCGTCACCGATCTCGACGGACACGGCGAAGCCGTTGGCGGCGTCGTCATCATGCGCGTCGGCGAAAACGCGGAGAAGGTCATCGAGCGCGTCAAGGCGCAGATCGCCCGCGTGCAGCCATCTCTGCCCAAGGGCCTGCGCATCGTGCCCGTCTATGATCGCTCGGAGCTGATCGATCGCGCCGTACACAACCTGCGCCACACCCTCATCGAAGAGCTCATCATCGTCAGCCTCGTTATCCTGATCTTCCTCTGGCACTTCCCCAGCGCGGCAATTCCAATCGTCACCATTCCGGTCACCATCCTCATCGCCTTCATTCCTCTGCAGCTCTCAGGCATGACCGCCAACATCATGTCGCTCGGCGGAATTGCCGTCGCCATCGGCGCAATGGTTGACGCCGCAATTGTCGTGGTCGAGCAGACGCACAAGAAGCTGGAACACTGGGAAGCCACCGGCCGCCGTCAGGATTATCGCCGCGTGGTGATCGATGCGGTGAAAGAAGTCGGCGGCCCCAGCTTCTTCGCCCTGCTGGTCATCGCCGTCTCCTTCCTGCCGGTCTTCGCCCTGGAGGCGCAGGAAGGCCGTCTCTTCAAGCCCCTTGCGCTCACCAAAACTCTTGCCATGGTAATTGCGGCGCTGCTGGCGATCACGCTTGATCCCGCAATGCGCCTGCTTTTCACCCACGTCAAGAACTTCAACTTCCGTCCCGCGTGGCTGGCGCGTGCGGCCAGCGCGCTCTTCATCGGCAAGATTCGCAGCGAAGAAGAACATCCCATCAGCCGCCCGCTGATGAAGCTCTACCAACCGGTTGTCGAGTTTTGCCTCGAGCACAAATGGGTCCCGATTACGGTGGCTCTGCTGCTCATGGCCGTGACCATTCCGGTCTACAACAAGCTCGGCTCTGAGTTCATGCCGCCGCTCGACGAAGGCACGCTGCTCTATATGCCCACCACCACCCCAGGCATCTCCGTCGGCGAGGCCAGTCGGCTGCTGCGCGAGCAGGACCGCATTCTGCAAAGCTTTCCGCAGGTGCAGTCGGTCTTCGGCAAAGCCGGACGCGTCGAAAGCGCCACCGATCCCGCCCCATTATCGATGATGGAAACCGTGGTCGTTCTCAAGCCTCGCGAGCAATGGCCTGAGCGCGAGCGCTGGTACACTCATCGCCTGCCGCAGTGGACACACCCGCTGCTGGCGCACCTCTGGACCGACCGCCAAACTGCCGATGAGCTGATCTACGGCACAGGAGGTTTGAACGAAGCGCTCACCATGCCCGGCGTAACCAATGCATGGACGATGCCGATCAAGGGACGCATCGACATGCTCACCACCGGCATGCGCACACCGCTCGGAGTCAAAGTACTCGGCTCCAATCTGGAAGAGATCGAGCGCGTTGGTCACGAGGTAGAGCAGGCGCTGCACGGCATTCCCGGCACCGCCAGCGTTTACGCCGAGCGCACCACCGGCGGATATTTCCTCGACTTCACCTTCAAGCGCGACGCCCTGGCCCGCTACGGACTCACCGTCGACGACGCCGAGTCCGTGATGATGACCGCCGTCGGCGGACAAACCGCAACCACCACCGTCGAGGGCCGTGAGCGTTACGCGGTAAGCGTGCGCTACGCACGCGGATACCGCAATGACCTGCAATCGCTCGAGCGCATTCTGGTGCAGATTCCCGGCGGCGCGCAGGTGCCTCTCGGCGAGTTGGCAACGCTCTCCATGCGCTCCGGTCCCGGCATGATTCGCGATGAGAACGGCAGGCTCAGCGGCTACGTCTTTGTCGATGTAGCGGGTCGCGACCTCGGCAGCTACGTGGCCGATGCGCAGCGCGCCGTGCAGGCAAAAGTGAGTGTTCCCACCGGCTACCAGCTCGTCTGGAGCGGACAGTACGAATCGATTCAGCGCGTACGCGAGCGCCTCAAACTGGTCTTGCCCATCACCATCTTCGCCGTCTTCCTGCTGCTTTACGCCAACACCGGCTCGGTCGCCAGAACCTGCATCATCCTGCTGTCTGTTCCTTTTTCCGGCATCGGCGCAATCTGGCTGCTGCACTGGATGGGCTACAACATGAGCGTAGCCGTCTGGGTCGGACTGATCGCCCTGCTAGGCGTGGACGCCGAGACCGCAGTCTTCATGCTGCTCTATCTCGATCTCTCCTGCGCCGAGGCCGCCGCGCGCGGCGAGCTCTCCTCATGGAGGCAACTACGCGACGCCATCGAGCACGGCGCGGTCAAGCGCCTGCGTCCAAAGGTAATGACCGTGGCCTGCATGATCTTCGGATTGTTGCCGATCCTCTGGTCCAACGGCGCCGGAGCCGACGTGATGAAGCGCATTGCCGTCCCCCTGGTCGGCGGAATCGTTACCTCGTTCCTGATGGAACTCGTCGTCTATCCACCGCTGTTCGCCATCTGGAAGTGGAACTGGGAGCTCCAACCCGCACTCCGCCGCCTCGGAGATCTCGTCATGGCAGGTGATCAAAGTAACACGACAGGTATGGCTGCGCGGGGGGATCTGTAGATGCCAGATTAGGCGCGCTCCAGTCAAAAAACTCCGTCATGTCGATTTGTGCCGCGTCGCGCTTGGTCAACGAGGGCAAGTTGAAGCGCGTCTCGATAAATTTGAGGATTGCGGTGTTATCGGCGTTGTTATGCGAAACGTAACCCGGTATCGTGAACGGTGAGATCACCATCAGCGGTATGCGGAAGCCGGTGGTATCAAACGCACCCGAGGGATATCCCGCTGGCAGAATTGGCGTTTTGTCATCCGGGGGCGGCATGGGGACCGGCCCAACATGGTCATAGAACCCGCCGTCTTCGTCATAGGTAAGGAAGAAAACCGAGTTCGCCCACGATGGGCTGTTCATCAGCGCCTGGATCAGCGATTCGGTATACTGCGCGCCCTTATCGATGGGATTTTGCGGATGTTCATCCGAGCCCGTTTCCGTGTAGCCACTCTCGATAAAAGAAACCTGCGCAAGCGTTCCATTCTGCGCGTCGGTGGCGAATGTCTTGGCATCGGCAAAGTTCCCTACGTAGCCATATGCCCACGAGAAGTAGTTCTCATAGGTATCCATCGCCGACAGATCGCCCGCTACATAGTTGTCGGTGACATAGACCCTCCAGGTGATGTTGTTCTCCTGCAGAAGCTGGAAGATACTCTTCACGCCGCTCATCTCGAGGTTTGGAATGCCCAGACCGGCTCCGCTCCCATAGGCATATCCATTGGACGTGGCAGCGAGCATGTACATACGGTTCGGCTGGGTGCGCGTGAGCACCGGACTGAACCAGCGGTCGGAGGTGGCGAAGGTCGTTGCCGCCCAGTAATAGAACGGCAGATCCTCGGAGGTGTAGTAGCCCATGGCGCGCTTCCCGGCGACGTCGAAACCACCGGAAGATGGATCGTGCGCGGCGTAGCCCCCCGCCTCATAGGCAAAGCCGTTCATCGGGGGCGGAGCTCCCCATCTTCCCTCGTCCGGGCTCGACACGTTGATGTCGTAGTGCGATTCCAGCCAGGAAGGCGTCACGTCTCCAATGCATTGGGTCACCATGTGGAAGGGCGAAATGTTGCCCGAGCCGTCCCAACTGCGAACAGAGAAGTTCGCGGGGACGTTACTCAGATCATCGACATCGGCGGGCAATCCTAGCGCTGTCCGGTATTCGTTCAGATGTCCGAAGTAGTGATCGAAGCTGCGATTCTCCTGCATCATGATGATGATGTTGTTCACCGACGTTTGCAGTGTTGCAGGCGGAGGTGGCGGCGGCGGTGGGGGAGTCGCAGGCGGAGGAGTTCCAGTACCCGTCCCAGTTCCGGTCCCAGTTCCGGTTCAGTTCCGGTTCCAGTTCCAGTCCACCGCCCAGTTCCAGTTCCCGTTCCAGTTCCGGTTCCCGTCCCAGTGCCAGTCCCACCGCCGCTTCCAGAGCCGCCGCTACCAGAGCTACCGCCGCTTGAAGCAGAAGCACTGGCACCCGTACCGCCGCCGCAGCACAGAGAAAACGCAAGGCCGATTACAAGTGCGCTGATTGCGAGATAACGACGGCAATCTGACATGGAAGCAGGTACCTCGATCGAAGGGGCTGGCTTACATCACGGCTACGATGCATCTTTTTTGATCCGTGTTGTTGGCCTTCGCTGCCGAAATCCGGGCAGCAGGAGAGCTCTCTTTTTTCGCGTCGGCATCTAATTTGCGCAATGGGAGTTATCCGGCTCGCACTTTCATACTCGCTCCCACAAAAAACCTGAGCTCATGTCAGCATCTAAGCTTACTCATCGCGTCTTCCTGCTCTGCATCATTGCCGCCCTCATCTCTGCGCCCCTCGAACTCTGCATGGGTCAACTGCAGCCGCCCATCCCCACTCATCCCACGCAGCGCAAAGTTGAGCGTAAAAGAATTAGAGACACTCCAGAGACGCTGCTCGGCGAGCGCCTGTTTCTTGAAGCCCGTTTCGCGCAATTTTTCGCTGCCCATTCAGAAGGAGACATCAATCGACCGCTCACACAGGGTGATCCGCTCGTTGCTCAGTTCACAAACCCGCGTGCGGCCGTTCCCTATCCTTCGCCCTTCGCCGGCAAGTCGATCAACTGCCGCTCCTGCCACTTGGTCGATGAATTCTCCTCGCTCATTGCCGGAACCAACCGCACCTATGCCGACTTCCTGCCACGCACTCCAATCCCCGCGCGTGGCGATGGACAAACTCTCACCGCCAGAAACTCACGGAACATAGTGGATGTTTTACTTCCTCAGTACACCGCGATCCTGCTCCACGGTGACGGCGAGTTTTCCAGTGCAACCACTCTAGTTGAGAGCACGCTCACTGGAAGAGATTTCGGCTGGCTGCCAAGCGAACACCGCCAAGCCATCCATCACATCGCGCAAATAATTCGCACTGACGACGGACGCGATGCTCTGGGCCGGCAATACGGAGGATCCTACGCCAAGCTCATGCTGGCAACTGCCCCTGACCTGCCGGAGCAGTTCCGTCTCGCAGTTGATTTCCGAATCGATGTCTCCACCGCCACTGATCAGCAGATCCTCCACGAAATCGCACGCATCATCGCCGCCTACCTGAGTTCACTCCAGTTTGAACGCACTCCTGGCGGCATTCATAGCGGCTCTGCCTATGACATGTTCCTCGCAAAAAATGATCTGCCCGCTACTCCCGACCCAGGCGAAACCGATGCCGAGTATTCGCAGCGTCTCCTGCAACAACTAGCGCAGTTGCAGAAGCCCCGCTTTGTCCTGCCCTATGAACGATGGCTGCGCTTTCATCCCCACGTCCTGCAATTCCGCGAGCAGGAACTCGCGGGACTCAAGCTCTTTCTGCGCCTCGGCACTCCACCACCGCAGCAGCTCTCGGCAAATCACCTCTCGCCGCTCTTCTTGCTCGCCACGCTCCCGCTCTTTGGCGTGCTGCTTCGCCAGCGCCGCACACTCCGCTCCGATTGGATCATCGCTGCACTCGCCGTCATTTTTCTCTGCGTCATGGTCGCCGCCATCAACTCTCCTCCCGTACTATCGCGCCCAGGCTCTTTCCAACCCGCCCACCCACGCCGGAAACTGCGCAAGCTGCCATCCCGCCCCAGAGTTTACTGACTTCCACTTTCACAACACAGGCGCGGCTCAGGAAGAGTTTGACGCCCTCCACGGAATCGGAAGCTTCGCTCAACTCACCGTACCTTCCTACAAGGAGCGCCGCCGCCATCCCAATCGATATCTTCCCGCCACTCCCCAGCATCCCCACGCTACCGGTATCTTCCGCTCCGTGCCCGTCATCGCCAATCCCTGGGCCACTGATCTCGGCATGTGGAACGTCTTCGCCAATTCGGATTTTCCGGAGCCGCAAAGCCAGATCGTTCGTCTGCTCTGCGGCGCGAATCCCTGCGATCCTAACCTCCAATTACCGCGAACCATTGCCCTCTTCAGAACTCCGGGCCTGCGCGACCTGGGACACTCCTGGCCCTATCTTCACACCGGCCGCATGGCCACCGTCGATGACGTGCTCCACTTTTACATCCACAGCTCCGCCCTCGCGCGCGCCGGCCAACTCCGCAACGCAGATCCCGAACTCACTCGCATTTCTCTGGATGAAAAAGATATTGCCGCCCTGGCTGCTTTCCTGCGCTCTCTTGACGAGGACTATGACAACTAGCCTCGCTCGCCGTTACTGCTCAGGTTGGACAGTGAATCAATTCGTCGAAACTTCTTTACCTATTCGCCGAACCGATAGTGCAAAGCGAATCGCACCTGAAACGGTTCGGCGGGGTGGAAGACGTTTGTGAATGCCGGCGCGGCTGTTGGCGTTATTCGGGAGACATAGGCGTAGGTAATGTCGTCAGCTGCGGCGGTTCAGCAAATTCAAAAGTTCGGCCGAAACGCGCCATTCTTGTTGAATTGATAACCGGCCCCCGCGTTGACCAACAACGTTGCCTGTGAGCGATTGATTCCGTCGGACGTCAAATCGCGCGGGCCAAAGTAGCGCAGGCGCAAAGTCGACGAAAAGCCTTTGTAATCGTGCAGTGTGACGCCCGATGAAATCACCACCTTAACCGCTTCGGGCACAAGCTTGCCACCCGGGCCTTGCACAGGATACTGGCCACCACCCACGTTGGTGTACGCCGCATCATCTGGGTCTATTTGGGTAAATTGGGCGCGGGAGTCCGCAATGTCAAAATCAAAAGCCAAATGTTCCCTTGGCGTGTAGTAGTTCGCCCATTCGATGCCATAGCGGTTGCTCGACTGTTCTGAGGCAACCGTGCCTCCGGTGTCGCCATCCTGCTGCAGTTCGGAATTACTGTGGAGATACCAGAGCGCAAGGGTGCTTTGCAGATGTGGGACGGCCGCAGTGCGCACGCCGATCTCCCCGCCTTTGGTTTGGACCAGGGGAGAAATTGGGGTGCTGGACGTGGGGAAAGGATAGTCCGGCGAAATCGGTTCCTCCTTTTGCGTTGCGCCACGCGCGTCGTTGCTGTGGAAACTGAATCCGCCCTGTACATAGAACTCAGTCTTGGCCCACGGGCCGAAGATCAAACTTGCTTTGGGGCTGGGCAGGAACTTGGTGGCCGAGCCGGAATTGAGCTGCGCAAAGTTGACCGGAGCCGAAGAATCGGTGGAGACATAAGTGGGAGTCAAGCTGGTGACGACATATTTTGCGTCGTCGCCGCGCAGGGCCACGACCGAGCGGAATTTGCTCGCCCACTGGATTTTATTTTCCACATAGACACTGCCCATCGTGTCCGTAAATTTATTCAAATCCGTGTCCGCGGGCAAGATTGCTGTCAGATTCGGATTGGTAGACGCACTGCGGGGATGGGTTCGTCATTGCAGGCGTTGATATCATTCTTGTCCGTGCGCACACGATCTTCCGTCCGGAAAAGGCCGTTGTGGACCCAATCGTTGCGGAGCTGCAGGCCGAACGTATTTTCCACCTTGCGGCCAAACCATTGGCTGAAAATCGTGTGGCGTGCGTCAAACCCCGCCACCCAGCGCCTGTCCTGCTGTTCGAACTGATCGCCCTTATTGGGGTCATCCAGGTAGTAAGTGAAATCAGAAAACAGATTGAGATCGTAATAAAATCCGTAGGCCGTGATTTTCGTCTCGGAATTTGCGCCGCGGCGATGCCATTCCGACTGCAAGCTATAACGCTGTGACTCGCCACCGTCCGTCGGGTTCAGTGCGCCGAAGTAACCAACCAGGGGTATGGCGTTAACGGGGATTTGATCGCTCGAGTGCCATGTTCCACGGTAAGCGCGGGCCGTGATGCTGAAACCCTTGTCGTCTCCGCCCTGGCTGTAGGTTAGCGAGGCCGTTGTATTTGTAATAATTGTCCTCATGCGTCGTCCATGGGCCGTTATCGTGATACGCTTCTCCGCCGTACAGCAAATTGCCCTTGCCGAGCTTTTGCGATACGCCGAAAACGGCCCGCCCATAGCCATACATGCCGCCTTCCACCTGGAAGAAGTTCTGGGGCAGCGTCTTGAAAAATTCCACATGGGCCGATCCAGCCGAGCCAAAGTTGCCGACATCGGCGTAATAAGGACCTTTCTCGAAATTCACCCGCCTGCACAAACTCCGGGATGACGGTGTTCATGTCCGAGTACCCTTCGCCGTGCGCGTGCGACGGCAGGTTCAGCGGCATATCGTCGATGAAAATGGCGATATCCGTGCCGTGGTCGAGATTGAAGCCGCGAAGAAAATATTGGTTGGCCTTGCCGCCGCCGGCGTGTTGCGTGATGATGACACCGGGAACCGCCTCCAAAACTTCTCCCGAACGAAGAATCGGACGATCTTGGAGTTCCGTTGCGCCCACCGTTCCCTGGGTGGCGGAAGCGGCAATTCCGACGAGGTCATCCGCCCGGCCCTGCACGTTTATGGTGGTGCTCACGGCGCCCACAGCCAGAGAGATGCGCAGCGGGGCCGGCGCCTCGGTGGTCCCGATGGTGACGGGCATTTCTTTGGTTTCAAAACCGGGATTAGATACCACGAGTCGATAATTGCCTGCCGAGAGTCCAGAAATAATGAAGGAGCCGTTCGTGTCCGACTGTGTCGTTTTTTGTACAGTACCGTTCGCGCTGCGAACCTGCACGGTAGCCCCGGCAATCACCGCGCCAGACGTGTCAACGACAGTTCCTGATAGCTGAGTGATTCCTTGGGCAAATAGAAGGCTGGGAACAAGAAGCAATAAGAACAGCACACATTTCCATTTCATTGCAGCAACACCCTCCTGCGGACGCAAAGCGCAACCGGAATTCAGATGACCGGCAGAGCCCCGTGCGAACCGAGGAAGACAAATTCGCGCCGCGGGAAACCCGCATCGACGTCACGAGGAGGATTGTTACATGTGTAGCACGAAAAGAAAAGATGTATGCGGCATAACAATTTAAAAAACGTATGCTTCTGGTTCGCGCTCTATTTTATGTGGGCGACCACGTAAACATAGCGCAGTCAAACTGGCCGGTGTTCATCACGTCAGATGTCCTTCCCGGTCGAGGTCATCACCAACTTGCCGTGCTTGACGCCCTTCAGACTGAGCATGTGGTCGGCCATGTGTTTCACTTCGCCCGCCGGCCCCTTCATAATGACCACCTCGAAGCAGTTCCTTTCATCGAGATGGACGTGTGTGGCCGCCAGTACATTGTTGTGGTGGTGGTGCTGCGCTTCAGTGAGTTTGCTTGACAGCTCTGGTCGGTGGTGGTCGTAGATCATGGAAAGTGTGGCGACCACCAGTTTGTTGCTATTCACTTCCTCGGAAACCAGCATCTCGCGAATCAGGTCGCGCAGAGCCTCGGAGCGGTTTCCATAGCCGCGCTTGGCAATTAATTTGTCGAACTTCTCCAGCAGGTCCTGTTCGATCGAGACACCCGTCCTGATCAGTTCAGCCATTGTGATCCTTTATCGCTTCCTGGCCGCTGTGCTGCGACCATTCTCACTTTTATCATAATCCGCTTGTAACTCATCGGGAAGGTCGTTTGGACGTGATGGCGATCATGCGCGGAGGTGATTAGAAGCTTTCTTCGTGCCGCTCACTCCAGAGTTAGCATCCAACCCAGAAAGAGGTGACACATGAAAGGCGAACACGAACACGATCATACGCATGCGCACGTTCACATCCATACTCATTCCCACGAACACACACATGATGGCGTGACGCATACGCATGAGCACACGCACGAGCACAGCCATGCCCACGACCACCATCACGCGCACGAGCACACGCACGGCGCGGACGAGCATTTCCATGATCACGAGCATACTGGCGAGCATGGCGCCCACGGGCACTCCCACGCTCCGCAGGAATTGGAGCCTCATACTCACAGACACTAAATCTTGAGCCGTTCCGACTCGGAACGGTTGCTCGGTGCGTAACTAAAGTTCTCAGAAACTGAGTGCCGCTCTTAGCAGCAGCCCATCTTGACCTCGCCCTCCTTCGTCACCGGCGGCCCAAACGCCTCTTCCGGCACCGGCGCTCCATTCAGCACCATGATCCACCGCCGCACCGCGTCGATCAGCACCAGCACCACGCCCGCAATAAAGATCACCATCAGCGTCGTGTCCAGCCATCCGCTGAAGTACTTGCCCGGCATCAGCCGCAGCGGCCAGAAGATGTTCTGAATCGAAAGCACGCCCGCCGATATCGTCGTCATGCCCACAAACACCATGGGAATAAACGTCAGCCACGCGTACTTCGCCTTGCCCATGTTGATCAGGAACGTCGTCGTCACCGCCAGCGCAATCGTCGCCAGCAACTGGTTGCCGGTGCCGAACAGCGGCCAGATCGTCGAAATGTTGCCGGTCCAGATCAGGTATCCCCAGCCTGCCACCACCAGCGTAGTGGCGCTCAGGTTGCTCGGCAGCCACGCATTGTTGCCGAACGGCTTGTAGACCTTGCCCAGCAGTTCCTGCAGAACGTAGCGCGCCACGCGCGTCCCCGTGTCCACCGTGGTCAGGATGAACAGCGCCTCGAACATGATGGCGTAGTGATACCAGTAGCCCATCAGCCTGGCCATCCCCGGCAGCCCGCGGAAGATCTGCGCCATCCCAATCGCCAGCGAAACCGCGCCGCCGCTGCGTCCCGCCAGGTTCTCGCCCACCTCGCGCGAGAACATCTCCAGGTTCACCGTGTGCAGTCCCAGCTTGGCAAACACCGCCGGCGGGCAGTTGATGGCAAAGTAGTCGCCCGGGTTCATCGAGCACGCCGCAATCAGCGCCAGCACGCCCACCAGCGACTCGCACAGCATCGCCCCATAGCCGATAAAGCGCGCGTCGGTTTCCTTGTCCAGCATCTTCGGCGTCGTCCCCGAAGACACCAGCGAATGGAAACCCGAGATCGCGCCGCAGGCAATCGTCACAAACAGGAACGGAAACAGCTTGCCCTTGATGATCGGCCCGCCGCCGTGAATGTACGGCGTAAAGTTCGGGAACTGAATGTTCGGATGCACCACAAAAACGCCGATGATCAGCGCCGCAATCGTCCCCAGCTTCACGTAGGTGGAAAGATAATCGCGCGGCTCCAGCAGCAGCCACACCGGCAGCACCGAAGCCACAAACCCGTAGATCATCATCAACACCGTGATCTGGTGCGCGTTGAAGGTCAGCGTGTGCGCATAGCTGCTGGCCGCAAACGAATGTCCGGCCACCACCGCCGCCAGCAGGCACACCACGCCAAACATGCTCGGCCCGGTGATCCTCACCTCACCCGCATGGCTCTTGAACATCCACACGCCCATGATCAGCGCAATCGGAATCGTCATGCCGATCGTGAACACGCCCCACGGGCTGTTCGCCAGCGCGTTCACCACCACAATGCCCAGCCCGGCCAGCGTCACCAGCAGGATGAACAGCACCGCGATCATCGCCACCAGTCCGGCAAACGGACTGATCTCGGTCCGCGCAATATCCGCCAGCGAGCGGCCCCGGTGCCGCATCGAAGCCACCAGCACCGTAAAGTCCTGCACGCATCCGGCCAGCACCGCGCCAATCAACAGCCACAGAAATCCCGGAGCAAATCCGAACTGCGCCGCCAGCGTCGGCCCCACCAGCGGTCCGGCTCCGGCAATGGCGGCAAAGTGGTGTCCGAACAGAACCCACTTCGGCGACGGAACGTAGTTGTGCCCGTCCTCGAATGTGTGCGCCGGCGTAATGCGCCGGTCATCCAGCACCATCGCCTTGGCGGCAAGGAACGCGCTGTAGTATCGATACGCCAGCGCATACACACAGAGCGCGCCCAGCATAATAGGAAAGGTGTTCATAGCCTTCCGGTTTCCAGTCGCGACTTCGAATCAAGCTCTACAACTGACTGCTTAATCCCCGACCGCAAACTATAGATGGGGACTCGCGCCGGCGCAATGAAATTTCTGCTTGCTATTTTGTACCGCGTAAGACTCTCCACTTTCCTAGGATGCTGCGCACTTCTGCAATGCAGCCCCCCGGGTGGAGCGCCCAAACCTGCGCCCGCCCTTCCGGTTTTCTCCCTATTTTGAAGTATTGGTCCTGCCGCGCCGAGGTCGACCTGGCAATCCCATGGTCGGATCTGGTAATCCGAATGAACTATTCACTCGTACGCAAATACCTTCTGGTTCACTGGAAGGCGAAAACAGTTTAGGCAATAATCGTTCAGCGATTTGGGTTACTTGGGGAGCTCTCCGTTTTGCGAGCTCAATCGGCTCGCTTCCTGCCCTTCGTCCGTGTCCTCGAAGATGGCAACATGAGGCGTACGCGCCGCCAACGCTAGCCAGGAAGGATGTTCGCCCTGCGCCAGGTTGTGCAGAAATGCTGATTCGCGCTGTTCAGGCGCGCTCTCATCCGAAGCTCCGGGATAGGTGATCAGATAGCGCGCATGGAATGCGGCCATCGTCTGCCGGATCTCGTTCTCATCCCACTTGCCGTGGCTCATCTGCGGCGAGACCAGCGAAATCGTGAGCCGGTGAAGGGCATACGCCGACGCCTGTCCATCGGTTGCCAGCACTACGCTGTCGGGCGGAATGTTTCTCTCCACCCACTCCCCAAGCGGCCTGCTCTCGGGCGTCGGCTCCTGGTAATAGCCGGCCAGCCGCACATGTTCGGGGTGATAGTCATACCGATGGAGGTCGCGTACATTTTCGATCGCATACCCGCCGAGCGCAATCATCGCGAGCACGCCGACCGTGTGCCGCATGCGCGAATTCGTTTGCACGTGCCGCGCGGCCGCTGCACCCGCCGCACCAAGCAAAAGCAATTCCGGCAGAATCGGAAGGAAATACCTGGGACTGAAGTTGTAGATGATCATGGTGGTCATGCCGGCATAAATCATTCCCGCCACGTATCCGCCCACCACAATCAGCAACAGCAATACAGCCGGATCGCACCACAACCGCGCGCCGATCTTCCCCACATTGCCGCGCAGCAGAATCCCAATCGACAGCGCCGCCATTACAACAATGACCAAGCCGATTCCGAGATGCGGACGCGAGAGCCCGAAGAACAAATGGTAGCCAATGCTCGCCGAGTCATGAAGCACCTTGGACAACGGTGTGTGAACCACAAGATCATTGCCTCCGCGCCAGGTGCCCGCGATCATTGCATTCCGAATCATCCCGCACGCAACAATACCCAGGCAGACGGCAAGAGATGAAATCCACAGCACGACTCGCTCGCGCCGGAACAGCACTCTCCAAGCAACGTACAGGCATAAGGGGGCCACCAGCAGCACTCCCGCATAGCGCACGCAATACGACAGGCCGATCAGTGCCATCCCGCCAGGCACCGCAAGCTTCCAGGCGCTCTCGCCAGCTTTTTCGGAATACAACAGCAACACCACTCCGCCGACCGACAGCAGGATGAACAGCCCTTCGGAAATAACGCTGGTGGCGTACACAATTACTCCGGCGTTGCTCGCCCAGCACAGGGCCACGGCTCTCTGCACGTTGCGGCTTGCGCCAAGCAATCCAGTTCCCCACCACAGCAGAGGCAGCACTGCCAACATGCTCACCAGCGAAACCAGCAATCCCGCTCTTTCCGGACTGACGCCCACCCACTCGACCGTGCGTATCGCCACCGGGTATCCAGGCGCCACCGTGGTTGCGGGAGCCGGTATTCTGCCTCTCGAACGTTCGGTATCAAACTCAATGATGGAGGTTGCGATCTCGCCCCTGGCCTGCAGATTTTCAGCCATGCTCAGGTATTGATAGGAGTCGTTGAACAGCATCCCTCCAGCCCGCCAAACCGTCGGCAGGCAGGCGAGCACCATCAGGAGAAGCCACAGCCATACCTCGTTGCGCACTGGCGCTGGGCGCCACCGCTTTTGTTCCTCTGCGGCATTGGTAGGTGACAGAGTATCGGCACTATCGGGAAGCGCTTGCTCCTTGCGCTGCTCGTTCATCTGAAACTCATCTCCTCAAGCGGCACGAAGTTCGACGGGCGATTCTGCTTTGGCGGGAGGCTCAGCGGATTTGTAGTAGCCAAGGTCTATCTTCCTGCCGCTCCGGCTGTAGCGCGCCATCTTGATCAATCCAAGTTTCTGGAACGCGAATTGGGCGGTGGTGGCAAGAACCCCGAGGCCATACTTGACGCTGCGCCGGAAGTTGATCGACGAAGCTTCCTTGAAGTACTTAGTCGGGCATGAAACTTCTCCGATGCGAAAACCGAAATACGCGCATTGGGCCAGTACCTGGTTGTCGAAGACAAAGTCGTCAGAGTTCTCCAATAAAGGCAGAGTCGACAAGGTCTTGCGGCTGAATGCCCGGTATCCGGTGTGGTACTCCGAGAGCTTGATGCCCAGAAAGAGATTTTCGATTGCGGTAAGCAATCGGTTCGCGACGTACTTGTACAAAGGCATGCCGCCGCTCATGGCCTGGCCGCCGAGGATTCTCGATCCCAGTACTACGTCATATACGTCATAGGCAACCATGCTGGCCATGGCTGTCACCAGTAGCGGAGTGTACTGGTAATCGGGATGCACCATGATGACGACGTCGGCGCCAGCCGCGAGCGCTTCGCGATAGCAGGTTTGCTGATTGCGGCCATAGCCGTAATTGTTGTCATGAACGTAAGCACGAAGCCCCCACTGTCGGGCGACCTCCAGAGTCCGGTCGGAACTGCAATCGTCCACCAGAATGCTCATATCGACGAGGTCGGGAATTTCGCGAACAGTCGCTTCGAGCGTCTTCTCCGCGTTATAGGCAGGCAAAACGACAGCAATTATCTTTCCGTTGATCATCGATCTCTCCCGGCCGTGCGCTCTCTTAACCAAACAGCCCTGGCAATGTATGAAGATGCAACTCGCGAATCCAGAGATGCCACCATCCCGGCGGAGAGTAACGGCTAAGATGCGCCGACCTCGGCCTGCCAAAGGCTTTAACCCTTTGATCAAAAACGCGAAGAGTCTTCCTTGCTGTTATTTTCTTCACCGGAAATCCAAATTTAAGTAGACCTCTCCACAGGTAAGCTCTTGATTACGAAGGTACTACGGCGAGCTATTCGAGCTTTGTTTTCCTTGACTTGGGTGTACACTCCTGCGATAAGGAACATGACCCCTCGTGATGTTGCTGGTACCAGACATTAGGGGCATCCTTATACGTGCCTTCTAATGGACCGAGGGATTTTAGGCGCTTATGACCGATAGACTTCCATCGACAGTGTCTCTGGCCAGGGTGAGGCGAAGAGTTCGGCTGGCCGATTCGAGCAGCGGCTTCACCATCCTCGAAATTGCGCTGGTATTGGCGATCGCCATGATCATGCTCAAAATTTCGATGCCCGTCTTCAATACCACAATGCACAGCATGCATCTTAGTTCGGCCGCCAGTTCTCTGGCCGGCGCGATTCAAAGCGCACGTTACCAGGCGATTTCGACCGGCTGCCCCGTCACTATCAATGTCTCGGCCGCTCCGGTCAACGGCGAGTTGACCTATCAACTGTCGTCCGAGCAAATTACCGGAACGCCGCCTGCTTGCGCCGCAACCTACAGTTATGTGTGCGCCGCGACCTTCAGTAACGTAGCGTGCCCGGTTCCGTATTCCAGTTCAGACGTTTCGGTCGCTTCGACCACTCCTAGCGCGACCATCCTGCTCAATCCGAGTGGAACGGTTGCAACAACATCGGCTATTTCAACGCCTGCCAACTTCACCATTTCTCTGGCGCAGTTGCAGGGAACTGAAACCAAGCAGGTCACTGTCTCAGGCGTGGGCGCCGTCAGGATCACCTGCCCTGATTGCAAGCAGTAAGGATTTAACATCCTGTCAGCGGTTCAGGAGTGGATTATGAAGAGGTTACCGCTTCCTAAACGGAGTTTATCGCGAGGCTTCACGCTGTTGGAGTGCGTAATCGCCATGGCGATCCTCATCATTGGAGTCTCCGCCATGGCTGCGTTGGGGGCCACGCTGCTCGCCCGGGGGCGCCAGTCGAAGTACATGAACCTGGCCGAAACCCTGACGTCTGAAAAGCTTGAAGATTTGAATCACTGGAACATGATGTCGCCGCAGATCTGCGTGCAGCCAGCCGATACATCCGAGGGTAGCTTGACTACCCCGACCACCACCGCCATCTCCTGCGACGGCGTGACGGCAGCGGTAAACGTTACTTATTACGACGACATCAGCATCGACTTCTCGGCCAGTGGAAGTTGCAACAACCCCTCCAATGGCTGCTTTGCCGAAACCGTCTCCAGCCTCACCGCGGGCGGCACAACCTACTACACCACCTATCATTCGCCTTCTGGAGTGATTCCCGGCAATGCCGACGGTTCGCCGATTAATTCAACCACTCCACCCACTAACCTGGTCTTCCATCGGAGTTGGCTGATCGAGGCGAACACACCCAATACGGGAGTGCGGCGCATTACCGTGCTGGTCAAGTTGACCGATAAATCGGTAGTACCTGGGGTCAGTACCCAGATGAGCCTGGTGCGGCAATGACAACCCTCCACAAGCCGAATCCTTCTCGCAGCAAGAGCGGTGCCGCTCGCCAGCGCGGAACCACCATCATCGAACTTGCCATCGCACTGACGGTTTTCCTTTTGATTGGTGCGGCAGCTTTCAATCTGTTTAACGTTCAGCAGGCGGCCGCCATCACCCAACAGGGGCAAGTCGGATTGAGCCTTTCATTGCGCAACGCTGCCTCCCAGTTGCAATTGGACCTCTCCAACGCGGGCGATGGCTATCTGGAAGGACTCAACATCCCCAACTGGCCGCCCATCGGCATCGTGCTGGTAAACAATTGGGTCGCTCCCGGCACCTCCTGCAACACCGGGACCTCTTACAGTTCCACCTGTTTCGATCAGATCAATATCGTCAGCGCCGCCAATTCTTCAGTCTATCCGCCAATTCATGCCACGGATAGTACCGGTGCCGCCGGTACGGGCAATTGCTCCCAAACCAACAATGGTGTGGCCTACGGGCAAGCCGCCCCGGTCAGCAGCAGCTTCCCCAGCGGCCTCACACTTGCCCAGACTGCGGCATTGTTCAATGCTGGTGATCAGGTGATGTTCATAACGAACAGCGGAAAATTGCTCACCACCGCAGTTCTCACTGGCGCTTCGGCCACTAGTACTGCGGTTAAATTCAGCTTCAATGCAACCACTGCGACCGGCAGTAACACCGCCGCGAATGATCCCCTGGGGTTTACCACCACTGCGCTGCCCGCTGCCGCCGCAATTCAATTCTCGAATCAGTACTGCGGTACAGACTGGATCATCAAACTGTCCTCCGTCCAGTACAGCGTTGCCACTAATCCTGATCCCAACAATCCCTGGGAGTTGGTACGCAAGCAGAACGGCGGTGCCCAAACCGTGGTGATGGACCAGATTATCGGCTTCAAGGTCGGAGCTGCCATCTGGAATAGCTACAATTCAGACTTCAATAACGTAAACGGCACAAACTATTACTACAGCGCCAGCCAATATGCCATCACGAACACTGCCGGTACCACGGTGGCGGAGCCGTCTAATTTCAACCTGGTGCGTGCTGTCCGGGTCTCGTTAATTGGCCGGACAAACCCCAATACCGACACCGTCTACACCTACCGTAATACTTTCGATCAGGGGCCTTATCAGGTGCAGGGGATGGCCATCGTTGTGAATCCGCGTAACTTGAGCATGAACGACGACAGTAGCGTGTACATGAACAAATACTGAGGCGATCTCGTGATCAGATCAACCGTACGAGTGAGAGCACAATCCGCGCAGCACCACATGGGAGACCGTTTAGAAAAAGAAAGCGGCATAGCGCTGATTACCGTCCTCTTCCTGCTCATTCTCATGACGATTCTGGGGCTCACCATGGTGGTTTCGGTGAACTCGGACATGATGATCAACGGCTATTACGGCAACTCCCGCGCCTCCTACTACGCCGCCGATTCCGGACTGAACATCTCCCGCCAGTATCTGATCAATCAGGCCACTGCTGCAGTCACCTTGACGGCGTGCACGGGGTGGGTTACCGGGAACCCCGGAGCCGGATGCACCACGGCTCCACTGAACGGGGCCTCGGCTGCCTCCACCGCCATCACCAACCTGCTCGCGGCGTACGGAAGCTTCGCCAACGGAATATTGAATACCAATGCCGCAGCGAGTTCCTGGCCAATTTCGTTCATGGTTCTGAATATCGCCGGCGTGTCCTTCTACCTTCACCCAGGCTGCCGGCTCTCCCGTCACTACCAATAACGCCTTCGGACAGATCGATACGTACAAATACACATTCAACTACAGTCTTTGCTCGATCGGAAGATCTTCGTCGTTGCAGCGTTCCACTGTGACCGAAAGCGGCACCATCATCATAAGCATTCAGGCGCCGCCAAACAGGCTGAATACCAGCTACGCATATTACGGAGCATTTATCGATAACTATAACGTTCCTGCATGCTCGTCAGGCGCTCTGGTTCCCGGCATCTTCGAAGGTCCGGCGTTTACCAACGGCGCTTGGGGGTTCAATAACTCAGGAGCCTACACCTTCACCGGCCAGGTTGGGCAGGCTAGCTCAAAGGCGGATTACTGGTCGGGCAGTGGTTGCAGTGCGTCAGCCACCGTACCCTCGGGGTTCAATGTTAACTTTCAACAAGGCTTTTCGGAGGGCGTAGCCGCAAAGCAGCTGCCACCGAACTCATACAGCCAGAAATATGCGGTGCTTGATGGTGTAGGCTGCGGCGAAGCTGGGACATCTTGCCTCACCGGCCCACCACCTGACCCAAGCACCGTCTCCGGCAATCCCATGGGCACGTATCTCAAGAATCTTAGCGGGACCGCATACGCGGGAACTGGAACAAGCGGTGTTTATCTTCCCTACAGCGGCTTAACCTATGGCGGCGTCCAGGTCAACGGTGTCCCCGAAGGCGGTGGAATCTATGTGGAAGGCAGCGCATCGATCGTATTAACTCCTGGAACTGATACTTCCGGCAATCCTACCCAGATTATCCAGATTACCCAGGGAGCCACGGTCACCACGATCACAACGAACATCGCAAAGAACACCACCACGTTTGCCTCGGGGGGCACCTCCAAGACCTTGACGGGAGTGCCGGTAAATCAGATCACCGGCACGGCGATACCTTCCGCGGTCCTATATGTGGATGGGACAATCACCGGACTGACGGGCCCTGGTCAGGGACAGGCCGCCATCCAGAACAACGCCATGTTGACGATTGCTGGCTCAGGCAACATTGACATTACCGGCGACCTGATCTATACGACGGAGCCAAACGCCCTCAGTAACGCGGACACACCAATTGCTTCACTGAGCGGAGTCAACAACCTCAACCAGTTGATCGCCGCGAACGACGCCAATGTTCTTGGAGTATTCACGGCCAGCGGAAACATCAATTTGCAAAGCCCATATAGCAACAAGAACCTGCAGGTGGATGGGAGTCTCGCGGCGATCGGAGGGATGACGACCGATCCTACCCCCGGCCTATGCACTTCTTCGACCTGCGGTTTCACCGTCAGCGGCAGCATTAACACCTTCAACAACCTTGGCGGCCAACAACAGACCAACATTTTTTCTGGCAACATGCAGTATCAGAATACTTACTACGACTCAAGATTCGCCGCCGTGCAAAACTTTGCTCCGCCCTTTTTCCCCGCAACCTCGGACTATGACCTGAACGCTCCTACGGCTCCCACCGTTTATTCGACGCAGCAGCGAACGAGCTGGTCCTGGGTTCCTGTGCAATAGGAGGAGGCGGGGTTCGCCAATTTATGAAGTAGCGTCTAGCTGCGCTGCCAGGCCTTTCAGGTCTTTGATCACAATTTGCCTGGCGTCCACCTCCACGAGCCCCTCGGCCTGCAAACGCATCAGGTTGCGCGAGACCAGCTCCCGTACTGTTCCGAGTTGATTGGCTAACTCCTGATGGCTGCCGGGCAGCAACACTTCAACGCCTCGCGCGCTTCGCTTCCCTTCACTCTGCGCCAGCCGCACCAGCAGGGAGACAATGCGCTGACGAATTGTAGTGAAGGATAGCTCCTCGATAATGTTGACCAGCCCACGAAGCCGGGTTCCGACAAAGGCCAGCACCTTGAGCGCAACCTCGGGATGATCCAAACAATAATCCTGAAAGTCCTTGCGCGAGACAAATGCAACCTCGGTGTTTTCCAAGGCGATAACGGAAGCCGGATATGGGCCGCCATCGAAGACAGGCACTTCGGCAACGGTTTCGCCGGGACCATTCACGGCAAGAACCTGTTCGCGTCCGCTCGCCGAAGACTTGAATATCCGCACCCGGCCTCGCACGATAATGTGCAGTCCCTTGCAGGGCTCGCCTTCATAAAACAAAACTTCTCCGGAGCTAAAAAGCTTTCTTGCCGTTCGTGCGGCCAGCAACTGCAACTCCGGCGAAGAAAGGCTGGAAAGCATGGCCGTCTTCTGCAGAGCAGCCGCCAGATCGATCCGTTCAGTGTTCACTTGAATTCCTCACGTGCCTAACGTTCTTATGTCCGCTCTATTGTAGTGCGTTCCGCAACAACTTTGGCCTGCAGAGTGACTTTGGTCGCTGCGGCCCCGGCCGCGATCTCTTATCTTGAAGACTCAAGGAGATTGAGATGCCAACCCTGACTGAAACCATCCGTGAGATCGCGCTGAACCAGCCATCGTCGATTCGAGTATTCGAACAGTTCGGAATTGACTACTGTTGCGGAGGGAAAAAGCCTCTCGCCGTTGCCTGCACAGAGCAGAATATCGAAATTGCCAGCGTGCTTGCCGCGCTTGAATCTGCTGCGAAACAGCCCAACCCCGGCGCCAAGGACTGGGCCGGCGCATCCCTTGAAAGCCTCATCGAGCATATCGTATCCAAACATCATGAATACGTGAAAAGAGAACTGCCGCGTCTGGGCACACTCGCAAAAAAGGTCGTCGAAAAGCACGGTCCCAGCCACTCAGAGCTGCCGGAAATCAAAGAAGCGTTGATGAATCTGGATGCGGAACTGACGCAGCACCTTGGCAAAGAAGAGATGATGCTGTTTCCCTTTATCGCAGAGCTTGAGCGCTCTCGGGCGGGCAGAGGAGCGAGACCATATAGTTGCTTCGGAACGGTCGCTAGTCCCATCGAGGTGATGACCGCGGAGCACGATGCGGCTGGAGAGATATTGGCTGATTTGCGGAAACTAAGCGGCAACTACACTCCGCCCCAAGATGCTTGCACCACCTATCACGCATTTTATGACGGACTCAAGGAATTCGAGCAGGATCTCCATCAGCACATTCATCTGGAGAACAATATTCTCTTCCCGCGTGCGATTCAGATGGAAGAAGAAATGCGCTAACCTCGTGTCTGGCTCCTCCTCAACGGAGGAGCCAGCTTTAGCTTCTGCGGCGCAGCTCCTAAGAGAGCAGATGACTTAGGGTTCGCCCCCGCTGCTTTCGCCCGGGGAGTGCGTCGAGGCGCGCGCTTCGACCTTCGCAACTCTTCCCAGTCCGCCTCCGTCTGGTCGGCATATCCGACGGCAAAGTTCACTATCGCATCCGCGAAGCCTTCCCCGTTGCCGATGTATCCCACGATCCTCTGCACATCTCCGGAGCGCGCATGTCCACGCGCCAGCAACTCTCCGCAAACTTCCGCATAGGCTGCCAGACCTGGCCCCTTCAGTGCCTCCAAAGCAATTGCTGCTTTGTGATCATTAAGCTGCCGCACCAGATAGTCGCGATTTGCAATCGTCGTCCATCCCAGCAAAGGGTCAGACTGCATCTGCATCGCAAGCTGCCCCTGGGCGACTAACCGGCCCCAGTGCGACTTCTTCGGCTTGTCACTTCAAATAGGGTAGGTAGGACGATCCGACTTCTTCCTTTATCTGCAGAAAAAGCGGGTCACACGGGCCATTGCCTTCCATGTAGATGCAGAAGTCGCGGGTTCCCACGCTGCCCGTGCCAACCACTTTGAAGCACACATCAATCGGCCGGTACTGTGCTAACAGATGTTGCCGCACCGGCAGTAAAGTTTCGCCGTACTCTTTCAGTGCTGCCAATATCTGGCGCGCCTGCGATCCGCCTATTCTTGAAAGCACCGGCTTGTCTTCCCGGAAGATGCGCCCTGCTCCTCTCCTGGCCGGAACCGTCAGAGCCTCCAGAGTGTGCATCGGAGTTGCACGCTCCGCCTTAAGAAGAATCTCTGAAACTGGCTCTGCCTTCCTCAATCGATGCACCTGGTACCGGGCCACCTCTAACACCGGCAGCTTTGAGAAGATGCGTGCGCTTTTCCGGTATTGATCAAGAAACGCCAGTACTGCATTCTTGCTGAAAGCCGTCTTTCGCGCCCGCTTCCCTGCCCGCCAGCAGAATGCTTGCAGCCAGCCGCTTCAGGTCCCACTCGAATGGCGCGCGCGTAGTTTCATCAAAATCGTTAATGTCAAAAACCAGCCGACCATCCGGTGCGGCATACGCCCCCAAATTGCGGACGTGAGCGTCCCCGCAGATCTGATTCACTATGCCGGTATTAGGCAGTAGCGCCAAATCGGCGGCCATAACAGGCACGGCTCCGCGGAAGTAGCCAAAGGGCGAGGTCAGCATGCGTTCGTACTTCAAACTGACCAGCGCCGGAACGCGCCCACGCATGCTTTCTTCCAATATCTTCAGTGGTTCGTGGCGGCGCCGTTTAGAATCCCAGAGGCCATGACTCTGCCGCTTCATCTGTTTGCGCAGAGCCTGTCCCTCTGCGCGCCTGTCCTCGCAAGAGCCGATGTGTGTGCTCGGAAGATTCGCCATCGCAGGAACATACACCGCTGTCGAGCTTTTTTCAAACACGCAATGAAAATGGCCTCTCATGAGGCCATCTCCTGCTCGGGATACTGGGGAAGCTTAGCGCGATGCTCTCTTCTGCATTGGGAGTTTCGAGTCAAGATCCAGGTTCAACTCAAGCACATTGACCCGTGCCTCTCCAAGAAAATGAAATTCTCTCTCCTGGGTGTGCTGACGAACTAGCGCCAAAACCTGTTCGCTGCTGACGCCACGCTCCTTGGCCACACGTGGCACTTGGAACTCGGCATTGGCGGGAGTGATCTCCGGGTCCAGTCCGGAGCCCGATGTAGTCACGTAATCCACAGGAACTGCTTTACCCGGATTCTCGGCGTGGGCTGCATCCACGTCCTGCTTCACGCGGTCAATTAGCTTCTGATTTGTCGGGCCGTAATTCGTCGCGCCCGAATTCGCAGCGTCGTATCCATTATTTCCCGCAGCCGATCCCCTGGGGTGGAAATATCCCGCGCCTGTAAATGGCTGCGCGATGATCCGCGAACCGATCGTCTTTCCGTCCTGAACAATCAATTGTCCATTCGCTTTATCGTGAAATAGCACCTGAGCCAACGCGGTGACGACCAGCGGGTAAACGATCCCTAGCAGAATCGTCGTAACTATGGTCATCAAAATCGCGGTAATGATATTCCGTTTCATCAGTCACCTTCCGCCTATGCAAGTCCGGCGCTTGTAATCAAAATGTCGATTATCTTGATGCCGATAAAGGGCGCGATAATTCCTCCCACGCCATAGATGAGCAGGTTGCGCCGCAGCAGCGCAGCAGCACCCATCGGACGATACCGGATCCCCCTCAACGCCAGCGGGATCAGCATGATGATGATGATCGCGTTGAAGATGACGGCCGACAGAATTGCCGACTGTGGAGTCTTCAGATGCATGATGTTCAGCGCGTTCAGCACCGGAAACGTCGCCGCAAACATCGCAGGAATGATCGCAAAGTACTTGGCAACGTCATTTGCAATTGAAAATGTCGTGAGTGCTCCGCGCGTCATCAGCAGTTGTTTGCCGATGCCCACAACTTCAATCAGCTTGGTCGGATTGGAGTCGAGATCGACCATGTTTCCGGCCTCTTTCGCCGCCTGCGTACCAGAGTTCATGGCGACGCCCACATCCGCCTGCGCCAGTGCGGGAGCGTCGTTGGTGCCGTCACCGGTCATCGCGACCAGCTTTCCTTCGGCCTGTTCCTTGCGGATCAGATCCATCTTGTCCTTCGGAGTGGCCTGGGCGAGAAAGTCATCCACACCTGCTTCGCGTGCAATCGCTGCCGCCGTCAATGGATTGTCACCGGTAATCATTACCGTACGAATTCCCATCGCCCGCAGTTGGTCAAAGCGATCGCGCATCCCACCCTTCACGATGTCTTTCAGTTCGATCACTCCCAACGCGCCGCGCTGCCGCTCTGCAACCACCAGTGGAGTGCTTCCGGCGCGTGCGATTTCATCGACCAGATTCCTGACCTCCGGTGCAAACACGCCCGAATTCTCCTGCACAAATCTTTCAATTGCGTCCACTGAACCCTTACGTATCTGAAAGCCGTTGAAGTTGACCCCGGACATTCTGGTCTGTGCCGTGAATGGAACGAACTCGGCATGATGTTCCTGCAAATCGCGGCCACGCAGGTTGTACTTCTCTTTCGCCAGCACCACGATGGAGCGGCCTTCAGGCGTTTCGTCGGCCAGCGAGGAAAGCTGCGCCGCATCCGCCAGTTCCGAATCCGAAACGCCCGGTGCCGGAACAAAGCGCGAAGCCTGACGATTGCCTAGAGTGATGGTTCCGGTTTTATCGAGCAACAGCGTGTTGACGTCGCCGGCGGCTTCCACGGCGCGTCCGGACATGGCGAGCACGTTATGTTGAACCAGCCTGTCCATTCCCGCAATTCCGATCGCGGAGAGCAATCCGCCAATCGTCGTCGGAATCAGGCAAACCAGCAGCGAGACCAGAACGAAGACGGTTTGCGGCGCACCGGAGTAAATGGCAAACGGCTGCAGTGTAACCACCGCGAGCAGGAAGACGATCGTCAAACCGGCAAGCAGAATGTTCAGTGCAATCTCGTTTGGCGTCTTCTGCCTCTCGGCGCCCTCAACCAAGGCGATCATGCGGTCAAGAAAAGTCTCGCCAGGGTTGGAGGTGATCTTCACCTTGATCTGATCGGAGAGCACTCGCGTGCCGCCGGTTACTGCTGAACGGTCACCGCCAGATTCACGAATCACAGGAGCCGATTCGCCGGTGATGGCCGACTCGTCCACGGAAGCGATGCCGTCAATGATTTCGCCATCGCCGGGAACAAACTCTCCAGCAGAGACCAAGACCACGTCCTGTGCACGCAGAATGGAACTTGCGACCTGTTCCACCTCTCCATTGGGACGCAGGCGATTGGCTATGGTTTCCGAACGTGCTTTGCGCAGGGTGTCTGCCTGCGCCTTGCCTCGTCCCTCTGCCATGGCCTCGGCAAAATTGGCGAACAGCACGGTGAACCACAGCCAGAGAGTGATCTGAAGATTGAACTTGAACGCCTCATGCGGGCGCAGAATCAGAAGAATCGTGGTGATCACGCTGCCTACCTCAACCACGAACATGACGGGGTTGCCCATCATTTTGTGCGGGTTGAGTTTGCGCAGGGCACCAATAGCGGCCCCGCGGACAATGGCTGGATCCCAAATAGACTTTTTCGTTGTGCTCGACATGATTTCCTTAGAAAGCCTTTCCTGCGTTCATCAGCAAGTGCTCAAGAATTGGACCAAGGCTGAGCGCCGGAAAGAAAGTCAGCGCACCTAGGATAAGGATGACTCCAATCAGCAGCACGCTAAACAGCGGCGTCGTAACCGGGAACGTCCCTACCGATGGCGGAGTGTACTTTTTCGCCGCCAGGCTGCCCGCGATGGCCAGCATCGGAATCTTCATCAGGAAGCGTCCGCCCAACATCGCAAACCCAAGCGCGACGTTATACCACGTGGTATTCGCGTTTAAGCCGCCGAAGGCCGATCCGTTGTTTCCGGCAGCCTCGGTGAACGCATAAAGAATCTGGGAAAGCCCGTGCGGTCCCGGATTGGAGATGGACGAAGTGCCAAACGGCTCCACGGTAGAAATTCCGGTCAATGTCAAGATGATGAGCGGAAAGATGAGCGCGAACAGCATTGCCAGCTTCACCTCGTAGCCCTCGATCTTCTTGCCCAGATACTCCGGCGTTCGTCCGACCATCAGGCCCGCGATGAAGACCGTCAGCACGACGAAAATTATCATGCCGTACATACCTGAGCCGACGCCGCCGAAGATGACCTCACCCAGCGAAATATTAATCAGCGGAATCATTCCGCCCAGGGGGGTGTACGAATCGTGCATGCTATTGACTGCGCCGCAACTGGTGTCCGTGGTGACCGTGGCCCAGAGTGCCGAATTAGCGATGCCGAAGCGCACCTCCTTGCCTTCCATGTTTCCGCCCGGTTGCATCGCGCTGGCGTGTTGATCGACGCCATGCAACTGCGGGTTGCCCTGAGCCTCGGCCCAGTATGCAACAGTCACGCCAGCCAGGAAGAGCACGGCCATCGCACCCCACACCGCCCAGCCATGACGGAGCGAGCCGGTCATATATCCCAGCGTGTAGGTGAGGCCGGCTCCGAGGGCGAAGATGGCAAACATCTCGATCAAGTTCGTAAGAGGGCGATGGGTTCTCAAACGGATGAGCGCTGTTTGCGCCGAAAAAGCCGCCCCCGTTGGTTCCGAACTCCTTGATGAACTCCTGCGAAGCCACGGGCCCTTGCGCAATGGTCTGGTCGGTAACCGTGTCCATCACAGGCTTGCCGTCGGCACCAACCGATGGCTTTCCATCGGCGCCCAGGTGCGGAACTTGCTGCGGCTCTACGATCTTCACCGTGTCGTATGCCTTCAGGTTCTGCACAACTCCCTGCGACACCAGCACCAGCGCACCCACTACGCAAAAGGGCAGCAGCACCCATAGGGAGCAGCGCACCAAGTCCACCCAGAAGTTCCCGATGGTCTTCATTTCGCGCCGCGCAATGCCGCGAATTAACGCGATTGCCAGCGCAATCCCAGTCGCGGCCGAAACGAAGTTGTGATAGGCCAGCCCTGCCATCTGAGTGAAGTACGTCATCGTTACTTCGCCCGAGTAGGCCTGCCAGTTCGTATTCGTCGTAAATGACGCCGCTGTATTGAACGCCAAGGATGGCGGACTGACAGCTCCAATTTTCTGCGGATTGAAGGGCAGGAATCCCTGTACGCGCTGGATCAGGTAGAGCAGCAGCATGGACACGACGCTGAACAGCAGCATCGCAATGGCATACTCGGTCCAGCGCATTTCGTGCTCTTCATCAACTCCGGTTGTGCGGTAGATCAGCTTCTCAATCGGACGCAGCACCGGGTCCAAAAAAGTTTTTTCACGATTGAATACGCGAGCCATGAACAGGCCAAGAGGCTTTGTTACGGCCAATATGAGCAGCAGGAAAAACGCAATCTGCAACCATCCGTTGATGGTCATATTAGAACTTCTCCGGACACAGTAGTGCGTAAAGCAGATACACAAACACCAGCACGGTCACCGCAAGCACCACGATCGTTTCCACGTCCATCTCCCCTTATCTGATGCGCTCACAAAAGTGAACGTAGCCGATCGACACCGCGAAGAAAACAATTGTGATCACGACGAACCCCAAATCCTGCATCGTTGCTCTCCTGGCTCGCAGCCGCTCTTCCGGCAATGCAGCCACTCTCCTTTTAATTGAAATCTATTCGCGATTAATCCAGACTAAAGAGTTTCTAAAGAGTTCCTAAAGACGCTGATCGCTTCCGGCCTCTGCAGCCGCACTTCTTGTCTTCGTCCCCTCCTGCGAAGTCAGCAACTCCGGGCACTTGCGGAGCCGGTATGCAAAAGTACACTTCGAAGTCCAGGAGTGCAAGCTTTGCCGGCGGCTATCATCCGGCTTCGTTCGGCGCCGAAATCTCCGGCGCGAGCTGAAGTCGGGCGCAAGCGCATCGCAATAGCGGTGAAGCAACATCGCCAGCCTTTCTGGTGAAAGCGTTTCCGCCGACACACAATCTTTACGCTCTCCTGAACTGAGATTCTCCGGCGTTGTGAGAGATTGCGCTGTGGTAGTCGGGGGTTTCACGAATGGCCAACCTTGAGTGTGAGTGAACCAGGGTGAGCGCAGGCCTGGTACCGTAAGCTCCTGCTGCGGATGGAATCCGATAAGTCGTGAGTACGTTCGAATTTCGCCGCTGCGCGCCCTCGCGTAGATTTGAGCTCCGAATTAAGCGCGAAGAGAAATCGCAGCAGGAAGAGTACTGAGACAGCGCAGATCGGGATAAACACCGCCAGAACCAACATTCCAACCTCCAGGACGGCGATCCATCAACTCTGTCTCGCCGACTTCATTCAATTGGATATGGTCGGGCCTAAACCACAAATAAAGAGTTCCTAAATTCTTCCTAAACGGCAGGGCAGCAGAGAAATTGATAGGCGGCCAAAGAGGATTTGCGATGGCCCATTCCGAGGCGAACTACTTCTGATCGCCGGGCTCGAAGCGGTAGCCGACCCATTTCTCAGTCACAATATAGCGAACCGAGCCATCCTCCGGCTCGAGCTTCTTCCTGAGGTGATTCATGAACACGTGCAGATACTCCGGCTGTTGCGGTGCTCATTCCTCCCCATACCGAAGCCAGCAGTGTGCGATGGGTAATTACTCTCCCAGGATTCTTCGACCAGATAGCTGAGCAGATCGAACTCCTTTGGAGTCAGCCGGACCTCACGGCCACGCACCGTCACAAGCCTGGTAAGCAGGTCGATGTGGAAATCACCGGCTTCGATCGTGCTCGCGTTTTCTTCCTGCGCCGGAAGCGATGCCCGGCGCAGGCTAGCACGCACCCGGGCTACCAGTTCGTTCATGTTGAATGGTTTGGTTACGTAATCGTCGGCTCCCGAATCAAGGGCCTCGACCTTCGGTTTCTCCTCGCCGCGAACCGAAAGCACAATGATGGGGATCGCAGACTTGCTGCGGATTCTGCGGCACAGCTCCAGCCCACCCATGTTCGGCATCGACAGATCGGTGATGACCAGATCCGGCGTCCACTGCCGCATCACTTCCAGTGCTTCGTCGCCGTCGCCTGCGGTCCTCACAACGTAGCCGTGGCTGGAGAGTGCGGTCCTGCAGAACGCGAGTAATCTGCGACTCGTCGTCCACTACCAGGATACGTTGCGCGGCGTTTGCGTTAACTAGCTCATTTCGGCTCCTGGGTCACGATATGCACGTCCACGGCCGGTGCATCCCGAAGAAAATCGTGAATGGCCGAAAGGTAGAGGAATTTCCTCCATCCAGTCAGCGCCGAGCGGCCAAAAACGACCTGGGTAATGTGCTTCTCCCGCACGACCTTGGCCACCTCCTCCGCCACTTTCTTACCTCTTGTCTTCACGATCTGCGCACCGAGGTTATCGGCAAAGCGGAAGTTTTCCTCAAGTGTTCGGCGGTATTCGGGAGAATCGTCCCGGCCAATGTCCACGTAGATAACAAAAAACTCCGCTCCTATCCGCTCGCGCCATCCTGGCCGTTCGCGCAATCAAATATTGCGCAATTGGATTGGAACTGATGCACACCGCGATCCGTTCCGTGATCGGCGTGCGGTTCTCAATGTGCTCCTTCTCCATGTAGCTTTCAAGGCTGCGATCCACCACGCTGCCCACCTGCCGCAGCGCAAGTTCGCGGAGCGCGATGAGATTTCCCGGACGGAAGAAATTCGTAAGAGCACGATCGCTTCGCTCCAGCGGATAGATATCTCCCCGTCTCATGCGGGCCTGCAGAGCTTCCGGAGTCAGATCGGAGAGAACAATTTCATCCACCCGCTGCATCACCCAGTCCGGTACCGTCTCCCGCACTACGACTCCGGTAATGCGTCCCACCAACGGCGTCACGCTCTCGATATGCTGCACGTTCATCGTCGAAACCACATCGATCTGCGCGTTCAGCAGCTCCATTACGTCTTCGTAGCGCTTGCGGTGCTTGCTGCCCTCGATGTTGGTATGCGCCAGTTCGTCCACCAACACGATTTCCGGATGAAGTTGCAGGATGGCGTCGACGTCCATTTCGTCGAAGGTGGTTCCCTTGTAAACGAGTTGCTTTCGAGGCACCTGAGGGCAACCGCCCGGCAAGTTCCGCAGTCGCCGGCCGGCCGTGGCTTTCCACCACTCCGATCACAACATTTTCTCCACGGCTATAGCGACGTATCCCCTCGCTTAACATGCTGTAGGTCTTGCCGACGCCAGGGGCGTAGCCGAGGAAAAGCTTGAACAGTCCCCGCTTCTTTGTAGGCGCGGTTTCTTCCAGCCACTGTTCAGGTGTCTTCTGCATATCGCGCCTATTGTCAAACAAGAACCAGGAATTGTCGAATACGTTACAATTCCGAGCTGTGAACAAGCTCCTGCAGACCCAAGCCGCTCGCTATCTGTATTCCTGTGTACTGGTAGCTGTACTGGTCGCCTTGTGCCGCTTTCTGCATGCCAATCCCAGTACGGTCGGGTTCGCATTTCCTTCTCGCCGTACTCGTGGTTTCTGCTGCCTGGGGACTGCGCTGCGCGATCTTTCTTTCTGTCGTCGCAACCCTGGCGTATAATTTCTTCTTCCTGCCGCCCATCGGTACCTTCACCATCGCCGATCCTCAGAACTGGATTGCGCTCTTCACCTTTTTGCTCACGGCGGTAATTGCCAGCCAACTCGCTGAGCGTGCGCGCCGGGAAACGGCCAACGCCAACAGCCGCCGTCGCGAATTGGAGCGGCTTTATGCCTTCAGCCAGCAGATGCTCACCGCCGACAACGTGCTCGGGCTGGTCAATGCCATTCCCGTCAAAGGTAGTGGATATATTCGGCGCAGAATTCGCTGGAATGCTTTCCGTGCACAGCAAGAAGGTTTACTACTCCGACCTGCGTGCTCAAGACCTCATCTCCAGCGAAGATCTGCTGCGAGTCTGCAACCGCGGCGAGCCGATCCGACTGAGAACAACGTCCGCATACGGCCGTTGCGCATCGGGCTGCGCCCGGTTGGAGCTCTTGCTCTGATCGGTGGGGACTTTTCTCCAGAGAGCATGGAGGCCGTCAGCAGCCTGGTCGCCATCGCCATCGAGCGCGCCGGGGCCGTGGAAAAGCTGGCGCACTCCGAGGCTGGACGCGAAAGCGAGCGGCTGCGTTCCATTCTGCTGGATTCAGTCACCCACGACTTTCGCACGCCGCTTACGGCCATCAAGGCCTCCGCGCAATCCCTGCTTGGCGATGGCGAACTCGATGAGGCGTCAAAAAAAGAACTGCTCACGGTAATCAATGAGGAGAGTGACCGGCTGGACAGACTGGTGGGCGAAGCCGCGCAAATGGCTCAACTCGACGCCCACGCCGTGGAACTCAATCTCCAGCCGCATCACATTCGTGAGGCAATCGATGCCGCGCTTGAGACCAATCAGAACACGCTTGCACGGCACGAAGTGAAGGTGGCGCTCAGCGATTCGTTGCCTTTGGTGAATATGGATCTTCGGCACACCGAGGAGATACTCTCGCAACTTCTTGATAATGCGGGTAAATATTCGCCCCGCGGTACACCCATAACAATCACCGCGGAGGTACAAGGGAATATGCTGGTCACCAGCGTGGCGGATCAGGGAGTGGGCATCGACGCCATCGATCAGAGCATGATTTTTGACAAGTTTTATCGCGGACGGGGGCAGAGACAGAGCGTTCAGGGCACTGGAATGGGACTTGCCATCGCGAAGGCGATTGTCGAGGCCCACGGCGGAACCATCTCATTGACGACTCAGCCGGGTCGAGGTTCCGTTTTCTCGTTCACCTTGCCGCTCGCGCGCTGACCAGGAGTAGGCAGCCTAAGGCCCACATTTGGGGCAATGAAATCCATCGCCGCGTTCGTTAAGCCAATCACCTTCCGCGGATGTGATTGTATTCACATTTCTGATGCTATTAGTTTTTTCAATTAGCCATTGACATACAATGCCAAATGGCAGAGCATTTTAAGAGCCGACCGACAGGTCGGTTTCTCGTATAAAAAGGAGTTTCTTTGGCCACTATCTTTTACGCCCACGACGCCAATCCCGACGCGCTGAAGCGCAAAACCATTGCCGTATTTGGATATGGCAGTCAGGGTCATGCCCAGGCGCTCAACCTGCGTGAAAGCGGATACAGCGTCATCATCGGCTTGGATCCTGAGCGCGGAAGCGCAAAGCGCGCCCGTGAAGAGGGTTTCGTGGTTCTTGCCCCAGCCGAAGCCGCCAAGCGGGCAGACTATCTCCAAATCCTCACCCCCGACGAAACCCAGGGCGAACTTTACCTGGAAGCAATCCGCCCCCATCTCACCAAGGGGAAGGTGCTCGGTTTCTCGCACGGCTTCTCGATTCACTTCAAGACCATTGAGCCTCCGGCCGACGTGGACGTGGTGATGATTGCGCCCAAGAGTCCCGGCCATCTCGTTCGCCGGCAGTACACCGAAGGCCGCGGCGTTCCCGCGCTGATCGCCATCCATCAGGATGCGAGCGGCAAGGCTCAGGAACTCGCCCTCGCCTATGCCGATGGAATCGGTTCAACCCGCGCCGGAGTGCTGCAGACCACCTTCAAGGAAGAGACTGAGAGCGACCTCTTCGGCGAACAGGCCGTACTCTGCGGCGGACTCACTTCGCTGATCAAGAAGGGCTTTGAGACCTTGGTCGAGGCTGGCTATCAGCCCGAGATCGCCTACTTCGAATGTCTGCATGAGGTGAAGCTGATTGTTGACCTCATCTATGAAGGCGGACTCGCCCGCATGCGATACTCCGTTTCGAATACCGCAGAATATGGCGACCTGACCCGTGGCGAAGCCGTCGTCGGTGACGCTACCCGCCAAGCCATGAAGAAGGTGTTGGCAGACATCCAGAAGGGCGACTTTGCCCGCGAATGGATTGCCGAGCACCGCGGTGGCAACAAGCATTTCACCGCTCTGCGTGAGGCCGAAAAGGTCCATCCGATTGAGGAAGTGGGAGCCAGGCTTCGTGCCATGATGGATTGGCTGCCTGACGCGACCAAGAGCAACGCCAAGAAAACCGAAACCGTGAAAGCATAAAGGTTTCTGAGCGGTTTGCGCCGCCGGGGAAGTCGAACTCAGGTTCAGCTCTCTCGGCGGCGTTCTCTTTTTACGCCCCACCGTGGCTGGTCCCGGCATTCCCCCGCAAACTTAATTCGCCTTGGCGCGCTCTTGTTTGATAAAGTTAGACAGCTTCTACCGACGAAAAACGGGAATCTCGCCCATGACAATTATTCAGCAAGAGGACCTCATTCAGAGTGTCGCCGACGCCCTGCAGTTTATCTCCTACTACCATCCGGTTGATTTCATCCGGAGTCTCACTGCGGCCTACGAACGTGAGCAGGCCCCTGCAGCCAAGGACGCAATCGCGCAGTTGCTGATCAACTCGCGCATGTGCGCCGAAGGCCATCGGCCCCTCTGCCAGGATACGGGCATCGTAACCGTCTTCCTTAAGGTCGGGATGGATGTCCACTTTAACGGCGCCTTGCCCCTCGACGAGATGATCAATGAAGGCGTCCGACGCGCCTACCTGCTGCCGGAGAACAAGTTGCGCGCCTCCGTGCTCTCCGATCCGGCGGGCGCACGCAAGAATACGCGCGACAACACGCCGGCCGTCGTCAGCGTCTCCCTCGTTCCGGGCAACAAAGTCGATGTGATTGTTGCCGCCAAAGGCGGCGGCTCGGAAGCCAAGTCCAAGTTTGCCATGCTCAATCCATCCGACTCCATCGTCGAGTGGGTGCTTAAAACCGTGCCGACCATGGGCGCTGGTTGGTGCCCGCCCGGAATCATTGGCCTTGGTATTGGCGGCACTGTCGAGAAAGCAATGCTGATCGCCAAAGAAGCGCTCATGGAGCCAATCGACATTCAGGATCTGAAGAGCCGCGGGGCCAAAACTCGCGCCGAAGAACTGCGCCTTGAACTCTATGAAAAAATTAATGCCCTGGGCATTGGAGCTCAAGGTCTCGGCGGACTGACCACCGTGCTTGACGTTAAGGTGAAGGACTATCCAACCCACGCAGCAAATCTGCCGGTAGCGATGATTCCCAACTGCGCCGCAACCCGTCACGCGCACTTCGTCCTTGACGGCTCCGGTGCGGTCTCGCTCCAACCTCCGTCACTCAAAGAGTGGCCCGAACTCACCTATAGCCCTGCCTCGGCGCGACGCGTCAATCTCGACCGGGTGACCCGCGAAGAGGTTTTGTCATGGAAACCCGGCGAGGTGATTCTGCTCAGTGGGAAGCTGCTGACCGGGCGTGATGCCGCGCATCAGCGCATGACCGACATGCTGAATCGTGGCGAGAAGCTGCCCGTGGACTTTACCAACCGCTTCATTTACTACGTCGGCCCGGTCGACCCGGTGCGCGATGAGGCCGTTGGCCCGGCTGGCCCCACAACCTCCACTCGCATGGATAAATTCACCCGCCAGATGCTGGAACAGACCGGATTGCTCGGCATGGTCGGCAAGGCCGAACGCGGCCCCGCCGCAATTCAGGCGATCAAGGACAACAAGGCTGTGTACCTGATGGCGGTGGGCGGTGCGGCCTATCTGGTAGCCAAGGCCATTAAGAAGTCAACCACGCTGGCCTTCGCCGATCTGGGCATGGAGGCGATTTATGAGTTCGAGGTCGAAGATATGCCCGTGACGGTGGCAGTTGATTCCAATGGAACCGCCGTACACGAGACCGGACCGCGTGAGTGGAAAGAGCGTATCGCGGAGCTGGCGATCCTAAGCTAGCCTCGCCCACACACTATTTGGCGGAGCCAACTCGGCTCCGCCGTTGTTCTTCTACCGCTATTGCTTTGCCCCAGCCTGCTCTCTATTTGCGGGGTTCCCGCTGGGAGCTTTTTGAGTTTCTGCCTGGTCCTCGGTTTTGTCTCCCGCTACTGCCTCTTTATCGTCTGCGGTTGCTTCCTTGAGGTACTCCACAATGAGCGAAATTCTACGGTTTGCGGGATCGTCAGGGCTGTTATTGGCTCGCGGCCTCTGGTCCGCAAAGCCCCGCACTTGCGAAACCTGTCGCTCCTGGAGCCCTGAGTTTTGCATAATCTTGCGCGCCGCATTGGCCCGATCTACGGAAAGTTCCCAGTTGCTGTATCCGGTGAGCCCGCCGGAGTATGGTGTTGAATCCGTGTGGCCCTCGATCGAAACGTGATTAGGCAGCCTTCCCACCTCCTGCGCCAGTAAAGCCAGCATCTCCTTCCCGCTCTGACTCGGCGTGGCGCTGCCCAACTCAAAAAAGGTTCCGCGCTCGCCTTCCGTTAGTTCGATCCGAAGCCCTTCCGCGGTGATCATCATGTCAATGTGACTTTTCAGTTTCTCGAAATCCGGCAACGATTTGACCTGGTTCAGAAGAGCCTCTTTGATCTTGGACATATCTTCTTTTCGGAGGTTCAGATTCTGCCCGGCACCGCGCATTGTGCTTCCAACCATTTTGGAATTACCTGACGGATCTTTGAAATACCCTCCTACCGCCTCCTGCACCTGTTTGCTTGAGTTCATCAGCCACAGCACGATAAACAAGGCCATCATGGCTGTCACAAAGTCGGCGTAAGCCACTTTCCATGCTCCCCCGTGATGGCCTTCGTGCCCTGACACTTTCTTAATGATGATTGGAGCGTTTGCCACTTAGCTGCCTCCAGCAACGGCGGCGATACTTCCCTTGCAAGACTTCTCCATATCGTTGAAGCTCGGCCGAATGTGTTCCGGAATCGCTCGTCTTCCAAACTCCAGCGCCTGGATTGGAGCAGCACCTTTAATGAATGAAATCAACACGACCCGCAGCACGTACACATAGGCATGCTCGTCCTCTGCCTGCTTCATCATGTTCGCCGCCACCGGTCCCACCAGCCCGTAACAAAGCAGAATGCCGAGAAACGTTCCCACCAGCGCCGAAGCGACCTTGCGCCCAATTTCCTCGGGCGGGCCGCCAAGCGCGCCCATTGTGATCACAACTCCGAGTACCGCGGCCACAATGCCTAATCCGGGCAGCGAGTCGGCAACCGTACTCAGAGCCGAAATTGGCGCGCTCTCTCCACGATGCGACACTTCCATGTCGAGATCCATCATCTGATCGAGATCGAATGGTTCGATGCCGCCTGTCACAGCCATTCGCAGCGTGTCGCAGACAAAGTCCCGCGTGTGATGGTTTTTTAAAAACTTCGGATATTTGATGAACACCTCGCTCTTCTCTGGTTCTTCGATATCGGACTCGATCGCCAATAAACCATTTTTTCTCGCCTTATTGAGAATCTCGTAGCACATCTTCAAAGTTTCCAGGTAAAACGCGGTGTTGATGTGCGACCCTTTTAGAGCACCAACCACCCCTCCAGCGATTTTCTTGATCACGTGCAGAGGATTGGCGATGAGTAACGTGCCAATCGCAGCTCCTCCAATAATGATCAGCTCCGCCGGTTGGAGCAGAACCTTCAGATTTCCGTGTTCCATCAGATAGCCGCTGACAATTGAGCCGAAGACCACGATGATGCCAATGATGATAAACATCGTTCTACTCTTTTTCGTCGGCAGTATTCTTCAACTCATGCTCCAGCCCTTGAATTAAGGCATCTATTGTTTGAGAAGGGTCAACCTGCAACGGGTCAACCAGACGCGCTGCTGCGCGTGTTCCTACTGCGAGTCGATCGCCCCACCACTTCACAGCGCAGGACGAACCCACGCCCGCGAGCTTAGACTTCAGCTCTACGACTGTTTCGAGATTGCACTCCGGGACAATTGCAATCAGCCGCCAATCGCTCCAACAGCCAACATAATGATGGGATGGGAGCAGCCCTGCAACGGTCTTGGCCAGCACGCGGATTGCTTGGTGCAGCATCGCCGTTCCACCATGCTGCAGGATCGTTTGCTGCTCGGACATTTCAATCAATATCAACGCCGAAGATGTGGCCGCCGGGGAGTGAAGTAGCATCTGAATATGCTCCCTGCACTCCGCCAAGGCAGGCAGTCCCGTAGCAATTTCGAACTCATGATCCGGCTGCCCATTCCACGCCTTGCGTTCGTTTTTTCCGCGCGAAGGTTCGAAAATCTCTCCCACACCTCTCATCTCATTCGTCGAATCCCTCAGGGGAAATGCGAGAACTTGGATCGGTAAGCGGTGGCCCTGCTTATGGCGAAGAAACAGCTCTGCAATTACCGGTCTACCATCACGAAGCACCTCACTTACCGGGCACTGCGCAGCGCTGGTGTTATTGTCCTCGCAGCGGATAAGCAGGTCCCCGCGGTAGGCGCGACCAAGGACTTCATGCCCCAAATAGCCGGTGATCCCTTCCGCAGCCGCATTCCAGTAGACGATCTTGCCGTGCGAATCGACAAGACAGACGCCATAAGGCATCGCATCGCTGAAACTCTGAAACAGCTGGCTTTCAGGCTCCGGCATCCTGGTCGCTCCTGACTCAACCATCGGCATGCATCCTGCCCCACTTGAATGCAGCAAAAGGAGGGCCCCGGCCCTCCCGCTTATTGCTTCCAGTCTTCGACTGCGGCTGTTCTGCCGCTCGGCATGTAGTCGCTGCTGGCTACCACTTCAGCAGCGATGAAAGCCCATGCACGGGAATTCCCACCCAATCCGGTCTGTGTTCGAGTTCGTATGCTATCTCAAGCAGTGCTTTCTCGATCAGATGCGCCCGCAGCAGGACTTGCCTCTCAGAGTCCGAGCGAGGCAGGTAATCCGCCTTCCCCGCTGTCTTCAGGTATGCCTGCAAGAATATGGCGGAAACCCACTCGTGCCAGTGCTCCGCCCACCGATTGATGCGAGTGACCTGCTCGCGCCCCTTTACAACTCCAGGCACATAGCCGAACGAAACCGCATGAGCTGCGTAGTGTAGCGACCGTATCATACTTGCAACGTCGCGCAGTGCCGAGCGCTTGAGGCGCCTTTCGCTCATCGGCCTGCCCACCGGACCTTCGAAATTTTGGATGATTATGTCGTTGCCGGTAAACAGTAAATGGTCGAGCTGGTAGTCTCCATGAATTCGGATACGCGCTCCGGATATGCGCTGATCGCGCAACGGAAGCAGCCCTTCGCGAATCTCGGCTTCGCTCGCGAGCAGCACATCGGCGGCATCCTGCACCACTTCTGGGAGATTTTTCAACCTCGAGCGCAACGCATCGAGCGAGCGCCCCATCTGTCCCAGCATCCCATGATAGAGACCATGACGGTAGAAATCAGTAAACACCTCGGGCGAGAAGTCCGGCATTTCAGGACGACTGCTCAACGCTTCATGCAACTCTGCCGTACGAACCCCAAGCAGATGCGCAACGTTCTCGAAGGTTCCCAGCAGCTCGGTCATCAGCGCAGGCGCCGGATGCTGCGCCAATACCAGCGGGCTGCCATTGATCACCTCTTTGGCCCGCGCATCTTCCTCATGCACGGCCAGTGCACGCTCAAAGTACAAGCTCAGGTGATCGATCGTGTATCGCCAGCCCATGGTTGCGTTTCGCACATAACTCGTCACCATTCCCAGCGTCCTGCGCACTGGTTCGTCCTCTTCTTGCGTGCAATATTCCAGCCAGCCCAGCGCCCGCGGCATATGCATAAAATTGGTTCGCTCGGTCAAAAATTCTTCCACTTCACGATCCGGATTCGTACCGGCCTCGACTTTGCGATATAGCTTCACGACAAAGTCTTCTCCCAGGTTCAGGAAGGTGTTCGGTGAATCCAGAACCTGCACCTGCGGCTCGCGATTCGAGCGCAGGTGCGACCACGCATCGCGAAACGCCCTGGTGTGCCCGGCCAACAGTTCTCCGCGGGCGCCCTTGAACTTGCTGCGCTTCAGTACTGCGGTCAGCAACGCGTCGGCGAAGGTCCGGCCAAGAAAAGCACTGTACAGCAGTACCCAGCTCTGGTCTCGAAACTCCAACTTTGCCAGCACCGCCTCTCTGTGATCGCGCAGCACCGTTTCCGCCTGTTCATACGCCGCCACGGCCAGCGGAATCGTGTACTGCTCGTCTTCGCCGTCGCTGTACTCCACGCGAATCAGCAGGATTGCCACTTCATGGCGCCGAAGTGGAATCACATCCTCAATTGCCACTCGTGTAAGCGTACGGTTTCGCCCGAGGAACCATCGGCGCTTGCGCAGAACAGGCGGCAGAATTCGCGCTACTGCTTCCAACGTGCTTTCGCTCCACACCTGTTTGATCGAATCCGCCGCGAGCGTCACAATTTGCGTTGGCCCGTTGCTCGCGGTAATCAACTCCTCGCCTGCTTCTTTCGGAAGCACCCTGAACCAGTAGAACGAGTAGGGCGCGAGCGATAGAAAGTATGGCTCCTCCGCGATCGGCGGAAAGCGACTGGAGCCGAATATCTCCAGCAGCGTCTCACCTTGGAATTTCTGCAGATCGAGTTCCGCCGCCTGGCTGAAGCGCGACAAGTTGGCTACCACCAGGATGCGCTCATCTTCAAACTGCCGCAAAAACGCCAGCACCTTTCGATTGGCGGGGTATAGAAACTCCAGCGATCCCCGTCCAAAAGCGCGGAACTGCTTGCGTTGTGCAATCGAGCGTTTCATCCACCAGAGCAACGAATGTGGATTGCGCTGTTGTGTCTCCACGTTTACGGCTTCGTAGTGGTACTCCGGATCGATGTTGACCGGGAGGAACAGCCGTTGCGGATTCGCCCTCGAGAATCCCGCATTACGATCCGCGCTCCACTGCATTGGCGTGCGCACGCCGTTGCGGTCGCCAAGATAGACGTTGTCGCCCATGCCGATCTCGTCGCCATAGTAGATGATCGGCGTTCCCGGCAGCGAGAATAGCAGCACGTTCATCAGCTCGATTCTTCGGCGATCATTTTCAAGCAGCGGTGCAAGTCTGCGTCGAATTCCAAGATTAATTCGCATTTGCCGGTCATGCGCATAGCTGCGATACATGAAGTCGCGCTCTTCGTCCGTCACCATCTCCAGCGTCAGTTCGTCGTGGTTGCGCAGAAATAGCGCCCATTGGCAGTTCTCCGGAATCGGCGGCGTCAGCTTCATCACGTCGGTCAGCGGATAGCGATCCTCCATCTGCAGCGATATGAACATCCGCGGCATGACCGGGAAGTTAAATGCCATCTGACACTCGTCGCCCGCGCCGAAATACGCGACCGCATCTTCCGGCCACTGGTTCGCCTCTGCCAACAGCATCTTGTCGTCATACTTCTCCTCCACGTGTGCACGCACTTCGCGTAACGCCGCATGGGTCTCGGGCAGGTTTTCGCAGTTCGTTCCCTCGCGCTCGAACAGGTAGGGCACGGCATCCAGACGCAGACCATCCACTCCCAAGTCGAACCAGAAGTCCATCGCCGCCAGCATCGCCTGCTTTACTTCCGGATTATCCCAGTTCAAATCCGGCTGATGAGAGTAAAAACGGTGCCAGTAATATGACTTGGCCAGCGAGTCCCAGCTCCAGTTTGAGGACTCAAAATCCTTAAAAATGATCCGCGCCTCGGCGTATTTTTCTGGATCATCGCTCCAAACGTAAAAATTCCTCCAGCGGCTTCCTGGAGCTGCACGCCGCGAACGCTGGAACCATTCATGCTGATCGCTGGTGTGGTTGAGCACGAGCTCGGTGATCACCCGCAGCCCGCGCCGGTGTGCCTCTTTCATGAATCGCTGGAAGTCTCTCAGCGTGCCGTAGGAAGGATGTACGTCGTTGTAGTTTGAAATGTCATAGCCATCATCGCGGAGCGGGGAGGGACAAAACGGCAGCAGCCATATCGCTGTGACTCCCAAGTCCTCCAGGTAGTCCAGCTTCTGGGTTATCCCCCCAAAGTCGCCGATGCCATCGGTTACGCTGTCGTAAAAGGCTCTTACGTGGACTTCGTAGATAATTGCGTCTTTGTACCATGTCGGTGCCGAGCGCGATGCCATCTTTAAATCCGTGCTTCCTTTCGCTGCCCTGATCGTCTGCCGCTCGAGAAGCCCCATTCCGGGTTAGGCTTCCGCGCGCCAGCCGCACCACGTCCGCCGCGAGCCATTCACGCACGTTGAAGTTCGATGTGCAGCCCACAGCTGGGGTTGACCAGCGCGGGACAATACTGGAATTGTGCAACTCTCCTCTTCCCCACGGCTAAGTTTTGCATTATCTTTTTTCGATGCAGCGTACGGTTAACTGTCACGGTGATACTCTTGCCTGTGCTGTTCGTAGTCAATGAGGGCGTGCGGTATGAGAGCTCCAAAAGCCAAGCCGAAGCGCTTCAAGGTTGCCTCAAAATCGCGAGTCCTTGGCGATAAGTATCAACGTATTCTCGATGCGGCCGTATCCGTGTTTGCCGAAAAAGGCTTTCATGTGGCACGGGTCGCGGATGTGGCCGAGCGCGCTTCGGTGGCTGATGGCACCATCTATCTTTACTTCCGAAACAAGGAAGAGCTTCTCATGACCGCCATTAACACCGCCTTCAACGCCTTCATGAGCCGCGCCCGCACGGAACTCGACGCCATCGCTTCGCCCTCAGGCAAGTTGCGAAGACTCGCCCGTCTCCACCTGGAAGCCTTTGGTTCCAACCGCGATCTGGCTGTCGTTTTCCAGATGGAATTACGCCAGAGCGCGCGCTTTCTTGCGCCTTTTTCACATCAACAGATGGTCGAATACTTAGGTCTGGTTCGCGCCGCCATTCGCGAAGGCCAAGCCCAGGGGATCTTCCGCCCGGGACTTCGAGACAAGATAGCCGCCAATTGCTTCTTCGGGGCAATCGACGAAATGGTCACTTCCTGGGTGCTGGACGAAACTCATTATCCGTTGGCAGATGTAGCCGATTCCGTCGCCGATATCATCTTATCGGGATTGGAAGGGTAAGCTCGTTAAGGTAGTCGAACGCTGCAGTGGAAGGGACAGAGCATGAACGCCAAACTCAATCCACACACCTTGGCTGACATCTTTTTCCAGATAGTGGAACGCAATCAGTCTCGGGTCATGCTTTTCGAACAGCGACCATGAGTGGCACTCCATCTCTTCCTCTGACCTCTACCGCCGAGTGATGGGTGTGGTCCAGGCGCTGCGCTTTCAGGGCGTCTCGCGCGGCGACCGCATCGCTATCCTTGCCGAAAATCGCCCAGAGTGGACTATCGCCGACTTTGCCATCTTAATCATCGGCGCTGTCACCGTACCTATCTATGCCACCCTCACCGGCGAGCAGATTTCTTTTTTACTCCATCATTCAGGCGCCAAGACGGCCTTTGTCTCCACTGCGGCACAGCTTGCAAAACTTCACTCCATACAGGCCGAGACGTTCATTGAAACCATCATTCTGATGGACGAGCCCGCCCCGGATGCCGCCGTGCTCTCGATGTCTTCGCTCATGGAGGCTGGCCCCACGCAGCGCCTGCCGGAGCTCGATTCTCTCGCCGACGCCATCGCCCCGGATGATCTGGCCACGCTCATCTACACCAGCGGAACGACAGGCACTCCCAAGGGTGCCATGCTTACGCACGGTAACATCGCGTCGAATCTCTCCCTTTCGCTCGACGAATTCGACTTCCAGGTCGACACCGACCTTGCTGTGAGCTTCTTGCCTCTCTCCCACATCACAGCGCGTCACGTAGATTTTGCTGAACTCTATCGTGGTGTCACCATTGCCTATTGCCCGTTCATCGAGGACATGCCACGGGTCTTGCGCCAGCTCCATCCCACCATCTTTGTTGCCGTGCCCCGTGTCTACGAGAAAATATACAACCAGGTGCAGCGCGGCGTTGCCGCCGGCTTGAAGAAGGCAGTATATCGCTGGGCAATGTCCGTGGGCTGGACCTATCGTAATGAGGTGCTATCCGGCAAGCGGCCTACGGCCTTGGTCTGGAAACTGGCCAACAAGCTCTTTTTTTCCAAGGTGCTGGAGGCAATGGGCGGCAGGGTTCGCATCTTTATCTCTGGTGGTGCGCCCTTGGGACGGGAACTCGCGGAATGGTATGCCGAGATCGGCCTGCTGATCTTTGAAGGATATGGCTTGACCGAGACATCGCCCGTCATCGCCGTCAACTCACCTCGTGCGTGCAAGCTCGGCGCCGTAGGACGCCCGCTCCGAAACCTCCAGATACGTATCGCCGAGGATGGCGAGCTGCTTGTGCGTGGTCCGAGTGTCTTCAAAGGCTATTGGAATATGCCCGAGGAAACTGCCGCTGCCTTCGATGGCGATTGGTTTAAGACCGGAGATATAGCCATGCTCGACACCGATGGCTTCCTCTCTGTCACCGACCGCAAAAAGGATCTCATCAAGACCTCTGGCGGCAAATTCATTGCGCCCCAACCGATCGAGAACTCGTTGAAATCCAATCTTCTAATCGCCGAAGCCGCAATCCTGGGCGACCGCCGCCGCTTCCCTGCCGTCATCATTGTCCCTGCCTTCCCCGCGCTGGAGGAGTGGGCCGGTCAAAACGGTATCTCGTTCCACTCGCGCCAGGAACTAGTCGCCAATCCTAAGGTACAGTCGCTGTACGAAGGCATCGTCCAGCAAGTAAACACCAACCTCGCGCGATTCGAGCGCCTCAAGAAGGTGCTCGTCATCGCGGAGGAGCTCAGCATCGAAGACGGAACCCTGACTCCCACTCTCAAACTCCGCCGCCGCAACCTCGAGGCCCGCTACAGGGCGCAAATCGAACAACTTTACGCCGACGCCGCCGTTGCCGACGGTACTTACAGCGGCTAAGCCGGTTATTCCGAGTTTCCGGCCGGGCGCAGCTTCTTCGCCGCTCAGGATCGACGGCCGTTGTTTTCTTCGCCTCTCGCTATCGCAAAACTGGATTTACAATGAGGTATGGACTCGCTTGTCATCGCTGGGAAGTCGTTCCGCTCCCGCCTCATTGTTGGTACGGGAAAGTATAAGGATGGGCCCCAAACCGCGGCTGCCCTGGAAGCAAGTGGCGCTGAGATCGTTACCGTCGCGGTGCGCCGCGTCAATCTGGACCGTAGCAAGGAATCGCTGCTCGATTTCATCGATCCCAGGAAGTACTTTCTTCTGCCGAACACTGCCGGGTGCTATACCGCCGACGAAGCTATTCGCGTTGCTCGTCTCGGCCGCGAGGTCGGCCTCAGCGACTGGGTCAAGATCGAAGTCATCGGAGACCAGAAAACCCTCTATCCGGATGTTTCCGCCACCATCGAGGCAACTCGAATACTGGTCAAGGAAGGCTTTACGGTTCTTCCGTATACCTCTGATGATCCAGTAGTTGCACTTCGTCTTGTCGATGCCGGTGCGGCAGTCGTCATGCCTCTTGGTGCGCCTATCGGCAGCGGCCTCGGAATTCAAAATCACGCAAACCTCCGCATCCTGCGTGAGCTTATTACCTCGCTACCGCTCATCGTTGATGCGGGCGTAGGCACACCGTCGGACGCCGCATTGGCACTCGAATTAGGCTACGACGCCGTGCTGATGAATACCGGCATCGCCGCCGCCGCAGACCCGGTTCTGATGGCCTCGGCCATGAAACATGCCGTCATCGCTGGCCGCGAAGGATACGTTGCCGGACGTATGCCTCGCAAACTTTATGCCTCGGCCAGCTCGCCCTTGGAAGGAATCTCCCGGTAGTGGCCTCGGCTGTCATCGAAGTCGCTGAGGACAAGGCCATAGCTGCGGTTTCTCCGTTGGCTCCCAGTCAGCGTCCGGCCTGGTTGCCCGATTTTATTCCTGCCTTCGACGGACTGCGCGGCCTCGCCATCCTGGCGGTAGTTCTTTATCATTGCCATCCCCGCCTGGAAGGCACATTTCTTGCGGAAATTCGTCGTCTGGGGTTGGAGCGGCGTCAGCCTGTTTTTTGTGCTCTCCGGTTTTCTCATCACTGGCATCATTCTCGACTCCGGTTCCTCACCCCGCTTCTACTCCAATTTCTTTGCCCGGCGCTTCCTTCGCATCTGGCCGGTCTATTGGCTGCTGCTCTTCCTCCAGTACTTCTTTTTTCCCTTCATCTTCAGCGGCACGCGCTGGATGCTCCATGACATCGCTGCCGCGCCGTGGGTATTTCTGCTGCTATTTATCCAGAACCTCTGGCCATAACTCTCCCCGGAGCCATCGGCCCAACCTGGAGCCTCGCAATCGAGCAGCAGTTTTACCTTTTCTGGACTCCTATCGCCCGCCGCCTTCCACCGCGGTGGCTGCTCCTGGCTGCCACGGCCATGCTGGCCGTCTCGCTCTTGCTGCGCCTCTATTGCGGAGCACGCTTCACCCCTACCAACACACTCACCCACCTGGACGGCCTTGCTGTCGGCTCATTCGTCGCCACAGCCCTGCGCGTACTTCATTGGTCCACCGCGGTCTGGAAATGGATTGCCCGCGCCGCTCTGGCCGTTGGCGCCGCCGGCGTCGCACTCATGCTCAATCACGGCTCCGCGTTTACGGACACGCTGCTGGCCATCGGCTTTGGAGGAATGTTAATTGAGGCCCTGCTGGGCCAAGCCGGTTTGCGTCCCTCTTTGTACTGCCGCGCGCTCACCATTCGTCCACTTTTGTTCGTCGGGAAAATCAGCTACGGCCTCTACGTCACCCATATCCTCGTCTTTTCCATTCTTGGCGGCTATGTGGATAAGCCTCTCGACCACTTCGGCATTTCCGGCAATTTGGCCATCGTTGCGATTCGGCTGGTGGCCTCGGTCGGTTTTGCCTCCCTCATGTGGATTACGTTTCGAGAAGCCCATCCTCGCCCTCAAGCGTCACTTCAACTTCCGCTAGCCGTTCGGCGCAATAAAAAAGCCACTGGAATTCCAGTGGCTCGTACGTTCATGTTTTGATTCTTTCCAGCTCTTTTGCTTCGCCTTCCGCGCTATCTCCGCGCTGATTCCGTTTGCGGAGGGGTCGGCGCCGCGATGTTGTCCTGGCTGTTCCGGAAGAAGATAGATCACTTCGCCCGGCTTGGCATAACGCAACTGCTCGCGTGCTTCCTTCTCAATCGCCTTCGGATCGCTCTTCAGCGCCTTGATCTCGGCATCCAGACGCCGGTTTTCCTCGTCCATGCGCTGCAGATCTCTTGCTGCAGCTTCTGGTACTCCGCCTTCTTCTGCCGATATTTCAGCCATCCATTGTTCCCCAGCAGAACATGCATGCACAGGCCGACCGCAATCACCGCAAACACGGCGCTGGCCAGCAGCCTGCGCCACTGCACCAGCCTTCTGCACGAACTCTCGTAACCACTTCACCGGATCCTCAATTCCTCTCTCCTGCTCAACTATTCATTCGCCCAGTGCTTGGCGGCCGCACTCAGCTTCGCCAGATCTTCCTGGCTGCGAGCCTCCGTGTACACCCGCACCACCGGCTCCGTGCCGCTCACCCGATAGCAAACCCAGGAGCCGTCATCGAGCACCAGCTTCAGTCCGTCGGTCCGCACAATCTGCGAAACTTTGCGGCCCGCAAATTCCGTCGGATTCGTCCCCAACTTTGTAGTGAACTTCGTTTTGGCTTCGTCCGTCAAGCGGAAGTTCTGTCTTTCCGGATAGTACGAACCAACTTGGCAAATAATTCTTTTAGTTGCGTTCCCAGACTCTTGCCTCGCTTGGCCACCATCTCGCACAGCAGCAGTCCGGCCAGCACTCCATCCTTCTCCGGAACGTGATGCCGGATCGTCAATCCCGCGCTCTCTTCTCCGCCGATGGCGATCTTGTCCTGTTTGATCAGCTCGCCAATGTACTTAAATCCCACCGGCGTTTCGTACAACTCAATCTTATGATGCTCCGCGACCGCATTGATGAGGTTCGTGGTCGCAACGCTCTTTGCCACCCCGTTGCGCCAGCCGCGGGTCTCCACCAGGTAGTCGAACAGCAGCGCGATCACGTAATTTGGCGAGATATAGGTTCCGTCCTCGTCCACAATGCCAAAGCGGTCCGCGTCGCCGTCGCAGGCAATTCCGATCTTCGCTCCCGTCTCCTTCATCTTCTGGCGCAGTTCGTCGAGCAGCTCTCCATCCGGCTCCGGCGCGTGTCCGCCAAACAGCACGTCGCGCGTGTCATGCACCACCGCGCACTCGAATTCCTTCTTCCTCGCAGCACCACGTTGCTATATCCGCGCGAAGCTCCCCACATCGGATCGAATGCGACTTTCAGCCCGCGCTCGCGAATCGCCTTGAAGTCCACCAGTTCCTTGATCCGGGCCAGGTAGTGCGACTTCACTTCAATCGCCTTGCGCTCCGCCTTCTTCACTCCCGCCGGAGCGGCTCCGCCGTCCTCGTCCGCCTTCACTATCGCCGCCTCAATCTGCTCGGTGAATTCCGGCAGCGCCGGCGCTCCATCCGGCGTTGAGAACTTGATTCCGTTGTACTCCGCCGGATTGTGCGAAGCTGTGAAGTTGATCGCGCCATCGGCTTTCTGCCGTATCACTTCCCACGCAATCGCCGGCGTCGGCGCAGGCTCGGAGATCACCAGCGGAGTAATCCCGTAGCTCTCCAGAATCGTCGCCGCAATCTCCACAAACGTCTCGCCCATGAATCGCGGATCGCGTCCCACAACCAACTTCGGATCGGCTTTGCCCGTGCCCGCCACATAGCGCGCAATGCCCGTGACCGCGCGCTTGACGTTCGCCACCGTAAATTCATCGGCCACAATTGCCCGCCAGCCGGAGGTTCCGAATTTGATCTGTGTCGCCATCTGTCCCCGATCTCCCCGTAATTATGCGCGAACCCTCATGCACCTACGCAGCCATTCCGCCACGTCACTCCAATGACGAGGCGTGGCCAGCACAAATTCTATCAGCGCCCCTGCGACGCATTTTGCGATCACATTGCTCTTGCAGTGCACTCTTGAGTCCGGTAGCGTATTTCCTGCTCATGCCAGGAGCCACTCCGATGACCGATAAGTGCCTGATGCTGACCACCGTGCCTCTCCCGCGAGGAAGCCAACACCATTGCCTCCGAACTCGTCTCCCGCCGCCTGGCTGCCTGCGTCAACATCCTCGGCCCGATTTCCTCGATCTATCATGGCAGGGCGAGGTCGAACATTCCGAAGAGTTCTTGCTCCTCATCAAATCCACCGAAGCCCAGTTCCTTCCGATTCGAGACACTCTCGCGAACTGCATTCCTACCAGATCCCGGAGCTGCTCTCCTTCACCATCGAAGCTGGACTGGAACCCTATCTCGAATGGATCGCCGCCTCCGTCCGAAATAATGACCAGCCTATCTCAGCTCAGGCGTGAAAGGGCACCGCGCTGCGCCATTGCGCGCCGCCGAGTGAAGATCCCTTTAGATCGCCGCCAGCGCCTGCTCCAGGTCCGCCAGAATGTCGTCCACATCTTCAATTCCGACCGAGATGCGCACCATTCCGTCCGTCAGCCCGATCTTTGCGCGCCCCTCTTCGCCCAGCGCCGCATGGGTCATCGTCGCCGGATGCGAGACCAGCGTCTCCACCCCGCCCAGCGACTCGCCCAGCACGCACAGCTTCAACTGCTTCAGCATCTTCTTCGCATTCTCCAGCGATCCGGTATCCATCGTGATCATCGAGCCGAAGCCTTTCATCTGCCGCTTCGCCAGCTCATGCTGCGGATGCTCGGCCAATCCCGGATAAATGACCTTTTCCACTCGCGGATGCTTTTGCAGATACGCGGCCACCGCCCGTCCGTTCACGTCGTGCTGCTTCATCCGCACCGCCAGAGTCTTCACCCCGCGCAGAATCAGCCAGCTCTCAAACGGAGACAGAATCGCCCCCGAAGCCTTCTGCAGAAACGCCAGTTCCGTCGGCCTGCTCCATCGGCCGAGCACACGATCACTCCGCCCAATCCATCGCTGTGCCCATTCAGAAACTTCGTCGTCGAGTGCAGCACCATGTCCGCGCCCAGTTCCAGCGGCTGCTGGAAATACGGCGACATAAACGTGTTATCCACAATCACCTTGCGCGCCTGTGCCGTGGGCCACCGCGCTCACCTCAGCAATATCAGTCAGTGCCATCAGCGGATTGGTTGGCGTTTCCAGAAACACGTAACGCGTGTTGCCTCTCATCGCCGCCGCCACGTTTTCCGGATTCCTTGTATCTACATATGTAAATATAACTCCGAACTTCGCCATCACCTGGTTGAAGAACCTCGGAGTCCCGCCATACAGATTGTCTCCGGCCACCACGTGGTCGCCCGCCTTCATCATCTGGCAGAACGCAGTTACCGCCGCCATTCCACTGGCAAACACGCGCGCCGCTACTCCGCCTTCAAGCGATGCAAGGTTCGTCTCCAGCCGGTCGCGCGTTGGATTGGAAACCCGCGAATACTCATATCCCAGCCGCGGTTTGCCCAGTTCATCCTGTTGGTAGGTCGAGGTCGCATAGATCGGAACGCCCACCGCGCCGGTCAGTGCCTCGGGTTCCTGGCCATCGTGAATCGCCCGCGTCGAAAATCCTTTGCGCGTCTGTCGTCATCGTCGCCTCTACTCTGAAACTTCCTGCGGAATTCAGCTCCACCGCGCTCTTGATAATTGAAAATGTCCTTCGAAAGATAGCGCTCCGCCGAGTCCGGAATCAGCGTAATCACCCGCTTTCCCTTGCCCAGCCGCTTGGCGATTTTGATCGCGCCACAGACGTTGACTCCTGAGCTCGAACCCCCAAGCACGCCCTCTTCCACCGCCAACCGCTTCACCATCGCAAACGCCTCTTCGTCGGACACGATCAACGTTTCATCGCACACCGCCCGGTCGAATACCTCCGGGATGAAGCTCGCTCCGATTCCCTCCACGTCGTGCTCCCCCGCCTTCTGGCCGCTGTACACCGAATTCTGCGTGTCGCTCAGTACCGCCAGAATCCTCCGCGTCCTGCTCCTTGAGGTAGCGCGCTACACCGGTGAACGTCCCGCCGGTCCCGGCACCGCAGACAAATGCATCGATGCGTCCGCGTGTCTGCTCCCAAATTTCGCGTCCCGTCGTGTCGTGGTGAATCTGCGGATTCCCCGGATTGGAAAATTGTGCAGCAAACCAGAAGTGCTCGTTTTCTTCCGCCAGCTTCCGGGCACGGCTGATCGCGCCTTCCATCCCCTCCTCGTTAGGCGTCCGGTACACTTGGCCCCGAAACACTCCATCAGCATCACCTTTTCTCTGGAAAACTTTTCCGGCACAAAAAACACGACCTTGTATCCTTTCTGCACTCCCACCAGCGCCAGCCCTACACCAGTGTTTCCTGCCGTCGCCTCCACAATGGTGTCTCCCGGCTGCAGCACGCCCTCACGCTCCGCCTGTTCGACCATCCCCAGCGCCGCGCGGTCCTTGATGCTAAAGCCTGGAGTGAATGCTTCCAGCTTCACCCAGATCTCGGCTGCGCCTTCGGGCACAACCTTCCGCAGCCGAACCATCGGCGTCGATCCGATCAACTCCAAAACATTGTCCACCACCCGCATCGAGCATTTCATCCCAGTGGGTCCTGTCTGCCGCTGTCCATACCGCGAACAACTCAGGCTACGGCCTCAAGCAATCGCCGGTCAACCCCACCTTCGTGTAGTGTGAAAAAAGGCTCGAAGTTCTGAGCTTCGAGCCTTTCGATTACCTCTCGTCGCCAATCGCGCTTACTTACTAGCCGTCTCGCCGGCATTTGCGTAGTAACCGCTACGCGTTCGCACCACGAGCTTCTTGTAGCCGCTGGCTACGGCGTCCACTTTTACCTGCCGGTAGCCGCCTTGTGTCTTCGGTGTTGAAGGCTTGTACCCGATCGTGTATTGGTTGCGAATGTCGTGTGCGATCTGCTGCGAGATGGCTTCCACTCCGTTTACGTCTGCCGGAAAAAACGCAACTCCGCCCGTCTGTTCTGCCAGGATTCGCAATGCGCGCCGCGCTCTCTTTTCGCGCTCATTCCCCAGCAATCCAATCGTGTATACCGTTGGTCCTCCGTCCACGGCGATCGCTCGGACCGCCTGTTCCAGAGTGTCGCGGCTCGCCGTGTCCTCGCCGTCGGTCACTACGAGGATAATCTTCTTCGCCAACTTCGCGCTCTTCATCAGATGGTCGCTGGTCGCCACCAACGCGTCGTAGAGTGCGGTTCCTCCGCGAGCTTCTATCTTCTCAAGCGCATCCCTGAGCAAGGGGATGCTCCCCGTATAATCCTGATCGAGGTAATACTCATTATTGAAGTTGATAATGCACACCTGATCCTGAGGGTTGCTCGCCCGCACCAGATTCAGCGCCGCCGCGTTCACGCTCGGGCGTTTATCACGCATTGACCCCGAGTTATCGATCACAATCCCCAGCGCCACCGGAATATCTTCGCGGCGGAATGAAGTGATGCTTTGTGGCTGTCCATCCTCAAAAACCTCGAACGCGCGCCGATCCAGGTTTGTCACCAGCCGCTGGTGCTCGTCCACAACTGTCGCGTGCAGCGTAACCTCCTGCACCTGGGTCCTAAAGACAAACGTTCCGTTGCTATTCTTTTCCGCCTCGCGTCCTTGCGCGGGTAGGTTCACCGTATCGCTGGGACGGCCGGGCTGGGCGGAAGCCGGCGAAGTCGAATCCTGCGGTTTGTCCGGATTCACGCCCTCGGGAGGGAGCAGCACATCATCATTGTGCTGCGGACCAGCTCCGCTTCGCGAGCTCTGTGTCCCATTCGCTGCGCCAGAAGCCTGTGCAACCACCACGCCGCTGCACAATACAAGCAGCAGGGAAATCATCGTAATCCAGACCTGCTTTGGAATCGTTCTATTCACTTGGAGCATAGTACCCCGTCTTTGCATATACCGAGAGCTGCGGCAGCCCTTTCGGAGTGACCAGTTTCACCTTCACTTTGCGCCACTTGCCATCGTGCGCCGGTTTGCTCGGATGATAGCCAAGCACGTACTGATTGCGCAACTCCACTCCGATTTTCACCGCGACATCAGGCAGTTCTTTCGGATTATCTACCACGAATGTCCTCCCACCCGTCACATCAGTCACCTCGGCCAGCAATTCCGGCCCGTAACGTTCCTCATCGCTGCGCGGTGTGTGGTCGAAGAGTCCGATCGCATAAATCTGAACATCGGCCTCCCTTACCATCGACTTGATCTCATGCTCCGTGTACCGGCTGTGATTGTCGCCTCCGTCTGAAATGATCAACAGTGCCTTCCTCTGCTGCTTCGCCTGGCGCATCTTTGCTATTCCGAGATAGATCGCGTCCAGCAGCGCCGTCCGTCCTTTTGGAACCGCGTACACAAGTTGTCCCTGTACTTGATCCACACTGTTCGTAAAATCGCTGATCAGCCTCGGCTTATCGTTGAATGCGATTACAAAAAACTCGTCCTCCGGATTCGCCGTCTTAAAGAACTCAACTACCGCTTCGCGGGATTTCTCGATCTTGTTGGCCATCGAGCCACTCATATCGAAGATCACTCCCAGCGATATCGGCGCATCCTCGCTGGAAAAGTGCTGGATCATCTGCTTTTCTCCGTTATCCAGCAGAACGAAATTTTCCTTCTCCAGCCCGGTTACCAGTCGGTTCATCGAATCCGTGATCGTCACCGGGACCAGCACCAGGTCCACGTCCACGCGGATCGGCTTCGTATGAGTCCGCAGGGTTGGATCGACCTCGGCTTCGGCCGAAGCGGCCGAGTTCGGATCGAGCTTCGGCGCATCCTCCGACTTCACCATCGGCTTCAAGTGCACGTCGTTGTAGTCAGATTCAACCGGAATCTTGCTTTTCGTAGCCATCGCCGGGGGCAGCACCCCGCTACCGGCGGAGCGATTCGAATCCGTTCCTGGAGCCGCACTGGCCGGAGTTCCCGCGGGTACACTTACCTGGCTTCCGGAAGGCACTTCTGCCGACGGCACACTCGTCGCCGGTTGCGCGACCTTGGGGGAGGCGCTTGGCTGGCTGGCGGCATCTCCTGCGTTCTGCTGGTCGACCGTAGGTTGGGAGGAGGAATTTTGCGTAGATGCGCTCTGCGCAAACAACTCAGCTGGTGCGTACGCGATAGCCAGCACCAAGGACAGACGTAATAGGAGCATCCCTAGACGACGGCGGAACTTGCACCCGCCCACTCCGGTGGGCGGCCTCCAATCCGTATCGGAAGACTCTAAACTCAACTTGCGGAACATGAAATACCTCACAACTCGCGCGCTCGATAAGATCAGGGCGGCAGCTCTCTTGCACCGCCTCCGTGTTCATCCCTGCCTACCGTTCGATGTAACGCAAGCCGCTGTGGTTACTTTCTTGTGTCTCACAAGCGCAATTTCATCTCCTGCCCGGAATGAAAACGCCCTGCCGCTCGCTTGCGACAGGGCTGGTCACCTTTGTGGCGGCCTCGGGAAAAACGTCCGCTCCGAGGCACTCCGCCTGTGGCGCTCGGCTCTACAGCCCATACCTGCGGTGCTCTTTCAAGATGCACTTATCCATCACAACCAGCACCCCCGCCTCCTGCGCCTTCCGGGCAGCATCGGCGTGCACCACGGTCTCCTGCAGCCATAGCGCCGGAAGCTTTAGGGCCAGCAACTCGTCCACAATCGCCGGGACAGCGTCGGGACGCCGAAACACATCCACGATGTCGATCTGCTCTTCCTTTGCCGCCTCGCTCAAGGAAGGGTATGCCTTTTCACCCAGTACCTCTTTCAGCCCTGGATGGATCGGCACAACCCTGTATCCCTTGCTCTGGAGGTATGCCGCAACCTGATAGCTCGGTCTGCTGGCATCGTCGGACAATCCGACTACGGCAATCGTTCTAGCCCTCCTCAACAGTTCCATTACGCGATCTTCCAACGTAGTTTGTCCTCGACGCGGCTTGTCAGTCTCTTTTTTCGGTTTTGGCCCGGTAAAGCTTCAATGCGATTTTGCGCACCGTTTCGTTAACATTCTTATTTACCGCCAACGTCCGCTGATCTTTCACCAGTAAATGAGGGAGTAGGGGCAGCGCAGCATCCAGCGGCGTCTTCGGATTGCTCGCCAGAGCCTTCACCACACCATAGTTCCTCATGTACTTTCTCTTGGTGGAGATTGCCCGCAGCACCGCCTCCTGTATATTCTTCATCGCCGCAAAGCTTTCCATCTCGGCGTCGTTTACCTTCGGCGACTCCAGCACCGCCAGCGAGACCAGTTTCGAGCGGTCCCGAATCAGCACCATCCTCTCCTCGCGATTGCCGCGCATCGCTAGCTTGATTCGCTCCCCTACCCGCAAGCGTCCAATCCTCTGCAGTAGCGAAAGCTGCTCGACCTCCTCAGGCTCTGCCGCTGCGATGTCGCCTCTTCTGGCGCGCCGCAGCAGCTTTTCCAGTGGGATCATCCTCGCCCTCCATACCTGACGCCAGTTCGAATGGCTGCGGATCTTCCCAAGCGACCTCATCCGCATGTTGGGTCAGGAAGCTCACGGCAGCTTCTTCCGCCTCCTTATTCTGCGCCGTCGCCAGCCACTGCTCCAGGCGCGGCAGTGCCGGCGCTGCCGCTGGATTCGCCATTATCGACTCCAACAGTTGGCTTGCGTTGCGTACCCGCTCGCTCCGCAACATGGCCCGCAGCACCTCGCCTCCTGCCTTGCTCGCCAAGGCCTCCAACTCCTCCAGCGCAAGCGCAGGATTGTCGCACAGACGCCTCCATCGCTGCAGGACGCTGCCCGTGCAGCCTCAGAATCTGGCGCAGCACCTCCGGACTGGTCTGTGGATCGGAGGCAACTTCGAGCAGAGATCCTTCGTTCCAATTCAGCAGTGTCTGTTCCGCCTCTGTCCCCAGTTCGCGATGCCCGGTGAGCACCACCAGGATCTCAATCGCCTCCCCCGCCGGCAGTGATAGCCCGCCCTGGGCGGCCCGTCTCATCACCGAAGGCGGCGCACTCCCATCGCGGATTAAATCCACCATTTGAGCCATTCAGTTCAGCTCCTTCATCCGTTTTACGCAGTCGCTCAATGTGTCGTAGAGTACCGGCGAAAGCCCGCGCTCAAACACCTCCAGCAATCTTTCGTAGTACCACATTGTGCGCTCGCGCGTAACGCTAAAACGTCCCCATACGCCTGACCCTACTCGTATGTGATCCGCCAGAATCGATCGCGCATTGTGCACCTTATCTGCCAGCATAATCAGGCGAGCCTCCCGGTCAGCCGCCGGGATCAAAGCCAGATGGTGCAGTTTGCGCGTCTCCCACGCCGGCTTGGGCTGCACAAAGCTATCACTCGCCTGCCGCACCCAGCGTGCGACCTCCGCGCCAAATGCCGTCGCAATTTCTGCCAGTACCTGTTCTCCGCCCTGGTCTTCGGCCGCGTCGTGCAGCAAGGCGGCGATTGCCATGTCCTCGCTGCCGCCCTCTTCCAACACCAGCGAAGCCACTCCCAGAAGGTGTGCAATGTAGGGCACGCCGCTCGCTTTGCGCGCCTGCGCACGATGCAGCGACGAAGCCATCACCAGAGCCTCGTCAAAGCGCACGCTCAACGGCCTCATCAAACCGTTGCGTTCCGGGAATCGGCGGCCTCTCCATCTCCTCTTACCTCTGCTCCGCCCTGCGCATCTGCAGGTAGGCACGAATGAACGGATCAATGTCTCCATCCAGTACCCGATCCACATCTCCCACTTCCAACTTGGTGCGGTGGTCCTTCGCCATTCGATACGGCTGAAGCACGTACGAGCGTATCTGCGAGCCGAAGTCGATATCGAGCTTTGAATCCTCGACCTTCTTGCTTGCAGCCCGCTTCTTCTCCAACTCATACTCGTAAATCCTCGACCGCAACATCTTGAATCCGCGCTCCCGGTTCTTGTGCTGCGAGCGTTCGTTCTGGCAAGCCACCACGATGCCGGTTGGGAAGTGCGTAATTCGCACCGCCGAATCCGTCGTGTTCACATGTTGCCCGCCTTTGCCGCCTGATCGATAGGTGTCGATCCTTATGTCCTCCGGCTTAATGATTACTTCAATGCTGTCATCGATTTCCGGCGAAACATACACGCTGGCAAACGACGTATGCCGCCGCGCCTGCTGATCGAACGGTGAAATCCTCACCAGCCTGTGCACTCCGATTTCACTGGTCAGCAGTCCGTAGGCAAATTCGCCGGAGACGCTGAACGTCACCGACTTGATCCCCGCCTCGTCTCCGGGCTGCAGATCGTTAACCACGGTCTCAAAGCCTTTGCGCTCGCACCAGCGCAGAAACATTCGTAGCAGCATCTCGGCCCAGTCCTGCGACTCCGTGCCCCCCGCGCCTGGATGAATCGTCACAATTGCGTTGCTGCGATCCAACTCCCCGCTCAGCAAGGTCTCCGTCTCGAGTTTTTCCACCACCTCGCGAAGCCCGCTCAACTCCTGCACAACTTCTTCACCGACCGCCTCACCCTCACCTGCCAACTCAAAATAGGCCGAGATATCCTCCACGCGCCGCGTCAATTCGCTGTCGGTCGCCAATGCGTCCTCCAGGCGCTTGCGTTCGCGCATTGTCTTCTGTGAGTTTTCGGAATCGTTCCAGAAATTCGGGTCGGCCGCCTGCTCTTCCACCTTCTTCAACTCAATCTTCAATTTGGGCGAGTCAAAGATACTCCTGTAATTCGCGCACCTTGCCGCGCAACGTCGAGAACTCCTGCTCGTACTGTTGGTCAATCATCTATTTTCTGCTCCTCCTATACGGGAATCGGGCTCGTAATGTGCGCGTCGCCATGCTCCCGCCACAGTAATCCCGTGATTGAGATTATGGCACACAGGATCGGAAACCAGTCGCCGTAGCGCGTGTAGAATGTCAGATCGTTCATCATCCCGTACGGCGCATCCAGCGCCAATCGCTGGTTTCGAGGAGCCATGGCAACCACCCGTCCCAGTGGATCGATAGACGCGGTAATCCCCGAGTTGGTGCATCGCAGTAACCAGCGATGATTCTCCACCGCCCTCATCCGCGCCATGTTCAGGTGCTGCCACGGCGCCCCCGAATTTCCGAACCACCCATCGTTTGAGATGTTCACAAACACCTCGGCTCCGTGCTCGGCAAACCGCCTTACTTCATCCGGAAATACCGATTCATAGCAGATGAACACACCGAAGCGGTGCGAGCCCACCTCGAGCGGCTTGCGCTCCGCCCCCGAAGCCGAATACGTCCCCACCTCGTGGGTCAACGCTTTGGCAAAGCCGAATGCCCATGCAAATGGAATGTACTCGCCCCAGGGCACCAGGTGCACCTTGTCATAACGCTCCACGGCGGCTCCCGCCGGAGACACCAGCACCGCCGAGTTAAACACCTGCTCCGCCTCGCCCTGCTGCGCCGCCGGTTGCACGCCGGTTGCTCCCGCCAGCAGCCACGACTTTCGCTGCCTCGCCAGTGCTGCGGTCGCCTCGGTGAACAGCCGGTCATCGCTCTCAAATGGCGCCGGCGACTCCGGCCAAACTATCAGCGGAGCAATGCCTGCTTCCTTCGCCACCTCGGGAGCCCGGCTCACCGCGCTCAGCTCATCCAGCAGCCGTTTGTAGCCTTCATAGGTCCACCGTCTTTCAATGGGAACATTCTGTTGCACAAGTGTGGCATGTGCCTCAACTTCGCTTGGTTCTGTCTTAATCAGTGCTGTAACCTGCAACGCAATTGCTGCGGCAAGAGCCGCCACCAGCAGGGAAATCCTCCGCTTCCGATGCACCAGCATGGTCGCCGCAAACACTGTATTTACCAGTGCGATTTCAAATGAAACTCCATATACCCCGGTCACGCTCGCCAGCCGGGCCAGCGGCAGGTTATCGATCTGTGCCGTACCGAGCAGTGTCCAGGGAAAGCTCACCACGTAGCTTCGCAACAGCTCCACCGCGACCCAAAGAAATGGCGCCAGTACGAGCGCCTTCCGGCTGAAACCGGCCCTCGACTTACCCGCCACCGCCATCAGCGCACCGAATATCCCATGGTGCAGGCCTATGTAGAGTGAGAACAACACCAACAGCAGAAACGAGATCGCCGGCGAGAGCCCACCGTAGGAGTGCATAACCGAGTAAACCCAGTAACAGGTCCCAAGATAGAAGACCGTCCCCGAGGCCCACCCCAGCAAAAACCCCTGCCAGGGCCGCGCGGGAACCAGGAAAGAATATCCCTCGTCCGTCAGCAATTGTGCCGTGTCCGCCTCGCGCGCACGCAGCACCGCATACATCAGCGGCGCCAGGGCAATCCAGCACAGCCAGTACAAATTAGGACGGGGAAAAATCAGAATCTGCAGCAGCCCAGAGGCAACCGCCAGCAGCCAGGCGCTCTTGTGGATGCCTTTCACAATCAGAGTCTAACAAAGGTGACTCACTTTGCGGCGGAATCTGTGAAACTGGTAGTCGCCCACTTTCCTGCAGCTCAACCAGCTCCAATGCACCGCATTTTCCTTGCTGAAACCGATTTCGGGCAGCACCGTCGGCCTTGGCCCGTGCGCGCTCAAACGTCCCACCTCAAGCGGAGAAACCGTCAAAAACTTCTCATCAATCAGCTCTGCCGCAAGCATTCCTGAATACAGCGTGGGGCCACCCTCGCAAAGTAAGTAGTTGATCCCGTAACGCTCCCGCAAGGCAACCACCGCCTGCCGCAGATCCACTCCTCCCGCAGCCGCCGCCTCGTCAACCCCAACGATATCCACCCAGGGATGAGAGAGGCGCTGCGCCTCCAACCTCTCAGCCCCCTTCCGCGTTGTCACCACGGTCACGTCAACGTATTCGCCGTCGAAGATCGCATAGTCGCTCATCTCAAAATCAGCGCGTGAGCTTACCAGCACATTGCGTTCCTTGCCGCGGTGCAGATGCATTCTTAGTTGTTGCATTCCGGCATCCATAATTCGGAAGACCGGACCCCGAGGCCGTGGCCGTCCCATCTTCTGTTCCTCCCGCAAAGTCCCCATGCCCAGCATCACCGCATCGGCATGAGCCCGCAACAGGTCCATCAACCACCGATCCTCCGGTAGCCCGCTGATGTCTGCTCCGCCCGCCTCATCGCCAAGCAGCGAGACGATTCCATCGATGGTCTGCACAAAGTTGGCGTACACCCAGGGCCTCTCTGCCGCGGCAGCCGGAAAACCCAACTTGCCATACAACGCCATCGCCGGATCTGATAGCTCCGAACGTTCACCGTGATCGAACAAAACCTGGAAGTCATGCATGACGCGTAATCATACACGCTCCCGATTCTCCGCTGGTCTGTCTCTCCCGCCGGTTGCCGTCTCGCGCGTCTAAGGAGATTTTTATCTTCGAGCCTTGTGAACCTCTGCCCCGGCTTTGACATCTGAGTTACCCATGGCGAATTGGAGAAAAGGCCAACCAATGCGTTTAGTGCCTCTGTCGCAGGCAAGCGGCCAGGTGCTGGAGGTCTATTGCGACACGCAGCAGATTCTTGGCGTGCCGCACATCAGCAGCTTCCTCCAATTCCTCGGCGGGTACCCGCGCTTTATCGATCACTTCTGGAGGGTGGTACGTCCCATCGTTCAATCGAAAGCGTTTTTCTCCTGCTCCGCTCGCTTGCGTGCCAATGCTTACACCCGCGTACACACCTATATCCAGGTTCCCAGCCTGGAACTCGACTACCAGCAGTTCGCTCCCGGCGCTGGCGAGGAGTTAAAGGAATGCGTCGACCTCTTCAGCGACTCGCTTCCGATGAGCCTTCTGCTCGCCTCATTTCTCTCTGAGTCCTTTGAGGGGCCAGCCGGTAGCAACAACATCTTGAGCACCCTCGCGTTGGCTCCGAAGCGGCATCGCCTGCTCGAAATGGTCGATGAGGAGAGCGCACCTCCCGCGGTCAAAGCCATCTATGCGGATATTCGCTCGGCCACCAGCGCCGACGTGCTTCACAATGTCTATCGCGCTTTTGGCCGCTGGCCCAGCTTTCTCCAAGGCTACTGGAGATTGGCAAGACCCATCGTCATCTCAGATCTCTTCCGGTACTGCGAGAGCTCGGTGGAGAAGGACGCGGTGACGATCGTGAGTGAACTTCCTGGCCCCGTGGAGTTCAGCTCCACCGATCTGGCCGAGCTCGGGATGAACCAGAGCGAAGCCGGCTCGCTCACCCGTGGCACTGATATGTTCGTCCACAGCCTGACCGCGGCCCTGCTCAACGTCAGTCTCGCCCGCATAGCAATGGAAGGTGGCAGCGTACGCCGTAATTCCATCGAGGAGACGAAGCAACCCGCTGCCGCACTGGTGGACAAGGTTCCCTACGAACAAGCGTCATAAAGGACGGTGCGGCTTCCGCCTCCGGACAAACATTCTCTCGTAACGACTATTTCTTCTTCGCCAGGCGTGAAAGTGTTGCCAGCTCTCTCAGGTACTGCGCAAGGGGCCGCGCAGGAGTTCCCCAGAAGCGCACGCCTTTCCCTCGCATGACCTTCTTGCTGAGGACTCCACAGCCCGATCCGAGGATTACCCCCTGCTCGATGCGCACGTGGTCGCCAATGCCCACCTGTCCGCCGACGAGAACGTTATCCTCCAACACGCAACTGCCGCTAATGCCAGTCTGCGAGGCGACAACTACGTCGTGTCCGATGTGAACGTTGTGGCCAATCTGCACAAGGTTGTCGATTTTGACTCCATCGAGGATAACTGTGGCATCGAGCGCGCCACGGTCGACGGTGGCATTGGCGCCGATCTCGACATCGTTGCCGATTTCCAGGCGGCCGATCTGAGGGAATTTGTGGTAGCGGCCCGTGGATGGATCCGGGACGAAGCCAAAACCGTCACTGCCCAGAATTGCGCCCGCTTTCGCCGTTACCCGGTCGCCCATGACAGTTCCAGTCAGCACGACGACACGGGCGATCAAATCACAATCCTCGCCCATCACAACGCCGGGTCCGACGATGCATCCAGGACCCACCCGGCTGCGCGCGCCTATCCTGGCTCCCGCACCCACCACGGCCAGCGCTTCCACGCGGGCGGAGGGATGCAGTTGCGCGGAAGGATCGACAACGGCCGAGGCGTCAACAAAGCCTTCGCGCGTATTGTCGCGGCATAACTCCTCGGCGGCACGAGCAAAGGCGAGGCGGGGGTTCCGGCTGCGGAGCAGGACCTTGCCATGAGATTTCGTGCTGCGCAGAGCGCCCTCGCCGGGAGCGCCGGGAATCCCAGCAGGCGGCGCTGAGCCAGCCTCGACGTGAACGATGACCGCAGCGGCCTTGGAATCCAACGCGGCCCGCAGGAAGCGCTCCTCCTCGACGAATACCAGGCTCTGCGCATTGGCGCTAGCAAAGCTCGCAACTCCGTTCACCTCGACGTCGCCACCCTCACAAACAGCGCCGATTCGTTCCGCAAGTTCAATTGATCTCATGCGTCCGTTGTACCACTCCTGCCATTCTCTTTCGAGAGGATACTGCTTATGTCGCCTCAGCCGCACCGGCCGAGCGCCAGCCCGCAAGGCGCGAGTTGAAGACGGGGCAGCATCTGAGTTACTCTTTGCAGTCTAAGTGCGGGAAGCACTGGAGCGATTGGACGCAGATTGATTTGCGGGTCCATCAAGGGCGGAGGAAATTATGCAGAACTGGAAAAAAGCATTGCTCTGCACTGCGGTGGGAACTGGTGTGGTGCTGACTCTCTCCGGGCGTCGCAATCTCGGAATTGCGTCCGTTGCCGGCGGCTTGGCGCTGCTCGCCAGCGAGTATCCTGAACGCTTTGAGGCGCTATGGGAGAACGCTCCGGAGTACGTGGACCGCGCTACCCGGATCTTTTCCGTGCTCAGCCGCCTGAGTGATAAATTCGCAGAGGATGAATATAAGGAACGCCACGGTATTGCTTCCTACAGGCAAATCCGTCACGAATACGTGGAGTAGCGCTAGCCCTGAAAGGTTAAGATCCGCTGGTAATCGGCAGATCGCTAGTTCTTTTCGCCATCATATCTTCGGAGGCGGGCGAAGCCTGCAGGTAGGGAGTGTTGTTCTTGCGCCGTGAGCCCGAGTTGGGCGGCAAAACGGCAATGCGGAACGGAGCTGCCGGGGCGATAAACTTCACCATGATCGAGTGATAACCGCCTTCGGCGTGAATCGTGCCACGCATTACCCCTGTTGCCGTCCGGGGACGCTCCAGCACTCTTCGACCATCAAAGAAGACCACGGCTTCGGCATCGCTTTCGAGATAAACATTCCAGTCGCCGCTGCTGCTCAGATAAGCGCTGGCATCGGCGTAAAAGACGCCCTTCGCTGCAGCCAGCGCAGGCGGCAGCGTGAAACTCGCCTCCGGAAAAATGAGTTCGTAATGTTGGTTTCGGGCCCGCTTGGCGGGCTCTTTCGCCGCAGCCTTCTCGGGTGAAAACCTGCGCTTGAATTCTCCCTGACCGCCATGTCCAAAATGTCCGTCCAGGTGCCAGTCGGTCAGCAACCCTGCCTCGCGAGATTTCTCCAGCAACTCGGCTTCGTCCATCACCTTCTTCCGATCATCCTGGCTCTGCGGCTTGGCAATCGGTTGCGCAGCTTTGATCTTGAAGTGGCGCAGCCAACTCGGATGCAGCTCCTGCGCATTCAATGCTTGCGCGGAAAACGCAGCGCAGGCCAGAAACAGCGTCAGAACGGCCATCCATTTCCTGCGCTTGCACTTCCCCTCAGCAGGACGTGACGACGCACCTGATGCTGCTCCGATTCCGACACCTTGGCGCATCATGGCAGAACTATCCTGACTTCGCGCTGCAGAGCTTCATCGGCGGCGCGGCAGAACGAGCGGAATGCCGCATAATCCTCGGTTGCCACGGTCAGCGGAACCAGTTCGGTGTAGGTTTCCACGCGCAGCTTTTGACCCTGCCGTTGATAGCTCACCTCCACCTTTCCAAAGGCCGCGCTCAGCTTGGTATCGGCGGGCAGCAGGACTTCGGCACCCGCGGGCAATTCATATTCAAAGACTTCGCGCTCGCTGGGGGTGACAGGCACCAGGACTGGATTGCGTCGCAGCCGCTCCGGCGCGTACTTTCTGGTCAGTCCTGCGCTGTTCAGCGAACTGCGCAAGGTGGCCTCGTGCCCGCCGTGTGCTGCGTCGATTGTCCCTTCAATCTTCAACTCCACTTCGCGCGAGGCGCGCGCTGTGCCCTCGGCCACGGCGTGCGCAATCTTCACCGAGGGATAGAACCGTGCCAGCGAAGCGCGATAACTACCAGCCAGATCGCTCGACTCGCTGCTGCGCCGCTGCTCGGCCGCGAAGTACCCCGCAAACCTGGTCTGGGAGGAGAACTCGACCCGTCCGTCGATGCTCAACCGCGCCGTGACCTCTCGGCTGATGCGGTTGGCCTCGGGCGGCGTGAACGCAACGGTCCGCCGCGTTGCCCTTCCATCGGCGTCTACGGTAATCGCCGTCGCACCTTGGTCGTCAGGCGGCAGCTCACCCAGTGCCGCATACTCGGCGGTGCCGTCGAGATAAAGGTTAAGCTCAGGAACGTAGGCCATGGCGTGGTTGAAGAGCTGAACCGAGTAGGCCCGGGCTGCCACCGTTCCGGCTGAGCGGGTGCGCACCATGGCGAATTCGGCTGGAACGCCAATCGTGCGGAGCATGGCCACAATCATGGCAGCCTTGTCTTTGCAGTCGCCGAAGCCGCGCCGTTCGACCAGGGCGACCGAATAGGGCTGATAGCTGTGCACGCCAAATTCAAAAGCGATATACCTGGTGCTACGCTGCACGCTCTCATACACCGCCTGAACCTTGCCCTGGGTGGTGAGGTTGCGCTCTAGAATCTGCTGAGCCACCTGGCGCAGATTCTCATCCAATATCAGTCCGTCTTCCAGCAGGCCGCTGTACCAGTGGCCAAACTCTTCCATTGATCCAATCGTGGAGAGATGCAGGTAAGGGCCGTTTTCAGTGGCTCCGGGTGAGAGCGCCTCAAAGGGCTGCGCGTCAATGTCACGCATTTCCCAGATCCGTGTAGTCAACTCACCCTTCTGCCGCTCCACTGCAGGACGCAGCCCGTGCTCGACGGCATACAGCTTCATTGACGTTGGTGCGATCACCACCTGGCGCCGCAAGCGGGTCGGAAGAGTGTCACGGAAGAGGTTCATCCGCGCGTAATATCCCGCCCAGGGATTGACCTCTGTCGCCGGCAGCAGCTGATACTCAATCTCAACCAGGTCACCCGGCTCCAACTGCGGAAAACGCAGATCACGCGAGCGCGCGTCGAAGTACATTGAGCTTCCCCGCTCGATGACTGGCTGGTCAGCGGAAGTCGCGGCTTCCACCTCTCTGCCATCGCTCTTGAGCACATGCGCCCGCACGATGCAAAGCGTCTCGCTCATTGCGGCATACATCACGGGGTGGGGCGAAAAGCTCCTCGCACCTTGCATGGTATTGATCCGCCAGAGCTCCTGCACATGGGCCGCGGTTAGGCCATCGCGTCCCAAACTGTCTTTGCTCAGGTGGTCGATGCGAATGTCGGCCAAGGCCTCGACATCGCCGTTGGAATGCTTCGCCGCTATTGCGGCGCGACGCGCATCCACAAGGAACTCGGCATCCTCAGGAAAGCTGCGCCTGCCCGCCGCTTCTCCGGCAGGATGTGCAGCTGCAATGTCCAGCAGCGCTTCGGCTTCTTCGGGGGAGTCTGCAGTGGGCAGCATCGCCGACACGGACGCATTCAGTGCGCCTGCGTCTTCGGCAGGAATGTTTTTGGCCAGGGCCTTTAGTTCGCTTACAAAATGCTTCCGCTGCTCTGGAGTTTGGCTGGCGAGGTATTGCAATTCCACGCCTTCAATTTCGACGGCGTGAGACTGGGAAATTTCACGCGAGGCGACTACCGCCTCGGCCGCGAAGCCCGCAGCCGGGCTCAAACAAATCAATAATAATCCGGCGAGTACGTGGCGGCGCGTCATGACTCCTGCTGGACGAGTGAAGCCCTTATGAAGAGTGTGTCCCACCTCGGCCAGCGCGGGAATGCACGGTAGCACCTAGGAGTTTAAGGAGTTTCCTCTTAGTACATGGATAAGGCGAGTGAGCTAACCCTAGACGCGCGGGTGGCCACCGCTTATTGGTTCACGCTGCTCTACGAGCACTGGAATGCGGACCTATCGGCCTTGTCCTAACGTACAACAAAGGTACAAAGCTTTTTCGTGGTTTTTTTCGCAAAGGTGAGTATGCTAACGGAATGAAGAATACTTCAGCCTCAAAGACACTGGCCCCGGTAACTCTTTCGGCAAAGAAGAAAGGCTCGGAACCGCCTCCAATCCAAAAGGCGCGCCCATCCACCAAGGTGAAGATCGCGGTTGTAGAGAGCGATCCTCTCCGCTTCATCGGCTTCCGTGCGCTCTTCGATTCAGAACCGGACATGGAACTGGTCTCGGCCTCAGCGAACGACATCGCCAGCAATGCTGACGCGGATCTGATCCTGCTGGGCAGCCGCAGCGGTCAGAATCTGTTCGACGCGATGGCCGGACTGAAAGCAACGCGCCCCGATCTGCGCATCCTGGTTACGGGAGCGGGCGCCGACGATGAGATGATCTTGAAGGCTCTGGCAGCCGGTGCTAAGGGGTATGTGGATGAGGCCGCTGGTCCGGCTGAGTTCGCCATGGCGATTCGCATTGTGCATCAGGGTTCGGTGTGGGCTCCGCGGCGCGTGCTCTCCACATTTATCGAACGCGTCTCATCTTCTCCGGGAAGAATCTTTCCGGCGGGCCGAGTGACTTTTACCGATCGGGAAAAAGAAGTGCTGGAACTGCTGGTCGCCGGACGCTCCAATAAGGAAATTGGAGCCGCACTCGGCATCGAGGAGCGCACAGTCAAGGCACATGTGGCCAAACTGATGCGTAAGGTGGGCGTACAGAACCGCATCGCGCTCTCGGTACATGCCATCACTCACTCGCTTGTCTCAAGCAGGTAGGCGACTTAGCGTCAAAACACCTTAGCGTCAAAATGGTCACCCGCGTGGTGACCATTCTATTTTTACCCACAATTTGGTGCGTTTCCCTGGTTCTCCAGTGTCAAGTCAGCTACCTCCCGAAAGTTATGAAAGCCTGAAACTCTCAATTGTCATCTCAAACTAAGGATTATCATTCACTAGTGGGTACCTAATTTCGCGACAAAGGAAATAAGAATGAAGAATGTTCTGGTTGCGCTCGTTGTGCTTCTCTCCACCACTGCAGCCCTGGCAGACGGTCGCGCCGACGATATTGACCGTTTACAAAGCGGCGCCATGGTGATCCGGGAGATCATGTCTGCCCCCGACAGTGGAGTGCCCGAGGAGATCATCACCAAGACTAAATGTATCGCGGTGATCCCCAGCATGCTGAAGGCTGCGTTTGTAGTTGGAGGCGCCTACGGCAAGGGCGTGGCCAGTTGCCGCACGGAAAAAGGATGGAGCGCACCGGCATTCTTCTCGCTCACGGGCGGGAGCTTTGGTTTCCAGATCGGCGGTCAGGCCGCTGACATCGTAATGCTGATCATGAACGACCAGGGAATGAACGGCCTGCTGGCCAGCAAGGTAAAACTGGGAGCCGATGCCAGCGTTGCCGCCGGACCGGTGGGCCGGCACGCCGACGCCTCCACAGACTGGAAGATGCGCGCCGAGGTGCTCACTTACTCGCGCACCCGCGGAATCTTCGCAGGAATCTCACTCAACGGCGCCGTTCTATCGCAAAGCAAAGGCGACACCCGCGACTTCTATGGCCGCATGGTTCCTTTCAAAACCATCTTGCCTGGCAATATTGAATCGCCCAAGGAAGCGGAGGTCTGGCACAATACACTGGTGAAGTACGCAGGAAAATAAGTATTCCCCCACGTCGGTTTTCAACGTGGGGGAATTGGCCTTGCTTTCATCGCCGCCCGGTCAGTTCCTGACCAGTTTCATGTATTCGGTCACAGTCACAAAGCGATAGCCTTTCGCCTTCAGCCCCGATATCAGCTCGGGCAACTGCGCGGTCGTCGTCGTAAGCTCATGGAAGGCCAGCACGTGCGTGTAAACACCGTGCTTTTCGCGCTGTTCAATGGTCTTGATTACGGACTGCGCTAGCGTTGGCTGCGGGCAGCCTTTCGCCTTGCCCGCGCATAGGTAGTCGAGTGAATTTACATCGCGCAAGGCGATCGGATTCTGGCCTGAAATAGTCAGGATGTGGAATCCGCGTTTTTCTAACTCCTGCCGTGCATCGTCCGGCAGCTCCCAATCCGGCGGACGCAACCAGAGCGGCTTCGATCCTGTAACCGCCTTCACCGCTTCGGCTCCGCGCTCCACGTCGCCCAGCACCCAAGCCTCGCCCTGCTTGCGCTCGGCGAGGCGCAGATTGGCGTGACTGTAGGTGTGGTTCTCAATCTCGTGCCCTCGTCGCAGGACGTCCCGAGCAGAGTCCAGGCAACTCACGCCGATGTTGATCTCATGCGGAGTTTCGCCCCAGGTCTTTGGCGTCAGCCGCCAACCCATCACAAAAAATGTTGCCTTCACCTGGTTGCGGTCCAGAACGTCGAGCATTCCCGGAGCTGCGCCTGGCTCCTTCAAACCATACAGCACATACGGCCGCGGCCCATCGTCAAAGGTCAACGCAATCAGCTTCTCTGCTGCAAGGCAGGGCATGGACAACACGGCGAGCAACAGCGGCAGAAGAACTCGATTCAACATATTCACCATCTCTGCTTGTCAATCATAAGGCGCTGCTGCCTCATTCGATCTAAGCAATTTCCATGAACTTAGCGGAATTCACCGCTGGGTTGCCGGCTACGTTACCGGCTACGTTGCCGGCTGCCCTGTCAGCAAAGTCACGGGCCGAGCGATCTTTGCGCAGAATTTCTTTTACACTGAAATCATGGCATCCCTGCTGGTACAAGGAGTTCTCTTCGACCTTGATGGCGTGCTCCTCGATAGCACTGCCGGGGTCACTCGTGTCTGGCGCGATTGGGGAATCCGCAACGGCCTCGATCCCGCGCGTACCGCCCACACTGCGCATGGCCGCCGTGCCATCGACACGGTTCGGCTGCTGGCGCCGCAGCTCGACGCTGAAGCCGAGTTGCGCGACCTTGAACGCCGTGAGATCGACGACTCGCATGACGTCGTAGTTTTCCCCGGAGCCGCACGCCTGCTGGCCTCGCTGCCCCGGCGCCGCTGGGCAATTGTCACCAGTGGAACCCGCGACCTGGCCTTGCACCGTCTTCGTGTTGCCGGCCTTCCAGTTCCGGAATTCATGATTACCGGCTGTGATATCGAGTGCGGAAAGCCGCATCCTGAGCCCTACCTGCGCGGAGCCGACCTGCTCGGCGTGAGCCCCACCGCCTGTGTCGCCGTTGAGGATGCACCCAATGGTATCTATTCCGCATCAGAAGCAGGGATGCCGGTTCTCGCCGTTCCCACTACCTATGCCGCAATTGAATTGATCCACGCTACGGCGCTTCTGCCCTCCCTGGCCGCCTTGCAATCAACTATTGTGGGCGACTTAATTCGGCTGAACTGGTAAATTGTATGCAAAATGTCGACTGCCTTGCCGAGAAAAGCTCGTTGGATGCAGCTCTCGACCCACGTTCCAGATGGAGATGATGGATAAACGTCACGTGATGAATACAACCAGGGTTTCCTACACGCTCGAATCCACTTTGGAGAGTGTCAATAAGGCCGAGCAGGCTGCCGCAGAAGCTGCCGCAAAAATCGGCTTTGATGCGGACGAGTGTGGCCGCATTACCATGGCGGTTCGTGAAGCCACTGTAAACGCCGTCCTGCACGGAAACCACTACGACCCAACCAAGCGCGTGACTGTCTCCTTTGAGAGCGCGCCTAATGCCTTGACGATTGTGGTGCGCGACGAGGGTTCGGGCCTGGATCCGGACACGCTCCCCGATCCTTTGGCCCCGGGAAACTTGCTCAAGCAATCGGGGCGCGGGGTTTTTCTTATCCGATCATTTATGGACGAAGTTAGCTTTCGAAGCACATCGCTTGGCACCGAACTTTCTATGACCAAGTTCGTACGCGATCACCAAAGCAGTCTAACGGAGAGCAATCTATGACAAAGGCAAACTCGCGTCAGGTGGAAGGCATCACCGTCGTTGATCTCAGCGGGCGTATCACGCTGGGCGAGGGTAGTGTCGTACTGCGCGATACCGTGAAGGAGCTATCTGCCCTGGGGCACAAGAACATTCTCCTCAACCTCGGCGACGTCACATCCATCGACAGCTCCGGGATCGGCGAACTGGTCAATGCTTTCACAAGCGTTCGCAGCGCCGGAGGCGAACTCAAACTGTTCAAACTCAACCAGAAAGTGCATGACCTGCTTCAGATCACTAAGCTCCACACCGTTTTTGATATTCAGGACGATGAGTCTGCCGCCATCGGTGCATTTGGCCAGTAATCCCTGCTCCCGCAAACACAACGGCGGTGAAGACCGCGCGGAACCGCCAGCCCGCCGCTTTTGTTTTCACTACGTGCAACCCCGCTAATGCGTTTCCGCAAGCGCCTTCCCCTTTCCTCTTTTCGCAAAGATCAGCGAAGATACTTCCATGCTCAAGTTTAGAATCGGCATTCTTCTCCTGCTTTTTTCCGCCGCGACTGCCTTCGCACAATCGCCCGTGGTACTGATTTCTATTGATGGAATGCGCCCTGACTACATTACCAATCCCAAGGCCTGCCCTGTCAGCTTCCCCACCTTGCAGCGCTTTCTAACCGAGGGCACTTATGCCGAAGGTGTAATCGGCGTGCTGCCAACCATCACCTATCCCTCCCATACAACACTCGTCACCGGTGTGGAACCAGTTCGACACGGCATTTGGGCTAACACCACTTTCGACCCCGAGCGGACCAACCAGTCCGGCTGGTATTGGTACGCCGAGGACATCAAGGCTGACACACTCTGGGACGCCGCGTCGCGCAAAAACCTGATCACTGCTAGCGTAGGATGGCCGGTGAGCGTTGGCGAGCGTAACATCCGCTACAACATTCCTGAATACTGGCGAGCCGGCACCACCGACGATCGCAAGCTCCAGCGCGCCCTCTCCACCCCGGAGTTCTACGACGCGATGGAAGCGCGACTGCGCTCGATCCAGTTGTCCGACGGCGCAATCCTGGCCACAGATAAGGCCTTCGCTGAGGCCGCAATTTATGCTCTTACAAGCAGACACGCGCGCCTTGTCACGTTGCATCTCAGCACGCTCGATGAAGAAGAGCACGCCCATGCGCCCTTTAGCCCGCAGGCCTGCCAAACCCTGGTCGAGTTGGACAAGCAGGTAGGAATCGTCGAAGCAGCTGCTGTCGCTGAAAATCCGGACGCGGTCGTCGCCGTTGTCTCCGATCATGGCTTCGTGCGCACTGACCACCGCGTAAACTTGCAAGTGCCACTCATAAAAGCTGGTCTGATCACCATGGGACCGTCTTACTCTGGCTCGGCTACCGTTGCTTCTTGGAAAGCGTCCATCTTCCCCGGCGGTGGCTCTGCGGCCATCGTGCTCCATGATCCCGGCGACAAAGCAACTGAAGAAGCTGTCCGTAAGTTGCTGCATGGATTAGCGAGCAATCCGAACAATGGAATCGGCGCCATCCTGGAGAAGCCGGAAATTGAAAGGTTCGGCGGCTTTCCAAACGCTACATTTGTCGTCGATCTGCAACTCGATTATCAGCTCGGCTATGCCACTGAGGGAGAGCTGGTCACCCCCGCGCCTTCCACTGGAATGCACGGCTATCTGCCTTCGCACCCAGAGATGCGCGCCTCCTTCTTCCTGCGCGGCAAGGGCATCGCCGCCGGCCGCAATCTCGGTATCATAGATATGCGCCAAATCGCACCCACTTTGGCTCAGCTTCTCGGTGTCACGCTGAACGATGCCAAGCTACCTGCTCTCAACGTACGCCAGTAGCACAGCTCCTCCTTTCCACAAGGGGCGATCCAAAAGGGCCGCCCCTAGCTTCGCACTGGACACACCGCCCGCTCGGCTACACAATACCCTCATGTCCCGCATACCAACCATCACCTACGAACAGGCCGACCCGGCAGCCCGGGAAATCTTTGACCACTACAAAAAGGAGCGCGGCAACGTACCCAACATGTTCCGCACCGTCGCCCATCGCCCGGAGATCCTTCGCACCATGATCGCGCACTTCCGCGCCGTCATGGAGACCGGCACCGTAGGCCTCAAGCTCAAGGAACTGGTCATCGTCCGCACCTCGCAGATCAACAACTGCGACTACTGCCTCGCCTCGCACACCCAACTCGCTCGCCGCTATGGCTGGAGCGAGGAGCAGATCGCCGACCTCGCCAACTTTCGCAGCCGTTCCGATTTCAATCCGCGTGAAAAGGCCGCGCTGGAACTCGCCGAGCGTGAAACGCTCAACTCCGATGGCGTTGACGACGAATTCTGGGCCAGCCTTCGCCAGCACTTTGATGAAGGCGAAATCATTGAGCTTGCAGCCGCCATTGGCCTGTTCAACTACTTCAACCGTTTCAACAATTCGCTAAAAATGGAACCTACAAAGTGACATTGCGCTTCCTCATTAGCGCCGCTCTGTTGCTCATAATCCCTGCCTTCGCGCAGCAGGGCGCACAACCGAATGCGCCTCCCGCTGTGCCCGCGCAACCCACCGCGCAACCAGCGCAGAACCCTGATTCTCCGGCTCCTCAACTCCAGATCGTGTGCACCTCTGCCTCGCACGCCTCGGAACTGATTGGCAAAAACGGATGCGTCGCGGGAAAGGTCTTCCGCATCACCATCCGGAAGACCGGCAACACCCATCTCTCGCTCTGCCCCAACCGCAAATGCTCGTTTCAGGCGGTAGTCTCGGCCCACAACCGCGCCAAAGTTGGCGACCTCTCCTATCTGCGTGGCAAGGTCGTTGCCATCGTGGGCGACGTCAGGCTCTCTCGCGCCGGCCGCCCGGTTATAGCCATAAAGGACCGTCAGCAGATTCGTGTCGCCGCCGACGATTCGCCGCCTGAGTTTGATGCTGCCCAACCCAAGCCTATCGGCACTGGCCAGCGCGTCAGCAAGCACGGCAGCGCATGGTAGGTGTTTCCCTACGGCCGAGCGCACCCTGTCATCTATCAGATATTTCTCTTCAGGTCCTCGAGCGGATAGAACGTGCCACGCCACACCACGCCGCCGCGAGCCAGCGTCAGCACCGTAGAGCGCACCAGGGTAAACACCATGAGCACACTCGCCACCGGATGCAGCAAAACGTATCCAATGCTGATCTTCGTTCGCCTGCCCATACCCACATAAACCATCAGCACGCAGAAGAGCGCCGATGTATACACCAGCCGCGCCCATCCGGTGGCAAAAAGCGCTCCAACCCATGGCCCCAGATGCAGCCATAGCAGTCCAAGCGTAGCCAGCAGCGCCAACGCAATGTTGTAGCGAAGATAAGCAAAGAAGTTCTTCGTCAAGCTGCAGATAACGCCGTGCGCTCCCACCACCCAACGAATTCTGACCATGCCGTCACCAAAGGCCACGCGTGAGGGCAACCCTGCCTCTTTCACTTTTTCGCCCAGGCGCATATCATCCACCACGCTAAGACGCATGGATTGGTAAGTGCCGATCTTTTCGTAGGCCGTGCGCCGCACCATGTTGAACGCACCTACGCCAATCGCATCCCTGGCCCGCGCATCGCGTACCTTCCACGGACGCTGGGTGAAGATGAACATCGCCTGGAAAAACGAAATCATCATGCGCTCGCCGACGCTCTCCATCAAAATCGTGGGAAACAGAACCATGTGGGCGGCCTGTTCCTGCTCGGCATAGTACACAACGCGCCGCAAAGCCGCCGGAGCATGCAGCACGTCGGCATCGCTAAACAGAAGCCACTCACCGGTCGCCTCTTGCGCCGCCTTCCACATCGCGTGAGTCTTGCCCAGCCAGTCCGTCGGCAGTTCGCGCACGTGCACCACCTCCAGCCGGGCGCCATACTCGCTCTTCAACCGATCCAGAATCTCGCCCGTGGCATCCTCGGAGCGATCATCTACGACCAACACTTCGTAGTCCGGGTAATCGATGGCAAGCAGCGAGCGCACCGCTTCCTCGATCATCGCGGCCTCGTTGCGCGCTGGAATGATAATGCTGACCCGCGGCAGTTTTGTCTCGGGTGGCACCGCGTGGCCGGGCTGCGTCAGGTCGGCAATCTGCTTGATCCCGCGCTGCGCCGACAGCGTGTGATAGAACCACGTTGCCGCCAGCCCCACGGCTGACGCCAGGTTGACCGCGTGCCAAAAGATCACATCAATCTCCCTGCGGCAGTTGCGGCGCGTAGCGTACTCCCAGAAACAGCACTCCAGCCGAGAGCGCGATTGCTGCCGAAGCCGCCACAAACGCGATCTGCATATTGCTGCGGTCGGAAATATAGCCCATCAGGCTTGGCGAAAACGCATCACCCAGCAGATGGATTGTGAAGATGTTTACGGCAAAGGCCGTCGAGCGGATTGGAGCCGAAACCGAATTCAAGATCGCTGCGTTCAGCGGTGCCGTATTCAACAGCAGAAAGAACTCGCCCAGAAAGATCGCCGGATACATCCAACTCCCCGCATGAAAGACCGCCAGCAGCACCGAGGGGAGCGCCAGCGTCATACCAATCGCGGAGATCAGGCAATGCCCGCCACGCTTGCGCGCTTCCATCCGGTCACCCAGCCAGCCGCCCAGCATCGTCGCCAGTATCCCCGCCGCCAAGGTCATCAGCCCAAAGCGCAGATTCGCCTCGGCCAGCCGTACGCCTCGTATGCGCGAAAGAAAGGTAGGCATCCAGACCTGCATTCCTCCCACCGCAAAAGTCATCAAAGCCATGCCCAGCGTCGCTGTCCAGAACGCCGGATTACGCCATAGACCGAGGAATGTCCCGCGCTCCAGGGTGACCGCCAGTCGGTCCTGGGCTCCGCGCTTCGGTTCAGGAACCATCAGCAACAGCAGCCCGAACACTACCCCCGGAGCTGCACCCACCAGAAAGGGTGCGCGCCAGCCCCAGCGTGCCGCCAGGGCTCCGCCCAACAGGTAACCCAGCGCCGTGCCCACCGGTATCGCCAGGTAGAAAACCGAGAGCACGCGCCCGCGCCGGTACTCCGGATGGAGGTCGGAGAGAAACGATGGAGCGATGGCCACAAACGTCGCCTCGCCCACTCCCACCAGCGTGTGCCGAATCATCAGCTCCGTGAAGTTGTGGGTCACCGCCGTCAGCAACGTCGCGGCGCTCCACACGAGCGCTCCCGCGCACATGATGAGCCTTCGTGGATAGCGATCCGCCAGCCAGCCTACGAACGGCGCCGTCGCCATGTAGCTAAAGAAGAACGCCGTGGTCAGCAGCCCAAACCTCGCATCCGAGCCCGGAAATTCGCGCTGCACCAGTGGCTGCACGGCGAACAGCACCGAGCGGTCGATGTAATTGACAAAATTCAGCGCCGTGAGAATTACCAGCGCCGCCGTCGCCCAACCTCTCACATGTCCCTGCTCTTCGGCCAAGCGGTATGCCTCATCGTCGATCTTGCAGTGCAAGCCAACTATCCTTAGCGGCGCTACATATTTGCCGAAGTTGGCAAATGTGAGATCCGGGGTGGATGATGTCTATTTTTTTCTTGGCCAGCACGCCTCAACCAGCGTCCCCAAGCCGCCGCGGGGACGGAACTGTCCGCGCACCTCGCACCAAACCGGCTTGGTCGCCTTCACCACGTCCTCCAGGATCTGGTTCACAACGTTTTCCTGAAAGATTCCAAGATTGCGGTATTCGTTGACGTATTCCTTCAGTGACTTCAGCTCCAGACAGAGCCGGTTGGGCACGTATCGAATCCAAACCGTGCCAAAGTCCGGCAGTCCGGTCTTCGGGCAGACGGAAGTAAATTCGGGAATGTCGATTTCGATCTCATAACCTGGGAACTGGTTGGGCCAGCATTCGATTGCGGGAAAGGCGTGGTCCAACCCGCTGGCGGCGTGGTCCGGCGTATAGCCAAGACGCGTCGCACCGGGGGGTGGGGATTTTTTCTTCGTAGCCATCCGGCTATTCTAGCCGACCAACCGCTTACGCTGCGATGTCGCTCTCCGGCACCGGCGGTGCGACCGGCCTCCGCGGCGTTTGCTTAAGGGGTAGGCTTCCGTCTCCCCTTGCCTTCACGGCTGCGCCGTTGATGCCCGCCCCCAGCAGGACCACCGACCAACTCCAGAAGAGCCACGTCATCAGGGCGATGACCCCGCCCAACGCGCCATAGGTGCGATTGAGCCCGGCAAACCTCTGGAAGTAGATTCCCAGTGCAAATGAAAGTGCGAGCCAGGCCGCTACCGCGAAGACCGCCCCGCTCAGCGTGTGGCCAAAATGCTGCTTCACGTTCGGCCCAATGAAGTACATGCTCTCCACTGCCGCCACGACGAAGGCCACCGAAACACACCAGCGCAGTACTGGCCAGATGTGGGCCCACAGAAAGCTCAGGTGCAACTCTCCGGCCAGCCACGCGCCAAAGTTCGGGCCCAGCACCATCACGGCAAGCGCCACCAGCAGCAGTCCGCCGGTCATAACTGTCATCAGCATGGCCAGCCCGCGCGTCTTCCAGAACGGGCGTGTCTCCGGCACGTTGTAGGCCACGTTGAGTGCCTCAATCAATCCGGCAAAGCCGCTGGAGGCTGACCATAACGCTCCGATCAGCCCAAACGACAGCAGCTCTCCGCGATGCGAATTCATCGTGTCCGCCACAATTTGCCGCACCAACCCCATACTGTCAGCGGGCACGAAGCCGCTCATAAGGGCCAGTATCTGGTCGAACACGTTGGGTATTGGCAGAAACCCCACAACCGCCGACAGTGCGATCAGCGCCGGAAACAGGCTCAGCACAAAATAATAAGAGAGTCCGGCGGCAAAGGCCATGGTGTGATTCCGTGCCGCATCCGCCACCGCATTCTTGACAACGCTCACGCATTTGTCCAGCGACATGGTCCCGCCCTTTCTCTCCGCAACCTGCGCCATTGTTTGGATGATCGATTTACGTCCCGTGCTCACCTGACAGTCAAAACCTCGATTTCGGCCAGAGCTTTCGCTCTGACGAATCAGTCCATTCACTTGCCAAACCCGCAACGAACCTCCTAGTCTGGAGTATCGGAAGCGTTTTGCTCAGATATACTGAAAGCTCTTACTCATGGCCAATGGAAATCTAAACAGCTCGTCCGGCGGAGTTCGCCGACCCTGGATCACGACACTCGTCATCCTGCTAGCTATTTTTGTCGCGGGCGGCGCCTACGTAGAGCTTCGGCCGCATCGCGTACGTATCTCGGTCGTTAAACCGCTCCCTCAGGAAATTGCCAGTTCCATCACCACCAACGGAAAAGTCGAACCCATCCATGGCTTTGAAGCCCACGCTCCGCTGCCTGGCACGGTCCAGAAGGTGCTGATCAAGGAAGGCGAAACGGTTAAAGCTGGACAGTTACTTCTCATGCTCGATGACACCCGCGCCCGCAGCGACCTTGCCGCCGCCCAGACCCGCCTCAAAGGGGCACAGGAGAGATACGAGAACCTGATGGCGGGAGGCGACAGGCAGCAGATACTCCTCCGCAAAGACGATCTGCAGAAGGCAACCACCGAGGTCGACTCAGCGAAGCGCCAGCTCACCGCCCTGCAAAATCTTCAACAGCGCGGTGCCGCTACTCCAGAGGAGGTCGCTGCCGCCCGTGATCGCCTCAACCGCGCCCAAGCCGATCTCACCCAGTTTCAGTCGCCGGACCGATACTCGCCGGAGCAGCAAGCGCGCGCGCTTTCCGAAGTAGCCGACTCCAGAGCTTACGTTGACCTCACTGAGGAGATCGTCCGCAACTGCAACGTCCGCGCTCCCTTTGACGGCACGGTCTATTCCCTTCCGCTGCGTCCAGGCACCTGGGTTAATACCGGAGATCTGCTATTGCAGGAGGCCGATCTCTCGCAACTTCAGGTTCGTGCCTTCGTGGACGAGCCGGAGATCGGGCGCTTGGCCATCGGACAAACCGTTTCGATTACCTGGGACGCACTACCCGGACACACCTGGCGTGGCACTGTCACCACCCTTCCCTCCACGGTGGTCAACCGCGGCTCTCGCGTCGTCGGAGAGATCTTCTGCAAGGTTGACAACTCCGAGCGCCTGTTGCTGCCCAACGTAAACGTCAGTGCAACGATCATTGCCAACAGCAAACAGAATGCTCTCACGGTGCCTCGCGAAGCAGTGCGCGAGGATGGGAGCCACAACTTCGTCTATGTCTTCCAGGATGGCCACCTGCGCCGACGGGATGTCAAACTTGGCATCTCCAATTTGACCCGGGTGCAGATTCTCAGCGGCATCTCGGAGAGCGACGTCATTGCCGTGCAGTCGTTCAGCCCATCGCCCATGACGGACGGCGTTCCGGCCAAAATCATAGAGAACCCTTCGTAATGATCACAGAGAACCGCCTCCGAGCTTACCTGCATCATTCGGTCAGCCGCCCGCTGATGCGGTTGCTGTTGTTGACGTGTATATTGGTGCCGCTTACTGCTCATTCCGCCGCCAACCCTCGCGAACTGCTCGATTCCGGCCATGCCGATGACGCGCTGCGCCTGCTCACCGCCAGCGCATCCAACAGCAACGCCGCCATGTTCAACTACATTGGGCGTGTCTACTTCTCGCTCGGCGATTGGGACAACGCAGTGCAAAACTGCGAGCGCGCCACTCAAATTGATCCCGGCAATGCCGTCTTCCAGCTCTGGCTAGGCCGCAGTTATGGCGAGAAGGCCAACTCGGCGGGACCGCTTTCCGCTTACATGCTTGCGCGCAAAACCGTAGCCGCCTTTATCGCGGCGCGCGCGCTGGACCGCCAGAGCATGGCTATCGCCCGCGATTTGGCCGAATATTACGCCACCGCACCTGCCATCGTGGGCGGCGGCAGCGATAAAGCTCTCGCCCTGGCTGCCGAACTTAACCCTGCCTATCCTGCCGATGCCGCTTGGGTGCGCGCCATGGTGGCTACCAACCAGGGTAACTACGAGCAGGCCGAACACGAGTACATCGAAGCCATCCGCCTCGATCACTACTCCGCCCGAACCTATCTTGATTTCGCTCGATACCTGCGCGGACGTAAAAGCTGGGAGCGCTTCCAGCAGACCGTCGACCGCGCCATCGAATCCAGCAACATCTTGCCAACCGACCACTACGACGCGGCCGAAATGCTCCTGGTCGCCAATCGCAATCTTCCTCTGGCCGCACAGCAGATGCGCGCCTACATCCAGAGTGGTCATACTGACGAAGCAGCTCCGCTCTTTCGTGCGCACTTTCTGCTCGGCGAGATTCTGCTCAAGGGCGGAGAAGGCGGACAGGCCGCTGCCGAATACCGGGCCGCGCTTACCCTCGCCAGTTCCTATCGCCCAGCTGCGGAGTCTCTCCGTCGCCTGGGACGACGCTAGAGCTGGTCACTTGCGGAGGACGACAACCGAACCATGACGAAAGTATTCTCTCTGAAATTCCGGACTCCTCCGATTGCTTTGCTGCTTCCCGTCTTGCTCACATTGGCTGCGCTGCCGCTACGCGCCCAGTCCATCGAATTTCGGCCGGCCCTCGAACTCGCACTCAAGCACAGTGGCGTAATGATTTCGGCATCTGCCGACCGTACCCGCGCCACTGCGCGCTATCATGCCGAGCGCTATGCCTACATGCCCACCCTGGTTTTCGGTTCCAACGTCGGTTACACCTATGGCCCACCCGTCGCCATCGCGGGACAACCGCCTTCGCTGTTCAACGTCACGCACAGCCAGACTGTGCTGAACTACGCCACTCGCGAGACCGTCAAGGCCGCCTACAGCGACACCCTTGCAGCCAACATCGACTATGCGGACCAAACCGAACAGGTCATCCTCGATACTTCCCTGCTTTACATTGAACTTGATAATACCCAGCAGCGGCTCACCGCCGCTCAACAACAAAAGCAGGGCGTGGACCGCGCTCTCTTCATCGCGCAACAGCGTCAGCAGGAGGGCGTCGGCAGCCTGCTTGACAGCAAGCGCGCCGAACTCGACTCGGCACGCGTCGATCTCCGCATCACCGAGTTGGAAACCAATCTCGACGTGCTTCGCGAGCGCCTCGGCCACGCCATCGGCCGCTCTCCTGCATCTCTGACAACCGTAAGTGGCTCGATTCCCACAGCTCCCGACCTGGCTGCGGCCGACGATGTCGCGTCAGTCGCTCTCGCCAATTCCAACAGCGTTCGCCTCGCCGATGAACATGTTCGCGCCGCTCACGCTCGCGCCCGCGCCGAGCACAAAATGAACTATCCCTCCATCGACCTTGCTGGACAGTATGTCGAATACGCCAGCTTCAATAACTATTCCACGTACTACCTGCACTTTCCTCGCCGTAGCTACGCCATCGGCATCAACCTTCGCATTCCCATCCTCAACCTCGCCCAGAATGCCCACGCCGCGGCTGCTGACGCCGAAGCGCTGCATGCCGAGGCAGAGGCTCAAAATGCCCGCGATAAGGTGGCTGCCGAGGCCGTCCGCGCGCAGCACACCATCCGGCAATTGCAAGCCTCCTCGAACGTAGCGCGCCTTGAATACGAGGTCGCGCAAGCCAATATCGACGCCGTGCAGCTTCAGGTGCAGAACGGTCATGCCAACGCCCGCGATCAGGAACTGGCCCGTGCGGACGTGGCTAACCGGCAACTTCTTCTGTTGGAGAGCCAGTTCGATTATTTTCGCGCCCAGCTCCAGCTTCTCCGGCAGACCGGCGAGTTGCACGGGTGGGCTCTCGGCAACAAATAATCTGAACTTCTGTTTCTCGTAGCTTGTTCTTTCGCCATTGATTGCCCCCAGGAGATGCACATTGACGCTTCGTAAATACCTCGTCCTGCTCTCCATCGTCGTCTTCGGCTCAACCGGAGACAGCTTCCTGGCGCGCGGCATGAGAGATATAGGCGCGATTGACGTTCATCATTTCGCCGAACTTTTCCACGCTCTCGTCAATCCCTGGGTCGTCTTCGGAATCTTCAGCCTGCTGGCTTTCATGTCCTGTTACATGACCGCGCTCTCCTTCGCCGATCTCACCTTTGTCCTTCCCGCCACGTCAATCGGCTATGTCGTGATGACCTTACTGGGCCATTTCTGGCTACACGAGCACGTCAGCCCGCTGCGCTGGGCTGGCGTTTTGCTCATCACTGCCGGCGTCGGGATCGTTGCCGGCGGCCCCTCTCGCACGGAGCATCCACCTGCCCGCGCCTCCAGCTCAGAATCCCTGCCGGAACGCCTATGAGGAGCCTTTATACCTGGCTCTGTATCTTCTCTACGGTCTGCGCCGCCACCGCGGGAGATGTGCTCATTGCAAAGGCAATGAGCCGCATCGGCGACCTTGGCCACTTCCGCCGCGATCACGGCTTGCTTGCAGTGATCGTCCGCGTCCTCTCCAGCGGAGCCCTTTTCGGCGGAATCTTCTTCATGGCCATAGCATTTTTCAGCAACTTGGTTGGACTCTCCTGGGCCGACCTTAGCCTGATGGGCCCGGCTTCAGCCGCTCTCACCTTTGTCACTAACGCGATTGCCGCCAAATTCTTCCTCCATGAAAATGTCGATCGTCGCCGTTGGTTTGCTACGATCTTAGTCTGCTGCGGAGTTCTTCTCCTCACTCGTTCCTGAACTTGGTTTTCGAAGATTCCTGTCTTGCTGGTGTCCTGCTGGGTGTTTTGCTGAAGTGGCGAAGAACCCTGCCTTCCCGACCCTCCCATGAGCGGAGGTGCAACCAGAGATTCTGGCTTGCTTCGCCAAGCCTTTCATAGTCAAACCGCCTTTGCTCCGCCTCTCACGGGGCGCTCCGGCTGCTGTTAAAATAGCTTCAGGAATGTCCACCAAAAGCAGTGCCGCGCCCGTTCAATCGAACCCTCCATCCGCATCGCCTTCATCGCGTCCGCGGATAGGCTTTGTCAGCCTTGGCTGTCCCAAGAACCTTGTGGACTCCGAAGTCATGATGGGAATACTCTCCATCAACGGCGCCGAGATCACCGCCCGCGCCGAAGATGCCGACATCATCGTCGTCAACACCTGCTCTTTCATTGACACCGCCAAGCAGGAGTCCGTGGACACCATCCTCGAAATGGCGAAGCACAAGACGCATGGCCGCGCCCGCAAGCTCATCGTCGCCGGCTGCCTGGTCGAGCGTTACCGTGACGAGATTCAAAAGAACATTCCAGAGATTGACGCCGTCCTCGGTACCGGTGAACTGGCGGAGATTCTCGCCGCCGCCGGAATCGCCCCCGCGCCCGCCGCGCCTACTCCCTTCGTCATCCTCAACGGAATTCCAGAGCGGAGGCGCAGGTAACGCCGCACACCCACACCCCAGTGCCTCGCAGCAGCTCAAGAGCGGCCTAGCACCAGCGGCCGGCAGCGTAGCCTACCCACTCGCCTCCCGCCCCGAGGGCGATGCCCGCCAGCGAGCCGGACGCTTCTCTCGCGACTCGTGGGACGGGGCCACCGCCGAGCTTCCCAGCTATCTTTACGACGAGAACACTCCGCGCCTGCTTGCCACGCCGCGCCACTCCGCCTACATCAAGATTGCCGAAGGATGCGATCATCCCTGCGCCTTCTGCATTATTCCGCAGCTACGCGGCAAGTTCCGCTCTCGCACCATCGCCTCGGTCGTCACCGAGGCCAGGCGGCTGGCCGCGCAAGGCGTTCGCGAAATCAATCTCATCGGGCAAGACACAACCTGCTTCGGCGAAGACCTCGGCATTCAGGATGGTCTCGCCGCGCTGCTCGAACAACTCGCGCAAATCGACGAGCTCCGCTGGGTTCGCTTCCTCTACGCCTATCCCAACAAGATCACGCCGCGCCTGCTGGAAGTACTCGCCAGCCATCCACGCCTTTGCCGCTATATCGACCTTCCCTTGCAGCACGCCGCGCCCTCGGTTCTCAAGCGCATGAAGCGCGGCGGCTCGGCGGAAATTTTCCTCAAGCTCATCGCCAAAATGCGCCAGGCGGTGCCCGGACTCACCCTGCGCACTTCTTTCATCGTCGGATTCCCTGGCGAGACCGACGATGATTTCCAGCAGCTCTGTGCTTTCGTCACTACCGCGCAGTTTGACTGGCTCGGCGTCTTCGCCTACTCCGACGAGGAGGGCTCGCCCGCCTTCCATCTCGCAGACAAAGTTCCGCCCAAAGTGATCGAACGCCGCCGCCGCAAGCTTATGCAGTTGCAGAAGCGCATCAGCCGCCAGCGCCGCAAGCAGTGGATCGGACGCGAGATCGAAGTCATGCTCGAAGGGCCCAGCGAAGAAACCGAGTTGCTCTGGGAGGCCCGCACTCCGGCCCACGCGCCTGAGATCGATGGCAAGGTCTTCATCAACGATTTCGGAGAGCACAACTCTCCTGCCGCCGGCAGTTTCCACCGCGCCATCGTCGAAGAAGCCCACGATTACGACTTGATCGCAAGATTGTTGTAAATTGGAGACGTTCGGGCCACACCCTGGACCGCTTTTGTGCAGCTAACGTTAGCCTGAACACTGATGTCTGTCCTATGAAGAAGAAAAAGACTTCACTCCGTTGCCCGACCTGCCGCAAGATCGTCCTTTCCACCGATCCCGACTTCCCTTTCTGCTCTGATCGTTGCCGTGTCGTCGATCTCGGCAAGTGGGTCAGCGGAGGCTACGTCATCTCTTCGCCGGTGAATGATCCCGAATCAGGCGGCGAAGCCGAGTACAATGAGCCCAGGGAGCGTCGCATCGGGAGCCTCCGCAAAGGCCCCGAAGCGCCCGGCTCAGCCGATGAAAGCGAAAAGCATGGACGTCGCAAGCCGAACTGAGCAACCCCCTCATCACACCAAGAAGGGCTCTTCCCGCCCCACCCGTCCTTACTGGGCATGGATCATCGCAACCTTCTTCGGCTCCGGCACGCTGAAGCCCGGCCCCGGAAGCTGGGGCTCACTGGCAGCCGTCCTCACCTGGGCGCTGATCGGGCGCACCCTACCGCCGCATCTGTTGGTCCCCGGAGCCCTTGCCTACTGCGCGCTGGCCACCGCCATCGGAATTCCCGCTGCCACTCTCACCGCCCGCGCCTGTCATCGCGGCGATCCATCCCATGTTGTCATCGACGAGGTCGCCGGCCAGATGCTCACCCTCGTGGCCGCCCCGCTCACCTGGAAGGCGCTGCTTGCGGGCTTCATACTTTTCCGTGCCTTTGACATCGTCAAACCACCGCCCATCCGCCTGCTTGAGCGCCTGCGTCCTGAAGGCGTCGGAATTGTAGTGGACGATCTCGGGGCCGGTCTATATGGTTTCATCGTCCTTCAACTTTTGCTGCAATTTGGCATCGTAAGATAGTGTGGAATGAGTACGCGCATACCATGAGCAAAATTACCGGATCACCTGTCATTCTCTCTGTCGAGCCATCCTCCGCCCTTCCCGGCGGCGAAATCGTCCTGCGCGGCCGTTCCCTGCTCGCCAGTCTCACCGATGCCACGCAGGTCTTGTTCGGCGAAGCCGTGGCCACTGTTGTCTTCGCCTCTCCCACTCAGCTTACTGTCCTCGTTCCGGCCAGTGCTCTGGGCGATGCAATCACGGTCACAACGCTGCACGGCTCTGCCACGGTGCCGTTCACCGTCGCCACCCTGCTCGCCGAAAGTCTCCACCCCGTCGCCAATCCCGCCGTCGATGAAGCCGGCAACATTTACGTCACCTTCTCCGGTTCCCGCGGCCAGAGCGTGCCCACCTCGCTTTTCCGCATTGATGACGGCTCCACGCTTCACCCCGTCGATATCGAAATCATGAATCCCACGGGGCTCGCCCTCGACGGCGGAGGAAATCTTTACATTTCTTCGCGCCATGACGGCGCGGTCTATCGCCTCTCCACCTCGGGCGACCTCTCCACCTACGCGGAGGGCATGGGCGTTGCCACCGGCCTCGCCTTCGATGAGAATGGCAATCTCTACGTCGGAGACCGTAGCGGCACCATCTTCAAAATCGCCCCTGACCGCCAGATCTTCGTCTTTGCCACCCTCGAAGCCAGTGTCGCCGCTTATCATCTGGCCTTTTCGCCCAACGGAAGTCTCTACGTTACCGGCCCAACGACTTCGTCCAACGACTGCGTTTATGAGATCGACCGGAACGGCGTCGTCACGCCTTTCTTCAGCAATCTCGGCCGCCCCCAGGGCATTGCCTTCGACCTCCAGGGAAACCTCTACGTCGCCGCCTCCTGGCACGGCCACCGTGGCATCATTCGTATCACCCCGGAAAAGCAACCCTCCCTGGTCATCGCCGGAACTGGCGTCGTCGGACTCGCCTTTGACCCTAACCACGCACTCGTCGTCGCAACCAACTCCGCGGCCTACTTCCTGCCCTGGAGCCTCCCCGGCTTCACCGTGAACCCCGAACTCCCCGAACCATAGCCCCGCACCCAAGGATCAAGAACAAGGCGCACCCGTAATCCGGGTACGCCTTTTCAGAATCAACTCCGAACTACTTCACATCCAGCAACTCCACGTCAAAAATCAGGTAGGCATTGCGCGGAATTACGGGGGGCTGTCCGCGAAATCCATAAGCAAGATCCGGCGGAATCCTGAGCTGACGTTTGCCTCCTACTTTCATGCCCGCCACCCCCAGATCCCAGCCTTTGATCACCTCTCCCGCGCCAAGCTTGAATTCGAACGGGGTCCCGCGATCATAGCGAGCTGTCAAACTTAGTGCCATCTTCCAACAGCCATCCCGTATAGTGGACCGTCACCTTTCTGCCCTTGGCCGCCGGCGCACCGGTTCCCACCTTTAGGTCCCAATATACCAACCCGCCCGGCAGGGTGACCCCGGCTCCATCCACCGGGGAAGGATGCCGCGGAGCTGCTTGCGCCGCCAGCCACATCGCAGACATTAGCAGCATCGCCGTCATTACCAATGTTTTTCGCATGTTCTCCTATTCCTTGCCCACCGCGTCGCGCTTCACCGCGTCGTGCGCTGCGTGCAGTTCCTGCAAATTGAAGACGCTGATCACTCCGGCCTGCAGCACTGGGATTCCTTCCGCTGCCGCGCGCGCCGCCGACAGCGTGGTAATGGTTGGAACGCGAGCAGTTATGGCCGCACGCCGGATTGCCTTCTCATCGAACCACGGCTCGCCACGCGCTTGCGGAGTGTTGATGATGAGCTGAATCCGGTCGCCTTTGATCAGATCGACCACGTTCGGCCTTCCCTCTTTCACCTTGTAAACGCGCTCCACCCGCATTCCAGCCTCTTCCAGAGCCTCGGCTGTCCCGTGCGTGGCCACGATCTTGAAGCCCATGTCCACAAACTTCCGCGCCACTTCGTGCAACGTGCGGCTTATCGTGCTCGTTCACGCTGATGAAGACCGTTCCCTTGGCGGGCAAGGCCTGTCCGGCCGCCAGTTGCGCCTTGGCAAACGCCTCGCCAAAGTTATCTGCAACTCCCATCACTTCGCCGGTCGAGCGCATCTCAGGACCGAGCACGGTGTCCACTCCCGGAAACTTATTCCACGGAAAAACCGGAGACTTCACGTAGAAGAACTCGCCCGTGTCCAGATCCTTGCGCGCGGCAATGTTCTCCGGCAAAAACTCCTTCAGCTTCCGTCCCGTCATCAGCCGCGCCGCAATCTTTGCGCAGGGCACGCCCGTCGCCTTGGAAACATAGGGCACCGTGCGTGAAGCTCTCGGATTCACCTCGATGACGTACACCTTCTCGCGCTGGATCGCGATACTGAATGTTCATCAGTCCCACCACATTCAGCGCCTTCGCCAGCTTGAACGTGTATTCGCGAATCGTCGCCAGCACCTGCGGCGACAGATCGACACTCGGCAATACGCACGACGAATCGCCCGAGTGAATGCCCAGCCTCTTCGATGTGCTCCATGATGCCGGCGATCACCACATCTTCGCCGTCGCTCAAGGCGTCCACGTCAACCTCGGTAGCAGCCTCCAGGAAGTGGTCTACCAGGATCGGACGGTCCTGCGAGTACTCCACCGCCTCTGCCATGTACTCCTTCACTGCCTTGGCGTCGTAGGCGATCACCATCGCCCGTCCGCCCAGCACATAAGAAGGACGCACCAGCACCGGGTAGCCGACCTTCTCCGCCGCCGCCAGCGCCTCATCCACCGAGGTCGCCATCCCGCCCGGCGACTGCGGAATCTCCAGCCGGTTCAGCAGCGCCTCAAAGCGCTTGCGATCTTCCGCCAGGTCAATCGATTCGGGCGAAGTTCCAATGATCTTGACTCCCGCCTGCTTCAAGCGGCAGCGCCAGATTCAGCGGAGTCTGTCCGCCGAACTGCACAATCACGCCGATCTCGTCCGTCCCCTTCGATTCGTGCTCGTAGATCGCCATCACGTCTTCAAACGTCAGCGGCTCAAAGTACAGCCGGTCGCTGGTGTCGTAGTCGGTGGAAACCGTCTCTGGATTGCAGTTCACCATGATGGTTTCAATGCCATCGTCATGCAGCGCAAATGCCGCGTGGCAGCAGCAGTAATCGAACTCGATTCCCTGCCCGATGCGGTTCGGCCCAGAGCCCAGAATGATGACTTTCTGCTTCGCCGTCGGCATCGCCTCGTCCTCATCTTCAAAGGTCGAGTACATGTATGGCGTAAAGCTCTCGAACTCCGCGGCGCAGGTATCCACGCGCTTGTACACCGGAGCGATCCCCAGCTCCTTGCGCTTCTCGTAAATCTTGATCTCGCCCTCGCGCGGCGGCAGTTTCCAAAGCGCGCAGAGCCGCGCTGTCGCTGATGCCCTTGCGCTTGGCCTCGCGCATCTCGTCGGCCGTAATCGTCTCCAGCGAGCTCTTCTCCAGCGCGGCCAACTCGTCGCCTACTTCCTTCAACTGGTACAGAAACCACGGGTCCATCGCGGTCAGCCGCGCCACGTGAGGCACCGTCCATCCGTGGCTTAGCGCGTAACGCACATACTGCAGCCGCTCCGGATGCGGTGACACCAGCCGCTTGGTGACGATCTTCGGCTCGATGGCGTCGGACTCCAGCCGCCTGCCCGTCTCCAGCGAGCGCACTGCCTTCAGCAGCGACTCCTTGAACGTCCGGCCAATCGCCATCACCTCGCCCACCGATTTCATCTGCGGCCCCAGGCTCTCGTCGGCGCCCGGAAACTTCTCAAACTGCCACTTCGGAATCTTCACCACCACGTAATCCAGCGTAGGCTCAAAGCATGCCGGAGTCTTCTGCGTGATGTCATTTGTGATCTCATCGAGCGTGTAGCCCACCGCCAGCCGCGCCGCAATCTTCGCAATCGGGAAGCCCGTCGCCTTGGACGCCAGAGCCGAGCTGCGCGAGACTCGCGGATTCATCTCGATCACGATCTGCCGCCCGGTCGTCGGATTCACCGCGAACTGCACATTCGATCCGCCGGTCTCCACGCCGATCTCGCGCATTACCTTGATCGCGCCATCCCGCATGCGTTGATATTCGCGGTCGGTCAGCGTCTGCGCCGGAGCCACCGTGATCGAATCGCCGGTATGCACGCCCATCGGATCGAAATTCTCAATCGAGCAGACGATGATGACGTTGTCCGCCAGGTCGCGCATCACTTCCAGCTCGTATTCCTTCCAGCCCAGCACGCTCTCTTCGATCAGAACTTCATGAACCGGAGAAAGATCCAGTCCGCGCGCCAACAGGTCCAGCAGCTCTTCGCGGTTGTACGCGATGCCGCCGCCCGAGCCGCCCAAGGTAAACGAGGGCCGCAGCACCACCGGAAAGCCCAGCTTGGTCGAGAAGTCCAATCCGTCTTTCAGATTGTTGACCAGCGCCGAGCGCGGCACGTCCAGCCCGATGCGCGTCATCGCGTCCTTGAACATCAGGCGGTCTTCCGCTTTCTTGATCGCTTCAAGCTGCGCGCCGATCAGAATCACACCATACTTTTCCAGCACGCCGCCGTCGGCCAGCTCCACTGCCAGATTCAACGCCGTCTGTCCACCCACGGTCGGCAGCACGGCCATTCCTTCGCCAACTCCTCGCTCTACTTCCTGCCGGATAATCTCTTCCACATACTGCCGCGTCAGAGGTTCCACATAGGTGCGATCGGCCATCTCCGGATCCGTCATGATCGTCGCCGGATTCGAATTCACAAGCACAACCTCAAACCCTTCGGCCTTAAGCGCCTTGCACGCCTGCGTGCCGGAGTAGTCAAACTCCGCCGATTGTCCAATCACAATCGGCCCTGAACCAAGAATCAGAATCTTCGAAATATCAGTGCGACGTGGCATCTAAATATGCTTTCTCGAAAAATTTATTAGAGTTTGATCCGGCCTTGAGGTTCACATCTTGTCATGCTTCTCGGCCACATTAATCGCTCCGCCGTTAAACTGGTTTCTACCCTCTCCACTCGCTCATCATCTTCACAAAATCTGCGAACAAGTAATGCGAATCGTGCGGCCCCGGCGAAGCCTCCGGGTGATACTGAACGCTGAACAGCGGATAGTTACGATGCCGCAGCCCTTCCAGCGTATTGTCGTTCAGGTCCACGTGCGTCAGCTCCACCTCGCTCTGCTTCAGCGAATCCGGATCGACCGCGTAGTTGTGGTTGTGCGCCGTGATCTCGATCCTTCCGGTCTTCAACTGCTTCACCGGATGGTTGCCGCCGTGATGCCCGAACTTCAGCTTGTAGGTCTTGCCATCCAGCGCCAGCCCGATCAGTTGGTGCCCAAGGCAGATGCCGAAAATCGGCACTCGCCCCGCCATCTGGCGGATCGTCTTCTGCGCATACACCACCGCATCCGGATCGCCCGGTCCGTTGGAGAGAAAAACTCCATTCGGTTGCAGCGCCAGCACGTCTTCGGCTGAAGTCTGCGCCGGAACCACCGTCACATCGCAGCCCGAGCTCACCAGCCGCCGCAGAATGTTGTGCTTGATGCCATAATCGAAGGCAACCACCTTCTTGCGCTCCGGCCTGTAGCGCTCTTCCGCAGACTCGCTGGTCATCACCGCAAGGTGCGCCGACGTTGCGTGGGGTACGGCGATCACGCGCTCTTCCACGTCGCCTTTCGTCCACTGGTAGCTAACCTTGGTGGAGACTTCTTTGGCCAGGTCCACGCCCGTCGATTGTGGGAGCGGCCTTGGCTTTGGCCACCAGCTTCTCCGCATCCAGCTCCACTGTGGAAATCACGCCGCGCATCACCCCGCGGTCACGAAGGTGCCGCACCAGTGCCCGCGTGTCAATATCCGACAGCACAGGAACCTGGTGCCGCTCCAGGTATTCTTCCGTCACCTGGTGCGAGCGATAGTTCGACGCATACGGCGAAAATTCGCGCACGATCAGCCCTTCAATGTAGGGCTTGCGCTGACTCGTTGTCGTCAGGATTGGTGCCGTAGTTGCCGATTTCCGGTTGAGTGAGAACTACAATCTGCCCGGCATAGGAGGGATCGGTAAAGATCTCCTGGTAGCCGGTGATGGATGTATTAAAAACTACTTCGCCCGTACGTTCGAGCCGCGCTCCGTAGCCTTTGCCGCGGAAGATTCTACCGTCTTCCAGCGCAAGGATAGCTTGCATCGCATCCTCAGGGGAGTGGATTTTCTAGATGATATCAGCTATTCAACCTACGTGCAGCCCCTGCGCCCGGAAATCCTTCTCACTGTGAATACAAATACAGTGAGATGCATAATATTCATTCTTGATCAACTGCTCCTAAGCTCCCGTTATCGTCGGCGACTCACCAATCCATAGCCGCTCCTCCACTGCGCGCAGCATCGCTGCCGCCACATCGGCGCGGGCAACCCTGGAAGCCACAGGACGACCGGCGCTCACCACATATCGCCGCGTACTCGCCCCGTTGGTCAGCACCGTTGGCCGGAGAATCGTCCACTCCAGCCCGCTCGCCTTCACCTCCGGCTCCATCAGGTTCTTGTCCTGATATGGAGCCCACAGCAGCGTGGCAAACAGCAATCTCTCGAGCGCACTCGCCGCCGCAAGACTTTCACCCGCGCCAAAGGCTGACTCCACCACCAGTCGCCGGATCCCTTGCGCCTTCATCACTTCCATGATCAGGTGCGTTCCCACCGAAACCACCCGGGTATTGCGCAACAGGTTACGCTGTCCCAGGCAGCTCAGCACCGCGTCTGATCCCAGCAATGCTTTGTTCACGCTCTCATGATCCAACACACTGCCCAGCACAATCCGCATATTCGTATTGATCAGCGGCATCCGGTTCGGATTACGCACCAGCACCCGCACATTGTGGCCTTTTTCCAACGCTTGCCGCGTCAGCTCCAATCCCGTACCGCCAGTTCCGCCGAAGATTGCCAATCTCATCGAGTCTTCCTTTTCTGCGCCTGGCAACAGACAGCGCCGGCATCCGGATCTGCGTCCGAGCTTGCCCTATCGCAACTTGCCCATCATTCCCGTGGGCCAATAGGCGAAAACCGCCTTGCCGAAAATTGCCGTCCTCTCAACCACGCCAAAGTCACGGCTGTCGCTGGAAAGGTTTCTGTGGTCGCCCAGAACAAAGTAGCCGCCTTCCGGAACCACAATCTCGCTCATCGAGCGCTCGTCCCGGAATTGCCCCGGCACATAAGGCTCTTCCAGCCGATGGCCGTTCACAAAAACCGCCCCGCGAAAGATCTCGATCCGGTCACCCGGCACGCCCACGACTCGCTTAATGTAATTTTTGCTCGGATCGACCGGATATCGGAAGACCACCACGTCGCCGCGCTCGATGGCTTCCAGACGATAAACGAATTTGTTGATGAAGATACGCTCCTGGTCGGCCAGTCCCGGCATCATGCTCGTTCCCTCCACCTTCACCGGCTGGTAGAGGAATACGATGATAAAGATCGAGATTCCCAGCGCAACCACAATCTCGCGCAGCCACTTCCACGTGCCTCCCTCCACCCTCGTATGTTCCGGGTTGTCCTTCGGCAGCACGGCTTGGCTCTCGTCCATCTCTCACTCTCCGCATCTGGATTCATTCTATACAGACGCGGGAATTCGACGCGAGTTGAGCCTGCTTTATCTCCCTTGGGTAACTCTCAAAAAGCCTTAGCCAAATCCTCCCGGTTGACGCTGCCTTCTGCACACGGTATAAAGCAGTATTCTGAGCTAGTTACCGTTTCCGGGTTTTGACCGCCTGGAAACGGATGGATGATTCGCGTTTCTGGAAGGGCCTATGACCAAAAAACTCGATCTCAACCCGAAAAGCCCCTCTGCCAAACCCAGAACGGAAGCGCCCGGCGATGCTTCTCGGGGATCTCAGGCTCGATTTGCCCAGACCTTACAGGGGTATGAGCAGGCTCTCCGGCTCCTGCAAACGCAGAAGTTCGATAAAGCCAAGTCGCTTTTCGAGAAGGTGATCGAATCCGGAATCAGCGAACTGGCAGATCGAGCCAAGGTTCATATCAACATATGCAATCAGCAGTTGGAGCACATTCAGAACAGCTTCCAGACGTCTGAGGAGCATTACGATTTCGCCGTCTCGCTCATGAATCTGGGTGACTTTGTCACCGCTCGCGAGCACCTCGAAGACCTTTCCAGTCAACGACCTACGTCTCGATTTCGTCTGGTACGGATTAGCCGTGCTCGAGTGCCTTACCGGGCGAACTACGGAGAGCCTGCAACATCTTGCGGAGGCCATCCGCCTTAATCCGGGTAATCGCTTCCAGGCCCGCAATGACTCAGACTTCCGCAACATGGCCGACGATCCGCGCTTCACCGAGCTGCTCTATCCGGAAGGTTCCGTCGGAGCATAGTCGCGAGTAGGGAGGGGATTCCCCCGCTTCCCTGTTTCCGGCGAGAGCGAAGATGACAGCGATACCGATCCCAAATCGTGCGCAAGGCCTGCAGGTCGTCGCCATAGGTGGAGGCACGGGGCTTTCCACGCTGCTCCGCGGACTCAAGCGCCACGTCATCTCCACCTTCCCTGCCTCGCCGTCAGCAGCGCCGCTGGCACCTTTCATCTCCCGTCTCATCGCCATTGTCACCGTTACCGACGACGGCGGTTCCAGTGGACGACTGCGCAAGGAACTCGGCGTGCCACCGCCGGGTGATATCCGCAACTGCATGATTGCCCTCTCTGACGAAGAAGAGCTGCTCGCCAAGCTCTTCCGCTATCGCTTCAGCGGTGGAGGCGGCAGCCTTGAAGGCCATAGCTTCGGCAATCTTTTCCTCACAGCTCTGGCCGAAGTTTGCGGCGACTTTTCTCTGGCCGTCAAACTCAGCTCCGCCATTCTAAAAACCCGCGGTGAAATCTATCCTTCCTCCACCAGCAGCAACGTGCAGCTTGATGCCTTGATGCACAATGGGGAGCGAGTCCGCGGAGAAACCCGAATTACAGCCAGCCGCAGCGGCATCGCCCGGCTGCGACTTGTTCCAGCCAACGTCCGCCCGCTGCCCCAGGCCATCGACGCCATTCTCAATGCCGACATCATCAGCATCGGACCTGGCTCTCTCTTCACCAGTTGCATCCCGAACCTGCTAGTCCACGGAGTTCCTGAGGCCATCGTCGGCTCCAACGCCGTTCGCGTCTACATCGGCAATCTCATGACCCAGCCCAACGAGAGCACCGGCCTCAGCGCCGCGCAGCACATTCAGGCAATCTTCGATCACGCCAAGTGCCGCGTCTTCGATTACGCCATGCTCAACTCTGCGCCCGTTCCAGCCGATCTACGCGCACGCTACGCCGAAGACAATTCCGAGCCCATGCAAAACGACCTGGACCAGATCCGCGCCCTCTTGGCGTTACCCCGATCCTTGGTGACTACCTCGACGCTACTCAGTTTGCCCGTCACGCCGCCGACCGCATTGCCCTTGACCTGCTCAATTTGCCCGCTCAACTCCACCACGAACGCCAGGCGCAGGCCCCCTCCCTCTAACAATCTCGTTTTGCTATTGCGTAGCAGCCGCCGATACGACGCACAACTTTGTCAAACGACAACAACGGCATCGGATTATTCAGGAAGGCCTTAGCAATGAAACTGCAAAAGAACATCTTCGGAGGTCTTGCCGGGTTCCCAACCCCTAGATGCGGCACACAGATTTTAGTTTCCCTGCTTTCATTGGCTTTAGTGCTCGCCCCTCCGACAGTGTCGGCCTATCCGGATCAGCAACCGCCTCCACCACCAGCCCAAGCACCGCCCCCGCAAGACCAGCCCGAACAAGCTCCGCCTGCGCAGGCTGCGACATACATGCAGCAGACTCCCGAGCAGTTGCAGCAGTTGGTAGCGCCCATAGCGTTGTATCCGGATTCCCTTGTGGCGCAAATTCTGGCGGCGTCCACTTTTCCCGATCAAGTCGTCGAAGCCGACAGATGGCTGCAAGAGCACCCTGATTTGAAGGGCGAAGCTTTGGCTAACGCTGCGGACCAGCAGCCATGGGACCCGAGCGTCAAGGCGCTCACAGCATTTCCATCTGTGCTCGGTAATATGGACAAGAACCTCTCCTGGACATCATCTCTAGGAGATGCCTATTACAACCAGCAACAAGCCGTGATGGATGCCATCCAAGTGATGCGCCAACGGGCGACTGACGCCGGCAATCTCAAGACCACACCGCAGCAAACCGTGACCACGCAGGGCTCCATGATCGTCATTCAGCCCACCAGTCCCGATATCGTTTACGTTCCCGCCTACAATCCGTGGTTGGTCTACGGATACGACATTCCGCCGTGGCCGGGATGGTACCCGTACCCTGGAATTTGGTTTGGCGGCCCGTTCCTTTCATTCGGAATCGGCTTCGGAGTGGGCTTCTTCGGAGGCTTCGGCTGGGGATGGCCGCATTGGGGCTTCGATTGGCATCGCCACGCCGTACTGTTCAACCACGGCAGGTACTTTTCCCGTAGCCGAACGTTTTACAACCGCAACGCCTTCTATCGAGGTGGGGGTGCGCGCGGCGTAACCAGAAACGTGCAGCACGGAGTGAGCGGCGGAGTTTTTAACCATCCAGGCGCAGCGCCCCGTCCTTTCGGCGGAAACACCTCGGCGGCTCGGGGATTCGCTGAACCTCGCGGTGAAACTGGTGTCCACTCAGGTGCCTTCAGCGGCATCGACCATGGCGGACAAGTACGGAGCTTTTCGTCACGCGGAAGCGGCAGCTTGGCGGCGGAGGATTCATGGCGGCGGCGGAGGATTTCACGGTGGGGGAGGCGGGCACGGTGGAGGAGGCGGGCACCGGCAATCGAAATTCGTTCTGTTCCGAGTAGCTTGCGAAATTGAAAAATGGAGAGAAGCCCTATGCGGCAAACGAAGCTGAACTTCGACAAAATTCATTTTCTTCCCTTAGCTGTGGGCACAATCCTTTGGGCAGCGTGCTTTCCGGCTCATTCGATGGCGCAGCAACCGGGCCAGAAAACATTTTCCTCGCCGGAAGTTGCAAGCAGTGCACTCGTAACCGCAGCGCAGAACAACGACGAAAAAGCGATGCTTGAAATTTTCGGACCAGACGGAAAGCGAATCGTCTCGTCGGGAGACGAAGCCGAAGACGCCGAGAGCCGCGCGAGATTCGTGAAGAAATATCAGGAAACGCACCGTCTGTTTAAAGAGCCCAACGGAAGCACAGTCGTCCTGTATATCGGCGCAGAGAACTGGCCCACGCCCATACCGATCGTGCGTAAAGGTCATTCCTGGTACTTCGACACCGCGGCAGGTGAGAAGGAAATTCTGTTCCGGAGAATCGGCCGCAATGAAATGTCGGCCATTCGCGTCTGCCAGGAACTCGTAGCAGCGGAAAAGGAATATTCCTCCGCACATCACGAGTACGCACAGAAGATCATCAGTGATGACAGCCAACAGAATGGCCTCTATTGGAAAGCGTCGGGGAGCGAGACTCAGAGCCCAATCGGCCCGCTGTTAGCAGCGGCCTTCACTCAGAGCAACAGCCCAAACGCGGAAGGCGCTCCGACCCCCTACCGAGGTTACTACTTCCGTATCCTGACAGATCAAGGTGCCAATGCCGCAGGCGGCGCCAAGAACTACATCGTAGACGGCAAGATGACCAAGGGCTTCGCTTTCGTCGCCTATCCTGCGGAATACCGTTCGTCGGGCGTAGTGACGTTCGTCGTCAATGACAAGGGCATCGTCTATGAAAAGGATCTCGGCAAAAGAACCGCCGAACTCGCCAAAACGATAAAAGCATATAACCCAGGCGCAGGCTGGACGAAAGCTGAAATCCCGCAGCAGGAATCTGCTAATAACAAATAGACTTTATCGCCAGCTCACATCGAAGCCGCGCACACCTCGGGCGCCAAGTGGGCGCTGACGCCTTCTCCGCTGGACCAAATTCGGCCATGGGGAACTCCGCACCTGTGCGCTCTGTGATGCGAGTGCGCGGGTTTGCTGGAAGCAAGACATCCTCTTATGTTGACCGTCATCAACCCTATGTGCAGAGATTCTAAGCAGCCGCTGGCAGCATCGCCATAAAGCGGGAGATAGTGGTGCCATTGAAGTTGGATAGGGTTAGCTTAGGGCTGCTCCTGCTGCTGATGACGGCGCTTCCGGGAGCGTGGGCGCAAGCTGGACCGCCGTTTCAAACCGACGACCCTACACCAGTCGACCTTGGGCATTACGAGGCCTACATCTTCGGCACAGTGGATGGCACTCCGGCGGAAATTGATACCGCAGGGCCGGCGTTTGAATTCAACTGGGGGGCCATTCCCAATGTGCAGCTTCACGCAATTCTGCCTTTTGGGGCGGTGCTGCCGTCGAACAATCCTGTTTATTCTCCTGGCGGAATGGGCCAAAGCGCCTTCGGCCTGACGGACATGGAACTCGGCGTGAAGTATGGGTTCGTGAAACAGACCAGGCGGCGCCCGCAGATTGGTTCGTTTACGATGTTCGAGATTCCGACTGGAAGCTATTCGCGGGGGCTGGGCGTCGGCCGGGTGTGGTACAAGCTGCCCATCTGGGTAGCAAAGGATCTGGGGCCGTGGAGCCTGTGCGGCGGCCTTGGGTACGCGGTAGTCCCGCAAACACAATATCGCAACTTTCTCTATGGTGGATTCCTTGTGAAACGGGAGATCAGCAAAAGGCTGGAGCTGTCAGCCGAGGTCTTTTCGCACGCGCGCGAAGGTTTTGCCACGGCGCAGACACAATCATCGACGATGATCGACGCGGGCGGATACTACCACTTCAAATCGCCGGGGCTGCAATTGCTTTTCGCTTACGGACACTCGGTTGCCGGACAGACGGAGAACTACGGCTACCTTGGCCTCTACAAGACGTGGGGGAAAGACAGGGGAAGTAAGAACGTGGGCGACGCCATGACGCACGTGCAATCCCACTAGTCACTCCTGCTCGCAGCAACCAATCCCTATCTCCTGCTTTACAATACTTACGCATGCCGAACCCACGCTTTGCCATCGCTATTCTCGCCGCCGGCAAGGGCACTCGCCTCAAGTCGAAGTTGCCCAAGGTGCTGCATCAGATCGCCGGACGCCCGCTGCTCGGCCACGTTGTGCGCGCCGCCAGTTGCGTTGTTGCCCCGAGCGACATCTTCTGTATCATCGGCCATGAAGCCGGGCGCGTCCGCGCCGAAATCGCACCGCTCGGAACGCAGTTCATCGAACAGCTCGACCAGCGCGGCACCGGGCACGCATTGATGCAGTGCCGCCAGGCGCTGGCCGACTACGATCATCTGCTCGTGCTCAGCGGCGACGTGCCGCTCATCCGCCCGGAGACGATTGCTGCCATGCGCGACTTCCATATCGCCCACGCTGCGGCCATGACCATACTTACCGCCGAGCCCCCCGATCCCCTTGGCTACGGGCGCATCATTCGCCGCGTCGAGCACGGTGTCGCCACCGATCAGGTTGAAGCCATCGTCGAGCAGAAGCAACTCACCGCCGAGCAGAACGCGATCGGCGAGATCAACTCCGGCATCTACGCCTTCAACACGGCCGAACTGTTTTCCCGCATCGACCGGCTCTCAACCGACAATCCCCATGGTGAGTTTTATCTCACCGAGATCGCATCCATCCTGTGCCGCGACGGCAGATCCGTGCTGGCCTTGCCCACAGCGCACGCCAGCGAGGTGCTTGGCATCAACACCCGCCGCGAACTCGCGCAACTCGATTCCATCTTGCGCGAGCGCAAAGCTAGGGCGCTGATGGACAGCGGCGTCACCATCTATAAACCTGAAACCGTTCTCATCGATGGCGACGTAACGGTGGGCGCGGACACTGTCATTGAGCCCTTCGTACAACTGCTCGGCACAACCAGCATCGGCGAGGACTGCTTGATCCGCAGCTTCTCGGTGCTTACCAACACACGTGTGGGGAATGGAGTTCGCATCAACCAGGGAACCATCGCCGATGACTCCACGGTGGACGAGGCGGCGATCCTGGGCCCCTACTCACGGATTCGCCCAGGCAGTGAGATCGGCCCTGAGGCGCACGTCGGCAATTTTGTGGAGACCAAGAAAGCGAAGCTCGCGCGGGGCGCGAAGGCCAATCACCTGACGTACCTTGGCGACGCGGAGATTGGCGAGCGCACCAACATCGGCGCGGGCACCATCACCTGCAACTATGACGGAGTGAACAAGCACCAGACCGTCATCGGAGCGGGGGCCTTTATCGGGAGTGACACGACGCTGGTCGCTCCAGTGCGCATCGGTGACGGAGCTTACGTTGGCGCGGGCTCCTGCATCACGCATGATGTGCCCGATGACTCGCTCGGACTCACCCGCCCCAAGCTGCTCATTCGGGAAGGATGGGCAAAGTCAAAGCGCGAGCGGCTGGAAGCCGCCAAGGTGAAAAAGTAAGCGGTGCGTGAAAGCCGCATAAACACAGGGCGGAGCCGACGCTTCGCTCTGTTCTTGCACAAGCGTGTTGAATCCGCTTATCGAGGCTGCAAGCTGGCGCTAGATCTGCTCCTCGGGTTTGCCCACGCCAGCGGCCAGCAATCCCAATACGATCAGCACGGAGGCTGCGAGTGGTTGTCCGAAGGTTCCGGCCTGTGCGGCCATGCCCCAAAACAGCGCCCAGATAGCGCCGACAACAAGCACCAGAGCGCCAACGGGCCGCAGTACGGGGTCGCGAGTGACACCGACTATTTGTTCTTCACGGTGCGCATTGCTGTGAGCTGACATAGTCCTTCCTTGCGTTTTCGATGTGGTATGTGCTCTGGCGGATTCGCAATGATTGCCGGTATCGTCCTGCGCGGGGTGGAACAATTGCTCGGTAAGTTAATCGTTTGCGTGCGGCATGTAACCTTTTGGTCAATCTTTACCCGAATTCCAAACGATTGCCGGATCGGTTGACTGGCTCCCATGGCTGCACCGGATCCGGTCGGTGCATCTAAGTCCTACACCTTGGTGGATCGATGGAAAAGCTGGAGGAAGAAACGAAGCGAGTGCACGCGAAAAGAAGTGACGGTTAGCTAGGAGGAGAGATGAGCGACAAGAGATTGGGCGACGACGCACCGAAGTCCGGAAGCACTCCGAATGATAATCCGGCGCAAGGCGGCACTGATCCCTCGGCTCCTTCGACCGGTACGGCGGACTGGGGCAACACCGCGGATGAAAAGCGCGAACGGGTGATCCAGCGCAATCCCGAGACCTCAAGTCCAAACGCGCAGGGCGCCGGAGATGTGCGCTACACTTCGTATCCGCAGAATGAAGCGGCACAGAATCCCGCGGAGAGCACTCGGCCGCGCGGCGACCGCAGCTTACGTTGCGCCGACACCCTGGGCAAGGAATGCGGCTGGAGCGTCACGGGCAACGACGAGGAGGAGATTCTCGGCTACATGCGGGCCCACGCGCGCGAGGCTCACGGGAAAAACGAGTTCACCTCAGCGGAGCTGGCGAATGTGCGCCGCGCAATTCACAAGCGAGCGGCGTAAAGGCTGGCCCGCAGCGCGGGCTAACCGAGCATTGTTCCTCCAACTCGGCTTTCTCAAGCTAATCCCGCTCAGTCCGATCCCGGCAGAATCTTCCCTGCCGGGACCAGGGTCTATGCGGCGTGACTGACGGATCGGGTTGCGAAATCGAAGATGGTTGGCTTCACCAGCCTCTCAAAATCGCTGTAGGCAAGTCTGACGAGTTCAAGATGCGAGCCGGCGTTGAAGGCGATCTCCTTGTCGCGCGTCAGGGTGGTGTCGACAAAAACGGAGAGGCCATAGAGGTTTCCGAAAGGCGGCATCGCTCCGACCTCGCAATCCGGGAAGCGATCCCGGAAGTCGCGCTCACTTGCGAGAGAAGCGTCTCTACTGCCGGTGAGTTTGGCGAAGACTGCAAGATCTACCTGTCTGGATGCAGGCAGAACGGCCATGCAAAGTTCGCCATCTTTCTTCAGCATGACGGTTTTGGCCAGTTCATTTCCCGAGATATGAGCACTTGCGGCGATACCCTGGGACGTGTAGGCCTTGCTGTGGGTAATCACGATGTACTTGACGAGGTTGTCGTCAAGAAACTGTCTGAGCTTCTGGATGGGCATAGAACCTCCTAGCGTGCGCGGTTGTGGGTTGCGCGAGGTGCGTACCGATGACGCACCGGGGAGCTGATTGAAGTACCTGGTTCTCTTGCCATGTCTTCCGGCTTCGGAGGACGGCATACATTCTACGACCGAATCCAGCATTACCGAACAATCTCTTTTTGAATTTTTGGGGAGATCGAAGGCGGAATGACGGATTCAGGGGAGCACGTTGCGGGGGCAGAGCTGCGGCACTCAGTCGAAGCGGCCTGGGATCTCGGTGTTGCAGTGCAGGCAGCGGCCTTGCTCGATGTCGCAGCTTTCGACGTGGTGCCATGAGCGGCGGATGATGGTGCGGTGGCAACCGGGACAGATGGTGTTGCCGCCATCGCGGGTGACGATGTTGCCTTCATAAACGTACTTGAGGCCGCGCTCCTGGGCGATGAGGCGGGCGCGGTGGAGCGTCTCGGGCGGAGTGGCAGGGCGGTCGAGCATCTTGAAATCGGGATGGAAGGCGGTGAAGTGCAGCGGCACGTCGTCGCCGAGCTCGCCTAAAATCCAGTTGCAGAGTTCGAGCGTTTCCTCGGGCGCGTCATTGTGGCCGGGGATAATGAGGTTGGTAATCTCGAACCAGACGCTGGTTTCGCGACGCAGCCAGCGCAGCACGTCGAGCACCGGGGCGAGGTGGGAGAGCGTGACCTTGGAGTAGAAGCCTTCGGTGAATCCCTTCAAGTCAATGTTGGCGGCGTCGATATGCTGGTAAACGTCGAAGAAGGCCTCGCGGGTGATGTATCCGTTGGAGACCATGACGGTGCGCAAGCCAGCCTGGTGTGCGGCTTGGGCAATGTCAATGACGAACTCCGCCCAGATGGTGGGCTCGTTGTAGGTGAAGGCGAGGGACGGGGTGCCGCGGGCAATTGCGAGATCGACGATCTGCTGCGGCGACATGTGAACGGAGCTCTCCTGGACGGAACGCGCCTTGCTGATGTCGAAGTTCTGGCAGAATTGGCAGCCGAGATTGCAGCCCGCCGTTCCCATGGAGAGAATGGCCGAGCCGGGGTGAAAGTGGAAGAGCGGCTTCTTTTCGACGGGATCGATGGCGAGCGCGGCGGGGCGTCCGTAGCCGAGTTGCACCAGTTCGCCTTCGACGTTCTCACGGATGAAGCAGAAGCCGTGCTGGCCGGCTCCGATGTGGCAGTGGCGGGGGCAGAGATAGCAATGGATGCGCCCGTCGGGAAGGGTTTGCCACCAGCGCGCGGGATGAAGAGCTGTGGGCATATTCACAACATCGCAAAGAAAAACTATACTCCGAAGCAGCAACATCGATATTGAAACCGTTTGCTCGTGGCGTGACAATGCCGGTGGAGCAAAGCTGGAGGTCATAATGAAGGTACTTTTGATAAGCGGCAGCCCGAAGCCAAACGGGAATACGGCTCTGCTGATGAAGGAATGCTTGACGGTTATAGAGGAACACGGAGTTCAAGCAGAGGTGGTTTCGTTTGCGGGCAAGAAGATCGAGGCGTGCATCGCCTGCGGAAGATGTGCCAAGGAAGGCCAGTGCGGGTTGGACGACGGACTGAACGAGATCATCGAGAAAATCCGGTCGGCAGACGGGCTGATTGTGGGCGCTCCGGTTTACTTTGGAACCGCTCGCGGCGATATGATGTGCGCACTGCAGCGCATTGGCTGCGTCTCACGCGGCGACGGACAAGTTCCTGACCGGGAAGGTCGGCGGACCGATTGTAGTGGCGCGGCGCGGCGGGCACACACTTACGCTGCAAGAGATGCTGATGTTCTTCCTCATCAACGACATGATTGTGCCGGGCTCGAGCTACTGGAACATGGTGTTCGGCAGGATGCCGGGAGAGGCGCTGCAGGACGAAGAGGGCGTGGCAACGATCCGCCACTTTGCGGAGAACGTGGCCGAATTGGTGAAGAAGCTGCATCCGGCGACGAGCTAGGAAGTCCGGCGCGATGCGACCATCCCACATTTGCCGGCAACGGCAAATGTGGGGTACTCTGTGCCGGTGCAGTATCGGAGGACCTTAGGGTCGATCTCCATGGCCCAGCGGTTGATGCCGCCGGAGAGGGATTGCACCTTCTCATAGCCCTGCTCGCGCAGCCATGCGGTGACCGAGAGCGAACGGATGCCGACGTGACAGTAGACGACGATGTGCTGATCGGGATCGAGCTCCTGCACGCGGGCTGGAACGTCGGCGATGGGGATGTGCAGGCTGGGCGTGATGCTGGCGAGTTGGCGCTCGGATGGCTCGCGCACATCGAGCAGGACGAGTGGCTGGTTGCGCTGCTGGAGCCGGCTTAGTTCCTGCGGGGTGATCTCGTAGTCCACTGCTCACTTCCGTGCTGGATCGATCAAGGCTCAATTTACAACTTCTCAGCGCAAAGTTTCAATTTACAACCTCCAACGCAGAGCGGAGGAAGTGCGGGAATCGGGTAGTGTTGCCGTTCGATTTCCATATGGGTTACGTCCTCCTTGGAAAGAAACCGTAACAGCAGAATAAAATCAGTCCGGGTAGTCTGGATATTGATCCCCGTCTCTGTGGAAATCGAATAGCACCACTACCGAAAAGCGTGTCAGGAGCCTGTACTGCTTCGAGTGGGAGCGGCGCCATTCGGAAGCCCAGTCCTCGCTTCTGCGCATCTAAAAAGGCGAAAAAGGAGTGAAGATGAAATTGGATATCAGGGCCGCTGCTGCCGCTTCTGCGCTGATCTGGGGTGGTTCTGTGCTCATCGTCGGAGTTGCCAATCTTGTGCAACCACGCTACGGCAGGGAGTTCCTGCGATTGGCGGCCTCGATCTACCCCGGCTATAAGGCGCGGGCCGACATTCGCCAAGTCGCGGTGGGAACAGCCTATGCTGTGGTGGACGGAGCCGTCGGAGGCGCACTGTTTGCCGGGCTGTACAACTGTCTTGCGTCAAAATGCGAGGCCGCCGGAGGAGGGGATGCCAAGGACTGCAACAGCGGCAGAGCTGCGGTGTAGGATTCGCGTGAATACGCGCGGCGGTTGCGGCGGTTAATGATACGTCTTGCGCATGGCGAAGAGGCAGTGCGCGTCGACGATCATGTCTGGGGTGGAGATGATGACGTTGGCTGAGCCGCAGCAGGGGCAGACCGGGGTTTCACCTTCGTCCCAAAAATCGGCGATGTCGGCGTAGGAGAAGAGCCGGTAACAGTTGGTGCAGCCGCAGGGCGTATCGGGAGACTCTGGTTCACGATTCATTGTTGCGGCTCCATCCGCAGAACGATTCATACACTTGTTTGCTGAACGATCATTTGCTGAACAATCGTTTGCTGAATAATCGCACGCCCGCTCGCGACCGGTAGGCGGACCTTACGTAGAGGATAGCACCGAGGCCGGCTCGGCATCCTTATGGGCAAATTGCGCAACCAAACAGAAAGGATGCGTGCGCCCAAGTGTGAGCTCGATGCCCGCGCATTCATCCTTTGGGGGCAGAATTCATGGCAAGCTTTATCAAGGACGTCGAAGAGATTCGGCAGCGTGCGATGCGCAAGCTGGAAGACGGAGCGGTGACCAACAGCTATCAACTTGACAAGGAGCAATCCGTTGCGATTCTGAACGAGGCGCTGGCGACCGAGATTGTATGCGTGCTGCGCTATCAGCATCACTACTTTATGGCCTCCGGCGTGCATGGACGAAGCGTGGCGGCGACCTTCAAGGAACATTCCGACGAAGAGCGCGCACATGCGGACGAAATTGCCGAGCGCATTCAGCAACTAGGCGGGAAGCCGGACTTTAATCCGGGAACACTGGTGGGGCGTTCGGTCTCGCAGTACGTCGAGGGCGAATCGCTGGGAGAGATGATTCGTGAAGACCTGATCGCCGAACGCATGGTGATCGACGTGTATCAGCGGCTGATCGAACACTTTGGCACGAAGGACCCGACGACGCGCACGCTGATTGAACATATCAAGGCGGAAGAGGAAGATCACGCCGACGAGTTAAGCGAACTGCTGTTCATCACCGATCCGCAAACGGGCGAGGCCCGCGGGAGCGACCTGGGAACCGTGGATGCAATGGCAAATGCGGCGGTGAAGCCGGAGACGGCAGAGGAGTTTGAGATCGTGGAGCGGGCGCTGGCCGGGCATCGCGAAGAAAGGTTGCGATTGGAAGGCGAGTCGGAGGCTCCGGGAAAATCTGTTGGCGGCGTGGGGGGAAGGCCGATGAATCGGAGGAACCAGCCTGCCGAAGCCGACGACCGCGAAGCCGCGGAACACGCCAATGACGGCGGGATGCAGGGCAGTAACCGCTCGCCAAAGGTACTGGAGAAGCAGAGGAAGAATCGGGCGGCGTGAGGGAGAGAAGCTAGGTTTCACAGTTTCAGAGTTTCAAGGTTAAAAGCGAAGGGCAGGAGGCGGATGGCTCCTGCCCTGAAGTTTGTGAGTCGAAAACTTGGTGAGGAGATAGTCAGGGAGCCGCCGGTGTACGGCAACTAGCTTTTCACATTTGCCATGAGGCTTTCGATTTCATGGCGGTGGGCGGCGGTGAGGGGAAGCAGGGGGAGGCGGGGATTGCCGCCATAGAAACCGTTGAGGTCAGAGGCGTATTTTACTCCGGCGATGCCTAGCTCACCTGCGACGCGAATGCAGGCGGCTTCAATGCGCTGCTGCTTTTCCGTTGCCAGCTTTTGATCGTTATCTTTGAATGCGGCGTAAATCTCATAACAGGCGGTTGGTGCGCAGGCGGCAAAGGCGAGGATGCCGCCGACGGCTCCGGCGTTGAGCAGAGCGTGCAACTTGTGTCCGGAGCCAACCAGAGTCTGAAAGCCGACCTCTTTGTGGCGGGTTCGCAGAGTGCCGATGACTTCTACGGCGGCGGATGAGGGCTGGCTTGCGCATGGTGCCGCGGGTTGCGTGGCGGAGGCGCCTAAAGCGCTGGCGGCGACGAATTCGCCGTTGGGAGCCGGGGCCGCTTTGTGGATCATGCGCGCGGTGAGGGGCTGGAAATCATGGGTGGTGCGGGCCTGGCGCTTGATGTGGCGCGTGCGCTGGACGATGGCTTCGACCTTGGCCTGGTCGCCAGAGGATTCCTTGATGCCGAGGATGTTGGGATGGCCGGCGAGTTCGGCGATGAGTTCGACGGGGAGATCGTATCCGGTGCACTGCGGGAAGCTGTAGAGCAGCACGGGGCAGCGGCGAGCGGTCGGCGACGGTGCGGAAGTAGTTGAGCATGGCGGGCGGAGTCATCTGGGCGCGGTAGTAGTGCGGGGTGCGCACCATGGCAACGTCATAGCCGAGGGTGGCCACGTACTCGCAGGCCTCGACCGTCTCATGCACGGACTCATGACCACATCCGGCGATCATCACCTTCTCGGGCGCGGCGGCGGCGATGGCGGTGCGGAAGAGCTCGCGCTGCTCGGCGCAGTTGAGCATCACGGCTTCACCGGTGGAACCGAGGACGACTAGTCCGCTGATGGGGCCACGGGTGTAGCGCTCCACGTTGTGCTCCAGCTTCTTGAGGTAGAGTCGTCCGTCGGCGTAGTAGGGAGTGGTGATGGCGGGAAAGATTCCGTTGAGCAACATAGTCATTTTGATTGTAGTGCAAGCAGAGGGCGGCATCTAGCTCGGGCACCGCCGGCATTGGTCATAGGCACCCGACAACGCGATTACTGGACGACCCAGATGGTGATTTCGCCGGCATGGCGAAGAAGGCGCTCGGTCAAGCCGGCACCTGCCAGTTTGCGAAACCAGGGTTGAGACTCATTGCCGACGACAATGGTATGGCATCGCTTTTCCCGAGCCTGATTCAGAATGGCAACGGTGGCGTCGCGGTCGTCCCACGGATCGGAGGATGCCAAGTCAATCTCGTAAGTGAAAAGACCTGCGTCGCGCAGCGCGCCAATCGCGTAGCTTAACGCCGGCCTGGCCCGATCTTTTACCGAGGCGATCCAAGTCTGCTGCTCATGATGAAGTTCGGTTTGCAATTTCTGTTCTTCGCGGGGATCTTCGGCCCCGCCGAACTCCAGCAACTCCGCTGGAAGCGGCGGCAACAGATGAAGCAGATACACGTGAAAGCCCCGCTGACAGCCTATCATCCTGGTTACATAGTCCACCGCCCGCCTGGTTGCGGGGGACTCATCGACGATTACCATGAGGTTTTCGTTTTTGCTCTGTGCGTTCGTCATGCCTGCCTTCCTGCATGATCATAGATCGCACCCGCATGAAATCAAAGCTTACATCTTTGAACCCTCCTTCATAACTGCGGGAGTCGTCGCCGCTGAAAGCTCTAGCACCTTCACTACTTAGTTCGAATGCGCGATTGCGAGATCGTTCCCGAGTTGGCGGGCGAAACGAAGATGATTAGTTAATTAATTCCCTACAGGTTCGAGAGAAACTGGAAGACACGTTCCTGTTTGCAGATGATCCCCGCATCAAACCCATGAGAAAAGTTCTGAGCGCGGCCAGGTGCCAGCCTTAAACAGGTTACGAAGGATCTAAGAAAGGAAATTGCCTAGCACACGGTTTCCATACATGCCCCCGAGTTCTTCAGCAAACCTAGCGGCTCAGGTCCAGCAGGATTCAAGGACAGGAGAGGTTCTGTCGGCGCAGACTCAGCTCCTGTACGCCAATGCAAACATTGGCGCAAGCATAACCATACTCGCAGCTGCGATCCTGGGCTTTATTCAATGGCCGGTCGTTCCACACCCTGTTGTCCTCGGGTGGTGGCTTTACATGACTCTGGTATTGGTGTTCAGGTGCTTTACTGTGCGACAGTATCGGCGCGCCTCACGGCGGTTCGAAGCGACTAGCAGGTGGCTCGCGGTGTTCACAGTCGGGGCCGGCTTGGCAGGGGTCGGCTGGGGCGGAGCGGGGATCCTACTATACCCGGAGGCCCACCTTACAAATCAGGTATTACTCGTTTTCATTTTAGGCGGGATGATGCTTGGTGCCGCAACCCTGCTGGCAGCAAGACCAGAGGCATTTCTGGCGTTCCTCCTTCCAACCGGCCTCGGTCCTGCATTCCGTCTCCTTATCCAGGGAGAAGACACACACCTTGCCATGGGGGTGCTGGCGCTGGTCTTCACTCTTGCCACCCTGATTACTACCTGGCGGATTTACCGCACGATCGACTCGTCAATCAGGCTGCAGTTTGTTAACCGCGATCTACTGGAGGATTTGCAGGCTGCAAAAAACCAGACCGAAGCACTGAACCAGGCACTCGAACTCAAAGTCGAGGAGCGCACCGCCGAACTCATGCTGTCCACTGAGCAACTGCGGGACGATATTACAGAGCGCAAACAAGTGGAAGCACAGTTGTTGCGCGCGCAACGGGCTCTGCTGGAGAGTGAGAAGCTAGCGGCGACCGCAAGACTCGCTGCTACCATGGCCCACGAGATCAATAATCCGCTGGCAGCGATTACCAACCTTGTGTTTCTGCTGGCTCCGCTGCAAACCAATCCCGAGGCTCATGATTACGTTGCTACGCTTGAAAATCAGATAAAAGGGCTCAGTCGCATTACCACGCAGATGCTCAAGTTTCACCGCGACAGCAACCAGCCGACCCGATTTAAGCTGAGCGCAGTGCTTTGCGAGGTGTCGGACTTTTTTCGTCCGCAGGCTGAGAGGCACGGAGTAGTTTTAAAACAGCGCCTTGAAACAGAAGGGATGATCGTGGGTTTTAGAGGTGAGATCGTCCAGGTAATCAGCAACCTGTTGCTCAATGCGCTCGACGCCGCTGCCGGTGGGCAGGTCAGTCTTCATCTGTATGCTGCTCCGCCTTGGCTTTGTGAAGTTCACAATGGTCGTGGTTACTGCCTTTGTGTTGCCGATAGCGGCAAGGGTATTGACCCACAAGACCGTGCGCGAATTTTTGAGCCGTTTTTCACAACTAAAGGTGACAAGGGAACTGGTTTGGGGCTATGGATATGCAGCGCCATAGTTAACCGCGCTGCCGGCACGATACGCGTCCGCAGCACCCGCCGCAGCGGTCGTTCGGGTACGTGTTTCTGCGTTTTCCTGCCCTCCGAGGAAGCCACCTTCACGCCGCTTCGCCGCAGATACGAAGTTGGAATGAGTCACGAAGTCTAAAGTCGCGGGAAAAGCCCGGCCGAAGCCGGGCGAGATAAATCAAGTATGAAAACCAATTACATATATGCACAGGAGGCTGAACCGCTGGAGCTACTGGCAAAAATAAACCCGAGCAGCGTCAGCGAAGAGATAATGCCCCAGATTGCCCGCGATAGAAAGATGTTTGTTCCTATGAATTGATAGCCGCAAGCTATGGATGGGCGACCGAGGGACTGTCCCATAGGCGGAAAGGTTGTTGATCGTCGCCTATTGCGGAGAATCGCGCAGCGCCAGAGTGGAAATGGCGGCCCGGTGGCGCTGTGCGTACGGTTACGCCGCGTCTTCTCCGGACTCTTTGGACTTGACGGCCAAGGCCTTGGCACGGCGCTCTATCTCCTCCGCACTAACATCTTCCACATGAGTGGCGACCCACCACCAGTTTCCCGAGGCATCTTCAAAGCCTCCGGTGCGGTCGCCGTAAAACTGGTCAGCCGGTTCGTTCAGGCTCCTGGCTCCGGCGGCGACGGCGCGCTTATGGGCGGCGTCCACGTCTGGGAGATAGACGTAGATGGTTTGCGGGCGTGGGACGTATTGGTCATTGGCCTGGCCCACCATGATCTTGGAGTCACCAAGCTGGAGTTCACTGTGCATGAAGGTTCCGTCGGGACGGTTGTGCCGGAAGAGGAGCTTTGCTCCAAAGACATCCTGCAGGAATTGCACGGTGCGCTCACCCTCGGGCACGGTCAGGTACGGGGTCAGGGTGTGATAGCCATCAGGAATCGCTTTTACCATCGCATTTTCCTCGCTGTAATGGATGCGGATTGCAGGGTCCACGGTGGGCCGAGTGGCGTCGAGCCGCTTTCAGCGCATCGTTTGCAGGGCAAAAGCATCGAAAGTTTTATGGCAAAGACGGAGACGGCGGTTCTAGGCGGAGGATGTTTCTGGTGCGTGGAGGCGGCGCTGCTGCAACTGGACGGGGTGCTGAGCGTCGAGAGCGGCTACATGGGCGGCAAGTCGGAAAAGCCGACCTACGAGCAGGTCTGCGGCGGGAACACCGGACACGTGGAGGTGGTGCGGGTGGAGTTCGATCCGGCAGTGCTCTCCTTTGGCGAACTGCTGGAGGTATTTTTTACGGCGCATGATCCGACAACGCTGAACCGGCAGGGCAACGACTCAGGAACGCAATACCGCTCGGTGATCTTTGTGCAGGACGAGGCGCAGCGGGCAGAGGCGGAGCGGGTGATCGCGGAGCTGACGAAAAATCAAATCTTCAGCGCGCCGATTGTGACCGCCATTGAGCCGGCCGGTACGTTCTGGAAAGCCGAGGACTACCATCAGAATTATTTTGCCAACAACTCCCACCGGCCTTACTGCCTCTTTGCCATCGCTCCCAAGGTGGCGAAGGTGCGCGCCAAGTACGCAACTCGGGTCAAGCGGGCAGGGTAGGTTGAGCGGTGGGGACGTCTAGCGGTCTGCGGCAGGATATGGCCTAAATGCCGGTGCGGTTGGTCCAAGCTGGCCTAGTGGTGTACAGTTTCGTTGTTATCGTGCAGATCGTCGTCTGAAAAAGGAGACCCTGCAAATGAGGCACACGAAAAAGGCCTTGGTCTGGATAGGCCTCTTATTGGTCGCTTGTAGTACTCTCCACGCACAGGACTCCGACAGAATAAACTCCAATGTGGGCTTCTCTCTAAGCTCCCCTCTCAACCCGACTGCGCACTTTACAAGCACCGGCTGGGGTATCAATTTTGGGACTGGCTATAACTTCAACGACCATCACTCGATTATCGGCGAGTTCATGTGGAACGGGCTTTCGACCACGAACGCGGCTCGTCAACTTGAGGCGGCCACGCAGGAAAGCGGCATTAGCGGGCACAACAATATATTCGCCGTAACCGGGGAATACCGATACCAGGTGCTAGGCAAGAAATATGGCGTCTATGTTATCGGTGGTGCAGGCTGGTATATCCGTACGATCGGTTTATCGCAAGCAGTCACGTCAGGCACCGGCGCTGTTTGCACTCCGGTCTGGCGATGGTGGGGATTCACTTGTGTTTCCGGGACCGTAACAGCCAACCAGACGATCGCAAGCTACAATTCAGGCGCACTTGGCGGGAACGCCGGCGCCGGCGTCACATTCAAAGTCGCCGAGCCTTCTTACAGGGTTTACGTCGAGTCGCGCTACCACTACGCGCCAACCAAGAATTTCAACACGCAGGTCGTCGACCTTAGTGTCGGAATCCGGTACTGACTTCCCGGAAGCTCGGGACGGCTCTCGCAAAGGGTTTCTCCGGCGGCAGCGAATCGCTCACTCGCTGGACAAGATGCCGATGCAGTTCAATTCGGCGATGCGCGAGAGCAGGAGATCCATGCTGAATGGCTTCTGGAGATGGCTTAGGGAAGCCGTGACGGTATCTTGATCGCTGGCGTAACCGGACATGAGGATGCAACTGAGGCTGGGGATCTTCTCGATGGCAAGAGGAACCAACTCGCGTCCGCCCATTCGAGGCATGATCATGTCCGAGATCAGGATTGCGATATTCGGGTTGCGGTCGAGCACGTCGAGTGCCTCGATGCCATCGGCGGCGGCCAGTACCTGATAACCGTGCATACGGAGATGGGCCGCGATGGCCTCGCGCAGGGCGTCTTCATCCTCGACCACAAGGATCATGCGTGGTTCAGATGGGGACAACGCCGGGAGCGGCGGTTCCTGGACTGATGGAGTGACGTCTTCCAGGCAGCGCGGGAGTTGGATGGTGAAGGTTGCGCCGAGTCCCGGCGCGCTAGCGATGCGAATCGAACCGCCCGATTGTTGAACGATGCCGTAGACGGTCGCGAGGCCGAGCCCGGTTCCCTTCCCGCGCTCCTTGGTGGTGAAGAATGGTTCGAAAACTTTCTCCTGGAGATCGGAAGAAATTCCTAGCCCGGTGTCAGAAACCGATATCTCGACGAAGCCGCTATCGAGATGGAGGTTGCGAGTGGAGAGAACGAGCGAACCTCCGTTGGGCATGGCATCGCGGGAGTTGACGCAGAGGTTGAGGATGACCTGCACGATCTGGTCGGCGTCAGCTTTGACATTCCAGAGGTCGGGGGCAAGATCGCAGCGCAGATCGATGGTCTCGGAGATGAGGCGGCGCACCATGCTGCTGGTTTCCGTCAGGATGGCGTTGCAATTGAGGACTTGTGGCGCCAGCACTTGCTTGCGTCCGAAGGCCAGCAACTGGCGGGTGAGAGCCGCGGAACGCTGCGTGGCTTGCAGGATGCGCTCGGTATGCTTCCGCAGCGGATCGCCGGCGGGCAGAGAGCTTGCAATCAGATCGGTGTAGCTGACGATGACCATGAGCATGTTGTTGAAGTCGTGAGCGACACCTCCGGCGAGGCGGCCGATGGCATCCATCTTCTGCGCCTGATAGAGGCGCTCCTGCATTTCGGCTTCATGGGTGACATCACGCTTGACGGCGACAAAGTTGATGATCTCGTTGTCGCGGCCGACCACCGGCGAGATCGTGGCTTCCTCGGTAAAAAGTCTTCCGTTCTTGGCGCGGTTGACGAAGTGGCCGCTCCAGCTTTCACCGGATTTCAGCGACTGCCAGAGCGCGGTATAGAATTCGCGGGGCTGGCGCCCGCTCTTGAGGATTCGCGGATTCTTTCCGAGCGCTTCTTCGCGGCTATATCCCGTGAGGCGCTCGAAGGCCGGATTGACGTAAACGATTTTGGCCTCCAGATCGGTGATGACGATGGACTCCTCGACCTGCTCAATGGCGCGAATGAGGCGGGCATTCTCATTTTCGTGCTGCTTGCGCTGCGTAATGTCACGCAGGATGACCTGGATGTTCTGATACCCGTCCTGAAGGAACGATGAGGCTGAGAACTCTGCATCAAAAACCGATCCATCGCACCGGAGCAAACGAGTTTCACGCTGGAGAATCTGGCCGTCGTGCGAGCTGAGGTATGCAAGGGTTGGCCCGGCAACATCTTTACGCTCCGGAGCGACAAACTCGATAAGGCTGCGGTCCTCGACATCGCGTAGGGAATCAAAGCCGAACATCTCCACGGCAGCGTGGTTGGCAAGAACGACTTTTCCCTGGCGCTGCATGACGATAGCGTTTGGCGAGTCTTCGACGAGGCGACGGTAACGCGCTTCACTTTCTTCGAGTCCCTGGTGGAGTTCGGCGAGCGTGGTGACGGCCTGGTTGAGAGCGCTGGTGCGCTCTTCGACCAGACGCTCGACTTTGCGGCGGCGTCCCAAGGTGTCTGCCAGAAAGGCCGCGGCGAGCAAGGTAAGAAGAAGGCAGAGACCGCCACCCACATAGCTGTAGGTTTTTATTACCGGAAACGCGCCAGGTAGGGGCGAGGCGGTGATAAGCCAGTTGCGTCCGCCGACCGTTATGGTGCGGTGCTGGGTAAAAGAGGAAGGCGGCTGCGGCTGTTTTGGGGAAGGATAGAGTTGCTCGCCCGCAGAGCCCGTATTCAGATCGATTAGGAGAAGATCAACGCCCGAATTGCTGCCGTGCCTTTCTACCACATCGCCAACCCGCAAAACGCCACTGGCAAAACCCAGCAACTGCTTCTCGCCGAGGTTGTCGCCAGCATGGCTGTATACGGGACGAAAAATGAGGATGCCGTACTGGTTCTCGGTCTCCTGAATGAGGATGACACGCTGGGATACGGCCAACTCTCCGGTAGACGAGGCGCGCAGAATAGCCTCGCGGCGCTTGAGATTGGAGGCAAGGTCGTCATATCCGAGCGCGGCCCGGTTACGTTCGAACGGCATCTCATAGAGCACGGGAAAGTATTCAGGGCGGTCGGCGGCGCGCACGGTCTTTTTCTGTTCCGAGCTGTCGCGAATCTCGAATCCGGGCATACCGCTGCGGCGCGCCGAGGCTTCAAAGGCGGCACGGTTGTCGAGAGTGACCCTGGGATTCCACGCTAGGCCCTCGATTCCGGGCTCGTGACCGGAGAGCAGGGGCGTGACAAAGGACTCAAATGACGCGCGCGTGAAGGGATAGCTGGTTTCGCAGAAAGACCCGAGAGCGACTACCTTGACGACGGTTGCATCCAGGTCGGACTGAACGTCGTCAAAGCGCTGCTGCGCCGCACGCTGAAAGGCGGCCTTGGCGCTGCCTTCCTCAAGGGAGCGAAGGGAGACAAAGGAAAATCCTGATATGAGGATGCCGAAGCACACCAGGGCGAAGACCGGCAGATGCCGCTTCGACCTTTGGATGAATTGCCTCAACGAGATTGACCTCTTCAGATTTGTCTGCGCACGAGCATTGTACAGAAGATACTTCGGCCGAAGACAATAACGGTTGTGCGCCGCGAAGACTTTTTGATCTTTGCAAAGAGCTATTCTCTCCCAAGGAAGCAGGGATTCCTATAAGGAAATCTCAACCGGGAGCTAACTTCAGTAATGACCTAGGGGCAAGGAGCCGGTTGCGGTTCGGCAGGATGGGAATAGGGGTTAGCGCGGCGCACGATGGCGTCGATGAGTCCCGGAATCGTATATTCGGAGGCCTGAACATCGACACTCAATTCGAGTTGGCGCAAGGTATCCGAGGTGATTGGACCAATCGAGGCATTGAGTATGCCTTCGATAAGCCGGGAACGGCCGGAACGGATACCGAGCAGCGCAACATAGCTCTTTACGGTGGAGGAGCTGGTAAAGGTGATGAGGTGGGGACGGCGCTGGGGATCGCGCAGAGCGGCGCGAAGCTCAGAGCGCGAACCCTGCGGAATTGCCGTTTGGTAAGCCTCTACCACGTCGAGAAATGCTCCGAGGCGGCGCAGTTCGCGCGGAATCACATCACGGGCGATCTTGGCGCGGCAGAGCAGAACGCGTGCACCGTTAACTTTGCCGGCGAGCGCCTCGACGACGGCTTCGGCGACGTACTCCTTGGGAGTGATGGCAACCTTCAATCCTTCGCGCTCGATGGCGGCGCGGGTGGCGGGACCGATGGCGACAATCTTCATGTGACCCAGTGCACGCTTGGGGATGTTGAGGTGCGCCATGCGATCAAAGAAGGCGCGAACGCCATTGACACTGGTCAGGATGAGCCACTGGTATTCGGCGGCCAGGTTGAGTGAGTCGTCGAGACTCTTGTACGAGCGCGGCGGACGAATCTCAATGAACGGAATCTCGTAAACTTCGGCGCCGAGTTGGCGCAGACCTAACGATAATGCTCCAGCCTGCTCGCGGGCGCGTGAGACAAGAATGCGCCATCCTTCCAGTTGTCCGCCTGATGCGCTGTTTTCGATCTCGCTCATAAGTTCGTTCATGCCCGGATCAGCGCGGCGTCGTGGCCGCGTTTTCCTTGTAAACATCCTTGAGAATCTGGTCTCCGCCACGGCGGAGAATGATGGCACCGAGGCGCTGGCCGAGCTCGACCGGATCCTTGCCGCTGCCTGTCTCGCGCAGCAACTGGCTTCCATCGGGACGGGCGCAGATGGCGGTGAGTCTGATTTCACCGTTGACAACCTTGGCGAAGGCCCCGATGGGAACCTGACATCCGCCGCCGAGCTGGTTCAGCAGCGCGCGTTCGCAAACCGTGGCTAGGCGCGATGGCTCGTCATTGAGAAAAGCGAGAAGCTGGCGCATCCTGGTGTCGCCGAGACGGATTTCAATGCCGAGCGCGCCCTGTCCGGCAGCCGAGCACATGATCTCAGGCTCGATGATCTCCTTGATGTGCTGGGTTTTGCCGAGGCGTTTGAGGCCGGCGGCCGCCAGAATCACGGCATCGTACTCGCCCTCTTCCAGCTTGCGCACGCGAGTGTCCACGTTGCCGCGCAGGGGAAAAATCTTGAGGCCAGGGCGGAACTGCATGAGCTGGGCCTGACGGCGCAGGCTGCTGGTGCCGACGCGCGCGCCCTGCGGCAGCTCCTTGATGCTGTTGTAGCGGATGGAGAGAAAGGCATCGCGAGGATCGACGCGCTCGGTGATGGCCGCGATCTCGAAAGGGCCGGCGAGCTCGGTGGGAAGGTCCTTGAGGCTGTGCACGGCAAGATCAACGCGACCGGCGGCAAGCGCCTCCTCGATCTCCTTGGTGAACATTCCCTTGGTGCCGACCTTGGCGAGAGCCACGTCAGTGATCTTGTCACCGGTGGTCTTGATGATTTCGAGCTCGACCTCGTGTCCTTGTTCGCGAAGCAGGGCCGAGATGTGATGGGCCTGCCAGAGAGCAAGCTGTGAACCACGGGATCCGATACGTAACAACGCCATTCCAACTTCCTTTGCTTACTTCTGATTTTGATTGACCCGCAACGGTGATGCAGAGGCGGTCATCGTGGCCTCCGGCCGGGGAGCAGGCGCGGGCGGCGCAGGTGCGACCGCAAGCGCGGGAGGTAACAGCGCCTCCGGCTCCGCAGGCTGCTCGGTACGCAGGTTGAAGAGCTTGCGCACAACATCGACGACGGTGGTTGACTCGGCATTGTCGCGGGCTGCCGATTTCAACGTGGTAATCGGTGTGTGCATGATCTTGTTGATGATGCCGCGGGTGAGCGACTTCGATCGCCATCTCCTGCTCGGGCGAGAGCGTTCCGAGGCGGCCGCGCACGCGGTCCAACTCGGCCTGGCGCAGATTCTCCAAGTGCTGTTGCAGGCTGACGATGGTGGGAACAACTTCAGCGGTCTGGGCACGCTGCTCGAACTTGCGCACCTCTTCATCGACGATCAGTTCGGCGCGAGCCGCTTCCTTGTGCCGATCTCCCAGATGCGATTGCACCACCTGCTGCAGATCGTCGATGTTGTAGACGAAGATTCCGTCGAGGTCGTTGAGACCGGGATCGATGTCACGCGGTACGGCGATGTCGATGAAGAACATGGGCCGATTCTTCCGGACGTGGAGGAACTTCTCGCCGTGCTCCTTGCGGAAGATGGCGTGAGGCGCGCCGGTGGAGCTGATGATGATGTCGGCCCAGGACGCGGTGTCATAGAGGCGATCAAAGGGAATGGCTTCGCCGTCAAACTTCTCGGCCAGGGCGACGGCGCGGTCGAAGGTGCGGTTGCCGACGTAAATCTTTTTGGCCCCGTGGGCGATGAGGTGACGGGCCGCGAGTTCGCACATCTTGCCGGCGCCCACCAGATACACCGACTTGCCGGCGAGGCTGCCGAAGATCTTCTCCGCCAGTTCGACGGCCACCGATGCGATGGAAACCGACGAGGTAGCGATGGCGGTCTCATTCCGAATCTTTTTGGCGACGGCAAAGGCGCGGGTCAAAAGCTGGTCAAGCTGCGAATTTACCGCACCGAGGGCGCGGGCGGTGGCGTAGGCTTCCTTCACCTGTCCGAGGATTTGCGACTCGCCGACCACCATGGAATCCAGGCTGGAGGCGACGCGGAAGACGTGCTTGACGGCCTCAAGCTGCTGGTGCTCGAAGATGTAGGATTCGAACTCGCCGGTACTGAAGCCGAAGAAGTCGCGCACAAACTTCTGCAGATCGCAATCGCTGTTCTCCGAGCGCGCAAAGATTTCCACCCGGTTGCAGGTGGAGACGATCATGCCCTCCTCGACACCACTGATCGAGGTGAGCTTACCGAGCGCCTCAGGCAGACGCGCGTCGGGAATGGCGAATCTCTCTCGCACTTCCACCGGCGCCGTCTTGTGATTTACACCCAGTACAAAAAAATTCATGGGGCGATGAACCTATGCAGTTTGCTCAAGTAATTTGCGCCCCAGGCGCAGACCGCGATGAGGAAGGCAAAGCTGGCCAGGTAGGCAGCCTTTCTGCCCCGCCATCCGGCGCTCCAGCGCGTGTAAAGAAGAACCAGATAGATTCCCCACATCAGCAGCGACAGCAGCACTTTGGGATCAGCGGCAAAGGCGGCTCCAAAGCGCTCTTCGGCGACCACGGAACCGGCCAGCAGGCCGATGGTCATGAAGGGGAAGCCGAGCAGCAGAGCGCGGTAGCCAAGTTGATCGATCTCCTGCAAGGCAGGCATGCGCGAAGCCCAAACCGAGGTCTGGTGACGCTTGAGCTGGCGCGACAGCACCAGGTAGAGCAGGCTCGAAACAAAGCTCAGGAAGAGCATGGCGTAGCCAAAGATCAGGGTGCAGACGTGAAAGAGTATCCAGCCGCCATAGATGGAAGAGGAGGAAATCGTCACCGAGTGCTGCGCGATAGCCGAGGCAAAGGTCAGGATGAAGACAAGCGGAAAGACGAAAGCTGCCGGAGATGCCGTTTTATAGCGCAGATATAAGGCGGTGAAGACGAGAGCGATGATGAGGGCGAGGGCGGACTCGGCATAGCGGATGGTCAGCAGCTCGGCGTAACCGTGCAGCCCTGCGATCTCCACCAGGGAGACAAAATGAAAGACCATTCCGAGGCCGACGGCGGGGGCGGCAATTGTTCCAGAACGCTCTCCGCGCTGGCGGAGCATGAGGATCGCGTGAACCAGCCCCACTCCGTAGAGAACGGTTGCAACTCGAAGCCAAAGCAATGGCATATTGTTAGGACGGATCCTTGCCAACCTCTCCCAACGTGCTGAATACCCCGGCGAGGACTACTGTGATTATACAAACGATGGGTGGTGCCCTAAGTGTAACTGTCACATTGGGCTGTGATTTTTGTCACAATTATGAAATGCGAGCTCAGGGATAGACCGGGGTTCCCGCTTTGGTACGGGAGGTGACGAACAGTTGGCGGAAACAGGCCGGTGCGGACGAATTGTGCTGAACAGACATCGAGACACGGAGGTTTGTAATTCCACAACCCGGATGCTAAGATTCGCGCTTAAGGTGTTTTCAGGAGGCAATTCATGGCTGACGAAAGCTGCGGTTGCAGTGGTGGCGGCATTTTATGGTTTCTGGCAGGACTGGGCATCGGTGCGGCGGTTGGAGTGCTTTATGCACCCAAGCCCGGCCGCGAGACCCGCGAGACGATTATGAATGCGGCGGAAGAAGGCCGCGATGCAGTGCAGGAACGCGCACGCAAGTATAAGGACCAGGCGCAGCAGTGGGCTGACCGCGGCAAGGATGTGATTTCACAGCAGAAGGAAAACATCCGCTCAGCGTTTGAAGCCGGCCGTCAGGCCTATCGCGATGCAACTCAAGAAGATCCGATTCCTGATCCCGACGCTCCCAACCTGTAACCTTAGACTTCGCAGAGCAGGGCCAGCGCTTTGAGTGGCTTGGCGAACGAATGGACGGGCCATCATGAATGAAACGACCTTACTCACTGCCTTTATCGGGGTGACCGCGGTTGCAGTGGTGCTGCAGATGCTGATTCTGGCGGGGATGTACTTTGCTACCCGCAAGACGAGCAAACGGATTGAGGCGCTGACAACCCGGGTCAATGAGCAGGTACTGCCGCTGGTCGAGAAGGTGCGTGTGATTGTGGATGAGAGCACGCCGGGGATCCAGACGGTGATTGCAAATTTGACGGAAACTTCAACCCTGGTGCGGAAGCAGGCGGCCCAGATCGACGAAGCCGTAACCGAGATTGTGGGCATTGCCCGGACGCAGGCCAACAACGCGGGAGCGCTGGCACAGCGCACCTTGCAGCGGGTGGAGCGCACGACCGAAGCCGTGCAACATTCGGTTTCGGCTCCGATGCGGCATCTGTCAGCACTGATGGAGGGCGTGGTGGCCGGTTTTGGCGAGCTGGCGGCTGGACGCAAGGTTCGCAGAGGCAAGGTGGAACCCACCGACGACATGTTCATCTAGGATTCGAACGACCCACTTTGAGGGAGCAGAGACACTCATCTTTGCTCCTTTTTTGTTTGCTCCATTTTCCAGCCCGGAAGAGCTGCTGGTCGGCAAAAATTTCAAAGCAGTTCTCGATCTTCCACCACGGCCATCGTTGAAACGGGAGAAAACCGCACTGCGGCTGACACCATCGAATCGCCGTGAGAAGCCGGAGGTGCAACCGTGTACGACATGAAGAATCTGAAGAAGCTGAAGAAGCTGGAGGCGGGTGCGCCGGAGGCGATCCAAGCGTTTTGGGCCTTTGACAAAGCCGCCATGGCTGCCGGGGCCATTCCGGGCAAGTACAAAGAGATGATGGCCTTGGCCGTGGCGTTTACAACTCAGTGCCCCTACTGCATCCAGATTCACGCAGACAAGGCACGACAGGCCGGGGTAACTGATGCGGAGATTTCCGAGGTGGTGGCGGTGGCGGCTGCGCTTCGGGCTGGCGCGGCGATCACGCACGGCACGCACGCTTTGAAGGAGGAGTGACAGGCGTTATCTGGGCGAGGTTACCCGCGGGCGTCGCTTCAGCAGGTAATACAAAAATATGACCTAATTCAAGGCTGATGTTTGTCACAATTGCAGAATGAGTCAACATCCGGTACTTATCCAGGGCGGCATGGGCGCGGGCGTTTCCGATTGGCGGCTGGCGAGGGCTGTATCCCTCACCGGGCAGCTCGGGGTTGTCTCCAGCACGGCACTCGATACGATTCTGTCGCGGCGCCTGCAGGACGGCGATCCGGGCGGCCATATGCGTCGCGGCCTGGCGATGTTTCCCTTCCCCGAGATGGCCAAGCGCGTTCTGGAAAAACATTACATCGACGGAGGCCGTACGGCGGGCTCGCCTTATCGCCTGGTGCCGATGCTGGCGCGGGTCAACTCGCAGGAAGCAACTGAGTTAGTGATTGTCGCCAATTTTGTCGAGGTGGCGCTGGCGCGCGAAGGGCACACCAATCCGGTGGGCGTGAACTGCATGGAAAAGCTGCAGCTTCCCTTGCTGGCTTCGCTCTACGGCGCGATGCTGGCCGGAGTCGGCTATGTGTGCATGGGAGCGGGAATTCCGCTGAAGGTTCCGGGAGCGCTGGACGCATTTGCCGCAGGGCAGCCGGCCAGCTATCCACTCTCAGTAACCGGGGCGCAGCCCGACGACGATTGCATGATGAGCTTCGATCCGCTGGAGTGCTTTGGCCAGCCGATGCCAGTGCTGGAGCGTCCCTATTTTCTGGCGATCATCGCCTCGAACACCCTGGCCACCACCATGGTTCGCCGCTCCAACGGCAAAGTGGACGGATTTGTAATTGAAGGCCCGACGGCGGGTGGACACAATGCGCCGCCACGCGGCCAGATGGTGCTGAACGAACGGGGCGAATGCGTCTACGGCGAACGGGACCGCGTCGATCTGGAGAAGATCCGCCAGATCGGCTTACCTTTTTGGCTCGCCGGAGGCTACGGCACGCCGGAGAAAATTCGGGAGGCCGTGGAGTTGGGCGCAGCGGGTGTACAGGTGGGCACGGCGTTCGCCTTCTGCAAGGAGTCCGGTCTGCGCGAGGACTACAAGAGTGCTCTGCTGAAGAGGATCAAGCGCGGTGACGGTTCGGTGTTCACCGATCCTTCCTCCTCGCCCACGGGATTTCCGTTTAAGGCGGCGCAACTGGAGGGTACGACCTCCGAGCCGGAGGTTTACCGCCAGCGCAAGCGCGTCTGCGACATTGGAATTTTGCGTGAAGCCTATCGCACCGAGAGCGGCAGCATCGCTTACCGATGCTCCTCCGAGCCGGAAAATGTGTACGTAGCCAAAGGCGGCGTCTTTGAAGAGACGGTTGGACGCAAATGCCTGTGCAACTGCCTGCTGGCCGATATCGGCCTGGCTCAACTGCAGCGCGACGGCAGCGTGGAACCGGGCATGGTGACTACCGGAGACGATCTGGACGCCGTGCTTCGCATCCTGCCTGCGAACCAGGAAAGCTACTCGGCTGCCGACACAGTTAAGGTGCTGATGAGTCTGCTGCCTGCGCAGAAAAAGTCAACGGCAAGTGCATCACCGCATATTCAGCGGGCGGCAGAGCAGGTAGGAGTGCGCTCGTCGTAGTTGCGACGAACGAAAAGCTGAGGTTTGGGAGATATTGCTTCTCCCACCTTAAGGCGGTTGCGGAGTTGTGTATCCTGCCGTAGCAATCGACCCACATTTGCTAACTGCGGCAAATATGGGGCACCCTCACTGGATAGATTTCCACCTTCACTGGATACATTTTCCTTGGAACCGGTCTAGCCCGGATTTCTCACGAGAGTAGGTTCCAAGAAGTTGTTTTGAGTGGCAAAAGGCCGTTGTTTCGGGCATAACTACGTTATCGAGACGAAGTTAACACCACGGAACAGACGGCCTTTCTTATGACAGAGTTTACTCAAGAAAGCTTCGAGTTTGCAGCACATTTTTCGCGCCGGGTGGTGGCCGAGTTTTCCGCCGACCGGCTCACCACCGAAGGCGGTTCTCCGCTATTACGTCAGGTTGACCGGCGCATCGGGCTGCTGCGCCGCTTTGCCGCCTGTTTCCGGGACCGCCGCGATCCGTTGCGCATCGAGCACTCGGTAGCCGAGATGGTATCGCAGCGCGTTTATGGCCTGGCGCTGGGCTATGAGGACCTCAACGATCACGAGCAACTGCGTCACGATCCGCTGCTCGCGCTGTTGGCCGGCAAGCGCGAGTTGGATTCGCCGCTGGCGGGAAAGAGCACGCTAAACCGGCTGGAGTTATCGCGAGCCGAGGAAGCCGCAAGCCGCTATCACAAGATCAGCTACAGCTCGGAGAAGATCGATCGCCTGCTGGTCGATCTGTTTCTGGAATCGCACCGCGTGCGGCCACGGCGGATCGTGCTCGATCTGGACTCGACCGACATCCCATTGCACGGGCATCAGGAGCGGCGCTTCTTCCATGGCTACTACAACAGTTACTGCTATCTGCCGCTTTACATCTTTGCCGGAGACCATCTGCTGTGTGCGCGGCTGCGTCCGGCGGATCAGGACGGAGCCGCCGGTGCGGTCGCAGAAGTCGAGCGCATCGTCGGACAGATCCGCCAGCGCTGGCCGCGGGTCGAGATCGTTGTGCGCGCCGACTCCGGTTTCTGCCGCGAGGATCTGATGCATTGGTGCGAGGACCATCACATCGATTACATCCTCGGACTGGCGCGCAACGAGCGCCTGCGCCGCTTGCTGGAGCGGCCGATGCGCGAGGCGCGACAGCAGTATGAGACAACCGGCAAAGCCGCTCGTGTCTTCACCCAGTTCCGCTACCGCACCCACAAGAGCTGGAGCCGCTGGCGTCGCGTGATCGCCAAAGCCGAGTACATCCCCGGCAAGGAGAACCCGCGTTTCGTCGTCACCTCGCTGGCTGAAGGTGAACCGCAATCGCTTTACGAGAAGCTCTACTGCGCACGTGGCGAGATGGAAAACCGCATCAAGGAACAGCTCTGTCTGTTCGCCGACCGGCTGAGCACCGAAACCATGCGCGCCAATCAACTGCGCCTCTACCTGTCGGCCATGGCCTATACCTTGCTGGAAGCACTACGCCGATTGGCGCTGCGCGGCACCGAGTGGGCCGAAGCGCAGGTGGACACCCTCCGGCTACGGCTTCTGAAGGTCGCCGCTCAAGTGCAGATCAGCGCCTGCCGCATCCGTCTGCGTTACAGCGCAGCCTATCCATGGAAACCACTGTTCATCCATGCCTGGGCGGCACTGCGCTGCTGAGTACCTTCTTTAAAACATAAAAAATCACAACCGCAGATCAATCCCTCTGATGACCCATGCCCAAAAAACAGTCCGACAGACTCAATCCATGCCCAACTACTCTCCGCGCACCACTCCTAAGCCTCACGGAAAGCTCCCCTCCACTCAAACCCGCAAATCAATCCACCAAATCTCACCTCTGGTGAGAAATGCGGGCTAGCCGCGAAAGCAGCGGCGAAGGTGGGCACCGCGAAAGTCATCTTCTCCGAAGATAATCTATTCCCTATGAGCCGATGAAGCGCGCGTAAAAGCTGCGCGCGACTCCGGTGTCCGTGGTGCCCTTGATGATCGCCCGGCCGTCGGGAAAGAGGGTCAGTTCGAAGGGCGGACGCACGAATCTCAAAACATACTCGGTCCAACGGACTTCGCCATGCGGCGCAAGCCGCGCTTCGAGTTCGGTAAAGCTGACCGGACGATGGCGCTCGTGGATCTGCACCGAGTTGCGTCCGCAGAGCGAGATATGCGGGTGGGCGCGTCCGGAGAGATACAGAAACTTGCGCTCCTGGCAAACGCTGCAATCGGCGCGCGGGTGATCGGCGCGTATCTCCGAGTGGTCGTTGTACCAGGCGTCAAAGGAAAGCAGGGTCCGGCGCATCTGGGCCTCGGCGCCGACCAGAAACTTCATCGCCTCGGTGACCGCAATTGAGGCGATCAGGTTGACGGCGGAGTTCAGAATGCCTCCGGTGTCGCAGGTTTCGGTGGCGCCCTCGGGCGCTTGCGGAAAGACGCAGGCGAGGCAGGCGGTTTGACCTGGCAAGACGTTCATGGAGACGCCATAGCTGCCTACGGCTGCAGTGTAAATCCATGGGCGGCGCTCGCTGATGGCGTAATCGTTGAGCAGGTAGCGGGTCTCGAAGTTGTCGGTGCCGTCAAGAATGAGCGTGGTCTCTTCAAGCAACTCTTCGCAGTTGGAGGGCGTGAGGTCCTCGACCTGCGGCTCCACGGTAACAGTGGAGTTGACCTGCTGCAGCTTGCGGCTAGCGGCGATGGCCTTGGGCAGGGCTTCGGCGGCATCGCGCTCGTCGAAGAGCACCTGGCGCTGCAGGTTGCTGGGCTCGATGTAGTCGCGGTCAATGATGCGAAGGTAGCCCACCCCGGCGCGCACCAGCAACGAGCTGAGCACCGATCCGGTAGCGCCGCAGCCAACGATGACCACGCGGGAGGCGGCCAACTTGCGCTGACCCTCGATTCCAATGCCGGGAAAGAGAAGCTGCCGGGAATAGCGTTCGTCCAATGTCTGCATGATCTCCATCATAAATGGAGAAAGGGCGGGCTTGGCTTGGTCTTAATGTCGGGTAGTGGATCAGTTTCCGGATTGGCCGTAACCCGTAGAACAGCTATAGCGCCCGTTCCCTCTAAGACTCATCCCCTACCGAGGCGAAAGCTTTGGTATCTTCTTGCCGCGCTGGGAACAGCTTGTTAATCAGTTGCTCCGAAGGTGGTTTTGAGATAAGGCTACCGCCAAAATAGAGAATGCAGCAGCCGCCGATCAGTATCCACTCCATCGTACCCATGCCGAGCAAAGGCGGCTTTCTTCCGAGTACTGCCCACCCACCAAACAGGGTCGCCGTCGTGCCATAAATGACGGTAAGCATTGCGCCCACTTTGGTTGCACGCTTCCAGTAATACGAGACGGCGGTAACGAAGAAGAACACTGCGCCCAGGCCCATTGCGGAAAGCCCCATAAAGACAGCCAGTAGCGCCGGTGGCCGCTCAAGCGTGAAGTAGAAGGGGAGGAACAGGAACAGAGCAATGAGGATGTAGCCGAGGTAGAGCAGGGCCTTGTCCGATGTTTTTGGAAGCCATAACTTTATGATGTCCCTAGTCACATTTGCGCTCATGATGAAGACCATAGCCGACAATGTGCCCAGCGCGGCACCAACCACTCCGGTCAGGTAAACCGATAGCAAGCCGGTGCCGCCGATAGCCCAGGAGAGCATAGGAGCCGCCAAGTCGGCGCCCCATTGCTTGTTAGCGAGGAGGTTCGAGCCAAATAGCATCCGCGCCACCAACCCGTTGCTCGAGCAGTCGAGCATAACGGGAATGCCTGCGGTGAGCCAAACGACGAAGCAGAGGGTGACAAACTCTTTCCTCGACAGCTTCTTCATCCCCAGAAACCTGCTGACGTTATGCGGAAAGCCAACGGCCATCGTGAAAAAAATGACCGGTGTAGCCAAAATCCCCACCCAACTTGAAAAAAGCTGCGTCATTCCTAATTTAGGAAGGGTCGGGTCCCTTAGCGCCATCAGGTTCGGCTTTTGCGCCATGAGTGCCTGCGAGATATTCCCGAACCCGCCGACATGAACGAGTGCCCAGATCCCGATGATCATGCCGACGATTCCGAGAAAGGCGCCCTTTACCGCGATGAACCATTGAGTCCCCGTGTAGCCCCCGAGGGCCAGGAACAACCAGGCGACAACGACCGCGATCAAGAGGCACCACACGGGCTGGAAACCGGTCACCGCGTACCAGACCGTCCCCGCCGCCTTAAGTTGGCCCACTGAATACATGAAGAGGAAGAAGAGCATGCAGACGGCGACCAATGTCTGCAGGCCCTTCGATTCAAAGCGACGCCCTATTGTTTCGGTGATGGTAACTGCGCCCAGCTTTTGCGCGAAGTCTCTTGTCTTGGTCGCTGCCAGCCAAATAGCGGGAATGATGCCGAGCACCGTCCACATGCCGGCAAACCACATGCCGGAGAACCCGACGGTGTAGACAACTCCAGTGCTGCCCATGAAGGCCCACCCCGAGACATAGGAACCGGTCAGAGCAAGTCCCGTGACCCACGGACCGATATCTCTTTTGCCCACCAGGTATTCATCAAAGGACTTCCATTGTTTTTTCGCCGCAGCCCCAAGCCAAACCGCCACTACCAGAAGACAGACTACGCCTATGATGGCGCCGACCAGCATGCCCAAAGTCGGCTCCGGTATACTAAGAAACTTGGGATTCATTCCTTCCACCCTCTCGCAATCAGCCACGTTCCGATCACAGCCATCAGGGAGTTTCCAACAATCATTACCGCCCACACCGCCCAAGCAATGGAAGGGTCAACACCTGCTGGGTGCATTACGGCCTCCTCAATTTCTCCCAAGGAAGAATTCGCAGAACACTCTCGTACACCTCACCGCCCCGTCCGCGGGATCGTTCGTGGAAGACACAATATGCGGTGAACAATGGGATCAGATCGTTAATAGCAGCCCCACCCCGCTACTAACCTCTAATTGGAAACACAATGAATAGTGAATAGGAATGGAAAAGTCAAGAAAGAATTTCCCGGAGGAAGAATTTCCGGAGAAAGAATTTCATGGCTCAACATCTCTTTCAGTCCCGCACCCTCTCGCAGTTGCGTGAAGTCCTCCAGATACTCCGAAAGGCAGATCAAGCCACACAGCAGGCTGAGGAATATCGGCAAGAGCGAGAGGCGGAACTTGCACAGCTGCGACAGGCTCTCGGGCAGATCGCGAAACGCATCGCACCGCCATGGGCCTGGTGATGCATCTGGACAGCAGTCAATTCGCTTCGACTTTGATAAGGCAAACATCAAACCGGAATACTGCGACATCCTCAATCGCGCCGCCGAATTGTGATGACGATTAAGGCTATGCGATTGCTGTCTACGGATATACGACGACAAACGAATAGCCAGCCACTCAGGGCTGGCTATTCGTTTCGATCTCTTTGATCAGTATTTGGGCATTGACGGGTCAATCTTTGCGGCCCATGCCAGGATGCCGCCGGCGAGGCTGGTGGCGCGATTGAATCCGGCCTGTCGAAGGAACCCGACCGCCTTGGCGCTCATCATGCCGCGCTTGCAGTGCACGACAATTTCTCGGCTTGGGTCGAGTTCATGGACGCGCTTGGGTAGCTCGCTCAGGGGAATCTGATATCCGTTGAGATTGCAGATTTGAAATTCGTGGGGCGCGCGGACATCGAGGATGAAGATCTCTTCTCCGGCATCGAGACGGCGCTTGAGTTCCTCGGGCTGGATCTCCAGATTGGTGGTCTCGGTTGTGGGAGTCGTACTCACGGTCGTAGAAGTCGTGCCCGCGGCAGGGGCGCTCTCGCCTCCGCGAATTCCGCAGAACTGATCGTAATCAATCAATTCCTTCACCGTGGGATGAGTGCCGCAAACCACGCAGTCCGGATTCTTGCGAACGCGCATCTCGCGGAAGCGCATGGCGAGGGCGTCCACCAGCAGGAGACGGCCAATCAGGTGGTCGCCGGAGCCGAGAATGAGCTTGATGACCTCGGTTGCCTGGATGACGCCGAGAAGGCCGGGAAGCACGCCAAGGACTCCACCTTCGGCGCAGGATGGCACAAGGCCGGGCGGCGGCGGATCCGGATAGAGGCAGCGGTAACACGGGCCGTTCGCCGTGGCGTAGACGCTGGCCTGCCCTTCAAAGCGGAAGACCGAGGCATAAACATTGGGCTTGCCGCTGAGCACGCAGGCGTCGTTGATGAGGTAGCGGGTGGCGAAGTTGTCGGTGCCGTCGGCGACAATGTCAAAGCCGCGCAGGATCTCCAGTGCATTCTGGCTGGTGAGCTTGGTGTCGAAGCGCTCGGTCTTCACAAAAGGATTGATGCGCGTTAATTTTGTCGATGGCCGAGTCGAGCTTGGAGCGGCCAACATCGCCGGTATGGTGGACGATCTGGCGCTGCAGATTCGTGTAATCGACTGCGTCGAAATCGACCAGCCCGAGGGTTCCGACGCCGGCGGCAGCAAGGTAGAGCATGAGAGGCGAGCCGAGCCCGCCTGCTCCAACACAGAGCACGCGCGCGGCCTTCAGCTTCCGCTGTCCTGCCATGGCAACTTCGGGCATGATCAAGTGCCGCGAGTAGCGCAGAATCTCCTCATTGCTTAAAGCTGCTGAAATGCCCTCATTCAAAACTGCCACTGCAATCTCCAGTCTCGTGCGGCTTACACTTACACTTTAATAGATTTCGATTGTTTCATCTTCGAAGCGTTTGCTGGATTGGTCAGCGGTCAGCAAAAACGAATTCGTGACAACGGCCTTGCCATGGTCGACGCTGATGATCACGTAAGAGTAGCCGCTCCAGTACGCCTCGTCCAGATCGGTGGCCGACCAGTGCGGGGGGTGGTCAGGGTGCGAGTGATAGAAGCCCACAATGTCCTGGCCCGCCAGCCTGGCGTCACGCTGAATCCGCACCAGCTCGAGCGGACTGATCTGATAGCGGTTCTGCGGCGAGTCGGTGCGCGTGTTACTGCAACGAATGACACTTTTTACCGTGTGATTGCCCGCCTCGTCAAAGTCACCAACTAGCGCGCCGCAGCACTCGTGCGGATACATCTCTTCGCCATGCTGCCGGAGAAGTTCGAGGAGCGTCTTCTGAATTCTTAGCGCCATTGAATTCTCAATGCCATGCGTGCTCAGCTCTCTTGCGTTGGCGCCGGGCGGACTCAGGCGTGTTGGCCATGCGCTTTCTCGCGCAGCTTGAGCAGTCGCTCACCGGCGGCGGCCAAGGTCTCCGAGCGCTTGGCAAAATGGAAACGAATCAAGTGCCGCACCGGCTCGTGGAAGAAGCTCGACCCAGGGACGGCTGCTACTCCCACCTCGCGCGCCAGCCACTCGCAGAATTCAACATCGTCCTGCCAGCCAAACTCGGCGATATCGGCGATTACGTAGTATGCGCCCTGCGGACGGCTATAGCTGAGCCCCGCCTTATCGAGATAGCCGAGGAACAAGTCGCGCTTTTGCGTGTACAACGTAAGCAGCTCGCCGTAATAGCTGTCGGGCAGCTCCAGCGCGGTGACGGCGGCGGCCTGCAGGGGAGCCGCCGCGCCGACGGTCAGGAAGTCGTGAACCTTGCGCGCTTCGTTGACAATCGCGGGAGGGGCGATGACATAGCCCAGGCGCCATCCGGTGATGGAGTAGGTCTTCGAAAGCGAGCTGCAGGAGATGGTGCGTTCGAACATTCCGGGCAGTGCGGCGAAATAGGTATGGCGATGGGGCGCGTACACGATGTGTTCGTACACTTCATCGGTCAAAACAAAGGTGTCGAACTCCTCGGCGAGCGATGCGATATAGAGCAGCTCTTCGCGGGTGAAAACCTTGCCGGAGGGATTCGATGGATTGCACAGGACGAGCGCCTTGGGCCGCTGCTCAAAGGCGCGGCGCAGCTCGGCGGGATCAAAGCTGAACTCCGGCGGATGCAGCGGAACGTAGATGGGCTCGGCACCGGAGAGAATCGCGTCGGCGGCATAATTTTCATAGAACGGTGAGAAGACGATGACCTTGTCGCCCGGATTGCAGGCGGTCATCATGGCCACCATCATGGCTTCTGTGCTGCCGCAGGTGACCACAAAGTTGGCGTCGGCATCGAGCGGCAGGCCCATGAAGCGCGATTGTTTCTGGGCCAGCGCACGGCGAAAATCCGGCGCCCCCCAGGTTACGGCATACTGGTGCGGCCCCTCGCGCGCGGCGTGCACCGCTGCCCTGAGCAAGGCCTCCGGCGGATCGAAATCCGGGAAGCCCTGGGAGAGATTGATCGCGCCGGTCTGATGGGCCACCCGCGTCATGCGGCGGATGACCGATTCGGCAAAGGTGCTGGTTCGATAGCTCGTCTGTGGCATGCTTCTCTACTTTACTAAATCCTTGCGAAGTTCGGCGCACCGGCGAACGACCATAGCTTTACCTGGTGCCATGCTCCAGACTGCCCCCCTCCTTCGCCAAAGAAAGATCCTTCCCCAGTTCATAAATATGGACTGTAACGCTGCGAAGTTCTATTCTGATCGCTGATGAATGCCAACGAGATTTTCACCCCCGGTACATTGCCGAAATACACCTATTATGAGCGCCCTGACTTGAATCTTGAGCAGAAGTTGCTCGATGCGGTTGATACGCCCGGAATCATTGCCGCCGTCTCGGGCCCTTCAAAATCCGGTAAGACGGTGCTGTGCGAAACGGTGGTTGGGCTAAATTCAATGCTTCTCGTTACTGGAGGCGGCATCGACAATGAGGATGCCCTTTGGCGGCGAATTAGATCCAAGTTAAAGGTTCCAGCTCTTTCGTCGAGCTCGACCGGAGCAGTGAAATCGCGCGAAATAAGCGCTGACGCCAAGGCCGGCATCAGCTTTCTGGCAAAGGCAGAAGCTGGCCTCAACGGCAAGATAGCCAGGTCGGAGGAAGAACAAGCGGTTTTGCAGTTCGATCCGATATCTGGGGCAGAATTAATTCAGCGGGTAAAAGAGGCCGGTAAGACTCTTGTAGTCGACGATTTCCATTACATCGATCGTGGTATACAAAGCAGCATTGTCGAGCAGTTCAAAGAGGCAGCGCGTGCGGGATGCACAATCGTGGTTGTTTCTGTCCCGCATCGCTCGGACGACGTCATACGCGCGAACCCCGATCTGCGCGGCAGAGTGCGCATAGTGGAAGTAACTTATTGGAGTAAATCTGAGTTACTGAACATACCGAAGTTGGGTTTTCCCCGACTAAACCTCAACCTAGCCGAAAGTGTTATCTCTCGTCTTGCAGAAGAGAGCCTGTCGTCTCCGCAATTGATGCAGAGCCTTTGCCTGGACCTTTGTCGAGCGAAAGGGATAGATGAGGCCCTCCCGACCCTCACCAATTTCGATATCAGTGACAATGATTTAACGGACACTCTGCGGTCCGTTGCGAGCGCTTCGAGCTGCCAGACAGCTTTGGACATTCTAGAAAAAGGGCCGCGCGTCCGAGGGACTGATCGGAAAGCATTCACCTTGCAGGATGGAACTGTCGGCGATGTCTACACGGTGGTTTTGCGGGCCATTGCTACCGGTGAACCCAGGCTTACGCTCAAATACTCGGAAATCAGGGACCGTACGGCGCTAATAACGAGGGGAGAGGGCCCATCTGGTAGCAGCATTACCAGCACGCTTGGGCAGATGGAAGAGGCGGCAAAGGAAATGAAACAGGGCGACCGGGTGATCGAGTGGGATGTGGAAAAAGAGACCCTGAACTTTCCTGACCCGTACTTTCTTTATTACCTTCGTTGGAAGCTCTGAGGAACCCGTCCGCCGTATCCCGCTGCGTCCGGCCGTGCTGGCGGGGCACGGCGCGGACGGGTTCGCCTGCCCCCCTAGAACGGTATGTCGTCGTCGGTGATTTCGGTGGAGTGGGCGGGCGAGGAGTCGAAGTCGCCGCGTCCGCTCTGATCGAAGTCGCTGCGCGAGGAGCGTCCGCCGCTCTCATCGCGTCCGCCGCCGCCCAGCAGAACCAGGTCGCTGGCGACGATCTCAGTTGTGTAGCGCTTCTGTCCCTGTTTGTCTTCCCAGGAGCGGGTCTGGAGACGGCCTTCGACGTAGACGGAACGGCCCTTTTTCAGGTACTCGGCGGCGATCTCAGCCAGCCGCTGCCACAACACGACGTTGTGCCACTCGGTGCGGTCCTGCCATTCGCCACTTTTATCCTTGAAGCGCTCATTGGTGGCGACGGTCATGGTGGCGACGGCAGTGCCGCCGCTGGTGTGTTTCAACTCCGGATCTTTGCCCAGATTTCCAATCAGAATGACTTTGTTTACGCTCTTTGCCATGTCATTGCCTCTCTCTCTCTTTTTTTTCGGCGGACTGCCAATTCTCGTTGTCGCGGCTGGACAAGAGCCGTTTCCTGGCCTGCTGGAAGACAAATTCACCGCATCCGACACTTAACAGACGGCTCGCCTGTTCTTAAAATTCCATTCGTCGTTCCGGTAAGTATAAAGCCTTGCGATGCTCCAGCAGGAGGACAATTCTGAACGGCTTCTGTGGGCCGTCGCTCACCTGACGGGAGTGGTCGCGAATCGCTCGGCAACCAGTTCGCAAAAATGCTTGTTTACGAGGCAACGGCTCCCTCGCTTTGGACTGTCCTACTTTCTATCCGAATGAGGGTCCTCACAATGCTGCGCGTTGCGGTTGTGCCAGCCCCTTGCGAAGGATCCCCACCGGAAAGCGCGTGCGTTGAGGGAAGCTGCCATTCAAGGTGTCCCTCCCGTGCGCAGCGGGCACGCCTACGTTCAATGTCCACTGCCAACCAATCTAGCAGGATGCTGAAAAACTACTCTCATTTCCACAACGCAAGCTGGTAAGAAATAGCTATGCGTGGAGACGACGAGCAGCAGTTGGATGTGTTCAGTTACGTAAGCCCCGAACAGCGTATTCCTCAAGACCATCCGCTTCGTCCAGTGCGTGTCATGGCCGACGAGGCGCTGCGCGATCTGAAGCCATGCTTCAGCAAACTGTACGCCAAGACGGGGCGGCCTTCGATTGCGCCGGAGAAGTTGCTGCGTGCGCTGTTGCTGCAAGTGCTGTACTCGGTGCGCAGCGAACGCATGTTGATGGAACAACTCAACTACAACCTGCTCTTCCGCTGGTTCGTGGGATTGAACATGGACGACGCCATCTGGGATGCAACCGTGTTCAGCAAGAACCGTCAACGGCTACTGGCTGGCGATATTGCTGAAGCGTTCTTTGAGGCCGTTCTGAAACAAGCGCGACGGCGCGACCTGCTCTCGGATGAGCACTTCACCGTGGATGGAACCTTGCTGGAAGCATGGGCAGGGCAGAAGAGTTTTCGCCGTATCGATGATGACCAGCAGCCACCTGCGGCATCGGGCGAAGAGGGTGGCTCGAATCCAACGGTGAACTTCCACGGCGAAAAGTCGCAGCAATGATACCCATAGCTCCACAACCGACCCGGATGCCATGCAGGCTCGCAAGAGCCGCGGCAGCGCAGCGGTGCTGGCCTATCGCGGTCATCTGCTCACCGAGAACCGCAACGGACTGGTGGTGTCCACGCGCACTACGCAAGCCTATGGCGCAGCCGAACGCGATGCCGCTCTGCTGATGGTCGAGGACATTCCCGGCAATGGCCGCGTCACGCTGGGAGCTGACAAGGGCTATGACGTTCACGACTTCGTCGGCGAGTTGCGGCACATGAACGTTACTCCGCATGTGGCGCAGAACGATACCAACCGCCGCAGTGCCATCGACCAGCGCACCACTCGTCACGACGGCTACCGGGTGAGCCAGAGAAAGCGCAAGAGAATCGAAGAGGTGTTTGGCTGGATGAAAACAGTGGGTTTGTTACGCAAGCTGCGGCATCGTGGACTGGAGCAGGTCGGCTGGGTGTTCACCTTCACGGCGGCGGCTTACAATCTGGTGCGCATCCGCAATCTCATGGGTAGTACCCCACAGCCGAAGTGTGCCTAAAAGCACCCTCTGCCGCCGCCAACATCCACTCGGAACCTGAACAACCCGCGGAAGCACTCCCGGAATAACGACGGAAGGCTGATTCATGCCGCATTCTGCTCATTTTTCAGCAGCCTGCAAAAGGAGTCTTTATGACAACCCAGAACGACCCGAAATCTCTAAACGTAAAATCGCGTGAACAGCAAGGGCAGACCACACAACGCAACACTTCCGAGACCGGTCTCTCTCCCCGCAGACGATCTGCGCTCGGCTTTGGAATGAGCCCTCAGGCTTTTTTCAGCAACCCATTCACTCTCATGAGAAGAATGACCGAAGAGATGGATCGCGTGATGCAGGAGTTTGGTTTGGAGCGCGAAGGCGAGAACCGAAGCGGCTGGTCGCCCGCCATCGAAGTCACCGAGCATGATGGCAAGTACAACATCCGCGTCGAACTTCCCGGCCTATCACCCAACGATGTGAAAGTCGAGATCGATAACGATGCCCTCGTGATTCAGGGGGAGCGCAAGTACGAGCACGAAGAGAAAGATGAAGGAGTACGCCGGAGCGAGCGTCAGTATGGATTTTTCTACCGCAGCATTCCTTTGCCTGAAGGAGCGGACCTGGAGCATGCTAACGCGAAGTTCCAGAACGGACTGCTTGAAGTTACGGTTCCCGTACCGCAACAGAAAGAACAGCGCCGTTCGATCCCGATTGAGGGCGAGACGAAATCCCAGACAAAGCAAGCGGCCTGAACGGCGGGGCCTTGCGCCTGATGGTGGCAGCAAGGCCCCGATTGGAAATCCAAAGCGATTCAACACTAATGGGTGAGAACGGAGAGATTGAGGCGAGCGCTACACGTGGAAACGAGAGTGGAAACCGCACTTCTGCATGGCGACATGGGCTTCGCGGCTTCGCATGAAAGTCTGCCACACAAACTGGCTGCGGGCATTCTCTGCCATGAGCAAACTGATCCCCGCGTCGATTCCGACGACATCGCTGTCCACCCATCCGGTGATGGGATTGAAGGCATCGACAAAACCGTAGCGCTTCCAGATCCGGTCTCCATACTGGTGGCGCAAGTTCCGCAGCACGGCCACGGATTCCCGAAACAAAAATGGCAGCGATCCCGCCGCGGCTGCAGGGACGATGGTGCCATCAACCGGACCTTGCAACGGCGGGCCGCCCCAGGCGACGTATCCCTTGCTGGAATCGGATGCGGTAATTCCCCACAGATTCTCCGCATAGCTGCCGAACTGCGGCCTCAGGTCGAGGCAGAATTGCCGATGCGCCCGCACCGCCGCCACGGAATTCTCAAAATAGTTGGTGTACTGCGTCCCTCTGGTTCCGGAGGTCAAACCAGGCCTGGGGAAATTGGTGCACAAATAACGGCGCGGGGGAGGAGATAAAGCGATGGCCCCCGATAAATCAAATATGGACGTTCGACGGCGCTCCAGCAGACAGGAGAAATAGGGTGGGTAGGTGATCCTATCGCCAGCAGGTAGAGCAGGATGCATTCGCTGAATGAGTCCCAGCGCAGCCGATGTAAATCCAAGTTCCGGAGTCCACGACAATGGGAGGGTATTACCGCCATCGAGCGCCCATGGCCACTCGACCCGCTCGTAGATTCGGGTCGCATCCTTAACGATCGCCTCATCCTGGAAATACTCGCGACAGGTCAGCACGCCGCAGAGCAGAATGGCCATGTCGATGGGCGATATCTCCGATCCGGCAAAGCGCTTGCCGTCGCGCAGATCGGAGTAATGATAGAAAAATCCGTGGACGTGGGGAGCATCGGAGGCCAGGAAGCGAAGGGTCCGGCGCACCCGTTTTACAATCTCGTCCTCGGGCATATACCGGCGCCGATGCGCAATGCACAGTGCGGTCAGGCCGAAACCGGTCGCCGCAATGCTGCTCATCCGGCGAGTATCGCCGCCATCGGCATGGGCACGGTCGCGCACCAGTCCGCTGTTGGGGTCGGCTTCGCTCCAAAAGAAATCGAACGAGGCGCGCTGCAACTCGTCGAGCAGCATCGCATCGCTCGCCCCGCCACTATGTTCGTGATGAAAGGGCAGGATCGAAGCGAATTCTTTTTGACGCAGTGAGACAACTGCGGCGCCCGTCAAACACGTCCGCAAGAACTCACGTCTTGTCCAATGCATACGAAGTGGTCGGCTGAGCCTTGTGGGCATTGCCGTGGCAACTTCAGTATGCAGAGCTGGATTTGCTTTTTCAGTACGGCAAAATGCGGAGAATGCTTAGGTTCTTGAACCTAAGCGCGCCTAGGATGTACCGAGCCTGCACTAATGGCGCTGCGCAGGGAAAAGAACTATCGGTATCGATAGAAGCCGGCGCGCTTCATCCCTCGCTTTGCTTCCGCGTTTTTCATGAACGTGTTCCACACGAATCCGCTCCGTGCGTTTTCCGCCATAAGCATGGTAATTCCGGTGTCGATGCCGATGACCGAGCTGTCATACCATTTCTTCAAGGGATTAAACGCGTTGACGAAACCATAACGGCTCCACGCTCCGGCATATTCATTCTTGATTGTCCTGAGCACGCGTATTGTGGGTTGCACCAGAAACGGCAGCGAACCTCCGGCTGCGCTGGGAACGATGGTGCCATCGATCGGGCCCATGGCCGGCGGACCGCCCCAGACAACATAGCCCTTCTCCGAATCCGAAGCCGTGATGCCCCACAGATTCTCACTGTAGTCCGGGAACTGCTTCGCCAATGCCAGGCAAAAACGCCGATGCACATCCGTGGCGATGATTGAGTTCTTGAAGTAATCGGTATACTCATCGCGCTGGTCACGAAAATCGAACCATGCTTCAGAGTATTGGTGTACGAATAATGGCGCGAACGATCCAACGTATCGCAGGCCGTCATATTCGAAGGTGGTTCGTTTCCATGCCTTCCACGTTTCTGGTTTAAGGGGGTGGGAATACGATCCCAAGCCCAGCAGATACATCGCCATCAACTCGCTGTAATAATCCCATCGGTACGGAAGAAATCCCATTTCGGGCGTCCATCCGTGCGTCAATAGCGAGGTATCTTCGGAGAGCCACGTCCAATCCACGCGATTGAAGATGTCGTGCGCCAATTGGCGGATTTCGCTGTTCTGGAAGTGCTGCCGGCAGGTCAGAATTCCGCAGAGCAAGATCGTGGTATCGATGGAAGAGACTTCTGAATTCCAGGTTCGCTCGCCCGTGTTCATGTCCGCCCAGTGATAGAAGAATCCGCGGTGAACGGGGAGCTTTCTCCATAAAAATCGCAAGGTGGCAAGAACTCGCGTGCTCGCATCGGAGAGCGAAATGTAACCTCGCTGTTGCCCAATGCAGAGCGCAGTCAATCCGAAGCCAGTGGCGGCTATGCTCGCTACAATGTTGTCGCCAGGCGAGCGTACGTCACATCGATCCCGTACCAACCCAGTCTGAGGATTCGCTTGTTCTACGAAGAACAGACAATTCGCACGCTCCAGTTCATCCAGGAACTGGTGATCGTCCTGCGAAAGGAACGTTGGCTCCGGCGGATTGGCGAGACAGCTCAGAATTTCACTTCGAGCAAACGGCACGATGCAACCGAGCATCGCCCCAAGCAGGGCACGCCGCGTAAGTGTGTCCTGCCGGCCGAGTAGTCTTTATCCACTCGGCTAATTGATTCCAAGCGACCTCTCCGGGTTGAATATTATTTGCACAAGAATCAACTTGTAGTCCAGAGAAGCTTCCGGACATATTCAAAGCTCCCCGTTAGCCCTGATCCTCAACCCTGGTGGCTGCATCACATTTGTGTCTCGAGGGGAGCCAGTGAATCGCAGGCACAAAATAGCACTCTGGGCGGGGATTGCCATGCTCGGCGCCGCTCTGGTTTTCCTGTTTGTGCGGCTCAGGAAAGAACAACCCCTGACACTGACCGGTGTAGTTATAACTCAGAATCCGGACCCGGGAAAGCAAGCGCCCATCGCCGGCGTAGAGATAAACGCAGCCAATGGAGAGGCGTTGCACGGCAGCAGGTCTGATTCCACGGGGCTCTTCCACATTAGTTTGCATCGTGGTCTCAAGCGCGGCCAAACTGTCACGCTAACGTTCCGGCATCCAGATTACGAACCGCTCGATCTGACTCAACCAGCAGGAAAAATGCTTTATGTCGTCCGCATGTCGCCACTTCCGCGCGCCGCGAAGTCTGTGCCCGGCGGTCCGGCGACGGTGATTGCCCAGGTTTCAATCAGGTATTCCGTCAAGACCTCGACAACAGCGGACATCGGAAGCGTCGCAAAAACCTTTCAGGTGGTAAATACCGGCAACGTCACTTGCGGAGGTGAAAAGCCTTGCTCGCCCGACGGAAAATGGAAGGCGGCGATTGCGCGCGCTGACGCTCGATGCCGGCGAGGGCAACGCGTTCCGAAATCCAAGAGTGTCCTGTATCGCCGGCCCATGCCCTTTCACAAGGATCGATTCCAATGACCTGACACAGAACGGTCGAGTGCTCAAGGTTTCAGTTCGCGATTGGTCAGACCCGGCAACATTTCTGGTTGAGGCTGAGGTAGTTCATCCGACGACCGGCGAAATCGTTCGGCAGTCCTATCCGGCGATTCTCGGCCGGAACATGACTTTTACGTTGCCGAATGAAGCAGAGGGACTCAGCATTGAAGCCGAGGTGAATGGAATTCGACATCGTATTTCCGCTTGGACCGGACCTGTGCTTGAGCTGGGCCGAATGCACGGAAAAAACAGAAGAAGATCATTCAACAACTTACCGGTGCCAACTTAAGCCGGGCTACGAGATTCACTGAGGAGTGCAGAAAACAAACTACAAAGTTCAGTCAGGTATTTACGTTCTAGATCTTTCCTGCATCTGATCCATTACGCCACCCGTCTAAGCTCAGACTCGCCTACTGCTGCGTCCAGCAGTTTGCCGGAGTGTGCGAAAGGATAGATTTTTGAATTCCTAAATGCCCCGCCACAAACACAATTTCTGGCTGCCATGGAATGAGCGCTTGGCCGCGTTGCGCCAGTTGCCACCTGTATTGAAGATAGTTTGGACGGCTGGTCCAACGGTCGTGTTCTTCGGAATCTTCCTGCGTATAATCATCGCGCTGTTGCCCATCGGACTGCTGGCGATCAGCAAGCTCATCGTTGACAACATCGTTGGCGTGATCACCAAGCACCATCCAATTACGTCGGCGTTATGGTGGCTGGTAGCAGCCGAATTCGCGCTCGCTGCTTGCAGCAGTATTCTTACGCGAGTTATCGATTACCTCGACTCTCTTCTGGCAGACAAGTACACCCGCCACGTCAGCATCGCGGTGATGCAGCACGCCGTAGGGTTAGACCTGGCCGCCTACGAAGACCCGGTTTATTACGACCGTCTTGAGCGTGCTCGCGTACAGGCGACAGATCGACTGGGGATGATCCAGTCTCTGGGACGGCTGCTGCAACAGGTTGTCACAACGCTGTCTCTCTCGATTTCAATTGTTTACTTTTCTCCCTGGTTGCTGCTGCTTTTGATCGGCGGCGTTGTCCCCGCGTTCCTGGGCGAGAGTCACTTCGCATTTCTGGAATACGCCAAGAATTTTCGCCAGACCCCCATTCGCCGTCATCTTGATTACCTGCGAATTCTGGGGGGCAGCAAAGAAGCAGCGAAGGAGCTGAAGCTTTTCGGTCTTGGCAACTTTCTTACCGGGCGCTTTACCACGCTCTCCGATGACATTTACCGCGAAAATGTAGAACTCTCTGCACGCAGGCTCCGCATCGGCGCACTGCTCAGCGTACTGGGAACTCTCGGCTATTACGGGGCATATGCATGGGTCATCTGGCAGACCGTCAACGGCGTACTGTCCATCGGAACGCTGTACTTTCTTGCGGGCGCGATTCTGCAGGCGAGCAACAACATACAGCAGATTTTCTCGACCGCTTCCAGCATCGCGGACCAGGCGCTCTTTCTCACTGATCTGCTCGCCTTTTTTGAGATGCGGCCCACCATTCACTCCAAGCCCAATGCGTTGCCGGCTCCGCGTCCGGTCGTCCACGGTTTCGAGTTTCGCAACGTCTCGTTCTACTTATCCGGGCACAACGCGGCTTGTGCTGGACGGCCTGGACTTTACGCTGCATCCCGGAGAACGCGTCGCTCTGATCGGCGAGAATGGCGAAGGTAAAACCACAATCGTAAAGCTGCTGACGCGGCTCTATGACCCTACCGATGGCCAGATCCTTCTCGACGGCGTGGACCTGCGCGAATACAGCATTGAAGATCTTTATCGCGAGATCGGGGTTATCTTTCAGGACTTCATGCGCTACGAGATGACGGCCCGCGAGAATGTCGCGGTCGGGCGAATTGAAGATCTGCACAATAGCGAGCGCATTTTCGCCGCCGCGCGAAAGAGCCTGGCGGACGAAGTGATTGCCAAGCTTCCGGGCGGATACGAACAGATGCTCGGGCGACGCTTCCACCAGGGCGTGGATCTTTCCGGTGGTGAGTGGCAGAGACTCGCTCTGGCTCGCGCCTACCTGCGCGACGCGCAAGTTTTAATTCTCGACGAACCAACCGCCGCGCTCGACGCTCGCGGCGAGTATGAGGTCTTCGAGCGCTTTGCGGAACTGACGGAAGGAAAGATGACGCTCTTCATTTCGCATCGTTTTTCCACCGTACGTATGGCCGACCGGATCGTTCTGCTGAAGGACGGCAGGATCGCGGAAGACGGAAATCATCGTCAGATGATGGCTCTGGGCGGGCTATACGCAGAGATGTTTGAACTACAGGCCGCCAGCTATCGATAAGGAACTATCGAGGAGTCAGATGCCTGAACATATTGCAATTTTGGAGCGGTACTCGACCGGAACATTTTCCGGAAAGAAGGTCGCTGGCGGCCTTCGCAACGAATTTCTTAGTGCCAGAGCTGCCAAGTGCGCCGACAGCATGACGTGGCTGCCGCGCGTAGATTCGTCGCCTCATTACTTGCAGCGGCTCAATGATCTGAGCCAGAAGCTGCAGTTGCTATTTGCGGCCATCGAAGCTCCGCTGAAACGTAACTATTTCGCTATCGATGAGCGCGTTTTGCTTGGCGAGAATCTCGGCTTACTGAAGTCCGCTCTGGCTTCAGTGGCGGACGCTAAGGAATCTTTGACCCATACTGCGTACGTGCGCCGCTCCGGCCAGATCGCGCCCAGAATCCTGGTAGTTGCAGAAGATCTGCTTGCATCGCTTGATTACGCGTTTGATGATTCCGGGTTCTGCGTCTACTTGCAAGCACTTCAGAATGCTGTTGTGCTCCGTCTTGATGAGCTGCGGTCCATCGTTCCAGCGCTGCGTTGCGTGCTGCTGGAGCGAATCGCTGTGCTGGCGTTGCCGGCAGGGGCCGACGGTTCGCCTCGCGTCTGCGGAAACGCAACTGAAGACAATTGAGAACTGTGTCCGGAGTCTTCGCGAGATCGACCAGGCGCCGTGGCCGGAGCTGCTTGAACCGCTGATTGTCTTCGATGCAGTACTGCGCCGCGATCCGGCGGATGCTTACGCATACATGGACCCGGAGAGCCGCGAGTTGTATCGCGGAGCCGTTGTGAAGCTGGCAAAACACTCTGATCTCTCAGAGCTCGAAATTGCGGAACTGGCCCTGTCCCTCGCTTGCGAATCCCAACGCGTTCGCGAAGACGACCCGACCCTTGCGCAACGACGGGCGCACGTTGGCTATTACTTAATTGCCGAAGGACAGGAGAAATTGCGCCGCCGCGGTAATGTGCGGCTTCCTTTCCGCGAGCGCTGGGCACTGTTTATGCGCCAATATCCCAACGAGTTCTATCTGGGAGGCATCGAGTTCCTGACACTCAGCATGATTTTGGCCGCGCTCTGGTGGAAGGATTTCAGCTCGCTATGGGCTGCCTGCATTTGCCGCGCTTGTCTTGCTGCTGCCATGCAGCGAAGGTGCCGTGCAGGTGATCAACTATCTGTTCTCTTCGTTTCTGCGCCCACAGATCCTGCCCAAGCTCGATTTCCGCAACGGCATTCCGAATGATTGCACCACCATGGTTGTTGTACCCACGCTGCTTTTGAATGAGAAGCAGGTTCGGCAACTCGTCAGCGACCTCGAAGTTCGTTACCTGGGAAACGTCAGTGCAAACCTGTATTTCGCGCTGCTTACCGATCTGCCCGACGCCGACGAGCAACCGCGCGAAGATGAACCCGTGGTCGAACTCTGCGGCCAGCTCATACGGGAGCTGAACGAGAAGTACGGCGCCGGTACGTTCGCAATGTTCCATCGGCACCGGGTGTACAACCCGCGCGAAGGCGTCTGGATGGGCTGGGAGCGTAAACGCGGCAAGCTGCTCGATTTCAACCGGCTTATTCTCGGCGAGTACGACAGCTTTCCTTACAAGGTGGCCGATCTGTCAATCTTGCCGCGCGTCCGCTATGTGCTCACGGTTGACGCTGACACCCAACTGCCACGTGAAACGGCGCAGCGCTTGATTGGGACGCTTGCCCATCCCTTATGCCGGGCTGTAATCGACAGCCGCAATGTTGTCATCCAGGGCTTTGGAATTCTGCAGCCGCGTGTTGCAATCAGTGTCGACAGTGCGGTACAGTCCCGGCTGGCGTCCATCTACTCCGGCCCTTCCGGGTTCGACATTTATACCCACGCAACCTCCGACGTTTATCAGGACCTTTACGGTGAGGGAACATTTGTCGGCAAAGGTCTGTACGATGTGCGAGCAGTGCACCGTGTCCTTGATCATCGTTTTCCACGCAACGCCATTCTGAGCCACGATCTAATTGAAGGCGCTTACGCGCGCGCCGGACTGGTCAGTGATGTCGAAATCGTGGATCGCTATCCTTCCCACTACAGCACATATACCCGCCGCAAACACCGCTGGGTTCGCGGGGACTGGCAGATTGCGGAATGGTTATTTCCGCGCGTGCCGGATGAGAGTGGCCGTCGCGTACTCAACCCTATTTCGATCGTCTCGCGCTGGAAAATTCTGGATAACTTGCGTCGCAGCATGGTCGGGCCCGCCACCCTCGCTCTCTTCGTCCTTGGCTGGCTGGTGCTGCCCGGTCGGCCCCTGTATTGGACGCTTATCGCGCTTGCGATCCTCTTTGTGCCGCCTTGGGTGCAGTTCGCAGTAGCCACAGCGCGGGCGCTGCTCGCACGCAGCTTTGCGCGGCTCGGCGATGCTTGCGTCTCGCTGGCGACGGCCCTGACCGGCGTCTTCCTGGTCCTTACTTTTCTTGTTCACGATGCGCTGGTTTCGCTCGATGCCGTTTTTCGCAGCTCATACCGGCGCGCCGTCTCACGTCAGCGGCTGCTGGAATGGGAAACCGCGGCCGAAGCAGAGCTGGGAGTGCGCAAGCGTACTTCGCTCGATTTTTATCTAGCCTGCGCACCCGTGATCGCGTCTGCTTTGGGCGCAGTGCTGCTCGTGGTTCGTCCGCAGGCCTTCTGGACTGCCCTGCCAATCCTTGTGCTCTGGGCGTGCGGCAAAGCGGTCTCGGTGTGGCTAGACCGGCCTCCGCGTCAGGCCCGCAACACGGCTACTGCCGCGGGTAAACTTTTTCTCCGCCACGCCGCACTCCATACCTGGCGCTATTTCGCTGAGTTCAGCTCGTCCCAGCATCATTGGCTTGTCCCAGACAGCGTGCAGGAGGAGCCGGCAAAGATTGCAGCGCGTGTCTCGCCAACCAACATGGGTTTTTTGCTGAATGCTCGTCAGGTTGCGTGTGAGCTTGGTTATGTCACTATCCCTGAATTTGTGGAGCAGACTCAGCTAACGCTTGAGACGATGAGGCAATTACACCGCTACCGCGGACATTTCTTCAACTGGTATGACACGCGGACACTGCAGCCGGAGCCTCCTTTTTTCGTCTCGAGCGTCGATAGCGGGAATCTTGCGGCCTCGCTTATCACCTTGAAGGTTGGCTGTACCGCACTGCTCGAAAAGCCGCTCCTCTCACCCTCGCTGCTGGAGGGCTACGTGGACCATCTCCGCGCGCTTACCGAATCACGATCTGGGCCGACCATTGCGCCAAGTCTTGCCGAGCAGGAAAGCAGGCCGTGGCTGGAGCGCCTGGCTGCACTCGCCTGCGAACCGGCGACGCATGTTGACCCGCCACTCCATGAAAGTAGCGCACCATGGTTTGCGGCTCAACTTCAGTTGCGCAGAGAACAAGTACAGAAGATATTCTCTGATTACATGCCCTGGCTGCTGCCCGAGTTTGACCCCTTGCGTCGTCGGCTTGGCATCGACCCTGACGGCGAGAGCTTGCCATCGCTCGCGCGGATACCTGGTTTTGTTCAGCAACTTCAATCCCAACTTTTGCATGATGCCAGTCAGGTGCCCGCCTCCGTGCCTGCCTCCAACGAAGAGCGAGCCGCGTGCGAGCGTCTCTTAGCTCTGCTGTCGGGCGCCTCCGAGCGTGCGGATGGCTTGGCTCGCGACCTGCGCGCAATTGCCGCCAAAGCCGAGTGCTGGGTGGGGGAGATGGACTTCGGCTTTTTGCTGGAGCGGCGCCGCAAGCTTCTCTCGATCGGTTGCAACTCGCAGACCCAGACAGTTGAGGCGGCCTGCTATGACCTGCTCGCGTCGGAGGCGCGCATCGCCACCTTCATTGCGATCAGCAAAGGGGATGTGCCTCAAAGCACATGGTTCCGATTAGGAAGAATCCATGTTCCAACCCGAGGTGGCCCCCCGACCCTGATCTCGTGGACGGGAACGATGTTTGAATATCTCATGCCGGCCATCTGGATGCGCTCCCAGTCCGACACCCTATTGCGGCACAGCATGCGGGGAGCGGTTAGCGCGCAGAAGGCGTACGCCGCGGAAAAGCAAGTTCCCTGGGGTATCTCTGAAGCAGGCTTGTGTGAAGTAGACGACGCCGGCATGTACGGCTATGCCGCAATGGGTGTGCCAGAGCTGGCCGTGCAAGACCGCGCGCCGGAGCGGCTAGTGATCGCGCCGTACGCCAGTGTTATGGCCCTTGCAGTGGCGCCGGCCGATGCGCTCGATAACCTGCATCGCATGGCCGAGCTCGGTTGGTTGCGCGGCTACGGCTTCTATGAAGCGGCTGACTTTGGCGCGACAGAGCCTCCCCATGATCCCTCGCTGGTGAAAGAATGGATGGCTCACCATCAGGGGATGATCCTGCTTTCGATTGGCAACTTTCTTTGCGGCAACATCGTGCAGCAGTGGTTCCACGGGGATGCTCGGGTGCGCGCAACCGAATTGCTCCTTCACGAGCGTCCCGTTCTTCATGCTGTCAGGCCGGGTGGGCATGTTCGTCCGGGTTGGCACGCTCGTTTGGCTTCGAGGTTCGTTCGCGTTCCTCAAAAAAGCCGCGACGAACTTGCCATCGCGAGCTGAATGGATATGCGACAAAAAGCACGCCGCGGATTTTGGATACCGAATAGCTTCGGCGTTTTCGTTTTCTTGCTGTTCGCTTCGTCTCTTTTCGCAGCAGACGGCCTTGCACGACCCGACCTTGAGCACCGGGTAGACGCGTTGCTCAAGCAGATGACGCTGGAAGAAAAAGTAGGACAGCTCGTGCAGTACTCGGCTGGAAATGCCACCGGGCCCGCTTCCGAGCGCCTCAGCTTTCAAGAGCTGATCGCCAAAGGTCAGCTTGGTTCGCTGCTCAATGTCACTGGCGCGGCTGAGACGAATGCGCTGCAGCGGATTGCCATAGAACGGTCACGTCTAAAAATTCCGTTACTCTTCGGCCTTGACGTCATTCATGGCTACAGAACGATATTTCCAGTTCCGCTCGCTCTGGCTTCTACCTGGAATCCGCAACTGGTAGAGCAGGCATCGCGGGTCGCCGCACAGGAAGCTTCCGCCGAAGGCATCCGCTGGACTTTTTCTCCCATGGTTGACATCGCTCGCGATGCTCGATGGGGCCGCATCGTCGAAGGCGCGGGCGAAGACCCATACCTTGGCCAAATTATGGCCGCAGCTTACGTACACGGATACCAGGGCAGCAGCCTCTCGAATCACGATTCTCTGGCAGCCTGCGCAAAGCACATGGTTGGTTATGGCGCAGCCGGAGGCGGTCGTGATTACAATGCTGCGGATATCTCAGAGCGCACCTTGCGGCAAATCTATCTGCCGCCATTTCAGTCGGCGGTAAACGCCGGTGTGGCAACAGTGATGAGCGCCTTCAATCCGCTCAACAGCATTCCGGCAAGCGCCAACCCGATGACTCTGACCGCGATCCTGCGCCACGAATGGGGCTTTTCTGGTTTCGTGGTGAGTGACTGGAACGCGGTCGCCGAATTGATCGCGCAAGGTGTGGCCAATGATCCACCCACGGCCGCGAAGAAGGCGATACTTGCGGGCGTTGACATGGACATGGAGAGTGGCCAGTACCGGCGCTCTCTCGTAGAGTTGGTGCGCACCGGAAAGCTCCCGGAGACAGCAATAGACGAGGCGGTGCGTCGCGTCCTGCGAGTTAAATTCGCCCTCGGCCTCTTCGAACACCCCTACGTTCCTGAAGCCGGATCGGTGGCGCAACCGGCGCTCGATGCAACTCACCTTGAACTTGCGCGAAGTGCTGCCGAGCAATCGCTGGTGCTGCTGAGAAACGAAGGGTTCCATGGCGCACCTCTGCTGCCGATCGCTTCCAATCTGCGCACTATTGCCTTGGTAGGTCCCTTCGCTGACAGCGCCGCCGACATGCTTGGCTCATGGCCCGGAAAAGGCGACCCAGCCACGGCTGTCACCTTGAAATCTGCACTGACGCAACGCATGCAGCAGAACGGAGGACAACTGCTTTACGCCAAAGGAGCAGAGATCGACGGCGCCAGCGAGAGCGGATTCCAGGCGGCGGTAATTGCTGCTCAGCAATCCGATCTCGTCATCATCGCCCTTGGCGAAGGCGCTGCATCCATGACCGGCGAAGCTGCCTCGCGTGCCTACCTCGATCTGCCCGGTAATCAGCAGAAGCTCCTCGAAGCCATCGTCGCCACCGGAAAACCTGTCGTCCTCGTGTTGTTCAGCGGCCGCCCCTTAGCGCTCCCCTGGGCGGCAGCCCATGTTTCCGCCATCGTGGAGGCATGGTATCCCGGAACACAGGCAGGCCTCGCCCTGGTCAGAACGCTCTTCGGCGACGTGAACTTCAGCGGAAAGCTTCCCGTCTCCGTGCCGCGCTCGGTTGGTCAGGAGCCACTGTTCTACAACCCGCCGAAATCCGGACGTCCCGCCGGCGATACCGACCTCGCTCATCCTCCCCAAAATTCGGCTGAGAAGTACGTCTCGCGCTACATCGATGAGCAGAACTCGCCCCTGTTTCCTTTCGGTTTCGGTCTCTCCTACACCCAATTTTCTTATTCAGCGATTCAGGTAAGCAGCGCGTCCATCGGCCTGCGGGCCCTCGATACCGCAGAGGGCACAATCAGAGTATCCGCCACGGTGACCAATCAGGGAAAACGCGCCGGGCAGGAGGTAGTGGAGCTTTATCTCGGACAACGAGGAACCAGCGTCAACCTTCCAATGAAGGAACTCAAGGGGTTCAAGTTGCTCTCTCTCGCGCCGGGCGAATCGCAACGGGTGGAGTTCAAAGTCGGATACGAGGAACTCGCTTTCTGGAACATCGATATGCATCATCTCGTCGAACCGGCCCAGGTGACCGTCTGGATCGCGCCTGACTCGGTGAGAGGGCCAAGTGCACAGTTCATGATTACGAAATAGCTGCGCGATATGCGCAATAAAGGAATGAGTCCTGGTGTCCAGTAATCGTCCATCACCGCCCAATAGCAGCTTCGTTTACGTTGCCGCGAGTTTTGCCGCGCTCGGCGGACTCCTATTTGGTTATGACACTGGCGTCATTTCCGGGGCAGTGATCTTCATTAAGAAAGACTTCGCCCTCACTACGTTTCCGCAGGAGCTGGTGGTAAGCATGGTGCTCCTGGGGGCGACCATCGGCGCCCTTAGCGGAGGCAGGTTCGCCGACCGCTTTGGCCGGCGCATTACCTTGATCGGAACGTCGATCGTCTTCATCGCCGGAGCATTGATCTGCGCCCTGGCCCCGTCCTTCACCATTCTGGTGGTCGGAAGAGTAGTTGTGGGATTAGGTATAGGGATGGCTTCGACCACCGTACCTGTTTACATCTCCGAAGTATCGCCTCCGGAGGCGCGCGGCTGGCAGGTCTCGCTCTTCCAATTGGCAATTACCATCGGCATCCTGGCCGCCTACCTCGTCGATTACGCCTTCGCCAAGAGCCAGGCATGGCGCTGGATGCTTGGCCTCGCCGCCGTCCCCGGCGTCATCCTTGGCATTGCCATGATTTTTCTACCGGAAAGCCCGCGCTGGCTGGCCCGATGGTCGCATCCGGAGAATGCGCGTGCCGTGCTGGTGCGCATACGTGGAACGCAAGAGGTTGAAACAGAGCTGCGGGAGATCCTCGGAAGCCTCGCCCACTCCGAGGAGCACGGCGCCTGGTCAGACCTCCTGAAACCGGCGGTTCGTCCGGCGCTGGTCGTTGGCGTAGGGCTCGCCATCTTTCAGCAGGTCACCGGCATTAATACCGTCATCTATTACGCCCCCACCATTATTCAGTCTGCCGGCCTTCCCTCGGCCGAGGCGGCGATTCTGGCCACCGCCGGCATCGGCCTGGTCAATGTGCTGATGACGATTGTCGCCATGTGGCTGATTGATCGCGTAGGGCGGCGTCCACTGTTGCTGACCGGTATCGTTGGAATGATCCTCAGCCTTGGCGTTCTCGGCTTCGTCTTCCGCTCCGGCGCGCAGAACGCAGCAGCCGTGCGGCTGGCGGTCATTACCTTGATGGCCTATGTCACTTTTTTTGCGATCAGCCTGGGGCCGATCTTCTGGTTGCTGATCGCCGAAATCTTTCCCTTGAAGATTCGCGGACAGGCTGAAGGAGCCGCGGCAGGCACCAACTGGATATTCAATCTACTGGTATCCATGACGTTTCTGACCCTGGTAGAACTTATCGGCCCGACTTGGACCTTCTGGCTCTATGGGCTGCTCGCCATTGCCGCATTGATCTTCTGCTACTACCTGGTCCCTGAAACCAAGGGACGCAGCCTGGAAGAGATCGAAGAGTCCTGGCGCTCCGGTGCAGCGTGAGTTTCTGATCACAAACTGAATACAGCCGCTCACGCCTGCTGCGGGGGAGGAGCAGGCCGCTGCCGTCCACTGCGCCAGTACGCCAAATTCAGCGTATCCAAGCTCAGGAATTCCTTCACGATTACCACCTCCGAGCGCTCCATCTCCTCCGGCGTTCCAAAAAACACCACCTGCGCTTCGTGTAGAAAAACGATCTGGTCGGCAATTTTCTTCGCCAGCGCCATGTCATGGGTCACCACGATGCTGGTCAGCTTTAACTGATTCTTCAGCTTCTTGATCAGGTCTCCTAGCAGGTGAGCCATCAGCGGGTCCACCATCGTCGTCGGCTCGTCATACAGAATCGCCTCCGGCTCAGAGGCCAGCGCCCGCGCAATCGCCACCGAGCGCTTCATTCCCGTCGAGAGGTCAGAAGGAAGTGCCTCGCGATACTCGCCTACGTTCACCATCTCCAACAGTCCGTCCACCACCTGGTAGATCTGTGCTTCGTTCAGGTCTCCCCGTTCGCGCAAGGGGAACGCGACGTTTTCGCCCACGCTCAACGAGTCAAACAATGCGCCATTCTGGAAGACCATGGTCACCATTTTGCGAATCCGCTCCAACTCCGTCTCCGAATAGTCCGTGATGTCCTCGCGCGCCACCCACACGCGACCGCTATCCGGCTTCAGAAATCCCATGATGTGGTGCAGCGACACCGATTTGCCCACGCCGCTGCGCCCCAGTATGCAAACCGTTTCCCCAGCTCGGACCTCAAAGCTCACATCGCGCAGAACGACATTGTCGCCGAAGGCTTTGCTGACCTTTTCAAATTGAATGTACGGACGGTCGAGATTGATCTCATGCATGGCGTTCCACTGCAGTGTAACCCGGATGGGACGGAATCGCCCCGCCCTTCGCCCTCTAGCTCGCGGTCATCACTGGCTCCCACTGCAGCACCATGCCCACGATGCGCCCGGCCATGTCCACATCCAGCCGTCCCGGAACGCTGACCACAGTGTCGCCCTTGATTCCCTCCACTTCCACATGGACGTTGGGTTCCGCATAACTTCCCTGCCCTTCGCCGCAGATGAACGCCAAAGCCTGCGGGGTGCGCAGTTGCTTGGGCAAAACGAATGTCACTTCGGCTAGATCGCCGTTCTCCGTCAAAGAGACTGTCGCCTCTACTCCCGCGACCATCTGCACTTGCTCAACGCCCATTTCAAGATTTGGCTTGAAGACGACGTAGTACACATATCCCTGCACGGGATCGAACTCCGCCCGCTCCACTCGTATCCCCATCGTGCGTGCTCCCAGTGCTCCTGACGCAAAAGGCTTTGTATCACAATCGGCGCATTCGCACCACCGCCCCCGGTCTTCCGGCACCATTTCGCGCCTGGCCTTGCCCATTCCAGCACCCAACGCAGCTATCGCCAAACACACGAGATCGCACAATTTCCGCACATGCCACTTTCGTACCTCCCGGATTTCGTCGCTTCCACCTATAATCGCTTTAGTACCTCCTAAGCGAGAATGGCGCGTGTATCCTGATTGGTTTCTAGGAGCCGGATTTTTCTGCTTCGGCCTGATCTTCGGCAGCTTTCTCAACGTCTGCATCTACAGGCTGCCGCGCCATATCTCCGTCGTTTCGCCGCGCTCGGCCTGTCCGGAATGCCATACCCAGATTGCCGGCTTTGACAACATCCCGGTGCTAAGCTGGCTGATTCTCGGCGGACGCTGCCGCCACTGCCACGCGCGCATTACCCCGCGCTACGCCATTGTCGAGCTGCTCTGCGGAATGCTCTTTCTGCTCGCTTTCCTGCAAAATGGCGCTTCACCTGACGCCGCCAAAGGCTGTGTCCTGAGCTTTCTGCTCATCGGATTGACTTTTACCGACGCCGAGACTCACCTCCTGCCCGACGCCATGACGCTCCCCGGACTCGGGATGGCTTTCATCTTCAGCGTCTTTGTGCTGGTTCCCGGTCCGGCCTATAGCCTTTTGCCGCTGCATTTTAAGGGTGACCCAACCCTTTTCCAGCTCAATGTTCAGCTCGTTTTGCGTTCGCTGGCCAACTCGCTCTTGGGAGCCATCGTCGGCTCCGGCATTCTCTATCTGATCGGCTGGATTTACCTCAAGCTGCGCAAGATCGACGGACTGGGCCTCGGCGACGTTAAGCTGATGGCGATGGCGGGTGCGTTTTTCGGCCCTGCCCTGACCCTCTTCGTCCTCTGTACGGCCTCCGTGCTCGGCGGCGTCTATGCAATTTTTGTGCTCCTCGTCGTCTTCCAGAAGCGCTTTGTCCGCTACAGCAAACGGCCCGGCGTCCGACCCGCCTCCCGCGCCTGGCACGCCGCGCAGGTCGCAATGCACGGTTTGGAGATTCCTTTTGGCGTCTTTCTCTGTCTCATGTCGATCGTCGGTTGGTTCTACGGCTCACCAATGATCCGGGCTTACCTCGGCCTGCTCGGATTTCGCGCCTGACCATGCTGAACTTTGGTGATCTCCGCAACCCCCGGGAAGGCGCTACAATACAGTGCAAGATGCGAGCACAATAGATGAGGTGAGTTTCGCATGAGTCTTCGCTGCCTGCCTGGCCTTGCTTTACTGGTCCTCGCGTTCTCCGTCTGCGCCCACGCGCAATCGCAATCGCTTGGAGACCTTGCCCGCCAAATCCGCGCCGAGCGCCAGCAGAGTGGAGCGCCTCGCGCCCCGGTCATCACCAACGATGACATCGCAAGCACCCCCGCGCCAGCCGAGCAGGCGTCCAAACAAACGGCCCAGAACGAAGCCGACACCGAAAGCCCCGAGCCTGCCAAGGCCGCAAAACCCCCAGCCGCCAGCGAAAACGCAAACGTTGCGGCCCAAGTCGCGGAGTCTAGCAACAGCAACCTTAAGATCAATAGCAAAGAGAGTGAGATAGACCGGCGCACCGCGGAGATCAACCAACGATATTTGGACCGCATCGCGGCCATCCGCAAGCAAATCAACACCGCGCAACAGGAGCTGGCAAAGCTTCTGCAAGAGCAGGCGGTCAGCACCTTTGAATACCGGCGCACCCTCGGCGTCTTCCCCAATCCTGGAGAATATGCTGAACAGCAGCGCGTACTCAATGAGCAGATTCAAGCGAAGGGCGAGCTGATCACCAATCTCAACTCTGCGTTGGACGACGCAAAGGAAGCGGCGCGCCACGCCGGAGTCCCGCACGCCCTCGATTTATAAAACCTTACTGCGCTGATTTAGCTTCGACCCTGTTGCGAACTTGCTCCAGGTGATGACGCCCATGAACATAGTGGAATTTTCTCCACTGCCCGGCCTTCAGCGGCCCCAGGATGGGATGCATCGCAATCGGCTCTTCGCTTCCCCATCGCGCCTCAGCCGCTGCAATGGCCTTTTCCATGCGCACCAGGCTCACCAATGCCCGCTCCCGCGCAACCGGTCCGGGATCTATGCCTTTCGGCATCACCATCGCGGGCGACTTCGCACCGGACGGGAAGATCCCCAGCTTCACAACCACCAACTTCTTCAGAATCTCCGCAACCTTTCCCGTACGCACCTGGGGCGGGCCGCCCGCCTCCAGACTCAGCTCAAGCATTTTGGCCGTGGTGCCGTAAGTGCGCCCCATGTGTTCAATAATCTCGGCGCTGTTCCATCGTTCTGCTGGCGCACGGCTCCAGTCCGCGTCGCGCAATGCTCTGGTCGTATCTTCGATGTCCCTCTTCAAACGATCCAACCATGCGTCCATCTTCGCCTTCACCTTGCGTCCGATTGACAAGCTCCGATTCTAGCTCGCTTTCGCTTTCGGACGTGTATTTTCGAGCTCCGGTTTTGCTACTGCTTCCCGAGCCGTTCCAGCGCCTTTCTCGCATCGGCCGCCTTCGGCCCGTCCTTTAGAATTGCCAGATATTCCTCGTAGCGCACGCGCGCCTCGTCGAAAGCCTTCATCTTCTCCAACGCCTGTGCCAGTTTGAAGGTGGCCACCGCGTCGCGCGGTTTGTATCGCAGAGCCTCCCGGTAGCGGCTGAGCGCAGCCTTGTAGTTCCCTGCGTTGTAGTAGTAATCCCCCACCTCCACGTCCTTAATCGCTCGCATGGGATTCCACTCGCTCACACCCAGCGCCTCGTCGGCCACATGACCGCCGTCCGGGTGCGCCAGCAGGTCGCCTTGCGGTGGCGACAGGTCAATCTGCGTCTGTCTGCTGCTGCTCTCGTTGTCACTGCGCGGAGGTGCGCTGTTGGCAGGCACCGGCTGGGCCTTCGTTTGCTTGTTGTATTTCGGATTTTCCGTCAGCGGGCCGTCGTCTTGCCCTGGAAGTGGCTGCTGTTGCGCCGCAACGGCGGATGCGCACAGCATCGCACCGGCCAGCGTCAGCACCAGTCTGCTTCCAAGCTTCATGTTTATGATTGTACCCGCGACGGACTTTATGCTTTTGCGGATTTTATGAGAAAGCGCCGGACAGTCTCCCGCTCGTCCAGCCGCGCTTTCACTTCCAGTTCGGTCTCGCTACCGGCCAGGGCCAGCCGCATCTCCGCAACTCCACCGTCATTGGTGAGCATGCTTTCCAGCACTCCAGTAGCGGCCTCCACCCTCCAGCACGCGCCCACCTGCGCCGAGGCTGCAACGTAGCCGCCGGAGAGAACCCGGAAACGAAGAATTACTTCGTCGTCTGAGACCCGCTGCGAGCCCAGAAACTGCACCACCAGCGTCTCACCTGTTTCCTGTTCCAGCACCTCATCCACAAAGCCTTCGCGAACCGCTTCCAATACCCACCGATGCTGCGCCCTGGCCAGTTCCTGCACCGCATCCGTAGCGGCGTCCGGCGGCAGCGTGGCACAGCGCTTGCCGATGCAGCGGCCGCTCACGAATACCTGCGACTCCAGTCGCCGTCCGTTGTCGCGCACCTCTGTCTGGACGTGGTAAACCGTGCCTTGCGCGCGTATATCCGTATTGAAGCCAAAGATCATCTTCGCGGTGTTCTTTCCGCTACACTCCGCCTCGCATGACCGAAGGAACCGGACGCATGCTCGTCGTTCCAAGTCGTGAGTAGTATCAGCTCGGATTGTCTAGTACCAACCCCAACTTCACAACATTACTTTGGTTTTAAGGTTCCTTGGAAGACACCTGTCAATCCGCGCCTGTGGGTTAGTCGCGCACTTCCGTCTCATTTGCTTGACACTGAGAAAATCTAAAAATTATACTGACCAGTTCCCTACTGTGTGGGTGGGTGCATTGGTGCGTAATCAAAGATGACAGACAACTATTTTGCAAGGTATATACCTTTGCTGATCCACTTCGCCTTGGCCTGCGTTTTGGCGGTTGCCATCGTGACCCTGTCTTATTTAATCGGTCAGCATAAGGCCAATAAGAGCAAAATGTCGCCCTATGAATGCGGCATGGACCCGGTGGGCGATGTCCGTCAGCGCTTCAACGTAAAATTCTACCTGGTCGCCATGCTCTTCATCCTCTTCGATGTTGAAGCTGTATTCCTGTATCCCTGGGCCATCCTGCTGAAACGGCTGAAGATGTTTGGCTTCTGGGAGATGATGACTTACGTCCTGATCATCCTCGTTGGATTCTTCTATGTCTGGAAGAAGGGCGTGCTCGATTGGAACAAGTCCACACGAGACGAGGCGCTCTGAATCCTATGGCCCTTCAACCTGCTATCACCGATATTGATCTGCTGAAGGAGCGTCCGGCGGTTGCCTGCCTGCTCGCGGGGATGCCCGGGGCACTTCAGGCGGCCAAGTTCGATCGCGACGAGCTCACCCTCTGGATCGACTCCCTTCAACTCCTCGCCGCCCTCAATCTCTTACGCACCTCCAGCCAAACCAGCTTCGCCGTACTGGCAGACCTCACCGCCGTCGACTGGTTTCCATCCGAGCCCCGCTTTGAACTCGTCTATTCCCTGCTCTCCTATGAGCGCCGCGAGCGCATCCGCGTCAAGGTGAAAGTCAACGGAGCCGATCCCTACATCGAATCGGTCACCTCATTGTGGGCAGGAGCTTCGCCCTTCGAGCGCGAGGTCTTCGATCTCTTCGGCATCCGCTTCCAGGGTCATCCCGACCTTCGCCGCATCCTCTTGCCGGACGACTGGGAAGGTTATCCGCTGCGCAAGGACTACCCCGTCGAGGGATACCGCTGATGCCCAGCATTGATCAATTCCGTGCCGTACCTGTCACCGAGACCGTTGATGGCGATCCCACGATGGTTCTCAACATGGGACCGCAGCACCCCTCGACCCACGGCGTGCTGCGCCTGCTGCTGGAGATTGACGGCGAGACCATCGTCCGCGTCCGTCCCGACATCGGCTTCCTCCACACTGGAATCGAGAAGACCTGCGAAGCCAAGTTTTACCAGCAGGTCATTCCCATGACCGACCGCATCGACTATCTCTGCCCCATGACCAACAATCTGGCGTACGTGTTGGCCGTCGAAAAGCTCCTTGGGCTGGAGATACCGCCGCGCGCGATGTGGATTCGGCTCATGCTCAACGAGTTGACCCGCATTAACTCGCACCTGGTCTGGCTCGGCACCCACGCTCTGGACATCGGTGCCATGACCGTCTTCCTCTACTGCTTCCGCGAGCGGGAAGAGATTCTCAAGATGTTCGAGATGGTGGCCGGCCAGCGCATGATGACCTCCTACTTCCGGGTAGGTGGCCTGTCCATGGACTTGCCCCTCGGCTTCCTCGACTACCTCAAGAACTTCGTAAATTATTTTCCCGATCGCATCGATCAATATTCCAACCTGCTCACCAACAATCCTATCTGGATAGGCCGCACCAAGGGCGTGGCGTTCATCACCAAAGAGGATGCCGTCCAACTGATGCTCAGCGGCCCGACCGCCCGTGGCAGCGGCGTCGATTGGGATCTTCGCCGCGACATGCCCTACGGCGGATACGATCAGCTCGAATTCAAGGTTCCGGTCGAAACCGCAGGCGACGTTTTCGCCCGCTACCAGGTGCGCATGGAAGAGCTTCGCGAGTCCACTTCCATGGTCAAGCAGGCCATTGCCAGGCTGCCCGAGGGCCCCGTTAAGGCCGACGCGCCAAAGATCGTTCTTCCCGATCGCGAGAAGATGAAAACACAGATGGAGTCGCTCATCCATCACTTTAAAATTGTCACCGAAGGCTTCACCGTGCCCGAGGGTGAGGTCTATCAAGGAGTGGAATCGCCGCGCGGCGAAATGGGCTACTACGTCGTCTCTGACGGCACCGCCAAGCCCTATCGCGTGCACATGCGCAGCCCATCGTTTGCCAACCTGAACGCTATCGGAGTGATGTGCGAGCACAACCTGCTCGCCGACGTGGTGGCTGCCATCGGCAGCATTGATATCGTCCTGGGTGACGTGGACCGCTAGCGTTAATCGCGAACGTGGGCCGCTAACTTTTTAGACCGCTGGAACGGAGAGACATTGGAACACTGGGGAACGCAGTTTGCCAAAAGCGTCGCACAGCGCAGCGAGGGCCAGAGTGACTTCGCCCTCGACCTCATTGACCTTCTTCGGCAAAAAGCCGAGGAGTTCAATCAGGCCGCACCCCAAGCGAAAATTCTCCCTCCGAGTTACAGCCAAGGCAGAAGATGTCGAAGTCACCAATGGATTCAAGACTGCTTCGGCCATCTCAAACTCGCTGCCCGGAACCATATTTATTCGCGTTTGGAACAACATCTCCGAGCGCGCCTTCGAGGGTACTTTGCACAACTCGCCTGACGGCTTCGAAGCCGAGAACCTTCCCAGCGAATGTGCGGACCCCAACGGACTGGCCGAATGGATGATCCACGAGATATTTGAACCTTGATGGTGCCCCATATCTGCCTCTTTTGGCAGATGTAGGGATTTAGCAAACGTAGCGGTTGCATCGTCAAGTTAAATCTGTAAAACATCGGATTCCAGAGGCACATGAAATTCAGCGAACAACTCGAAGCGCGGTACTCGGACATGCTCACGCACTATCCGGCCAAGCGCTCTCTCCTCGTTCCCTTCCTGCTCTACATCCAGGACGAATATGGCTACGTCACCGATGAATGCGTCGAGGAAGTAGCGCATCGGCTGGAAATCACGCCGCTCGAAGTGCGCAACGTCATCAGCTACTACTCCATGCTGCGCGTCAAGCCCGCCGGCAAATACAACGTGCAGGTCTGCACCAATATCTGCTGCCTGTTGCGCGGCGGAGAAGAGATGTTGGAGCACGTGCGCGGAAAACTCGGCGTCGCCGTCAACAAGGGAATCACCCCAGACGGTGTTTTCTCGGTGGAAGAAGTCGAATGTATCGGCGCCTGCTCCTGGGCTCCCGCGATGCAGGTCAATTACGACTTCCATGAGAACCTAACCCCGGAAAAAATCGACCGGATCCTCGACGAGTACCGGCAAAAGGCGGCCCAGTAGCATGGCAACCCTGGTCTCCCATCCCGATGAGGTAAAGGTCGTCACCCGGCGCTTCGGCCAAGGCGCGGCCAACCTCGATCGCTACCTCGAACTTGACGGCTACAAGGCCCTGCAGAAAGCGCTCGAAATCGGTCCCGATGCCATCATTAATGAAATGAAGGCCAGCAATCTGCGCGGACGCGGCGGTGCAGGCTTTCCCACCGGCATGAAGTGGTCGTTCGTTCCCAAGCAGAGCGCCAAGCCCAAGTACGTTCTCTGCAACGGCGACGAGAGCGAGCCCGGAACCTGCAAAGACCGTCTCATCTTCGAGCAGGATCCCGCACTCCGTTATTGAAGGCGCAATGATCGCTGCCGTCGCCGTCGGTTCGCACGACGCCTACATCTACATTCGCGGCGAGTACCGCTATCTGCTCGAGATCATGCAGAAGGCCATCGCCGATGCTTATGCGCGCGGCTTCTGCGGCAAAAACATCTTCGGCTCCGGCTACGATCTGGATGTTTACTGGCATGGCGGCGCTGGCGCCTACGAGGTCGGCGAAGAGTCCGCTCTCATGGAATCGCTCGAAGGCAAGCGCGGTGTTCCGCGTATCCGTCCGCCCTTCCCCGCCGTAGTCGGACTCTGGGGCGGTCCCACGGTCATCAACAACGCCGAGACCCTCGCCAGCGTCCCTCACATCATCCTCAAGGGTGGCGAGGCATATGCCGAGATCGGCGTCGAGCGCAACGGTGGCACCCGCCTCTTCTCGCTCAGCGGGCACCTCGAACGTCCCGGCGTCTACGAACTCCCCCTCGGCTACAATCTGCGCAAGCGCCATCTACGAGGTCGGCGGTGGCATCCCCAATGGACGCAAGCTCAAAGCGGTTGTTCCCGGCGGCTCTTCCGTGCCCTGCCTCACCGCCGATGAGATCGACATCGCTCTCGACTTCGATTCCATGATGAAGGCTGGAACCTTCCTCGGCTCCGGCGGGATCGTCGTCATCGATGACCAGACCTGCATCGTCAAGTTCGCTCTGCGCACCATTCAGTTCTACCGGCACGAAAGCTGCGGCTGGTGCATTCCCTGCCGCGAAGGTACAGACTGGCTCAGCAAGAGCCTGAAGCGCTTCCATGCCGGTGCCGGAGTCGCCAGCGACATCGACAACATGCGCTACCTCGCCGAAAACATGCTGGGCCGCACCTTCTGCCCGCTCGGCGATGCAGCCGCCATGCCCATCATCGGCTTCGTAAAAAAGTTCCGCGAGGAATTCGAAGCGCACCTGGATGGCCGTCCATGTCCGTTCGCGGCTCACGGTGCGGCGAAAGAGCTGGCGGTGTTGCGATGAGCATTGAAGTGCAGAGCAAACCGGCGGCCGAGGAGAAGAACGAAATTCTCCAACTGCTGCGCGCAGGCCGCGAGCAAGTGCTCTGAGTCTCTATCGACGCGATCGCTCCTGCGTTTTGCGAGCAGAGCTGCGGCGAAGGACGCTGGACAGTACTGCAGTGCATGGAGCACGTGGTGAACGCCGAGGAAGGATGCCGCGGCTCTGGCTAAAGCTGGCGCAGCCCGGCACAGGAGCCGCGCGAAAAAGAAAGCCCTGATCCGCGACGGCGATCTTCAACGGCAGTCACCAAGCGAACGGCCCCGGAGCGGGTAGTGCCGCTGGGCAAAATCAAGAGCGTGGCAGAGGCGCGAGATCGCTTTATCGCCGCGCGCGCGGCTACCATCGCACTGGTGGAGCAGGTGCCGGCCGAGGAACTGCGCAGCAAGGTTGTGCCGCACCCGGTCGTCGGGTTCCGCCGACGGATATCAGCTATTCCTCATCATGGCCCTGCACGCCAATCAGCACGCTAGGCAAATGACAGAGATCGCAAAGCAACTGACTGCGCAGAGGCGCACCGCATAAGGCAAACGATGGCAGACGAGTACACACTCACGGTTAACGGAAGAACGATCACCTCGCCTAAGGGCACCTTGCTCATCGACGCCTGCAAGCAGAACGGCATCGAGATTCCCGCCTTCTGCTACTACCCCGGACTCTCGCTCCAGGGCGCATGCCGCATGTGTCTGGTGAAATCGAGAAGATGCCCAAGATGCAGACCGCCTGCACCACGCCTGTCGCCGAAGGCATGGTGGTGCAGATCGGAGACCGAAAAGGTTATCCAGGCCCGCAAGTCCACCCTCGAGATGCTCCTCGCCAACCACCCCCTCGACTGCCCGGTCTGCGACGCCGGCGGCGAGTGCGAACTGCAGGACATGACGTTCAAGTACGGCGCCGGAGAGTCGAAGTTCATCGACATCAAGAGCCATCGCGACGAGCAGCAGTGGTCGCCGGTTGTCTTCTATGACCGTCCGCGCTGCATCCTCTGCTACCGCTGCGTGCGCGTCTGCGGAGAAGGCATGGACGTCTGGGCGCTCGGCATTCAGAATCGCGGCCAGGGTTCGGTCATCGCCCCCAACCAGGGCACCTCGCTCGACTGCGAAGAGTGCGGCATGTGCATCGACATCTGTCCTGTCGGCGCACTCACCAGCGGCTCCTATCGCTATAAAACGCGGCCCTGGGAGATGACTCACGTCGGCACCGTCTGCACCCACTGCGGCGACGGCTGCGTGACCACCGTCGGCGTCCGCCGCTCCGAGACCGGCTCTGAGATCGTGCGCTGTGACAACCGCGACCGCAGCGGCATCAATGACGAATTTCTCTGCATCAAGGGACGCTACGCCTACGACTTCGCCGCCAACCCCGAGCGCGTCACCACGCCGCTCATCAAGCGCGACGGAAAGTTCGTCGCCGCCACCTGGACCGAAGCCGTCGAACTCGTCGCCTCCAAATTCCGCCAGACCGTCGCGCTCACCGGCCCGCAATCGCTTGGCGTAATCGGCTCCAACCACACCACCAACGAAGAGAATTACCTGCTGCAAAAGTTCGCCCGCACCGTTCTGCGCACCAATAACATCGACCACCATCGCACCGCCGATTTCCCGTCCTTCGCCCGCGCCATCGCCGCCGCTAAAGCCCAGACGGCCTCGATGAGCGAAGTGGCAGCAGCCCCGGCGATTCTGCTTATCGGCAGCGATCCCACCGAACAGCATCCGCTGCTCGCCTGGCAGATTCGCAGCGCCGTGCGTCTGCAAGCCTCTCGCCTCTACGTGGTCAATTCGCGCTGAAATCAAGCTCACTCATCAGGCCACGCAATTTGCAAAAATCGCCGCCGCCTCCGAGCCCGATTTCGTCGCCTATCTCGCCGGCAACGATGCGGCTTCGGGCAAACTTGGAATCTCCAGCGAGGCACTCGCCAAGTTCCGCGACGCACTTGCCGCCGAAACCAATCTCATCGTCGCCTTCGGCCCCGAGCTGCGAGGCGCGGCCATCGATGCCCTCGTCGCCTACGCTGCTGCCAAAGGCGCAAAGTTCATCTGCCTTGCCGACTACTCGAACTCGCGCGGCGCCGCCGACATGGGGCTCTATCCCGACCTGCTTCCCGGCTATCGCTCCGTAACCGGCAGCTCGCGAGCTACCATTGCCTGGGCGGCCGAGGTTCCCACCGATCCCGGTCTGGCGCTTCCGCAGATGCTCGACCGCGCCGCCACCGGCGATATTCAGGCGCTCTGGGTCGTCGGCTCCAACCCAGCCGTCCACTATCCCGATAGCCAGGCCTTCGCCCGTCCCTTCCTTGTCGTGCAGGACATGTTCCTCACCGAAACCGCCCAGCACGCCGACGTTTTCCTCCCCGCCGCCTTTGCCTATGAAAAGGCCGGCACCGTCACCAATACCTGCGGCGACCTGCAGCGCCTCAAGAAAGCCTCAGACGTGCATGGCGTCAAGGCCGACTTCGAGATCATCATTCGCCTCGCGGAAAAGATGGGTGCCGACATTGAACGGCTCGTCCCCTTCCGCGGCTATACCTTTGCCGACGCGGGCCAGAGCCGCGGCGCGCAATCCGGCGAAGCCGATCGCAACGCTGTCTTCACCGAAGCTCACGGCCTAGCCTCGCGCACTTCGCCGCTTGACCCCACGATTACGCTCGATGAAATCGCGGAACTGATTCCGGGCTACGCCATCTCCCGCCTGAACCTCGCTGCCGGCAATCCGCAGCGTACGGAACTGGTGCAGATCGAGCCCGCTGCCATTCCAAGCCATCCTGAGCTGGTCTCACCCGCCGGAGACTGTCTGTTCACCTCCGGCACGCTGGGCCGCTATTCCCCGACTTTGAACTCGGTCGTCGAGAACCATCGCAAGACGAACGAGCCGGTCGGGGCCGACTGAGTACCTATCCTCTGGCCTTCGCGGGCCGGACTCTGTAAGTTTCTGCCGTTCGGCGCAATTCCATTGCGTGGGCTCGGCCGGGGATTGATCCTTCGATGAGCGCTTTGACTTTTTTGATCGTCGCGGTAATTAAGATCGTCGTCACTCTCGGCGTTCTGCTCACCGTCGTCGCCTACACCGTCTGGCTGGAGCGCAAGGTTGTCGCCCGCATGCAGAATCGCTGGGGCCCTTCGCGCGTCGGCCCATTCGGCTTGCTTCAGCCCCTTGCCGACGGCATCAAGTTCCTGCTGAAGGAAGACCTGTTGCCGCCCTACGTCGAGAAGAACATCTATCTTCTCGCGCCGGTGCTCGCGCTCATCATGGCGCTCACGTCGATTGCCATGGTCCCGGTCGGCCCCATCGTCCACCTCTTCGGAATCACCACTCCGGCGCAGATAACCGGCGTGATGGACGCCTCCGGCCATGCCAGCGACATCAATGCCGGCATTCTCATCATCCTCGGCATTACCTCTCTTGGCGTTTACGGAATCGCCCTCGCCGGCTGGTCCTCCAACAGCAAGTACTCGCTGCTCGGCTCGCTGCGCGCCTCGGCTCAAATGGTCAGCTATGAAGTTTCGCTCGGCCTCTCGCTGGTTGGCGTGCTGCTCATGTCCAGCACCCTCAGCCTGCGCGGCATCGTTCACGCCCAGCTCGGCACGTGGTTCGGATTCATTCCGCAGTGGTTCCTCTTCCGGGGCCAGTTCGTCGGCTTTTTCGTCTACATGATGGCGGCCTTTGCCGAAACCAATCGCATCCCCTTCGATATGCCGGAAGCCGAGACCGAACTGGTCGCCGGATACCACACCGAATACAGCGCCATGAAGTTCGCCATGTTTTTTATGGCCGAATACGCCAACATGGTCACCGTCGCCTGCATCGCCTCCGTCATGTTCCTGGGCGGATGGAGCGGCCCGCCGCTGCCCTTTTTACCCGCGGCAATTCAGGCATTCATGCCGCTCGTCTGGTTTTTGTCTAAAATTTTCTTCTTCCTCTTCGTCTATATCTGGATTCGCGGCACGTTGCCGCGCTTCCGTTATGACCAGTTGATGGCCTTCGGCTGGAAGTTTCTCTTCCCGCTCGCCCTGGCCAACGTAATTGTTACCGCCTTCTTTGTGGCGATCCAGGCATGATGGCCGGAATGGAAAACTGATGCATCTCTTTCTCTTTCTGCTTTTCGGAGCCTTCTGCGCAGCCGGCGCAATCAATCTGCTGATTCAGCGGAAGACCATCAACAGTGCCCTGTCGCTGATCGTCGTCATGGGTTCGCTGGCTCTGCTCTATATGCTGCTCGGCGCTGAGTTCGTCGCCGTCATCCAGGTCATCATCTACGCCGGAGCCATCATGGTGCTCTTCATCTTCGTCATCATGCTGCTCAATGCCGGCGCGGAGGAGAAGTCCAAGGGCAGCAACGTCGCCCTCATCTTCGGCATTCCCGGCCTCTTTGCCGGCGGCATCATCGGCATCTGGGTCTTGCTCCATAACCGTCCGCAGGAGCCGCTCATCCCCATCGGCGGCCTTTATGGCCCCGCCGACAAAGTGGGCATGGTGCTCTTCACCAAGTACCTTCTAGCCTTTGAAGTCACCAGCGTCCTCGTGCTCATCGCAATCATGGGAGCCGTGGTGCTGGCTCGCAGAGGTGATTCATGATTCCTATCTCCTGGTATCTGCTGCTTAGTGCTTTTCTCTTCGCCTGTGGCGTCACGGGATTCCTGATTAAGCGCAACATCATCACGATCTTTATGTCGATCGAGTTGATGCTGAACGGCGTGAACCTGTCCTTTGTCGCCTTTGCCACACTGCTTCACACCCTCGACGGACAGATCTTCGTCTTTTTCGTCATGGTCGTTGCCGCCGCCGAAGCTGCTGTGGGGCTGGCTATCATCATCTCTGTCTATCGCACCCGTGAGACCCTTAACGTCGACCGCGTGAACCTGCTGAAACTATGACCCAATTATTCCAGCCCTGGCTCATTCCGATTCTTCCGCTGCTTGGTGGACTCACCAACGGCCTGCTCGGCAAGCGCTTCTCCAAGGCTACCGTTGCCGCCGTTGCCCTCACCTCCACCGCGGCATCGTTCCTTGTCGCCTGCGTTCAGGCAGTCATCCTGCTCCAGTCCGGATATCCGGCGCTCGAGCAATACTACGGCACATGGATACAGGCCGGGAGTTTCTCCGTCAACTTCGGCATCTATCTCGATCACCTTTCTCTGGTCATGATGCTCGTAGTCACCGGCGTCGGCTTCCTCATTCACGTCTATTCCGTGGCGTACATGGAGCACGAGGGCGGCTATTACCGCTTCTTCAGCTACCTCAACTTCTTCATGTTCTTCATGCTCACCCTGGTGCTCGCCAACAACTACCTGCTCATGTTCGTTGGCTGGGAGGGCGTCGGCCTCGCATCGTACCTGCTCATCGGCTTCTTCTTCCTCAAGGACTCCGCCGCCAACGCAGGTAAAAAGGCCTTCATCACCAACCGCGTCGGAGACTTCGGATTCCTGATCGCGCTCTTCCTGCTCATCCAGCACTTCGGAACCCTGCACTACGGCACCCTCTTCAGCCAGAGCTCCGTTCTCTCGCTTCCGGTTGAGAGCTCTGCCGGCGTACTCACCGCCATCGGCCTGCTCATGCTCGTCGGTGCCTGCGGCAAGAGCGCTCAGATTCCCCTCTACGTCTGGCTGCCCGACGCCATGGAAGGCCCCACCCCGGTCTCTGCCCTCATCCACGCCGCTACCATGGTCACGGCCGGCGTTTACATGATCTGCCGCTCCAACGCCATCTTCAGCCGCGCTCCCATCGCGCTGCTCGCCGTGGCAATCATCGGAACCCTTACCAGCTTCTTCGCCGCCACCATCGGCATCACCCAGACCGACATCAAGCGCGTCCTCGCCTACTCCACCATTTCGCAGCTCGGCTACATGTTCATGGCCGCAGGCATAGCGGCCTACTCGGATGCCATCTTCCATCTGATGACCCACGCATTCTTCAAGGCGCTGCTGTTCCTGGGTGCCGGCTCGGTCATTCACGGCATCGGCGGCGAGCAGGACATGCGCAAAATGGGCGGGCTGCGCAAGTACATGCCGTGGACCTTCTGGACAATGCTGATTGCAACTCTAGCGATCTCCGGGTTTCCACCCTTCGCAGGATTTTTCTCCAAAGACGAAATTCTCTGGCAAGACTTCGTCAGTCCGCACGGAAGCAAGATCTTCTGGGCCATGGGTCTCATCACTGCGTTCATGACCAGTTTCTACATGTTCCGCCTGTTCTTCCTCACCTTCTTCGGTGAGTATCGCGGCCAAGCGCCCGCGGCCGGAGCGGCATCCGTTGCCGCGTACCCGACCGCGAAGCTCGCGCCCCCGCACGGCCATTCCTCGCACAACGACCACGGCCACACTCCGCACGAGTCGCCTTGGCTAATGATTGCGCCCCTCGTCCTGCTCGCCGTCCTCTCTATCGTCGGCGGATGGGTCGGCATCGGCAACCGCTTCGAACACTTCCTCGATCCGGTCATTCAGAAGGTCTCGGTCGAGCAAAGCTCTGCTCAGGTCAGCGAAGCCGCAGCCAAGCCGCCGGCCGAAGGCGAAGCCGCCGGTGAGAGCAAGGGGCTGGAAATCGATCTGATGGTCGTCTCCGTTCTCGTCGCTCTCTGCGGTCTCGGACTCGCCTGGTTCCTTTACATCAAGCGCCCCGAGCTGCCCGCCAAAATCGCCGCAGCCACCAACGGTCTTTACACGCTGGTCCTCAATAAATATTGGATCGATGAACTCTACAGTGCGGTCATCATCGGTCCTCTGGTCGCATTTTCACGGGTTGTCCTCTGGCAAACCATTGACCAGAAGGTGATCGACGGCTCGGTCAATGAAAGCGCGGTCGCCGCCCGCGATGTCTCGCAGATTGTTCGCCAGCAGCAATCCGGTCTCATCCGCAGTTATGCCGGATGGATCGCCGCCGGTGCCGCTGCCGTAGTCGCCTACATGGTCTGGATGGGAACCCGATGAACTTATCAACCCTCAACCCCTGGATTCTCACGCTGACGACCTTTCTGCCCGCGCTCGGTGCGATTCTCATCGCCATCCTGCCGCGCCGCGACCGCGATATCCGCTGGTTTGCCATGGCAATCTCGGTCATTACCTTGCTGCTCTCGCTGCATCTGCCCGCCCACTACCGCGAGGTCGCGCCTGCCAACTCCGGCCGCTTTGCCTATGAGCTGAACTTGCGCTGGATCACCAGCCCGAACATCCACTACCACATCGGTGTCGACGGCATTTCGCTCTGGCTCGTCGTTCTCACAACCTTCCTCGTTCCCTTCTGCGTCCTTGCCTCCTGGAAGTCGATCCACGAGCGCGTAAAGGAATTCTTCATCCTCCTGCTCGTGCTTGAGACGGCGATGATCGGCGTTTTCATCGCCCTCGATCTCTTCCTCTTCTACTTCTTCTGGGAAGCCACACTTATCCCAATGGCGCTCATCATCGGCATCTTCGGGCACCAGCGCCGCGTCTATGCCGCCGTCAAGTTTTTCCTTTACACCATGATCGCCTCGGTCTTCATGCTGGCGGCCATCATCTACCTCTACGCCCAGTCAGGGACCTTCGACTTCACCGAGCTTCAGCACTTGCTCGCGACCGGTGCCATCGCCATGCCCGGCCACACCGCACTCTGGCTTTTCCTGGGATTCTTCCTCGCCTTTGCCGTCAAGGTGCCGCTCTTCCCGCTCCACACCTGGCTGCCGGACGCTCACGTCGAAGCGCCCACCGCCGGTTCCGTGCTCCTCGCCGGAGTCCTGCTCAAGATGGGAACCTACGGCCTGCTGCGCTTCAACATCGGGCTCTTCCCCGCTGAAGCCCACCGCAATGCGCCCTGGATCATCACCCTCGCCATCATCGGAATCATCTATGGCGCACTGGTCGCCCTCGTCCAGCCGAACATGAAAAAGCTGGTCGCCTACTCTTCGGTCAGCCACCTCGGCTTCGTCGTCCTCGGCACTTACAGCTTCACCCAGGCAGGCATGGATGGTGCCGTCTTCCAGATGCTCAGCCACGGCATCTCCACCGGCGCGCTCTTCCTCCTGCTCGGCATGGTCTATGACCGCCGCCACACCTACGAGATCAAGGAATACGGCGGCCTTGCCACACCCATGCCCGTCTACGCCACGCTCTTCCTGCTCATCACGCTCTCTTCTGTCGGATTGCCGTTGATGAACGGCTTCGTCGGCGAGTTCCTGGTTCTCAGTGGCGCATTCCAGGCCAAGGCAATCTATGGCATCCTCGCCGCCAGCGGCGTCATCTGGAGCGCCTTCTATATGCTCTGGCTCTACCAGCGCACCTTCTACGGCGCCATCACCAAGCCAGTCAACGCCACTCTGCCGGATGCCGATGCGCGTGAACGAACCATTCTCTGGCCGCTTGCTGTCCTGGCTCTCATCATGGGTGTCTTCCCCAACTTGTGGATGAAGCCCATCGACGCTTCCGTCGCGGGAATCTTGGGCGCACAAACCAACGCGTCCTCCACCGCCCCAACACTTCAAGTCAAGCTCAACACGGTGCTCAAATAGCCATGCCACCAACTGCCGCCGACTATATTCGTATCCTTCCTGAAATCGTCCTCACGGTCTGGGGCATGATCGTCATGTTCGTCGAGGCCTGCATACCCCCCGGCCGCAGCCGCAAGCCTCTTGGCATCTTTGCCGCCGTTGGCGTGCTTGCGGCCATCGCTGCCACCTTCTACCAGGCGCAGCCAGAGTTTGCCGGCTTCGGCTTCTATGGCATGCTCAAGGTCGATCACTTCAGCGTCTTCTTTCATCTCATCGTCCTGCTCGTCGCCCTGGCCGCCATACTCATGTCGCTGGACTATCTCGCCCTGCAAAAGATTGATCGCGGCGAATACTACGCCCTGATTTTGCTCGGAGCCGTGGGCATGTGCCTCATGTCTTCAGCCGTCGAGTTGGTGCTCATCTTCATCGCCCTGGAAATCTCTTCCATCGCCAGCTACGTTCTCGCCGGCTTCCGCCGCCACGCCGCCGAAAGCGCCGAGAGTTCCGTCAAATATTTCCTCCTCGGCTCCTTCGCTACAGGATTCTTTCTCTACGGCATCGCCCTGCTCTACGGAGCCACCGGTTCCACCAACGTCTTTGACATCGCAGCCTCCCTCGGCAGCTCCGCTCACATCGAACCGCTGGCCTACATCGCCGTCGCCCTCATCTTCACCGGACTCGGCTTCAAGGTGGCCTGCGCGCCCTTCCACGTCTGGACACCGGATGTCTATGAAGGTGCTCCCTCGCCTGTAGTGGCCTTCATGTCCACCGCTCCCAAAGCCGCCGCCTTCGCCGTGCTCATCCGCCTCGTCATTGACACGGCCTCGCCGCACTGGTTCTGGATCATCTGGATCGCCGCCGTCCTTTCCATGTGTGTCGGCAACCTCGGCGCAATCCTCCAGAGCAACGTCAAGCGCATGTTGGCCTACTCCTCCATCGCCCACGCCGGATACCTGATGGTTGCCTTTGCCTCGGCCAGCAATCGCGAGCTCGGCATCTCCGCCGCCATGTTCTACTCCGCCGCCTACGCCGCCATGAACGTCGGAGCCTTCGCCGTCATCACCCAGATGTCCGGCAGCGGTGAGCGTTATTCTCAGATCGACGACTACTCAGGACTCGGCAAGCGCTCTCCTCTGCTCGCCGCCATCCTCACCTTCTTCCTGCTCTCACTGATCGGCATTCCCATCACCGGCGGCTTCTTCGCCAAGTTCTACGTCTTCAGCGCCGCCCTGCGTGCCCACCTCATCTGGCTCACCATCATCGGCGTCGCCAATAGCGGCATGGGCTCCTACTACTACCTGCGCCTCATCGTGCGCATGTACATGTACGAACCGCTCACCGAAGACGCCGCTCCACCCCTGCGCTTCGGCATGGGCATGGCCCTCGCCATCTGCTTTATCGCAACCCTCTGGCTCGGCGTTCTGCCCAACGTCTTCCTGCATTACACGCAAGGCGCGCCCACCATCCTCGCCAGTCACTAAATTTCCTCATCTGCAAACAGCCCCGGACTCACTCCGGGGCTCTTCTTTTCGAGGGGGGAACTCACAACCAGTCAAAGCAGCAAACAGTGAGCATCGGAGGCAACGTAAAGCTATAGCAGCTTTACCACTTACGGCCAATGCTCCACAAATGACAACACTCCTCGGCGGGATCATCCTGCGCAAGACTGCCAATATTACCAGTTCCCTCCTGCCGTCTTGTTGGATAGCCTTTGCGAACATTCAGCAGAAATGTGCGTGAATGCAGCCTTCGAGTAAGCGCAGGCACCTAACCGAGGGGAAGCACACCCGAGGAGAACACACAAGTGGAGAGTATCCAGGCTTAGTGCAAGGCACCCGGCGTGGATCTTTTTAGCGAAGTTGACCGGAAGGAAAGCGGGCAAGGGTAGCCGCAACGTTTGGCCCGGGATTGTCCTGAGTCATGTAAACCGCCCGACCAATTCACAAAGGAGAGCAATATGAGAACACGTCGATTGATTTTAGCTGCTTTAGTTGTCTCTTGCTGCATGGCCTGGGTATCGGCGTACGCCGCTGACGAAACCCAGGTAAAGGGTTTAATAACCGGACGCACCTCGGACGTCATGACCGTGCGCGTTGCCGATGGCACAACCACAACAGTGATGCTGACGGACGACACCAAGGTGCAGGTTCCCAAAGGTCTCGGTTTCAGGCACACCCAAGTGTCATGGACAGAGCTGATTCCCGGTCTTCGCGTCCAAGTGAAGGGCACAACCAATCCGCAAGGCCAACTGGTAGCCAAGCAGATCGACTTTAGCAAGCAAGACCTGCAAACCGCGAACATGATCCAGGCAGGCTTGGTCCCCACCGAACAGAAAGTCGGGGAAAACCAGCAGAATATCTCGGCTAACAAGCAAGCGATTGCCACAAACACAGGAGACATTGCAGCGAACAAGGAAGCGAATGCGGCAAACACGCAGCAGATCGATGCAAACGAGAAGGCAGTGGACCAGCGTTTCAAGGCATTGACCGATTATCAAGTGAAGAAAGATCTGGTCATCAACTTTGCCGTGGGAAGCGCCGCGCTGGCGCCGGCAGACAAAGCCTCGCTCGCTGATCTGGTAGCCAGCACCAAGGATATCCAGGGATACCTCATCCAGGTGCAAGGCTTCGCAGACTCGTCCGGCAATGCCGCGTTCAACCAGAAGTTGAGCAGAGAGCGGGCGGAATCCGTCATTGATTATCTGATGCAATCAGGCAAGGTTTCACCGCGACACATTCTTGCGCCCGGTGCAATGGGTGTCTCCGATCCCGCCGCATCCAACGAAACGGCTGCCGGACGATCGGAAAACCGTCGGGTCGAAATCAAAGTATTGTTGAACGCCGGACTCCAAAACCCCAGCTAGCAATGCTTCAGTAGCGGCAAAGGCGGGTGGCCCACATCCGCCATCCTTTGGCGAATGTGGGGCCAGATGTCGGTGCCCCACATCTGCCGCAGTTAGCAGATGTGGGGCTGCTGCCCTTGTTCCTGTCCTGGCCTTTAAACTGCGAAACTTTGAAACCTTCCCCACAGCAAAGCCCCCGCCGCAGCGGGGGCCAGCTTCAAATCTCGTTTCCTACTTCACAACCTTCGCGAACACCACCACCAGCGTGAACAGCACCAGTGATTCGACGAATGCAAGGCTCAAAATCATCGCAATCTGGATACCGGCGCGGGCGGCAGGATTGCGCGCCATGCCCTCGCAGGCTGCGGCACCGATCTTGCCCTGTCCGAGTGCGGCCAAACCGGCGGCAAACGCCATCGCAAAGCCGGAAGTGATAGCGACCCAGTTGGTCGCGCTAGCGGCGGCCGCTGCGGGCTCACCCTGTGCAAACATCGGCGTCGCCAGCATCACGATCGCCATAACGGAAAGCAGTACGAAAAGCTTCTTGTTCATTGTCATTGCTCCTTCGGATTTCGCCGCCAGTGGGTGGTTGACGTTCCACGCAATGGGAGGCCCTCACGCTGAACGGCGTACAGCTAAAAGTCGCGTACTACAAAACTCTTTGTCAGGCCGTTGCTCTTGTTCCTGTCTTTGCCCTTAACCTTTGAAACCTTGAAACTTGCGAAACCTTCAAACCTGGAACTTTAGTGCTCGTGCGCCACCGCTTCTCCGATGTACACCATCGGCAGCAACACAAAGATCATCGTCTGAATCAACGAAACGCCAAAATGCAGGATCAGGAAGATCACCGGAATGCCCACCGGGATCAGCGAGAAGAACACCAGCGTCACCATGTCCCCGGCAAACATGTTGGCGAACAGACGGACGGTCAGTGAGAGCATGCGCGCCAGATGGCTGCACACTTCGATCACGAACATCAGCGGCGCCAGCCACCACACCGGCCCCATAAAGTGCTTCAGATATCCCACGCCATTGGCCCTGAAGCCCTGCGACTGGTAGAAAAACCACGTCACCACGGCGCAGCCCAGCGGAACCACCGGAACCCCCGTCGGAGACTCGAGGAATGGAATCAATCCCAGCAGGTTGCAGCTCAGGATGAACAGCGCCAGCGTGATCAGATAAGACAGGAAGCGTCGGCTGCCGTGCCCAATGATCTCTTCGCTCTGCGCGTCCATCAGGTTGTAGAAGACTTCGGTCACGTGTTGCAGCGTCTTCGGCTTCTCCACCGAGAGGCTCACCCGCACCGCGATAAAGAACGCAAGCAGCAGCACAAATACCAGCAACTGCATCGCAATGTGGTCGGGAATCGGCGCATTCGCATGATGGGGAGGAACTCCCAGCGCCGTCAAAAACGCCGTCACAGGTCCGGCAAACAGATGGTTCAGGAGTGCGGTAAGTGGCAGTTGATGCATTGGAATGTCTAGTTTAGTCCCATTCAGGATGGCCGCCGGATGCTGGCGGCAAACTCATACACGGCCTCGCAAACCATCGCAATGACAGGCATCGTAAGCCCTGCCAGAAATCCCACTAGACCGCGTGCGGAATAAGTAAAGATAACATACGCGCACACTGCTATCAAGAAGATACGGCCCACTCCGCGGGCCACAATGGCCGCCCCGCGCTCGCCGCTCTGGCTCTTCACAATGCGCTCGCCGATGGCGTTCACCGACGCCGCCAGCCAGTGGAAGTTGACCCACGCCATTGCCGTCCCCAGCAGCAGGCACGCCGCCACAACCCAGCCCACCCGCCAGCCCACCGTACCCGCCACCACCGCTCCCGCCACTCCTATCATCCACTCCAGCCGCCGCACCGTCGCCCAGTAAGACGCCATCTCCTCCGCCGGCGTCTCGGGTGGCCCATTCAAGCCATCTTTCGGCTTGAGTGGGATCGCGCTAACCTCTGATTGCGCGGGTGGCCCACATCCGCCTTCTTCTGGCGAATGTGGGGTCTCGCCGAACCCCGTCCCCTCCGCCTTTTCTTCCTCCCTCATTTCCCCTCGTCCTTCTCATCCTCTTTGCTCGCCTGCAGCGCCCGCCGAATCATCGACACAAATCCTGCCACCGCCCCAAAGATTATCCCGGCCAGGTAAATCCAGTGCGTGTGCAGGAAATGATCCGCGGCCAGTCCCGCCAGATATCCCACGATTACCGACATCGGAATCATGAACCCGATCTCCGAGTACCGTGCCACCGTCACCCACGGACTTTCCTGCTTCTCCGGCTTCTCATCTTTCATTTGGATTCTCCGCTGCACGGCGGGCGGGTGGCCCATTCAAGCCCGATGTTGGCTTGAGTAGAACTCATCCCTCTCCCTGCGCCTCACAGCTCCCCTGCTGTTATACAATTTTCCTGTGTCCCTAGAGCAAAACATTTACGACCTACGCAAGCAGAAGCTGCAGCAGATCGAAGCCCTTGGTCAGCCTGCCTATCCTCACCACTTCAATTTCACTCACGTTGTGCCCCAGGTTTTGGCCGAGCACTCTGCCAGCACCGGCGAGCAACTCGAAGCCGCTCGCGTCAATGTCACCGTTGCCGGACGCCTCGTCGCCATCCGTCTCATGGGCAAGGCCAGCTTCGCTCACCTCCAGCAATCCGGCGAGCGCCTGCAGATCTACGTCAAGAAGGATGCCGTCGGCGACAAGCAATGGGAGCTCTATAAGCTCCTCGACATCGGTGACCATGTCGGCGTCAAAGGCTATCTCTTCCGCACCCGCACCGGCGAACTCAGCGTCCACGTCGAAGAGTTGACCTTCCTCTCCAAGGATCTTCTGCCGCTCCCCGAGAAGTTCCACGGACTCACCGACGTCGAGTTGCGTTACCGCATGCGCTACGTCGATCTCATCGATCCCGAAGTGCGCCAGGTCTTCGTCAAACGCGCCCGAGTCGTGCAGTCCATCCGCCGCTTCCTCGACGCCCGAGACTTCATCGAGGTCGAGACTCCGATGCTGCAGTCCATCGCCGGAGGCGCCGCCGCGCGTCCCTTCATCACCCACCACAACACCTTCGACATCGATCTTTTTCTGCGCATCGCTCCCGAGCTTTACCTCAAGCGTCTCGTCGTCGGCGGCCTCGATCGCGTCTATGAGATCAACCGCAACTTCCGCAACGAGGGCGTCTCCACCCGCCACAACCCCGAGTTCACCATGCTCGAGTTCTACCAGGCCTACGCCGACTACGACGACCTGATGGACCTCACCGAGAAGCTCCTCAAGCAGGTCGCGCTCGATGTCAACGGCACCCTCGTCAACAAGTTCGGCGAGCGCGAAATCGACTGGAGCAACTTCCAGCGCCTCTCCATGCGCGAGGCCATCATCAAGTTCTGGCCTGCATCCGCCGGCGAAGCGCCCACCATGGATGCCTTCAAAAGCGCCGAGCAGATCGAGCAACTCGTCCGCCGCCTCCAGCAGGCCAAGGTCAATCTCCCCTACGATCCCGCCGAACCTGCCGGCCGCGCCATCGCCGATATCTTCGAAGCCGTCGCCGAGGAGCATCTCTGGCAGCCCACCTTCATCTACGACTTCCCGCTCGCCATCTCGCCGCTCTCCAAAAACAAGCGCGACGAGCCTGATTTCGTCGAGCGCTTCGAGCTCTTCATCGCCGGCATGGAACTTGGCAACGCCTTCAGCGAACTCAATGATCCCGAGGAGCAGCGCCGCCGCTTCGAGCAGCAACTCTCCGAGCGCGCCCGCGGCGACGAAGAGGCTCACCAGATGGACGAGGACTACATCCGCGCCCTCTCCTACGGCATGCCTCCCACCGCCGGCGAAGGCATCGGCATCGACCGCCTCGCCATGATCCTAACCGGCTCAACCTCCATCCGCGACGTCATCCTCTTCCCTCAGCTCCGCCCCGAGAAGAAGGAAGAAGACAAAGCCGACGCCGCGACGGAATAGAGGGTAAATAGAACGGGTGGGTGGTTCGCCCAACGACCTGTTATCGACATTTTGCAACAGAGACCGCAGGTTTCCTGGGGTCGTACTGCACCGCACATGAAGGAAGGGGCTTCGGAATTCTTAGCTGGGCGAAAGTTTTACTCTCCTCACGAATTCCGGAGTCAGCCCATACCGCGTATTCACGACTTGCGACGGAATAGGCGACCCTGTATTCTGCCTTCCAAATAAGCTGACCTCCCCGCACTGTCGCCTCATTTACATGGTCAGGAACGACTCTTGTGTCCTGAATGGTTCCCTGCACTCGCGGCCAGTAGGCTTCGTGTACAACTGAACGCCAGAGAAATAGCGCAACTACAAGAACGAAAGCGACGACCGACAATCGGAGCGGCGTTGTTCGATTGCGTGAGTATTTCACGCTGGGCGGTGGACTCCGATGCGGGTTGGAGTTTGCTTTTCTCACGAGCAGGAGTTTACGCCGGGGCGGGGCGGAGGGCGAGTTGCCCATGGGAATCGCACCTCATTTCTGCTCCCGCTCGTCCGGAACGTCCTGTTCGTCGCAGTCGTGCCCTCCTGCTTCTGACACACTCCACCGCTCGCGTTCGGGCGGGTCTGGTTCGCCGTTCCCGTACGAATCGTAGAATTCCCCCCTCCCCGTGAATGCGCACTTAATGCTCGGTCTGGTCAGATAGAAACAATGGCTCCGTTAATAAGAATGAATATCCAAAAGGCATTTCCGTAGTATTTACCGAAGACAAAACCGCGGACGCCATATGCCATGTTGTGCGGATTCATCACAACCGTTATCCCGGCGGCAATCAGCCCCGCCCCAATGAGATGCCTGTAAACAGAAGCATTGTCCACCGAGCCCAGTCCTGTAGAAACCAGAGGCCTGCACCGAGCACAAGCGAGACGGGAGCCCCAATCATCGATTCAAGCAGAATCCAAGTGGCATCAACCCTGGGGTTCGTTACAATTTTCGGGTGAGAATACAACACTGCCGCTACGGCTATGCATACAATTCCGAGAACAAATAAAAGCAACGCGAGTATCGTGATTCCGGTTGGCCTTTTCAAATCGTCCTCTTTAGATTAACGACAAATCAATCTCGGCCACCCCCGCGCCAATGAAAGCGTGAGTTGCGCGAAATAGTATCATGGGCGACGACGGCTTTTGCCTTTGTCCTTGCTTTTGCCTTTAACCTGTGAAACTTTGAAACCTCTGAAACCTTGAAACCTCGCTCTTAACCATGTTCCTCGATTCCCACGCCCACCTCGACGGCTCCCAATTCGCTGGAGATCGCGACGCCGTTATCCAGCGGGCCTACGACGCCGGCGTCCGCGCCCTGCTCGCCATCGGCAACGGAGACGGCCCCGACGACCTTGCCTGCGCCATCCCCTTCGCCGAGCGCTATCCGTGGATCTATGCCTCCGCCGGAGTCCACCCACACGAAGCGCGCTTGCTTACCCCCGCCCACCTCGACCACCTGCAGCAACTCGCCGCTCACCCGCGCCTCATCGCCATCGGCGAAATCGGCCTCGACTACCACTACGACCATTCGCCTCGCGACGTGCAGCAGCGTGTCTTCCGCCAGCAGCTTGAGCTCGCCTCGGCCGTCAAGCTCCCCATCCTCATCCACTGCCGCCCCAGCGATAACCTCTCCAACGCCTGGGACGACCTCCTCGCCATCCTCCGCGAGCAGTGGGCCTCAACCGGCCTCGGCGGGGTCATGCATTGCTTCACCGGAAACCTCGCCCAAGCCTACGCCTCGCTCGATCTCGGCTTGATCCTCTCCTTCGCCGGAAACCTAACCTACCCCAAGGCGCAGAACATCCGCGACGCCGCCGCCATTGTCCCTCTCGACCGCTTCTTCCTCGAAACCGATTGCCCCTACCTCGCCCCCATCCCCCGCCGTGGCAAGCGCAACGAACCTGCCTTCGTCCTCGAAACCACCCGCCACTTCGCCCAGCTCCGCAACCTCCAGCCCGAAGCTGCCGGTCAGCTCGCCCTCGAAAACTTCCTCCGTTTCTTCCATCTCCCCCAGCCGGCGCCCGCCGCTCTCTAACCACCAAATTTCGACTTCCTCCCAGAACAACTCTGCACCAACTGACACCCAAGGCGTCCTGGCCCGCCAGCAAACCACCGCCGCCCCTAACCTTGAAACCCTGAAACCTTGAAACTTTGAAACCTGTTTCTTTGAAACCTGTTTCTTTCCCCTAATGCGCGATTGCCCGCTTTGTCATACACTAGAAACCAATGGCCGCGGAAAACTCGTTTGATATTGTCAGCAACGTGGAACTGCCGGAGGTCACCAACGCCATCCAGCAGGCTCTCAAGGAAATCCATCAGCGTTACGACCTGAAGGGTTCGCACTCCGATATCCAATTCGACGGCAAGGAGGAGATCGTCCTCACCTCCGCCGACGAATACAAGCTCAAAGCCGTCACTGACGTATTACAGACCAAGCTGGTCAAGCGCAACGTCTCGCTCAAATCGCTCAGCTACGGCAAAATCGAGCCCGCCGCCAGCTCCACCGTCCGCCAGAAGGTGAAGCTCCAGCAGGGCATCGCCATCGAGAAGGCGCGCGAGATCGTCAAGGCCATAAAGGACTCCAAGAAGAAGGTGCAGGCCGCCATCAATGGAGACATTGTCCGCGTCACCGGCAAGGACCGCGACAGCCTGCAGGAAATCATCGCCCTAATCCGCGCAAGCGATTTTGGCATCGACATTCAGTTCACGAACTATCGCAACAATTGATTGGCCGGAACCTCCGGCCATGAAAATTGCACCCCGCTCGAAGCTCGCAACCTCCGGCGGCATCCAATAGGTTCAGCAAGGGTCCAGACTTGAACAGCATGGCAGCAGCAACGGGCAAAGAGATCTTCGACCTCCTCCGGGAAGACCTGGCCGCTATCGAGCGCGAGTTCGGTGGTTACAGCGTGTCCAGTGTTCAGGCCATCACCGAGATCGGCGAATATCTGCGTCGCGGCGGCGGCAAACGCCTGCGCCCCGCCCTGCTTCTGCTCGCCGCCAAGCTGCTCGGTTACGAGGGAAGCGGAGCCGTTCGCCTAGGCGCCGTCGTCGAAATCATTCACACCGCAACCCTGGTTCATGACGACATCATCGACGACGCTGAAACCCGCCGGGGCCGTCCTTCGCCCAACACCATCTGGGGCAATCCCAAATGCGTCCTCGCCGGCGACTGGCTCTACATGCAGGCATTTCAGATCTCGCTTGAGGAGCGCAACCTCCACGTCCTCGATCTGCTCACCGAACTCACCAAGCAGATGGTCGAAGGTGAGCTCCTCCAGATCGAAAAGCTCGGCTCGCTGATCACCCGCGACAGTCATCTCGATCTCATCTATCGCAAAACCGCCTGCCTCTTCGCCGTCTGCATGCAGCTCGGCGGAGTCCTCGCCGGGGCCAGCCAGGAGCAGCAGCTAAGCCTGCGCGAGTATGGCCGCGCCATCGGCATGGCCTTCCAGATCACCGATGACGTCCTCGACCTCACCGCCTCTGAAGTGGTTCTCGGCAAGCCCGTCGCCAGCGATCTGCGCGAGGGCAAAGCTACCCTCGCCGTCATCCACGCCCTCGAGCACTGCACCACCCCCGAGCGTGTCCAGATTCAAACTGTTCTTGAGCAGCGCTCCTTCAACGGCGTCACTCACCAGGACATCCTGGCAATTCTCAAACGCTACGAATCCATCAAGGCTGCCAACAAGGAAGCGGTAAAGTTCGCCGAGCAAGCCGTCGCCCAGCTCCAGTCCTTCCCGGAAAACGACTTCAAACGTGCACTCCTCTGGCTCCCGCAGTTCGTCGTCTCCCGCAAAAAGTAGCTGACGTTGTTCCGGATTACGTCCCGCTCTACCACTCCACCGGAACTCTGCATTTGCCTTCGCCGCCCGCATTTTGCATGTTTCATTTCCCCTGAAGGCCTCATCTATCTCGAGATGGACCGCCGAAAGCCTAAATCCGGAAATTGAGACTCAACATGAAAGCTACACAGGATATTCCTAACGTTGTCATCATCGGCGCGGGCTTTGCGGGACTCTATGCCGCCCGCGCCTTTGCCAAGTCAAAAGCGGTGCGCGTTACTCTGGTCGATCGCAGCAATCACCATACGTTTCAGCCGCTACTTTACCAGGTTGCTACCGCCGCGCTTTCTCCGGGCGAAATGGCGTACCCCATCCGCCGTATTTTCCGGGGTAACGAAAACATCTCCGTGCTGCTGGCTACTGCAACCGGCTTTGACCTCCAAGACCGCAAGGTTCTGCTTGGAGACGACGAACTCAGCTATGACTATCTGATCGTTGCCGCCGGCGCTTCTCATACCTATTTCGGACATCCCGAGTGGGCCGCCTTCGCTCCCGGACTGAAGAGTGTGGAAGATGCCACCGAGATTCGCCGCCGTATGTTGCTGGCATTTGAATTAGCCGAGCGCCGTGCGCGCCTGGAACACATAAATGAGCCGATCAATTTCGTTGTGGTTGGCGGTGGCCCCACAGGAGTCGAGTTGGCGGGCGCGCTCTCTGAAATCGCGCAGCATGTGCTGGCATCAGACTTCCGTTCTATCGATCCCCGCAGCACACGCGTTCTTCTGATCGAAGCCGGGCCAAGAATTCTTCCCACGTTCGCCGAGGATCTATCCGCCTCTGCCGTGCGCCAGTTGAATAAGCTCGGCGTCGAGGTACTGACTGGCGCGGCAGTGACCGATGTCGACGAAACTCACGTATATGTTGGCAAAAAGGCATTTCCGGCAACGGTTATACTGTGGGGCGCCGGAGTTGCCGCCTCGCCGCTCGGCGCGCTTCTGGGAGCGCCCACCGATCGCGCAGGCCGAGTTCAGGTTCAACCGGATCTCTCCATCCCTGGCTATCCTGAGGTTTTCGTCGTCGGCGACCACGCCGCGGTTCGTCAGGTCTCTGGCCGACCAGTTCCTGGAGTCGCGCCCGCCGCAATTCAGATGGGCCAATTTGCCGCCGCTTGCATTCTGGGCGACATCCGGGGTGAGGCACGGAAACCATTCCGCTACCGGGACAAGGGCAGCCTCGCAACCATCGGCCGCTCGTCAGCAGTCGCGGATGTCGCAGGCTTCAAAATGTCTGGATTGGTGGCATGGCTCTCCTGGCTTCTTGTGCACCTGCTGTTTCTCATCGGCTTTCGCAACCGGGTCCAGGTCCTCTGGGAGTGGTTCTGGTCCTACGTCACTTTCCAGCGCGGCGCACGCCTCATCACTGGTGAGAGCCGCTCGATCGTTCCTCCCGCCGCAGTCGCCAGGCGCGGCATTGCAGAGGCGGATTTCCAGAACCGCAAAGCCAGTTGACACCGCAAAGGAAACGCGCCTCACAAGGAGGCGCGTAAATATCTTCAGCGTCTGTTGCAGCTACAATTCGGTTAGAGCTTTTCGTAAAATTCGCAAGCCGAGCAAGAGATAAATACGCCTCCTGGGACATTGCGCTCACGATCCTTTACGCGCTTGACGATCCGCGTGGGCTTGCCGCACTTCGGACAGTTGGTGCTCTTGGATGTATCCATGACCTTCTTGCGGTCACCTGTTTTTGCGATCTTAGCCATTGCTGGGAACTCCAATCTGGGCCGGCGCGAAGCTCGGCGGAATTGCTCTGGCAGGACATGGGACACCGCGCAACAAAAGATTGGCGGGCTTCTGTCCGGAAACCACCCAGGAAGCTTTCGCTTGCACCGGAACCCTCGGTGGCGGAGCGCGGAAAACTAAACACGTACTCGCACAGGACTGTCGCGCCACCGGGTAGCTCTCTGATTGTATAACATCGCGAAAACCCGATGATCAGCGGTACAGTCCATGCCTGTCCGGCTGCGGTGCCCAGGCATACGAGAAGCGGGAGTAGCAACCAATCAAACTTGATCAGTCAAGAATCTCCCGTGCGGCTCGCTCGCCGGTTGCGATTGCGCCGTGTACGGTCCCATGGTGCCCTTCGCTGTTGGTTGCCTCGCCGGCAAAGAACAGCGTGTCATCGACGGATTTGGCGAGCTCAGCCTGCGCACCTTCGCCATCAACACCGACATAGCTGTAGGAGCCGCGCGAGTATGGGTCCGACTGCCAGTCGTGCACGTGCCAGCTCTGCAGCATTGCCTCCAAGTCGGACTGGGGACGTCCGAAGATGGTAGCGAGCGATTCGAGAGCCTTGTCCCTGATAAACATGCGTGATCTTCCGCTCAGGCGCTCACCGCGGCGAGAGGCTGCCCAACCGGTCAGAATTGGAGCGAAGGTCACTCTGGTCCACCAGGTAGGAAACCAATCCTGGTGTGAAAAAACAAAACCCAGGTCACGGCCTGAACCCGGTTCGCAACCGGCGGCAGATACCTGCTCCCACCACTTGTCGCTGAAGACCAACGAGACGCGTATCGTCTGTCCCATGAAAAGCAGGAGCAATGCCGACGCTTTATCCTCCAGCGCAGGCTCGAAGCGCACCGCGCCGGGAGCATCAGATAGAGACTGCAATACACCAAGCGGCAACGTCACAATTGCGCGAGGAGCAGTGAATTCGACCGTTTCACCCGCCATCTCCGCCTTGATGCGAACCTCGTGTCTGGCCCAGCGCACAACCTGCACCGCTGTGTTGAGCCGGATGCTGACGAGATCAGCGGAGAGAGAGTTCTTCATCGCTTGCAGCAACGACTCATAGCCGTGCACAAAACGGAAAGAGTGACTGCCCTCCACTTCCCGCTCGGCTTTCCTGCTGCGGATGAGCGAATGCGCACTGATACGTTCCGCGATTGCGCCTTGAAATCCTTCGACATATTCGAGCCCCCAAAGTTTGGCGTCATCCTCGCTTTCGCAGCTATCAAGAAAGCCGGCAAAGGACTGATCTGGCCCGCTCCCGCTCATTTTGTCCAGAACGCTCCTGATGTGCGCGAAAAAGTCTTCGCTGCAGCGAAGCTTTCCGTCTGAAAGAATCCATTGCGGACCGCTAAACTCGCGCACCGCAAGGTTCGCCGAACGTATGTAGTCAAACACAGCACGCGGGCGTCCGTGAACGAACTCCGCGCCGAGTTCCACGGGCACGCCGCTGGGCGTGTGAGTGGTCCAGATTCGCCCACCGATGCGATCACGGGCTTCCAGAATGAGAACACGCAGACCGGCATCCGCGAGGCGGCGTGCTGCTTCAAGTCCCGCTACCCCGGCGCCAATCACGATCACATCTGCAGATTCAGTCGTCACATTCATTAAGATACGCGCGGCACACCGAAAGCGTCTTTCAATTTGCTTTTTTCGCGAACTCCTCTCTCCAACTGTGTACGGATACTCGAGTTATTACGCAGGCTTTCATTTTTTATTCGGAACGGAAGCTTAACGTAATGACCTGTCTCTGAAAAAGCGGCCGGTCTGTCGGTTACTATAACCTCGATAACTGTGCTTATCAGACCCCGTGTGGTTTCTCTGAAGTACCATGGCTTTCACGGAGTTGCAGAAAAGCTGGGCACGAATTATCGTCAGGTAATCAGGGCACTTCGTGCGACGTCGCTTAGCCTGGGGAACAGGATTGTCCCGAAAGTCTGAGTCGAGTTAAGGACGCAATGAATTTCGTTTGTGTGGCATCTGGCGCGGTCTCGTGGTCGCGTATGACGTACACCCGAAAGATAGTCTTTCCATCCTTTTCACGGTCTGCGACCATAAATGGTTCCATCAACGGAACTTATGAACTTCGATCTGCGCACACGAGCAGTTCATGACGCAGTACTACCGAATGGAGCAAAGGATGCATAAGTTGCGCTGGCTGTGCTGCACAGTTCTTCTGCTGACCAGCATGGTCGTTGTGGCTCAGACGCCATCACCTCTGACGCGGAATCAAGTACGCCACCGCTTTGAACCGGTCCAGGGGCCTAGCGGTGGTCTGGCTCCAAGCGCGGTCGTGCAGAACACAGTGGAGCAATAGATGATCCGCCGAATTGTCGATTTTGCGCTCGATAAGAAGCTGATGGTTCTTGCATTCACCGTGCTGCTGATCGGCATGGGTGCAGTCGCCTTCCATCAGTTGCCGGTTGATGCCTATCCCGATGTGGCGGACAACTATGTCGAGGTGATCACCCAGTGGCCCGGGATTTCCGCAGAACAAGTTGAGCAGCAGGTCACGGTACCGCTGGAAACGGGATTAAACGGCATTCCGCACATCGTGCATCTTCGTTCGTTCTCTTTGTTCGGCCTTTCCGACATCAAGCTGATTTTTGACGATGACTCCAGCAACGACTGGAACAGGGAGCGGGTGCTCGAACGTCTGAGCCAGGTTACCCTGCCGTCGGGGGTGTCGCCGCAGATGGGTACGGACTGGAGCCCAGCCGGCCAGATCTACTTTTTTACTCTGCACAGCACCAACCCGCAATACGACGTAATGGAGTTGAAATCGCTTGAAGACTGGGTTGTTGAGAAGAACTTAAAAGCTGTTCCCGACATCGTTGACGTCAACACTTTCGGCGGCCCCACGCGCGAGTATCAGGTTCGGGTCGATCCGAATAAGCTCATCGCTTATGGACTCAGCCTCGCACAGGTGGAACAGCAACTCACCAACAACAACACGAATGCTGGCGGCAGCTTTGTTGAAGCCGGTCTGCAGCAGATCAACGTTCGCGAAGTGGGCTTGGTCAGAAGCGTGAGCGACATTGAGAATACGGTGATTCTGACCAAGGGCGGCACGCCGATACGCGTAAAAGATATTGGCGTGGTTGCCCAAGGTCCAAAGATCCGACTGGGGCAGACAGCTAGAGCTATTCATCGTGAGGACGGAAAGATCGTCGACAATGACGACGTGGTCTCGGGAGTGGTTCCAGCACGGAAAGGCGCCAACGTGGAAGCGGCGCTCAAAGGTCTGGAGGCAAAGGTGAAGGAGATGAACGATCATATCCTGCCTCCCGGGGTGAAGATTGTTCCCTTTCTTGACCGAAACAATTTGATCCACTTCACCACCCATACCGTTCTGCACAATCTCGCTGAAGGCTTCATCCTGGTGACTCTTGCGCTGCTCCTGATGCTAGGGAACGTGCGCGGTGCGTTGATTGTTGCCCTGACAATTCCGTTTTCCCTGTTGTTTGCCTCGATTTGTTTGGACCTGAATCATATTCCTGCCAACCTGCTCTCCCTGGGAGCCCTCGACTTCGGGATGGTTGTGGAAGGTACGGTGGTGATGGTGGAGAACATCATTCGCCACCTTGGCCACGGCCCTGAGAAAAAAACTGTGGCGGAGCGCATACGCGCTGCCGCGCATGAAGTGCAGAGGCCGGTCTTTTATTCCATTACCATTATTATTACCGCTTACCTTCCCATCTTTACTCTGCAGCGAGTGGAAGGCCGCTTGTTCCGTCCCATGGCCTGGACGGTCGCGTTTGCGCTGCTTGGAGCTGTGATCTTCTCAATGACGATCGCGCCCGTTCTGGCGAGCTTCCTCTTCCGCAAGGAGGTCCGCGACTGGCAGAATCCCGTGCTGTTTTGGCTTACAGAACGCTACCACCGAGCACTCTCATGGTCGGTCGATCATCGCTGGGCCATGATTGTAGTTGCAAGTGCGGCCATTTGCATTAGCGGCTTCCTCACGATGACTGACGCAATAGGTTCCGAATTCCTACCGCATCTGGATGAAGGCGCGCTCTGGGTCCGTGGCACACTTGCGCGCAGTACCGGACCCACTGAGGGTATACGAGTCATGAACCAGACTCGCATATTGCTCTGTTCCTTTCCCGAAGTAACCCAATGTTGGAGTCAGGTTGGGCGTCCGGATGATGGTACCGACACCACGGGCTTTTTCAATACCGAGTATTTTGTTGACTTGAAGCCGAAGGAGAAATGGCGCTCGGTATTTCACGAAGACAAAGACGAGCTGATCGTGGCAATGCAGCGCGAGTTGGACAAGATTCCGGGCGTGGATTGGGGCTTTTCCCAGCCGATCGCGGACAACGTGGAAGAGGCAGTCAGCGGCGTGAAAGGTGAGCTTGCTACTAAGGTGTATGGCGACGACCTGCAAACGCTCGAAGACAAAGCTACTGAGATTGCTGGGGCCATGCGCCAGGTCAAAGGCATCCAGGACCTTGGAGTTCTTCGAGTTCTCGGCCAGCCGAACCTGAACGTCACCGTGGATCGGCAACAGGCCGCCCGCTACCAGATCAACGTGTCCGATGTGCAGGATGCGATCCAGACCGCGGTCGGCGGCAACGCTCTCACGCAAGTCCTGCGTGGCGAGGCGCGGTATGACCTGGTGTTGCGCTATCAGAAGCAGTTCAGGGATCAGAAGGAAGCAATTGAGAACATTCGCCTGCTGTCGCCGACCGGTGAACGCGTCTCACTGGCGCAACTTTGCAAGATTGAACAGCACGATGGCCCCTCTGAGATTTTCCGTGAAGGTAACCAGCGCTATATTGCCATCAAGTACAGCGTGCGCGGCCGTGATCTCGGAAGCGCTGTAGAAGAGTCGATTAAAAAGGTCAACGCACAAGTCAAACTGCCAACCGGTTACCACATCGACTGGGAGGGCGAATATGAGAGCCAGAAAAGGTCCACCGCGCGGCTCATGCTGATTGTGCCAATCACGGTCCTCCTTATCTTCATGATCATTTACGGTGCGTTCGGCTCCTTTAAATGGGCGCTCTTGAATCTGGTAAACGTGATGGTCGCTCCATTCGGAGGTATCCTAGCCCTGCTCTTTACCGGCACGCACTTCAGCGTCTCGTCAGGGGTCGGGTTCCTGGCGTTGTTCGGTGTTTGCGTACAGACCGGAGTCATCATGGTGGAGTACATCAACCAGTTGCGCGCCCGCGGAATGCCGATTCGAACTGCTGCAATCGAAGGTTCTACGAGACGGCTTCGCCCTATCATGATGACGATGCTGGTCGCCACGCTGGGCCTATTGCCGGCAGCCACCTCTCACGCTATTGGGTCGGATTCACAGCGTCCTTTCGCCATCGTGATTGTGGGCGGACTGATCGCCGACCTGCTCATGAGCATTTTCCTGCTGCCCACCTTCTACGTCTGGTGGGCGAGACCGATGGATCGCCTGCCCACGCTCGAAGAGTCGAAGAGCGTGTATGAAGGCTAGCAGCAAGTACGAACAACCGGCCGGGCTGCGGCGCGGGATTGAAGACCCAAGATCCGCATCGTTATTGCGACTAAAAGGCGAGCGCTGCAGAAAAAACGGTCATAGCGTTCTAATTGGTGCAGATTAGTACAGATTTGTTCACCGCGAAAGGATAGCCAAGTGACCAGCGAAGAGATTCGGAAGCAGATTCGGAACATCGGGTTGATTCCAGCCGTCCGCGTGAAATCGGCTGAGTCCGCGATCTTTGCGGTTGAAAACGTTGCCGCCGGCGGTATCCCGATTGTCGAAATCTCAGCGACTATTCCTAACTTTAACGAGGTCATTCGCGATCTTACACGTCGGTATCCATCGCTCATCGTCGGAGCCGAGGTGCTCGCCGGCTCCGATGAAGCCGAGCATTCTCTGGATGCAGGAGCGATGTTTCTAACTGGGCCGGGCTTCGATCCTGCGATTACCAGCTTTTGTGTCGAGCGCGGGATCGTCGTGATACCAGGGGCATTGACTCCCACAGAGATCATGCTTGCCCATAAGATGGGTGCCGATTTTGTAAAGGTCTTTCCTTGTGTGGATCTGGGCGGCGCAAGGTATATCAAGGCACTCAAGGCTCCGCTGAGGGAGGTGCAGCTCGTCGCCGCAGGCGGGGTCACGCAAGCCACCGCGACACAATATATCACCGCGGGGGCAACTGCCCTGGGTGTTGGCGAAGATATGATTCCACGGCAGGCACTGCGTGACCGCGAGGGTGACTGGATTCGCGAACTCGCCTCACGCTTCCTGAATTTCGTGCGACAGGCACGTTTGGCGATGGAATAGTCCTTGGGAGTCAACTACCTCGGACAATTACAGCTATGCAGCCATGCCTGACGGCAGGAGCTACTCGATCGGCACGGAGTTCACCGGCACGCCTAAGAGAATCTTCACAGCCACCTGCGCTCCGTCGATTTCGGCTGGCTGAAACGTCCATTTTCTAAGCGACGCCAACAGAAGTTGATCAAGACCAGCATCCAGACTCTGGATGATCCGCAGATCCTCGAACTTTCCTTCTGCGCTGATAACTCCAAAAACCACAATCATCCCACCGCGACTTCGCCTCGCGGCTTCGGAAGAGAAATGCGGAAGTGATTTCAGCTTCGCATAGGGTGGGGCCAGCAAGCCGTGCGCGAGTGGAGGCGGATCATCAGAAGGCTTCGGCGCGGAATGCGTGTCCAGTGCATATTGCAGTGTCCAGTTAGCTCCGTTGATCCCGGTATCGGCCATGTCTACATACACCGTGTAGGAGGTCTCATCACGAAAGACTCCGTAATCCTTGAAGCCTCCGCCACTGGAGCCACTGGCCATGAAAGTGATTCCATAACTGGCCTGCGCCTTTGCGGTTGCCGGCTGCTGGGGCCTGCCACGCACACTAACTCCGCTCCCGCCCTGGATCGTAATGGAAGGAAAAGGATTCGTACCGTGACCCGTTCCCGAACCTGCCCCCGCTTCGCTGCCGCTGCCACGGCCGTGTCCGCCTGCCCCCGAAGAGTTGCCGCCGCCTGCACTCCCGTTGCCCGCCCCGGAATGTGGTCCAACATCGGCACGAGCGGTTTTACCGTCGCCCGTACCACTCCCTGCCTTGTTTTTGGCTTCCGCTGAGTTGGATCCGTTGCCCATCCCCGGTGCGCCCACGGTAGTTGTACCCCCGCCTGCCACGACATTAGTAGCTGTTCCCGCCGGCGAGACGGCGAAGGCGCCATTTAACTCTCCCGGAGGTAATGCGGAAAATTTCATGTCGGGAGCAGGAATCGCATTCACGATAAGAATGTTGCGCGCGGCGTTCCCTGACGTAACAATCAGTGCCCGATGTGCCAAAGTTGGCATCGGCGACGTAGCCGTTGCGTTGACAACATTACGGAGAGCGTCCGCCGGAGCGGCTGCGGGAATGGCCAGCTTGGGGACTTCGACCTTTGGCTGTTGTTGCGGAAGGGTTATGGGCTGGACCGCTACCTTCTCAACCGGGCGGTTCTCAGGAACAACCTGAGGCGCAGGCGGCACGAAGACGGGACTGGCCGATGCAATGGAAACCATCGGCGGCAGCGCCAATGGAGCCGGAAGCTTCAGCGCGGCAATATCAGGCCGCCGGATGGTTTGAACAAAATTGTCCGGATGCGGCGGATTGGAGATGATCACCTGCGGGCCCTGATAGACCATTCCATGAATGGCTTTCGCCTCAGACGATGGAGCAGGTGATTCATCCCTAGGCGCTTTATCGCGCTTGCGGTTGCTGGATTTAGGCGCCTTGGCATTATCGCTTGCCATCGGCTCAAGATTGGGAAGCAGCAAAACTTCATGTGCCTCGATGGATCTCGCCGAGTAAATATGCGGCTCCGGCGGAAACCAGTAGCTCCACGGAACAAACAAAGTGGCAACCAAAAAGAACACATGAACCAGCACCGAATAAAACAGTCCGCGAGACGGCAGCGGCGCGCTACCCAGATCGGTACTGAATATCCGCGGAGCACTTACCGTGCCTCCGGAACTTTCGTCGCGATGCTTCTGAGGATTAGGACCTACCGCTAGCGTGGTCATTGCGGGAGGCCGACCTTGAGGATGGTGTGCATCGCGTTGGCGTTCCAATCCATGTCGAATGGGATCAAAGATATCTGGTCAGCGATGATCTCTCCAAGAAGATTCGTACCCGTCTTCAAGGTTCCGGAAGCCCGCAGTAACATTACGATGAAGTAATAACCAAGACTAATTGCTTTGAATGCTGCCCCAAGCGTCAACAAAACGAGCACTCTTCCGTCCATACCCTGCTCCGCTCTCGATTGGCACCGTTTGCGAAAAAGAATACATTCCATACTCGACACCTCGGCCGGAGGTTTGCCACTTGGCCGGCGATTCTTAGCTACCCTAGGCAATAACTGAGACGCAAAGTCGGGAAAGAGTATCCTCACGTCAGCAGGGGAGTTATGTTAAACTCTCTGAATCAGAGCTGCTTTACTGTTACGTGAGATGCGCAAACCTATTGCGCTCGCTGCCTGTGACGGACAAAATAGCTACTGGGCCGCGCCGCGGGAAGAGGGCAGATTTCGAGGGGCTGGCAATGGGACCAAGTGATGGAAGGATTCGTCTCTGGCCTGTAGTAGTGATTGGGTCTCTGGTAATACTCGCGTCGATCGGCATTACATCCGGCGTCCGCCTGAAAAACGCCGCTCCCTCTGATTTTGCCGCGCTGCGCGTCTCTGGCCAACGTGCTGACGCCGAGGTGGCCGCTGCATATTGGGAGAAGGCAGTACGCGTAATTCAATTTAAGTACACCCGCGCCTCCGGTCTGCCGGAGCAGGTGCCGGAGGATTTCCGACTGCAATATGCGTCAGGCAATACGGCCCCTGCAGCGGAACGGGCTGCCTATTGGAACAAACTTCGCGAGGAATGGCTGAGGGCGGAGAACTGGCACACAATCTATAGTTTTGATTTGAGATGGTTGCTACTTGATGTTGTAAGTTTTTCTCGCGATTTGGGGAACTTCGTTCGTCGTACTTAGAGAAGACTGCCGTTGGATGCATACCGCGCGACCTTACCAAATACGATTACCATTGACATCTGGACGAATACCCCGCAACCTGATTAAATCTGATTACCATGGACATGAAGAGCAGCACCGACGAATGGAAAAGTGGCACCGAGGCACTCGGTCTTTGCACGATTTGCGGCGGTGAGTATTCGCCTACCACAAAGGCATGCCCGGATTGCAACGTCAGTCTTTCGCTGGTCCGGCGTTGCCCTAGTTGCCATCGGGTCGTCTCTGCCAAACATACGAAGTGTGTCCATTGCCGCACCGCCTTCACCGAGGACATACCGAAGGAGCTTTTTCCCGCGGAGCTGCCGACAAGCCAAGCCCCGCAAAACTTAAGCGATCGCATGCGGAAATTCCGGGCCGTTGCGGTAAGCCTGGTGACATTTGTGGTGGTGTTCTGCTTGGGACTCGTATTCCTCAAGCAGATGAACAAACCGAATCCTGCGGCTCACGTCATTGCTAAATCCCAGGCATTGAATGCGACTGAACTCCGGCACTCTCCCTCTTTGGGCGCCTCCATCGTTGAAAAAATCGTACCCGGCACTGTCATCTACATCACTGGATTCCGAAATGGCGATCAGGGCCTATGGATGATGCTGGATTGGAACCATACGGTCGCCTACGCAATAGCGTCCGATCTGACTCCTCCACTGGCTCTGGATGCAAACGAAGGCGCGAACGTGCTCAAGAACTACCTATTAGCACTGGATGTATCGGAAGCATCTGATATGGCAGTGAAGGCGGTTGATTACTACGCACAAGCGTTTCCAGGTAATCCGCACCGCGATGAGCTTAGATGGATCCTTGCGGAACGTCTCAGAGCTTTATCAACGCAGAGCGGCCCGAAGGGACTCGAGCTGCGGCGCAAGGCTAAGGAGCAGTACGAACGGCTTGCAGCAACAAATGACGGCTATGGCGAAAAGGCCCGTGTTGCGCTGGCGAAGGCTCCAACTTCGCAGGAATGGGTAGCGAGCTCTTCGCGTAGTAAGCCCGCGCGCAAGCCAGATGGATTGCAGATTGTTGACGACTCAGGAACGCACACCTTAAACTCGGCATCCAGACCCCGTCAAGTGATGGTTCTGACTCAAACAGAGGTTACCGTGCGTGCGGGGAAGTTGTCGCAATCGAGCGAAGGAACGGTAGTCGCAGGGCGCGTGGCTTATAACGTCCAGACCAATGGAATGGTGGCAATTCCGGCCGGCGCTCGCTGTCAACTGAAGGTGGTAAGCGCGGATCCTTCGCAGGCCAATGTTAGCCTCAGATTGACTTCGATTGAAATCGACCATCGTGTCTACCCTGTCAGATCAACAACAACCGAGGTTTTTTCCGGCGACGGAAGCCGACCCGGTAGCGCGCTTACGTTCCATCTTGATGCGCCCCTGGTACTCGAGCGCTAGATTCAAACACTCTGCAGGAAAGAAAATCCAGCGGGACAGGATTCGCAGCCGGCATCAATTTGCAAATTCCTTGATGCTTGTATGTCTTATCAATGCTTCGCTCTGATAATCCACAAGTTCAGAGACACGGAAGGCCCCTTCCACTACAAACATGTTGTTTGACAATGTTTGTAGTGGAGGGGGCCTTCGCGTGTGCAGAAAACCATAGTGTTTCTGTTTCCCGATATCTTTTCTCAAGCCGGCGGCATCCGAGCGGCACTCGCCTGTCCGCGATTCTCCGGCGCCTTCAGACGTCTACGGCGTGTTATTCGGGATCAACCGCGCGTGCGTGAGATCCGCCGCGATCTGCCCGAAGATGTCGTTCAGGTTCGTGGTCGGCTGAGCTGCTGAGATGCAGGCGCTCGTGCCCCCGGTCGCAGTGTAGTCCGAGAAGAATTGCGTCGGATCGGAGGCGATATTCTGCATCGTCTGGCAGGGAGTGATGTTCACTATGTTGACTCCGGGGAGGTTCGTACCACCATGACTGGCCTGGTCACTCGTGCATCCCGATGCCTCCGAACCGTAGGAGACTGCATAGATCGACGTCCCCTGTGAAATAGCGTACTGCGCCGCCGCAACCGCCTGTTGGCACTCATCTATATTGGACGGGTAGGTACCTAAGAGGTTACCGTTGGTACCGGTGCCAGTGCCATTGATAGTGCCTGAAAAGTCGTTCGGCGTCGTAGCTTCCGCATCGCCGTCGCTGAGCATGATGATCACGTTCGTAGCATTCGGAGTGTTTGGTAGTTGGGCAGTGAGCGCCTCCTGTGCCGCATAGATTACCCCAGCATAGTAGGTTGACACTCCGCCCTTGGCGGCCAAACCCGCGCATGTCGAGGGATACGCTCCAGTCGCCAGTACCAGATTGGATGCTGCGTTCAAGGTAGGTGCCGCGTCGGAGGTTTTGTAATCGCTCGAGAACGGAACGATCTGATAGGTATTGGGCGTAATCCCGCCTGGCAGTGGGTACGTAAACGGAGGAATAGGACCTTCCAAGACCGAGTACGGCTGTACAGAAATGGAGGATGGCTGTCCGCCGGAGCAATAAGCATCCGGAGCTGAGGCCGCTGTTACCGGAGGAAAAACAAAAAGGCTGACCACATCGACCGGGTTGACCACGTTGCCGGCTGTGACCGCGCCACAACCTGCAATATTGTTTATACTGCAGGGCGACAGATCCTGCAGCAAGACTTGGACGCCTTGCAGCGCGCATGTGATTCTTGATTTGCCACAGCCACTTCCGCTGTCGGTATCCGCCATCGAGGCCGTCGTATCTACAATGACCACCACGTTGAACGGGCCGTTCGGTGCGCCCCTCATGGCGGCGGTCGAGGTGGCCGAGATGTTCATTGAGGTGATACCGAAAAGCGAGGCAAAGTAGAGCGGCACCGTGGCTTGCTCTTTGACTACGATAGCGTTTGCGGAGGCTGCATCGATGCAGGAGATTCCCTGGCCGGTCAGGGTTGACAGGCATTTCAACTGAGGATAGCCGCTTACCATCGAAGCGGGCGGTAACGACGTACCGCTGTTTGAAAGACTAATATAGTAGTTCCGATCTCCGACTGCGGCGGTGCTGTACGTGGTCGCGGTGGAAATTGCTACGGGTCCTGAAGAAAAGGGTAGAACATAGGCTCCTGCTAGCGCCGCTGCGTCTGTGGCAGCCTGGAGTTGCCGGTAACTGGCGTAAGCATTGCCTAGATCTATCGTGAGCGCAGCTATTCCTAGAAGGAAGAACATCCACATCGCTACGATAGGAAGCGCCTGCCCGCGCTCTTTCCTGCGCGATCGGGAGATGAACGATTCACTTTCGCGTTTCATTGGACAATCTCCGTCGTCTGCGCTGTTAGAATGCAGGTAGGCAAATAAGTGGCTCCATAGACCGTAACACTGCAAGGATAGGTCACGGTCACTATGGCAGGTTGGCCCGCCTTGAGGTTCGATGGCGCTCCGGTGGTAGGTGTACCAGCGCACGTCGTCCCCGAGTAAGCTATGGCGCTATTACTAAGCGTTATCTTGAACTGTAAGTTCGCTGGAGTGAGGTACGGCGCTGCGTTCTCAACAGTTGTGGCTGTTAACGCGCACGGATCTGTAGTCTGCCCTCGATTAATCGCAAGGTACCGCGCGCCGGTACTCACGGCATCCGTCAACGCCAGGTAGTTGTTGATTAAAAGACCGAACGTGGTTATCCCCGTCACAACCAGCAATAGCAACGGCAGCACCAAGGCGAACTCGACCAGAGACTGGCCTTTCTCCTTGCGGCTAAGGCGGGCGCGGACAACCTGTTCACGTGGGGACTGGGTTTCGATACTCTCTCCCGGTAACGCTGCATCACGGTTTGTTATGCGCATCTCCACACCTTCTCTTCTTCATGATCGTTATAGCTTCAGGATCGCCATCCCGTCGGCTACGGTTTGCAGCCATCTTCCGCTCAGAAACAACTAGCATTCACTGCCAACTTCGGGAGCCCAAACGAGGCCAAAAATCGGAGCTCACACCTTTGTGAGATGCTGAAGGTAAGTTCCCGGTTGGCCAGAACTGACAAGTTGTCTTCGTGTGGAACGACTCCGGCATCGAGTGTGACAAGCCGAAAGAACCCAGGCGGGACTCCCCAAAGCTCCCCACCTGTACGCTGGCTGAGAAAACGAAGTTTCAGCCCACTCTGTGCAGGCTGGTTTTGCTCCAGATCCCCTGCCACCTGGCCGATCCCGGCTACTCCAAATGCTGGAAATGAACGTTTCGGTCAGGAGCGTAACGTCAATCCGTCGATGCGCCGAGGGCGCTCCCGCTGGTGAACCTCTGCGCAACGATATCTGGTAATTGTTGGACACAGCTCTATTAAGTCGCGAATTCGACCTTAATCTGATCTCCAACTTCCGTACGAGATTCGCTGATTGTCCCGGCCGGGAGTTCCAGAACGCCGAGAGCCTTCCAGAACACCTTTGTGAAACGAAATGGGCGCACAGCCTTACGAACGCCGAGGACGTTATACTTCTTATCCACAAAAATCACATCGATCGGAAACGCCATTCCGACCGTGTGAATCGCCTGCGAAGGCACAATGAACAATCCACATCCAGGTGCCAGGGAGCGCTTGCCGAGCAGACCCACCAGCCGCCGCAGACTACTGTCGGCCATTCTGATCTGATCGCCAAGGCAATGACTCTTCGTGGTGTTGTAGACACGAACCACGTCGCGAGTGCTCTCCAAGATGCTCTCCTATCGGAATCAACGGACCGAGCGGCGATTCCGGCGCTGAATCAGGATAAAGAGCACAACCACGAACAATACCCCTGAGATAATTCGAATAATCGATGTAGTTTCCATAGATCTCCCTTCTCCCCTGTTATTTGAACTTATCGCGTAACGGTCGCGAGGCTCTTGCTGATTGTAATGACGGACGGCATTAACAACACGATAAACATACTTGGAAAAATGAAAAATACCAATGGAAATACAAGTTTGACGGTGGTCTTTGCCGCGGTCTCTTCCGCCTGCTGCCGGCGGCGTGTACGTAAGGACTCGGCGAAGTAACCAAGCGACTTCGACAGCGGTGTGCCAAAGCGCTCGGTCTGAACCAGCATGTTGACGAATGAGCGGACTACTTCCAAGCCGGTACGAGTCGCGAAGTTACGCCACGCTTCGACGCGCGGCTTGCCGGCGCGCTGTTCCAGCCGAATTAGTAATAACTCATCGCTCAAATCCTCGTGGCTGAGGCGCAGTTCGTCACCGACTCGGATTAACGCCTGGTCCATGCCCAGACCGGCCTCCATACAGATGACGAGCAGATCAAGCAGGTCGGGAAGGGCCAACCGAATTCTTTCTCGGCGTCGCGACACCGCACCGGTCAACCAGAAGTCAGGCGCCAAAAAGCCAATTGCGGCCATCACGATGAACCAGATAAAGACATTCGGCCCGCGTACCAGGAATCCAGCAATCAGACCGGCAACGACCGGACCAAGCAGCTTTACGGTGTAGAAAGTTTCCACGTAGACGGGTTCGCGATATCCGGCCGCAGCCAACCTGCGCGTAATCTCGCCGTCGTCTGCAAACCCGAGCAGCTTCCGCAACGGGGCAAACCACTGCGCATATCGAGACGCCACGTTGGCGTTGGGTGACGATAAGTCTTCGAAAGGCTCGGGAACGGCAATCTCCGTCAGTCTATCGGCGACCGGAGATTTTCCGCTCAGCAACAAGAGCAACAGTCCCAGGCTAAGGAAGAAACTCAACGCGATAGTAACGATTGTTGCGACCATGGTCTTATACCTTGATATCCACGATTTTTCGAATAAAGTACACACCGATGACCATCAATCCAAGACCTATCCAGATTGCCTTGCGGCCCATGGGATCATCGATAAGGCTCCGTGCATAGTTGCGGTTGACGAAACTCATCGCTGCGAAAATGATGAAGGGCAACAAGCCCAGAATCCAACCCGTCAAGCGTCCTTGGGCAGTGTAAATCCTCAATTGTCCCATCAACCTGGAACGCTCGCGAATAACTACTCCTGCTTTGTCGAGAATCTCTGCCAGGTTGCCACCCGTTTCCTTTTGCACCAACATGGCCGTAACCAGAAATTGCAAATCCGGTACGGGAACCCGTCTTGCCAGGTTCAATAAAGCTTCGCGAATCGGTAGGCCAAAGGTTTGTTCTTCAAAGACACGGCGGAACTCCATACCGACCGGATCGGGGATCTCCTTTGCGACCATCTCAATCGCCGCAGTGACGGCGTGACCGGCGCGCATTGCACGTCCCAGAAGATCGATAGCGTCGGGCAATATAGCTTCGAATTTGCTCAGCCTCGCCCTTCGCTTCATGACGAGGTAAATGTAGGGACCGTTTCCGGCCAGAAGGCCGATAACTACTCCCGCCCACACGTTGTGAAAATAGACCCCCGTCATTCCAGCAACGATGAAGAAAATCGCGAGCGCCCCGAAAATCAGCCGGCCGACCGTCCAATCGGAGTTTGCCTGCTTGATCAGTGTGTCCACATTCACAGCGACTTTCATTCGGCTCAAGAGCGCATTGATGAGCGGAAATTCGCTGTAACTTTCGTGCTTTAGAATGTCGGCATCAACTACCTGATTGGCACCGGAACCGCGGTTGTACCCGGCAAGGCGTCTTCCGATCTCAGTCTCTTCTTTTGTCGGCCTCGTCACGACCAACACGATGGAAAACGTAATGACCACTAACACTAGAAACAATAGGATGAGCATCGCAGAACCCTTTCCGAGCCGAGTTACACTTCAACTGACATATCAAAAAGGTTAGGCGAAATCGGTATACCCGATGCCACGATTTTTTCGGCGAACCTGGGCGTCACTCCGGTCGAGTAGAAGCGGCCCAGCACGCGCCCGTTGATTCCTATTCCACGTTTCTCAAAGCGATATATATCCTGCATGCTGACGATTTCCTGGTCCATGCCAGTGATTTCGCTCAGGTGGGTCACGCGCCTGCTGCCGTCACTCAATCTTGATACTTGAATGATGATATTGACCGCTGACGCAATCTGTTGACGAACTGCTTTTTCCGGCAGATTGAGGTTGGCCATCAAAGCCATGGTTTCCATGCGGGCAATCGCATCGCGTGGGCTATTCGCGTGAATCGTAGTCAGCGATCCGTCGTGGCCGGTATTCATGGCCTGCAGCATGTCCAGAGCTTCTTCGCCACGCACCTCGCCGACGATGATACGATCGGGCCGCATACGAAGGCAGTTGGTTACTAACTCGCGCTGATGTACCGCTCCCTTACCCTCGACGTTGGCCGGGCGACACTCCAGGCGAACAACGTGCTGCTGTTTCACTTGGAGTTCAGCCGAGTCTTCAACCGTCACGATTCTCTCTTTGTCAGAGATAAATCGCGAGAGTACGTTCAGTAGCGTCGTCTTTCCAGAACCAGTTCCACCGGAGATAACGATATTGAGCCTTGCCTTGACCGCGCCTTGCAGCAAATCACGCATTTGGGGTGTCAGTGTGTGGTTTGCAAGCAAGTCTTCCACTTCCAGAGGAATCGTCCCGAAGCGGCGAATCGAAAGAATCGGCCCATCCACAGCGAGTGGAGGAATGATCACGTTGACGCGTGATCCATCCGGCAAGCGGGCGTCCACCATCGGCGACGATTCATCCACTCGGCGGCCCACCGCGGAAACGATCTTGTCGATGATGTGCATGAGATGAACATCATCCTTAAAAGCAACGTTGGTTTCTTCAATCAAGCCTGCGCGCTCAATGTATACGCTTGAATGAGTATTGACCAGAATGTCACTGATAGTGGGGTCTTGGAGCAGCGGTTCCAACGGACCAAGGCCAAAGACCTCATCCAGCACCTCGCGCGACAACCGCTCCCGCTCGGATGCACTCAATGGAACGTTGGAGTGCGCCACCAGATCCTGAATCACCACATGAATCTGATTACGAGCATGGTTATCGTCCAGGTAATTCAGCTTCTCAAGGTCAACGCGGCTGAGCAGATCCCGGTGAAGGGCTGACTTCATCTCCTGGTAAGCCTTGGGCTTCATGTCTCTCTTGGCCCATTGCTCTGTTGCCAGTAAGCTACTCTTTCCTAATGTGCCGCTATCGAATTGTGCCATGGTCCTTCTCCCCGCAATTCTTTAAAGACTCAGTCTTCCAAACCACCGCTTCGATTCTTGCTTACCGACCGGTTGCTCTGATTTCTCGACCAGCGTATCGATCCATCTCCGGAACGTGCCGGCCAAGTCGGTTTTTGCGTTGATCGATATCGGACTCCCGGTATTGAGTGCGTTGACTACCTCAGCGTAGCTGTTGGGTACCAGGAATGAGATCGGCATCCGGACAGTCTTCTCGATCTGATCTTCGCGTATCGAGGAACGCTTGTCATATCGATTAATGACGATTCGCGTCTTCTCTTGTGGACAGTTAAAGCGCTTCAAATGCTCGACGTACCGCACAAGATTTCGAATCGACGGCAGTTCAGGAACTGCGACCAAAAACACTGCATCCGCCCTGTCGATCGCGCCTACGTTGTAAGCATTTAATCCGGGAGGACAGTCAATGAAGACCAAATCGTAAACTTCACGGAGAAAGTCAATCGTGCCCTCCAGCGCGGTCTCCGAAACCTTCTCTGCCGCACCAAATGAGTCGGGAGCAGCCAGAACATGAAGCCCGGACGGGTGCTTCGCTATGAACCCATCGAGCAGGTCAGAGTCTAGGCGGTGAATGTTGTGCACCAGCTCAAAGAAGTGATATTTGTGCTCGCCCAGGCGCAAATAAACCGAGACATCGCCCAGGTCGGGATGTTGGTCAATTAACAGAGTTTTCGCTCCGCTCTGAGACGCAAATGCGGCGACACTGGTGGCGAGCGTTGTGACCCCCGTACCACCTTTCACACCCACAAATGCGTAGACCTTCCCCCTCTTCACTGGTGCACTTTGTTCCCGCTTTTTTTGCTCGAGTTTGACCAGCGCTTCGACTACACGCTCACGAGCAGGCGGCTTCATCAGGTATTCCGAACAACCGGAGCGCATCGCATCAATGATGAGGTCCGCCCGAGAGTCCGAAGCCAACGCGAATACCGCCGTAGCTGGTAGCGCTGCTTTGATCTGCTCCGCCCTTGACACCGCGACCGAGCGATCCTTGTCAAAGTCAATTATGCAAACGTCGGGTTTGCGCTGCATCAAGTCCTGCAGCAAGGCAGTGTCGCTCGCTTCCCATTGAAAGAGTTCACTCGTGATAGAAAACCCTGGGAGCGAATCAACAATTTCGCGCAGAGCAGCAGCGGCCCGCGTGTCCACCGAGACCGTTACTATGCTGAACGTGCGACGGGATGCTTCAACCATAGCGTTCAAGTTCTGCCACCTCGTGACTACTTATTGTTAGTAGTTGATTCTGGCTTTGGACCAACCGACTGATCAAAATCCTGTTTATCCTTGCCAACCAGGTTACGCACCGGCATCTTTACCTTTTCAGGCGAATAAGCGCCCTGCTCAGACAAAGGATCGACAATGATTGGCGTCACGAAAACAAGAAGCTCAGTATTGCTCCGATTTAAGGACTTCGATCGAAACAGTTGTCCCAGCACTGGAATATCGCCAATACCCGGGATCTTGCTCATCGCTTCCGTGGTACGTTTGTCCAGTAAGCCGGCAATGCCAAAGCCTTGACCATTTTTCAAGTCGATTTCGGTTTCTGCACGCCGGGTGGAAAGAGCGGGAATTTCATAGCCGGAGATCTGCACCGCATTGGTGTAATCGAGAGCACTGACTTCAGGCGCAATCTTCAGCCGAATCACGTCGCCACTTTCAATGGTGCCGGTGAATTCCAGTTTCACGCCATAGGGCTTGAACTGTATTGTGACCGCTACGGCGTTCCCCACTCCGCCCTGAACGACTGGGAACGGAAACTCGCCGCCCGCTAGAAACTTGGCGGTCTCGCCACTTCGCGCCATGAGGTTCGGCTCGGCCAGAATCTGGGCAATATTCTTTGACTGAAGATCCTGAATCGTTGCGCCCAGGTTGAGGCTGGGATTGAACAAGAAGATGTTCAATAAATTAGAAGCCGAAAGGCTGGTCGTGAAACCCTGCGCCGAGGCACCAATGGAATTGGTAATTGAGGTAGTTGTGCCCAGCGTTGGCGGCGAGAACTGTCCGGTCGAAACGGTTCCTACCGTATTCGCAGCACCCGTGCTCAAGATATTGATGCCGAACTGCTCGATCTTTGTACGGTCAACTTCGGCAAAAGTCACTTTGAGCATAATCTGCCGTTCGCGCTTCGGCACAACTGTCAGCGAGTCAACAACGTTCTTGGTAAAACCGCCTGCGATTCGCAGGACGCCGTCCTCGACAGCCTTGCTGCTGACTTTTCCGCTTGCGACGACTCTACCCTGGTCAGCTTCAATCTGCACGGGTTCATTGGGATAGGCCGCTCGAATGCCATCTCGCAGGCCTGACACATCAACATCCGAATAGACATCCACAATGTGGGCATTCGAGCCCTCATCCCACAGCACAAGGCTGCTGCTTCCCGGCTGCTTCGCAGTCACGACCACTTGGGAGGTACTGATCGTAGTTGTGTCCAGCACGTCCGGATTACTTACCACGATCCGACGCAACCGGGCCTGGGTGTTGAGGATGATCGACCTGCCGACCTGTATGTGCACCGACTGGGTTTCCGAAGGCAATGCCGAATATGCAACTTGCGGTTCCTGAACTGACGAACCCGCCACGACGTTGGAAGGCGCTTGCGCATCTGCGGCCTTTCCTGTTGACGTTTGCGCCTCTGCAGCTCCGATAGCCACAGACACAAGTAAGAGAGCAACTGCCGAGTTAACCACAGCGTGAAGTGCTCGCATTTCGAGTTTCCTTTTTGTGGAGCTCAATAATTACTCAAAATTTTTCGACTGACTTTTTTCCGCCCGCTATCGTTTCAACCTCATAGTAAACCACCGGGTTGACAACATGAGGAACCGGGACCGCCTTCACTAATACCTTCTTTTCCGCGACCACGGCCTTCTTGCCGGTCATCATATCCGTCATGTCCATGGGTCTGGTTGTGGGGCTGTTCTGGTCCGCGCCGTTGCGAAGAACGAACTGGATCGATCCTTGAGATCGCGGCCAGGACTAATTTCTCGCCATCTTCCGGCTTGAGTAGTACGGTAACGACATTGACCGTCTCGGGCTTTCCCGTTGGATCAGGCTCGATCTTCTGTCCGGCGGTGAGCACCTCAACGTTAGAGAGAATGGTTTGGGTCAGCGGGAACTGAGAGTTTTCAACCTTCGAGGTTACCAGTACATCGACGTGTGAGCCAGGATAAAGGAAGCCGGCCACACCGACGACATCGTTGGAACGTACCGATACCCCGCGCATCCCTTCCGGGATTTTCACGGTTAACCCGATTCCGGAGCCCGCCGCCGCAACGTCGTTGTCGAGAATAGGCTGATGCTCGTTGATGGGATAAATCACCGCGCGGCCGATTAGCTCTTCGGGCTTGGTGAACGCGCCGCTCAAGGGAGAGCTGGCTGGCCAATCGATCAAGGTAACGCTATCTGCGGTGATCGGTGATCCAGCGGTCAACGGCCGCGTGGCCGCCACCACCTTCATGACGTTGCCGTTTTGAGCCTGCTGTATTCGAACACGAGCATAGAAAGCGTAGCTCACGATACACGCGATGGCCACTGACAACACAACCGCCAATGCAATTCGTTTAGGGCTCATATGCCACCTCGGCAATAAAATGCCAGTACTGAATACAGAACTCCTGCGGCAATTGCCACGCCGTAAGGCATGCGTGCCGCCTGTGGGTTAGAAAGGTTCAGGCTCGGATGCACCTCGGCGCCAACCGTTGCATGAAACTTGATCAGTTTGCCGGCATTGGCCAGCACGGTACGCAGTCTCCCCTGCCACAACGAGTAAATGATCGCGAAGATCCCACCCGCGACAGCAGAAGCAAGGACGATCTCAATGGTCCGCCCCGGACCGGCAAAGCAACCAACCGCCGCCATCAGCTTAACGTCGCCCGCGCCCATGGCATGAACCAGAAAGAAAACCAGAAACGCGCAGCCACCGAAAAGACCGCCCGCAATTGCGCTCTCCAGACCATGCCAGCCTTGCAGGGCAAATCGTCCAGCTATCGCCACCAACATCGCAAGGTAGGTGAGTTTGTTCGGAATCCGGCGGGTCGCCACATCCGTCATGCTGCCGATACCCGCGACAGCCAACGCGCCAGCCATAAATAAGGATTCCGTAGTCATCAGTCTTCCGCCTTACTTCATGGTTTGCCTTGCTGATATGAGGCCGTTACCGGCTGGCCAGGAAAGCACTTAACCAAAATTCCGGGAAGCGCTTCCTGGCCCACCCGATCACTCGTTGCTCCGGAGTACATCAACTAAGAAAAGCGCTCTATGCGGCGGTCAACCTGACGGTAATGGTCGAGAACACATTGTTGATCGCGGTGGACAGACCGGTCATCGTGGTAATCGCGCCGAGCGCGATCAAAGATGCAACCAGAGCATACTCGATCAGATCCTGACCGGATTCATCGTTGTTCAGGGCCCGAAGGGTAGCCAAAATGTTAGCTTTCATCTGGAATTCTCCTTAAAGGTTTGTATTGTTAAGCTTCTCAGGCAGCCCGCAATCGGGCTCCAACGTTTCACTGAACTGTTGCTGTAACCCTGTCATGCACCGTTGGCTTTGAAGTCTGTCACCGGAAGCGCGGTGTTGACACTATTAGCCAGTGGTCATGGTGACGATCGCAATGAGACGCGAACAAGGGCACCATGTAGAGCGTCAGAGTCAGATCCTGGCCAGATTCATGGCCGTTTAACCTGCGAAAAATATCCAGGAACCAAAGCTCTCACGATTCGCTCCGCCGCTGGCTCGGATTCTGCCTAATCATGCAACTACAGGGTTAAGATGAGAGTTCCTGCTTTGTAGTTGTAAAAATTCCCGAAAAAAGATCGGTAAGCGTGTAAATAGAGTAAGTGCTTGCAGTTTAACGAGGTTGGCTTCAGAATCTGCGCCCCTTAACCGGCTCATCTGAGCGACGTTCTTTTAATTGTCGACGTTAGAGGCAAGTCATAGAGATATCAGTGGCTTACTGCGCAGAGCGAGCGAAAACGATAGCCATACCGTCATCGTATTCCGTATGCCATTCCTTGCTTTCTTTTAGTAGGCTGGACAAAGGCGAGCCGGAGGAAATTATTACCCACTGCACCCGATATTTGTTCAATGGCTCCCGCCACTGCCAGGTGCCAGTAATGGCCTTTTCGTAATCCTTGATGAACGCCTCGCCATAAAAATCATGCCTGTCATCAAAATAGAGTTTCGTTCCGGGATAGAGCTTGTAGATCAGATACCCGCTCCAGACGTCGGGGTTAAACAGGTGATCGTGAATCCCCTTCTCAGCGATGAATTCTGTCGCCTTTACCGGAAACTTCTTTTCATCGAAGTGTGCCGAAGCAACTTGTGCCGATAGCACGCGTCCCCCGTTCAGCATGATCGCTGCCGACGCTGCCAGTGCGACAATTGCTAACGCATGACCACGAAACTGCTTCTCCATGGTGGACATGCCGTCGGAAATATCCCGAATGGATTCAAGCAGAGAGCCAAACCAGCGGGGATATGGTCCCTGACTGTCTCCAGGAGAGACTAGACCGGCCAACAGCGGCCCCATGGACAGACTCATCAGGATGACCGATAGGGGTATGTTGCGAGCCGCATAAAGGCCGGCATGAATTGAGAACAATAGAATCAACAAATCAGCCGTAGTTACCCGATCGCGTGCCAGGGCAAATACAAAGACAGATAAGAGGATGAATGATTCGAAGTACCCGAATCCCGATGCGTGGAAGTTGGGCGACGCAAACTCGGTAATCGTGTTCATCAAGAAGCCGTTGGACAAATATTGATACACGTGCACATGCAGTTGGTACCCGTAGGGGGTCAGCAACGAAACCGCCAGGCATATGCAGAAGATAATGCCCAGTTGGAATATCTGCCGACGATTGCCCGCGCTTGGCGCGGTAAGATAGCTCCAAATGTGGGCACAGCCAAACAGTGCAAGCAGCACGAAACCAACGACAAAGCCGCCATGTACGTTGACCCATAGGAGCATCAACGGCGGAAGCCACAATAGCGACAAACTCTTCCCGTCTTCGAAGCGATAAAGTGCTTCAACCCAAAGCAGCACTAGTAACCAGCTCATAACATGTGGCCTTGCCAACATGTGTATCTGCGCGGCGGCGGCGGCGAGTAGCGTCAATGACATGGCTACGGCAAAACTGCCGCTTCGACGCAGTAGAAAACGAAACAGCAATGCGAACGTGGCGGCAATGATCACGGCGGTAAAAAGTACGACACCGTTCAGCCCGGCAACGTGGTGGATGGCGGCAATAGTCGCGTCGTAGAGCCACTCCCACGCGTACCACGGCTGGCCTGCCCTGGTGTACGAAAAGGAATCGGTATGTGGCACTGAGTGAGTCGCCAAGATAAATTCGCCGTTTCGAATGTGCCAACCGGTATCAGCATCGGCAAGCAATGCTCTGCTCATCGGACTGAATCCAAGAAGAACGAGTAGCACGACGAAAAATATGTCGGCAATGGATGGCAGCACCCAGCGCATCCATGGCGCCCGCCGTTCTTCGATGGAAGCAGCGGGCGTGGTCTGAGTTGAGGGAGCACTCGTCATCGAAGATTCCTCAGCCATTCCAGTCACAGAAGCTGCAACCAGGCGCAGCGACTTCACTCACGACGTTGGAGATCGATGGAGCAGGACGCTGGTTTCATCCTTATATTGCACACGCCACGTCGCCGTGCTTTTCAGGAAGTTTACAAGCGGACTGTCCGCGGACATCAGCACATACTCTACGTGATACTTGTCAAGGACGGCCCCGGGGTTCTCGTTGGAAACTGCCGACAGATAGTCCTTAAAGACGCCCGTGGAGCCGTAAGGATCTCCCCTGCCATCGATGAAAACCTTCAACTCTGGCGCGTTCCAGATCAGGTATCCGCCCCAGACCCATTCATGAAACACTCTTCCTTGTATTCCGTTTGACTCCATGTAGGCAACGGCACCGACTGGATACTTGACCGTATTTTGAAATCCCGATTGGCGGGGAGCGCTGACAATGAATAAACAGAGTAGAAAGGCTAAAGCCACGGCGTTCGGCAACCATAGGTCAGATTTCCTGTCGTAAGGGCTCATCAGTTTGAGCCGCCGGGCGAAGATGGGGGCGCGAGAATCCCCGCGAGGAAGATGAACCGGATGTACGTCAGGCAGTAGTACAAGGCCAACATCATCAACGCAACTTCGTTCAATCGCCAGCGCTCCAGCGAGAACACCGCGATCAGCAACACTCCCAATACCAACAACATCGCTACCCTTCCCCAGGGCGTATGGAAGTCAACTGAGGCAAACTCCAGAATATTGCCGATCCCGGTCGAAGCTGAAAACATCACCTCGAATGGATAGAAGACAAGATGATAGCCAAACGGGTTGATGAACAGCGCTATGACCGAGGCGCCAGCCGTGATGAACAACTTCCGCAGCTGCTGTCCTGACCAGCGCGTAGCATCGACTTGCCCCCAAGAACCTTCCACCAGTCCCGAGGCGATGAAAATGCCAAAGACTACGATGCCCATGGGCCACGAACCGTGCGAATTTACCCACAGGCAAAACAGCGGAGGCACCAGCCAGAGCCATTTCCAGCCGTTGTTCCTTACCGCTTCCAGAATCAGGAGCAGAGCCACCAGATACAACCAGCCGAACAACAGGGTTCGAGCGCCAATCGAGATCGCAGCCAGAACCGCTCCGCCGGCACTGACGACAAAGGAATTCTTCACATCGTGACTGGCAAGATAGCTCAGGCGGAAAACGCCGAGGATGATGGCGGTGCAGATCAGGAAAACGAGCACGAATACACCGGAAAGCCCAGCCCATTTGTAGGCTATGTAATACGGTATCTCGGCCAGCCATTCAAAGGGAAAAACCGTCGCTCTCGGCGCGGTAAAAGAGTACGAGTCCACAACTGGGAGATGGCCATGCGTCAACAGATACTGGGCATTACGCAGATGCCACCACAAGTCAGGATCGGCTATATTGCGCCTGGAAAGAAGAAATACCAGATAGGCAAGCGAAGCCGACAGGACTGCGGGAAATGAAAACAATCGTGCGGCCACGCCGGACGGCGAGACAAGCGGCACAATAGAAACCGGGGTTGGCTGGGACAATTGGCCTTTCCGCTGATCTTTGAGAGTGTCCTTCCGAATCTTTTCGACTCAGACTCCCGGGCCTTGAAGCTGGGAGCTGCTCACTATTAACACCTCCGCCGCTTGCGCGCAACAGAACATTTCCGTTCCACTCCGTCGCACCGCTCAGCAACTGGCCGATCCGCAATCCGCCGCTCCGGAATAGGCGGCAATCAAGTGCCGACGCATGCGAACAGGCGCACTGATGGAGAGGCCGTGGAAGCATTCGCCAGCGCCTGTGACTGATCTGTAAGCTATTGAACCGATTGGTGAGCCCATCAGAAATATCACCGGTGCCCTACCGCTTCAGCATCAGGAAGTTGTATTCTTCGGACACCGTTACGAGCCAGCGGAGGAACATATGGGCGATTTACGTTTTCCGATCGGGAAGTTTGATTGGAGCGAGGGGTCAAACACACCCGCCGAGCGCAAGAAACTGATCGACACCGTCGCCGAAGCGCCGGGACTCCTGACGCAGGCCGTGACCGGGCTGAATGGAAAGCAACTGGACACTCCATATCGCGACGGTGGGTGGACAGTCAGGCAGGTGACTCATCACTTGGCGGACAGTCACATCAACTCCTACGTTCGCTTCAAGCTGGCGCTTACCGAAGAGAATCCAACGATTAGGCCGTACGATGAGGCTGCCTGGGCCGAACTGGCCGACAGCAGGGTCACGCCGATCGACGTAAGCTTGGCACTGTTTGAAAACTTGCACGCCCGCTGGGTCGTATTGCTGCGCAGCATGAAAGCCGAAGAGTGGGAGCGGAAGGTGACACACCCGGAGATGGGGCTGATGTCCCTGGATCTGATGCTTCGACTCTATGCCTGGCATGGCGCGCATCATGTTGCGCACATCAGCGAATTGCGCAAGCGAAACCAGTGGTAGAAGTCGCGATGCCCGGTCGTAACCGATGGAAAATACGGTCGCTTACAGTAAACAATCATTGACCTGTGGATTCTGCCTTTGATAATGTCAGAGGTTCGAGCTGTCCAGGCAATGGGTTCCGCGCTCGTGCCGGCATTTCTGTGGCGCTCAAGTTCCGCGGGGTTGACTTCCTCGAATTCGATTCCCCGCTCACGGAAGGCGAGACTCATGGTGCGCTCTACGGCCCGTCACACGTTAATCCTGGAAAATACGATCACAGGCATTGACGCATTTTAAATTCAGCAGCAGAATTGGCCGGCCGAATCAGAAATCGAGCCGACGATTGCCCGGGGAGAAAGCAGTGGAAAACGGCACAAGGCCAAAAGCAAGTGCGAAACAGAAGCCGCGGCCGGTGAAATCAGGAGCAATTATGGCGACACACCTTCAAAACAGGCCAGTCCATCTGGAAGACAATATTAAGACGAACTTGGAGTCAGATCTCGCATTGGAGTTATTGCGAGTGGTTGAGGCAGCAGCCATTGCTTCAGCCCGTGAGATGGGAACCGGCGACCGCAAGAAGGCCGATCTGGTTGCAACCGAGACGATGCGCCGCGTCATGGACACGGTGCCAATGCGCGGAACCATCGTGATTGGCGAGGGCGAGCGCGACGAAGCGCCAATGCTCTACATTGGTGAAAAGGTCGGACGCGCGCCGAAGGATGGCATAGTTTACCCGGAAGTTGACATTGCGGTCGATCCGCTCGAGGGCACCAACCTTTGCGCCACCGGAGCACCGGGATCGATCTGTGTACTGGCCGCCAGTGAGCGCGGAGGATTGCTGCACGCTCCAGACTGTTACATGGAAAAGATCGTCGTCGGTCCGGCTTGCAAGGGCTCAGTGGATCTGGACGCGCCTACGGCCGTGAATCTCCGAATGATCGCTAAAGCCTTGCATCGTGACGTCGAAGACCTGGTGGTGATCGTGCTGGATCGCCCTCGCCATGAGACCTTGATCAACGAGATTCGCCGGGCGGGTGCGCGCATTAAGCTGATCGGCGATGGCGATCTGGCTCCAGGAATTGCCGCAGCCGTTCGCGGTACCGGCGTTCACGCCGTGATGGGTACGGGCGGCGCACCCGAAGGTGTGATTACCGCCGCCGCCATGCGCTGTCTGAATGGCTACATGGTGGGGCGGCTGACCGGCTATACCGACGAACAGCGCGAACGCATGACCCAGTATGGAATCAGCGACATAAACAAGACTTATACGGCCGAGGAGTTGGCTCCCGGTGAAAATATCATCTTTGCGGCCACCGGCGTCACCGACGGCCCGCTGATGCAGGGCGTTCGCTTCTTCGGCGAAGGCGTGCGTACATCCTCTCTGATCATGAAGATGGCTTCGCGCAAAGTTCGCTTTGTGGAAGGCATTCACATCGATCCGAGCACGGACTTCAGCATCCGTTTCTAGACGGATTTGTACGAGAAAAACGGGGCACAGCTCAGGCTGCGCTCCGTTTTATTTGCCGCCAACGCGGCAGAGCTACTGAGGCGAAACGGTGATGATATTGATCCGGGCCAGCCCGTTGATGACAAACTGTACCGCAATCGCAGTCAGCATCAGGCCCATGAGTCGCATCATGATTCGGATGCCGGTTTCGCCGAGACGTTTGCGCACGCGGCTCGCCGAGGCGAGAATCAGATAGCTCACCAAAGCCGTAACCGCAATCGCGATGAAGATGGGTATCGCATGCTGCCAGGTTGGGGATGCCCCCATCAATACCATCACCGTAGAGATCGCACCCGGTCCGGCAAGCAGCGGAACTCCCAGAGGCGTGATGCCAATATCCTCCTTGTGAGCACCCTCTTCAGTTTCGCTCACGCCTTCCTGGGTGGAACGGCGCGCCTGCAGCATCTCCAGGCCGATCAATAGCAGGATAAGGCCGCCGGCAATCTCGAAGGCGGCGAGCGTAATGCCAAACAATTTGAAGATGAAAGATCCGGAAAGTGCAAACAGACTAAGAACAATGAAGCAGGTCCAGGAAGCGCGACCAGCCATGCGGCGGCGCGTGGCGGAGTCTGCGCTGTTGGTCATCGCAAGAAACGGCGGAACGGCTGCAAAAGGATCAACCAGGAAAAAAATTGAACAAAATGCAATGAAGGAAAACTCACTCATGGACGTGAAGAACGAGTGAAAACGGGCGGCTTCCGCTGGGAAATACATAGGAACTAACAGAGTCTCCGATCATTAGCCTACACGGGATCACCATAGATTCCAAAACCGGAGGACTCGCGGCGACGCGGGAGCAATTTGCAGAAATTCACCTGAAACGGGGGCTACTATTCGCTGAACTGATAGGGATGACGAAGGTGTTTGCGTGCTGCCGCCAGGTACCGGCCGTCGTGGTCTGATGCAATCGTCTTGCGATAACGCGCAATCGCATCCTTCCGCCGCCCCAGCGTGTCATACATTTCTCCGGCCGCAAGGTTGGCCCGGTCGATCAGGGTTGGATCTGCGTCGCGGCACGTGGCGACAAGATCAAAGGCGCCGGCCGCCTCCTCGAACTCGTGCTGTCCACGCAAGGACACGCCCAATCCCCACGCCGCCAGCTCGGGCTGGAAGGTCGAATACTTTCCAGCGCGCCCAGTTTCCAGAACGAGACGATATTCAGCAATGGCCTCGCGCCCATGCCCTGCAGCATTGAGCAAATGCGCGTACTCAACCGCAAGCAGGAAGTTTCTGGGATACTCGTGCGAGAACTCTCTCCACCAGTTCCAGCGCCTCTGGATAGCGCTGCTCTCGCCGCAAGAATAGGCTGAGAGCCATGGCCGCATCATTGCGCGAAGTACCTCGGGAGCGACTCACCTCGCGCAGATATTCCAGCCCCTTCTGCCGATTTCCCGTAACTCCAACCAGCGCCACTGCTGTGCGCCCCGCCCAGTTCAGCGAACCAATAATGTAGTTGTGAATTCCAACCGTCATCTTGGCATCCACATAGCCGGGGTCGAGTTCAAGCACGCGCTCATGGTCACGACGCGAAGCAAGCGCTGCGCGAATCGCCGGCAGCCACGATTTCTCGGCCATTCCCATATAGGTGGCGCGAAAGCCTCGCGCGGTACCACGCGCGTAAAGTGCATCCGCGTCGTTGGGATTGCTTTCCAGTCGCTCATTGCAGAGCGACTCAACGCGCGAGATCAGGTCAAAGATGCGCTTCTGTGCAGCCATATCCAGCGGACGCCGTGGCTTGCTGGTGAGAAAGCCTTCACTCGAATAAGTCTCCGTATCGAGCGCCCCTATGCGGTAGAGTTCCTTGAATATCTCGGCAGCGAGCAGATAGTTCGACGTAAAAGGATCGTCGGGATGCTGGCTTTGGAGCTTTGACATGTCACGAATCGCCGCGTCGTAATCGGCGTTGTAGAGTTCGTTGAAACCTCGCGACGCAAGCGCGTTGTTACTCGGACGGATAGGCGCAGCTGCAGTCTGCGCGGCGAATGCGGGCACGCAATTGCCGAGCCATAAACTGGCAAGCAGAACAGTCACGAAAAGTCGATTCCGGCGCATGCGGCTGAAATGAGTTTAACCCGCTACGTGCGTCTTTTCACCACTGCATTCACAATTGAGAAGCACGGGCGGCGCACTATACAGATTCAACGTCGACGGAGCAGAAGGCACCCAGTAGCGGAAGATAGAGTGCGCACCTCACCGGCCGCGGGTCAAAGAGGCGAAGAACCCGAACGTAGCGCTGCATGTCCGGGCGATATTTATCAATCTGCATTTGTACAAAGCGGTGCGGATCACCTCCGAGTTGCTCCGTGACTTTGTAGTCGATCAGCCAGCGCGTGCCATCCTCAATAAATGTTCGATCGACGCGCACGTGTTCCACCTTTCCCTCAATCACCGCAGAGACCGCAAACTCGCACTGATGCTCCGGGTGCGGCGAGAGGAGCCAACGGCCTCGCTCATCTTCGAGCGTCCGGCGCAGCGCCCCAGAGACGCGGGCAATTGCCTTCTCTAATTCGCTGCCCATCACTCCCGCACACAACAGCGCAGCCGCTATCGAGGGCCTCTCCGAAGCCACGCGCTTTGCATCCCAATGCATCACGCCTTCCCTGGCGATTCGCTGCAGAAAGCGGTGCGCCACCACGCCGATACGCGGCAGCAGGTCGCCGACCCACTCGAAGCGGTGCTTCTCTCCAGGCAGTTTCCGCTGCGCTGAACACCATTGCAATGGCTCAGGAATTTCAGGGGCAACAAACGTTGCGGGCAGCCGGCGCAGCAATAATTCCGGCGGCTTTTCCTTCGCTTGCGTACTACTCTCCTGTTGCGCAGGAGGCGCAAACTCCTGCTGCATTCCGTGAATACTCCAGAGCAAGTGAAGAAAGGAATTCGCGTCAGGCTGCCGTTCCTCCTGCACAGTTGCCGAGAGATAGAGCCTCTTTGCCGCGCGTGTGGCGGCCACATAGAACAGGCGCTTCAGCTCCTCGCGTGAACAGTCGCCGGCAATGTCGCGCAAATATCCTTCGATTGTGGCCGCTTTGCGATCCTTAGCTCCCGGCGCTTCCATCGGCCCGAGCAGAAGAAACTCCTGTTCACCCCGGCGCCGCGGTCGCCAATAAAGCAAACGCTTCGCGTCTTTTCGCGCGTGGCGCTCCAGCGCGGGCAGAAAAACCACATCCCACTCCAACCCCTTGGCCTGATGAATGGGCATGATCTCCACGCGAATGTCACTGCGTGTGTCGGCAGGCGCAAATAATTCGCGCAACTTTCTGGAAAAATTTTTCGGGTCGCGCAGAGTACCCGCAGTCGATTGCGCGTCCAGCAACGCGAAGTATGCCTCGGCGTCGCGAATTCCCTGCTCCCGATCCCCCAGGCAAGCCGGACCACCGAGTTGCAGCCAGGTGGACTCTATGAGAGCGCGCAACCGAGTGCGCCCGCTCCTCGCCAGTGCAGCTTCCAGCGCTGGAACGAAACGAGCCAGCGCCGAGCGAGCATGTCCAGAAAGCTGAGCGCCGCGGTGCCGCAAAAGCTCCCACACCGTGGAGCGTTCATCTCCATGGCATAAGTCAGCAGATCCGCCAGGGCGAGCCCGCACCATGGCGCGCGCAAAATCGCCAGCCATGCGGTACGGTCGGCGAGATTCGTCAGCGCGCTCCGCAACGCATCCAGGTCGCGAACCAGCGGCCAATCCGAAAGCCGGTCCGTCTTTACTGCACGATAGGGAATTTTCGCTGCCCGCAACGCTTCCACCAGTTCCGGAAGATGCGTCCGCGAGCGCACCAGCACCGCCATGGTTGAGGGCTTCTCACCGCTGGGAGTGGGGAGGGCCAGTTCGCGCCGTATGCACTCCGCCAGATGCCGCGCCTCACCCTCACGATCCGCCTTTGCGAAACCTTTGATGAACACCGCCGTTCCGTCGAGCGCTGGCCGCGAAGCTTCCGCTGGGCCCGGGTACCGGATCGCATTCGTCAGATCGCTGTCCTCGCAAAGAATGGTTGGGAAAATGCGGTTGAACCACTCAACCAATTTTTGCTGCGAACGAAAGTTCTCCCTCAAGTGGCGGAAGCTGTGAGAGGTGCCCGCCAATGCCTTCCGTGCGCGCTTGCTGATAAATGGCAACGTCGGCCTGCCGGAATGCATAGATCGACTGCATCGGATCGCCTACGTAGAAGACGGAGCATTGCTCGCCATCCTCCCAGGCCCCAATCAATCGGGCCAGTAATTCGACCTGAACGCGACTCGTGTCCTGGAATTCATCCACCAGAATGTGCCGGATTCGATATCCGAGTTGCAGTCCCAACTCCGTGGGTTCATCCTTTTCACCTATCGCGTAGAGAGCGCGCTGCGCGTATTCGGCAAAGTCTATGATGGCCTGCTCGGCGAAGACGACCTTGAGATTGGCCGCGGCCAGCGGCAAAACTTCCAGCAGCGCACGCATGAACTCCCATTGCGCTTCCGTGTAATGCGGATCGGGCAGACGACGGACCCGATTCAGCGCCTCGCAAAGTTTCCCGGTCCGGCAGCAGCGAAAGCTCTTTAAGCAATCTGATGCAGCGCTCGCGATATATCTTGCCGCTCGGAGTGCCCCAGGGAAACCATTCCGTCTATCCACTTTCTGGCGCAGCGCCGGTTTGTTCGCATCTGCGGTCAACAAAAAAACGCAGATCGCCCGCCACGCCGCCAGATTTTCGGCGTTTGCCGCAGGCCACTCTGTGATATCGCGCAATGGATCAGCGGCGCTGGAAAGCACCTCGGCACTGGCTGCAATCGAATCGATCACCGGTGGAGCAGGAACTGTTTCTCTCGCTTCCTGGTCCGCTGCATAGCGCATCAATCCAAAAAGCTCTGTCGCTTTCGCTTCGCTGATAACAGCCGAAGTGTGCGCAAATACCAGCGCCAAGTCTTCTTCTACCGAAAGCGCGAGAGCCGCTTCGAGCTTGCTCCTGAGGCTTTGCTGCTGCGAAGCGTCGAAGGCATCGGAGCGTCCGAGAAAATGCAGCCATTGATCGCGCTGGGCAAGCATGGAGGCCAGCAGATCGCGTGCGCCACGCACGTCGTTCTCCAGATGCACAAGCAAGGTCGCCACCGCGTCGCCGCGCGTTCCGGGCTCTGCAAGCTGATCGATGACCCGCTGCGCCGCCAGTTCGTACAACGGCTGTGCGTCTTCGGCGACCTGTGCCACGCCTCCCAGCAACCCTTTGAAGGGTGCGCGCTGGGCTACCGCTTCGCAAAACGAATCCAGCGTGCGAACCTGCAAGCGCGCGGGATTGGCGAGAATATTCCAGCCGAGCGCACGGGAGGTCTCAAGCACAGCCCGCGCTAATTGCAAAGAGTGCTGTTCGTGTTCCGTACACTCATCAGTCTCACCAGCCTCTTCCGCACGTCGGAGCGCGCTAAGAATGCGGCTGCGCATCTCTGCCGCAGCCTTGCGAGTAAATGTAATGGCGAGTGCCGATTCAGGCAGTTCCACCGATGCGAGGCAGGCCAGAAATCGCTGTATCAGCAATTCAGTTTTTCCCGATCCCGCAGGAGCCTGCAACATCCATGACTGCGTTGTATCGAGGACCCCGCGACGCACAGCATCGTCCGAAGGCAACGGGCGCGGAGTAGGACTACTCATCGTTTCCCTCCGTCTCGTCGCGATCCGTATCACCGGTTGCAAGCTCACCAACGCGGCATAACGGTGTCAGGTGGCAATATTCACAAGTCGAGCCACTTCTTCCGGGCGCAATCTTCGGATCAACCATCGCATCGCCTTGGACAAACGACCTGGCAATGCGCTCCAACTCTATAGCCCATCTCTCGCTATACTCATCAAACGTCAATCCCTCAAAAGCGCGCTTGGCCGGGTCCTTGCACGGCAGCAAATCTTTTTCCCGCAGATAACCCTTGAACGCGTGCTCGCCTTTCCGGACGAACGAGCAAACGAAACGCCTGCAAGATTAAGCTTTTGTTCCAGCATCGCCAATGCATAGAATGGCAACTGCGGTAGCCGCGGCCGCGGAACTTGCCATGCACTCAGGGCGCATGACCCGGTCTTGTAGTCAATTACCACATGTTCGCCGCTAATTTCGTCGAGCCGGTCAAGGCGGCCACGCAGCTTCAGCCCCCCAAGGTTTACCTCAACCGGAAGCTGATGACCAAGCACATGAAATGGCTTCCGGCTGGATTCGAGTGCTATCCATCCCTTCAGTAACTCAATTGTGCGCTGCCGTTCCAGTTCGCGAAAACGCGTACTCCATTGGTCGTTGTTTGCCGGCAACACACGCGTCATGGCCTCGTCCACGGCGGCCTCGATAACCGCGGCGCGGCCGGCACGCTGCAATCCCTCACTGTCCTTCAACTCCTCCCAAATCAATTGCAGCGCTGCATCGACGATGTTGCCTCTCTCGGTGGCGGCAATCGCTTCGTTCGGTCCCCGAGCCTCTGTGGCTAGAAGCCGGCGAATCGCAAATGCGCGAAATGGACAGTTGGATTGTTCCTGCAGCAGCGAGGCCCCGCCGCGTGCGTGCTCTTCCGGTAGGAGCGCAGGCGCCGTGGAGTCAAAAATTGCATCCAGCTTCGCACACTCAAATCGCATTGCCGGCAGCAACGGCTGGTCGATGGATTCAGCCGCCAACGGAAAGCCGCATAAAAAGCGGACTCCAGCGCTGCTCGCGTTCGTCATCGGTGCGCCGCCCCATACTAAGCACAACAGCAGGCGCCGAATGCAGAAGCCGCGAAGTCATGCGCGCAATGCGCGTCTCCGCCTGCCTGCTGCCTATCACGGCCACACCCGATGCTCTCAGCAATTCAATCGGAATCAGCGGCGAGTGACGCGGCACGTCGGGCCATAAATCGTCGCTGCAAGAGCCGATCCATAACGCGTCGAAGACAGAACCCTCCGCCTCCGCGGCATCCAGAATCTGCACCGGCGCATTCAGCGTTTCGGGCTTGAACTTCTGCATTGTTGCGGCGCGCTCCAGCCTCCAGACAAAGCCGCGAAAATCCGTGCGCCATCCGAGCAACTCCAATGACGAGACCGAGCTAAGAAGCTCCTGCCAACTTTTCGTACACTGGAACTCTTCGCTGTCCAAGGAAGCACCCGGCCAGCCGAACGCTTCGAGCATTCTCCGAGAAATGTCAATCCAATAGGCCACGGCCTGCTGTGAAGAAAATGCCGAGTGCTTAGGTAGGGCTTCCATTGCGAAACGCAGTCCTGGCAACTCACGCGACTCCCGCAGCCAGTTGACAAAATCCTCACAACTGACTTGGCGACGGGCACTCACCCTCACTTCTGCGACGAACCTGGCAACAGCCTCCGGCTCGGCAGCCAGATAAGGCGAACTCAACATGGAGTGAAAGCAGTGAAACTCGATAGGGGCCGCAAACAGCGAGAGCAACTGCAACGCACAACGCACCACGGGATACTCGGCGAGTGCGAGCGGCGAGCCGATCTCAAATGCGGAGGGCGTCTGCTGACCAAGCAATTGCTCAGGGTGAAGCACGGAACGAAACGCGCTTTCCACCTGGGGGAGCTTCCGCTCCAAGTCAAAAAAAATAACGCCAATGCGCGCCTCGGGCGATCGTTTCCAACTGTTGGCGCGCCCATTGCGCAGCGCCCGCAATTCGTCCGTAACGCCGTCGAAACTCGTAGCGAGGCACCGTGCCCGAGGCTGCCTCTTCGTGCGCCGGCGCTATGCGAAAGACCGCACACCCGCATCCGAAAGCGCAGCAAGAAAGTCCGCTTTGCGCGGGCGTCGCCTCCGCAAGAAACACGAAAACCTGTGCCGGAAGGCGCAGTGATGAGAGGCATGGAGCAAGTTCGCGCATGAACAGCGACGGACACGTCCATTGTTGTGCTGCAAGCTGGCGACGAAACTCCGCCGACCATCCGGAGAACGCCCGTGTGTCACTGGAGGCGCTCATCTGCGGAGAGTCGAGCGCAATATTATACTCGATGGCTGTTCGGAACGACTCCGATGCCAGCGCTGCAGCAGAGTCCGGCAGCAACATCTTACGCCCGCTGGCCGAGCGCTCGATGATCTGGCGCCAAAGTTGCAGTTCCTGCTCCCGCTGCAAGGCCTGAACGCTCACAGCGCCAACCACAAGCGCATCCGAATAGAGCCGCTCCACAAAGGCGCCATATGGCAATACATCGGGCGTGGGCCATGCAGAGCTGGAATTTTGCAAACGCCGTTCGGCAGCCGCCTGGATGGCGCGTGCGGAACGGGTGTTTGCCGTCAGCACCGTTACTCCAGCAACTGCCGCACTGACCGCCTGCTCAAAGCACTCGCGATACCCGTTCAAATTGCCTCCCGCGGTGCAGCTCAAATCCAACAAACAATTCGGGAATTTTATCCAGAGCTACAGCAACGTTCTACCACGTGGACGGGCGCTTCTCAATACGCAGGGTCACTGGCATTTCGCGATTTCCACAGGTTAAGACAATTATGTGACGGCGCCAGCATCAGCGCGCTGCAATCAGCATGCCGGCGACACTCGCCAAAGCCGATGCGTACGGCTCCGGAACGCTGGCAGAAAGCCCGCAGCGTCACTTCGTCTCCATCGTCCAGAAAGGTCCGCTGTCGTTCCGTCCGGCAGCGTGATCGGATCGGCTCCGCCGCGCGTAATTTCCTGCAGGCAGCCGCGCGCCGAAGGGATTGGCCCGGAGACAGTACCGCTGGCCAGAAGATCCCCAGGGCGCAGATTGCAGCCGTTCGACGTGTGATGGGTGAGTAGCTGTGCAAAGGTCCAGTACATGTCGCGGAGATTACCCTGACTGATGCGATGCGGCTTGCAATTCGCTTCTCGCATTGCCGCCGTTCGCAGATAAACCTCGACCGTCAAATCGAAGGCGCCATTCTGCTGATCCTCTGGATCCGCAAGGTATGGCAGTGGTTGCGGATCGCCGGCTGGACGCGGAGCAACCGGGATGCGAAAAGGCGTAAGCGCCTCGGCGGTGACGATCCAAGGCGAAATCGTGGTAGTAAAGCTCTTGCCGAGGAATGGACCGAGCGGCTGATATTCCCACAACTGAATGTCACGCGCCGACCAGTCATTTACCAGGCAGAGCCCAAAGATATGATCGCGGGCTTGCGCGATCGGGATCGCTTCCCCCATCTCATTTCCCACACCGACGAGAGCGCCAACCTCCACTTCATAGTCAAGCCGCCGGGATGGCGCAAACACCGGCTCATCGCGAGCCGGCGTCTTCTGTTGACCCCATGGACGGCGAACGTCGGTGCCGCTGATAACCACGCTGGAAGCTCGACCGTGATAGCCGATGGGCACCCATTTGTAGCTCGGTAGCAATGGATTCTCTGGACGAACGAGTACCCCAAGGTTACGGGCGTGATATACCGATGCGTAGAAGTCTGTGTAATCGCCGATCTCGACCGGCAACACCATCTTGACGTCCTGCTGCCGATGTAAGCACGATGCGGCTTCGCTCCGCTGCGGCGAGTTGTTACTCAGCAGTTGAAAGAGTGCTCTACGCAATGCTGTCCAACGCGCCGGCCCAAGACCCATTAGAGCATTCAGGCACGATTCTCTGCATACCTCGTACGTGATGCCGTCCACATCGTTCAGCAAGGCGCGCCCGGCTGCTGCTTCAAGATCGAGCACCTGATCGCCGATCGCAACACAAAGACTCGCGCACGAATTCTCTCCGTTGGTAAATGCGCCGAAAGGTAGGTTTTGAATCGGAAAATCGCAATCCGCAACGTTGGCGGACTCCACGAACGAGCGCGCATCTGGATCGTGAGTCGGGTTGCGTTCCATGTTCATAAAAGGCCAATCTCGCGCAGTTCCAGCATAGGCTCCTCGAATGAACACGAGCCGAAGCTCAACGCGAACTTCGAGCGAACTGAACGAATGACTTCCAGTTCGATACGAATTGGCTCCTCGCCTCCGCTCCAGGTCAGCGCCTCTTCGTCAAAGTGCCAGTCTGCGCGCTCTTCGTCTGCAAGGCAGCGGGCAAGCGCGACGCGCGGAGCCTTGCCGCCAGAGAGCACCGCGCTCCGCGCAATAGCAGCCGCCGTAAAAAGGTTCAGGAATCCGTGCATCATTGCCTTACGTGAATTGGCCTCATAGGTGAGGGCGCGAATGCAGCGCAGAGGATGATGCAGACCCGCAGTCGCCTTGAATGGCACGCCCAGTTCTGCGCACCGCGCAACAAATTCCGCAATCTGTTCCACCGCAGGAAATGCTTCCTCCGTCACTCCGCCGGTGCGCAGCTTCGCACTTCCGCGTCCATCGAAGTCGCACAAAACCGGTAGCAGTTCACCGGCCTGATCTGCGGAAATCTCAAACATCGCGATTGTGCCCGCAGGTTGATTCCTTCGCACCAGTTCAATCATATCTATGCTGCAGACGCGCACCTCGATCGTATCCATCACTGCGCCAGGAGCTTTGCGATTGAACTCATCCACCGCCGCCAGTTCTGCTTCGATATTTGCGGAGACGATCCCGCTCAGATGCCACGGATCTGACACGCTATTTCCCTGCAAGTTCAGGAACTCATCCAACCGCGCAACCGGTAACACGAATCGCCCCAGCGCCCACCGCTTCGGATCATTGAGATACCGCAAGTAATTACCCACACTGGTTCGCATGTCCAATGATGCGGGCGCAAACTGCCCGGCGTAATCAATGATTCGGTCGAGAAACACATGCAGCGACGCAGCAGTGGAGCGTACCGGAATGGGCATATTCGCTAGCTCCGTCGGAATTTGCGCTTCAGATTCTGCCAGCAGGTGTAGTACTCGTGCTGCAGTTCGGCGCTCTCCATGGCAAATCGCGTGGGCCGGCAGACAAAACGCGTTTCAAACATAAAGGCCAGTGTATCGGCAAGATACTCCGGCTCCAGTTCGGCGGATGAAGCACGCTCGTAACTTGTCGCGTCGGGTCCGTGACCGCTCATACAGTTGTGCAGGCTGGCACCTCCGGGCAGGAAGCCTTCGGCCTTGGCATCGTATTGCCCCCGAATCAGCCCCATGAACTCGTTCATGAAGTTACGGTGGAACCACGGCGGGCGGAAGGTATGCTCGGCAACCGTCCAGCGCGGCGGAAAAATGGCGAAGTCGCAATTCGCCGTCCCTGGCGTATCCGAAGGCGAGGTGAGCACGGTGAAAATCGACGGGTCGGGATGATCGAAGCTAACTGTGTTGATGACGCAGAAGCGAGCCAAGTCGTATTTATAAGGCGCGTAGTTGCCATGCCAGGCAACCACGTCCAGCGGCGAGTGATCGTACTCACCCTCCCACAGATTTCCCTGGAATTTACAGATGACGCGCACGCTGCTCTCGATATCTTCAAAAGCCGCAACTGGCGTCTGAAAATCGCGCGAATTCGCAAGGCAGTTCGCGCCGATCGGTCCCAGCTCCGGCAGTCGAAAACTCGCGCCGTAGTTCTCGCACACAAATCCTCGCGCTCCGCCGTCCAGCAGTTCGACGCGAAACTTAATGCCGCGCGGCAAAACCGCAATCTCACCCGGCGCCAGCTCAATTCGTCCAAGCTCAGTGGAAATAAGCAACCGTCCCATCTGCGGTACCAGCAGCATTTCCCCATCCGCGTTGTAGCAGTACAGCCCTTCCATGCTGCGATTGGCCGCGTAAACGTGAATTGCCACACCGCTGTGAGTCGCCAGATCGCCATTGCCTGCAAGCGTGATCATGCCGGAGAGAAAATTCGTTGGCTTGTCTGGGATCGGCACCGGATTCCAGCGCAGTTGATTGGGCGTCACAGGCGCATCATCGAATGGCGTGGAACGGAGCTCCCCGTTGTCGATCTGGCGATAAGGCTTGTGCATCACGCTGGGGCGAATGCGATAGGCCCAGGTGCGGCGATTCAAGGCGCGCGGAGCGGTAAACGGAGTTCCACTGAGTTGCTCGGCGTAGAGCCCGAGCGGAACCTGCTGTGGCGCATTCTGTCCCACGGGCAGCGCACCGGCAGTGGCTTCGGTAGCGAACTCGTTGCCAAAGCCCGACTGATAGCTCTGCACCGCCTTCTCCCGGACCGTCAGCCTGCCTGTATCGTTTGTCACAGCAATCACGTCATTGGCCATTCTGTCCCCTGTCCTTGCACAGCACTCATCGCAGCAGCACGCTAAAGATTGCCGCGCCTTGCCTGCTCCAGTTCGATTGCTTCAAACAGCGCCTTGAAGTTTCCTTTGCCGAATCCGCGGCTGCCTTTACGCTGAATAATCTCGTAAAAGACGGTGGGGCGGTCCTCCACCGGGCGCGTGAATATCTGCAGCAGATAGCCCTCGTCGTCCTTGTCCACCAAAATTCCAAGGCGCCTGATCTCATCCATCGGCTCTTCCAGTTCTCCGATGCGTTTGCTGAGCAAATCGTAGTAGCTCTCGGGCACGCGAAGAAACTCGACCCCGTTGCGTTGCAGCTTATCCACGCTGGCAAGCACGTCGGCCACTTGCAGGGCGATGTGCTGAACCCCTGGCCCGCGGTAGGCTTCCAGATATTCGTCGATCTGGCTCTTGCGCTTTCCCGGTGCCGGCTCGTTGATCGGAAACTTTACCGAGTAGGAATCGTCGGACATCACGATCGACATCAGCGCACTGTACTCGGTCGAAATATCCTTATCGTCAAAGCTGATGTAGCGATGAAAGCCAAACACCTTTGAGTAGTATTCCGCCCAGCGATTCATCTGGCCTAATTCGACGTTGCCCACCATGTGATCAATGCGCAGAACACCCGCGTCAATCACCGGCGATCCTTTGCTCTGCATAGCCCGGCAGAAAAGGGCCGTTGTAGCCACGCCGTGAGAGCAGCGAGTGAATGGTATCGCCGTAAGCGCGAATTGCTGCACGTCGCACCGTTCCGAAGTCATCCTTGAGGTCGTGAGGCGCTTCGGCCGGCTCTGCGCCGCGCGCCAGCGCCTGTTCAAAAGCAAGATCGGCATCGCCTACCTCGAGCGCAATGTCGCGCACGCCGTCCCCGTGACGCCGGATGTGCTCTGCGGCGGGATGCGAGGGGGTTAGCGGGGTGCTCACAACGAAGTTTGCCTTGCCTTGGGACAGCGCATAGGAAGCCATCTCCCGGCTTCCCGTCTCCTGTCCGCGGTAGGCGAGCTGTGAAAAGCCAAACGCGTTACGGTAAAAAAAAGAGGCTTGCCTGGCATTGCCCACCCAGAATTCCACGTGATGAATTCGCTTGATCTGCAGCAGATTTTCCATTTTTCTCACCCCGCCTCGCCGGCAACCCTCGAAGGATTTGAGCCTTTCCGGCAGACCGGTGCGCCGACGCGTTGGGCCATGGCGTTGGATGAGAGAGCATGCACTGAAGTTGCAGCAATTCGCACTGCGGTCCGGCGACAAGGGTCAGAATCTTCTGCGCTCTCAGCGGGTCGCTCATTTCCAGGCACGAGCAGCTCTGTAAGTGACTTACCTGCAATGCCGTTTAGCATTTTGGTCAAATATCACAAGGTAATGTGACTTTGATCCGTGGAAGATGAACCAAAGAGAGTTACAATAAACTGGTATTGAAAATGCTTTTCAACTTCATGAAAGCTTCTGCCGCCAAGCCGGACCACACGCTGTCTGACCTTGCTCTGGGTGAGAGCGCAATTCTGGAAGACTTCGACATGCCTCAGAGCATCGCCGAACATCTGATGAATCTGGGCTTTGTACCAGGTCTGGAAATTCTGGTAGCGCGCAGCGGTCCGGGCGGCAATCCGCGTGTCTATCGCGTCGATGGAACTGAAGTGGCCCTGCGCCGTGACCTCTCACGTTGCATCGGCGTGCGCCCCTTGCGCAATCGCAAAGCAGGGGTTAAGCGGTGAGTCTCAGCGGAACGATTCCAGGGACTGCTCTAAATTTGAAGCCGGCAAAGGGTTCGGCGGTCTTTAAGACCGTTGCCGTAGTGGGCCCTCCTAATGCGGGCAAAACGACGCTATTTAATCGCCTGACCGGATTGCGCCAGAAGGTAGGCAACTTCCCCGGCGTCACCGTCGAGCACCACACCGGAAGCTTTCGCTTGGACTCGGGCGCGGAAGTTGCGCTGATTGATCTTCCCGGAGTCTACAGTCTTAGCCCGAAATCAGAAGATGAAAAGGTCACAATCGATGTCCTGAATGGCGATATGCCCGGCGCTGAGCGCCCGGACGCGATCATTCTGGTGCTCGATTCGAACAATCTAAACCGGCACCTTGTGCTGGCCGGTCGCGTCATTTCCCTGGGACTACCCACCCTCGTTCTGCTCAATATGGCAGACGAACTGCATAAACAGGGCGGAAAGGTGGATGTTCTGCCTCTGGCGCGGCAACTTGGCACTCCGGTCGCACTGGTCAGCGCGGTCACGGGCGAGGGCCTTCACGCTGTGGCAAATTTCCTGGTCGCAACACCGCAGATCCCTGAGCCGCTTGAGTTACCCATCTTCGGAGACCCCCGGCACTGCCGCGAATGGGCTCTGCGCATGGGTTCGGAGGCCGCCTACCGACGCGGCGCTACCCCGGAATGGACTCGCCGACTCGATTCCATCTTCCTCCACAAACTCTGGGGCGGGGTGATATTCGCGGTCGTCATTGTCGCTGTCTTCCAAACCATCTTCTCGCTCGGTCAGCCGGCCAGCGACCTTTTGCAGAAACTGCTGGACACCGTTGCGGTTCATCTGTCGAACGTACTCCCTGCTGGACTGATTAACTCTCTGGTGGTAAACGGAATCTGGAAGGGTGCCGGTTCAGTGCTGGTCTTTCTGCCGCAGATCCTTCTTCTCTTCCTCGTTATTGGCATTCTCGAAGATTCCGGCTACCTGGCACGAGCTGCGGTGATCTCTGACAAGGTCATGGCGAAGGTGGGGCTGAACGGAAAGTCGTTTATTCCCCTGCTCTCCGCCTACGGATGTGCCGTTCCAGCGATCATGGCGACCCGCACGATTGAGAATAAGCGCGACCGCATTGCAACCATTCTGATCGCTCCTTTCATGACGTGTTCGGCACGGCTACCCGTTTACACCATGGTGATTGCCGCATTCATTCCCAACCGTCCCGTATTCGGTCCCCTTGTAGGAACCCGCGCAGTTGCCATGCTGAGCTTGTATGTGCTTGGCTTTGCCATGGCAGTGGCAACCGCCAAAGCCTTGAAGAGTTCGGTTCTGCGCAGTCATGACGTCGCATTTGTCATGGAGTTGCCGCCGTACCGCTGGCCGATGTGGAAGTCGCTCGCCCTGCGCCTGATGGATCGCGCCAATGCGTTTCTATTCCGCGCCGGAACCGTGATTCTAGGCGTCAGTATCCTGCTCTGGGCGTTGACCTATCTACCCATGCATAACGGCCAGCCTCCTCAGATCGCTGACAGCGCCATATCGAAAGTAGGGCACTTTATCGAACCTGCGATCCGTCCGCTCGGCTTCAACTGGAAGATCGGGGTTGGCCTGCTGAGTTCCTTTGCCGCCCGCGAGGTAATTATCGCCACCATGGGAACCCTGCATGGAGTCGATCCCCAGTCTCACGCCATGGCGTTGCAGGAAGCGCTCAAGAGTGACCTCACGCCGGCTGGAGCCATTGCCCTGCTGGTCTTCTTCGCTTTTGCCATGCAGTGCATGTCCACCATGGCCGTGGTGCAGCGTGAGACAAACAGTTGGAAATGGCCGCTCATCCAGTTCCTGTACATGACCGCAGTGGCGTACGTGGCAGCATTCGTGGCCTATCGAGTCACGCTCTTGTATTGGAATTAGTGTTCTCTGAACAGGCGCGATGCTGCCGGGCGGATCGGGACACGCTCTTTTTCAACATCTTTCCACACCAGTGGTTTGACGCTTCCCCCCTCGATTGTTACTATCAGATTGCGGGGTGGAGCAGCCTGGTAGCTCGTTGGGCTCATAACCCAAAGGTCGCAAGTTCAAATCTTGCCCCCGCAACCAAAAACTCCAAGAAAACAAGACACTTACAGACGGGCCGCGAAAGCGGCCCCTGTTGTTTTTCCCCAGAATGTCCGTGTTCTGTCCGTGTTCTGTCCGTGAATGTCTTGCGAAGATGTTCTCCGAGTCAGTTACGACACGAAGAGCTTCGCTTTGCGCCCGGCCTTGCTGGCAGGAACGTAGCGGGATACCTGACTATTCAAATTCAACAGTGGAACTGACTACCCGTCAGCGAGCGGAGTGAGGTGCGCCGGTTCTTCAAGAATGTCGAGCAGCGCCTGCGCACAATAGACGCGGTCGCGCTTTGCCTCGGAAGTCTGTTGCACAATGCCGTTCCGTTCCAGCCGTTCAATAGCTCTTTGAGCCGTTGTGAAGGCCAGTTTTAGTTCCCGAGCCACGCCGGTCGTCGTGATGAAGGGGTTTGCCGAAAGGAGTTCGAGCACCCTCAAGGGGGTTTGCGTCGACTCTCCGGCAAGACTGCTTCGCCACTGCGCAAGAATGTCATTGATGCGGGTTGCACGGCTCAATGCATCCTCCGACATGCGAGCGATTCCCTGCAGGAAATACTCCAGCCATTCCAGCCACGCGCCGCGTTCGCTCACTGCGCGCAAACTACCGTAGTAGTCCGCTCGTGAAGCTTCAAAGAACGCCGAAAGATAGAGCAACGGAGTCGGCAGTATCTTCTTTTCAATCAGGAACAGAGTAATCAGAAGCCGCCCCACTCGGCCATTTCCATCAAGGAACGGATGAATGGCTTCGAACTGGTAGTGCGCGAGCGCAATGGTCACCAGTGGCGGCAATTGGGACTCGTGAAGAAATTTCTCCCAGGCGGCGAGGCAGGGTTCCACTTCGCCCGGCGGCGGTGGAACATAGGTAGCAGTCGCCAGGGTGCTCCCCGGTCTTCCGATCCAGTTTTGCGTGGTGCGAAAGCTCCCCGGCGTCGCATTGTTCCCTCGCACATCCACCATCAGCTTTTCGTGTAACTCCCGAATGAGACGCACACACAGGGGCAGTTCTCGGAGCAAGGAGATGCCATGCTCCAGCGCAACCACGTAGTTCCCGACTTCACGCAGATCATCTGGACTGCGCTGCACCACGGCGCCAGCCTCAGCCGCCAGTAGTTCGCCGAGAGTGGCTTGCGTACCTTCGATCTTGCTTGACAGGACCGCTTCACGGCGCACAAAAGGCCGCATCAGCACATGCGGATTGGGCAGCCTCCCGCCCTCGCCTGCCAGCCGGCCGATCAGTCGATCGGCTTCGGAGAGCACACGAACCAGCCGAGGTGTCCACTCCAGTGCCGCGGGTAACGGAGCAGGAACAAACGCCGAATATGCGCCTTGGGAAACCCGTCTGCCAGGAATGTGCTCGGTTTCTGCCATACTCCCCCCTTATGAGAGAACGAAAATAGCGATGATCGCTATTTTCGATATTCATCATAATCGAAAATAGGAGGCGCGGCTATTGGCGTGTTTGCGAATGCCTGAGGACACTGTTTGCAGAGCGCAATCGTCCTTGAGGCCCTGATGTGCTGTTTTTCCTGACTCACTTTCGCAATGATGGGTAGCCTTACAAACGGAATACTCGGGCCATTTCTTCGAGAATGTCTTCCAGTCTAGCGGCGCCGACACCCAGAGCCTTGAGGTCAATTTCCTCGGCTCGCATTCGCGAGATGAACTCGCGCACGTCACTCTTGACGACCTCAGGGGCCGCTGGATCGGAAGTTGGATCGAGAATCTGGTAAAGCCGAAAGACATCGTTCTTGTGCTTCTTGATTGTCTTGCTGTCGATCTTCTCACCGTGGGCTTCGCGTTCGGTCAGATCAATCCAAGCTCGCGCTTTCAGAGCGATCAACTGGGCGGCACCGACCGTGGTGACACCTTCGATCTCCTGTCTGCCCGCACGGATGAAGTTGTAGTAATCGTTGTCCAGGAGAATTGCGGAGAGGCTGGAAGTTTCTTCCTCGATTGGCAACGGCGTGAGGTGGCTGCCCTCGGCAACCTGCAAGACATCTGGCTGCCGCGAGAACAGTTCAAGCATGAAAGGATAGTCTGGGTTTGTCGGTTTCTGGAAGCGATAGAACTGCTTCTCGCCGGTTGACTTCTCCTGGTTCTCATAGCCGCCGGCCCGTACGAATTCCCAAAATTTCTGCACAAACGCGGCGTCCAAAGCCTCAACACAAAGGACGATGTCCAAGTCTTTCGTCGCTCGAAAAGGGAGAGCCGCGGCGGACATCGCGAGATCGCAAGCCGCGCCGCCGATGAGCAGATATCGGTCCGCGTAGTCCCGGAAGTGCTCCCGGAAAACTTCAAGGCCCTTTACCATTCGAACCTCTCCATCATTTCCTCCAGAGCGGCCTCGGTTCGTTCATCGTGATCAGCCTTCAAGGATAGGAAAAGGGATAGCCTATCCACGAAGCCGTCTGTCTCGAAGCGCTTAGGCGAATACCACCATACCTCGATTCCAATGGCATCGGGGTCTTGGGAAGGCACCACGGCGATCTTGTGCCGCTTCTGGAGTGCTTTCCACTCTTCCCGGCTCAAGGCATAAGTCGGGTAGGCCGGTGCGGCCAGCATCGTATAGTGCTCCAGAGCGGTGAGTCCTGCGCGTACATAGCGGTCCGCGCCTTCGGTATGACGGATGAAAAGCCGCTTGTTGATCGGGCTGCGGAGAAAGGGCTGAGCCTTCTCCCAGAGCTCCCTCCGGTCCCCAATGAACCTCAAGCAGCGCTCGCGTCCGCGGACGTTTATCTCAGCGAGGTTTGCGGCCTCCAGCTCGTCGAAAGCTCGCGTCATCGTCATTGCCGAATAGCCCAGGAGCGCGGCCATTTCAGACGGGATCAGTTCCTTCCCTGCCTTGTGCAACACAGCATAAAGAACAACAACCTGGGTGGACGGGCTGATTGCGGATGTCTCTCTGCGAATGCGCCGAAAGTGCTCGCGCAGGTCGATTGCCAGCATTGGCAGATACATCTGGTTCCCCGGAACGATGAACGGGACCCTCTGCTCGATCAGCCGCTTTCGGTTATAGGTGGTCACCCGCTCGCGCACATAGATCAGCTCTGCCTCCTGCTTGGGTTTGAGCATCTCCATGTGCTTGCGCACGACCACCGGCGCCTGCTCCTCTGCACTCCTGTCGATCATGAGGAGGATGGGCAGACCGAGCAATTCTGCCTTCGCGAACTCGTATCTTTCGCGGAGCACAGGCGGCAGATGGCTCGCTCCTTGCCAGGGCGTAGCCTTCACTGCCACGCCCAAAGTGTCGTGGAGGTAGCGGTCGAGTTCATGAATTTCTGGAATCACCGTGCACCTCCGCTCGCTGATCGCGAATATAACCAAATACTGCACACTAACATATCAAATGTTATCGTTCATTTCAATGTTATATACACGAGAATTGCAAGGTGCTTCACTCCGCGCATGATGGATGCCATTTGTTGCTGTAAAGTCAGCAAGATACGCGAGCGCCTGATCGCTTATAACCCAAAGATCGCAAGTGCAAGTCCTGCCCCCTTTACTGGAGCTTCTTGGACTTCTTCCGCTCCTGCTTTGCTGTTGCGGCCAGATAGGTTTGCGTGCGCTGCTGGACTTGCCTCACGCAGGTCATACGAGCGACAACTTCGGCCTGTTCAACAGCTCCAGTCCAGCTCATCCGCTGCTTCTCGATCTGGTCGCTGGTTGCCGCCGCGCCATCCTTGTCGGGGTTGGGCGCGTCGATCACCTGTCCAAATCCGCCCTCTGTCACCGGGACCTGGGACGCGGCAGTTCCCTTTTCGTCGCCCTGAACCGAAGGATCGCCTGCCTCCGGAATCTGCGGCGCCGTCGCCCTGGCCGCCGGCGGAGTCGCCATCTTTATCCTCGGCGATCAAGTTGTAGATCCGCTCAGCGCTGAGGTTCCGGAACCGTGGATCATAAAGTGCCCCGGCAGGGAGTGAGAGGTTCGCATCCCGAATGAGCGGATTGATGGCGAAGTCACATGCGACATTCCAGCGTTTCAGTGAGCGCGTTCCCCGCCGGGTGTGGTGTTGCAGCGCCGGATGCATGACTTCGTGCGCCAGGCATCCAAGCAGTTCAGGCGGCGTCAGCTTCGCAACGAATTCAGGGTTATAGAACAGGGAGACGCCATCGGTCGCCATAGTGTCGATCGATGGTGTCTCAATGTCCTTGAGCCGCAGGATCAGGACCCCGAAGAATGGGAAATCGAGCAGCAATTTTTCCTGCTGCTTGAGTCGCACGGCTGGGGAAAGGTTTGTCATGATGCCATTAGCTCGATGTAGTCCTGCATTCGCCAACGATTTGATCAACCTCGGGTGCTGGCGCGGGTTGGGGTGCCGGATCGGATGTCTCGGATCGGGCATTTGGACGGCCTCGACCGGGGCTTCCACTGTTCCGGAGACATGGCCGATGGTGGCAGATTCGTCCGCGGTGTCATAGCCGCGATCTTTCATAGCGTGCTTGATCTTGGCTGCAAGATCGTTTGCGATCCGGCCGCCCGTGCGCGCGCCGCTGGGTGCTCGGCGAGGTCCTGGCGGGTAAAGCTTGCGAGCCGCGAGTTTGTTTCCTGCGCGAGCGCCGTTAGTTCTTCGTCGTTCGTCACGTTCAACCGCGGAACGAGGTCGGCGATTTCCGTCACATTGCGCAGAGTAGACGTATGCAAACGGGCTTTCGGGCGCTCCAATTGCGCCGCGAGGTGGGCGACCGACTGCATGAGACGCGACCACAGTTCGGACGTGGCGCGCGTGAGGGACTGCTTCACCTGCTGATCGATCTCGCGGGCGACGCGAGCTTTCTCCTCTTCGCCAAGGGTGACGCGGAAATCCTCGCCACAAGGTATGGGGAGAATGTCAGTCGTCAAATCAAACTTTTCAGTAAGCTTCGACCAGTCCGGGTAATCGCTGTCGCGGTAGAGAAGGCCAAGGCTGCTGCGGGCCTGTTCCCGATAGGTTGGATAGGCGTCGAGAAACTCTCGCACCAGCTGTTCGTACCCCGTCTTGAACTCGCTCATCTGGTTAGTGAACTCGAAGTAGAGGTGGGACGGCAGCAGACGATAGCCCTCATCCGACCAGGGCAGGGTCACCTTATAAAAGTACTGACGGATCTGGCCTGCAAGCGTGCGCAGTTCCTCCAGCTTTTCGGCCTGGTCGAGCAGGTGCTTGTTATAGCGGCCGGCATTGGTGTTTGCTTCGTGGGACTGAGCTACTTCCTCGGACACACGCTTGTCGTGCTTGCGTGCGGTCCACATCGTGATATGGAGACAGATCAACATGGCTTTGTCGGAAATCATTTCTTTTCAAGCTCCGGGCGTAGCCCCGGATTGGCCAGGGCTACGCGAGTAAATCGCTGTGAGTGACAGCAAATTGGGTGAATTCGGGAGTGGTTGCGATGGCCCGGTCGCGAAGCAAAGCATCGCGCATGGACAGGACCTGCAGCTCATCGGGAAGACGCTCAAGGTAGAGCTTCGCCTTCGCAATGGAGCTGTCGGTGATGCGGCGGCCGAGTGCCGTGGCAATTGCGATCTGTGCCGACGGATCGCTGGGCAAAGGCGCGCCGGTGGGGTTCAGGAGGATCTCGTCAATGGAGGGCAGAGCGTGGAAGAGGATAGGATGCCGATGAACTCCGCCGCGACACCCTCGCCCACCGCACCCTGAATCAGGTGCATGAGCAGCATCTCGTAGACATCCGCGGTGATGGCGGCCTTCCGAAGTCGATTCCGTCCATCGCCTTGGATACCATCTCCCAAGAGCGCGGCGTCGGCCAGGCATTGACGCCCGACCGCACGGCAGAGTCGTGCAACAGCTCCGTACGGAAGCGAAGGAACGCGATGATCTCCGGCCTGATCCCGGCCTTGCCGGCCCAGATGCACCATTCGCCAAGGTCGGGTTCCAGCGTCAGATGCAGGAAGCGGTTGAGCAGCGGACGCGGCATGGAGTAGCTGACGCCGCGCTCGGAGGCGGGATTGCCGGCCGCAAGCACCGACCATCCATCGGGTAGCCGAAATCCTCATTCTTGAAAATGCGGCTGATGGGAGTGCCATCTTTGCTGGCCTCCACAAACGCGCCGAAAATGCGGGTGATCTCCGCGATATGCTCGTCGCTCAGTTCCTTGCGCTTGCTGCCCAGGCTCTTACGCATCTTCTGCCAAAAGCTCGAAGCGTCGATCAGTTGCACTCGGCCCTTGCGGTGTGGGGCTTCGGGTCGGACAAAATCCATACATAGGTGGAGATGCCGGTGTTGTAGAACATATCGGTCGGCAGGCCGACGATCGCTTCTACCAAATCGTTCTCCAGCACATAGCGGCGATCTCGCTCTCGCCGCTTCCTGCGCCTCCAGTGAAGAGGGGTGAACCATTCAGGACGATGCCGAAGCGGCTGCCGCCCTCCTGCGCCGGACTCATTTTGCTCATCAAGTGCAGCAGGAACAACAGGGAGCCGTCGAACGACTCCGGGCAGGCCCGGTCCAAAGCGCCCATCGTAACCCTCCTGCTCATACTCCTGACGAACAGCCTTCTCGACCTTCTTCCACTCGACGCGAACGGCGGATTCGAGAGCATGGCCAAGCATTGCGATCAGCAAGCCATCAGTTCGGTTCAAGACGCATAAGACTCTCCCGCACATTGTTGGCAGAGTCTTTCTTAAGCCGAGCGAAGTTCGGCTTGTCCTCCGTGCCGCCCTCGGCAGCCCAAACCTTGCCCAGCAGGTCGGCCACCTGAGTGGACATCCCGTAACTTGAAAACTCCATACCCGGCAACGGCTGAGGAAACGTGGCTCTAGCGCATCCGTGGCGTTACAGAGTGAATATCCAGATGGTATTGGGAGCTGAATCCGTGGCGTCGAGTTTGCTCAGCAATGCGACCTGAGCGGCTGGGCTCATGCGGTCGGCTTCATCCACAAAACGAGGTGGAATCGCTTTCCCAGCATTGGCACATACTGGCATGTCCGGCGAACTCGTTCGATGCTTTCCAAGTTGCAATTCTGGCTGGGAACATGGTGAAGTTCGCAGCCGATCTCCTCAGCCAGAGCTAAGGCCATAGTCGTCTTGCCCGTTCCGGATGGCCCCCAACAAGCAGGCTGAGGGAAACGGATTCGCAGCAAGCTTGCTGAGGATTTTCTTCGGCTTTTCAAGGCCCACGAAACCTGCAATCAAATGCGGGCGATACTTTTCTGTCAGAGGTTCTGGAAATCCGAATGGAACTTGCACAGGATTAGCGTCGGGGAATAGGGATGTGGCCATGGCTATGCCGCCTCCACAATGGAGTCAGGAACGGCAACAGCTAACCCGAGAATCAGGTTTGCCGCTTTCTGTGCCGCTGGCGCAGCGGTGATAACCAGCTTGCTGTCGCCCTTGAGCACCCGAATCCACGATTGCAGGTAGGCTGTGGTATTTTTCAAGGGATTTGCGTTTCGATACGCGGAGTGACCGGAGATGAATGCCGCGCCCATCTCCGCAACGAGTTCCTCTTTCGAGTACACCGAATCCCCGAAGAAATGCATCGTGGCGATACCGTCACGGCTTAGGCGATTCTGTGCCCCGTTGAATGGGTGAGTTCGTGGAACAGTGTAGAGTAATAGACTCTGCCGCATTGTCGAACGATTCCGGCTTAGGCATCCCTGATGTAATCGAGTGACGGCGAGTCGAATGCCTTATCTCCGCCGTGTTTAATCTCCGGCTTGCTGAGATACTTGGCAACGATTTCTTCGCATTTTGTGATTGCGTCGAACGTCTTACCCTGAGGAGGAGTATCGTCAATACAAGCCGGGGATGGTGCATTGTTCCAAGATTGAAAACGTGGTCCAAGACGGCACATGCCCATGTCTTAGTCGTGAGTTCGCCATCTGGTCTCCTGCTTTTCATCTTGCCCAAACTTGTAGAACACGATGGGAGTAGACTTCTCTCCGGCGTTGACGTGACCGCCGATAGATGCGGCTTGCTTGTAGGTAAGCCAGAACGGAGAGCTATACAACGATAAGCCCGTAAGCAGGGCATTGATTCCCCTGTATGCCTTCTGGCTGAGGAGGTTACGGGGACAGTGTAGGAACTCCGCCGTAAGTACGCCACGGTTTATTCCCACGGGATGGTTCCCTTTTCGAGTTGTTCGATTATGCGCTGAGTGACTTGCTCGTAGACGGACAGCTTCGTGTTAGGACTGGCTATTAGCCATGACTAAAAACCTTCACTTTCGGTTTGGTTAGCGGTCTGTGAGTGTTAGAGCACTTGCAGGCCGCGTTTTGTGTTGCGAGTGCACACTAACACGGCAGTTACAAACACCCATTTGTTAGTTACTTTAAAAACCGCGCTAAGTTACTCAGAATTTAGACCGAAAAAATATTTCACAAAACACTTGACAAGTTTTCAGCGAATTGGTTGCAACTTGGTTGCTAAGTTGACTAGCGAAGTCGTAGAAGCCATCATAAACACTGGCGATATGTGAGTAATTAGCAGTGGAAAAGCAGGTTATCGTCGAGCAGGAAGTGACATAATCGTTATCTCGTGGAACAGTTGTGGACGCCCTGTTTCGCAGAGGTTGTTGTGACACAGCAGCCGCCTTTGACTCGGAAGTGTGTTGAAGGGTGACGCAGCTCTCCACGCTATCGGTTGCGATGGTATCGCGGAGAGAATCTCTCCGGTGCGCTCTTTTACTGCTGCGGTAATTTAGGGGACCCTATTTAGGCTTTCCTGCCATGCCGCCCAACCCCTCAGCGACCACCGTTTCGCGTTTCTATGTCACCGGGCAACGGCGATACGCTGCGCCGAGCACGCATATCTCGGGTAAGGTCATCTCCTGGAACGGATAAAGTAGTGGCATTTACTTTCTGGATCGGGTTACTCTACATAGGCTTTGCATCATCCAATCGTTGCCTCCTTCTCGCACTCAGCTTGACGAATCGCTTCCTTTGCGCAGCTCTGTCTTCCGAGCCACTTGCGGCAACGCTCCTGAACTTCCAGACGCTTACTCTGGGGTCTGCGAGTTCGCCTACCTCATCGCGGATTGTTCTTGCTTTCTCATCCAAGGTAAGGCTCCAAGGTTCAGCCAGAAGTAAGCCTCTGCTTGATTTTTCGGAACGCCCTCGCCGAGTTCATACGCCAAGCCAAGTTGGAATTCGGCTTGTGCGAGTCCCTGTTCAGCGGCTTTATGGTCCCAGCCAACAGCATCGGACTTCATCCTTCGGAACACCGTGGCCTTCGGATATGCCACGCCAAGGTTGTATTGAGCCATAGCGAGTCCCTGTTCAGCGGCTTTACGGTACCATCGCACAGCCTCGGCTTCATCCTTTGCAACCCCTCGTCCATTGGCGTACACCACGCCAAGGTTGAACTGAGCCTGTGCGTATCCCTGCTCGGCGGCCTTCCGGTACCATCGCACAGCCTCGGCTTCATCCTTTGGCAACACCCTCTCCGTTGGCGTATGCCACGCCAAGGTTGAACTGAGCCATAGCGAGTCCCTGCTCCGCTGCCTTGCGAAACCAACGTGCACCCTTCGCATCATCTCCAGGGACACCATCCCCCAGGTAGGCCATGCCAGGAGGTATCGCGCCGATACATCTCCATCCTCGGCCTGCTTGATGAGTTTGGCAAATTCCTCAGATCTTTGGCTCTGAGCCGCCACCTGAGCAACGAGCGAGAGAACCAAGAGGACAGGCAACGACCATCGAAGAAAACCGACAAATAAACGCACCGCAGCACCTCATGGCATTTCAGAACTGAGACCACTATTCTTCCA
>CAWCZZ010000011.1:0-132883 GCA_963800195.1 uncultured Acidobacteriota bacterium
AACGCTGTTGCGGCACTGAGCGAGTGCGGGATTCCAATGTTTCGATGAAAAGCAGCCTTTTTCCCCGGTTCTTGCCGTCGGCAAAACGTGGCCTGGTCGAGTGTCTGCGATGCATAGTTCTTCCGGCTGTTTTGATACTGCCCAGCAAACCTAGGCACATCGACGGTTTTCCACAACGATATATCAGGGATAGATTTACCGCACTCAGTCGCTTATCAGTCGCGGATGATCCAATCGACGACGGTATTCATCCAGAAAATCAATTCAGCCGCCTCGCGTCGCGGCCAGGACATCGGGCACAAGAGAAAAGGCACTCGATTTGTTTTCCATCCTAGTCCACGCGACACATTTCCGCATTCACCGGTTAATTCCTAAGCTGCGATTCTATCGCGGAATGGCAGTCCTGGCAAGAAGTTTCTTGACAATTTGCTTGGTGGTCCAATTGTCGCAGCCTTTCGTCCTGACTCGCAATCAACAAGGGCGGCGCTTACGGGCCGTTCGTTGCACGAATACGTAACCCTATTGCCGCCCTGCGATCGGTGCTGACGCCGTGACACACAACTCTGCTGCGCTGGATCTATCTTCCCAGGCCGGGACCGGATTGCATGAGATCGCCGACATCTGCATCGTCGGCAATACGGCGATGATGCACTTGCTGCTGAAAATGCCAGTCGAGCAATTGTTGTATGCTCCGTTTGTTTCGTCCATAGATCGCGATGTCGATGTCAGGGCGTCGGATTTGTCGCTGCCATCGGCTCCTGGTGCACAGGTCCACGTGCTGCCCAGTATCGGCGGATTCGTCGGTGCCGATCATGTCGCCTTTATCCTCTCGGATGGTATTGACCGTTCCAACAAAATCACGGTAGGTATCGACATCGGCACGAACACTGAGATCGTGGTGCACGATCCCCGAAACGGCACCTTCGTTGCTACATCCGTGCCATCCGGCCCCGCATTTGAAGGCGGCCATATGAGCGATGGCATGCGCGCGGCATCAGGAGCCATCGAAAAAGTGTTCTTTGTGGATGGCAAACTGGAGTACCGGACAATCGATAGCACCGTTCCGGTAGGCATTTGCGGTTCCGGAATTGTTGACCTCCTGGCAGAATTGTGGCGGCTGGACTACATCAATGAGCGTGGCCACCTGATTCGTTCGGGAGAACTCGTAAGAGCAGGGAAGAATGGACTGGAGTTTCTCGTGGTGCCGGCTGCGGACTCCGGCAGTGGGCGCGACATCGTTATAACCCAACATGACATCACGGAGCTCCAACTGGCAAAGGCCGCGATTTATGCGGGAATCGCCCAGTTGCTCGAAATCACGGGGACTGATGTGGCTGATGTCCAGGAGATGGTCGTCGCAGGTGCATTCGGCTCATACCTTGATCTCCGCAGTGCGGTAGCCATCGGTCTTTTACCGCGTCTGCCCAACGCCAGGTACTCGCAGATCGGCAATGCCGCCGGTGCCGGCGCCAAGTTGGCGCTGATCTCACGCGCCGGACGCGAGCAGGCGCGAGTGATCGCAAAACAGGTAACTAGAATTGAACTCAAGCAGCATGAGAGCTTCAACCGCTTGCTCGCCAGAGCAACCCGACTGCCCGCACATCTGACCAAAGCGGGTCAAGCAAATATAACGGGGCCGCGTTAAAACCGGCCCCGATTAAATCTGAAAAGCTAACAGCCTGGCTATCGTGTGATTTGGTGTACATCCTGGCTATTGGGGTAGCTGAACGCTGAATCGTCCTGACCTTGGTCAGCACGCTTGACGCTGGGCGAGGCCATTGAGCTTGGCATTGACTCGGGGTTCGCGGCAGTGGTGTTTGCTTGATCGTTGGACGCCTGCGGGGTGTTGACCGAATATTGCTGGCACCAGCACGGCGTGGATGATAGATCGATCTGGTCAGGCGTATTGCTCTGGGCAGCAGCAAAGAGGGAGCAACTCAACAACAAGGTCCCAATCGCGAGAATCTTCTTCATCGGTTTCTCCTGGTACAGCTTGTTTTGACCGCGTGGAAGAACTTCAAGTAGCACTAGGCTACCGCGTGATTTGGTGAGGCACGACCTCGCTGTAAGCACAGCTGTCGTGCAGTTCGTCAACGCTGCTAACGTTCAACTGCGAAACTCCTTGAGGTGATGCCATTGAGCTTGGCATCGAACCCAAATCTTCCTTGCCAACAATTCCGTTGACCCGAACTTCCTTGCCGACATAAGCGCTCAGTTGTGCGGAGTCACCACGCACCGGGACCGCAGGGGCTTCTATGGCAGATTCGCCTCCATAGATGTCGGCTACCGCGAACCTTCCGTCTCGCGTTTGGACCAGGCAACCCTGAACAGCCGCCGGCCGAAAATTCTTTGCTTCATTGGCGATCGCCTGCGGGTTGCTGTACTGCTGGCAGGCACACGGTGTGGTCGATAGGTCAGTCTGATTCGACTTGTTTTCACTTTGCGCGACAGCAAACAGCGAGCAACTCAACAACAACGCTCCAATCGTGAGAATTTTGTTCGTGTTCATGCGACTACTCCTTCATCCGTTTATTTCGATGCAATTAATTCAAGTCTGGATGTTGAAAATGATTATCAATTTCACTTACGCTCATGGGGTTACGGAAGAAATTAGGGGGACATGGAATTGCATGAGAGCTGCTGAATATCCGTTGCTGACGCAATCTCCGGGCACCGGTAAGGCGTTGTCTGTACTGTCGACAGGAAGCGTCGAACACGAATAAGGGAGGTCCTGGCGGGGACCTCCCTCAATATTCTACTTACTCTGGTCTTAATCTATTTCTTTCCCTTTTCTCCACCACCACCATGTCCGCCACCGCTGGGATGGCCACCCTGGCCACCGCTGTGGCCAGCACTGCTCGCGTGACCAGCGGTCGCCGGCCGAGCCGCACTACTAGGTGGATGAGCCGCGCCCGAGCTAGGATGAGCTCCACCGTAGCTGGGATGTGCTCCGCTATAGCCGCTAGGATGTGCTCCTCCCGGGTGCCCGGCCGCGTTGTAGTGACCGGCGTTCCAGCCCGCACCGTGGACCGCCGCGCCTCCCCGGTTGTACGCTCCTACGGGCCGTGCATAGGCTCCGCGGGCTCCGTATCCGCGCCCTGGGCCGCCCGGACGGTTGTACCCATGGTTGATCACGGTCGTGCTGTGCGTATAGTAATTAGCGTGGTTGAAGACGACGACGTGGCTATGCCATCCCACCCCCCAGTGACCCCAGCCCCAGCCCCAATGTGACCATAGGCCGATGCCAATCCCTATGCCAAAGCCGATAGCCAGCCCGCCCCAGAAGATCCCCGGAGGCGCAGCCCAGTAGAAGCCCGGCCAAACCGGGATCGGCGCACCGTAAACTACCCAGGGGTTATATACCGGAACGTAGACCACTGCGGGATTTGCCGGCGCAATTGCAATCGCACCACCTTGGTCGGTGACCGTCTGCTGCGGAGTAGTCCGTAGTTGCCCGGCATTCTGCGCCTTCATGCGCATTGCCTGCACGGCATCCATCACATCCTGCGGCTGGTTGTAGTAAGCGTTACCCAGATCCGTAGTCCACTGGATGTTCTTATCCATCTGCGCCAGCACGGTCGGAAACGCCGTAAGCGCCTTCACGCTCGCATCCCAGGGTTGAGCTTCCGCGCCGGCGGCAATTTGTGCTGCCGGGGCATTGCCCTGCGCCTGCAGCCAGCGATCCGCCTCTACCACCTGCGTGGGATAGGTGGAAGCTGCAAGAACCTGCGCCACCATCGCATCCGGATAGAGCGCAATCGGCGCCACCAGCTGGTCAAGCTGGTCTGGGGAAAGAGGTTGTCCCTGCGGCGCTTGCCCTCCATTATCCGGCGGCGGAGCAGACCCTTGCTCTTGCGGCGGAATGTTCAATGGCTGCTGCGCAAAAGCTGTTCCTTGCCCCATCGGAACCATGATCATCAACGCGCTGAGCACGACCGCCAACCCCTGCCGAATCATCTGCCCAATCTTCCTCTCCATAGCTGTTGCGGCCTGCCCTGGCTCAAGTATGCCGTGCAGGGTATCGCTCCAGCGTGAGGTACTTCCCGTACTTGAAAGAAATCTCATAAATCAGCTCCTCAACCGCAGCGTATTCAGGCTGCACGTTTCCCGATAATTACGGGTCGCTGATGCAAACCCGGTTCGGCGCGCGTAGTTTCGCTGAGAGCTGCTGAACTTTTGGCGTCGATCCCAGAAGCTCGGAAGGTGCAAACAGCAATTCTCGCGTGCGTAGGACAGTATCGATTTTATCTGAATGCCACAACTGTGGTGGGAAGAACGCGGGCATCTCAATCGCCGGAGCGCGGAGAGCCTAGCCTCCGGCCGGCTTGAGTTCCAGCCAGGTATTGAGCCTGGCTATTTACCCTTGGAAACCGACTCTGGCTCCGGCGGTCGCTCCTGGATCAGCTCCGCCGCCGAGCAAATCGACAAAGCCATACCCCCTAACACCATCAAAACCCCAATGAGCGGCGCAGTCGACAGACCAATCAGCCCGCCGATCAGTGCCGAGTAGCCGGCCAGCAGCATCCCCACGCTGATCGCCTTTTTGTGGCTCACGCTCATCGTTCTCTTTCCGGATACTCGTGGCTCATTCCGCTCAATCGACCGCGATGGGCAGACGATCCACGCCGTACCTTCATTTCTCTCTGACGTCTCGGCCCAATCCTTTTCTTTCTTTTTGCTCTTGAGCGTCAACATTGTCTTTTTCTACTGATTGCGATTACCCTATCCCACTCTCCTCCGCAGCGGAAATTGAAAGTATTTATGCTTGCGATCACGCAACCTTATGTGGCCGCAGCACGCTTTTCTCTCTAGAATTCCGCGGATAAGGTATAGTTGACCTCCGCTAGTAACATAAGGAGAATTTGCAATGGAAGATCTCTACCGGCAAGACCGTGCAGTCATCCGTGAACTCATCGAGAATTGGGTTGTTTGGCGAGACACCGCGCATTGGGACGAATTCCGCAAGGTATGGCACGACGACGGGCGGATGACCGCTTCGTGGAGTCAGTCCGGCTTTGAGCAGTTCATCAGCAATACCGAAAAGGGCATGGACAAAGGCGTCAGTATTCTGCACTTGCTCGGCGGCAGCGGTATCAAGGTAAACGGCAATCGCGCCATTTCGCAGACCAAGATGGAAATCTCGCAGCGTGCCACCATCGAGGGCGTCCTGTGCGACGTCAGTTGCCTGGCGCGCCATTACGATTTCTGGGAAAAGCGCGCAGGCCGCTGGGGCCTGGTATTGCGGGAGTCAATCTATGACAAGTCGAGATTCGACCCCCTTGAGTCCGGCGCCAAAGTGCCCATCGATCATGCGCTCTTCGATCAATTTCCCGCCGAATATGCGCCCTTGGCTTACCTGCAGGAGAAGATCGGCTACACCGTCCGCCGTGACATGCCGCATGGCTGGCGCGGTCCCACCGTCGAGGCACTCTACCAGCGTGGCGATGCCTGGCTGGCGGGAGAATCGCAAAAGCCTTGGGAATCGGCTGCAGCCCTGAAAACATCGTCTGTCTGAGCAAAACATCTATGGGGACGTCTGCGCGCGGCTACGCTGCGTCCCTGACGATTTGCGTTGTCTGTGCCTCGCCGCAGAACTTGCACTTACGCGCCGCGATTGGTATCGATTCCAGGCAGGCGGGGCAGCTCTTTAGCGTCGCGTCAGGAGCTGCCTGGCCGCGGGCCTGCCGCGCCTTCCACGCGTTCATCGGCGCCACCATCACGAAGTACACCGCACCGGCGATCAGCAGGAATGAGATCAGCGCGTTCAGGAACAATCCGTACTTGATATCGCTCCCATTGATGTGTGCGGTAAAGGCTGAGAAGTCTGGTTTGCCGACGATGGCCGCAATCAGCGGCGTCAGGATGTCGCCGACAAAGGCCGTAATTACCGCTCCAAAGGCAACGCCGATGACCACCGCGACGGCGAGGTCAATTACATTGCCCCGCGTAATGAAATCCCTGAATCCCTTGAACATAGCCCCTCCAATGTACTCACCCCACGAGGTTGATGCGCAGCTGCTCCGTATCGCTCATTAGGATGTAAATACATGCGGGCGGGTCGCCCAGAGAGTGATTAGGCGAAGCCCAGGGAATCCAGCTTCTTGGGACCTTCCGTCGCCCGGAATGACGAGGCCTTCGGAGTAAGTTTCCGTCCGTCCCGCCGGCTACGCGTTCTGCGCCTGTGCCTGTGTCTGTGCCTCGCCGCAAAACTTGCACTTGCGGGCCGCAATCGCGATGGATTCCAGACAGGCCGGGCATGTCTTCGTCGTCGGATCGAGAGCGACCTCTCCTTGCGCCTGGCGCGCCTTCCACGCATTCATCGGAGCCACCATCGTGAAGTACACCGCCGACCCGACCAGCAGAAATGAGATCAGCGCATTCAGGAACAATCCATACTTGATCTCGCTTCCATTGAGTTTCAACACCAATGCGGAGAAATCCGGTTTTGCAACGATGGCTGCAATCAGCGGTGTCAGAATGTTGCCGACAAATGCAGTCACCACAGCTCCAAAGGCAGCACCAATCACCACGGCAACTGCCAGATCAAGCACGTTGCCACGCAGGATGAAGTCCCGGAATCCTTTGAACATATCTCCTCCTATGACGCTCGAAGATTATAAGCGGCTCTGGCCTATTCCGCCTGAAAGAAATCCACGCGGCGCCCGCAGAGGGCCTCGTACGTCGTTTATTCAGCGTTCGGCAGCGGTGCCGGCAGAGTAGTAACCTTCGGCCGGATGATGTCGCTCAGCAGGTCCGGTCTGTTGTTATCGCGCACCAGATGCGGTTGCCGCGGGCCATCAAAGTAGTCCAGCGAAACGGTGCGATAGTATTCGGTATTTTCCACTAGCAACTGAATCGCCTTATGCGAGCTTTGAGCCTCGCGCATCCCTGCCAACAGAAACTCCCAGGAATACTTCCGCCCGTTGATGGCAATAATTTTCATCCCCGGGCCAATGCCGTTTCTCGCCGCAATCCCGTCCTCGATTGCGTCCACCACCACGCCCTCCTTGGACAGCACAAGTCCCACCGACGCGCTCGCGTCAAAGCCGCGCCCTTCCTGCTCGCGCAGCTTGGCAATCGAGTTCGGCTCTTCGGTATACACCAGCTTCCAGCCGCCGTTGGTAATTCCTGCCAGTGGCGCATGCTCGGCAATCTTCAATATTCGGTCGGTCAAAAAGCCGCGCCAGTCATACGGCTGAACTTGGTTGAGTGCGTTTACTACATCGTCGAAGGTGTAGGTCTTCACCTCGGGCGCCGTGTCACGGCCTCCGTAGAAGAGATGGGCAAAGTCGTCCATCGATTTCTTCCCGCCGCTCTTCTCACGAATCATCGTGTCTGCTTCCAGCCAGATCAGCGCACCCTCATCGTAGTAGTCCACGCCGCGCCGGTAGTTGCTGAACGCGTCGGAAGCCTCATACAACGTCTGCGCAGCGACTGCCGTATCCTCCAGCGAGCGCCACTTGCGTCCCGGACGGTACGAGTAAGTCATCGCAATCCGGGCAAACTCTTCGCGCCACTCCTCCGGCGTCTGCAATCCGCTGCGCCCGGTCAGCACAAAGCCAAAGTATTCTGTCAGTCCCTCATAAACCCAGAGCAGGTTGCCTTCCATAGGCGCCTGGAATTCCGCCGTCGCTAGTCCCGCCGGACGCCGGTACTTGCCGTTCCACGAGTGCGTGTATTCGTGCGGCAGCAGCGATGCCCCCAGCGTCCACTGGGCGGAGTCGGTCAGGTATCCCTCTCCCGTGCGGCTGTCATTGGACTCATGATGTTCCAATCCAAAATGCGCCACGTGATCGCTGAGCGTGAGCAGGAAGTGATACTCCCGGTAGTGCCGCGAGCCGTATAACGCACCTGCTTCTGCCACCAGATTGTCAAAGGCCTTGGTCTGCTGCGGCTGGATCGCCAGGGCGGCTGCGTCGTCGGCCACAATGTCCAACTCGTGCGCCGGAATCCGGCCCGGCTGCAGCGCAATCTTCTTCAAGTACTGCCCCATCAGCACCGGCGAATCCACCAGCGTGGTCAGCGATGCCAGCGCAAACTCAGCCGGTCCGGTGGCGCTCGAAGCATGCGGCAGCGCGCTCGCCCAGTGCCAGTCAGCCGGCAGTTTGAGCGATGCCTTCACCCCAATCTCATCCGAGCCGAGCCCCTTCGGATACAGAACCAGCCAGTTCCAGGAGAGCACCGCGAGCTTCTCGGTTGCGGAAGACCCGGCACTGAAGTTGTTCGGCATCTCCACCGGGCTCAAGTAGTCGATTGCGGCATCGATCGAGTTCACCCCTTGCGGCACCTCGACGTGATACGCGTACATATCCACCGGATCGCGGTGCCAGTTGAGGTCGCGGCCATCGGCGCGGAAATAGATTCCTGCCGTGTCCACCACGGGGCCGGTTGGGCCGTGCTCCCCGGGGATCCACTTCGGGTACAACAGCACAAAGTCTCCCGCCCGCGCCGGAATCGTTAGCTTTGCATGGAACACCTTGCGCGGCGCTTCCGTCGCATCCACCGCGATTGTTTCCACCACCGCAAAGCCTGAAGTCTTGATCGAACTGCTTTGGGCCGGGCCACTCTGCGAGAATGCGGAGACAGCTCCAAGGACCACGGCCAACCATGCACAGCTCAACTGTCGCATTGCAACTCCTGTTGAATTGATTTCGCACACGGACGAATCTTCGCCCCCGGAATGGACCAATCCACTAAAAATCGCGGAAAGAAACGCACGTCCAGCCACAAGTTTTCGAGTGTATCAGATGCCAATGCCGGCCAATTGCAGCGGCCTGCTCCCGCTTTGCTATCATTCCTTGTGCGGCACGGTGCAAAAGGCGGGCGCTTTATCACCTTTGAAGGGCTGGATGGCTGCGGCAAAAGCACGCACCTCGAGCACCTTGCCAGCGTTCTACGGGGGCAGGGGTTTGAGGTGCTGACCACGCGCGAGCCCGGAGGCACACCGATCGGAGAGCGGATTCGCGGCATCCTGCTCGATTCGCGTACCCACGGACTGGCTCCCCTGGCCGAACTGGCGCTGATGTTCGCCTCCCGCGCGCAGCAAATTTCAGAATTGATTCGTCCAGCCTTGAATCGCGGCGTATGGGTGTTGTGCGACCGCTACACCGATTCCTCTGAGGCTTACCAGGGCGCAGGCCGCCAGCTTGGCGTCGATGCCGTGCTGACCCTGCATCGCGTAATCTGCCTGGGACTCCAGCCCGACCTCACGCTGCTGCTCGACAATGACGTCTCGGCCTGTGTGGCGCGAGCGCGGCGAAGAAATCTCGCCGCTGGAGGCGATGTCGACGAAAATCGCTTCGAGCAGGAAAACCGGGCCTTCTATGAGCGTGTGCATCAGCAGTTCCTGGCCATTGCGCGGCGCGAACCTGAACGCGTCGTGACCATCGACGCGCGCCGCCCCGTCGATGTCGTACACAAAGATGTTGTAGCCGCGGTGCGCCAGCGCCTGCTCAACAGGCAGGCCTAGCCATGGGATTTGATCAGTTCCACGGAAACGCCTCAACCGTTTCGCGTCTGCGCGAGATGATCGCCCGTGACCACCTGCCCCACGCCATCATCCTCACTGGCCCGCGCGGCGCCGGCAAATTCACCCTGGCGCAGATGGTTGCAAAAGCCGTGAACTGTCTTGAGCCGTCTCTCGCCGCCGACGGACTGCCGGATTTCTGCGGCCACTGCCGCAACTGCGAGCGCATTGCCCAGGCCGATGCGCTCGACCAGCGCTTTGCCGAAGCTGTCGAGGCCCGCGATAATCTCCGCGAGAGCGACAAGCGCGAAACCCGCATCTTCGTGCAGACTCACCCCGAGGTACTTGTCATCCCGCCCGACCCGCCGCAGATGCTCGTCAAAGTGGATCAGGTGCGGCATGTGATCGGCCAAATGTACTACCGCCCATCCGAAGGCCGGCAGAAGTTCTACATCTTTCCGGAATCGAATTTCATGAAAGAGGCGGCCAACGCGCTGCTCAAGGTTCTGGAGGAGCCACCAGCCTTTGCCACCCTCTTTCTGCTCGCCGAAAACTCCAACGCCCTCTTGCCCACCATCCGCTCCCGCTGCATCACCCTGCGCCTCACCCCCCTCACTGCCGACGAGATCAGCCAGGATCTGGCCCTCCGCCCCGGATGGACCGCAGCCCAGAAGAAACTGGTGGCGCAGCTTTGCCAGGGCGCCGTCGGACGCGCCCGCAACTTTGATCTCAACGGCTATTTGGCGGCACGCAAGGACGCGCTGTTGCTCCTGACCACCGCCTTGGGCTCCGACGACCACTCCGCGCTCTTCCGCGCCACCGAGGCCTATCGCGCCGGAGGCGAAGGCAAGGCCAAGACCGACCTGCTGATCTCCGTGCTCTACTGCATCCTTGAGGACCTCATCTTCCTCAAGTCCGGATCCGTTGAACTGATCCACAACCATGATCTGCAGGCGGAATTGGCCGCCATAGCCCGTCAGGTAAATTTTGACTGGATCGTGCGCGCCAGCGACGGTCTGGGCGAGGTGCAAAACGGCATGCGCCGTAATCTGCTCCGCTCGCTCTCCTTGGACGGATACTCCAGCTCGCTCGAACTTTAGTCTGCTCGAACTTTGCTCCGCCGCAGAATTTTCACGCACTCGCACCAAAGTGCTGGCATCCCAAATACTCCAACTCTCGTCCTATCGATCACGACACAGTGACTTTGTATTGTTTTTCGCCCTATGCGTATGGTACGGTTTATACAAGAATCACTGTAATCCTCTTCAAGGAAATCGGTTCCCGCACGTCGTTCCGTGCGTGTGCTTCCCTCTTTTTAGCGGGAGGATCGCAGTGTCCAACACAGCGCCATTTTAATACTCCCATTAGGGAGGGGAAACATATGGGAAACGGACCTGACTCTACCGCGGTGATTCGAGCACCCGAGCCGGAGAGCTTTGGCAACCGGAAATTAATTCGTCCTTCACTGAACCGCGAGCAGGCTCGCGTAACCGAAGCGGCTGCCGAGCGCCGCGATCGGCCGGTTCGTCAACCAGAGCGCGCCGCCCCCATGGGGTCGGCAAAAAAACCGGCGCCCGTCGAGCAGACGCACGCCGAAAATTTCTATTACCAGAAGCAGATGCAGAGCAAGACGCCGATGGTCGTGGTTACCCGCGAGGGAGAACAACTGCGCGGCATCATCGAGTGGTATGACAAAAATTGCATCAAGCTCAACCGCGCCAGCGGTGAATCCAACCTTCTAATTTATAAATCCAGCATTCGATACATGTTTAAAGAGGGCGAAGAAACAAAATAAACACCTTCCCAACCCAACACCGAAGCTCGCCACGTCGCGGGCTTTTTTATTTCGCGGCCTTGCGAAGCCGATCTCGTATCGCCAGCCCAATCCCCGCCGCTGGCGGCATCGGACAAATAATGACGCCGACCCCGCGGTCGTCGAGTGCGCGCAGTTGCCCATATAAGTCGCGCGCCAGCGATTCCGGTTCGTTCCAGCTTCCCCAGCGCAGCGCGATCACATCCCTTCCCGGAGCGGCCCACCCTGCCGGCAGCAGCACGCCCACCCGGTTTTTGCCGGCCTCGTGCTCAACCGCCCGGCTTAACTCGCCTTCGCTTTCCACCAGAATCACCCGCGCGCGTGGCGCATAGTGACGAATCCCAAGCCCCGGAGATTCCAGCGCCTCAGGCGGCAAATCTGCGGAAGTCTCGCGCTCGGCTACCACCACCTGGCCCAGCACGCGGCGAATCTGCTCGGCCGTGATCCCGCCCGGACGATAGATGATCGCCGGCTCCATGGTCGGATCAAGCACCGTCGATTCCACGCCGACCTCACAGGCGCCTGCGTCCAGAATGGCGTCGATGCGCCCTTCCAGATCGGCCAGAACGTGCTCTGCGGTGGTTGGGCTGGTGTGTCCAAAGCGGTTGGCGCTCGGTGCGGCGACAGGCACACCTGCCGCTGCGATCAACGCCCGTGCCACAGGATGCGAGGGCAGCCGCAGTCCAGCTTTTTCGCGCCCCGCCGTGCATACATCCGCAATCTTCGCCACTCGCGGCAGCAGCATCGTAAGCGGACCGGGCCAGAAGGCGGCGGCCAGGCGTTCGGCCGAATCCGGCCATCCCAGCGTTAGTTCGCGCGCCGCCTGCACCTCCGCCACATGAACAATCACCGGGTCCCAGTGCGGACGCTCTTTGGCGGCAAATATCTTCTCCACCGCCTCAGCATCAAGCGCATTGGCTCCCAATCCATAAACTGTCTCGGTAGGGAACGCCACCAGCCCGCCACGGCGCAGAATGTCAGCCGCCTCCAGCAGGGCAGGGTCTGCCCCAAGCACGGCAGAGGTAAGGCGCAGGCGCAAGGTTTTTTTCACGGCTTACAGCTTCGGCAGTACGATGCCTGTCTGATTCTGATACTTGCCGGCCTTGTCCTTGTAGCTGACCTGGCAAACTTCATCGCTCTGGAAGAACAGAATCTGGCACAGACCCTCGTTGGCATAGATCTTCGCCGGCAATGGCGTGGTGTTGCTGATTTCCAGAGTGACAAAGCCCTCCCACTCCGGCTCAAAGGGAGTCACGTTGACGATGATGCCGCAGCGCGCGTAAGTCGATTTGCCCACGCAAATCGTCAGCACATCGCGCGGAATCTTGAAGTACTCCACCGAGCGTGCCAAGGCAAACGAGTTCGGCGGAACCATCACGCTGTCGGCGCGCACGCTGACAAACGAGCGCTCGTCGAACTTCTTGGGGTCCACTACCGCTGAATTTACGTTGGTAAAAATCTTGAACTCGTCGGCCACTCGCAGGTCATAGCCATAGGACGAAAGCCCGTAACTGATTACGCCCTCCCGCACCTGCTTCTCGCAGAATGGACTGATCATCTCTCGCTTCTGCGACATCTCCCGTATCCAACGATCGCTTTTAATCGCCATTTCGCCCTGGATCCCTCGTTTCCTTCGTATAAACCACTTCGCCTGCGCGCACCCCTGCGCCTTGCCCATCATCGAACCCATGATTCCCGGTAGGGCCATCTTAACATTCAGCGCTCCTGCCAACGTAAGCCGTTGACAATGCCCCGCGTATTTTCTAGCATCAGTGGGTAAGCCCTTGATTTTCAATCTGAAGCGCCGGAGCCGATCGCTTTGATCAAACTCGATATCATCAATGAAGTCGTAAACCGTACCGGGGTCACCAAGACCAAGGCCGAGCGCGCCGTCGAGACCGTCTTCGAGAGCATGAAGAAAGCTCTCGCGCAGGGCGACCGCATCGAACTGCGTGGCTTCGGAGTCTTCAACGTACGCCCGCGCAAAACCGGCATCGGCCGCAATCCGCGCACTGGCGCTGAGGTCAACATTCCTCCCGGCAAGGCCGTTCGCTTCAAGCCTGGCAAGGAGTTGCAATCGATCGATTAGTCTCGCGGTGCCGGGCCGTTGGCTCCGGTGCCGCCCCGTGTCCGTTCGAGCGTCTCCCCGATGTCTGACCCTATCTTCGACTCATTGCCTGAGCCCAACTCTTTGCCTCGGCCCAGTTCTTTATCTCCGAGCGCTCCGGCGCTCTCTCGCACCTACGCTCGCCCGCTCCGCTACCGCATTCCGCTCTTATTGCTGCTGCTTACCTTCTGCACCACCGTGCTGGTAGGCTCGCGCCTCCAGTTCAACTTCAATCACAATCTGGAAGCCTTTGCCAGCGGCAGCGAACTGTTGCCCTTGTTCCCCTTGCACTGGCTCTGGGATGATCCCCGGCGCCTTCTGCTCGGAGTTCCATTCTCGCTGTCAATCATGGCGATCCTCCTCGCGCACGAGCTGGGACACTACTTTTTCTGCCGCCATTACCACGTGCGCGCCACGCTTCCGTTCTTCATCCCCGCGCCCACGCTCATCGGAACCCTCGGCGCATTCATCCGCATCGGCGGCTTCATACGCTCGCGCGCCGCTCTCTTCGATATCGGCATTGCTGGCCCCATCGCAGGCTTCGTCGTCGCCGTACCCACCATGTTTGCCGGCCTCGCCCTGTCGCATCCCGTCACGGGAGTCTCAGACCCCGATCTGCAGTTCGGCTTTCCGCTCATCTTCCACCTTGCGCATCTGCTGCTGCACCACCACGGCCCCGCGCTCGCGCACTATTACATGCATCCCGTCGCCCTCGCAGGCTGGGCCGGAATGCTTGCAACCTCCCTGAATCTGCTACCCGGCGGTCAGCTCGATGGTGGACACCTGGTCTTCGCCGTCTCGCCCGCCCTGCACAAATATCTCTCCTGGGCCATCGTCGCGGCCCTGGTCGTAATGGCCTGGTTTTTCTGGGTAGGCTGGATGGTCTGGGCCATCCTCCTGGCTCTGAGCGGACTTCATCAACCGAGCGTCCCGCAGTACCCGCCCGTCGGACGCGGCCGCCGCTGGCTAGCCCTGCTCGCCCTGGCCATGCTGATCCTCACCTTCACCCCCGCTCCGGTCGCCAACTCCAGCTTCCCAGAGGTGGCCCGCATCCTCAAGCACGGCAGCAGGTAGCGAGCAGTACAGGATGCGAAGGGGATTATCTCATCGGCATTTGAAGGCTTTCAGGAAGCGCATGCTTTGTCGGCTGGCGTGGCGGGAGAGCAGACCCGACCACAGCCCGCTTCGCTCGTCGCAAGCTTTGCAATTTTCGCCATTGCTCCAAGGTGAGGACGCGGCGTGGAGAGACTGTCATTTCACCGACATCCACAACAAGTTTTCCGGCTGCCGCGGCTAGAAGGTCCAGTTGTTGCTTATAGGCCGCGTCGTCCAGTTGATTGGCTTCAAGGAGGGCTGATAATCGGGTAAACGCTTTTAAGGCATCGGCGCCACCATCGATGATCGACAGGCGCTGGGTAAGCGCGGCATCTTCTAACTGCTTCCGCTGCACGTCTGTGAGGTGTAATTCGGCGGTGAAAGCCGGATCGTTCCAGAACTGATCGAAGAATCCTGCGGGTGGGTTAAAGCCACCCGGAAACGGAAATTCCGGGGCCGTAACGCCCGCCGGCATGCCTCGTGGATTCGTACGTGGTGCGACAGTGACGTTTGTTTGTGCCGCCATCATCAAGGGAAATACCAATACCGCCGTAACCACGAAAGCGAGCTTCATCAATCCCTCCACATTCTTTTGTGACAGCCACACCAAGCTCTTCAAGAAGTTTGCCCCGGCCCGTGCAGCGTACATCATAGACCAGCGTGCTCCAGCGCTCCACGTTACTTGGGTCATGACCGCTGGCTCACGACAGCGACATCGCATCCACATCCACAATCACACTCGTTCTCGGAATCTTCTGCCCCTCCGCCGTAGCCAGCATCGCGCGCAGCACAAAGTTCAACCGCTCGCGGCTTGTCGCCTTCAGCACAAAGTGGAAGCGGTAATCTTTTTTCAGCCGCATCACCGGAGCCGGAGCCGGCCCCATCACCCGAACTCCCTCATGCCGCACCTGCTCAAACCATCGCCCCAGCAGCCCGGAGTAGCGCATTGCCTCCTCCTGCTTGTCGCTGCGCACCACGATATTCGCCAGCGCATCGAAGGGCGGATAGTGCATCCATCCTCGGAAGCGCATCTCCTTCTCCGCAAAGCCGTGGTAGTCATGCCGGGCCGCGAACTGCACTGCATAGTGCTCCGGAAAGTGCGTCTGCAGCACCACCTTGCCCGGCGTCTCGCCGCGCCCGGCGCGCCCGGCCACCTGCGTCAGCAACTGAAACGTGCGCTCTGCTGCCCGGAAGTCCGGCAACCCCAGCGCGCTATCGGCTCCCACCACGCCCACCAGCGTAACCCCGTGCACGTCGTGTCCCTTGGCGATCATCTGCGTACCTACCAGCAGGTCGATCTCGCCCGCCTGGAACGCGCTCAGCATGCGCTCAAAATCATCATGCCCACGCACCGTGTCCCGATCCATGCGCCCAATGCGCGCCCCTGGAAACGCGCTGTGCAGAATATCCTCCAGCTTCTCCGAGCCCGTCCCCAGAAACTGCACATACTCGCTGCCGCACTTCGGACACATCTTCGGCACCGCTGCCTGATAGCCGCAGTAATGGCAAAGCAGCCGCTGCTGCCGTTTGTGATACGTCATCGCCACGGCGCAGTCGCGGCACTGGATCGTGTCGCCGCACGACCTGCACATCACCCATGCCGAATACCCGCGCCGGTTCAGCAGAATCATCGCCTGCTCGCCCCGCTCCAGCCGCGCCGTCGTCTCCTCAATCAATTTGCGCGAGAGCACGCCCTCCTTGCCGGTCTGCTGAAACTCCGCTCGCATGTCCACCAGCTCAACCTCCGGCAGCGGACGCTCCTGCACCCGGTCGGGCAGTTCGATCAATCCGTACTTGTTGTGCGTCGCGTTGTAGTAGCTCTCCAGCGAAGGCGTCGCCGAACCCAGCACCACCGTCGCATTCAGCGCCTTGGCCCTCATCACCGCTACATCGCGCCCGTGATAGCGCGGCGTCTCCTCCTGCTTGTAGCTGTTGTCGTGCTCTTCATCCACAATGATCAGCGCAAGCTCGCGCACCGGCGCAAAAATCGCCGAACGCGTACCGACCGCGATGCGTGCCTCGCCCCGCCGGATGCGGTGCCACTGCTCGGCCCTCTCGGCGTCGCTCAGCGATGAATGCAGAATCGCAATCTCCTCGCCGAATACGTTATGCAGGTCGGCGGCAACCCCCGGAGTCAGCCCGATCTCAGGCACCAGCAGAATCGAGCCGCGCCCAGCCGCCAGCACCGATTGCATCGCCGCCAGATACACCGCCGTCTTTCCCGAGCCCGTAACCCCGTGCAGCAGCGCCACCCGAAAGCGCTTTTCCTCCACGCTGCCGCGAATTTCATGCAGCGCTTTTTTCTGGTCGGAGTTAAACAGAAACTCAAGCGTGGTGCGCGGCTTCATCGTCGGCGCCGTCTGTTTGACCGCCTCTTCCACAATCTCAATCACGCCGTGCTTCACCAGCGTCTTCAACGAACTCGGCGAACTTCCCGCTTCGCGCAACTCATCCATGCGCATGCGCCCGCTCGCCCCCCGCAGCAATTCCACAATCCGCTGTTGCGCCCCGTTCAGCTTTTGAGATATTGGCTCATCTGCAACTTCCCGCAACACTGCAATCTTCACCACTCTGCGCGCATCTCGCGCTCCGGAGAGATCTTCGCGCGCGATCCATTTCTTCTGTTGCAGCCTGCGCAAAACCTCGCGCGATGCGCCGGTCGCCGTGCGCAGCCGTTCTTCGCGCACCAGTTCGCCTTCTGCCAGCGCATCCAGCACGGCATACCCGCTCATCTGATCTTCGGGATTTTTCGAGGAAGTTTTCTGCGTGCCTCGGAGGCCCTCGTTCGCTGAGTCATACAGCGCCTCTGCGCCAAGTTCCGTGATGCGGTACCCGTACGCCTGCCGAAACTCAGCCTGCAACGGGAGCATCGCGCGATAAACTTCGCCAATCGGCGCAAGGTAATACCGTGCGATCCAGCGCCCCAAGGCCAGCAGGTTTTCGTCCAGCACAGGCGCAGAATCGAGCACCTGCAGCACCCTTTTGAGCTTGCGACTCTCCGGAGCCTCGCCGTGAACTCGCGTCACGATGCCGGAGAGTCTCTTCTCCGCTCCCCGGCCAAACGGCACCACCACGCGCCCGCCCGCAACCGGCTCCAGCGGGCCCGCTTCGTAGGTAAAAGTCGCGTCCACCGGGACCGGCAGCGCCACATCGCAATAAAGCCTCTGCGTCTCGGGCAGCAGAGAAGCCTGCTCGGGCCCTGCTTCGGTGGGCATCAGGCCTCTGGCTTGGGTTGTGATTCGCGCTCTGGTGTGTGTTCTGCCTCGCGCGGCGGAAGGGTCATCCCCAGGTACTTCATCACCATCTGCAAATCCCGCCATGTTTCCTTCTTCTGTCGAGGATCACGCAGCAGGTAGGCCGGGTGATAGGTCACCATCAGCTTGGTCGTGAAGTCAGGATCGCGCTCCGCCGCAGTCCGCGGCACAATGGGATGGAAGTCGTAAATCTTTCCCCGCAGATTGGCCATTGACTCCGACGCCCCCAGCAGAAACTTTGCCGCCGTCGCCCCCAGCGCCACAATCACCTCGGGACGCACCACCGAAATCTGTCGCATCAAAAAGGGGCCACAAGTCTCGCACTCATCGCGCTCCGGTGTGCGATTCTGCGGTGGACGGCACTTCACCACGTTGGCGATGTAAACGTCTTCCCGCCGAATCCCCATGGCGGAGATCATGTTGTTCAGCAGTTGTCCCGCGCGTCCTACAAAAGGCTCGCCCTGCGCGTCTTCATCCGCGCCCGGTCCCTCGCCCACAAACAAAATGCGCGCCTGCGGATCGCCCACGCCATAGACGATGTTGGTGCGCGCCTGGCTCAACTTGCAGCGCGTGCAATCGCCAATCTCCTCGCGGATCACTCTCAGCGCGCCGGCCTTGTCGTTGAGGATCGCCGCCAGCTGTCCAGCATCGGCCGCCGCTTCGCCACCGCTTAACGCCTCCGCAGCACTCGCATCTCCGCACGCGGTCGCGGCAATCGCCGCCAGATCCTCGCGCACAAGCGTCTGTCCCCAGCTCGCACCCTCCGGAGCCTCGCGCCGGTAGAGATCGAAGATTCCAAGTTCGCGGTAATACCGAACTGTAGCCGCAACCGCTTTCTTGCTCTGCGCGTCCAGAACCTTTGCCATGCCTACGTCGCCACCTTCGGAGTCTTTTGCCCTGCGCGCAGCCTCACCACCGCATCAAGGATGTATTCGGCCATCTCCTGCTTGCTCATCTCCGGTATAGTTCTTGTCTCATCCGCGGTAAGAATGCAGCCCGCATTGCGATCCGAGCCGAAGCCCAGCCCAGGCTGCGAAACGTCGTTCAGCACGATCGCATCCACACCCTTGCGTTTGAGTTTCCCCCGCGCGTTCTCCACCAGGTTCTGGGTCTCTGCCGCAAATCCGATCAGCAACTGCCCCGGCGCGCGCTTCGAGCCAAGCTCGGCAAGAATGTCTGCCGTCGGCTGGAACTCAACTTTCAGCGCGCCGTCGCGCTTGATCTTCTCGCTCGCAACCTGTGCCGGAGCGAAGTCCGAGACCGCTGCCGTCATGATCGTAATGCTCGCCCGGCCAAAGCGCGCCAGCAGTGCTTCACGCATCTGCGCGCAGCTTTCCACGGCCACAAACTCCTCCACCGCTGGAGCCCTCAGTGCTGTCGGTCCGCTCACCAGCGTTACCCGCGCACCGCGCCGCACTGCGGCTTCGGCCAGCGCGTATCCCATCTTCCCGCTGGAGCGATTCCCCAAAAAACGCACCGGATCAATCGGCTCATAAGTAGGCCCCGCGGAAATCAACACGTGCTCGCCCTTCAGCTCTTGCCGCTGCCCCATCCGCGTCAGCAGCGCTTCCACAATCACATCCGTATCCGCCAGCCGTCCCTCGCCGGTCATTCCGCAGGCAAGATAACCCTCGCCCGGATCAACCACGGTCACGCCGCGTGCCCGCAAGATATCCATGTTGGCCTGCGTCGCCGCATGGCGCCACATATTCACGTTCATCGCCGGCGCCACCACCACCGGGGCCGTCGTCGCCAGGTAGAGCGTGCTAAGGAAATCCTCCGCCAGTCCGTGCGCAAAGCGCGAAAGCGTCGCCGCCGTCGCCGGTGCCACCAGCAGAGCGTCAATCGACTGCGCCACGCTGATGTGTTCTACCGAGGAATCCAGCGTCGAGTTCGAGTCACGCTGCGAAAACATTTCGGTGATCACCTTTTCGCCCGTCAGCGCCGCAAAGGTCAGTGGACGCACAAACTCCTGCGCCGCGTCGGTCATAATGACCTGCACTCGGAAGTCGCGCTCCTGCAGACGGCGTGCAATCTCCGCCGCCTTGTATGCCGCGATCCCGCCTGTAACTCCCAGTGCGATTTTCATTGGCTTAATCTCTGTCCGATTCGATGCAGGTTAAGAAAATTCGGTGTTTTTAAAGCAATGTCGTTCCCAGCAACGCAAGGAATCCCGTCACTGTTTAAACCTCCGCAGCCACTGAGGCATTGCAACATCGCTCTACCCCCGGCTACGTCTTTTCCGCGCCTCTAGGCGACGCCCGATTCCGGACCTATATCGGGAACGACACGCAGCGCTGTGGTCTTCCACTTCACCTTGTCGGCCTCCAACTCCTGGGCCGCGATCCTGCAGGGTTTGGTCGAACTCGTCTGCACCAACGGCACTGCCCCGGACTGTAATTGGCGGGCACGGCGTGCTGCCACCAGAATGTACCGATAATTACTGTCGAACCCGCTGTATAGATCCACGTCCTACCCCCTGTGAATTACACGGTCCTCTTTCTAAAGCTCTCCAGTATCGGGCTAAGATTGCCCCGTACGCGTTCCAGTCTCCGCCCTTCCGCCAGCTCCGCAAGTTGCTGCTCATCGGCTCGCGATGGCCTTCGGCCGGCGGCGCGCAGGCGCTCGCTGAGAATAATCGCCTTCAGCGCGTCTATTGAATCGTCAAGACGGTCGTTCACCAGAATGTAATCGTATTTTGCGTATTTTTCAATCTCCCGCGACGCGGTTTCCAGCCGGCGCTTGATCACCGCCTCGTCGGTCATGCGTTCGGCCGAGCTGCGGCGGCGCAGCCGATTCTCCAGCTCCTGCTTGGTCGGCGGCAAAATAAAAATGCTGATCGCATCCGGCAAGTTGTTCTGCAGCTGCGACGCTCCCTGCACGTCGATATCCAGCAGCAGATCGTGTCCGCGCGATATCGCATCGTTAAGAAACTTTCTCGCTGTGCCGTAATAGTTGCCGAAAACCTCGGCATGCTCCAAAAATTCGTCGTTGGCGATCATGCGCTCAAAGACCGGGCGGCTGGTGTAGTAGTACTCGCGGCCGTTCTCTTCGCTGCCGCGCGGAGGCCGCGTCGTATAGGAAACCGAGAAGTCGAGCCGGTCCACCAGGCGCTTGATTTCATTCACCAGCGTCGACTTACCGCTCCCCGAGGGCGCCGAGATAATAAAGACCTGACTCATCCCAGATTGCTCATTCCATATTGCTCACTCAACGTTCTGCACCTGTTCGCGTGATTTTTCAATATCGCTCTTCAGCTCCAGCCCCAGCTCCGTAATCCGCATCGCATCCCCCGCCAGCCCGGTCGTCTTCGAGAGCATGGTGTTGGCCTCCCGGCCCATCTCCTGCAGCAGGAAGTCGAGCTTCTTGCCAACATCCTCGCCCTCCTCCAGCAAGCCGCGGAAATGCTTGATGTGGGTCAGCAGCCGCACAATCTCCTCCTGCACGTCGCTGCGCTCGGCCAGCATCGCCGCCTCCTGCAGAATGCGATCGGCATCGAAGCTGCCTTCCAGCAGCTCCGCCATGCGCGCCCGGATGCGCTCCAGATGCGCTTGCAGAACCGTCCCCCGCAGCTTCTCCACTTCGCCCGTATTGCGCTCCAGTTGCTCCATCCGCGACTTCCAACTCGGCGCTGCGTATGCTCGCCTTCCACGCGGCGGTTTTCATTCAGCAAGTCCAGCAATCCAGACGCAGCCTTCATCAGCTCCGCCTGCAACTCCGCTTCGTCCGGCATCTCGCTGGAGGCCGACAGCACCCCATTCAAGCGGAATACCGCGTTCAAGTCGACTTCACCGTGCAGGTCGAATTCATCCTTTAGCGAGCGGAATGCCTTCACGTAGCTGGCGACCAGTTCGCGGTTCACGCTCAGGCCCGCTGGCCCCGGCGTACTCCAGGGTCACCGTCAGCTCCACATGTCCACGGTGCATCTTCTCTTTGCAAAGCTTGCGCAGTTGCTGCTCAAACAGCTCCGACCTTCCTGGCAGCCGCAGGTGCAGATCCAGGAAGCGATGGTTCACGGACTTCGCGGTGAACGTGTATGCGGTCGTGCCATACTGGCCCTTGATCTGGGCAAAGCCGGTCATCGAGCGGATCGCCATTTTTAGTCGCCGCCTCCTTCCACCCCAACATCCTGCCTCGGTGCCTCGTGATCTGCAAACTGCAGTTCATACAGCCGTCGATAAGTTCCCAGCCGTGTCAGCAGATCTTCATGCGAGCCCTCGTCGGTGATCGTCCCATTCTCCAGCACCAGAATGCGGTCGGCGCGCCGCACCGTCGACAGCCGGTGTGCGATCACAAACACGGTACGCCCCACCATCAGGTTCTGCAGCGCGGTTTGCACCAGCGCCTCGCTCTCGGAATCCAGTGCCGAGGTCGCCTCGTCAAGAATCAGCACCGGAGCATTTTTCAGCAGCGCCCGCGCTATGCTCAGCCGCTGCCGCTCGCCGCCGGAGAGCCGGAAGCCGCGCTCGCCGATCACCGTGTTATAGCCCGCCGGCATGCGCAGGATGAAATCATGCGCCAGCGCCGCCTTCGCCGCTCGCTCCACATCTGCCTGCGAAACGTGCGGCTGCCCGTAGGCAATGTTGTTGCGCACCGTGTCGTTGAACAGCATCGTCTCCTGCGCCACAATGCCGATCTGTCCGCGCAGCGACGCCAGTGACAGATCGCGAACATCGATGCCGTCCACCAGGATGCGCCCCTCCGTCACATCGAAGAACCGCGGAAGCAGGTGCACCATCGTCGATTTTCCCGCGCCGCTTCCCCCCACAATCGCCAGCATCTCGCCCGGCTTCACTTCCAGGTTAATGCCCTTCAGAACCTCGCGCGAATCCTCTCCCTCGCTATAGGAGAAGCGTACGTTTTCAAAGCGGATCGAATCGCGGAAGCCACGCAGCTTGCGCGCATGCGCCTTCTCGCGTACCTCGTCCTTGGCATCCATGAACTTGAACACCGACTCCGAAGCTCCCAGCGCCTGCTGAAAACTGTTGTAGAACATGGCAAACTTGCGCACCGGCTGGTAGAGGGCAATTGTCGCGCCGATAAACGCTCCATACCCGCCAATCGTCATCGTGCCGTGGTTAATGCTGTCGCGCCCCAGTTTCATCAGCAGCGCAATTGCGACCGCTCCCAGCAGATCCATCAGCGGAGAACTCACCGCCATCGCAATCACGTAGCGCATGTTCGCCGAGAACAGACGGTTGGCCGCCGCCCTGAAGCGCATCGTCTCCCACAACTCCATGCTGAAGGCCTTGACAATGCGGTTACCGGTAATCGTCTCGTGCAGAATGTTCTGAATCTCGGCCAGCTTGTCCTGCCCGCGCCGCGTGGTGTGCCGCACCTGCCGCCCAATTTTGCGCGAGCTGAACAGAATCACCGGCACAAACAGCAGCAGAATCCACGCCAGCTTTCCTCCCACTGAAATCACCAGCGCGGTCAAGAACACAAAGATGAAGAACTGCTGCAGGAACTCCGCCAGCACGCCGGACATCGCAAACTGCACCTTGTCGATGTCGTTGATGATGGCTGAAACCAGCGTCCCCGTCGGATGCTTCTGGAAGAAAGCCGCCGAGCGCCGCAGAACGCTTTCGTAAATCTCATTGCGCAGGTCTGTCACCAGCCCGAAGCCCGCATAATTCACCAGGTACGTGCCACGTAATCAAAAATTCCCTTGAGAAAAACCGAGACGATCAGCGCAAACGCAAACACCGTCCAGGGATTATGAAAATGACTGGGAACAAGCTGCTCCAGGTAGATCGTGTGCGAGGTTCCGGGGATGGTAATCAGCTCCATCGACCGCCCGGGCGTCTCCGGCTTCAGCACGTGATCAAAGATAGGACGGATCAACGCCAGCCGAAACGCTTCCAGCAGCCCGACCAGCGCAAACAATACAACACTGGCAATCAACTGCAGCCAGTAAGGCCGGACGTACCACATCAAGCGAATCAGTCGGCGCATGCACTACTCATGAGATGGCGGCCCATCCCGCATGGAATTTTGCGGTTCTGATCGATTCTACTGGAAGAACCTGCCTGAAAACAGACCATCGCTGAGGTGCCCCATATTTGCCGCATTCAGCAAATGTGGGTTCGTAGCGAGCGCCGGCGTAGCACGTGTCTGTGGGCTGGGGCAATTGGAACCCTACCGCGGGCTGTCCCGATGCTCCACCTTCACCCGGTATCCCGCCTTGGCCAAACGCTTCTTGATCTCTTCGGCCATGAACACCGAGCGGTGCTGGCCGCCGGTGCAGCCAAAGCCAACGGTCAGATAGCTCTTTCCCTCCGCCACATAGTGCGGCAGCAGAAACAGCAGCAGATCCATCACCTTCGCAATAAACTCCTGCGTCTGCGGAAACTCGCGGATGTACTTCGCCACCTGCGGATGCCTGCCTGTAAACGGACGAAACTCCGGAATGAAATGCGGGTTCGGCAGAAAGCGCACGTCGAACACCAAGTCGGCACTCTCCGGTACGCCGTTCTTAAAGCCGAAGCTCAAGGAAGAAACCAGCAACGGCTGTCGCACATCGCCGCCGGTTTTAAATAGCTCAACCAGATGCGTGCGCAGCTCATGCACGTTGAATTTCGAGGTATCAATCTCCAGGTCGGCAATATTGCGGATCGGCTCCAGCCTGTGCCGCTCATGCCCAATCGAACTCGTCACCGAGGCCGCCGAACCCAGCGGATGCGGCCGCCGCGTCTCGCTGAAGCGCCGCACCAGCACCCGGTCGCTGGTGTCCAGGTAGATCAGCGTCACGTCCAGCCGCTTCTTCAAATCCGCAATGATCGCCGGAAGCTGGTCCAACCGGCTGCCCTCGCGGATGTCCACCACAATCGCCGCGTTCTTGTTGTCCCGCGTCTCCTGTATGAGCTGGGCAAAGCTGGGAATCAACTCTGCGGGCAGATTGTCCACGCAGTAGTACCCCATGTCCTCAAACACCTTCAGCGCCGTGATCTTCCCAGAGCCGCTCAACCCGGTGATCATCACCAGCTTGGCCTTCGCGCCTGGGCCCTTGCGCTCCAACTCCGCATCAGCCGGCTTCAAAGTTTTGGAAGCACCTTTGCCACTCTTGCTCGCCATACGCGTTAATGTAGCAGCCCACGGCAATTGTGAGAAGGCACAAAGAAGTAAAGAGAAGTAAAGAGAGGGTAATCCCGAGGCACCAGTGCTGCGGCACGCCGATGCTATGCAAAAAAGCGCCGGGAAATGAGTCCCCGGCGCCTCTGATTGATCCCCTGGTATCTCTTACGGCACTTCGATCAGCTCCAGCTTTCCGTCCTTGCGCCGATGCAGTACCCGCACAATGCTTTTTTTATCGCGGAAGATGAACACTTCCCGGTCGCGGAACTCGCACTCCTTCACCGCCTCTTCAATCGTCATCGGCTGCAGCGCCACGGAATCCTGGCTCCTCACCAGGTGGGCCTCCGTCATCTTGGGCTTGGCCGGAAACTTATGCACCACCACTGGAACCGCCGTCACTGCTGCAACTCCAACTGCTATTGGCAACGCCTCTTCCGGAGCCTCGCGCTTCCAAGTTGGCTTCTCGGCTCGCTTGCCGTCGCGCTTGCGCGTATTCAGCTTCAATGCCTGCTTTTCAATGTGCTCCAGTGCCGTGTCCACGGCTACAAGAATGTCGGTGGCTTCGCCATGCCCCACCAGTTTCTTGGTCCGCCGCGTCACCGTGATCTCGGCGATGCGGCGCTGCTTCTCCGCCGTCAGGATCACCTTGCTGCTGCATTTGTCGCCTACTATCTTTGCAAGCTTCGCCAGTCCCGCCTCAACTTCCTTGCGAATCTTGGGAGTGATGTCGAATTGCCTACCGGTATAATCCACGTCCATTCGATTTCTCCTCCTTGGCCCACCAGCCCTTTCAGATGCTGGGGTCTGCACATCGTCCAACGCCGAATCCAACAGAATGGATCAGCTCCAATCACTTGCTCCTGACATCGGGCCGTTCACCTGTGGCCCGCACCACGAAAAAATTACCGTGGGCGTTTGGTTATATCAGATGTGGAGAGGCACTACCAGTGCCCAGCGCCCAGGGAAGGGAATTTACTTTTTTACCCGCCGCTGATGGGTCGAGGGAATTTTCATGTCCTCGCGGTATTTTGCCACCGTGCGCCGCGTCACCTGGATCCCCTGCGATTGCAGAATCCGCGTGATCTGCTCGTCGGTCAGCGGCCGCGTCGAATCTTCCTCCTCGATCAGCTTCTTCACCCGGCGCTTCAGAATCAGCAGTGACGTCGCTCCGCCCTCCGGCCCATTCACGCTCTCGCTGAAGAAATACCGCAGTTCGAATACGCCCTGCGGCGTGTGCGCGTATTTGCTGGCCACCGCGCGGCTCACCGTCGAAGGATGCACTCCGATCTCCTCTGCCACATCCTTAATCATCATCGGCAAAAGATAGTCGATGCCAAAATCCAGGAATTCGCGCTGCCGGCCGATGATCGCGTAACAGACCTTCAAAATCGTCTGCTTGCGCTGCTCAATGTTCTTGATCAGCTGCATCGCCGACTTGTAGCGCTCCTTCACATAGTTGCGAACTTCCTTCTCGTTGCCTTCCCGGCTCAGCAGCTTCTTGTAAGTCGGGTTCAGCCGGAGCTGCGGCATATCATCGTCGTTCATCATCACCAGGTACTCGTCCCCCTGCTTGATGATCGCTACATCGGGCTCAATCAGCCGCGTCTCCGGAATGTTGTAGCGCAGTCCCGGCTTCGGGTCCAGCGTGCGAATCAATGCCACACAGCGCTCCACCCGATCCATGCTCTTGCTCATCGCCCGGCCAATCTCACGGATCTGCTTGTTCTGCAGCATGTGCAGGTACTTGTCCGCGATCACCATGGCGTCTTCCAGCAGTTCGGGCATATCCGGCTCGCCGCCGCGCTCGTCGTGCACCCGCGCCAGATCCTTCAGTTGGGCCATCAGGCACTCGCGCAGGTCGCGGGCCGCCACTCCCATCGGATCCATCTGCCGAACCAGCTCCAGCGCCTCGCGCAGAGCCTCACGGCCAAACAGCGCTTTGCGTACAGGTTCCGCCTTCGCGGCCGTCTCAGGACGCGCATCCCCCTCTCCGCTGTCCGCCGGATTATCCACCACCTTGGCCTCGGCGCCCAGGTGCTTCTCCAGCGATGCAGTGCTCTCCATCGCGCTCAGCCAACCTGTGCCCTGCTCCAGCAACTCCTCGTCGCTGGCCAGCAGGTACCCGTCGTCGCTCAGATTCCCGATGATCAGCTCGGCTGCCGCCAGCACGTCGTCCTTCACGTGCACGGCTCCCAGCTGCCACATCAGGTGGTCGGTCAAGGTCGCTGGCTTGGAAAGGAAGTTCTCAAACGAAGGCTTTTCGATCGATTCCAGCTCACTATTGCTGCGGTACCCAGGGTCAAGGTAGTCATTGAAGAACGAGCCGAAATCGACCTCCTCGAACGGATCGCGCTCCTCCGGCGTAGTCTTGGGCTCTTCCACCACGGCAGCGGCGCTCTCGCGCTCGCGCTGCTCCTCACGCGCTGCAATCTCGTCGATCGTCGGCACTGCGTCCAAATACTCGTCCAGCACCGGATTCTCGACCATCTCTTCGTTGATCATGTCCTTGAGCTCAAGCTTATTGAGCGCCAGGACGCTGACCATCTGCACCAGTCCGGGTGTCAGAATCTGGCGTTGCGTGACCTTCAGGTTCAGCTTTGTCTGCAGAGATACCATGCACCGGCGATAGAGGGAAGGTTTCCCGAAACCGATTCTAAACCAGAAGCTTCAGTTTTACAGTTGGTTTCGGCAATCAAAATGCTACAAACAATCCTTGGTAACCGCAAAGTGCTTACACAAGAGTGAAAGCTCTCACCCAGATAGACCCGCTTTACCTCCGGATCATTGCCTAGCTGCTCCGGCGTGCCCGTGCGGAAGATTCGGCCCTCGTTAATAATGTAGGCCCGGTCCACCACCGAAAGTGTTTCGCGGACGTTGTGGTCGGTGACCAGCACCCCGATCCCGCTCTCCTTCAGGCTGAAGATGATCTTCTGCAGGTCGAGCACCGCAATCGGGTCGATCCCGCTGAATGGCTCATCCAGCAAAATGAAGGTTGGATTGATGCAAAGTGCGCGGGCAATTTCAACTCTGCGCCGCTCGCCTCCGCTCAGCGCGTATCCCTTATTCTTGCGGATGTGTCCCAGCCCAAGTTGGTCGAGCAGGTTCTCCATCTTGCTCCGGCGCTCCGGCCAGGTCGAGGCTTGCGTCTCCAGCACCGCCAGAATATTCTCCTCCACGCTCAGCTTGCGGAAGACCGAAGCCTCTTGCGGAAGATAGCTGATGCCGTGAATGCGCGCCCGCAGATACATTGGAACATCGGTGATTTCCGTGTCCCCGATCATTACTCGCCCAGTGTCCGGTGGAATCAGCCCGACGATCATGTAAAAGCTGGTGGTTTTTCCGGCGCCATTCGGCCCCAGCAGTCCCACCACCTCGCCGCGATTCACCGCCAGCGAAACGCCATTGACTACGCGGCGGCCGCGATATGACTTGCCGATCTCATCGGTGGAAAGCGTCTGCATTAGCGGGATATGTGGGTGTGCGACACCGCGCGCGAAGAACTGTCGCCCTCGACGACCACCCTATCATCGTGGCTGTAGAAGGTCAACGAATCGCCCCCCACCGTGCCGTTTACCGGATCGCTCAACATCGGCGTGCCTCCGGTCATCACAAAGCTGCCATTCGCCGCCGTGTATAGCAGCTTTTCGCCCTCGGCGCGCCGCTCCTTCTGCTGCACCAGCACGTGCGTGTAGGCGATAACGTGGTCCAACTGGCTCGGCCCCGGCGTGTGCGTGGCGCTCAGTGCGTTCAGGAACACATCGGCGTGGTCGGCGGTTAGTACCCCGTCCTGTCCGTGCACCGTCACTCCACCGGAATAGCGCGCCTCGCGTTCGTTGTCCGCATAGCTCAGCTTGGGCGCCGTCACCAGCATGGTAGAAGCCTTGCCCTGGCTGTCCACCTGCAGAAACACGCTGTTGACCGGGTGCTTGCGTTCTCCCAGCGCCACAATGGTGCGTGCCTTCTGGTCAAAATCGATGGTCTGCGCCTCCACGATGTTCGATCCCTGCCACAATCGCGCCGCTCCCGTATAGTGCGCCAGCCCTGAGGATTGCAACGCATTCATCGCCCGCGAGGTCACGTGGATCGGCTCTGCCGTCGCCAGCAGCGCGCCGTTGGGCTGCAGCTTCAGCTCGCTGTAGGTGCTCTTCACGTTGCCCTGCGCGAAAGCCTCGCCGCTATGGCGCAGCAGGCGAATCGTATCCGCCGTCACCGTCATCCCCCCATCCACAATCCGCGGACTTCCCGCCAGCGTCAGGGAATCATCTGCCGGCGAGTAGCTGGCGCGCTCGGCAAAGCTAATCCGCCCGCCCGGTTGGTCCTTCGAACTCTCGCCCTCACGATACCGGAAGTGGCCCTCCTGAATCACCCGCGAAACCTCGCCTCCCGGAGCAAACTCTCCCCACTATCGTGTCGCTCGTGCTCACCTTGTCGGGCATTCCCCGGGAGTGGCTCGTGACCTTCACCGCCCCCAATCCGTGCGCCGTGCGCAATCGGCTCTCATCGCCAAACTCCGCCGTAAAGCGCCGCGCGTCGATCACCGTCTGATCGCCTGCGTTCTTCGCTCCCGCGGCGCTCATCACAAGCTCTCCCGCCGCCTCGGTCTGTGCCGTTGTCAGCAGTCTGTCCGTCGGCAACGTTAAACGTCATCGCGCTGGAGCTCAGCGCCAGCCTCTGCGGATCTTTGCTCTCCGCCTTCGGCTCCTGCCGCAAAGTGACCCCCTGGCTGGCGTAGATATTCTTCAGCAGCGACGTACTCCCACCCGTTTTGGGGTTTCCGGGTGCCCCATTCAAGCCTCTTTTGACGGGTGGCCCATTCAAGCTTCCTTTGCTTGAGTGGGGTAGTTGACTCTGCTTTTGACTTGGGCGCCTCTCCGTCGCACTCCGGCTCTCCGATACCGGCACAAAGTGCAGCAGCATCGCGCCCGAGTGGCCGCTGGCTCCCTGCGCCTCCGACTCAAAATCCACGCCGCCGGTGAACAGCGCCGTCTGCACCATATTATTCGCGCCCAGCTTCATCTCAGCCGCCGGTGAGCGCAACCGCATTCCTGCCGCACTCGCTCAGCCGAACGTTTCCCTTGGCGTGCACTTGTTGGATCGAATTGTCCGGCGTCAGATCCATCACCGCGTGGTCGGCCATAACCGTCCGCTCCTGACCCACCATCTGCGCCGACTCCAATGTGATCACATGCGGTTCTTTGGTAATCGTTCCATGGTCCGCCTGAATATGTGTAGGCTCCGCGCCCGAGGTCTCAATGTCGATCGCCGAGCGCAGCGTCAGCTCGTTCTTCTTCGAGTCATAGGTCGCCCCATGCGCCGTTCCCGACGCCTGCGGCACCCGGAAATCGACCACGCCCTCGGTCTCGGCCGTCTCGGTCTTCTGGTTGAAGACCATCCCCTCGGTTCTCAAGTGGATGGGGTTCTGCGTCTCGCGCGGCGCTGCCTGGTCGTCCAGCTTCTGGCCCTCCGTATTTCCCTGCAGGTCGATGAAAACCTCTCCCTTGGAAACCACGGTGCCCGCCTTCTGGTCATACTCAAAGTCTTTGCCGTAGATCTGGTCGAAGCGGTCCGATCTCCGCCCGTACACCACGATGTTCACATCGTGCAGTTCGGCCCGGCCGCCCTCTTTGAATTGCGTAGCCTTGGAGGCCCGAATCGTGTACAGCGTGCGTCCGCCCTCGCTCTTGGAGAGCGAAAAACCTTCGCTCGTCTGCTGAATCTCGACTCCCAGTTTTCCCGGAAGCTCTTTCAGCGCAATCCGCATCTCGATGCGGGCGCGCAGATAGAATCCTGCCACCACCACGATGGCGGCCAAGGCCAGCACCGCAAACCAGATTCGCAGCCGAGGAATTGAGACAGGCATGGCTCAACCAGTGTACGCGAGCCTCCCCACACCCGCATCATTCCCGAATTACGAATTCGCGTGACTCTGAAGGGATCGATTCTGTCCGAGGGTAGTCCACCTTCACTCGCCCTGCTCCTTCTCAAACAGCGATGGCGTTTCCTCAAGCAATTCATCGAGGAAGCTGTCCCTGTCGTTCACAAAGCGTCGGACAATTTGCACTGATGCCGTCTCTTCATACGGAACCTCACAGAGACGCTCTCCGTCGAATGACAAAATCTGCGCGTCCGGATACCCCAGCAATACCGGCGAGTGGCTGGAGATAATGAACTGCGCGTCCTTGTATCTTCGCAGCACATCATGGATGAGGAGCAGAAAAGCCAACTGACGCTGCGGTGACAGTGCAGACTCAGGCTCATCCAACAGAAATAGGCCATTGCGCCGGAACCTCAAATCCAGCAGCGTAAGAAACGCCTCGCCATGAGATCGGGTGTGGAGACTTCGTCCGCCGTAGAAGGTGCTGATTGGGGGTGCCATCGCCGGTTCCATGTCGAGTTCGTCCATGTGAGAGACCGTATTAAAGAAGCTCTCTGCCCTCAAGAAGAACCCCGCCCCGGTCCTTTTATCGAACGATAAACGAAGCGCCTGAACCAGCGGGTCGATGGAGTGGTTGCTCTCGGTGTGATCATTCAAGAAATTACGATTGCCACCCTCGCGGCCAAAACCGTAGTGTGCTGCTATCGCCTCCAGTAGAGTCGATTTGCCGGTGCCGTTTTCTCCGGCAAAAAAGCAGATCCGCGACCGCAGCGTCACCTGCTCCAGGGAACGGATTGTCGGCACCGAGAACGGATAAGACTCCCAGTCCTGTACCCGTTCTCGCAATAGCGTAATCGTCTTCAGCAAGGATTCATCTCACCTCTGCTGTCTTGGCCTGCTCCGCCCTTCGGAAGTCTGAAAGCACAAGTTGCAGTCCGCCGCCAAAATCCCTATGCGTGTTCTGCTCAATGCGGAACAAAACATCCAGCACCGCACCTCCCGCCAGCGGCTCGGCCTCCAGCCGGTGCGCCATTCGCCACCCCAGTGCATCCAATCCGCGAGTCAATGAACCTGCCGATGAGCTCTCATACCGCCGCACCTTCAGCTTCAAATGTTTCTCCCGCATCACCTTTGGCTCGCCCATCAGCGCCACCCCGCGTGCCAGAAACACCGGCTCGGGATTGCCCATCCCAAACGGCTGCAGCGAGCGCAGTGACTCCCACAGCCGCGGTGTCACTTGCTCCATCGTCAGCTCGCCGTCAAACTCCAGCACCGGCTGCAACTGCTCGCCCGCCAGCCGTGCCCGCGCATGTTCGTTCAGCCGCCTCCGCAACTCCGCGACGTTTTCCGCTCGCATCGCAAATCCCACCGCTGCCGCGTGTCCGCCGTAGCGCAAAAACAACTCCGGCTTTGTCTCCAGCGCATCCAGCAAATGGAAGCCCGGAATCGAACGCCCCGAGCCATGCGCCTCCTCGCCATCGCGCGAGATCACCACCGCCGGACGTCCGAACCTCTCCGTCACCCGCGCCGCACAAATGCCGATCACTCCGCGATGCCAGCCCTCGCCCTCCACCACCATGCAGGCCGCGCCGCGCAGCTCTTCGCTCTCTTCCACCTGCCGCAGCACCGCCTCTAAGATGCGCTGCTCCTCCTGCTGCCGCGCCGAATTCAACTGGTTCAACCTTTCCGCCAGCTCCTTCGCGCGCCCTTCGTCCTTCACCGTAAATAACTCCACCACGTCCTTGGCCACATCCATGCGCCCCGCCGCGTTCATCCTCGGCGCAAGCCGGAAGGCCACTTCAGTCGAACTCGGAGCGCGTCCCGGCTCCAATCCCGGCGATCTCAGCTCGCAGATTTCCAGCAGCGCCTTCAGTCCCGGATTCACCACTTTGCGCAGCCCTTCCAGTCCCAGCGCCACCATCGTCCGGTTCTCGCCCACCAACGGCACCGAGTCGGCAATCGTCGCAATCGCCACAACCTTCAAAAACGATGGAATCAGCCTTTCGCGTCCCGCGCGCTCCAGCAGCGCCTGCGCCACCTTGAACGCCACTCCCGCGCCGCACAGATACTTGCATGGGTAGCCGCAATCCGACTGATTCGGATTCAGCACCGCCAGCGCCTTCGGAACCCCTTCGTCCCGCGCCACCAGATGGTGATCGGTCACGATCAGGTCCACCCCTGCGCGCTCCGCCGTTTCAGCCGCCGCAAAGGCCCGAATGCCGGTATCGACGCTGATGATCAGCCGCACTCCCTGGCCCGCCGCGCGCTCGATCACCTCGTCGCGCATCCCATAGCCTTCCAGCAACCGGTGCGGCACATGGAAGTCGCACGTACCGCCCAGCAACTCCACCACCGTCTTCAGAATCACCGTGGCCATCGTGCCGTCCACGTCGTAGTCGCCGTAAATCAGCATCGACTCGCGCTGCGCAATGGCCGCTCCAGCCGTTCCACGGCCGCTTGCATGCCCAGCATTTTCATTGGGGGGTGCAGATCATCGAGTGAAGGATGCAGAAATCGCCTGGCCTCGTCCACCGAGCCAATGCCGCGCGCCGCCAGCACCCCGGCGACAATCTCCGGCAGCTCCAGCGCCGTCGCCAGCAGACGCGCAATCTCCTGCCGCTGTCGCGCTCGCGCCATCTTCCTCGGCCCGCCGGATCCAGCGCACCGTCAGCGCTCGTCTTCCTCAGAGCTGTCCGTCGAGCCGTCGATCATGATGCCGCCCAGGTCGTCGGCCATCTCCTGCAAAGCCTTGTAGCCCTCGTACCATTCCGTCGACAGCTCACACAGAAACATCACGCCCTGGTAGGGAAAGCCCAGTTGGATAAATCCGATCCGTCCAAAGCACGAGCGCAGTTGCCGCGCCGACTCCATATCCTCTTCGCGGCTAAAGCTGGAGTGGCGCAACTCAGACAGCAACGAGATCCACATCGTCGGGCTCCAGTTGCACCGAGTTCATCGTGATAAACGGCGCTCCCGAGGCGCGCGCCAGCTCCACAAAATCCTTCCAGCTCTCGTTCACGTCCTCGCCATCCCACAGCACGCTTGGCATGTCGTCCGGAATGTATCCGTGGAAATGCCGCAGCCCCAGCCCGTGGGTGAAGGCGTACATATCGTCGTGAATGCTGGTCAGGTCTTCTATCATCGCTCTGCTGTTCTAACAAATGGCTGCCTGATCTGCAAATCCCGTCCCTGCAAATCGCACTCAGCAATCACGCGCCTCTGCAAATCGCTCGCAACGCACTCTTGGCTCTGCGGCATGGGCCGCATCGCTCCGTGTCGGATCATCATACTCCCGTCACGGTCAACCAGCTCTCCCTCTTTGCTCCCCCGCCGCTGCGCGTTCTTTAGTTGTCCTCTGCCTTTGCCTTTGATCTTCTTCCTTTGCTTTTGATTTAAGGGTCATCCTGAACGAAGTGAAGGACCCCAGCGCTGCCCAAATCTCGCGCGCCGCTCCCGGCCTCCCAACCATCGATCCGATTTTGCCTTTGATCCTCGCCCGCTTGCCCCACTGCCGTCCGCGGCAGGCGATCTCCAATGCGCAAACGATCCACCTTCGCCCTGTGCTAAAATTTTATTTGTCTCTCAGCGCCAGCTCGACATATAAATCATGCTCTTTTCGAAAGAATACGTGGGCTACCTTGCCCGGCAAGTCGTCAAACGGCTGCAAGCAAATCATTTCATCCAAACGCGCGAGCCTGAAAAGGTCATCGACAGCGTCCAGAGCTCCATGGTCGAGGAGCTCAGCCTTGAGGACCGCATCAACGATGAAGTCCGCGTCATCCTCGAAGCCTACTCCGACGAGATGCGCAAAAGCGCCGCCAACTATCAGGAGATGTTCAAGCGGGTTAAGAACGAGCTGGTGAAGAAGTACAAGGCGGTGCTATGAGACTCTCTCGCGAAAAACTCAACAAGCTCGCCTCATCCTCCACCGAGCAGCTCGCCTCCCTCAAAAACGTCGACTTCCTCGAAGGCTACGACGATATCCGTCAGGAAGTCCGCCGCATCCTCGAAGACCTTCTCGCCAACGAAGAGAAGCTCGACAAAGCCGCCCGCATGAAGATCGAGAGCCAGCGCCGCATCATCCCCGAAGGCACTCCCGAGTGGAACATCCTCTACCACAAGTACTACAACGAAGAAGTCAAAAAACTCGGCATCTGAGCTAAGCAGCAGCCACATTTGCAGATCACGGGTGGCCCGCATCCGCCTTCCTTTGGCGAATGTAGGGTTGTTCCGCTGATGTGCGACCCGAAGATCACTTGCGGCAGGTGGCTCGCATTCAGCGCGAAGCTAATGCGAGCCACCAACCCTTTTACGTGCTATAGCGCCACTGCTGGATATTCCTCCACGTAAACTTCGCCACCGATGCCATAGTAAGAAACAGTTCGGGCGATAAAATCGACGCCATATTTCACGACTCCCGCCTTCCACGATGCTTCCAGAAATTCGGGAAATGTCGTTTCGCCTGCCTGATCGCGGCGCAATGCTTTGATCAGTGCTGCGCGATCAAAGGGCGGGACTTCCGCCATTCCCGAGATCAGTGGGTTTGGCTGCACAGCTACAGCGCCTTCACGAGTGTGAAAAATGCTTTGGCAAGAGGGGAGATACCAAATATTACGGGTTGCGCCGGCTTGCCGCAAAGTTTCGGCAAGGTATGGAAAACCGCCAACCTTAGGCCGGATGGTTTCCGCGCGCTGCATGGCTTCCTGAAGGTTCTGAATTGCTTTGCTCATCGATATTCGCTCCTCGATTCGCAGCGGGGTCTCTCATTTGATGCGAGATTGATTGGCGCGAAATAGCCAAGTGTCCAAGACAGTCGAATCTCTGCCATTAGGAAAAATAACCCCTAAACCGCCTGTCCCGCGCTCCACCCCGAAGCCCACGCCCACTGGAAGTTATACCCTCCCAAATGCCCCGTAACGTCCACCACCTCGCCCACAAAGTACAGTCCCGGAACCTTCTTCGCCTCCATCGTCTTTGCCGATAGCTCGTTGGTGTCCACTCCCCCGGCCGTCACCTCGGCTTTGGCAAAGCCTTCCGTCCCCGCCGGCACAAATTCAAAGTGATGCACTGCCCGCTCCGCCTCTTCCAGCGCCGCGTTCGTCCACCTCTTAAACGGATGCAGCTCCAACCATCGCTCCGCCAGCCGAATCGGCAGCACCTCCCGCAGCGCCGCCAACGCCGCTGCCGCATCGCGTCTCGCCCCCTCGGCCAGCAAAGCTCCAAACACCTGCCGCTCCGGAGCCCAATCCAGCATGATCTTATCTCCGGCGCTCCAGTACGAAGAAATCTGCAGTATCGCCGGCCCGCTGAATCCGTGATGCGTAATCAGCAGCTTCTCCCGGAAGCTCCGCTTCCCAATCGTTGCCACAACCTCGGTGGAAACTCCCGTCAGGTCGCAGAAGCGCTTCATATCCACTCCGTTCAGGGTAAACGCCACCAGCGCCGGCCTGGGCTCAATCACCTTCAGCCCAAACTGCTGCGCCAGCTCATATCCCAGCGCCGTCGCTCCCATCTTAGGAATCGACAGCCCCCCGGTCGCAACCACCAGTGCGTCGGCGGAAAACTCATGCTCCCCGGTCACCGCCGTAAACCCTCCGGCAATTGGTGCCCCATATCTGCCTTCCTTTGGCAGATGTGGGTGCTGTCTAACCTCACGCACCTGTGTCGAGAGCTTCACCCGCACTCCCACCCGCACGCATTCCTCTTCCAGCATCGTCATAATGTCCTGCGCACTCCGGTCGCAGAACAGTTGTCCCAGTTTTTTCTCGTGCCAGCCAATGCGGTGCCGCTCCACCATGGCGATAAAGTTTGCCGGTGTGTACCGCGCCAGCGCCGACTTCGCAAAGTGCGGATTCTCCGAGATAAAATCCCCGGCTTCGCTCCCCAGGTTGGTAAAGTTGCAGCGCCCGCCGCCCGAGATCAGTATCTTCTGTCCTGCCCGGTTCGAGCTCTCCAGCACCGTAACCGAGCGGCCGCGCTTGCCCGCCTCTATGGCGCACATCAGTCCCGCTGCCCCCGCACCCAGAATCAAAACGTCGGAATGGTACTTCATCCCCAAAGCCCTCACCTTGGCCGCCTGCTCTCGGCGGCTTCTTTCTTTAACTACCGGATTCTCCATCTCCTACGTTACACTGGGGCGCTGTTCGCCGTCGGAGACGTGAGCATTCCAAAGACCCTCAGTATTCTAAAAACTAAGCAGAGCATTAGTTTTGCAAATGTTATTAGGGCTTACTATTACCAAGCGGGCCTCGGGGTGGCGTTCGCAGCAAACTTAGCACGGAGTCTGTTCATGGAAACTCAGTCCGCGTCGCCGTTAACATTGCCGCTCACTACCAGCTACTCTCGAGGCGAGGATTATCCCCCGCTCTCCCAGCTCTGCATCGGCCAGGTGCTTGACCAGAACGCCGCGCGCCATCCCCATTCGCCTGCCCTCATACTCTCCCAGGAGAATCTTCGTTTCACCTGGCAAGAGCTGCACACCGAAGTCGAGCGCACCGCCCGCGGGCTCATGGCCCTCGGCTTTGTTCGTGGCGACCGGGTCGGAATCTGGGCCACCAACATTTCGCAATGGGTGCTCATGCAGTTCGCCACCGCCAAGGCTGGCATCATCCTGGTCAATCTCAATCTCCGCTTCCGTGCGCACGAGCTCGATTTTGTTCTCACCCAGTCCACCTGCCAGGGACTGGTCATGCAGCACGCCTTCCGCGACGTTGACTACGTCGAAACCCTTCGCCAGCTCGCTCCCGAACTCGATTCCTGTGCTCCCGGCAAGCTCGAGTCCCAGCGCCTGCCTCATCTTCGCCAGGTCGTTTACATCGGAGACAATCCTCCGCCGGGCATGTTGAGCTGGAAGGCCATGCTCGCCGCCGGCGATTCCGTCTCCACCGCCCAATTGCGCGCCCGCGAGGCCAGCCTGACCGCACAGGACACGATCAACATCCAGTACACCAGCGGCACCACCGGCACACCCAAAGGCGCCGAACTCAGCCACTACAACGTGGTCAACAACGGACAGTTCATCGGCGACTCCATGAAGCTCACCGAACGCGACCGCGTCTGCATTCCCGTGCCCTTCTACCACTGCTTCGGAATGGTACTCGGCAACATGGCCTGCCTCACCCACGCCTCAACCATGGTCATTCCCGCCGACTACTTCGATCCTCTCGCCACCATGCAGGCGGTTCACGACGAGCGCTGCACCGCCGTCTATGGCGTTCCCACCATGTTCATCGCTGAGTTCTCTCATCCCCGTTTCCGCGAATTCGATTTCACCTCGCTGCGCACCGGCATCATGGCCGGCTCGCTCTGCCCCATCGAACTCATGCGCCGTGTCATCCGTGAGATGCACTGCTCCGAGCTCACCATCTGTTACGGCCTCACCGAATCCTCGCCGGTCATCACCCAGACCACCACCGAAGACACTCTCGAGCGCAAGACCACCACCGTCGGCCGCGCCCTGCCTCATACCGAAGTTAAAATTATCGATCCCAATACCGGCCAACTCGTGACGCTCGGAGAAAACGGCGAGCTCCTCACCCGCGGCTATCTCGTCATGAACCGCTATCACAATGATCCCGTTGGCACCGCCGCAACCATCGAACCCGATGGCTGGCTGCATTCAGGCGATCTCGCCAGCATGGACGAGCATGGCTACGTCAAAATCACCGGGCGCCTCAAGGAGATGATCATTCGCGGCGGCGAAAACATCTATCCCCGTGAGATCGAAGAGTTCCTCTACTCCTACCCCGGCATCAAGGACGTTCAGGTCATCGGCATACCCAGCGAAAAGTACGGCGAAGATGTCATGGCGTGGATCATCCCGCAAGGCGGCGTGACGCTTGACGCCGAGGCTATCCAGGCACACTGCCGCGCTGAAATCGCAGGCTTCAAAGTGCCCAAGTACGTTAAGTTTGTCGATTCTTTTCCGACTACCGTCACCGGCAAGGTTCAGAAGTTCATCATGCGCAACATGGCCATCGAGGAGATGGGCTTGGCATAGAGTAGTTCCAGGGTCGATGACCTACGCGATCTCAACTTATCGAGATCCCGCTGCCGCAGCCCTGTTCCCGGACTGACCCTCGCCCACGAACGAGGATGCGACCGGCCGGGCATGGCTCGCGATTTCCAGCAGGTTCGGCAGTAATTCCCGCGCGGCAACGTGCAAACGCGTGATGGCTTCGCCTTCCAATTGCGACCGCTGTTCCGGCTGCAGATAGGTGCACTGAAACAGAATTTGAAGGGCAGTGCACACTTCGTGACTCAAGCGTTCGCCCGCCAGTCTGCGCTCTTCCCGCCGGCTCACTTCGCGCAAATGAAAATGCATAAACAGGGTAGTAATCAAGCCCGTGATCAGGGCCACCGAGAGGCCATGGAACCACCACGGCCAGATCCCTCCGTGGAATTTGATCAGTGACAGTCCAGCGCCCAGAACGGTCAAGGCCGCCGCAGTTCCAATCGCAAGCGCCGCAGTCGCCCGCGAGCCATCATTCAACAACCATGCCCCTTGCCCGTTGCTGCGTACCTTCGTTCTTCCCATGCAGGATTCGCTGCCCCACCATCCCCGTGTGCGGGTAATTGAGAGTACGCCTTCTCGCCACAAAACGACAACTCCGTTCTGTTAATTTCGAGAGTCCCGGCCTCCCCGCCCATCGATGTTACGGGGGATGCATTGCAACCCTCTTGCTTTAACGCCTCCGCCTTCCTACTATGTCCTGCATGAAAGTCTCTTGCCCGCTAATCATGCTGCTCCTCATCCTCGGCGCCTCCATCGCCGCCGTAGCGCAGACGCAAACCTTCCCCACCGCAGCCGGAGAGGTGAAGATCACACCACTCGTCCACGCCAGCACTCTCATCCAGGCTGGAGGCAAAGTTATCTACATCGATCCCGTCAAGCCCGCCAATCTCAGCAAACTTCCCAAGGCCGACCTCATTCTCATCACGCACGTTCACTTCGATCACTTCGACCCTGACACCATCACCGCCCTCAGCCAGCCCACCACCGAGGTCATCGCGCCCGCCTCGGTCGTCGAACATTTTCCTTTGGCCCGGCCCATTGCCAACGGTCAGACCCAGCACTGGCAGCAGTGGAGCATCGCTGCCGTTCCCGCCTACAACCTCAAGCGCGGCCCCGCTCCCGGCGAGCTCTACCACCCCAAGGGACGCGACAACGGCTACGTCCTTACCTACGGAAGCAAGCGCTTCTACTTCTCGGCTGACACGGAGGGCACCCCGGAAATGCGCGCCCTTGAGAACATCGACGTCGCCTTCATCTGCATGAATCTCCCCTATACCATGCCCCCGCAAGAAGCCGCCGAAGCGGTCCTCGCCTTTCGCCCCAAAATCGTCATCCCATACCATTACCGGGGCTCTGACCTCAATGCCTTCAAACAGCGTCTCGCCGGCAGCGGCATCGAAGTCCGTCTTCTCGACTGGTATCCCAAGTAGCAGCTCGAAGCCGCAGATTGAGCTTTAGCTTTTCTCTTCCAAACTTTTCCCGGAGGCGAGTACACTTTCCCCGTCCCTGAAGCCTTCTGCAAACGTCATCTTCACTTCATCACCTTCGGGGGACTGCCGCAGCGCGCTCTCCCCATGCAGTTCAGTTGCTGCGAGCGGTGTTCTAACAAATTATCTGGAGGACTACATGTTCAAGAATCATTCCTGCGTGCGCCCAGCCCGTCACCTGCTGCTCTCTCTCGCAATCGTCTTGGCTGCATTGTTGGCCGTCATCCCTGCCGCGGCGGCGCAAGCCGCGCCCGCGCCGAAGACTGAAGCCGCGCCAACCGCCGCGCCTCAAACCGCCAGCCCCGCTGACTCCGATGAGCAGCGCATTCAGGATCTCGTCATCGCCAATCACATCATTGCCGATCAAGGCGTGGTCGATGGCTTTGGACACATCAGCGTGCGTTCGTTCAGCAATCCAACTCACTTTTTTCTTTCGCGATCGAAAGCACCTGCCCTGGTCACCCGCGAAGACATCATGGAGTTCGACGAAAACAGCGAACCGGTCGACGCACGCGGTCGCAAGCCGTATTTAGAGCGCTTTATCCACGGAGAAATCTATCGCGCCCGCCCCGACGCGCAGGCCGTCGTGCATAGCCACAGTCCGGCCGTCATTCCCTTCGGAGCCACTACCGTGCCGCTTCGTCCCATTATGCACATGGCCGGATTTCTGCCTCAGGCCACGCCCGTCTTTGAGATTCGCAGCGTAGCCGGGGATGACAATGGAATTCTAATCACCAACCGCCTCCTCGGAGCAGCCCTCGCCAAGTCGCTGGCAGACTCGCCTGTGGTGCTCATGCGTGGGCATGGCAGCGCCGTGGTAGGAACAACCATCAGAATTGCCGTTTTCCGCGCGGTTTACACCCAAACCAACGCGCAGATCGAATCCGAGGCGCTGAAACTGGGGCAGCCCGTCTTCCTGAATTCCATGGAAGCCGCGAAAGTTGACACTGCCAATCGCGGCAACGTCAATCGCGCCTGGGACATCTGGGCCGAGCACGCCAAGAAGTAATTTCGGTCGCAAGGTTGGCAAGCCGCTGTTGGCGAATGTTGTCGCGCGCACCCATTCAAATCTTCGTCCGGTTTGAGTGGGCTATTTTTAATTTTGTATCATTGATGTTGCAGTTAAATCCGCATCGAAGAGACGCCGCAAGTTAGCCGCCCCCCGCGCATTCCGATATATACAAATTCGATATAAATCCCCCAACTAAAAGACCGCATTCACCACAGCAGCTTGCCAAAATAATAGTCGGCACAATCCTTGACACCTCTATGGAAGCGGCATAAATTCATTCGCACTGCTAGTTAACCGGAGGAAACAATGAGTACAGTTGCCGATATTGCAACGAACCAAGCCCTCTTCAATCAACGTCTCAACCGGATTCAGCAGGCCGTTGCGTTAAAACCAACCGACCGGACTCCGGTAGTGATTCTTAACGACATGTTTTCACCCCATCACATGGGTGTGAAGATGAGTGACTTCTGCGCTGACATTGCACTGGCCAATAAAACGATGGTTGATTCTGCTGTCCAACTTGGTGTGGATGGCGTTCATCATTCGGTCCATGCGCCAAATCTGCTCAGCCTGGTATGGCTTTCAAAAGTCAAGATCCCGGGAATTGAGCTGCCCGATAACGTTCTTTGGCAAGTCCAGGAACAAGAGCTTATGAAGGTCGAAGATTATGACGTGATCCTCAACAAAGGTTGGAATTTTTTCTATTCCGATTTTTTGCTGAATAGAGTTGACAACGTCATGGCCAAACTCGCGTCCACCTTCGAGTATTTCCCCAAGGCCATTGGATACTGCATCGCGAATGGCATTGTGCCTGTCGCTGGCAGTTTCGCCGTGATGCCTTACGAATATATTTGCGGCGGACGCTCGATGAAAGAGTTCATGAAGGATTTGTACAGAAGGCCTGACCAGGTGCAGGCTGTGTTTGATGTCGCAATGATTGACCTGATGGCCAGCGCAAGGCAGTACCTACAGGCTGCCAAGCCCTTCGGTATATGGGTTGGCGGATGGCGTGGCGCCCCCGAGTTCTTGTCTCCCAAACTGTGGCGGCGTTTTGTCTGGCCATACATGAAGAAGCTGGCCGACCTGGTCATTGAAGAAGGCGTTACTCCTATTTTCCACCTCGATTCCAACTGGGAACGTGACTTGGAGTTTTTCAAAGAGATGCCAAAAGGAAAGTGCATCTTCTATCCCGATGGTGCCACCAACATCTTCAAGATCAAAGAAGTACTGGGCGACCACATGTGCATCAACGGAGATGTTCCACCGTCGCTGCTCACCATAGGCACTCCCGATGACGTATATAAGTACAGCACCAGACTGATTAAAGAGATCGGTCCCACGGGCTTCATCCTTGGTCAGGGATGTGACATCCCACCCGATGCCAAGGTGGAAAATGTCAAAGCCATGGTCGCCGCCGCTACCGGAAAGTAAGAATAACTAACCGATTTGCGGAAGAACAAAATGGTTGACCTGGTTAGCACAACGGGCCAAAGTTGTTACGAGCGCTCTGCCCGCGAGGATTGATCGACCCGAAGGCAGGAGCTTCCGTAAATGAGCTTTATGAATTAGAGTTGCATGATCCAATCCCAGGAGGGCGAAATGCCTAGTTCGGAAGAAATTAAAAAAGCGTTTGCTGAGTTGAACGAAGACCTCGCATTGCAACTGGTAAAGGACGCACTCGCCGCCAAGATGCCAGCCTTTGAGATCCTCAAAGCTTGCCAGGACGGCATGACCGAGGTAGGTCAGCGTTTTGAATGTCAGGACTATTTTGTTTCTGACCTGATGATGTCGGGCGAAATTTTCAAACAGATCGGTGTGCTTCTGGAACCCGGCCTCAAGGCCGGTGGTGCGCAAACTTCCGGCAAAATCGTCTTCGGCACCGTCAAGGGAGACATTCACGATATCGGCAAGGACATCGTGGTGAACATGCTGAAGTCGGCAAACTTTGAGGTCATCGACCTTGGCGTCGACGTGCCGGCCGAGACATTCGTCAAGGCGATCAAGGAAAGCGGCGCCAGCGTGGTCGGCATGTCGGGTCTGCTCACACTGGCCTTTGATTCCATGAAGGCGACGGTCGAAGCGATGCAGGCCGCCGGGCTGCGTGACAAGGTCAAGGTCATGGTCGGCGGTGGACCGGTGGACGCCAACGTATGCAAGTTTGTCGGAGCCGATGCCTGGGGTGCCGATGCACAGCAGGCAGTCAGACTCGCACAACAATGGCATCAAGTGGCAGCCGTTTAATCGAGCGATAAATAACTTAAGGAATAAAACTCATAGAGGGCGCATCACGAGCATGCGCCTTCAATGAAATAGATTTGGCCGCCCCTGTCAGCCAGTGGTGAATGGGGAGAAGTTTGCGAACGCCGTGTGACTGCAAAGATGTACCATCCAGCTACTCCCCACCCCTCGAACCGTTATCAGAAAGGTGAATCGTTGCCGCAAAAGCAAAGCAGCCGGGCGCACCCGGCTGCTGCTCCTATCCGGCAAATTCACTGCACCTGCTGCAAGCGCGCAATCAGCTTCTGAGCCAGGTTTTCCTCGCTCTCCGACCACAGCACGCGGCCTGTCGTGTTGCAATCTCGCTCCACCCGGTGCGTAAATTCGATCAAGGCCGCCACATTGGCCTTCACCCGCAGCGCGTCGTCCGCATGAAGATCCACGCCCTCATGCAGAAACGGAAAGTCCAGCCCGAAGTCGATCAGAATGTGTCCGCTCTCGGCGAACGCACCCTCGTCGAACTCCAGTCCCTGCGCGGTGAAAATCACCTTCTCCGGCTGCAGCACCCACTGCTTGCTTGCCGTATCCAACATCCATAGATCCCAGTATGCCTCCAGGCTCAACGCAAAGTCAGCCTGCGCATATTCGCCTAACGTAGCGGCCGCTTCCTCGGCAGTAACGCCCGCCGGAAAGCTCTCCTCGAACAGCGAAGGCTCGGCCCAGTTCACGGGTTGAACCGATGCATATCGTACGCCGCCGCGGCTCTCGGAAAATGGGAAATGCCGCAGCACCTCGACCATTCGCGGTAGCATCAACTCCGCATCAAAACCCGGAAACCAGAGGCTGAGGTTCAACGTATCCGCCACGCATTGTCCTCCTTCAAATATCCGATTCTTCCTCGCCAGCACCAACGCCGGCATGCATCGCACCTGTGCCAGTGCTGATGAAAACGCGGACCGCCTCGCGTCGGCCCCGCTGCTCGCCGACCGCGTGTTCAACATCCATCTCCGTCTCTCATGCTAACCCACCGCAGAGTTGGCCGCGAGTGTCTCGTCCGCTCTTCCTCCGCGCTTGCGCTATCGCTTAGGTTCGCCGACAAGCCTGCTCCGCTTTGACACACCGCCATACGGTTGCTAGTATGAGGAAGGTCTTGTAACCCTGCCTAGCTGCGTCCCCGTCGTCTAGCCCGGCCTAGGACACCGCCCTTTCACGGCGATAACGCGGGTTCGAATCCCGCCGGGGACGCCAACAAAACAAAATACTTATTATTCTCCCTTTTGACGGGTTCCTTTGCTGCGGGGGTGCTGGAGCTTGAACTTTGCCCGTTTTTGCGTCTTTGGGCGCTTTCTTGGGTTCGCCTTCGGGCGCTTCTTTGGGCTCTGCAAAAGCGCCATCCAGCAGCATGACGGCATCAGAGAGGGAAGCGGGGCTGATGTGCTGATACCTTGCCGCCATTCTCAAGTCTTTATGCCCCGAGACGAGCACGACCGCGCGAATGTCCGCGCCGTTCATCCAAGAGGCCGCCGCGTTGCCACGGCAAGGCCCGCGAGAGCCGCAACCATTCAGGGCAAACTTTGAGTACAACCCCCGAACTTGGCCGGCACCGCCATCTATTTCCTGTTCAACCTATGTTTGCTGTAACAAAGCTTGTGCGTACTGCTGGCCGCTCTCGTAGCCAAACGTCCAGGCCACGGCATCGCGCGCGATCGTCATCTCCGGAGGCACGCGCAAGTAGTACGACTTCCGCGATCCATCGGCTTCTATGGTGGAGTTCATCACCTTCACCATTACCAGCGGCTCATCATTCGGAATCTCCGCACGGTACAACTCGCCCAGCTCATCCTGGTGGATCTGTCGTGCACCGCTGTCCTCGATATAGCGACTGAGTCCGTAGCGCTCCATCATCACGCGCCGGACCTCCGCGTTCTCTTCCTCGCGGATGTCTGCGACGGTAATGAGTTCGGGAGCAAGTACCACTTTTTCCTTAACCATTACGCCATGCCAGAAATAAAGTGGCTCAATATCCGATTCCAGCGCAGCGCCCGTTGCGTTGCTGAGGCGGCGTCCCCCCGAAGTCTTTTCGACATGGACGCGCGGCTTCGCTATCCAGTACAACGTATCCTCTGTCCAGTGGAGCATCCACGCGCCGGCGGCAAAGGCTTCAAAGATCGGTTCGGCCCAGATAATTACCGAGGGCTTCTGAATCTCGACCGCGCCCAGGTAGGTTGTGGCGATCCGTGAAAGATCGAATCTGTACCATCCAAACCATCCAAAGCTCTGAATACACCATGCCGCGAAGCGATGTAACGCCATCGCATCCCGCGCATCCCGCGCATCCCGCGCATCCCGCGCATCCCGCGCATCCCGTGCATCCCGAGCATACCCGGTGCAACCACCCCCAATTTTGCGGACTTCGCACCGCAAAATTCATGAGAACCCGTTCAACATATCTCGCAATCGCAGGCTGTGAGTGCAGGGTCCAACCCGCATTGAGGCGAACGATCTTCCGCTTTACACCAAGTGCATCTAGGTAGCGCTCGAGTTGCTGCTCCACCTTGGCCTCATCAAGACGGCCAGGATAGTTGCAGGCCTCTACGAAACGGGCTATAGGGGGCTGCTCAGCTTCGGAGATGCGCGTCATCACTTGGCGACACTCTCAGTCAGAGACATCGCGGATCGCCTCCAGGGAATACTCCCTCTGGCGCACAATTTCGAAATAGCCAGGAGGAAGGACGATGGGACCATGCTCCTCGTGAATGACACGGACGCCATCGGATCCAACGTGCAAATAGAGAGCGTCACCAACTTCGAGAACTTCTGCCTTTGTCTGGTCCTCTACGCGGTGAATGTGGCCTGTAGCCTCACCCTCGAGAATATTGCCGCTCTGTCGCCGCACAGCCTTTTGCTCCGGCAGGCTGTCGATTCGCCGAATCAGAACATCTCCTTGTCGATACAACTCCACTTTCTCCATTTCACCTTCCTTCTAAATCGCGCGACCAAATGCGAAAGCTGATCAGAGCAGGCCAACGGCGCCCGCAGACTGCCAGTTGTTTAGTTGTGTGCGATCAACTTCTTCGGGTGGTACATCTGCTTCCGTAATTCGATGTTAGGCTTGCGCGAGGGGGATGTGCGACAGCTCAAAATTGTTCTAGCGCGGACCGTGAAATCGGGCGTGCAAGCGTTCGCAGTGGTAGAAGCCGCTCTTGGCGGAAAGTCATCCGCTCGCGCTCTTGTCCTCCGGCACTTGCACCATTGGTTCAGAACTGGTTGCATAAATACCCAGTTGGTTTGATTGGAGTCGCTAACCGACCCAAATGCGAAACTGGCCTCAATCATTCATTGGCTTTTGGATAGCTTTGCCGGAGCTACCTATCAGAAAATAGCGTTATTGTTGATGATGCATTGGCGAATCAACCTGCTCTCGCTTGGCGAGGATGACTCCCGGAAGAACTACGATCCTTCTCCTAAGACCGCATTGAAGAGCACAGTTTCACATTTATTTTTTTTTATTTCAGGGTGCATGGGAGAGGAATGTGATCAACCGCACACCTTAACGGTTCGAACTGAACAGAATCAGACATCGCCATGCATTAAGGTTTGAAGCGAGCATGGTGCTAAGTGAGGCGAAGCAATTGGCAGGCAAAACTTATCAGTACGGAGGGATTGAATGGCAGAAGAAATTCGCATGACGAATTCGTCCACGGGGGGTCCGGTCTTCGTTTATGTGAAAGACGGGAAGATCGTCCGAATGACCCCCATGGATTTGGACGAGACCGATGCGGCGTCGTGGGAGATCGAAGCCCGGGGACGCACCTTCAAACCGCCGCGCAAGACGACCGTTTCGGTCTACACGCAGGGCTTCAAGTCGATGATCTATTCCGACCAGCGCAACATGTACCCCATGAAGCGCGTGGACTTCGACCCGAACGGCGAGCGCAACATCCAGAACCGCGGCATCTCCGGATACGAACGCATCACCTGGGATGAAGCGACCGATATCGTCGTCAACGAGGTCAACCGCATCAAGCGCGAGTACGGCCCTGCCTCGATTGTCACCTCGCCCAGCTCCCACCATATGTGGGGCAACGTTGGCTATCGTCACTCCACCTACTTCCGCTTCATGAACTTCATGGGCTTCACCTACGCCGACCACAACCCGGATAGCTGGGAAGGCTGGCACTGGGGCGGCATGCACATGTGGGGCTTCAGTTGGCGGCTGGGCAATCCCGAGCAGTACAACCTGCTCGAGGACGGCCTGAAGCACGCCGAGATGATCGTCTTCTGGTCGGCCGATCCGGAGACCAACGGCGGCATCTATTCCGCCCACGAATCGACGATCCGCCGCAAGTGGCTCAAGGAGCTGGGCGTGAAGATGGTCTTCATCGATCCCCACTACAACCACACCGCGGGCTTGATCGGCGACAAGTGGTTCTCGCCCAAGATCGGCACCGACCACGCTCTGTCGTTCGCGATTGCCTATACCTGGCTGACCGAAGGGACCTACGACAAGGAGTACGTCGCAACTCACGCGTACGGCTTCGAAGAGTGGTCGGAATACGTTCTGGGCAAGACCGACGGCGTACCCAAGACCTGCGAGTGGGCAGAGGCGGAATCGGCGTTCCGGCCTGCGAGATCCGCGCGCTGGCGCGCGAGTGGGCCAAGAAGAAGACCTATCTGGCGGCCGGCGGACTTGGGCGGCTGGGGCGGCGCCTGCCGCGCCTCGCACGGCATCGAGTGGGCGCGCGGCATGATCGCGCTGGCCACCATGCAGGGCATGGGCAAGCCGGGCTCGAACATCTGGTCCACCACGCAGGGCGCTCCGGTCGACGACGAGTTCTACTTCCCCGGATACGCCGAGGGCGGGATCTCGGGCGATTGCGAGAACTCCGCTGCCGGCTACAGGTTTGCCTGGCGCATGTTCGACGGCAAGACCTCTCTGCCGTCGTCTTCGAACATCAACACCAGCGCCGGCCAGCACATTCCGCGCCTCAAGGTGCCCGAGTGCATCATGGACGGCAAGTTCGAGTGGAACGGCAAGGGCTTCTGCGGGCAGGACATCCAGCACCAGTTCCATCAATACCAGTATCCGGCCCCCGGCTATCCGAAGATCCACATGATGTGGAAGTACGGCGGACCGTGGATCGGCACCATGACGGCCACCAACCGTTACGCCAAGATGTACACCCATCCGAGCCTGGAGTTCGTGGTCAGCCAGTCCATCTGGTTCGAGGGCGAGGTTCCGTTCGCCGACATCATCCTGCCGGCTTGCACCAACTTCGAGCGCTGGGACATCTCGGAGTTCTCGCACTGCTCGGGCTACATTCCGGACAACTACAGCCAGGTGAACCACCGCGTGATCTCGCTGCAGACGAAGTGCATCGAGCCGGTCGGCGAGTCGAAGTCGGACTACAAGATCTATGCGCTGCTGGCCAAGAAGCTCGGCATCGAGGGGCCCTTCACCGAGGGCAAGGACGAATTGGGCTGGATCGAGCAGTATTACAACGCGACCGACATGCCCAAGTACATGACCTTCGCGGAGTTCATGAAGAAGGGCTACTACGTGGTTCCCGACAACCCCAACCGCAATAAGAACGTGGCGTTGCGCTGGTTTGCCGAAGACCGCGCCATAGACACGCCCGACTGGGGTCCGCGTCCGAACAACCAGATTGCCTTTAAAGGCCTGCAAACCTCTACCGGCAAGGTCGAGTTCATCTCCACCAGCATCAAGAACTTCGAAGACCAGGGCTTCGTGGACGAGCACCGTCCGGCGATGCACACCTACGTTCCGGCGTGGGAGAGCTGGCACAGTCCTCTGGCCAAGAAGTACCCGCTGGGCATGCTGTCTCCGCATCCGCGCTTCAGCTTCCACACGATGGGCGACGGCAAAGACAGCTTCATGAACGACATCAAGGACCACCGCGTTCTGGTGGACGGGTACTACTACTGGATCATCCGATTGAACAGCAAGGACGCCGCGGCGCGCGGCATCAAGAGCGGCGACCTGGTTCGCTGCTTCAACGATCGTGGCTCGGTGATCGTGGCGGCTCAGGTGGGCGAGCGCGTACAGCCGGGAACCGTGCACACCTACGAGTCCTGCGCCGAGTACAATCCGCTGGGCAAGCCTGGCCGTTCTGCCGATCGCGGCGGTTGCATGAACATTCTTTCTCCCGATCGTTACATGTCCAAGTACGCTTGCGGCATGGCGCCGAACACCGCACAGATCGAAGTCGAGAAGTGGGATGGCGGCATTTACGAGACGGAGTGACCGGACGGTCAGAGAGGATTGAAGACAATGAAGCAAAAATACATTTCCATCGACGTTGCACTGTGTCATGACTGCAACAACTGCTTTATGGCTTGTAAAGATGAGCATGTGGGCAACGACTGGCCGGGCTACACCGCCGCACAGCCGCGCCATGGCCATCGCTGGATCAACATCGAACGCCGGGAGCGAGGCCAGTACGCCCGCAATGACGTGGCCTATCTTCCAACGCCGTGCCAGCACTGCCAGAATGCGCACTGCCAGAAGGCGGCGCCCGACGCCATCACCATCCGCCCCGACGGTGTCGTCATGATCGACCCGGTAAAAGCCAAGGGTCGCAAGGAGATCGTTGATTCCTGCCCCTTTGGCGCCATCTACTGGAATGAGCAAGCCGGCGTCCCGCAGAAGTGCACCATGTGCGCTCACCTGCTGGACGACAAGGAATGGAAGCCGGGTCTGCCCCGCTGCGTCCACTCCTGCCCCACCGGCGCCATGGGGTTCTACGAGATGGAGCCGGCGGAGTTCGAAAAGCTTTGCAAGCAGCAGGGCTTCGAGGGCTTCCGCTCCGAGCGAACTGAAGAACGCGCCTCAGGTGGTCTACAAGAACCTCTTCAAGTACACCAAGAACTTCGTCACTGCTGGTGTGCTGATGGATGGAGACTGCTTCGAGAACGCCACCGTTACGCTGAAGAGCAAGGCGGGCACACTGGGGACGCAGAAGACCAACTTCTTCGGTGAATTCAAGTTCGACGGTTTGGAGAACGGAGAATACGTTGTCGATGTCGACGCAGCGGGAAAGAAAACTTCCGCTAAAGTTCGGATAGACAATGAGTCTCAGAACCTAGGCTTTATTAAGTTATAGGGCAACGAAGGGGAACGTGTTCAGACGTTCCCCTTCGCCCTTGAACGCGCAAATTCATTTACTTAAGTCAGACAACGGTATCAAGCGCACCCGTACTGCCGTATTTGAATTTCACAGGTAGATAAAACCATCTACGGAAAGGTAATTACCTCCTATGAAAGAAATCGTGCTTTTCAACGGCAGCCCTCGCATGGACGGAAATATTTCCACTCTTCTGGATATCGTTGCCAAGGGTGCACAGGATAACGGCGCTGTCGTAAAAATCTACACCCTGTTCAAAATGAAATTTATGGCTTGCCAGAGCTGCTTTTCCTGCCGTTTAACCGATGACTGCGCGATCAAAGATGAGCTTCATACCGCGCTGCAAAAGGTAAAGACAGCGCATGCAATTGTGGTGGGTTCGCCTATCTACATGATGCAGATGACCGGTCCGGTTAAGAATCTGTACGATCGATTGTTCCCCCTGATGGACCCCGAGTGCAAGCCGAGATTCGGTACTAAGAAAATGCTTACCGTGTATTCGCAGGGCATGGAAGACCCTCATCTGTTCGACTCCTATTTTGAGTACACTGCCGCGATGTTTCCGGCCTTTGGCTTCAACTTGATCGGTAACATTGTCTGCACCAGCGGAAATGATCCAGAGAGCGCCGAACACAATGCAGAGCTGAAAATTCGCGCTTACGAGGCCGGCAAAGCTCTCGCACTTTAAGCTCGCTCACCTGCTCCGGCAGCGACGCCGGGGCTGAAACTATGTCCTGCAGCGGCCCGCCGCATCCGTTCATGAACCTCTTGAGGTCGAAAGGACGAGGATCCCCGGTAGCGGTATCGTGTACCGTTTTTTTCCCCAACGGTTCTGACTTGTTGAAGCGCTGACCGAGCCATAAAATCCTTAGCAATGCCTTTCAACCAGGATCCGACTGTAACGCTGTCAACCAGCGTGCCTTGCGACCGGGCCGGTACTGTAACCGTCCTTACACCTCGTCTGCTTTGGACGATGGCCACCGTAGGAGGGGTTGTTGTCGCCAACCTTTATTACAATCAGCCGCTGTTGGCCCAGATGGCGCGTACGTTTCATGTCTCGGCCGAACAAATCGGCTGGGTGGCGATGCTTACCCAGGTTGGGTATGCAATTGGCATGCTCTTCCTGCTTCCTCTCGGAGACGCTTTGGAGCGTCGCCGCTTGGTGGTGGTAATGTGCCTTGCTGCCTGCGTCGCGTTGGCCGGTGTGGCCGTCGCCTCGAGCTTCCTGATGATTGCTCTGGCCAGCTTTGCCGTCGGCCTTATGTCGGTAGTGCCGCAGTTGCTGGTGCCCTTCACTGCCTACCTCTCGCGGCCGGAAGAGCGGGGACGAGCGGTCGGCACGGTGATCAGCGGACTGCTAGTTGGCATCCTGCTGGCACGCACCTTCAGCGGCTACGTCGGGCAGCAACTCGGGTGGCGGGCGATGTTCTGGATCGCCGCCGCGCTCATGCTGATCTGTGCCGCGACGCTGCGTAGCGTGCTTCCGCTGAGCCGGCCGAACACGCAAACATCGTACCTGCGTCTGATGATCTCGCTCGCCCGGCTCTTTGCCGAGCAGCCCGTCTTGCGCGAGTCGTGCCTGGTCGGGGCCACCATGTTTGGTGCGTTCAGCTGTTTCTGGGCAACCCTGGTTTTCCGCCTTGAAGCTCCACCGTATCATTACGGCAGTCAGGCGGCCGGCCTCTTTGGACTGGCCGGCGCAGGCGGCGCATTTGCTGCCACCTTGACCGGACGCTGGGCCGATCGATATGAACCGCGCCAGATCCTGCGAGGACTGATTCTTCTAGGGGCGCTTGCTTTTGGCTTTTTCTGGAAATTCGGCCACCATCTCTGGGGACTTGGGGTTGGCATCCTTCTTCTCGATGCAGGGGCGCAAGGTGGACAAGCTTGCAATCAGACCCGCAACTATCGGCTGGTCCCCGATGCCCATAGCCGTTTGAATACCATCTACATGACCTCATTTTTTCTGGGAGGCTCGGTTGGCACGACTTTGGCGGCGCACGCATGGCAGCGCTTTGGCTGGCCTGGGGTATGTCTGACCGGAATGATCCTGGTTGCCATTGCCGCCACCAAGATCATGCTGCCCATCGCCGAGCGCTAGCTTCCCACCCGATGGCCGAGACCTCCGGTATCGACCACATCGTAAGGCGGGAGCCTCAGGCTTTCGCTTTGCGATGCGGCTTTCATGTTGCTTGTGAACCTTGGAATTCTAACCGGCCACGAAGGACTTTCGGCTGGCGGACAAACGGTGGGACTTCGCTCGTTTTTCACATCCGCAGGAAACTGGCAAAGTCAGATTAACTATTTTTTCGCAGCCGGATCCAGCGTCATTCTTTCAAGCACCTCGTATACGGATCCCGTGTCGTGGTTGGCGTGGCCGCTCGTGAGAGCAGCGATATAGATAGGCATGCAGGCCGAAAACGTTGGCGCCGGGCATTCCGCGGCCAGCAACGCCTCAGCGATCAACTTTACGTCCTTATGAAACATTGTGACCGACGCAGTGTTTTCTTCAACCCAGGTTCTGTTGGCCATCATCGGTCCCCGAACCTGAAACATGCGCGAGGCACCGGATCCGTCGCCAACGACCTTGACCAGGTTCGCTGGATCGAGTCCAACACGAACTCCGAATAGTATTGCTTCCGCTGCGACAACGTTATGGACAGCGACCAGCAGATTAGCGACCAACTTCATTTTGATCCCGTTGCCAAATTCTCCGAGGTCGTAACACACGCGAGATATCGCATCAATCTCCGGGCGTACTTCCTGAATTGCCTTGGGGTCTCCGCTCGCATATACAGCAAGGTCACGGTTCTTGGCCTGGGCGCCGGTGCCGGACAGTGGGCAGTCGAGCAGAATGACGCCTTTCTCAGCCAGCAGTTTGAGCATTTTCTGCTTAGCCGCGAGAGGCAGCGTGCCGGTCTCCAGTATGACTGTTCCTGCGGTGCAACTAGCAGCCAGCGCATCACAAACTACATAGAGAGCGGCCTCCGACGCGAGTGACAGGAAGATGTGACGGCAAGCTTTTCCAACTGCACTCGCGCTCGACACCGTTTTTGCCCCGGCGTTTGTCACCTTGGCACAAGCCTCCGGCGAGATATCCGTGCCGATGACTTCAAAGCCGGCATTCACCAAGTTGGCCGCTATCGCGGAACCCATGTTTCCCAGCCCGATTACTCCAACCGGACTTTTGTTTTCAGTGCTCACTTTCTTGCTCCTCCCTGGCACTATGTCGATGCAAATTCTCCACTCAAGCGTACTCCAGGATTTCCTTTTTGGTGGCGGAAAAACAGCGCAATCGCAACTAGGCTAGAACTATGACCGTGTAATGGTGTAGTTGAACGTGCGACGGGCCTGTTTGCGAGCGCACGGCCACTGTATGGTCATCTTGTGGCCTTGCCGGTGCCGGCCTGAGACAATATCGATGCGATCCTCACACCAGGGCACTATGTTGCAGATCACTCCTCGCAAAAGTTAGACGCCCCCTGCAACCGCCATGAGGACTTCGATCTGATCGCCCGGCTTAACGGAGGTCTCCCATTGACCAGCTCCGAGGAGTTCGTTGTTCAGGAATACAGCCATGATCGGGTTGGCAACGCCTACCTCGCCGGTCCAAATCAGGCGCACAAGTTCGGGGTATTGGTCGGTCAAGACGCGCAGAGCCCCGCTCACGGTCTGCGCCGAAACTTCAACCGAACTAACTTCTCCGATTCGCTCCGCAAGAAAGCTCGCAAGCCGGATTTGTACCATCGAGTGCATCCATCTCCCTGTCAAAAACGGACCAGACTTGTTCGCTGAGGCTTGAAAAGAACTCGCGGGTGATAAATGGCCCCTTGCCCAGATTGTGGTTGTGGCGGTCGAAGACTTCGGACGGGAGTGTGTAATCCGCGCGCTCAAAGCCCTGTTTACGCTCCAACCACAACCCACGCATAAAGATACGACGGACCGCGGCCAATAGCTCAGCAGTAGTGATCTCAAGCCCGATTTCATGCTTGAGAGCCTTAACTAACGTATCGGGGCCGATCACAGAGAACTTACAAATCCCCGTCATGTCATCCCGCACCTGCAACAGCCCGCGTTCGGTGATCGCCTTAACCCAGTAGTCCAAAGACGTGTCGCCCTCGGCCACCAGCAAAAGATAAGTGGCCATGGACATGTGGCCACCTGCAATGGCAAACGGATATCCGGGATTCGTATCGGGCAAATAAGCCGGATACTCCATTCCCTTGGAGTGCATGGCGTACCCGGTCTCCCCTAAATGCTCCGATAAACGCTTAACACCACGTCCGATCTCCGGATACCGGCCCGTGGCCGCACCTTCAATCAGTTCTTTGATCTTTTCGAACTCCCCAAAGGTCGCGCCATTCAGTATTCGCCCGGATGGATGACGCTCGTTGTAGTCGAGCACGTAAGAAATTGTGGCGCCCAGGGAAACGTTATCCATTCCCAGGTGATCGACCAGGCTAATCAGATCGCACGCAAGGTTCGGATCGTGTATGCCCAGGTTGGTCGATAGCAGATCGACCGGTTCGAAATCAAACTTGGCACGGAATCGCCCGCGACTGCCATCGGGGGCCTTGTCGTAAACGTTTTTGTGACAATTGATGCCGCAACGGAAGCACGACTCCGCCTTGATGACGAAGTGCGGTTCAACCTCGGGACGGGACATCAATTTCGGCATACCGTCGCCCTTTGGGCGGAAGTTGTTCTGCGGCAGTAGATTGAAGGGTTCTAGTGGTTCGTAATTGGCCCAGGTGCCGCCGAGTCCGCCTTTTTCCTTCTCTCGAAACTTGCGAGAACCCGTACCCGTGGCGATCTCCTTGTTGATGTCGCGAATCTCCGGCTTCAGTTTCCCTAGCTGGTCGGGCGCTTGTGCGACGATGGCGATGATCCGCTTGTAGGCCATGACACTGCCCATTCCGCCGCGACCGGCAAATCGGCACTTGTCGTCCCCGCTCTTCAGTAAGTTCTCGGTGCTCAGCGCCACAGCTCCGAAATAGCAGCTCTCAAAATTCTCAGCCGCCGGACCGATTACCGCAAAATGGGCATCCGGGTACTCATCTTTAAGGACCAGTATCTTCTTGCAACACTCAAGCCCCAGGAGGTGAATGGCGGACTTAAACTCCACGGTAGGACCGTCGGTTCCGCGGCGCAGCACAATAATGATCGGCTCGCTCGACCGCTCCTCTAGAATGAGTTCATCGATTCCTGTCCACCGCATCTTGGACCCGAACTTGCCGCTCCCCGCAGACCACATAGCACCGGGCAATCCACGATTGGAGACCTTAAGCGGACTGTAAGCTGAAAAATAGGATCGCAAGCCAGTCATCACGCTCGAGCCGGTCAAGATTCCCGTGTTCACAACCAGCGGATTTTCGGGCGTATAGGCGTTGGCAATCGTGCGCTCAGCGAGGAACTGAAGAGAACGGCCCGCTCCACCGAGAACCTCTTCCAGATTCCGGCAGGGCACGTCTTTGAAGCGCACGTCGCGAGAAGACAAGTCGATGGTGCAGCGAGAATAAAGGACCGCTTTGGGATCGTTTTGATTTTCAACAAAAGATAAGTGCACCTAGAATATCCTCCATCGAACACCGCCAGTGACTCGCGATATTTTCCAAGGATGCAACGAAGTTACTTCGACCAGAAATGCATGTCAAGACTGAGCAAAGTCATAAAGTTCCTCTAGAAATCGGAAAGTAGTGAGCGATCGAGCCATTGCCGGCGTCCATTTACTTAACGGACGACACGCAAAGGCCTGGAAAATACGGGACGGCGCTTCGCAGCAAAAATGGCGGCAATTCGTATATAGTTGTACTCGCTGGACGCGATAATAATTTCATTACAAGTTTACTCCTGAGGAGTGGCGACAATGACAACTCCCACACTGAAACCAGAAACTCAATCTGAGGTTGGAATTCAGCTGGGACTGCGGATGTACAGGCAGATGGTGTCGATCCGCCAGTTCGAAGAGAACGCCAACGATCTTTATACCCGGGCCTTGATGCCCGGCTTCACGCACTTGTACATTGGTGAAGAAGCCGTGGCCGTGGGGGTTTGCGAGGCGCTGCGGCCAGACGATTACATTACCAGCACCCATCGCGGGCATGGGCACTGCCTGGCGAAGGGCGCGGTGCCCAAGCTGATGTTTGCCGAACTGCTTGGCAAGGAAGCCGGTTATTGCAAGGGCAAGGGCGGGTCAATGCACATTGCGGACCCGAAGACCGGTAACTTGGGGGCGAATGCGATTGTAGGTGGCAGTTTCGGCATCGCCACAGGAGCGGCATTTTCCGCCAAGCGGCTGGGCAACGGGCGAGTGGCGGTGTGCTTTTTCGGCGATGGAGCGATGGCGCAAGGGCTGATGTTTGAAGCTATGAATCTTGCCCAGCTCTGGAAGCTGCCTGTAATTTACGTCTGCGAGAATAATCTTTACGGCGAATACACCCACAAATCAGAGGCCCTGGCGGGTGAACTGATGGACCGGCCGGCGGCTTTCGGCATCCACGCCGAGCACGTCGACGGGCAGGATGTGCGGGCGGTTTATCAGGCGGCCAAAGGGCTGATCGAGCGCGCTCGCGGGGGCGAAGGCCCTTCGTTCCTGCAATGCGATACCTACCGTTACCGGGGCCACCACGTCGGCGACATCAACCGCGAGTACTACCGCTCCAAAGACGAAGAGCGCCTCTGGATGACTGAGCGCGATGCCATCAAGGGACACGCGGAGTGGCTGATTGCGCACAAGTACGCCGATGCGGCGACCCTTGCGGGGATTGACGCGGAAGTAAAAGCCGAGATCGCGGATGCGGTCCAGTTTGCGCTGGCTGCACCTTATCCCGAGATCAGCGAAGTGGAGCAGGATATTTATGCATGAAGGCAATGTTCGCGAACTAACTCTAGGACAGGCGGTCAAGGAAGCGATCGCCGAAGAGATGCGCCGCGACCCAACGGTTTTCCTGCTGGGCGAAGACGTGGCCGAAGCGGGTACGGCTTTCAAGGTGCTGACCGGATTGGTGGATGAGTTCGGCACCGACCGGATCATCGATACCCCTATCTCCGAACCGGGCTTTACCGGCCTTGCGGTGGGCGCGGCGATGACGGGTCTGCGTCCGATTGTGGATATCATGTTTGGCGATTTTATCGGGCTGACGATGGACCAGATGTTCAATCAGGCGGCCAAGATCCACTACATGTCCGGCGGGGAGTGGAAGGTTCCGATGGTGCTGCGTACGACGCTGGGTGCGACGCGGCGCTCGGCGGCGCAACACTCGCAGTCGCTGCATGCCTGGTTCAGCCACATCCCTGGACTGAAGGTGGCGCTGCCCTCGACGCCGTACGACGCCAAGGGTTTGATGAAGCAGGCGATCCGCGACGACAATCCGGTGATCATCTTCGAAAACAAGATGATGTACGGATTGAAGGGCCCGGTGCCGGACGAGGACTACACCATTCCATTCGGCGTGGCCGACATCAAGCGGGCCGGCACCGACATCACGCTGGTGGCGACGAGCGGGATGGTGCAGGTTGCGCTGGGAGCGGCGAAGCTGCTGGCAGAGGTTGGCATAAGCGCTGAAATTGTGGACCCGCGCACGACCTGGCCGCTGGACGAGACGACGCTGATCGAATCGGCGTGCAAGACCTCGCGTGCGATTGTGATCGACGAGGGCTATGCCCGCTACGGCGCAGGCGCCGAATTGGCGGCGGTGATCGCCGAGGGTGCGTTCTACGATCTGGATAGGCCGGTGAAGCGGATGTGCGCCATGCACGTTCCGATACCGTTCTCGCCTCCGCTGGAAGATGCGACGGTGCCAACGGCGAAGAGCGTGTTCGAAGCGGCGCGGGCAATGTGCGGGTAGTTCTGGACAGACTGTTGTGAATGGGGGCACGCCGAAAAAAGAGCGTGCCCCCTTCACAAGTTCAACGGCAGTCGCCGCGTGATGGTGAGGAAGTTCTTTTATAGATTCGCGGGTCGGCGCACGATCTTTTGCGCGGTTGATTGTGACGCTGGATTTTGTAATCATCTTTCACTTCAGGAAAACGAATTATTAGCAGACGATCAGGGCGTTGCGCTGAGCCCCGTCGAAGAGAAAAAATTATGGCTATTAGTGTTGTGATGCCCGCCTTGGAAATGGCGCAGGAGACCGGCAAGTTGGTGTCCTGGCGCAAGCTGGAGGGGGAGAAGGTCGCCAAGGGCGAGATTCTCATGGAAGTGGAGACCGACAAGGCCGTGATGGAGATTGAATCTCCGGGAGACGGTACTCTGGCTGGCGTGACGGCGGAGGCCGGCGCGGTTCTACCGGTTGGCGCGACGATCGCGTGGCTGGTTGCGCCGGGAGAGGCGGTGCCGCAGGGCGTCGGGCCGACGGCATCGGCGCGGCGGATGAGCGCGGAGTCCGCGCCGCCGGCGGCGAAGAGCGTTACACCTGCGCTCGACCCTGGGCGGTTGCGGATGGCGCCGAAGGCGCGGCGGCTGGCGCAAGAGCTTGGGATCGACGTGAGCAAAGTGCACGGAACAGGCCCTCGGGGTGCGATTCATGCCTCCGATATTGTGGCCTTTGCAGAAGCAGCCAAGCGTTCCTCTGCTCCGGCTGCGGTTTCGGCGGCTGCGGCGGTGGCCCCGGCTCCGGTCGGTTTTGCGGCTGCGGCGGAGGCTTCCGAGTTGGAGACTCCGAGTGCGATTGGCCGGATCATGGCCGAGCGGACGGCGGCAAGCTGGACGACAGCGCCACACATTTTCTTTACGCGCGAAATCGACGCCACAGCGCTGAATGCGGCACGGCAGAAACATTTGCCTTTGATCGAGCAGGAGCGGGGGGTACGGCCCACCCATACCGATATCCTGATGGCTATTGCGGCGCGCGTCCTGCTGAAGCATCCGCGCATCAACGCATCCTGGGAGAACGGAAAAATCCGCTACAACAAACACGTCAACATGAGCGTTGCGATTGCGGTGGATGACGGCGTGGTGGCGGCGGTGATTCCCAATGCTCACGTTGCCAAGCTGGGCGAGATTGCGGTGCAGCGCAAGGAGCTGACCGAGCGCGCGCGGTCGGGGCGTCTACGACCTTCCGATATTGCCAACGGGACGTTCACGATCAGCAACGCGGGGATGTACAACATCGATCATTTCACGGCCATCGTCAGCTTGCCGCAGTCGGCGATTCTGGCGGTGGGGCGCATCGCTGACCGGGTGGTTCCAGTGGGTGGAATGATCGGCATTCGGCCCATCATGACGGTGACCGTCTCGGTCGATCATCGGGTATCGAGCGGCTCGCACGCGGCGCTGTTCCTGAATGACCTGGCGGAGGCCTTGCAGTCTCCGGAGGCGTGGTTGGATTAGCGACGAAGACTGAGTTACGCGGGGAGCCGACAGGTTTTTTTGCGCACAAAGCACTTCAGAGGTAAGGACCGAAAGCCCCTTACCTCTGAAGTGTTTTTGCGGTATTCGTTGAAAAGTTACCGCTGGGATTAGCCCCAGATCGGACGCGGCGGTGCAAAGACGACCCCGATGCGGAAGACCTCGCCGCCGAGGATCTTGAAGTTGTGAACCGTGTTCTTGGGGACGTACAGGGCATCGCCCTGCTCGCAGAGAAATTCATCATCGCCAACTTTGGCCAGAGCACGGCCGGAGAGAACATAGAAAACGTGATCCTCGTTGGGATGGATATCGTCTAGCGCCGCGCCGTCGGGGTGGATCTCGGTGATGTGGAACTCAACCTGTGCGCCGGGGCAAGTCTTGGGGTTGACCAGCGGATAAGCATTGGTGACCAGGTGCTTGGGTGGGTTGCTCACATGCGGGGTGTCTTTGGTAATTTTGCAGAGCTTGCCCTTGGCTTTTACTGGGGCCGGTGTCGTAGACATGTTTTTATCTCCTAAGAAGGTTTGTCTTCCGTTATTTGTTGCTGGTCAGAATCGGGTGATCCGGTTCTTCTCAAAAGTTGCGATACTAGTCAGCGCCAGCTTTGCTGGCTGCCGGTACCATGCCGGCCAGTTCTTCCAATAGCAATGTGACAGATGAAAAATCCATGTCGGCCTTGCCGGTGTTGTGCGCCGCACAGAGCGACTGGCGGACGATGGCGGTTACGGGCAGCGGTACGCCCTGGGTCTTGGCCATGCCGAGAGCCAGATCGAAGTCCTTCTCCATCAGCCTGGTGCTGAATGCAGGAGCATAGTTGCCTTCAGCCAAAGGCTTCGCCTTGTAATTAATGAAGGGCGATCCGACGACGCTGCCGCAAATTACATCGATCATTTGTTTTCGGTCCAACCCGGCTTTGACGCCCAGAACGAGAGATTCGGCGAACATTTGCATGCTGGTGCCGATCATCATGTTCAACGCGATCTTCATATAGCGAGCTTCTTCGCCAGAGCCGAGGTAGAACTGAGCTTTGCCCAGGATTTTAAACAGCTCCAGCGTCTTCTCATACGCAGCGCTGTCGCCGGAGCACAAGATACCGATGGTGCCGGCCTTGGCCAGCACAGTACTGCCCGTCACCGGGGCGCGCAGGAACTTGCATCCCTTGGCTTCCACTGCGGCGTTCACCTTGGACGAGCCGATTGGTTCGACGGTGCTCATATCCACCAGGATGGCGCCTGGCTGGAGGCCTGCGATGGCTCCATTTTCTCCCATGGTGACGGCCTCGAGGGCGGCATTGTCGGCAATCATAGTGAAAACAACATCAGCTCCAACTGCGGCTTCCTTCGGTGAGCTCACCAGCTTTGCACCGGCTTGAACGACGGCGGCGGCCTTGTCTTTGTTGCGGTTGTACACGGTTACCGAGTAGCCCGCCTCGAGGAGGCGGGTAGACATGGGTTGACCCATGTTCCCCAGTCCAATCCATCCGATTTTTAATTGCTGTCCCATATACTCATTCTCCTTGTGCAAAATCGACCATCGTTAATCAACACCGCCAGCTTCTTCTATAACCATAATCTGTGGATCAATGCGAAGGCTTCACACGGTCAGCAATCGGGGGTTTGATCGGTTTTTGGCAGGAGCCGCCCGGAATGAGAAGCAGAAGTTCTGCGCCGACCGGCAGGGAGTAACTTGCTCCTATCTGCCCCTACCGCATATCATAACCACCCTTCGACAAATAAGTATCCTCTCCAAACGTGAATGGAACCAAGGAAGCGCGAGTCCCTTACGCCTTGATGATGAGAAGCAATCGACGCCCCCAGAAATGCCACCCTTTATTTCTGTTGCAAGTCCTCGCCGCGAATGCCTGCGTTATTACCAGAATGTTTCGAACGTTATTACCGCGGCCCTTGACGTGTCAAGCTTAAATTGAGCTCTGAAGCCTTTTTTGAAGTGTTCGACCAGCGGTCAATTTATTCGTCGCGTTTGCGCGACGAGCAATCCTGCTACTCGCGATGGTAAGGTTAATCAATCCGAAACCGGGTCTTCGCTTGCCATAAGATCGGACATTTTAACTTGCTAAGCATAAATGCCTGCTCTATATTGTTTTCGGCCAAGTAAGCCGAATTTAACTGCATATCCGGACAATCACAAAGTCTCATAGACCTCACCTGTCGAAGCGTCCCTGAAATCGCCGGGGAGGCTCGTCGATAGGACAACGACTGCCATAAATAAGGAGCTTCCATGAAGTACAACAGACCGCATGCGACTGCCCGCTGGGGCACCATGGCGAAGGATTGGGAAATTGGAGTTGACTACGGCCGTCTGAACCGCGAACGCTTTGGACGTGCCCAGGCCGCGGTTAAAGCTGCAGGCCTCGGTGGCGCGCTTTGCTTCAACGTGGACAATGTCCGTTACATTACGGGAACACACATTGGGGAATGGGTACGCGACAAGTTTGACCGCTATGCTCTGTGCCCCGCCGATGGCGAGGCGTTCCTGTGGGATCCGGCGCCACCTGCGAAGCGGATCAGTTCCCCGTGGATGGGCGACCGTATCGGATCGCCGATCAGCAACATGCAGGGTGCAGTACCTCCCTCCGTGGGAGCGCAAACCGACTTCGCCAAGCAGATCAAGAAGATATTGGTTCATTACGGCATTGAGCGCAAGCCGCTCGGCATCGACCTGTTGGAGCTTCCGATGTTGCGCGCCCTCGAAAAGGAAGGCATCGAAGTGGTCGACGGACAACAGGCCATGCTCGACGCTCGCGAGGTCAAAACGGCGGACGAGATTGAACTGCTCAAGGTCGCAGCCGGAATGGTGGACGCCACATACTACGATGTTTGCAAAGCGATCCGGCCTGGGGCTCGCGAAAACGAATTGGTCGCGATCGTAAACGATCGGCTGTTCCGCCTCGGCTCTGAGCGCGTTGAATGCGTGAACTCGGTGGCAGGCCCCCGCGGCACGCCGCATTGTCACACCTTTTCAGACCGAATCATCCAACCGGGCGATATGGTGTTTCTCGACATCATGCATTCATTCAATGGATACCGGACTTGCTACTACCGGACGTTCGTGTGCGGAGTGCCGAACAAGTATCAGATAGAGGCCTACGACCTGGCATCGAAGTGGATCAGCGCATCGATCGATGTGATCAAGCCAGGCGCTACGGTCGACGACGTGGCGGCGGCCTGGCCGAAGGCGACCGAATACGGCTACCGAGACGAAGAAGAAGCATTCCTGTTGCAATACGGGCACGGGTTGGGGCTTTCGCTTTGGGAGCGCCCCATTATTAGTCCGCGCTTCAAGGGACAAGGTTCCGTTCTGAAAGAAGGAATGGTCTTTGCCGTTGAAACTTGGAAAGGGGCGGCCGACGGTTCCGGTGCTGCGCGCATTGAAGAAGAAGTGGTGGTCACCAAAGACGGCTGTGAGGTGATTACGGGCTTCCCGTCAGACCACCTGATTTCTTGCGGGCTTCCTGGTTGTGAAGTTTTTTGATCGCATTTTTTAGCCAGAATTTAGCGACTGGATCCGAGCCGCAAGCGAACAGGAACGTAAGCGTTTGAGTGGCTTTCTATCAAGTGCGACAAGCCTTTCCACATGTTGATATTTTCGGGGTGCAGAGTCGTCGGCCCCGACCTTGGTCAAATATGCGGAGAGTGTCTTGTTGCGCGAGATGGTGAGGCTATCCCTCACCAGTGCATCGGGCGGCGAAGTTCCAGCCTGGTGAACACCGTTGCCAGGATCTTGTCCAGGATTGTCTCGCTCCTGCTTTCACGTTTTTCGTTTTGGCAATACCCAAAGCCAGCGTTTCGACACTACCTCAGGCCGCCGTGGGTGTGACCTTGGTCGTCGCCGGAAGGCCAGGCGCATCGATAGCTTAGGAGATGAAATGAGCGCCCCTGCGGAGCTTATCGCTTCGCAGGGGCGCGCAAGCCTTGAGCTAAGGAATACTCCATGCAATCGATGAACAACCTTCCGATTCAGAGCGATGAACAGATTCAGGGAAAGGCTGCTGCAACCCGTGAGCGCGAAGCCGCTCTCTCCCGCATTGTGATGCTCTTCATCGGCACCGGCCTGGCCTTCATGCTGCTGCCCGGAACATTTCTTGGCGTCTGGAATCTGCTCTCCATTAGTAATAAGCACATGGCCGATTCGATCTCTGCCGCGTGGATCCAAGCGCACGGACACGCCCAGGTGTTTGGATGGATCGGCACGTTCATTCTCGGGATCGGCTTCTACTCGATTCCGCGAGTTCGCAACGCACAGCCGTTTGCACTGTGGGAGGCGTGGAGTTGCTGGGCGCTGTGGACCGTGGGAGTAAGTGCACGGTGGGCGGCCGGTATTTACGAATGGAACTGGCGCGTACTTCTTCCCCTCTCCGCATCACTTGAAATGCTGGCATTTCTTATTTTCTTCCGGGCAGTGTCCACCCATAAGCCTGAGGGCGCATCGCAAGGGCGCCGTAAGTTTGAAACGTGGATTCTGCTGGTCATGGCCGGGACCCTGGGCTTGCTCGGAACGCTCGCCGTCAATTTGAGCGGTTGCGTCTGGGAGGCCATCTACGGCAGCTCTCCCGCATTTTCGCAGAGCTTCGATCAGCGCTACCTGGTGTTGATGGCGTGGGGCTTCATCGTGCCATTCGTCTGGGGGTTCAGTGCACGCTGGTTGCCCATCTTCGTGGGAACTCGCGCCCCGTGTAATCGCGGGCTGCTGATTGTGCTTGCGCTCAACTCCGCGGGAGTGGCGTTTGCACTGGCGGGTGTCTTCCGGATAGCAGTAATTCTGTTGTTGTGTGCCGCCGTACTATCCAACATTGCCCTGCGGGTGCAGGCGCGATCAATTCAACCGGCGAAGACGAACCGGGTTCACAGCGCCTACCCGTACTTCATCCGCCTGGCTTATGTTTGGCTTGTTGTGGCGGCGGTGCTGGGCGTGTGGGCCGCGTTCGCAGTCAACCACGAGGGCATCTGGGGGGCGTCGCGGCACGCCTTGACCGTAGGCTTTGTTTCCACGATGGTGTTTGCGCTTGGGCAGCGGGTTCTGCCGGCGTTCAGCGGAATGCGATTGCTGTACAGCCCGCGCATGATGGGCGCAAGCCTTTACCTGCTGACGGCGGGATGCTTGCTGCGCGTCTCCTCTGAGGTGCTCGCCTACCAGGGAATTATGCAGGGCGCGTGGAAGGTCCTGCCGATCTCGGCGCTCACGGAACTGACGGCAGTCACGCTTTTCGCGGTAAACATGATCGCGACCTTCGGCTCGAAGCGGCTTTCGGCGCGACTGGTTCAGATGGACCGGCAAGTTACTCTGGCCGGATCAACCAGGATTGCGGTGAACTTGTGACTTGAGTCGCCTGCAGAATGGCCGGCAACGGCCAACCTGAGGCGCACAGAGATAGAGCCTCGACCGTGACTTTGGTCATCGCGCCGACATTTTCTTCAGCGTAGCGTTGAGTTCGCGAGGGGGTTGCGCCGATGAAAATCGTTACTGCTGACAACACAATTTCCGAAGTCGTACGAGAGTGTCCGAGCGCACGGCGCATTTTCGATCAGCATGGATTGCACGGCTGCGGCGGCCAACAAGGCCCTGCCGAGTCGCTGGCGTTCTTTGCCGATGTCCATCAGGTCGATCTTGCTCTGTTGCTGCGAGAACTTAATGCCGAGTTGAAATGTCCCGCTGGCGACTATCGCTATGAGGAGACGATTGCAGACTTTATTTACCGGCGTTTCTTCAAGGCGGGCATCGCAATTGCAATCACCCTGGGCGTGCTCTGGGGCGCGATCAACTTGCTGCAGATCGCGGTTCGCGGTTCGTTCCTGCAGGCGGGACTGTTGCCCGCGATTCATGCGCACGCTCATGCCATGGTGTACGGGTGGGTGACTCTGTTTGTCATGGGATTCGCCTACCAATCCTTCCCGCGCTTCAAGAACACCAATCTGTGGCGGCCAGAGCTGGCGAACCTCACCTTCTACCTGATGCTGACTGGCATTGGCGCAAGGGTGGCTGCCGAGTTGCTGCAACCCGCTCCGGTTGGTTTGGCCTTCGGTGCTGTGGCGGCGGGCGTCGAACTACTTGGCATCGCGCTGTTCGTGCTCATCCTGTACCGGACGGCGCGGCAGTCACTGGAGCCGCGGAGCAACTATGAGAAGTTCATCTTCGGTTCGATGCTGTGGCTCTTCGTGGGAAACGCGCTCAGCCACGCTTTCTTCTTCGCAAAAGCCACGGCTGCCAGCCAGCATGTGCTGCTGGCGCGCATCGCCATCATCGACAACCCGCTGCGTGACATTCAGTTGTTTGGCTTTGCGGCACTGATTATCGCGGGGATTAGTCAGCGATTTGTCCCGGTGGTTTATGGCCTCGCGCGGCCGGGGCGCGACCGCCAAAACCTGATCTTTGTCCTGATGATCGCGAGCCTGGTGCTGGGAGTAGGGAGCTACGTGGGAGCGTTGACTACGAACGACGCAGCATGCTTCCTTGGGCTGGAAGCGGCTTACCTGTTGCTGGCGCTGTGGGCAACTCTGCTCGTCCGTCAGTTGGGAATATTTTCGCGTCCGGCGCAGACGGATCGCACCTTCAAGTTCATTCGTGCCGCGTACGTATGGCTACTGATTTCGTGCTTCATGATGCCGTTCTACCTGCTTTACAACAAGCTGGCGGGGCAGCAGTTCAGTCACGCGTACATGGGAGCGCATCGGCATGCGTTCACGGTTGGCTTCATCAGCTTCATGATCATGGGCGTTGCCGGCCGCGTCGTTCCGATCCTGGCGGGTGCGGCCGGCAGATCGTTTGAGTTCGTTGATGGGGCCGTTCATTCTTTTAAATATCGGTTGCGCCGGCCGGGTGCTGCTGCAGGTCGCCACCGACTTCACGAGACGCGCCTATCCGTTGGTCGGCATTACGGGATTCGTCGAGTTGGTCGCACTGACTTGGTGGGGCGTCGAGATGTGGCGCACGATGAACCTTGCTCGCGCGCATCATGCCGGTACGCTTGGGGCATCACGGATTCAGCCTAGCGACCTGGTCAAGATCGGACACTAACGAAATGTTTGACAAGGAGAATTTCAGGAGAGAGTGGCTCAGGGGCTTTTGCCCTGCCGAACAAAATGACCTGTGACTTAAGTCACAGACTGCAGTGATATGTTTTCGGCGTCGGTAGAGATCGGTTCTGGCCATACATTCCCCGCTGAAAAAATCGGGCTCTATGGTTGAACCTCCTTCTTCCCCGGCGTGATGGAACTGCCCGGGAATGAAGGACGATGTCGGGAGGGACAAAGACAATGGAATTCAGAAAGCTTTGGATATCTCTAGGACTGGTGATGGCTCGTGTCCTTCGCCATACTCGGCGGCGTCGGCTATAAGGCCATTAGTAATGCTCCTCCGATTCCCGCCCAGGTAGTCTCCAGCGACGGGAGCGTGCTGTTTGACGCCAATGCGATCCAGACGGGGCAGAACGTGTGGCAGTCGATCGGAGGTCAGGAGGTCGGCACGGTCTGGGGACATGGCGCCTACGTTGGCCCGGATTGGACGGCCGATTACCTCCATCGCGAGTGCGTCATCATTCTGGACCGCTGGGCACAGCAGGAAGGCAGCAGCAACTACGCTGCGCTGAAGGCTGGAGCGCCAGGGCCGCACTGCAGGGCCGATTGCAGGCGATGATGCGCCACAATACCTACGACCCTGCTAGCGGGCAAATTACCGTCGATCCAGTCCGTGCCGACGCCTTCCGCGAACTCTCGGCTTACTACTACGACGTATTCCACAACGGGCGTAACGCTTACGCGATTCCTCCGAACGCAGTGGATGATCTTGGGCGGAGCCGGCAAATGACTGCGTTCTTCTGGTGGACGTCGTGGGCCGCGAGTACCAATCGCCCTGGCGGGGATATGACATACACGCAGAATTGGCCGCATGAAGAACTTGATCGGCAACCGTCCAACCGCCGCAACCATTGTCTGGAGCGTGATCAGTTTCGTTCTGCTGTTGGCGGGTGTCGGCGGGATGGTGTGGTGGTATGCCTCACAAAACGTCAGTTCCTCGGAACACGCCCTGGCGATGCCCGAGACCGATCCGCTGTTGGGACTGAAGCCCACGCCCTCGCAACGGGCTACGGTGAAGTATTTCTTCGTGGTGGCAGCGCTCTGGGTGGTGCAGGTGGTGCTCGGCGCCATCACTGCCCATTACGGAGTCGAAGGCAACGGATTCTATGGCTTTCCCTTATCGAAGTGGCTTCCCTATGCGGTGACGCGCACCTGGCACTTGCAGATCGGTATCTTCTGGATCGCAACCTCGTGGCTGGCAACCGGACTCTACATCGCTCCGGCGGTAAGCGAGCGCGAACCGAAGGGCCAAAGGCTCGGGGTCAACGTTCTTTTTGTTGCGCTGATAGCCGTCGTCGTCGGATCCCTGGCAGGTGAGTGGGCGAGCATCGAACACAAGATCGGCAACCTTAATCTCTCCTGGTGGTTTGGAACTCAGGGCTACGAATACGTGGACCTGGGCCGTTTCTGGGCGATCCTGCTCTTCGGTGGTCTCTGCTTCTGGTTGTGGCTGATGTACCGCGGGTTGGCGCCGGCATTGCGAAAGCGTGACGAGAGCCGCCAATTGCTGATGTTGTTTCTGGTTTCGTCCATCGCGATTCCGTTGTTTTATGCGTCCGGATTGATGTTCGGGCATCGCAGCTAATCTGGTCACCGCCGAATACTGGCGCTGGTGGGTGGTGCACCTCTGGGTTGAAGGCTTCTTTGAAGTGTTCGCGACAGTAGTCATCGCGTTCCTCTTCACCCGCCTGAAACTTCTGTCGATGAGAACGGCGACTTCCTCGGTGCTGTTCTCGACGGTGATTTTCCTCTCGGGAGGCATCCTGGGAACTTTCCATCACCTGTATTTCACCGGGATGCCTACCTCTGTGCTGGCACTGGGCGCGGCATTCAGCGCTATGGAGGTGGTGCCGCTGGTGCTGGTCGGATTTGAGGCCTGGGAGAACATTCGTTTGGCTCGCGGCAACGAGAGCGCGCGTTGGGTGACCGCCTACAAGTGGCCCATTTATTTCTTCGTCGCCGTGGCCTTCTGGAATTTCGTGGGCGCCGGTCTGTTCGGTTTCTTCATCAACCCGCCTGTGGCCCTTTACTACATGCAGGGTCTGAACACGACAGCCGTGCACGCCCATACGGCGCTGTTCGGCGTGTACGGCATGCTGGGCCTTGGCCTGATGCTCTTCTGCCTGCGTGCTCTGCGGCCTGGGACGCGCCTGGAAGGAGAGGCCGATTGCTCTCGCGTTCTGGTGCATCAACATCGGTCTGCTGACGATGGTTCTGATCAGTTTGCTACCCGTGGGACTGATGCAGGCCTGGGCATCGGTTGAGTACGGTACCTGGTACGCCCGCTCCTCCGAGTTCCTGCAGACGCCGACGATGAACACATTGCGCTGGCTTCGTGTCATCGGCGACAGCATCTTCGCCTTCGGCACCCTCGTGCTGGGATGGTTTGTGCTCGGCCTCGTTACCGGACACTCCTATGCCGAACATGGATTCGTGCGCGAAGGTCAATGGAAGGTGGAGGAGGAGCCAGTGGGAAAGCGCTGATCCGGCGAACAGAAAGGCTGGTCGCCTCAGGCTGGCCGCCGGGAGTCTTCGCCTGGCAATGAACTGGAAGCTAGCTGCGCCGGGAACGCCCCTAGGGCGCTTCCGGCGCGAGCTAGCACCGTGTGCGAATCTCCTCCCAAATATCTCCGGGTTCATAGCTCATGGTTTCCATGGCTTGGCCGCGCTACTCCAGCAATCATTCCGAGCGGGGGATGTTTTGCGGCGTACGACCCTCGTACTATTGTGTTTTTGAAGGCAGTTTTTCCTGCCATCTTCGCTAGATCGAGAAGAATCGCACCGTTTTCCATGGCAACGCCGGGCCAGGTCGCCCGGTTTTTCGTGTGCACCACGATCCACGAACAGCAATGTGGATTTTGCCGGATTCGTCCCGGCGCGGCAGGACATCTATTGAGCAGAAAGACCGGATCCAAGGCACTACTGCTGTTTGAGAGGTGAAAGAGTTGCACGTATGACAGGTCCCGCGTACCTCCTGGCGCAAGAGGTAGCAAGAATAATTCAGCCGAACTTCGCGCGCCTGCTCGCCACGGCTGGTCTCCCGGACAAAGAACTCGCGCCGTTGCCGGGGAGTGAGATCATGGCCGTGATTATAGATGCGGCATTCTGGGCAAGCCTGCGGCGCGAGGAAGGATTCATTCCGAAAATCTCACTGGCATTCCTGCCGCCTGAGAGATCTGCAAATCCGCTGCTGTTTGAGAGGGCATTTCCGCTCGCGCCAGATGCTCTCACGCGGCTGGCCCCAGCGGTGGAGCGGGCAGGCATTCATCTCGGGGTCTGGGGCAGGCCGGAAGTGCTCTCGGTTTGGGGAACTACTCGCAACCTTCCTCCCTGTTGCTTTGTGCTGGAGGTGGTTTCGCCAGGAGTATTGGTTCTGAAACACAGCCCCAACGAGGACTCCGGAAAATTTACAAATGTTGCGGTGCTTGAAGGGAACAAGATCAAGATTCTGGCGCAGAATCTCCGGACGCCGCGTGCTTGTCCAGATCACTTGAACTCACTCCTTGGAATTCGTGGTGCGTCAGCAAAACCAGATTATGCCGTCGATGTTCTGCTGCAACTGGCAGTCTCCATGCGCGCACACAGTCGCGGGGGAGCATTGCTGGTTGTCCCCAATGACACTGCGGAATGGCGCAGTTCCATTGATTCTATCTCGTATCCTGTAGCACCCCCATTTGTGGAGCTAGCAGACCTTTTGCGCAGCAGTAGGGCCGAAAGAACTCAATGGAGCTGGCAGAGAGCTTTGCAGCGCGCGGTTGATGCCGTGGCGGGTCTGACCGCGGTGGATGGTGCAACGATCATCTCGGACGATTATCGAGTGCTCGCGTTCGGCGCAAAGATAAGACGCCGCGGCGATCTCCCGTCGGTCGAAAAGGTTCTACTCGTCGAACCTGTCGAAAACTCAGCCGCTGAAATCATTGACCCAGCACAGTTGGGCGGCACGCGTCATTTATCCGCTGCACAGTTTGCACAGGATCAGCGTGATGCTTTCGCTCTCGTCGCCTCGCAGGACAGTCGCTTCACGCTGCTCGCATGGTCGGACTGCGACGGAATGGTACTTGCCCACCGTATCGAGACATTGCTGATGTAGTTTGCGATTAGCGCATGATTCGGACAACGTGACAGACAATATGAGAGGCGTCTCCCTGCTTGATTTCAATCAGCACCTTCGCTGAGTTCAGCTTCTGAACACCGACAGGAAGTCTCCTTCAACTTTTTAAAACCGCGCGGATATGTCTCGCATCTACCCCTCATGCTTCTCAACTGAGTTGATGGGTAGAGTTATGTCTGTCATTATTGCGCCTAGCGCACCCGATTACCGTACTCAAGCCTTTCCAGTCCTGACCTCCGCGCAGATCGATCGAGTCCGTCCAGGCGGCAGGTTGCGCAAGGTTGAGCTTGGCGAAATATTGTTTCAGCCCGACGATACCAATGTTCCTTTTTTCGTTCTGCTCTCCGGAAGAATGGAGATCGTGCAGCCTGATCCATGGGGAGAGCGTCCGGTCACGACGATTGGTCCCGGCGAGTTCACGGGTGAGATCACGATGATTTCCGGGCGGCGCTGCCTGGTGCGCGGACGGGTTACTGAGGCGGGTGAGTTCCTTGAGCTGAGCGCGGACGGCTTGCGGTCACTGGTCGCCAGCGATGCTGAATTGGGCGAGATTTTCATGCGGGCGTTTATCCTGCGACGCTATCCTGATTAGCCAAGGATTCGGCAATGTCATCCTGATGGGTTCGCGCCACTGTGCCAATACCCTGCGAATACGCGAGTTTCTTGGCCGCAATGCGCATCCGTACACCTACATAGATCTGGACACCGACAAGACGTCGCAGGAACTGCTCGATCGATTTGAGGTGAAGACGGAGGAAGTGCCGGTAGTCATTTGTAACGGGCAGAAGGTTTTGCGTAATCCATCGATTCAGCAATTGGCGGATTGCCTGGGCTTCAACGTCAGTATCGATCAATCCCAGGTGCGTGATGTAATCATCGTCGGCGCTGGACCGGCTGGCTTGGCGGCGGCTGTTTACGCGGCTTCGGAGGGTCTGGATGCTCTGATGATTGAAACGGACGCCCCCGGCGGGCAGGCGGGTTCCAGTTCGAAGATAGAAAACTATCTGGGCTTTCCCACCGGAGTCTCCGGGCAGGAACTGGCTTCGCGGGCGATCACGCAAGCGCAGAAGTTCGGGGCCAAGATGATGGTGGCGCACAGGTCGTCCGGTTGAATTGCGACCGCCGTCCTTATGAAGTTGTTCTGGACAACGGCAACAAGCTGTCGGCGCGTGCCATCGTCATCTCCACCGGAGCACAGTACAACAAGCCGCCTCTCGACAACCTTTCGCAGGTTCGAAGGCCAAGGGATTTATTACGGCGCTACATACATCGAGTCTCAGCTTTGCGCGGACGAAGAGGTCATCGTGGTTGGCGGGGGAAACTCTGCCGGACAAGCCGCCGTGTATCTTTCCCAGAGCGCCCGCAAAGTACATCTCCTGGTCCGCTCAGCAGCGCTGTCGGAGACGATGTCGCGATACCTTATTCAGCGGATCACCAATAATCCTGCCATCGAGATGCATTACAGGACAGAGATTGTTGCGCTGCAAGGCCAAGCGGGACTGGAGCGGGTCAGTTGGATCGATCGGGCGACCGGCGAAACTTCAACGCATGATATCCGGCATGTGTTCATCATGGCGGGAGCATCTCCGCGCACCGACTGGCTCCGTGGCTGTGTCGCCCTCGACGACAAAGGATTCATCCTCACCGGCCGAGATCTGGACTCGTCCACGGTTCGGCGCCGGCCTCGGCATGGACTCTCACCCGTCGCACCGCAAATGCTGGAGACCAGTCTTCCTGGTGTGTTTGCGGTTGGCGATGTTCGCTCAGGCAACGTAAAGCGCGTGGCATCAGCCGTGGGCGAAGGAGCGATTGCCATCCATCTCGTCCACCGTGCGCTGGCAGAGTTTTAGCGGTTGCCGGAGAAAAAGCGCTCACCGAAATGAGGCGATGTGAATTCCTGAAATAGCCATTGGAGAAAAACCACACTTCTCAGGGAACCATCCAAACTAGCAAGGGAGAATCCGAATGGCGGCTGAATGTTCACATCTCGACCAGATCAGGATAACCAGCACAGACAAGCATGGATGTGAAGAGTGCATTAAAACCGGAGATACCTGGGTCCATCTCCGCATGTGCCTGGAGTGCGGACACGTTGGTTGTTGCGACTCATCGAAGAACAAACACGCAACCAAGCATTTCCACAGGAGCAAGCACCCGCTCATTCGATCCATCGAACCCGGTGAGCGGTGGGTATGGTGCTACATCGATGAGTTCACTCCCGGAGAGTTGCGGGACTCACGGATTCGTGCCGGCTCGCTTATAAAAGCACGATGGCGATTCTCGGCTAGCGCGTTCAAAGGTAGACAGGTTGCAATGAGAGGTAAACACCGCACGCCCGAAAGGATGGAAACAGTGGCGCCGGCATTGCGACAAATTTTGCAGGGGCCGAGACAACAGCCCTTTAGCGTTCTTCGCCGCGGCGCTCAATTGGCAGCCAGATGGTCACAACTGTGCCTTTGCCGATACGACTGCGAATGCGAATCCTGCCATCATGCTTTTTCACCAGTTCACTTGTTACCCACAATCCCAAGCCAGTTCCGAAGGATTTCTTCGTCGTAAAGAACGGCTCGAATATCCGTTTTCGATGCTCGTCGGCGATGCCGCCACCCGTGTCGGCAATGGTCAGAGCGACCATGGGGCGCTGGTCGATACACACCGGACCGGCGGTTCGGAGATGCAAGTTGCCATGCTGCGGCAAGGCGTCAATGCTATTACGATGAGATTGGAAATCACTTGGCGCATCTCGCCCTCGATTGCCTGGATAGGCGTCGTGCACTTGTATTGCGTTCTGGACCCGCACCGCGCTGTTCTTGAGCTTGGCCTCAAACAGATGCAGAACTTCATCTAGCAATTCCGGAAGATTTACGGCGGTCGCCGTGCCCACCTCGCGGTAGAACCCCAGCGTCTGCTTGGCCATGTGCGCGGCGCGCCTGAGTTCTCGATCCGCAATTTCAAGATATTCGCGGACGGCTGGCGGCAAGTCTGGAGCACTGCCAATCAAGAAAAGTGCGTTGGTTACGGCTGCCAGAGGGTTGTTGACCTCGTGCGCAATCGTCGCTGCCATTCGCCCGGCCGATGCCAGTTTCTCGCTGCGGATCAAAGCCTGTTCTGCCCGCTTGCGCTCGGTTATATCAACATTCACCGCGATCCCGCCGAGAATCTCGCCGCCGCGACCGCGGACGGGTAAGGCGCTGTTCAAGATAGTCTTGCGCGTTCCGTCGAAGGTCTCGATCTCAATTTCTTCGCCCACAGTGATCGTACCGTGGAGAACGGCACGGGCGAGCCCCCATTCGCTCGAGTCAAGCGTATGGTTGGTTCCAGGCCGCCGGCCCTTGTATTCACGGTATTGCTGCAGATCGACGAGAGGCAGCATCGGCTTCCCAGATCTGGTTCGCGGCTGGATTGGCTTGGATGAGCTTGCCAGCGGCATCGCACATGAATACGGCAACCGGCAGAACATCCAGGATGGCCCGCAGTTGTTGCTCCCGTTCCTGGAGTGCAAGTTCGGCCTGCTTGCGCGCCGTAATGTCCATATTGATCCCGACCATCGTCGATGGCTTGCCATCCTGAACGGCAGAGATTTTACCCTGGCTGGCGATCCAGCGAATGGCTCCGTCCTTGCGGCGAATGCGCGTTTCGACATTCCATGCACTGTTGTTGGCGAGAGCTGTCCTTGAAGCTGGTATCAACCTCAGCTGCGGTGCTCGGGCAATACATGTTCCAGAAAGTAGCTCGTAACTCCACTCCGGTAAACAGTCGTAGCCGAAGATCTCGTCATGGCGCCGGGATCGCGACATTGCGTGGCTCTTAAGGTCAAGCTCCCACTCGCCCAATCCCCCTGCCTGAAGCGCAAAATCAAGCCGGTCCTTGCTCTGTTGCAGTTCTCGCAGCAGCGCGGCACGCGCTTCCGCCAGTTCGCGTTGCGCGCGGGCTTCGGCGCGCTTCCATCTCTTTGCGCAGTAACTGCTCTCGGACATTACGATTTTCGTCCTCGAACTGTTTGCGGCGGAGCGCTGCACGCACACGTGCTCGAATAACGTCGAAGTCGCTCGATTTTGGGATGTAATCGTCGGCGCCGGCGTTGATGGCTTCAATCATCGCTTGCCGGTCTTCCACCCCGGTCAACATGAGCAGCGGGATGTCGCGCAGCGTCAAAGAGTTCTTGATGCGCCGGCAGGTCTCATGACCCGAAAGGCCGGGCATGACGAGGTCAAGCAGGATACAATCCACGCTCTGCACGGCAGCCAATTCGAGCGCTTCCTCTCCTGAGCGGGCCAGCACGACGTCGTAGCCTTCTACGCGCAACTGGGTAGCGAGTTCTTCGAGGTACGTACTGCTGTCATCAACTGAGAGAACCCTCTTTGGCCCGAGAACACTTGAAAGGGAATCGAGTGTGGAAGGTGTGCTCGCCGACCGCAATACCGCTGCTAAACGCATCAGGACGATGCTCAAATCCTCGTCCTTGCGCACGAAGCTGTCAGCTCCGGCTTCCAGCGCCCGCAACTCCTGACTACGATCCTCGGAGCCAGTCAGCAACAAACATGGCGTCTTTCGCAAAACGGCGTCGTCTCGAATGCGGCGCACCACAGTTGCGCCATCAATGCCAGGAAGTCCATTGTCAACAATCACTGCGGCGGGTCGGAGGTTTACTGCGGAGTGCAGCCCGTCTTCTCCGGTGGAAGAGGTAATCACGCGATACCCGGCGGCCTCCAGGGCTTCTCGCATTTCATTCCGGAAAGTTGCGCTGTCATCAATCACGAGGATCATCGCACGATCATCGGTAGCGGAGCTTGGGTTCAGATGTATTAGTTTGCGCGCACGGGCCACGACGTAACCAGAGTCATATGGCTTGCCGATATATTCGTCAGCACCAGTTTTAAGCCCATGGATGCGGTCCCTGACCTGCGCTTCCGTCGAAAGCAGCATGACCGGAATGGAAGCGGTCTTGGGGTTGGCCTTCAGCTCCTGCAGAAACTCTACTCCGTCGCCGTCGGGGAGCAAAACGTCCAGTACGACTAGCGCAAACGAATCGCCGGTCAGAGCGGAGCGGCTTTCTTGCAGCGTCGAACAGGACGTGACAGCGAAACCGGCGCTCTCGAATGCCTCGCTCAGATCCATGCGCACGGTGAGGCTGTCATCGACGATCAGGGTGCGGAGTTTCACAGCCCCCTCCCCACTTTCATCTCGTTGGTCAAAGCGACCAGCGTCGGTGCGATCTCTTCGATCGAGAGCACGCGCTGGGCGGCACCGAGACGGATCGCCTCGCCCGGCATACCAAACACAACTGAACTGGCCTCGTTTTGCGCAAAGGTCATGGCTCCGGCCTGGCGCGCCGCCAATAACCCCTGGGCCCCGTCTTTTCCCATACCGGTGAGCAAGCACGCGACGAAACCCGATCCCATCTCTCGTGCCAGGGATTCGAAGAGTACATCGACAGAAGGCCGGCACGAATGGCGCTCCGGCCCATCCGTCAGACGGAGTTGCCCGTTTTGCCACGCGAGGTGCTGACCTGGGGGAGCCAATAGGATGCCGGACTTCGGTAGCAACTCACCATCCCGCGCATAGCGCACGCGAATCGGGGACAGCCCATCCAACCATTCCGCCATTGCTGCGGCGAACGGTTCACTTAGGTGAAGGACAATCAAAATCGGCAAAGGAAATTTTGCGGGAAGGTCGCGAAGGATTGCGAGGATCGCAGCGGGTCCTCCAGTGGAAGCGCCGATGGCGACCACCCGGGGCTGAGACAGCTCTCCCCGAGACGAAGACTCAAACCCCACCGTACGGTGCATTTGAGTGGTTCGGCCACGGGGGTGAGTGATCACTTTGATCCGCGAGATTAGCTTGACGGTGGCGACAAATCTGCGTTCCCAGTCATCAGGCTCCGAGTTGGCAGTGGGCTTCTCCAGCACATCCAGCGCACCGGCGGCCAGCGCTTCGTAGGTCTTGAACAACTCGCCGCGATTTGTGGAAGCCGAGACAATGAGGATGGGTGTGGGGCAGTACGCCATCACATACTCGGTGACCGCAACACCGGTCATAATGGGCAGCATCATGTCCAGGGTCATAACATCGGGGCGGAGCAATTGACATAACTCGATGGCGCGCTGGCCGTCTGGTGCTTCGGCCACCACCTCCAAATCGGGATCGCATCCCAGTACTTCGACCAGGCGCTTGCGCACAGTCAACGAGTCTTCGACCACCAGAACGCGAATCTTGGTCATTTCCACCTCACCAGTCGACGAATCGTCTGCAGCAATTGTGCCTGATCAAATTCACTCTTGACCACATAGGCCCGGGCGCCGGCTTCTTCGCCGCGCTTCTTATCCTGCGGTGAACTGCGGGAGGTGACTAGAATGGAAGGTATCTCCGACAGTGCGGGAGTGGAGCGGGCATAGGTCACAAATTCGAAACCATCCATGCCTGGCATTTCCACGTCCACTACGAACAAGTCATAGTCCTTTGTGCGAGCCTTCTCCAAAGCCTCTTCGGCAGAGGTCGCCAAATGCACTTCATAACCGGCGGTCTCCAGAATGCTTTGTTCCAACATGCGCGTGGTCAAGGAATCATCGATGACGAGCACTATCGGCGTTCGCTGCGGTGTTTCCTGGATGGAGATTGCCCGCTTAGCGCCGGCGGCGAAGACCAGGGCGGCGGGATCCAGAACCAGTTGCGGATCACCTTCTGCATCCAGGGCGGCGCCCGCGACGATGGGATCAACCCCGGCAAAAGCGGGGATCGGACGCAACAGTACAGTTGCCGTTCTCAGAACACGATCGACGCCAACCGCAGCATGTTCCGTGCCGGAACGTACCACCACCGCAGAAAAGCGTGTCTCTGCCTTGGCACGCGGGGAAGCCTGCCCTAACGCCCGTGCCAGCGGCAGGAAGGCGATGGTCTTGCCATTGAAGACAATGGAATCGCCATCACGGCTGTGAACGACGTCAGTCTCCACCAGCCGCAATGTCTGCTGTACGGCATCCAATGGTAACGACGCGCTCAGACCTCCGCTCTCAACCACGACGGCAGTGAGCGACAACAACGACACCGGGACGGATATCTCGACTGTGCTGCCTTTGCCGGGAACGGTCCACATCGCCACTTCGGCTTTGAGCTTATTGACGGTTTGCCGAACGACGTCCAAGCCGATGCCGCGCCCGGCAACTTCGGTCACCGTGCCGCTGGTGCTGATTCCGCCACGCAGAAGCAAACGAAAGACATCTTCCGAGTTGAGCGCTTCTGCTGCCTCGGCGGACACCAGCCCGCGACTTACCACCGCGCGGCGCAGGGCCAGCACGTCGAAACCATTGCCGTCATCCTCGCAGGCAAAGACGACTCGACTACCTTTGCGTCGAACGCGCAGCGAAACCCTGCCCAAGGCGGCCTTGCCGGCGCGGGCACGTTCCGGCGGAGCCTCGATGCCATGGGCGACTGCGTTGCGCACGATTTGCAATAACGCGTCACGCACCGCCGCCAGCACATGCGCATCCAGCCGATGTTCGCCACCGTCGGTTACAAAGTCCACCTGCTTGCCCAGAGTCTGGGCGGTGTTGCGCACTGTGCGTCGCAAGGGAGCAAACACGACACTGGCTGGGACCAGGCGCAGCTGGCTCGCCGTGTCATGAACTTGCCTCAGTTCGCGCTCCAGCCGTTCCACACTGGACATAAGACTGCGAGACAACGGCCTGAGCAGGACTTGTATGTCTTCGGCAATGGCGCGCGCCTTTCCCAGTGAAGCTGCCGCACGTTCGCCTCCCGTAGCCGAAATAGGCGCAGACAAATGGTTCAATAACAGCGAGGCCAGTTCGGTGGCATGCTCGACTCCGGCCAGTTTCGTCTTGAGACCGGCCAGCCGCACGCTGCTTTCAGCGACCCCCTCCAATAGGACATCCATATCGCCGAGGTCGACCCGGACCGTATCGAACGCTTCCTCGGGAGGAGTCGCGACGGGCTGGTCAACCTGTTGCGGCTGTTCCGATCCCAGTGCCGCCAACTGGGTCGTCATGCCGTCCACTATGGGAAGCATGGCCGCGGCCTGCTGGCGAGGGACGGTGCCGCCGGACTGATAGGGAAGGAGAACATCTTCCAGTTGGTGCGCCAAGCCGGCGATCTCAGCTTGCTTTACGACATGCGCTGCCCCTTTCAGGGTATGCGCCAGACGCAGCATCTGCCCGACAAGTTCTTTCCCGGAGATCCCTTGCTCCAGATCGAGCACACCACGGCTGAGTTGCTCAACAATCTCCTTGGCCTCGACCCGGAAATACCGGTAGGGATCCTTCGGCATCAGCTCGCACCGTTCGCCTGCGACCGGATTAGCTGACTGAGATCGCGCGACAGTGTCGCCAGCTGAGACGCGGTTTGCAAGGCCTGGGCTGTGCTCGCTTCAGCTTCCTTGCTGACCTGAGCGACATTGGTAACCGCCCCGTTAACCTGCTCGACGGCTGTAGTCTGCTGCTTGGTGCTCAGCTCGATCTCTCGCGCCGCTTCCGTTGTAGTGCCGAGCAAAAGGGTGATGTGGTTGAGCGAATTCGTCACTTCGCCGAACGCTCGCGTGCCTGCGTCCACTGCCTTGGTGCCACCTTCCGTTGCCATAACCGTGGAGTTGACAGCAGCGCGGATCTCTTCGATCAAAGTCCTGATGTCCTTGGTAGAACCTCCGACCCGGTCGGCTAGTTTCCGAATTTCGTCGGCGACGACTGCGAATCGCCTGCCACCGTCGCCCGCACCCGCTGCTTCAATGGTGGCATTGATGGCGAGAATGTTAGTTTGCTCCGCTAGTTCATTAATGATGTCCACGATGCCGCCGATCTGTTGCGATTTCCGGCCCAGATCGAGCATATGATTGACGATGAGATCGACTTGTTTCTTGATGCCGACCACCGATTCATGGGCGCGCTGCACAGTCTTGTCGCCGGCCGCCGCCGCGCTGGCCGTCTCAGACGAAATGCTCGCCACCCGCTGCGCGCTCTCCGCGATCTGGCGCGAGGTAGCCAATAGTTCGTTAATGGTGGTGGTAATTTCACTCATCGCTGTTGCCTGCTCCCGCGCGCCGGTAGCCTGCTGAGTTGCGGTGGTTTGCAGCTCAGCCGAGGAACTGGAAACGTCTTGCACAGCCGAACCGATTTGGCGGGAAAGCAGCTTAGTGAAAAACACAGCCAGGAACACCGCAAGCACGACCACTAAACCGGCGATTACCAATACCAGCCTGGTAGCGGAGTTGGCTGCTGCGGTCGAGGCGTTCCTCCCATCGTTCAGCAGCTTTTCTTCCCAGGCTGCGAAATCATCTACCCTGGCGTAGAGGCGCTCGACCATGGGAATCACCGTGCTTTTCATATAGCGAACAATTTCCACATTGGAAGCGTTTGACTCCCGCATCTCATTTGCTTTTTGCACCAGTACCTGATGTTGGGCCTCAATCTCCTCAACATCGCGGATCATGGCCTTGCCTTCAGGAGTAAACACGTTCGGCTTCATGTGTTCTAAAGTCCGAACAAAAAGCTGCCGCGCTTCGTTCTGCTGTTCCAGATACTTCTCGTCTCCGGAGAGCATATAGCCGCGCACCGCCGCGGCCTTCCGTGCGGCTGCGGTCTGCAGTTTGGCAGCGTCGATGAGGTCCTGCGCATTGACCGCAAGAACGCGGTCCTTGCTGGCCACCACACGATTCAGGGCGTAGACGGAAATGGCCGCCATAACCATGGCCAATATCGCGGTGACCGCGAAACCAACCGACAGTTTCTCACCGAAGGTCCACCTTCTAACCATCACGGTTCTCCTTATTTCCGGCGTTCACTCGCGCCCCTGGTCTTGATGTGTTCGACCAATGCCGAAATGTTGATAAGTCCCCTCAGGGTCGTCCCCTCGCAAACAGTTGCGTTGACGAAGCGGTGACTGGCGGCTTCCTCGCGGACGAAAATTTCGTTGTTTGATGCCTCGAACAGCCGCTCCATTGACTCAAAGGCGAGAGCAATGGGGCTCTGCCTTTCGCCACAGACGACCAGCCAACGCGCTTGACGCTCCGAATCGAATCCGAGCAACTTAGCCAAGCTGAATACGGGAACGACTACTCCGCGAATCCCGGTGAGGCCCAGCAGTTCCGGAGTTCGGCTGGGCACCGGCACGATCTTTTCCGAGTTCATCGCCAAACCCGAAATTTGGCGTAAGGGCACGGCAAAGTGCTCGCTTTCGAGGCCGATCGCGAGCATCGGCTCCGGCTCAACGACCCGTTCAGGCGGGGCGAGAGCAAACGACTCGTCAAACAGTCTGCGCATTTCTTCGAGCTTTGAAGCGGCCATACTCATACCAGACCTTTGCATACCTTCAACTCTCTTCGGCAAAGCTCCACGAGCGCCGCGCGACTGAAGCCGCCGCCATAGACGAGAACACGCGGATCGTCTTCCCGGGGCAGCAGTAGCGATGCTTGGCTTAATTCTTGCACGGCCAAATCTAATTCACCACTGCGCTTGGCCAACAGACCCAAATGTAAGTGCGGCATGGCGAACGATGGGTCCAGGTAAATCGCGGTGAGGTCATGTTCCATGGCCGTTGGGCGGTCATCCGCCTGTTCGCGACAGAGGGCCATCACGTAAAACGCGCCTGCATTCAGTTCATCTATGTTCAGTACCGAGCGGCATGCGTCCTCAGCTTTTGCGAGGTCGCCGCGATTAGCAAGCAGAGCGGCACGCAGGACCTGAACATCAGGGCTGGTTTGGGCCTCGGCCGGCAAAGCGTGGAGCGTCTCCAACGCTTGCTCAAAACGTTCGTCTCGGAGCAGTTCCAAAGCAATACTCAAATCGGCGGGAATGTCAGTCGGAACCACCGGCACTGCCTTAGGCGAATGCTCTGGAAGGCTCGACAGCGACTTTATGCGCTCCGTAGCATGCCTTATGGTCTCGGCCCAACCGCCGGTCTCCGCCGGTGGTATCTCCGTGCCGAAGCCAGGTCGATTGTCTGTGCCAGTTTCGGGTGTGAGCCGGGGTGAAGAAAACGATGCCGCACCGGCGTGGCCTTTCCGGAGCTGATAGTAAAACGTGCCATGGGTATGGCATAGATGAAAGTCATGCGAAATGCCTCGCAAGCTCTCGGCTGGACCCATAAAAAGATAACCGCCCGCCGCCAGCGATTCAGCCATGCGGGCCAAAACCGACTGCCCTGCTTCGGGGGAAAGGTACATGAACGCGTTGCGGAAGAAGATCACGTCGTACATTCCAGGCTTCCAGAACGGAGCCCGCGCATCCGCCAGGTTGCCTTCCTCAAGCGAAACCATGCCGCGAATAGATTCGCAGAGCTGGAAATCCCGCCCTTGGGGACGAAAGCAGCGTTCCTTGAACTTTGGGTCGATTTCGCGCAATGACCAAGCGGTATAACGGCCAGTTTTGCCCTTGGCGATGGCTGCCGGGTTAACGTCAATGCCGCGGATTGCAACTTGCCAGCCTGCCAAGTCCGACCGGCCCTGCACCAGCATGGCAAGAGTGTACGGTTCTTCGCCGGACGCGCAGCCGGCGGAAAGGACATTGAGTCGTCTGATGGATTTCTGCGCTCGAACGCGCTCCGGCAACACGACCTCTTGGAACACCCGAAAATGGTCCGGGATGCGGAAGAAATACGTTTCCGGAATCGTCAGATTACCAACCACAGCACGCAGTTCTGCCAAGGAAGTGCCGAGCAGAAGCAAGTAGCTTCCGACATCAGAGCTGTTTGTCGCTTCCATTCTGCGACTGAGCACATCTTTCAATTCATCGAGTTTGGATTCATCAAGCCTCAGACCTAGTCGCTGCGTCACCGTCGCCCGAAAGCTCGCGAGTTCGGTTGGTTTGAAGCTCCGCTTCACCGCGTAGCCCTCGACTGAACGAGCGCTTGCCATATGGATTCCGGCACCAAACGAGCCGTATCGAGCATTACGAGAAATTCCGCGTCCAGCGTTCCGAGGCGCTGAATGAGCTCGGTTCGTACCGTCTTGAGCAGGGGCGGCAGGTCGCCAAAAACTTGCTCGCTGAGGTCGGCTACACCGATAACGCCCTGTACCGCCAAAGCGACACTACGCTGCCCTACGCGAAGCGTCACAAAGCGGGTCGAGTCGTTACAGCATTGATCCCCTTGGAACAAACCCGATAACAGAACGACGGGCACCGCAGCACCGCGAATGCGGGCCATTCCCAGGATAAAGTCGGGCGTATTGGTTAGCGGCTCAATGGGCAGAGGGCGCATCGTCTCAACCACCTCTGTCAGAGGGATTGCGCATATTGCGCCAGCAACACGTACAATCAGAGCCGAACTCGCACTGGGTTGGTCCATTTCTTAGTCTCTTCGACAGCGTTGGTTAGAAAGTGATTTGCGACCGACACGCAAAGTATCGCACGCTGAACAATCTAGATGCCACCATGCGGGGCACATGCTGCCACAAACCTCAGGTCCGGTCAGTGCGGTACTGGATGTGGCGCATGATGCTAATAACGAGTGAACCCTACTCGAACTCGATCACAACAATCTCAGGATTCGACCCTAGCCGCAGCGGCGGTCCCCAGGTTCCTGCTCCACTTGAAGTAAAAACCTGCATCTTTCCGATCCGGCTTAAGCCGTACACGAACTGGCGGTAAATTCGCCGCGCCATCCAGCTCCAAGGCACGAACTGACCAAGGTGCGTATGCCCAGATAGCTGCAGGGAAACGCCCGCAGCCTCCGCGATCTCCGGATGGTCGGGGGCATGTGTCAACAGAATGCTCGCGCGATCGCGGTCCACGCGGATGCTGCGCAGCACGGAAGCAAACTGGCCATTCTGTGTCGCATCTCGGTATGGCACACCAATAATCTGCAAACCCTCCACTTCCACCTTCTCATCGCTGAGCACACGTACCCCCGCTGCCGCGACGGCACGCAGATACTTGCTGTCGTCGCCAAATTGCTCGTGATTTCCCGCGACAAAATACACGCCATGCGGCGCCGTTAGCTGGTTCAGCGGCTCCGCGGCTTGCCCCACGTCGATGGCCGTGCCGTCATATAAATCACCAGCAATGAAGATCGCGTCCGGCTTTTCCCTCAGAATCTTCGCAACCATGCGCCGCAGAAAACTGCCATTTCGCACGTGCCCCAGGTGGAGATCGCTGATCAGCGCCACTTTTCGGCCGTGCCAGGCCAATGGCAAATTCGCGAGCCTCACCGTCGTTCGCGTGACACGCGTCCAGTTCGCGTTGAACACTCCATAGAGTCCGGCCACTACTGCGGCACAAAACAACAATTTCACAATCTGATGGAAATGCACGTCCAGCCCGGCGAAGCGCGCAACTCCAAAAATAATCCAAGAGGAAACCGCTGCGAGGAAAAGGAACGTCAGCAGACCTACCCAAATTGCAGCAACCCTGTAAAACGCGCGCAGAGCCGCATTTGTATAGCGAAAAGCGAGTACCGAGGCGGCAACAAAGCTCACGGACAAAAAACCAAGAACCAGCTTGATCCACAGCAACCCAGGAATATCGCTACCCGCTGACGGAAATATCCACGTTTCATAGAGGAAAAAGTGCGCCAAAAAAAGAATGGACTGGAGAATGACAATCAAACCGATCAGGCGTTTCTGCACGTGCATGCTGCATTTGATTCGCGAACCCGCCATTCGGATTGCTGTCCTAATTTTCAGGGACGCTCGCCAAGAGTAATATACGAAAGCTTGCATCGTGCGAGGGGAAAGAGCTTGCTTCAAGGTCTGCCCGGCAACACCTTGCCCGGATTCATAATCCCCAACGGATCGAGCGCCCTCTTAATTCGGTACATAGTGGCCAGTTCCACGCCGCCACGCCATTCCTCCATCATGTCGGCCTTGGCACGGCCAATCCCATGCTCGGCCGAGAAGCTACCGTCGAATTGACGGACGACCTGGTTAACCGTGTCCATTATCTCTTTCGTTTGGCGCAAGAACGCTGAGTTCTCACTGTCGATGGCTGGTAACAGATTGAAGTGGATATTCCCATCGCCCATATGACCGTATGGAATTACCCGAATGCCAGGGAAATGCTGTTCGCAGGCCGTCCGGGCGCGGACAAGAAAATCCGCGGTCTTCGATACCGGCACGGAGACGTCATTTTTTATCGAGGCAGCTTCGCGCTTCTGTGCCTCCGACTGCTCTTCGCGCAAGCGCCACAGCAAGGCTCGTTCAGCCGAACTGCCCGCCAGCGCCGCATCTTGTACAAGGCCTGTATCCATCGCGTTGCCGAGAAACTCTTCCAGTTTTTCACGCAGTTGGGAGTCCGGCGATTCATCAGCAAATTCCAGCAACACGTAATGGCTGGCCGGCCTCGTCAGGGGAAGGTGCGTCCCGGAAATGTGCCGCAGTACCAGATCGACTCCCGCTCCACACATGTACTCGAAGGCTTGGATTGAGCTGTGATGGCGGCTCCGGCACAACATCAACAGATCCAGCGCCGACTGCTCGGAGGGCACGGCGCAAAGTGCGAGGGCAATATCATGCGGACGCGGGACCAGCTTCAGCGCCGCCGCCGTGATGATGCCCAGTGTTCCTTCCGCTCCAACGAAAAGCTGGCGAAGGCAATACCCGGTGTTGTCCTTGCGCAGACGTCGCAGTCCGTTCCAGATCTCACCATCCGGCAACACGACCTCTAGCCCGAGCACCAGGTCACGCGCATTGCCATAGCGCACCGTGTAGATTCCTCCGGCATTGGTGGAGAGTGCGCCACCGATCTGCGCCGATCCTTCCGAACCCATGGAGAGCGGCAGCAGGCAATCGGCGGCGAGCGCAGCCTCCTGTGCGGCTTTGAGCGTGATTCCCGCGTCGAGTGTGATGGTCAGGTTGGCGCTGTCAAGGTCGCGAACCTTGTTCATCCGAGTTAGCGAGAGCACGATCTCATCGCCTTTCGGGCTGGGTGTGGCGCCGTTGACCAGGCCGGTATTACCGCCTTGCGGCACGATAGCGATGTGCCGCTCCGCGCACAGCCGGACCACCGAGGCGATTTCCACCGCGCTGGCCGGGCGGACTACGGCAGGCGTGGACCCTCTGTAAAGCTGTCGCCAGTCTTCGCAATAGGGGGCGATCTCCTGAGGATCAAAGAGGCAATTTTGTTCGCCAACGATACTGATCAGTGCCGATCGGAGCTCCGGCCAGTGATGGGAAACGGCTATATTGTCAGGCACTGTTCTCCTCGCGCAACCACCGTATCATCCTAACTCAGTGCTCTATGGTGCTCTCTTGTCGGGCTAGGCTGATATTTCGTCAGCATCTAATCGTGAGGACGGTCAGCGGTTCAGTGTCGACTTCCTGGCGTGGAACGCGGATTGAGGAATATTGTGGATTCACCTACGGCTGCTGTTCTTGGACAGATTGGAATTCCAGCACCGCTTGCTGAACTTGCCTCCAGAAGATGGGACGTCATCGTCGTGGGAGCGGGCCATAATGGACTGGTTTGTGCCGCGTACCTTTCGCGTGCCGGAAAACGAGTGCTCGTTCTCGAGAGGCGGGAGCGTGTGGGTGGAGCCTGCACGATTGAAGAGCCTTTCCCCAAGGTCTTTATGTCTCCCTGCGCCTACCTTGCGGGACTCTTGCATCCACGAGTGATCTCAGAGCTGAACTTGCCTGAACGCGGCTTTCAGTGGAGTCCGGCTGTGAACGGCCTCTTCGTTCCTTTCCTCGATGGATCGAGCATTCAACTCTGGGATGATGATGCCGCTTGCGAGGCTGAGGTACAGCGATTCGCTCCCCGCGATGTGGCCGGCTGGCGTGCCATGAACGACGTCATCTGCCGGCTTCGGGATAAATTGCGACCTGAAGGCGTCGGTGATGTCTGGATTGGCAAGCCTCCCACACAGGAACAGATTGAGGAGCGCCTCGGATCTGACGAGGAAGCAAAGCATCTGCTCTTCGATTGGTCGATGGCCGAGTTTGTTGAGCACTACCTTAGCGACGAGCGATTGCAAACGGCCTATCTAGGTCAAGGCGTAATCGGAACCAATGCGAGTCCGTTCGATGCCGGAACCGCCTCTATTCGGTTCCATCATGCATCCGGGCGATTGGGAGGAATGCCGGGCGTGTGGGGCTACGTGCGAGGAGGGATGGGCATGGTCTCGTTCTACTTCTGCGACGCCGCACGCGAAGCCGGCGCTGTCATTGCCGCCGGCGTGCCAGTCGCCCAGATCATACCTGGAGAGGGGGTGGTGCTGGAGGGAGGCGAACGGATCACTTCCAGGGTGGTGGTCTCCAATGCAGATCCGAGGCAGACCTTGCGCCTACTGGGTGAAAACGCAGACAGCAACTGGCGGGCGCGCGTCGAAAGTATTCCGATCGAGGGATGCACGGTGAAGCTGAACGTGCTGCTGCGCGAACTGCCCAATTTTAAAGCGAGGCCCGGGACAGACGAGCCACATCACTACGGCCAGATCAACGCACCCTTGACAAAATGCGAATGGAACGAAGGTTTCCAGAATGCGCGCAGAGGCCAACTGCCGGAGCATTTGTGGTGCGAGCTCTATTTCCAGAGCGCGCATGATCAATCCGTTGTTCCTCATGGATTGCATACGATGAGCGTATTTGCTCAGTACGTGCCTTACGCTTTTGCGCAAGGCACGTGGGACGAACGGCGGGAAGAAGTCAGGCGGTTGGCGCTGAAATCGCTCGGACGCTTCTGTTCGAACATCGAATCGGCCGTGATCGATGCCCAGGTACTGGGGCCACCGGACATCGAGAAGAAGGTCGGCCTGACCGGCGGACATATCTTCCAAGGAGAATGCTTGCCACCCTATATGTGGTCAAAGCGACTTGCAGCGCGAACTCCGATGAGCGGCGTGTACCTGTGCGGTGCTTGCACGCACCCCGGTGGGAGCGTGATCGGCATCAACGGACGAAATGCGGCGATGGCAGTCTTGAGGGATTATGGGACTGCTGCGAAACGCCGCTGATGCAAGGTCAACAACTCAGAAGGCAACTTATATTGCTTACCTTGCCTCGGCGGTTTGGAGTTCTAATCCTGCGCGCTCCCCATTGATTAGGATTATCCCGGTGTTCAGCAATTGCTGTCCGGTGCAATCGTACTGCTGAAAGCAATGCAGTGCAGAGAGCGGAAGAATAAACTCGACTGCCAGTGTATGGGCGTTGGCAGTGTCCTCTGCGATCTTCACAGTAGTACTGAAATTGATGCCATCAAAGCCGTCGGTGTCTTTGAAGTAGCCGAGCACTGGGCGTACCAGGTGAGCAATGTGCCGGTCGAACGCCAGTGCCGCCAATCTGTACTGGGAATCAGCAACTCCGGCGTCCAGTGTAGTCGTCATCGCGAGTTGCAGATAGGTTCCATGCTTAAATTCAATGAACGCTGGAGGCGCATACGGCACGAAGTGTGCCTCCTTGTCCTGCTCTTTCGTCAGTTTTTCTATGTCCTGCTGGTACTTTGCCTGGAGATCCTTCAATCCGCCAGCCGAGGAATCATGAAGCGGTTCGGCGCGAAGTTCCGGCGGCACGCTGGCATGGGGCAGTGAGGGCAGAGGGTTGCCGGACGCGCGAAAGCCGCCATTGCCTGCAACTGCCGGGTGGACACTGGCGAGCATTGGTGGCGGAGCTTGCTTCTCCCTGGAAGGCCCCTCGGGCATCAGAGGTTTATCCCCCGCCAGCCAGAGGAGCGCCGGTTCACCACTGCGATAAACCTCGGCATTAAGCATAAGAGTCTGCTGCTCGAGCAGGTCGTGGGTCTGAACCACACGGGAAGCCAGTTCGCGAGGTACCACAACCACTATGTTTTCCGCATACTCGCTATTCATACCCATTACCTTGCCGCGGACATGATGCGACACCTCGATGGCGAAGAGTTCAACGTCCGCCGCCGACTGCAGGTGAAGGACAACGGCCTGAAGGATCGGCAGGATCACACCGAGATAGGTCTGGCGCATCCGATGATCGGCATCAACGCGCTCACCTGAGTACGAGGCAAAGTAGTTGCCCGTAATCTCTAACGCCTTCTGGTTGTTATAAAGCTCGAAGCGAATCGATCGCTGATCGGCCTGTTTCTGTGCAGCCTCGTCGATGTCGAGTTTGCGGCTGAAATAGAACGGATACGGGAACGCATGCTGGTTCAACTCGGTTGAGATCGCCTGCAGTTCTTTCATGTGCTGCTGCTGCAGCTTGCGCATCGCAGGGTCTTTCATCTCGATGGGAGAGAGCACCTGTGCGACCGCACCGGATGTCACGAGCAAGCCTGCAATCAGCAAGAATTTACTTAGTCGCATACACCCTCCCCGGAGCCCGATACGGCGGATCGGAAATAGCACGAATGTAACTGGACAGCGCTTGAATGTCCGTTTTAGTGAGCGTGTACCCAAACGGTGGCATGGATGCCGATTTGTTCAACGCGGCGCCGCCATGGCTGATCAGTGAGGTCAGGTCGGCATCGCTGATTTTGTTATAGGTGTCGCCCTCGGTGAATGCGTGGGGTTTCGGATCGAGGTTATCCATGTTCGACACGCGTGCCGGCGTGGATTCCGGATCGTGGCAGCGGGCGCAGTACAGCGTGCTGAGCTGACTGCCCACTGTTTCTTCGTATCCCAGTGCGATCTCGTCGATCTTTAACTGGACTTTGCCTCCATTGGCAGCCGCAACCACCTCGAAATGTCCGCTCATTCCGGGAGCGGAGACTTGCGAGGAGAACTGCCCGCTGGCGTCCGTCACTCCGCCCATCGGATCGAACTTCATACCAGGTGCTCCGGAAAGAGAAACGTTCGCGCCTGGCGCCGCCGTTCCCTGCGCAACGTTCATCTGAACCACCACGGGTTGATCGAGCGCCGCGCCGACTCGTGCCACTTGCTTGTCTCCGCTTACAGCGACTAGCGCGGTGCCGTTGGCAGCGCTGCCGGATGAAGCCGGAGGAGCTGCGGGTTGTTTGCTGCAGCTTGACATGCCGAGGGCCAGGCTCAGAAAAATGGCACGCTTCTTCATTACTTGTTTGTCCCCTGCGGTGGACGCGACTTGAGCGTCATAATGTAAGCCGTCAGCGCCTTTGCATCGGCATCATCCATGTTCTGGTTCGGTTCGATGGTGCCAGGGCGCAGCGCCTGCGGATCTTTGAGCCACTGGAAAATCCACGCCGGCGTTAGCCGCAAGCCAGCTTGGGATAGCACCGGGCCGACGTAACCTTTGTCTTTTTGTGGGTCCACAATGTGACAGGACTGGCAACTGTACTTCGAGTAAAAGAGCTGCTTTCCCTGCTCGGCGAGTTGCGGAGTCAAACTCGATGCCGGGATGCCATCGCGATCAAATGCCGGGGTCTCATACACGGTAAGGATGTAGTCAGCTAAAGTGCTGGTCTCCGCATCGGTCAGATTGAACTTCGGCATGCGGCGAATGAGGGTTGGCCGCAACGTGTTGGGATTCTTCAGGAAAGCCAGCATCCATGGCCGCTGCACGCTGCTGCCCTCCCAGCTCAGGTCCGGTGCCATGTCGCCGCCGTTCCCGTTGATTCTGTGACAACTAAAGCAGCGCAAATCGCTGATGAGCTTGCCGGCCTTTCCGGCGGGTTGGTATTGCGAATCATGTTGGGAGGCAATCCGGAGGCTCGCCGGAAGCGTGTTGGCACGCTCGGTGAGCGACAGCAGCGAGGTAGTCAGGGCATCAATCTGGGTTGGAGCCAGCGTAAATCTTGGCATCTTAAGGCCCGCACCAAAGGCGCGGGGATTTGCGATCTTCGATGCGATGTAGCCGGGCAACGTGTGCTCGATGCCCTTGGGGAACGCCAGTTGCGCAAATGGCTTGCTGCCGACACGGCTGAGGTCGGGAGCAAAGTTATCGGGCTTCTTCACGCCGTTGATCTGATGACAGGAAGCGCATCCGTACTCGACCACCAGCGACCGCCCGTGATCGATCTGCTTCTGCGTTGCGGGCTCCAGGTGGACGTTCGAGAGCAATTCGCTGTCGGTCTTTGCCTGCAGGAATCCCGCGAGAAGACCGATCTGCTTATCGTTGAAGCGATAATGCGGCATTTTGGTGCCAGGGAAGTAGCCAGCAGGATCACGAATCCACTCTTCCAGCCATTCGGGCTTCACTTTGCTTCCTACCCTCGTCAGCTCCGGTCCAAGATCGCCGCCAACAAGGTTGCCAGCTGCGTTTTGCGTAGCGTGGCAGGAGGCGCAGAACGATTCGCCGTAGAGACTAGCGCCCTCCTGGGGTGCGTTGGCGTCGGTCGATGGCGGCTGTGGCTTCTTGGTTGCGAGTGTGGAAGCATAGGCGCTCGGCGTGCTCTGGGCGATCAGGAATGCCGAGATATCGCGCGTGTCGTCATCGTTGAAACCGAAGTTCGGCATGGTGGCCGAAGCGGCATAAGCCTGCGGATTCTTAATCCAGGCGAAGATCCATTCGCGGGAGGTCTTCTCGGCAATGTGGCCCAGCTCGGGTGGTTCGTCCGTGGGAGTCATTACAGTGCCGTCGGCGAGTTTAATGTTGTGGCAGTGGACGCAGCCTTCACGAGCCAGCAGCCGCCGGCCTTCGTTCAATGCAGGGGTGCCCCGCAAGGGCGAAAGATGGCATTGGCCGCAGCCGGCGTCCATATACTTGGCCGGCAGCAGCGGTTCTTCCCAAGCGTCCGTACTGTGATGCGCTTCATGCACTGTAGTAGCCGTCCCCTGCCCGCGGTGGCACACTACACAACCGAACTGGGTCAACGAATGCGGAATCGCCGGATGCTTGCGGAACGGCTGCAAGCTCACGTCAGCAAGCGTCGCTTCCTTCACGCCAAGATGGCACGTGGTGCACCGATCCACTACCCCAAGCTCCGGATGCCAGATCTGTTGCAGCCCAAACTCGGCATGGCGCTGCAACGTTACGGCATCGGCACGCGTGCGGATCAGCTTTACGTACTCATTTTGATAGTGACGCCACTCGCTGAAATGATTCTTCGCCGGAGCGATCGCCAGCGAAACGAGAAGAATGACACTCATCGAACCAAAGGCCCGTGCGCTGTCGCCAAACAGCCGTTTCCAGAGACTGCCGAGTCTGCTCCCCTTCGCCACTAGCTCCTCCAAGGCAACACCCACGACCAGCCAGGGCCGCGGAAGAATGTGCCGACAGCCGTAAGTACCGTCAGCTCGATCAGGAACCACGTCATGATCCAGAAGGAAAGCGGCTTTGAGGCGAGCCAGCGGCGGAAGCCGCTTGGCGCATCCGGAGGGGTGAACGCTGCGACCAACAGCAAAGCCGCGATCAGCAACGTCGCAGGCAGGGCCACGTAAACCTCAAAAGCAAGGAGAAAAACCAGCAGCGCCGCAATCACGAAGCTGCAGATCGTCAATCGGCGCCGTCTGTCTTTAGTGAAGATTCCGTCAGCTTCAACATTGATGTTGAAGTATGGAATTACGACCAGTGCCATCACCACTAGCCCTGGGACGAGCACGCCCGCAACGACCGGGGGAAAGTAGTGCAGCAGTTCCTGCAGTCCCAGAAAATACCATGGCGCCTTCGCCGGATTGGGCGTGTGCATGGGATCGGCCAATTGTTCCAGAGGCGCGTTCCAGATCAGCGCCAGCCATACCAGAAACACTACTAGCACTTCGATCGCCACGGCTGCGTGCAGCAGCGTTTCCGGGAAAGTCATCACGTAGTCTTCGTCCCGGAATTTCACTGCCGGAGAAGTGCGACGTGTTACAAACGCCACGCGCACCGGCGACTTTCGAAAGTCCGACTCCATCTCCGCGTTGAAGTCCCTGGGGTCGCTCATTTCGTCTTACCTTTCCCCGAATGGTCAGGCGCGTACAGTCCGCCATCCTTACGAATACGCCAGAAATGGATTGCGATCAGAAGGAGCGCTACGAGCGGCAGGATCATGCAATGGAGGACATAGAAGCGCAGCAACGCGTTGGCGTTGACCGAATGGCCGCCCAGCATCATGAAGCGAATCTGCTGCCCCATGACCGGGACCGCTGAGGCGATGTTGCTGCCCACCGTCACCGCCCAGTAAGAAAGCTGGTCCCAAGGCAGCAGATAGCCTGTGTAACTGAGCAGCAGCGTTATCAGCAAAAGCACGACTCCGACGACCCAGTTAAATTCGCGTGGAGGCCGATAGGCACCGCGATAAAACACTTTGAACATGTGCGCGAAGACCAGGAATACCATGGCGTGCGCTGACCAGCGATGCAGGTTACGAAGAAATACGCCTGAGGAAACTACAAACTGCAGGTCTTTCATATCGGCGTAAGCCTGTGGAACCGACGGGTGGTAGTACAGCATCAAAAGGATGCCGGTGATGACCAGAACCATAAATGTGCCGAACGTCAGCGCGCCAAGATACCAGGTGGCGCCAAACTCCAGCATTCGGCGTCGCGACTTTACGGCGAACAGGTGAAGAAACACATTGCTCTGGACTGCCTGCGCACGGTGCAGGTTACTGGCGCCTTCGCCACTGCGAAAGACGGAGCGCCACACCCGGCTACGGTGTAACTCATCGATGTAATGTTGAATGTTGTTTGACATGGCTAAACCCGCACCAACTGCTTCGATGAGATCTGGGCTGACCGGTCGACCATCAACTCGCCGTCATCGTTGAGCCACATGCGCAGCCAGGGAAGGGGCTTGGGGGCAGGACCTGCGATCTTGACGCCATCCCGGTTGAACTTGCTGCCATGACACGGGCAGGCGATGATCCCCAGTTCGGGTTTGTAGGCCGTCAGGCAGCCGAGGTGTGTGCAGACGGCTGACAAGGCGAAATAGCCTTCGGGACCTCGGACAACATAAATTCCTGTTTCAGGGTCGAGCGTTACCGAATCCGGCGGATAGCGGTCTGGCTTGCCTGCGTTCACAATCGGCGAAGGCTCATAGAGCACGTTGGGCGAAAGAAATTCGTAGGCGAAAAGAGCTGTGCCCGCAGCAGCAACCATGATGGAGGTCATCCCCACCTTCACGAAGAATTGTCTGCGGCCTAACTCTTCCGCGCTCTGCTCGGTCAGCACGTTTTTCTCTTCGGACATCTCCGGTCTCCTCATCGACCCATCTGCATTATTTTCGCGCCGGCCCAATCGCACCTACAGGGATCAGCCCTGACGATTCCGCGGGCAGTGTATTGTAGGCTTCCATCGTGATCGTTCCGGCCGGACACCGCATCACACAAAGTCCGCAGCGAATGCAGCGTGTCTCGTCCTTGATCATCGCCGAGCCGGAAATATTGCCGAGTTCCTCCGGAGCGACATCGGTCAATTCCACGTCAAACATCTCGGGATGTTCCCGTAACGCTTTCAACACGTCAGGCTGAAACGACACACTCTCTAAGGGGACTAATTGAAAACACGATTCCGGGCAGACATCCACACAGCCGCCGCACAGGATGCACTCCGATCCGTCTACGGCGTTTCCTTCAAATACGGTATTGATCCAGCACTTTAAGCAACGCTGGGCCTCCAGCATCGCGGACTCTTCGTCGTAGCCGATCTCGACCTCGGTTACGCCCGTGCGGCGATCCAGCGGAAGCATCGGGATCGGCTGGCGCACGATGTCGATGAAGTTCTCAATCATGCGATGCCGGTCGAGCACCTCGACTTCAATGATGGGGTCGCGATGCTTGTGTCCACGCAGGTATTCGTCAATGCCCACTGCCGCGCGCTTGCCGTCACCCACGCTGTCGATGATAAGTCGCGGGCCGAAGACACAGTCACCACCGGCGAAGACGCCCGGCATAGAAGTCATCAGGCTCTCGCGATTGGCCTGGATGAGGCCGCGCGGCGAAATTTGCACGCCGTCCTCTGGCTTTAAAAAGTCAAGATTGGGAGCTTGCCCAATGGCGAGAATGACGGTGTCGCACTCGAACTGCGTTTCGCTGTTTGGATGGAACGAGGGATTGAAGCGCTTGTCCGCGTCGAAGACGGATTTCGTCTTCAAACACTCAAGGCCGATGACTTTGCCGTTGTTGCCCAGCACGCGCTTCGGTCCGAAGCCGGCGCGCATGATGATGCCCTCGGTCTCGGCCTCTTCAATTTCTTCCAGCGCTGCCGGCATGTCGTAACGCGGTTCCAGGCACACGATGTCAACTTCGCGCGCGCCCATACGAAGCGCCGACAGCGAAATGTCAACCATCTCATGGGTTGCGACCGCCTGGATATTCTCGTCGGAGGGTGCCACATCTTCAGCACCTTGCTGCTTGAGCACCTCGCGGGCTGCCGAACGCGCCACATCCATGGCGACATTGCCGCCGCCAATCACGATCACCCGCTTGCCGATGGTGAATTTGTATCCAAGGTTTACGTTGAGCAGAAAATCGATGCCCTTGTGAACGCCATCCAAATCGACGCCGGGAATTTTCAAGTCTCGGCTGCGGTTGGCACCCACCGCAATCAGCACCGCGTCAAATCCCTGACGCCTCAATTCGCTAACAGTGAAGTCACGGCCGGCAGCACAATTGAGCCTGAGTTCGATGTCGCCGGTCTCCAGAATCTCGCGGACCTGTGCCTCGACAACATTTCGCGGCAGGCGGTATTCGGGAATGCCAAGATAGAGCATGCCGCCTGCCACCGGCGATGACTCAAACAGCGTCACCTTATAGCCCATCAGCGCGAGGTCGTGCGCTGCCGAGAGTCCGACAGGGCCAGCTCCGACAATGGCAATTCGGTAAGGAAGTTTCTCGATGCAGGCCGGCTTTACGTCAATCGGATGACGTGATTCGGGCCCGTAGCGTTCAGTGAGGAAGCGCTTAAGTGCGCGAATCGAGATCGGTCTGTCGATTTCTCCGCGACGGCAGGCCGTCTCGCAAGGATGTGCGCAAACCCTGCCGCATATGCTCGCCAGAGGATTGGGATCGCGTGCGAAACGGTAGGCTTCCTCAAACCTGCCCTCTGCAATCAAACCGACGTAGCGCCCTGCGTTGGTGTGCGCAGGGCAGGCCATCATGCATGGAAAGTTAGTGTGCAGCCAATCCGGATCAACCGTTTTCTTCAGAAACCGATTCAACATTGCGCCTGCTCTTCAGTGGAGGAAAACGACAGTGTTCATTTATTTATTTCGAAAGGGTGAAGTCCACACTCGGCTCCGCCCGCAACGGTGACAGGTTTCGACTGAGTTTTGGCTCCCTCATGCCATGCCGTCACGGTATAGCTGCCATCCGGCACGCCGGCGATGGTGAAGGTGCCCGAGGTATCGCTCTGGGCGAAATAGGGCGTCGGAGTGATGACGATGTAGCCTGACATCTCCGGGTGAACATTGCATAACAGCGCCGCCACGCCAGGCTGGTCAAACTTGAATGGCTTCTTCTCGCCCTTTGGCCAGGTGCCCATGTTGTGTCCCAGCTTTTTATTCCCTGAGATCGAGGCCCAGAAGACGTTGTGAGCCACGTTATCGCTATTCAGGAACTCAACCGTGCTTCCTACTGGGACAACGAGAATATGCGGCTGAAACATCAACCCCTTCTGATCCATGACAACGTTCTTCGCCGCCGGAGGGAACGTCTTCCCAGGGATCGCTTCAATCCAAACGACCGAGACGCCTGAGACACCGCCAACTTTGCCCTTCACATCTCCGGCATACATCGCCACCGAAGCTGCCATCACAAGAACCGCCAACCACACGAAATTTCGCTGCATAGGTCTCCATTCCTCTCTTTCTTTACCGTTGATCATTGAACCTAATAAACCCATTCCAGCGCCGTTACAGCTGCGTTCGTTCTAAAGATGTTAGGCACGGGCAACCCAGTCGCTGGATTGGGATTGAACACTACAAACTGCGGCTGGATCTGGTACTCAAACGATGCCTTGATGTTCGCGTGGATCAGGAACTGTACTCCCGGCGTGAACCGGTTACGCGTGGACCGGTAGGGTCCTCCGGTGGCGGCCGTAATTGTGCTTGCGCTCGGGAGCCCGTTGATCCGGTTAGCGGTCGAGTTGACTGCGTCCCAGCGCATGATGGTCATCAGCCAGGGCAAGGTCAGGTAGTTGGCTTCGACGAATCCGCCGTCGAAGGTTGCCGCAGTGCCGGCGGACGAAGCCGACCGGAAACGGTGGAGCGGGCGGCGATGGAAGCGGCAATGGAACCAGTGTTCCCGTCGAGTCAATCGGCAGACAGATTGTGGTCATGGCCATACATGTAGAGGCCATACAGATTGAAATTCCGGTAGTAGAAATCGAAGTCGCCGCCAACTCGATAGAAGGGTTCTCGGGCAGTTAATACCGTGGTGCCGGAAACTCCTCCCACCTCGCTTTGGACCGAGCGGCCATAGAAATAATAGGTTCCCAGCCGCAGCGAGGTGTGGTCACGTGGGCCCATCGGCCCTGCTGCCTGAACGTCATTGCGGCTAGCCGAATCTGCGCTCCAGATTGAAGCGATAGGCAAACCTTGCGTAAAGGTCTTTGAAGTTTGAGTCGGAGACATAGCCAACGCCATTGGCGGACGGGCACATAGGGGGAAGCGGTAGCAGAGTTCCCCGATGGGCTCGATGTGTTCTGGTCCACCACCGCCAACGAGTAGTGGTATCCACCATAGTTGTGGCCGCCGCTCACTTCTACGCCCTGCGCGGGATTGATGAACACAAAATTGTTATTGACGTTCTGCTGAGGATACAACGGGTTCATCGCCCCGATGTTGGCTTGCGCGTAGATGTCATAGTCGCTGAGATTGATCGTGCGGGCCTGCGTAAATGGCAGGTCGAGCTCAAACTGTCCAGCTCTCAAGGTCAGCGAATCCTTCGGCAGTTTCACGAAACGCCCTAAATTGACAAACCTCAGATAGCCGTCGCCCAAGGCGCCATTTGCGTTTTCGCCGCCAACACTGATATCGTCATCGACCCAAAAAGCGATATCGCTGCCGAAATTGCCGGCGGTGAAAATACTGAAAAACCCGGTCTGGAAATCGGTCTGCGGGACGAACTGTGGAATGCCGTTCACAGCGGTCAGAGGGTCATAATTGCTGCGGTTGTTTCCCACAACCTGGAAGAAGCTGTTCATCCGCAGTCCAATCTGCGGAATCCCAGGAATGGTACCCGGCCAGACCGTCTTCGGCCAAAGCTCTTTCTGCGCAGGCGAGCCGAGCATCACCGGCGGTATCTTCACAAAACTCTCGTCATCTTTCGGGAACTTGAAGCCCGCATCTTTGAAGGCTTTTCCAAAGTCGTTCAGCTTGGGAAAATCAACGTGACAGGTAGTGCAGGAGGTTCCATACTGCCGTGAAAATGCCGGAATGGCAGCAGCCTTCCGTGGCAGCAGAAATACCAGGCCCGACACAAATACCAACCCAGCCAACCCGAAAACCAATTGTTTGCCGAATCCAGAATGCATTTCCACCCTCCTTGTAATTGCGACAGAGAGTAACTGCACCAAAGCGCGCAGTACCATGTTCCGATTGCTAGAGTTGCACCTGCTCCATTAAGTAGGCCAAAAAGATCGGATCCAGCGACAAATGATCGATAGAAAGAGCAACATGTGGAAACACCGGCTTAAGCTCAGCTTAGGTCAAGGCCAGGAAAACACGAAGCGACCGCCGTCGGCCTGCGCTCAGGCCACCCAGAAGCCCCATCCTCAAAGTGGAGAAATTCTGAACCTGCCTCAACCATTGCACTGTGACGCACGTCACTCACCTCTGTGACGTACGTTGGCGATAACATTAACTCTCTATCTTCTTGATGTACAGCCAGAGCCCAGCCAACACCATCCCGATTGTCACGAGGGAAACTCCCAGACCGGCGCGGCGATGGTTGTGTTCAACCATCGCATCGTTGCCGGCTTGCAGGTTGTTGGCCGCGATTTTCAGCCCGGCTTGAATATCCTGATCCACCAAATCCGTCCGGAAACTATGGACCGAGACTCGTGCCTTGGTCAGCGAGTCCCGGGCCTGGTCCTGTCCCAGCCGAGCTTCGCTCACCTCCATGCCGGAAGACTCGGCGAGACGGAGAACCTGGTCCGCGCTTTTAATCGCCCCGTCCAATCGCGTCAGATTGGTCAGGAAGCCTGCCCGGGCTTGGTCACATCTGTCGCCCGGCGCATGACAGCGCATGCAGACACCCTCAGGACCGGTTCCAAGCTTTGCGTCCGTAGGATGAGCGATGGCGTGATTGCCGTGACAAACGACGCATCCAGGAAGAGAATCCGCTTGAAACGCCTTCTTATGCGTACTCTTTTCGTACATCTGGGCTTGAAACGCGTGACAGTTGGAGCATACATTCTCAACCCTGTCTACGCCTGGCGGCGCCGCGCCATGGTTTCCATGGCAGGTCGTGCAGGTTGGTGCACTCAAGTCGCCGCGCACCGCCAGGGCCTCGTGATGGACGCTGGTGCTGTACTTTGCGAACTGATCCGTAGGGATGGGATATTCCTTCATGTAGTTCGCGTCGGCGTGGCAGCGCGCGCACGTGTTCGCTACGTTGACTGGATTGACCGTGGAGCGAGGATCGCTGGGAGCCCTTAAGTCATGAACGCTATGGCAATCCGTGCACACGGCTACCTTTGTGTCTCCTGCCGCCAGGCGCTTGCCGTGCACGCTGGTGTGGTACTGGCCTAGCTGGTCCGTGCGCAAGCTGGGATTGAACTGCCTAATAAAGGATGGATCGGAATGGCAACTACCGCACAACTGCGGGATCTGCTTTCGCTCAATCTTGCCCTTCCATCCGGCTTTTGCGCTCATGGCTTTCTCTGGATCATCGCTGGTTGGGTCGCCACCATGACAACTGGCACACGTCAAGCCTTTTTGTGCGTGTATGTCCTGGCTGAACTTCTCCTGAGTCACTCCGAGCGGATCAGGCAAAGCGCCATGACAATCCGCGCAGGAGTTCGCGGTTTGCCCATAACCCAACGCTCGCAGCAAGCACGAAGAAGCAGGCCACCCACACATAACGGATTGTGCTGAACATTCGGAGCTTATTTCGCAAGTTGGCCATAAACACTCATACCTGCCATGTAGGCAAGAGCAAAGACCGCAAGTCCGGTAATCCATCCCTTCGTGCGTGAGGGCTGGTCACTTTCAAAAAATGGCAGCAGAAGCCAGAACAGGCCGACCAACCCGAAGACGAGGACACCCAAAACCTCTCCGTCGATGAACCAGACTTTGGAGGGAATGAGTTTCAGTGTCTGAAACATGAATAGGAAGTACCATTCGGGCTTGATTCCTGCCGGCGCGCTCACAAAGGGATCCGCCTTCACGCCGAGGTTCCACGGGAAGATGGCTGCCAGCGCGCCAAGCACTCCCAGGGACACGTACCAAGCCATCATCTCCCGCAGCAAGAAGTTGGGAAAGAATTTCATCTCGTCGCTTCATCGACGGATTTGCTCTCCACTGAACTTCCAGTTTGGGAGGGACGCTAATACCAAGGCGTTGAACCAGTAATAGGTGGATCAGGAGCAGTACCGTCACCAAGCCGGGCAGAACGGCAACATGAAATCCGAAAAACCTGGTGAGTGTGGCTCCCGTAACATCTTCACCACCACGGAGGAAGATCATCATGGGCTTACCCACAATCGGAACCTGCCCGGTAATCTCAGTACCCACTTTGGTGGCAAAGAAAGCCAAGGTATTCCACGGCAGTAAGTAACCGCTGAAACCGAAACCCATAACGAGAAACAGCAGGAGCAGTCCGCTGACCCATGTCAGTTCACGCGGTTTGCGGTACGCCTTCAGGAACAGCACGCTGAACATGTGCGCAAAGGCGGTAAAGATCATTAAGTTGGCCGACCATGAGTGGATCGACCGAATCAACCAGCCAAATTTCACCCGGGTCATAATGTACTGCACGCTCTCAAATGCTTCGTTCGCGCCGGGCCGGTAATACAGAAGCAGCAGGATCCCGGTTGCTACCTGTATCCCAAAAAGAAAAAGAGTGATGCCCCCGAGGAAATACCAGTACGAGAGGCGATGGGTGGGGACAGTCTTATGGCGGAGCGGCGCGATCAGGTCGTCCCAATTCAAACGTTCATCGAGCCAGTGGCGGATGACGGGGAACATGGTCACGCCTCCCTCTTCCGGCTGACGACGATTTCGTCGCCGCGCGTGTGGACATCAAAAGCATCGAGCGGCCTGGGCGGAGGACCGGAAATATTGCGGCCATTCAGGTCATATATTCCGTTGTGGCAGGCACACCATATCTGGCGCAGATCGCTGCGATACTGCACCGTGCACCCGAGATGGGTACAAGTGGCGGAAAGCGCTCGATAAGAACCATCGCTGTTCATGATCAGCAGGCCGGGACGGCTGCCGAAACGGAAGATCTTGGCGGAATTCGGCTTGAGTTCCGCCAGCTTCGCGGCGACGACCTCTTCGCCGCCAAGGTCCGCCACTGCCGGGGGAACAAGATAGTGCAGCACAGGGTAGATGAACGCCGCAAAAGATGCGAGCAGGCCGCCACCGAGAAAAATTTCAATCATGCTGCGGCGTGTAACGCTGGTTTGGGAAAGTTGATCAGTCGTCATGCACTACGCCTCCTGCCGCAGGAAACACTCAGAATCCGGGTCATCATTCTTCTTGCGGGGCGATTGCTTAGATCAGGCTGAACGTACTTCCACGGTACGCTGCATCTCGCGCAGCCACATCGTCTGGAACAGTTGCAGGCGATGCCCAATGACGACTGCTAGATTCATGGCGATTTTGTGCCCGGCGGGCGGGTTCGCAGAACAATACTTGAGCAACGCTTCCCGCTTCAACGCGATCACGGTTGCGTCATGCGGCGCCGCAGTAGCGGTGAGGGTGAATCGGTAAGGCGGAATCAGGGCTGACCAGCCTACGACCTGGCCGGAAGCCCTTTCTTCGGCGAAAACATCCTCTTCTCGGTCCCTGACCCGCATCGGAAGGGTAAGCTTGATCCGGCCGCGCTCGATCAGAAACAGGCGATCGGCAGCATCTCCCAGTTGAAACAGCGAGGTTCCCTTGGGAATGATCATTCTGTCGCCGAGCGCCAATACCTGCTCGACTTCAGAAAACGAGAGATCGTTTAGCAGTTCGTGTGCCATGAGTCACTCCTTCAGTTCACAAAGGGCGAGGTCGTCTTGCTGTGCAAATGGGCTTGCGTAGGGAATGCGATGAACGATTCCGCCGCAGCCTGCTCCAGGCGAACGTGATTTTCGATCTGCAGTAACAGGATCTCAATGGGCACCTGGGTTGACGGAGTCGGCGGCAACGGCACAGCCACACTTTCCGCGAAGAAGCGGCGCGGCGCGACGGCCTTGACCAACGGAAGCCGTGGCTGCGCAGCTGAATCGGATGATCCCGAACGCGTCGCCGCTCCAAAGGCAGCAGCCGCGATTCCTATTCCAAATACGCTCATGGACAGACACATCAAGAACATTTCCATTGTTAGCCTCCTTGCATGTCTTGTAGTGCACGTCTTATGCCAGCATTGACCATGGCCTAACCTCTTGCATTTCAGCGAATGTGAAATCGGTGATACAACCTGCCTGCCACAATGGCAGGTCGAGACTGACGATTTGTCAGTCGTTGACGGCGGTCGTGCCTGCATCTCGCACGCTTTTGCGTCCCTGTGAAGCTGCGCTTCGCTCGCATGACGATTGTCCCGACGTTCAGCGACACACCAACCGCGCACACCGGCGCGCTTGCCGAAGGCAAACTGAGCCGAACCGCGCTTGAACACCAGATGATGGGAATGGCCCTGTGACCCGCATGAACAGCGGACCGGAAACGGCTGCCTGGCCCTTTTCCGGCCCGTGTGAAAACCCAACACATTTACCCCACCCTTGACGGTGTCAGCTCGTCTGCCCACGGTGCAAGCTTGTGCAGCTCTGCTTTGGACAGGCCGATTTGGCGGATGATCTATATGCCATCTGTACTGAACGTACGATCATCTCCCATCCATAACTGATAAACATAACGCTTGTGCTCTTTTTTTGTTCATGGCATAAACTCACGCAATCTAGAGAAACGACGCTGTGGGGCGCCGTTTCATGACAGCAGAGTGAGAGCTTCCACAATTACAACACCGATCGAGAGTTGGATTTGATCGACAAACCTTCGGCGTAGTATTGCCTCCACACTTCGAACTAAATCCGAGTAGCACGGCACGTTTTCGATCAGGCACTCGTCTGTCCGATGCGGCAGGAGAGTTGTCGACCAAGCCCAAAGATAGGGAGGCATATCCATGAATCGTCAATTTCCTGTTCCGCACGAGATACAACCCATCGCCGGCACTGAGGGGTGGCAACGGATGTATCCGTACCAGTACGCCTTCACAACGGACGACCCTGAACGCACCGATTACGAAAAGAGTACCTTCTGGTTTTACGATGGCCTCCATTACCCGGAGCCGATCTGTCCCTTCGATCTGATTTGGGACGAAGCTTGGTACCTGGGGCTTTCGCAGTTCAACACGCGCATCTTTTCCGTGCCGCCTGTGTATGGCGTCGATCACCGCATCATCAACGGCTATGTCTACATCTCGCCGGTTCCGGTCAAGGACCCCAAGGAGATTGAGGCGCGGATCGGGCACTTTGTGGAGCGTGCCGGCTACTACTACCAGAATTGGGAGTCGCTCGTTGCGAAGTGGGAAACAAAAATGAAATCCACCATAGCCGCGCTGGAGTCGCTCAAGATTGAGCCCTTGCCGGAGATGGAAGATAAACGGGTGGTGGATGAAGGGCTAGGCGAGTCGAAAGGCTACCACCTGCTGAAGGCATACGATGAGTTGATCGACTTGGGTATCCGCGCCTGGCAATATCACTTCGAATTCCTGAACCTGGGTTATGCCGCCTATGTGACGTTCATGGATTTTTGTCAGAAACAATTCCCCGACATTCCCGCGCAACGTGTAACGCAGATGATCTCCGGTATCGAGGTCATCATGTACTTGCCTGATGAGGAGTTGAAAAAGCTGGGACGTCGCGCGGTGGAACTCGATGTGGATGCAGCGCTGGCGAGTCCCGATTTGCCCAAAATTTTAGGTGCCCTCAGAGAAACGGCTGCGGGCCGCGAGTGGCTGGCCGAGTTGGAGAAGGTCCGCTATCCGTGGTTCAACGTGTCCACGGGAACGGGCTGGTACCACCATCACAGGTCATGGAACGACGACCTCAGCGTTCCGATGGCGGCAATCAGTATTTACGCTGACAAGTTCCGCAAGGGGCAGTCGGTCGAACGCCCTCTGGAGCAAATCCGCGCGGAGCGCGACCGCATCACCAAGGAATACCGCGCACTGCTACCCAGCGACGAAGCGCGGACTGCATTCGATCAGCTGCTGGGCACCGCACGGACAGTGTTTCCGTATGTAGAGAACCACCTGTTCTACGTCGAGCACTGGTTTCATTCCGTGTTCTGGAACAAGGTGCGCGAAGTTGGCGTGATCATGAAGGACCACGGCTTTATCGATGACGTGGAGGATATCTGGTACTTCAAGCGGGGTGAAATCAAGGATGCGCTGTGGGACCTGGTAACTGCCTGGGCCACCGGTGTGAAGCCGCGCGGACCAAAGGTGTGGAAACCGGAAATTGCATGGCGCAAAGGCGTAATGCAACAGTTCGCCAATTGGACGCCCCCTCCTGCCCTCGGTGTAGCGCCGGAGGTGATCCAGGAACCCTTCACGGTGGTTCTGTGGGGCATCACCAATGAATCGCTCAGTGCCTGGTCCAAGGTACAAAACACCGAGAACCTGGCAGACATTAAGCAGTTCACCGGCTTTGCGGCCAGCCCCGGGGTGACTGTAGGGAAGGCTCGCGTTCTCCGCTCGGCTAGTGAAATCCGGGATCTGCAAGAGGGTGAAATCCTGGTGGCACCCACCACCTCGCCCACGTGGGCGCCTGCTTTCGTGAAAATCAAGGCGGTAGTCACCGACGTCGGTGGAGTGATGTGCCATGCCGCCATCGTTTGCCGCGAATACGGCATGCCCGCGGTGGTCGGCACAGGCAGTGCAACCTCGATCATCAAGACCGGCATGACCATCCGGGTAGACGGCAACACCGGGGAGATCACCGTTCTCGAAGTGGGGGTTGAGGCTGCGGCTGCTCGCTGAGGTTGACACGTACATAGCCCCGGCCGGCAGGGTTGGTCGGGGCGATTTCTAATCCAAATTACGCCGAGAAACGGTGAACCCCGTAGGCAGGTAAAGCGAAAAGATGACAATCCACAATCCCATGGTGTGCTGGTTTCAAGAATGCAATCGCGAATCTGTGCCTCTTGTAGGGGGGAAGAACTCCTCCCTCGGAGAACTGATCAACTCTGGTGTGCGCGTGCCCCCTGGGTTCGCCATCACCACGCATGGGTTCCGCCAGTTTTTTCAAGAGAGCGGCTTAGATCGCAAGGTATATGCACAACTGAAGACGTTGGATGTAACCGATGCTGCTGCAACTGACGAGACCAGCGCGTCGATAAGAGCTTTGATTGAACAGGCCGAGATTTCGGTTGAATTAGAAGATCTTATTGCCGAGCATTACCGCCAGTTGTCCGTGCTGCTGCAACATACCAGCGATTCCTGTGGCAGTGCGATCCAGCGCTACGGCCGAGGACCTGCCTGACGCGAGCTTTGCCGGGCAGCAGGACACCTATTTGTGGATCCGCGGCATTGAGAGCGTGCTCCGTCATGCGAAACAGTGTTTTTCAAGCCTCTTTACCGCGCGTGCGATTGGCTACCGCGCGCGCATGAAATTTGATCACGAACAGGTGGCGCTGAGCGTGGGTATCCAGAAGATGGCCAACTCCAGGGCTGCCGGGGTGATGTTTACACTGAATCCCGCGAATGGCGATCGGTCATCAATCGTCATCAATGCCAACTTCGGTTTCGGTGAATCCGTAGTGTCTGGCGAAGTTACTCCAGACGAGTTCCTGGTCAACAAGGTATCGCTTGAACTGATGAAGCGCTCCATCTCGAAAAAGGATTTCTACTACGCCGTCGATCGCCAAAGCCACAGTTGCTCTCGGCACGAGTTGCCCTTGGAACGACAGTCTGTGCAGTCGATTCTCGACGAAGATGTTGTGGAACTTGCCCACATGGGCAAGTTGATCGAGCAGCACTATGGTCGCCCCATGGATATCGAATGGGCGGTAGACGGCAACATGGGAAAAGGTAGCAATCTTTTCATACTCCAGGCGCGTCCCGAGACGGTCTGGAGCTTGCGTGACAAAGAGCAGGTTCAATTCGTGGTTGCCAAGTCGGCCATTGAACATATTCTTGCGAGCATAATGGCCGGCAAGAAATCTGGGATCGCCTAAACCGTCAATCGTAATAACTTCACAACAGGGAATTGGAGAACCGAATGAGTACTGCAGCGAAAGCCAAGCCGGTGGCACAGATTCAGGATTTGCGAGATTTCATCGCCGCATGCGAACAAAACGGCATGTTGCACCGTGTAACGACAGAGGTTGACTGGAATCTTGAACTCGCCCACGTATCAAAGGTCAACGAGGAACGCAAGGGGCCCGCGTTGCTTTACGAGAACGTGAAAGGCTACAAGATCCCAGTGTTTACCAGTGCATACACCACGCCGGCGCGCATGGCCATCGCGCTCGAACAGGATCCCTCGCTCTCAATGTGCCAGTTATCGCGCAAGTGGATGGAACTGACCGGCAAGGAACTGGTTAAACCGAAGTTCGTGAAGAATCCGCCGGTCATGGAAAACATCCTCGAAGGCGACAAGGTTGACGTCGAGATGTTCCCGGTTCCGTGGATGTATCCGGAAGATGGCGGTCGCTTCTTCGTCACCTCCGGATTCCTGGTCACCCAGGATCCCGACACAGGCTGGACCAATTGCGGCACCTATCGTTCGCAAATCCTCGGCAAGAACCTGCTGGGCTCGCAGATCATCAAGGGCAAGCATGGCGACATGCACATGAAGAAGTATCAGGAACGCGGGCAATTGATGCCGGCCGCGGCAGTGGTCGGCGGTGATCCAGCCCTGTTCCTGGCGAGTTCCACGCTGGTCAGCGCCCAGACCGACGAATACGATCTTGTGGGTCAATTGAAACAGCGGCCGCTGGAGGTATTTAAGTCCGAACTCACCGGGCTTACCCTGCCGGCCCACGCCGAGGTCATCGCCGAAGGCTTTATCGACCCCAACGAACTGATGCCCGAGGGGCCCTTCGGCGAATACACCGGCTACTACTCCGGCAACAAGCTGGACGATTACCCGAAGCCGGTGTTGCGGGTGAAACGCCTGATGTTTCGTAACAATCCTGTGTGGTGGTCAACCACCGTCGGTAAGCCAATCAACGACATCCACATGATCCAGTCGTTGAACCGCACGGCGACGCTGTGGCACGACCTCGAGGCCATGAGGGTTCCTGGCATCCAGAGTGTCTATTTTCCTCCTGCAGCCACCGGCCGTTTCTGGGTGATCGTGTCGGTGAAGCAGATGTATCCAGGCCACTCGAACCATGTCGGCAACGCTGTAATCGCCTCCACTACCGGCCATTACGGGGTCAAAGGTGTCATCACGGTCGATCACGATATCGCGGCGGACGACTGGGACCGTGTCCTGTGGGCACTGGCCACCAGGTTCGATCCCAAACGCTCAGCTCAGATCATCGACCGCGGCCGCTCGACTCCGCTCGACCCCGGACTGCCGATCGAGGCGCGTGAGATCACCAGCCGAATTATTCTCGATGCCTGTACGCCTTACGAGTGGAAGCAGAAGCCGATCGAAATCTTCATGGACCGTGGAGTGCTGCAGAAGGTTTCGCAACGCTGGAACGAGTATGGCTTCGAGGGAGCCAGCCCTGTGGCTGACATGATCGATCGATTGACCCGGCCAGTGACGAAAGCAAAGGACAAAAAGTAGGACGAAGCGCAGGCCGGCGTCGAATCCAGACGACGGCCTGCGTTTGTGGTGTTTTACCAAGTTGACGCTGTGGCCTTGCGAATCCACGCCACGGCCGGCTGGGGCGGAAGCAAAAGCGTTAGGAGAAGAACAAATGATTGTACGCAACTGGATGACTCGCAATCCGATCACGGTCACCGGCGACACTTTGGTTTCCGAGGCGAAACGGATACTGATCGAGCATAACCTTCGAGCTCTTCCGGTAACAGACGCGAATGGCCGGTTGCGAGGATTGTTGACGCGCGTCATCTGTCTGCGCGCTTCCGAGTTCGTCACCCGCACCCAGGATCCATTCGAGTTCGAGTATTTTGCCAATCGCCTCAAAGTTAAAGACGTTATGGTACGCAATCCGCGCCATGTCAGTGCCGAGGACACGATGGAGACTTGCCTGAGGCGCGGGCAGGAGGAGAAACTCGCGCAACTCCCGGTCCTGGAAGATGGCAAAGTCGTCGGCATGATTTCCGCTAACGAGATTTTCTATTTGGCGGCGCAGGTACTCGGCGTTTGGCGTCAGTGGAACGGTCTAACAATCGGCCCCATGCGAATCGAAAAGGGAACGCTCGGCAAAATTGGCAAGATAGTGGAAGACGCCGGTGCTGTGCTCGAGTGCATATTCAGCGTCGGCATGAACGGCAGCAATTTGCCCAGTAAAGTGATTCTGCGATTCACCGGCGAAATAGAGGAAGTTGCCACAGCGGTTGCGAATGCGGGGTTCCAGGTGCTCGAGGTTTGCTCTGCGGCTGTGCCGCCAGAGGTTCGCGCCGAGCAAGCAGGCGACTAATCCGACTCCCCGACAGGAGTGTGAAACGGAATCGCCGTGGCGTAGAGTGCCATCCGAAAGCAGTCGTCTTGCTCTCAACCTATCAGAATCGACCTAATGAGGAGAAAAATGCCCCAGATTCACAAGAAGCGCCAAGACGCACGCAAAGGCATTGTCATTGTCTGCAATCTTGACACGAGGGGAAAGGACATTATTTTTGTCAAGGAACTGATCGAGAGTCGTGGGCACAACGCCATACTTTTGGACTTCAGCATGGAGGAACCTCCTCCCCTGCCCGGCGACATCACTTGCGAGGAAGTTGCCTTGCGTGGTGGCCTTCCGATCGCCACAGTGCGCGACTACTACCGCTCCAATCGAGACCTAGCAACAAATAACCAAATTAGCGGCGCAACCAAGATTATTGAAGACCTCGTGAAGCAAGGCAAGATCCACGGCGTGATCGGGATCGGTGGCGCCACGGCAACCTTGGTTTCCACCAGCATCATGAAGCAGCTACCTTTCGGCATGCCGAAACTCATGGCTTCTCCGATGGCAGCCCATCCAGCCTACATTGATAAATATGTCGGCACGCGGGACATTACCATGCATCACACGGTGCTTGACATCGTGAAGATGAACCCGCTCTTGAAGGCGCAGATCACCAACGCTGTTGGAGCGATCTGCGGTATGGTGGAGATGACCCAGGGTACCGAGTTCCAGTTCGACAAGCCGGTGGTTGCGGTCTCTTCATTCGGTTTTGGCGAAATGGCCGTACAGACAGCGCTCGGTATGCTCGAAGAAGCGGGGTTCATACCCGTAGTCTGCCATGCGCAAGGCAAAGGCGACAAAGCGATGGAAGAGATGATTCGCGACGGAGCCTTTCAGGGTGTGCTCGATATTTGCACCGGCGGCATCATCGAGAATCTGTTTGGTGGAAACCGCGATCCAGGTCCTGACCGGTTAATGGCGGCAGTTCGCCGCGGCATTCCTGCGGTGCTGGCTCCTTGCGGCTTGGACATTCTGAGCTACGGCGGACGCGAAGACAAACTCGCCGAAACCAAGGACCGGGTGCAGTTCGTACAGGATGCGCTGCGCGTTCAGGTACGGACGGCTGCCCACGAACTTGTCCGCGCCGCCGACGTGATTGCCGAGCGGCTCAACCAATCCAAAGGTCCGTTCACTTTCCTTGTTCCGCTGAAAGGCTGGTCATCGCTGGACAAAGAAGGACGTCCGATTTACGATCCGCAAGCCGATGCGGCCTTTGTGGCCCGCCTAAAAGAAAAAATCGAGAACAAAGCAGCCATCAGGGAAGTTGATCTTCACCTCTACACTGCGGAATTCGCCCGCGCTGCCGTGGACGAGTTTGTGCGCTTGTTCCAGCCGGCCAGAAGCGCGACGGCCAGTTAAGGGGAAGCTTCGTCAATCGCGCGTCGTAGATGCCGTCGCGCGCACGAGCAGATACTCTGGGTTTAATTTGGCCTCGGCAAACATCGAAAGCGCCGGATGCTTTTGATTTGGCAACCCGAGTGCTCTCCGGATCTGTGTAGGTGCGCAGAGCCTTTTGGGGTCAGGCCACGGGTGCAACATCACATTAGGAAAGCACTTCTGATTCTGGTTCTGGCACAGCATCGTCGGCAGGCTTCGCAGAATTCAGAGGCACAGGGGGCTGGAGACCGAGGGCTTTCTTTAGTCCAGCGAACACGCCTCTACGCCGGCCACCGGCGCGATTGCCTAAAACGGACAGCAGAAGAATGACCCCGGTGACAACGTACTGCCACGAACTCTCGACTCCCACCATATTGAGCCCGTTCTGCAAAATACCAATAAACAGACATCCAAATACGGTGCCAACGACACTACCCGCACCACCGGTGAGCGCCGTACCGCCAATCAGAACCGCCGCTACAGCCTGCAGTGCAAGCCCCGGATCGACTTGGGGGGTGGCGGCTCCGACTCGTCCAACGCCGATCGCGCCAGCCAGGCCGGCACATGCTCCAGTCACCGCATACACCATGATCAGTGTGCGCTCGGTCCTGACGCCCGACAGCCGGGCAGCTGTGTAGCTGCCGCCCGTCGCGTAAATATCGCGGCCAAAGTAGGTGCGTTTCTGAATGTATAAGAAGATCAGAAAGACCAGAACCATGATGTATATCGGAGTTTGCACCCCGAAAACCCGGGATATCGAGATCTGGTCGACCACTGGATCAGTGACGTAGATCGATTGCGTTTTCGTCCAGACGAGCACCAAGCCGGTGAGGGCGGTCATGGATGCCAGGGTAACTACGAATACGGAAAGTCTGAGCACCGCAACAAACACGCCGTTGAGAATGCCTCCCACCAATGCTCCGACGACGATCGTCGCCAGCAAGGCCAACGGTCCGTGCAGGATATTCCCGTCGAGCACCTTGCCCAGAAAGACGGCGCAGAACGCGGCCGTGGCGCCTACCGAAAGATCGAAGCCTCCACTGACGAGCACGAATGTCATGCCCATGGAAACAATAAAGAGTATCGAGACCGAGGCCAGCAGGTTCTGCACATTCAGCATCGTGCGAAAGCCAGGTTGCCAGGCAGCAAAAAGTGCAAACAAAATTACGACTACGGCAAGCACAGGGCGAAACGGCCGCGTGCTCGCCCAAGCCTCAGAAAATGCTCTCTTCATAACGGGTCCCCCCACCTTACTTCTGCCCAATGCCCCTATGGCTTCATGCCGTGGCGTCTCGCAACGACATCGTCGGAAGAGCACGAAGCTCCGGTCAATACTTCACTCACACGACCCTGCGGCCGCACTTTTCACGTTCATGCCCCCACCTAAAGCCGCCAGTTTTGTCTCCGTAGCTTCGTGCCGCGGAACCGTTGCAACTACTCGGCCGCGGAAGAGCACGACGATGCGGTCGCATACTTCGCACAGTTCATCATATTCCGACGAGCTGACTAGCATAGCGATGCCCTTAGAGGCTGCCTCCCTCAAATGATGGTGAATCTCTCCCTTGGCCGAAACGTCCACGCCGCGAGTCGGCTCATCGAGCAGCAGGACCTTGGGAGGCCGGATCAACCATTTCCCTAGAACCACTTTCTGCTGATTGCCGCCGCTCAGCGTCCGCACCTCGGCACTCAAGGCAGCTTTTATGCTCAGTAGCTTGGAGGTAGCAGCACACTCGTTCTCAATCGCCCCCATGCTAGGGTTGCTCAGGCGCAGCCGTTCAGAAGTCGCGGCCATAGCGAGGTTGTCCCGCACAGACATGGGAAGAATGACGCCCTGTACTTTTCTGTCCGGCGGGACGAAGCCAACGCTATGCTTGATCGCAGTTCGGGGACTTCCGTTCTTTAATGGCTTACCGGACAACAGGATCGTTCCCTCGCTGGGAGAGCGTAAGCCATAGATCGCCTCCAGCAGTTCACTCCGCCCTGAGCCGACAAGCCCCGCAAGGCCGACAATCTCCCCCTCCTGGACCTCCATACTCACATTGAAGAGACTTCCCGGAACGGAAAGATTACGAATCTGCAAAACGGGCGCCGTTCGCGCATCGCGTGTCCGTGTTGTCCCACGGGCTGGCCGCTTTTCCCGGCCCACCATGGCTTCCACCAAGGAACGAACGGAAAAGTCCGCCATTTGCCCTTCGGCAACCGTGACTCCGTCTCGCAGCACGGTTATCTCGTCAGCGATTTCGAACAGTTCGGGCAAGCGATGCGAAACATAGATGACGCATACGCCCCGCTCTTTCAGTCGCCGTATGGCAGCGAACAAACCCTTGGCTTCCCCGTCGGTAAGCGAACTCGTAGGCTCGTCGAGCACGAGCACTTTGACATCGGTAGACAGTGCCCTCGCAATCTCTACCATCTGTTTTTGATCGGGTCTTAGCGAACGCACAATACAGGCCGGGTCGTAGTCGACGCCGACCTGCTCCAGTGCGACGCTGGCGCGGTCTCGTGTCGCGCGCCAATCGATTCCCCAACGTCCCCGGACAAGCCGGTGACCTAGCAGGATGTTTTCGGCTATGGAAAGATCCTCGGCAAGTGCCATCTCCTGGGTAACCATGGAGATACCGCGGGCGAGCGCATCCGGCGGACTATTAAACGTCACCCGCGAACCCAACATGGCAATTGCGCCCTCGTCTGGACGCAATTGCCCCGAAAGTATGTTGAGCATGGTCGACTTCCCGGAGCCGTTCTGCCCCATGAGAGCGTGGACCACTCCCGTCTTCTTCAGGACCATTTGAGCGCCGCAAAGAGCATGAACGCCGCCAAACCACTTATGAAGACCCGTCATGCTCAGGAGCGGCGTTTCGACGTGTGAGCCTGTTGAATCCGAGATCATTATTACCCCATACTGTCGCGCAGCTAAACGAGCTTGTAACTCGCGTCCTAGTGTACGAACGTGAGCGAATTCACATTCTCTTTCGTTGCCGGCTCGCCAACAAACAACATTCTCTTCTGCGGAATACTCTGCTTGGTGAGGATGTCGTAGGCAGTTATGGCAGCAGCGTCACCGAGTTTCTCCCACGGGTTACGATACGCGGTGAGCACGGCGCCGCTCTTCAGTGCAGGCACGTTGATTTCCGAGCCTCCGTTCGGAGTGACCACCACAACCCCCGTCTTGCCTGAGGCCCTCAGGGCCATGGCCGCGGCGTTCGTGGCGTAGTCGTTGTAGCCCAGGATGACTTGTGCATCGGGATACTTGCCCATGATCGCCTGTGTGGCAACGGTCGCCGCATTCGGGCTGGCATCCAAAGCATCAACCTGGCCAAGAATATTCATCCCCATTTCTTTTCCCCAATACTTCGAGCGCGCCAGGATGTGAACGAGATTCTCGGAAGGTGGCCCAAATCCCAATACTGCGATTTTCCCATGGGGATATTTTTTGGCGACTATCTTCATGGTTGCGTAGTCATATTGGTCGAATGCCATTCCGACCATGGCGGTCGCATTCGGGTCCATCGGTTGCTCTGAACTCGACGGGGTGCTGATCAAGACCACCGGGATTCCAGCCTTCTTTGCCGCTAGCGCCGCTTGCGTAAGCCCCGCTTCGGTGATGGGATACGCGATGATGATATCGACTTTCTGACTGATAAGCTGTTCCATCTGACTAACCTGTTGCTGAATATCCAGCTTGCCGTCATACCCGATAAAATCCCCGCCCAGGGCTCTAACCTTCTTCTCGCATTCCTTTTGAATCTCAAACAGTACGCTGATCCCGGCGAACACATTAAGGTAGCCAACCTTGAACTTGTAGCCAGGCTTGATCACCGGGTCGGGCAGTGGGCTGACAATGTACTGTGCGTCTGGTCCCGTGTACCCGTCGAGATTTGGCTTGTTGGCCGAAGAAGCCGCGTAAGCAGTGGACGACATACCGGCAACGCCGATCAGTACCGCAATCATCAAACCAGCACACAGCTTTGCCCAACCCTGTATCCCTTTTTCTTCCATCATTTCATCTCCTTTATATGTCGGTCTGCTGTCTTCTGTTCCTGAATGGTGATAGGCCCCGGTCAGCACTCACCTCGGAGGGAGAAAATCGGGGGCGTATACGTGCACGACTGTTTTTTACTGAGGAGCTAAAGTTGTTGTGTGATGCCGCATCACTATATAGCAAAATGAATCCGAAGTTGCTATAGAATTTTTCCCATGTGGTTATAAGATCGCATTATAACCGCCATCAAAAACATGTTGCTGGCAAACAGAGGTCTTTCCGGCCTCCGGACGGCGATCGAGCCCTCAAAGAGTGCCTATCCGCCAACTCATCGGGCTCAGAAGAAAACCTCATCGCCATCTTTGATAATTGTCTGCTGACCTTCTCCTGCCAGCACATTTCGTCCATTCACAAAGACGGCAACTTTCCACAATGAATTTGCGCGCCCATTGAACCTATGATTGAGTTCAGCTCCGCAGCGGTCTACCAACTTCTGCATAAACTCCGATAAAGCAAGGGGGCGCTCAATTTCTATCTCCTGGCGATAACCGCCAAGACAGCGCGCAAGGTCGTGAGCCGCCTTAACTACAACGATCAAGTTCGCACCCGTCACCCCTGCCTGTCAGCGGCTGCTTCAGCGACGAATGGTATCGCCTCATACAGGCCTAAAGACAGGAGCTTCTCCCTGGTCGGAACACCCAGCGCCGTCCAACCGCGCTCATTGTAGTAGTCACCTAGCATTTGTCGGAGCTCTTCACGCGGAATGACACTCCCTTTGGATCCTCCAACTTTAATCGGTTCAGTCATAAGACGCTTGGGCAAAGTATCGTCTTCAGCAGTAAATCCCGCTCTGATGTTGAATACGCGAGCCAGGTTCTGAACGCGCTCTCCCACGCGCCCTACCTCTTCGGGCGTATAGTCCATCCCAGTTGCCCCCCGAAGCAGGCCAGCGGTGTTTTCCAGTGCAACATCTGGAACGGCCATATCCATTAGGAATGCACACATGGTAGCGCAGTCGCAGGTCACGCATCGAATATCCTGGTTCCACTTGGTTAACCAGCCCTTACCTTCCGGGACAAACCGATCGAACGGGCGTGGTACGGGAAGACCAAAGATTTCCTGGAAAGCATAACCCTTGTTGTGATCGGCTCCGTTAAAGGAAGTAGCAAAGTTCAAGCCGTGCGCTTTGGCCCCACGCACGTCGTACCCCGGCGGCTCCAGTCCCTTGACATGCATGGCGTAGTCTTCACTCCCTTTGCCGATCATTTGTGCCGCCACCTTCACGCCGTTGGAAAGCACGTCCCCAAGACCGTGCCGGAAAGCGATTCGAGTGATCATCTCCAGCATCGCCTTGTGATTGCCGAAACTCAGGTCCAAGCCTTCCGTCTCCTTTTGCCGATGATTCCTCTTTCAAACAATTCCATTGCGAAGCCGATCGTTACCCCGGTGGAGATGGTATCCAGTCCCAACTCGTCGCACAGGCGGTCGGCCGCAATGACTGCATCCAGATTATCCACCCCCGTCTGCCCGCCAAAGGAATAGAGCGTCTCAAATTCAGGTACACTCGTCGTTCCCGGATATGGACCATCGGGGGTTGTCAGTTTCACTTGGCTGCACGCCACAGGACAGGTATAACAGTGTTCCCGTCCCGTCTTTTGCGCGGTGTTTGCGGCTGCGCCGAGAGTATCCACCGGCTCAAATTCGCCGGTCGCTGTCCAGTTCTTTGCCGGGAAAATGCCCAAACCACAGGTGACGTCAAGGGTTGCCGGCGTTCCGTACTTTGAAAACTCCGGATAAAGCACTGGGCTGTCCTTTATTTTACAAAGGAAGGACTTTTTGGCCTCAGCAAAAACCGCGTTGTCCGCGATTGGTACGTCCAAATGGCCGCGAACAGCGATCGCCTTGAGATTTTTTGAACCCATGACGGCGCCGAGGCCCTTACGCCAGCGGTTCGCAATTCGTTCATAATGTTAGCCATGCGGCCCAACCGTTCGCCAGCAGGACCGATGCATGCAATCCGATAGTTGTGGTCCCCCAGTTGCTCCTTGAGGCTGTGCTCGCAATCGATAGACTTCATGCCCCACAAATGCTTCGCCGGTCGAATCGCAACCTTTCCTTTGTGGATGACAATGTAAACCGGCTGATCGGCTTTGCCTTCGATGATCAGAACGTCATAACCGGCAAATTTAAGTTCCGCCGGAAAAAACCCACCTGTCATACTCACCGCAATCGTCCCCGTCAGGGGAGACTTGGCGGTGACCGACATACGGCTGGCGCAGGGAGCGTCAGTACCGGTGAGCGGCCCGGGAGCGAATACCAACTTGTTGTCTGGCGATAGTGCATCGACCCCAGGATCAACTTCGTCGAACACATACTTGATGCCGAATCCGGCACCGCCTACAAATCGGCGTGCCAGTTCAGGATCAAGGTTTTCCTCGCGGGAGGACTTCGTTGTCAGGTCTATCCTGAGCACCTTGCCTTGGTATCCGCCAGAGAATTCCATTACTGCACCTCCCTTATTGCTCCCACATTAACACCGCGTCGACCGCATTTCGTCCAATAAGCTCAAAGCGAGGCAACGACGCTTGCAGACAAACGATTGGCTGATCCGGCAATCGTTTCCGGCCACGGTATAACTGAATGGTCAATCGTTACACAACTTCCAAACCATTGCCGGAATAAGCATGGGTCGCTGACAACGGTTGACCAAATAATCAATCGTTGGGTGGACGTGCGTGCAGCCGTTATGTCACATCTCAAGACCGGCTTGATAATCTTTCCGGCAAGCTGATCGGTAATCGCGTCATTGATCCGCTCGAATGGATAAAAGCTGATCAACTTGTCAAATGGAAACTTCCCCTGCATATATAGCTCGACCAGTTGAGGAATAAATATGTCCGGAATGCAGTGACCCTCAATAAAACCCCGCACGCTAAGTCCTTGTTGCATCACCTGCTCGTAGTTGATTATTAAATCGTCTTTCGGGCTCCTGCCTCCAACGAGGCCCAGAGTGCCGCAGATAGCCAATGCGCCGGCTTGCGTGTCGAATTACCGAAGGGACCCCGGTGTTGTCTACGGCATAGTCAACGCCATTGGGAATAATCTTACGGATCTCTCTGGACACGTCGCATTTCGTGCCATTGATCGCATGGGTAGCGCCGAAAGCCTTGGCCGTTTCCAGGCGGCTATCCATAACATCGATAGCAATGATTTCAGAGCATCCCGAAAGCGAAGCCGCAAGCACGGAACTCAACCCTACCGATCCGGCGCCGAAAATCGCGATGCTTGAGCCGGCCTGAGCTTTTAAGCCGCAAATCACGGTTCCGGCTCCGGTCATAACTCCACAACCGAGCGGCGCCAGGATTCTGAGTGGTACGTCGTCGCGTATCTTGACCGCGCTCCGCTCGCGCACCAAAGCGTATTGGGCGAAAGAAGACTGACCGAAAAACTTCAAGTGGATCGCCTCACCCTTGGCGCCGGTCGCATTCTGTTGTATCGCAGGATTAAATCCGAAGTTGTTATCGAGGGTTTGAGTGCAATAAGAAGGCTTGCTATTTTGACATGGTCCACAAATTCCGCACGAATAATAGGTAAGCACAACGTGGTCGCCGGGCTTTATCTTGGTAACGCTCGAACCAACATGCTGCACAATTCCCGCACCCTCATGCCCCAGGATCGAAGGTAGAGGCACAGGCATCACCTGGTCCCGGCACGCTATGTCAGTGTGGCAGACACCCACCGCCGCAATCTTGACCAGAATCTCATCTTCCGCGGGCTGTGGAAGGTCTATGTACTCCACCGAAAAAGGCTTCTGCGGCGCACGCGCAACAGCAGCTAAACTCTGCATTGAATTACCTCCGCAATTTCCCAAAAATGCCAACACGAGCCTCGACTTCACCCGTCGAGAACTGCTGTAGTACCAAAGACCCTCGAAAAGCTACGCCTTCGCGCGCTCCCTTGAGCAGGCCTCCGAGGCCATGGCGGGGCTGCAATTGCAGGTGGTGAAAAGCGCTGGTCAGCACTCACCTCGGAGCGAGGATGTCCATGCACGACTGTTGCTCAAACTTATAAGTTGTCGTGTGGTGCAGCATGACTATATAGCCAAATGAATCCAGAACTGCTATAGAATTTGGCCGTTATGGTTATAAGAAGGAGCGATAACCGGGTGGCGCCAACAATACTTTGCCCTGTCAGGATGCGAGACTAAGAAAACTTTGGGCTGGTATCGGCACATCTCCCTTCCTCGACAGAAGTTGCATGCGGAATGCGAGCGATGGCTTGACGATTGTTCGCCAGACAATCGATGGAGATGGCCGAATCATGGGCAATCGCGGTATTAGATCTACGCCTAAATTCGCAGCAACGTAACCTATTCCGGCGACGGCTGAATCAGCATAATAGCCCTGTTTAGGTTCGAACCCAGCATTACGGCAAGCCGCCACAAATGTAAAGTAAACGGAATGCATTCTGTAGGGCGTTGGGAAAATGAAGGTTTCGTCGGCAAGGCTACTCAATTTAATGGGAGTCGATTCACGCCCGAGAGGGTTGGCGCAACTGATTGCGGCCACAACAGGGAGTGCGGGCAAGTCGACAGAATCGAGGCTGTCGTCGAAGACCAATCCCTCCGTACAGATAAGATCAAGCCCGCCTGTTTTGAGCGACGAAACCATCTCATCCAGCGGCAGTTCCTTGAGATTAAGTTGAACATTGGGATACATTTTGCGGTACTTCGAGATCATCTTTGGCAGGGACCCGAGAATTGTATCCGTTGTCACACCTATGGTGAGTTCGCCACTTTTGCCGCGCGCTGTACATATGCTGAGTTGTTTGGTCCGCTCTAACTGTTCGAGAGTTCGGAGCGCCTCGTGACAGAAAACGCTCCCGGCCTGGGTCAAGCGGACCCCGTGCGTATTGCGCTCAAACAGCTTTATTCCAAGCTCTTCTTCTATGTGCTGAATATTCTGACTTAGCGCTGGCTGGGCAACATGCATCTGCTTGGCCGCAACGGTAAAGTTCATCGTTTTAGCCAAGCCTGTAACATAATGTAGATGTCTCAGTTCGATCATGGCTACGGTGGTTCTCCTCTCAGACATTACATCGAAGCTCGATCTTCTCCGATTCAACCCAAAAACCAATCGTCTCTTGCGAAATGAATTTTCGCAATTCAATAATCTGTCAACATGTAGCCGATCCCAGGAATCTGCGACATGTTGGTCGTTGGGCAAAGACGAAGTATCCGCCCAGGACACCTTGAAGCATGATTGATCCAGCGAGTCGAAGCCCGGCCGCTTCGCTCGCCGCGCGCTGCCTTCGACAAAAAATTGTGAGAGGTCGTCCCAGGGCGAGTATCATCCGTCTGATATGGCCATAACCATGGATTCTCTCGACCACCTCGTCCTCACCGTCGCCAACATCGACATCACCGTTGACTTTTACACGGAAGTCCTCGGCATGGAGTTGTCTACCGTGGATGGCCGAAAGGCTCTTGCCTTCGGCGAGCAGATGATCAAACTTCACCAGCGTGGACATGAGGTGAACCCCAAAGCCGCTCATCCTACCGCCGGCGCCGGCGACATCTGTTTCATCACCTCAACCCCGCTGGACGAAGTGATAAGCCACCTGAAGGAACAGGAAGTTCGCATCGAACTTGGCCCTGTCGAACGCAATGGCGCAATGGGAAAAATGCGCTCGATCTATGTGCGCGACCCGGACAAAAACCTGGTCGAAATCTCGAACTACTAAAGTGCAGATGCGCGCAACGCCACCGCCGGGCTTCCGTCAAACTTGCGACATGATTCGAGGCAGGCGGGTCATTCCGTCATGGACCACTGCTCCAGATGAGTTCCTCCAAAAATGCGCAAGGGCTCAGCGGTGATGCTTGCCGCCGCCGTGACCGCCGGAGTGACCTCCTCCTCCGCCGTGCGAGTGCCCCCCGCCGAAATGCTTCCCGCCGCCGTAAAAGTTCTTCGGCGCATGGCCGCCGCCTCCCATCTGGAAGCCGCCTGAGCCCCGGCTGCTAAAGCTCTTGGGCGCGTGACTGCTGCCAAACAGATGGAAGCCACCCGAGTGCGGTGGTTTTTCGGCGGAGTGCGCAAAGTCCCTGCTCGCGAAAGCCCCGGAAGATCGCCCCCCGAATTCGCCGCGCGGAAAACCTGAGCTCGGCGCGCGATAGGCCTGCATCGAACGGTCGTAGGCTGCGCCCGCCCCGCCGCGGTAGCCTTCTCCGGTCCCCCGGTTCAAGCTGGATCCGTAACCACGGCGGTCGAACTGCTGCCTGCTTTCTGGTACCTGCACATGGTTGTAGGCCGGGCGCGGCGTCCGGTAGTAGCCGCCTCCAACGGGCTGGAAGCTGCGGTTGGAGTTTCCTCGCCAGTTCTCGGAATATCTGTCTGGCGGGCGGCCGAATCCCTGTCCGCGGTTCCCGTTGTATCCGTTGCCGAACCGGCCGTAACCGCCCGGCGTGCGCTCGTAGCTATGCCTCGCAAACACTTCCCGTGCCCGCGTAGGCATGCAGCCCATTGTGCTGAAATCCCCAATCAGCCACGGTGGTGCTCTGCGAAGAGTAGTTCGACTGGTGGAAGAGCACGGACTGGGCTAACCAGTTCAAACCCCACGCCAGCCAGCCCCAGGGCGTGTGGCTGAAGGCGCTCATCGCGATCCCGAGCCCATAGTTTATCGGCGACGAGCCGAGAAATGATCCCAGCGCGCCAAGCAGCGAAAATCCGGGGTAGGGCGAAACCTGCGCTCCGTAGACCGTCCAAGGGTTATACGTCGGCACGTACACGACTTGCGGATTCACCGGCATCAGTTGGATGTAGCCCTGGTCGTATATGCACCGCTTGCTGCGGCGTGCTCTGGAGGGTTCCGGCTGCCTGAGCGCGCTGGCGCATTACCTGGACTGCCTCGAGTACGTCTTGCGGCTGGTTGTAGTAGGCATTGCCAAGATCGGTGGTCCATTGCAGATTGCGGTCCATCTGCGCCAACACCTGGGGAAACGCCGTCAACGCTTTTACACTCGGGTCCCAGTTCTGCATGTCGGCGCCGGCCGCAATCTGGTCAGGGGAGGCGTAGCCTTGCGTCTGCCGCCAGTGGTCGGCATCCGCAACCTGGCCGGGATAAGTCGACGCGGCCAAGACTTGCGCCACCAGCGCGTCCGGATAAAGCGCGATCGGGGCCACGAGTTGTTCCAACTGTACCGCATTGAGCGGCTGAGCCTGAGCTGGCGCCTGGCCGTAACCCTGCTGCGCATAAGCCTGACCAGAATTCGGATAGGACCATTGCGCGTCAGGCTGCTGTCCATAGTCTGATTGCTGCTCTGATTGCCGATTTGGCGCGTATTGTCCGTTGTATTGATCGTTCTGCGACCATCCCTGATCGCCGGGCGATGTTTGCTGCGCGAAAAGTCTCGCTGGTTCCAGCAGAAGGAGGAGAACGACTGCCGCCAGCGCCAGCAAACCTCGGGGCTGCCGTGCATACCAGATTTGAGGTTCCATGTTACTTCCAGTGTCGGACATAAGAACGCTCGCCCCACGAGAACCCGAAATTACAAACCATCCCGCCGAATGGTTCGTTTGTGCGTGGGCAATACTGCCGAAGGACGGCTCCTATCAATCTGAACCCGGACTTCCGGCGGTTGTTGCGGAGGAAATGAAGCGGTGTGTGTAGTTATTGAAAACATTGCCGTTACGCTCATTGAAGCGATTCTGGATGCGTGGCCCAAGCATGGACCGATTCTGGGGTTGCTATTTGGTATCGCGATCCACACTAAAATGCATCGAGAGGGTCCATGAGACCACCCTGCGATGAGATCGCAATCCGCTCCGGGTATGTCGGGATTACGTGTGCCGCAGAGGCGAGAACCTGGATACTGGTTGCAACGATCCTTGCATCCAGCATGGCATTTATCGATAGTACGGTTGCCAATATTGCGCTGCCTGCGGTTCAAGCCAACTTTCATGCAACCGTGACTGACGTGCAATGGGTCGTTGAATCCTACGGACTGTTTTTGGGTGCATTGATTCTGGTCGGCGGATCGCTCGGAGATTTGTTTGGACGCCGTTTGATGTTTGTTGTGGGCGTCGCAATGTTTGCCGTGGCTTCCATGGGTTGCGGAGTTGCCTCGAGCATTCATTTACTGATCATCGCGCGGAGCATTCAAGGTGTGGGCGCGGCACTCCTCGTACCGGGCAGCCTTGCCATTATCAGCTCATCGTTCGACGAGAAAAGCCGTGGCCAGGCGATTGGAACGTGGTCTGGTTTTACGGCAATCACGGCGGCTGTTGGCCCATTACTGGGCGGATGGCTGGTTGAGCATGCCTCCTGGCGCTGGGCATTTTTCATCAATGTTCCACTGGCGGCAGTTGTGATCGCAATTTCTGTTTGGCGCATTCCGGAAAGCCGCAGCGCTGCGGCATCTCGTGTCGATTGGTCTGGGGCCCTCTTTGCCAGCCTCAGCCTGAGTGGCTTGGTTTACGGCTTCATCGAATCTACTAATCGTGGTTGGGGAGACCCAATGGTTTTCGGAAGCTTGATCTTTGGATTCGGCTGCCTTTTTGGGTTCGCATTCGTCGAAGCCCGTGGCACTTCGCCGATGGTCCCACTCTCGCTCTTCGAAGCCCGCAGCTTCACTGGCGCAAACTTGCTCACGCTGTTTTTGTATGCAGCTATTGGGATCTTCTTTTTCCTGTTCCCGCTGGACCTGATACAAGTCCAGGGATACTCCGCAACAACAGCCGGCGCTGCTGTACTCCCACTGATCCTACTGATGTTCCTGCTTTCCCGCTGGTCCGGCGGCCTGGTTGCGCGCTATGGCGCGAAAACTCCATTGATCGTCGGACCATTCATTGCGGCGTCGGGATTCGTGCTATTTGCTCTGCCCTCCGTTGGGGACAACTACTGGAGGTCGTTCTTTCCCGCAGTGATTGTTTTAGGCGTCGGGATGGCGGTCACCGTGGCTCCTCTGACCACAGTCGTGATGAATTCAGTACGCCAGGAATTCGTCGGCACGGCTTCTGGAATCAATAATGCGGTTGCCCGGGTCGCGGGTGTGCTGGCGATTGCAGTTCTTGGGGTTGTGATGGTAAGAGCCTTCGGTTCTCATCTGGATCACAGCCTGACTCACCTTCCGCTTCCGCCCGGTATTTTGCAACAAGTGCAAGCGGGTGAGACTAAGCTTGCTGGATTGCAAGTTCCCTCCGGCCTGAATTCCATTACGAGACTCGCCATTGAGGAATCAGTTAAAAAGTCATTTGTATTTGGATTTCGAATCATCATGTTGATTTGTGCAGGCTTGTCCGCGACAAGCGCCGCTGTCTCCTGGCGAATGATCCAGAAGGGAAACTAGATTTACATGCTCTTCAAGAAATCATGCACCACATCAGATACATCGCACTTCTCGCCATCAATTGCGTAATTCATGCGGCGCATGTCGTCGGTTGAAATGCGTCCGCCAAGGCGTTCCAGTGCTGCGCGCATACCGTCGATCTGTTGGAGGGCCTCCGGCCTGACAATAGGAACCGCGTCATAGGGTGGAAAATAATGTTTATCGTCTTCCAGCACCCTTAAGCCGAGCGCGGCGATCATTCCGTCCGTATTAGAGCCCGCCACAACATCCACTTGTTTTGCCTGAAGCGCTCGATACAGCAGGCCCAGATCCATGACGCTTGGCGGCGCGGCGAATTGCAGTCCATAAGTTCTCGCCAGCCCCACAAAACCATCCGGACGCTCGAGGAATTCATAGCCAACGCCCAAGCGCATCTGCCGGGAATGTGCGGCGAGATCTGACAATCTCGTAATCCCTGCTGCCCTTGCATCGTCGTTGCGCATAGCGATGGCAAAAGTGTTGTTGAATCCCAGCGATGGTAGGACAATGAGATTGAACCGGCGCTGATATTCCTTTTGCACAATGTCGAATACCGCGATCGAATCTGACTTTGTTGATTGTTTGAGTATCACGGCGAGCGCCGTACCGGTGTATTCAACGTACATGTCAATTCGCCCGGCAAGAATGGCCTGGTGGCAGATATATGTCCCCGCTAAATAGAATCGGCGCTCGATAGGAACATTAGTGTAACTCTCGCAAAACTTGAGCCAGAAGTTCGCCAAGTACAAGTTGTTCAGTAAAGTTCTTGGTCCCGACAGATATGCGGCGCTCACGACGGCTGCAACCTGCGAGCAACAGCGCAGCGATTCCGGTCACAAATCCGCGGCGGTTCATATTACCGGCGTCGCCATTGTGTACCCCTCTGCAATACCCCGATCGCTCCATCCGCAACGAGCGCCATTAGGGCTGCGGGCACCGCACCGGCCAGAATAACGTTGTTGTCCACCATGGCTAAGCCACGAAAAATAAACTCGCCAAGACCGCCAGCTCCGATCGCTGCTGCAATCGTCGCGACCCCGATTGTTATTACGGTCGCGACCCGTACCCCGCCGAGGATAACAGGAGAGGCCAGTGGAATTTCTACATGCCACAGAATCTGCCGCGCAGTCAGTCCCATTCCCGTGGCAACTTCGAGTACCGATGGGTCAACTCCACTGATGCCAGTGTACGTATTGCGAACAATTGGCAACAGCGCGTATAGCGTTAGCGCTGTGATCGTCAAGCGGTCCGCCCGAACCCCCAGCCAAGGCATAGGTAGAAGCAGCCCAAAGAGCGCCAAACTTGGTATGGTCTGAATCACGTTGTTCGTTCCGAGTACAACCGCCCTCAATCTCGGACGCCTCGCCAACAGCACGCCGAGTGGAATGCCGATGATGAGCGAAAACATCAGGGACCAAAGGACCAGGCGAATGTGCTCCAGGGACAGTGTCATGATCTCAAGGCGATGCTTGACGGCGAATTCTAGAAATGACATGGATCACTCATCCAACAATTGGGAACTGGATCGTTCGATCTCAACATAAGCCTTCACGCTCTCATTGGACGACCTGAGAAACTCTCGCGGCGTAAACACCCCAACGCATGTTCCGTTCTCTATGAGAGCGATGCGATCGCCAAGCACGAGAGCCTCGGTCACGTCATGCGTGACAAACACAACTGTCGTGCCGAGTCGTTTCTGGAGCAACTTCACCTCCCGTCGGAGTTCCGCGCGGGTCAAGGGATCAAGAGCTCCGAATGGTTCATCCATAAGCAGTATTGGCGGGCCCGCCGCAAGTGCGCGAGCGATCCCGACCCGTTGCCGCTGACCGCCCGAAAGCTCATGTGGATAGCGTCGCGCAAACTGCTCGTAAGGCAATCCAACAAACGAGAGTATCTCGCTTGTTCGCTGTGCGATTCGATTGCTGTCCCAACCTTCAATCATCGGGATCAGCGCAACGTTGCGCTCCACTGTGTAATGCGGAAAAAGCCCGACCTCCTGAATCACATATCCGATCCTGCGGCGCAATTGAATAGGATTCCACTGATGGGTAGCGCGACCTTCCACGCGCACTTCTCCCCGAGTAGGGCATAGGAGACGGTTGACGAGTTTGAGAGTTGTTGTTTTGCCGGAGCCGCTTTTGCCCAGCAGAATCAGAATTTCGTGAGAACAAATTGCCAAATTGAGGTCGCAAATAATGGTGCGAGTTCCGGCGCCGTTGTAATCGACGCAAACGAATTCGATCGCGATGTCGGCTCGATCCTTCATCATTTATCGCCCGCCCGGCCACTCACTTGATCCCAAAAGCCGCCCAGAGACTCTCGGTCAAGGTTATGATGGGCCGCACAGCCTCCGGGATGTGCGACGCGCGCGCGAGCGGGAGCAACATCGCTATAAAATCGGTTCCGCCATCTCTCGCTCCGTTCGACGCGCGCGCGAGCGGGAGCAACATCTGCGGCAACAAATTGCAACCAAGCAGTAGCAGCGGAACGGCATGCGATTCCGGGCATTACGAATACGTAGAGGACAAAAGGAGAAGACATGGCTATGAATCCGACGTACGAACAAGCAGAACTCCAACTGAAGATCTTCGATCTTCGCCGCGAGTCGCGGCTGCGGCAGGCGCGCGACTGGTTCGCCAAGAACTACTTCGCGAGCACCCTCGAAGAGGCGATGCGAATCGCACCTATGGGAACGGAAGCCGGCACATCATACATGATGGTCGTAAGCTACTGGGAGCAAGCATGCGCGTACCTCAATCATGGCCTACTGCATGAGGATCTGTTCTTCGAGACCAACGGTGAGCTCTTCTTCATTTGGGAGCGCGTGAAGCCGACCATACGGGAAGGCCGCCAGCAATTCTCGAATCCACTGTTCCTCGCCAACCTTGAGAAGGCTGCGAACCGCTATGAAACCTGGAGCGAAGAGCGAGCACCGGGCCATATTGCGGCAATGCGTCAGATGATGAAGCAGATGGCTGCTCAGCCCAGCAAAGCGGCCTGAACCCTGGGAGGATCCCTGCTCCATGAATCCTGGCGCAGCCGCGATCATGGAGCGGGGCGAGTACCGACGCCAGGCGGCCGTCATGAAGTAGTGTCTTATCGCCGAGATTCCGCCCACCCTGAGCGCTGACCAATGTATTGCAAAGCCGGCAGAGTTCCCGCATGACGCTCGGCCTCTCCTGATGCGTGGCCAGTTCTGACGTGGAGAATCGCTGACCTCACCTATATTAATGTATCGATGGATTGAGATTTATATACACGGAAGGAAACAGGAATGACACTTTCAAGCAAAGTCGCCCTTGTTACCGGTGCAGGTAGTGGAATCGGCAAAGCCACGGCAATCGCGCTGTCGAATGCTGGATACAGTGTTGTACTCGCCGGACGTCGTCTTGAGCGGCTACAAGAGACAGTGAGTGCGATGGGTCCTGGCAAGGATGCGTTGGCCGTACCGACAGACGTCAGCAAGCCGGATTCGGTGAACGCCCTGTTCGCTCAGATTAAAGAAGAATTCGGTCGCCTTGACGTTTTGTTCAATAATGCTGGAATTGGTGCAGGCGGGGCGTTCGAGAACCTCACGTACGAAAAATGGACGGCCGTGGTCGACGTCAATCTCACAGGGATGTTCCTCTGTGCGCAAGGGGCGTTTCGTCTGATGAAGGACCAAAATCCTCGCGGAGGAAGAATTATCAACAATGGGTCGATATCAGCCCACGCTCCACGACCTAACTCAGCACCCTACACTTCCACCAAGCATGCAGTCACAGGCCTGACAAAGAGCATTTCGCTGGATGGCCGCAAATACGACATCGCCTGCGGCCAGATTGACATCGGTAATGCGCTGACCGAACTTGCTGCAAAAATGGCGACAGGCGCAAGGCAGGCAAATGGTGAAATCGCCGTCGAACCGATGATGGATGTCACGCAGGTCGCGGATGCAGTTGTGCACATGGCAAGCCTGCCGCTGGATACAAACGTGCAGTTCATGACTATCATGGCAACCAAAATGCCATTTATCGGTCGCGGTTGAAGGCGCCACTCGCTCCAGCGAACGTGTCACGGCGCGTATGTTTGGACGACAGGCCGTCCACCGATCGTTGACTCACTTCGGCACAAGTGCCGAACATGTCGAGATACTTTTCACCATTCGATTTCATTGACAGGTATTTACAATTAAGTCGTGGATAGGGGGTGAGACGTGTCTGATAATCAAAAGCTTCGTGGAATTCTTTTTGACATGGATGGTGTGCTTTATAACGGCGATGACGTCATTGCCGGCGCAGTTGATGCGATTGCATGGGTGCGTGCGAAGGGAATTCCCCACTTATTCGTCACCAACACAACCTCCAAGTCTCGCGCAGCATTAGCAGAAAAGCTCCTATCTTTCGGTATTCCGGCACAAGAATCAGAAATTCTTACGCCTGCGGTTGCCGCTGCAGAATGGTTGCGCGCCCAGCCAACAGAAAACATCTCCCTATTTGTCCGGCCATCGGCACGGCGAGAGTTTACAGGGCTGCAGTGTCTTGACGACGATGCAGAACGGGGTGCCTCTTATGTGGTGCTCGGCGATCTCGGGGATCTCTGGGATTATCGAGTGCTCAACCGCGCCTTTCGTCTTCTGTACCACAACCCAGACGCAAAGCTCATAGCCCTGGGCATGACTCGCTATTGGTTGGCCCCAGACGGCATCTCATTGGATGTGGCACCCTTCGTGGTCGCACTGGAACACGCAACCGGACGAAAGGCGCTCGTATTTGGCAAGCCTGCCGCTCCTTTTTATCAGGCCGCCATTGAGAAACTGGGACTTCACGCACAAGGTGTTGTCATGATTGGTGATGACATCGAGGCCGACGTTGGCGGTGCGCAAACGTCGGGCTTAAAGGGTGCTCTCGTCAGGACAGGCAAGTTCCGGCCAGCGGACCTTCTGGGTACCGTTAGACCCGACTTTGTGATCGATTCTATTGCCGATTTGTCGAGTTGTTGGAGTCCAAAATGAGTTTTTGACCGCGGTCGAGGCCACGCCATTCTTCAACTCTAGGTTTTGGATTCGGACTGGGCCAATTAAACTTCGGCTGAACTGTCGGCGACACTCGATTCCGGTTTTCCATCGCCGTGGCCGAGTTCCTCGCGAATGATTCCGAACAAGACCGACAGTACTGAAGCGACGACCGGACCCAGGAACAATCCCAGGAAGCCAAACGCTTCGACGCCTCCCAGGATGGAAAACACCAACACGAGGGGATGCAGTTGGACCTTCCCGCCTACCACCCAAGGCCTGATAATGTTGTCGGCAGTGGTGATCACCGCGACTCCCCACGCAAGAATGAAGACGCCCTTCCAAATCGCTCCGGTAAAGATCAAGTAGAGCCCCGCGGGAACCCACACCAGGGCAGCGCCGACAACTGGCACAATGGAGGCAAACGCAGCACAGACGCCGAGCAAAAGGGAAGACCGCATTCCTGCGATCGCCATCGCGATGCCCGTCAAAACACCTTGCGCCACTCCCACGGAAATAATGCCGTACACATTGGCGACGATAGTGTCCGATATATTGCTGAACAACCTTCTTGCCTGCCCAGGCGACAGCGGAATGATCTCCTCCGCCTGTTGAACCCAGCCCCGACCGTCCCTGAAAAGGAAGAAGACCACCACGAGCGAAATAAGGGATTCCACAATCAAGCGCGCAAAATTGCTGAGGATCGAAGCTCCAGAGCCCAAGACCCAGACGCCGGCCTGCTGCACGTGGGAAGTAACCGTCCCACGGATGTCATACTTCGTGACGTCGATCCAGCGCCCAAGAAACTGCAATCCGCGCTCCGCCACGGTTGTCAAAGCCAAAGTGAATCCACCCTGCTCCGCACTCTGGCGCGTCAGGTATTGGGCGGCAGTGACAGCCTCCTTCGCGACCAACATGATGATGATGAAGACTGGCACACCAAAGAGAAAGAGCAGCGCCAGAGTGGATAGCAGTGAAGCCTTCCCGGCCTTTCCCTTGGTCCACCCCAAGATTTTTTGATGGGCGGGATAGAAGACGACGGCAACGATAATTGCCGCCGCAATTGGATAAAGAAAGGGCCATGTGATAACGAACGCGAATCCCAGCACAACCAGGGTCAGGATCCCGAGGAACCAAAGAGTCGTCCACTTGCTATACATGTCGCGCCTTTCTCAGTTCCACCCTTGCAGCGGGTATTCGCATTGAGGCAAAGAAGAATGCAATTGCAAGTGTAGAGCGGACGAATTCACCAACGGCCAATGATGGAAACGATTCTCCGCCCCGTGATGCAAAGCCGAATTGAGGTTCATGGAGGAGCGGTGGTCATCGATCCTTCCCCAACGCAGGCAGAAATATATCGGCACCACTAAACCAAAAGGATGATTAACGAACAGGTCAGCAGATGGAAATGCCATTTTCAACAGCATGTGGCACAAAACAGAGCACAATGCCGTTTTCAGGCAGCGTGCCAAGATTCGCAAGTTGTAAAAGCTAAATGGTGGGCCTGCAGGGATTTGAACCCCGAACCAAAGGATTATGAGTCATCAGAGTAGGTCGGGTCAATCCATATCTAAGCTCGTGTCAAATCAGTAACTTACGCTAGCCCAAGCCCGCACGGAAGCACTTTTTGTTCGGACTGAAAAGGCTCGACTTAGAGCATAAAGGCGCGAAGCGTATGGCATACTTACGGCATACCTCTGATCTAAAATTCTGCTCAAATTTCTCTTCCCTGCTAGCCTCATTTGGGCTGGCCAGCCTCACTTCCCTGTGCGCACAACCCAATCACACCAGTTCCCGTGGCGACGCCAATGAGGTGCTGGAATGCCGATGAAACTCGTGGTGGCAAACCAGCGCGGTGGAGTCGGCAAAACAGTCACATCAATGGTCCTGGGCCACTCGCTTTCGCTCAAAGGCAAGAAAACCTTGCTGATCGACGCTGATTCGCAAGGGTCCCTGAGCATGATTCTTCGCCTGCGGCCCAAACACTACCTTGCAGACTTCATAATTCGTCGCTTCGATCTTGAACTCTGTGTCGAAGTCGTCTCGCCCACGCTACACGTCCTGTGCAGCAATCGTCAAACGGCCGATGCGGAGCGGCATATTGGGAACGAACTTGCACGCGAGCGGGTGCTGGAGGATCTGCTCGCTCGCTACGACTCGGCCTATGACGCGATTGTGATCGATGCAGGGCCGTCAATTGGGCAGATGCAGACATGCGCGATGGTTTACGCCCAGCAGGTGCTGATTCCCTGCAACATGGACTTGGTTTCGGTTTCTGGCGCGGCGGCGTGCATGCAGTTTTGTGAGGTGTTGTCGCGCGCGGTACGTACCCCGATCCGTTCCGTTGCAATACTTCCGACGATGGTGGACCGACGTATCGGACTGACTCGCATTTCCAGGAGCTTGCTCGCCGAATTGGAGGCGCGATATTCCGTTCCCCTCCTGAACGAGATACGAACCGACGCCTCGGTGGGAAAGGCAACTCAGGCGCGGCAGTTCCTCTCCGATTTTGACCCACGCTGCAAAGCGATGCAGGACTACTCAACTGCCTTTGAGCAGTTAATGGAGATTTTGCCCCATGGCGCAAGCAACACAAAAGCATCATCGACCGACACATCAGCGTAGGGCCGTTGCATTCGATCCCAAGGCAGAGATTGATGCGCTGATCATTGAGCCGTCATTGGTGCCCGACCTATCGTTCCTGGGGTCGGTGGAGCGGGCATGTTCAGTGGAATCTCCGGTTGCCGCTGAGGCCGGCAACAATGAAGCCGACAATACTGCGCCCGCGACAGTTGCCCCAGACGTGGACACAGTGCTCACGTCTACGACGGACAGAGTGCTCAGGTTACCGATGAACAGCGTGATGGTTCCTGACCTGAACACACAGCTCAAGTCTGAAGCGAACACGGTGCTCAGGTCTGAGGCGGACATAGTGCCCAGGTCTGAAGCAGACACAGTGCTCAGGTCTGAACTGAATACAGTGCCCATGTCTCCGCAGACCGCTGTCACGCCTGAGATGAATACAGTGCTCGGGTTGCCGTTGAACACTGTGGCCGGACCAGACGAGAACACAGTGCTCAGGTCTGACTCGGATACAGTGCCCAAGTCTATGCGTACGATCCCTGTTTCGTCTGAGATGGGAACAGTGCTCAGGTTACCGCTGAATACCGTGGTCACTCCAGACGAGAACACAGTGCTCAGGTCTGGAATGGACACAGTGGCCACTCCGAGGTTGAGTGCGGTCAGTGCCGCCGATTCGACTGACGAAAGATTCAGAGACCTGCATGTGTACACGCAGAGGCCAAGCAAAAGTGGACCGGCGCGAGTGGGAGTCTGGGTTACCGAAGCAGGCGAGATGGTCGTCGAGGGGCGGGTGCAGCGAATTGACAATGCCAAGGACATGCTGACGGGGAACGAGGCACTTGTCTATGAGCTTCTCTGGAAGGAGTCAAAACGAAAAGCCGAGAAGAGGAAATATGAGAAAGGCCCAACGCTCCTCATGGACGGAGAGATGGAGAAGCTGGTGCAGGCGGGACACAATGACCTGAGGAAGACCGGACTCTCGCAAAGCACAATTAGAAGGGTGCGGCAGAGTCTGCTGGACAAGGACTTCGTCGCGATAGAGCAGGCTCCCGACATCCTGCGGCGAACCCCAACTATCTTCAGAGTTTTCAGCTTCGAAGCCACGCTGAAGAGGCAGCAGTCAAAAGGCAGATTCTACCAGGCGAAGATTGGGCCCGGTCATTCGTTCGTCTGGCCACTGCAAGCTGCCCAATACAAGCGGGGTTCAACAGGTGGGGGTACTGTGGTCAATCCTTACGTGAGCACAGTAGCCAACTCTGACGTGAACACTGTGGTCAACCCTGACATGGACACTCCTTCCAAGGAGACCACACTCAGCATGGTCAGTTCGGACATGAGCACTGTGTTCGAGGAGAACACGCGGTTTAAAGACAAAGATCTGTTGTTGGAAAGAACAACAGCAACAGAGGCGTTGTTGTTGGATTCGGCTGAAATTCGTCGTGAATTCGCCCGCTACGCTCTGGTCCCGGATCAAAGGGCTCTCGCCGCAATGATAGCGGCGTGCCAAGCTCAAGTTCCGGATTTGACCACGGAGGAGCTGATCTTCTTCCTGCGCGAGAAGGGGAGCGTTGTTCGCTCATCGAGTTCGGTCGAAAATCCGACCGGCTTCTTGCTGAAGGTTGTTCCTCGCTGTTTTGAAGGCGATCTCTTCAGCGAGTGGCGGAAACAACGGCAGATGGAGGAGCGTGCAGCCGCCGTGGAGTTTGGTAAGCAGGCGGCCGCTGCGGCGATCCATGAAGAACTCGATGCGGCTCCAGCCAACAATTTCTGGACGCAGATTAAGAGTTCACTCAGGCAGATCGTCAATCCGCACACGTTCGATTGGCTTGTTCCACTGCACTATCTGCGGCTCGAAGCTGGGAAGCTTTTGGTCTGGATGCCAGGCGAAGAGTGGCGGTACCCGGCGCTCAAACTTCGGGAACAAATCTTTGCCGCCATTCATGACTTGGCTTTGCCCATTACGCAGGTTCAGTTTGTCACTGACGAACAGGTGCCAG